>JAZQZR010000029.1:0-155054 GCA_045634185.1 Bacteroidales bacterium | reverse complement strand
ACTTACGGAGCGTTATAACGAAAAAGAATTAAAAGATGCTCTTATTAAAAACATTGAGAATTTTCTCATAGAATTAGGTAATGGCTTTGCATATATGGGAAGAGAATATCGCATAGAAGTAGGATACACAGAAATGTTTGCCGATATGCTTTTCTACAACACTCACTTACATTGTTATGTCGTCATTGAAATTAAAACCAAGAAATTCGAGCCATCGTTTTTAGGTCAGCTAAGTGGTTATGTCTCGTGTGCTAATCACATTCTGAAAAGAGATGGCGACAATCCCACTGTTGGTTTGCTGATTTGTAAGGATAAGGATGAGGTGATGGCTCATTATGCTCTTGAAGGATATAATAATCCATTGGGAGTTTCAGAATACGAGTTGTCAAAATTATTTCCGAAAGATTTCAAAAGCACTTTGCCAAGTATCGAAGATATCGAGAAGGGACTCGGAGACAACGACTCTTAAACCCAAAACTCGTTCCCCAAATCCTCTCGCAAAGACGCAGAGAACGCAAAGGAATTGCCTTCGACAGGCTCAGGCACCGTGAACGAAGTCTGTTGACATCCGAAGGCAGATGAGAATCCAAAACTTTAAAATACCAAGATATTATGAAAAACATCACAAATCACAATGGTGATATTGTCATCTATCAATCGGAAGATGGCAACACCAGAATTAACGTAAATCTTCAAGGGGAAACTGTTTGGTTGTCGCAACAACAAATGTCGGAGTTGTTCAAAACAGATAGAACATCTATATCTAGACATATTAAGAATATCTACAAAACAGAAGAACTTGATAAAAAATCAACTTGTGCATTTTTTGCACAGGTTCAAGATGAAGGTTTCAGAAAAGTCACTCGCAAAATACCTTACTATAATCTAGATATGATTATATCTGTTGGTTATAGAGTTAATTCCAAACGTGGCACTCAATTCAGAATCTGGGCCAATAAAATTCTTAAGGAATATCTGATAAAAGGTTATGCTATCAATGATAAAATAACCCAGAGAAAATATGAGGAATTGTCTCAATTGGTTCATATTCTCGGTCGCACAATTAGTTCGCAACCGGAATTGTCAAACAAAGAAAATCTGGATTTGATAAGTGTAGTGACAGATTACACTTATGCGCTTGATACTCTTGATAAATACGATTATCAAAAACTTAAAATCGAGAAAACGACTTATGAAAATAAATTCATCGTTACTTACGACAATGCTATTTTAACTATTCATAATCTTAAAGAAAAGTTCGGCGGCGGCTGGTTGTTCGGAAATGAGAAAGACGATTCTTTCAAAAGCTCTATCGGACAGATTTATCAGACTTTCGATGGTGTTGACCTCTACCCTTCCGTTGAAGAGAAAGCTGCAATGTTGCTTTATTTAGTGACTAAGAACCATTCTTTTAGCGATGGCAACAAACGTATTGCTGCGACTTTATTTCTCTGGTTTATGCAGAATAATGGCATTTTATACAATTCTGATGGTTCCAAACGAATTAGTAATGGCACTTTAGTCGCTATCACTCTGATGATTGCAGAAAGTCGTCCAGAAGAGAAAGATGTGATGGTTAAGGTTGTGGTGAATCTGATTAACGCGGAACTGAGGATTTGAGGAACTGAGGATCTAAGGAATTAAGGAAATTAAATTTCATTCCTAATTCCTAACTAAAACTTGTAGTCTTGTGGTCTTGTAGTCTTGTTGACTTTAAAAAATCTTCTCGCAAAGACGCAGAGAAACGCAAAGGAATTATTTATTGCTCATCGCTCACAGCTCAAGACTCAGAACAAAAATAATTCTTAACTAAAAAAACTTGTGGTCTTGTTGTCTTGTAGTCTTGTAGTCTTCAAAAACTCCTCTCAAAAATCCTCTCCCATTCCTTGTCATCTGGCGATGGCAAAATATCTCCGTCGAAGGTGGCGGTGAAGACATAGACAAGCTCTTTCTCGTTCTTGTCTTCGCGTAGGTATTGTTTCTTGAATTTTGGTTTTATGCTGCCGGATGTGATGTCGGCTATCTTACGTTTCAAGGTCTTCTCGGCTGTCTCGCCAAATGCTACATGCCAGCAGTATTTTCCTACTGTTTCTTTGTTCGTATTGCTGACAATCAGATGCACTGCCGGATGCAACACCTTATTACCATTATGTATCTGACAATGAAGCGCACGACCGACGATATTGCCTTGCTCGTTGACAAGCGGCAGGAAATCCGTCGGAGCGTCTTGGGGTGTGAACTTTGGCTGTTGGCTGTTGGCCGTTGAACTTTTGCAGGAATTTTCATTTGAAGACGCCACAGGAGTGACGTCTCTACCTGACGATTCTATCTTTTCGTGTTCTATTCGTGTTATTTCGTGGATATCAGATGACCCTATCTTTTCGTGTTCTATTCGTGCTATTTCGTGGATATCAGACACCACTTCAACAGTCTCAGCGACCGCAACTGTGGTTGATATTGTCAATTCTTCATTTCTTTCAACAACCGCTTGTTGTCTTGTTGTCTTGCAGTCTTGTTGTCTTTCATTTCCCGAATTCCTGAGTTCTTGTATTCCTAAAAAAGTTGCTACTTCCTGTATTTCAATCGTCTCTGTTCCTCGTGGTACTTTAATTTCAAACTTATCGCCTTTCTTCTTCCCTATCAAAGATTTGGCTATTGGAGATAAAAATGATATCAGTCCTTTGGAGGCATCGGCTTCGTCAACGCCGACGATACGGATGGTCTTGTCGTTGTATCTGACGTACATCCCGAAACTCACCACATCGGGATTGGCTTTAGTGGTGTCGACCACAACGGCGCTGCTGATGCGTTCGGAGAGAAGTCGCATCTTGGCGTCGAGATAGTTTTTGGCTATATAATTAGAGCCTGCGGCAGTCCATTCTTCTTTGAGACTTTCCATCTCGTCATGAAGAAGACGCAGACCCTCGGGCGTCACATAATTCGTCACACCAGAAGGCAGAAACGCCCTCGGCAAAATCATAGGAACTTCTTCCTGATCGCCTTCTTTTACAAAACCGCGGCTCATACTTAAAGACTCAAAGACACAGAGACTCAAAGACACAGAGTCACACTCTTTGCGACTTTGTGTCTTTGCGACTTTGTGTCTTTAATTAAACATTATATCCACTTTACCAATCTTAGTGTCAACGCAGTCGTATGATGCTGCGAAGCTCATGATTGCGTTTAGGGTTTTCTTGCTTGGTTTCTCGTTGGCGTAAGTCTCGTTAAGAGTCTTTCTGATTTGGTTTTCTAATGTGTTCTCTGTTGTAAAATAAAGTGTAGATTTTATATCCATAGGCAAATTTAATTTTCATTATGCCTACTTAACGCAACAAAATCTCACTTTATTTTATCACACTTAAAAATTATTTACAGTAAGTGTAAGATTATTCTCTTTCGCCATTTTTCTAAGGTTGATGATGGCGTAACGCATTCTTCCTAAAGCAGTGTTAATGCTTACGTTAGTAGCGTCAGCAATCTCTTTGAACGACATATCGGCATACATTCTCATATTCAGCACTTCTCTCTGTTCTTCAGGAAGGAAATCTATCATCTTGCGGATATCGTCATAGACCTGCTCTGTCACCATCTTGTCTTCTATGGAAAGGTCTGTGATTTTAGCATTGTCAATCAAGTCATATTCTTTATTAACGGCATCAGCCATTGGAAGGCGCTTCGACTTGCGGAAATGGTCGATTATAAGGTTATGCGCAATACGCATAGCGAATTGTATGAACTTACCTTCTTCTTTATAAGCACCAGCTTTAATTGTGCGTATAATCTTTAAGAATGTGTCTTGGAAAATATCATCAGCAAGTTGTCTGTCTCTGACAAGTGATAATATGTATGAAAAAACTTTGTTTTGATGACGCTCTACCAACAATTCAAAACTAGCGACGTTACCGTTTCTGTAACTGTCGACTAATTGCTTGTCACTTAATATTTCTATCATTTATTCTCTTTTTTATAATTAAAGAGTAAAGTTTAATCGATAGTGCGTCTCCTATTTTTTAGTTATACAATAATTTCAAAATTCTTTCGTAGAAAGTTCTGCAAATATAAAAAACTTTTCTTTACGGACCAACATTTTTTTGTAAATTCGTAAACTTTTTTATCGGCGTAAAATTTTATTGAATTAATGAAGAAGCTAGAATATATCGACATACAAGGTGCAAGGGTTAACAACTTAAAAAACATAAGTTTAAGCATTCCTAAAAATAAATTCGTCGTCATAACGGGATTGTCTGGTTCAGGCAAGTCGTCATTGGCTTTCGACACTATTTATGCCGAAGGTCAGCGTCGTTATGTGGAGAGTCTGAGTGCATACGCTCGTCAGTTTTTAGGTCGTATGACAAAACCCGATGTCGACCTCATCTCCGGTCTCTCTCCTGCCATCGCGATTGAGCAGAAAGTCAACTCGAGCAACCCTCGTTCGACGGTGGGAACAAGCACCGAGATTTTCGAATATCTCAAGCTTCTTTACGCAAGAATAGGCCGCACCTTCTCTCCTATCTCAGGCGTCGAAGTGAAACGCCACCAAATCAACGACGTTATTGATTTCATCCTGGAACAAAAAGGTAGCGCCGTTTATATCTTGTCTCCAATATTATTACCTGAAGGAAGAACAGCCGAAGAGCATCTTAACATCTTGCTCCAACAAGGTTTCAACCGTCTTCTCATCGACGACAAAATGGTCAGAATAGAGGATTATCTCAAAGGTAAAGACTTCTCTAATATTAATAATGTAAGAATCATGATTGACAGGATGAAAGTCAACGACAAGACTTCTGACAACATCCCTCAGATTTCAGATTCTATTCAGACCGCTTTTTACGAAGGGAACGACAGCTGTATCATTTTAGTTGATGATGGCGAGAATAAAACAGAACATCTGTTCTCGTCGCGTTTTGAAGCCGACGGCATCACTTTCGAGACGCCGACGACTCATCTTTTTTCTTTCAACAATCCTTACGGAGCTTGTCCGAAATGCGAAGGCTTCGGCAGCATAATAGGCATCGACCCTGACCTCGTCATTCCGGATAAATCGTTATCTATTTACGACAACGCTGTGGCTTGCTGGCGCGGCGACAAAATGAGCGCATGGAAAGACTTGTTAATCAGGAACGCACGTCATTTCGACTTCCCTATCCATAAGCCTTATTATGAACTTACAAAGGAACAAAAAGACATTCTTTGGAAAGGCAACAAATATTTCGGAGGCATCAACGACTTCTTCAAAGAAGTTGAATCTCAGACATATAAAATACAATATCGTGTGATGTTGTCACGCTATCGCGGCAAGACAGTATGTCCGGAATGCAACGGAACACGTCTCAGAAAAGAAGCCAATTACGTTAAAATAAACGGCAAGTGCATCACTGAATTATGCGAGATGTCATTGGCAAACCTCAAGATATTTTTTGACGAACTCGTATTAAGCAAGACGGAACACGACATTGCAGAACGACTTCTCACAGAAATCAGAAATCGCCTTAACTTCCTGATTGAAGTAGGTTTGGAATATCTCACATTAAACCGTGCAGCTAACACATTATCAGGCGGCGAGTCACAGAGAATCAACCTTGCGACTTCTTTGGGAAGTTGCTTAGTAAGTTCGACTTATATCTTAGACGAACCAAGTATCGGCTTGCACTCACGTGACACGCAGCGACTTATCAAAGTGTTGAGAAGACTGCGCGACATCGGAAATACCGTCATCGTGGTTGAACACGACGAAGAGATAATACGCAGCGCAGACCATATCATCGACATAGGACCATACGCAGGCGTCAATGGCGGTGAAGTCGTTTTTGAAGGAACGATTGAGGATATGATGAATCAATGTAGAGACGTCACCCCCGTGGCGTCTATGACGGCGAGATACATTTCTGGAGATAAGGAAATCCCCGTCCCGACACGACGTCGCAAGTGGAACAACGCCATCGAGTTTGTCGGCTGCATGGAGCATAACTTAAAAAACATTAACGTCAAGATACCTTTAAATATATTGACTGTCGTGACTGGCGTCAGCGGCTCAGGAAAATCGACATTAGTCAATGACATCGTTTATAAGTCGTTGAAGAAACATTTTGAAGGAACATCAGACAAGGTCGGTTCTTTCGGCAAGATACAAGGCAGCCTGATGGCGATACAAGCCGTCGAATATATCAACCAGAATCCTATCGAGAGGTCATCACGTTCAAATCCCGTGACTTATGTAAAAGCTTTTGATGAGATAAGACAACTCTTCGTTGAGCAGAAACTCGCCAAGAACAGAGGTTTGAAGCCAGGATATTTCTCGTTCAACGTAGCCGGAGGTCGCTGCGACAACTGTCAAGGCAGCGGCACATTGAAAGTAGAGATGCAGTTCATGGCCGACATCTATCTTAAATGCGACGTCTGCAACGGAAGCCGCTACAAAGAAGAAGCATTGGAAATCAAGTACAAAGGCAAGAGCATCAGCGACGTCTTGAACATGAGCATCGATGAAGTCGTGGCATTTTTTGAAGAAAACAAAGAAGGTGAATTCAAGACTATTATCGAACGTATCATTGCGAAGATGAAGCCTTTACAAGACGTAGGACTAGGCTACCTCCAAGCGGGACAGCCATCATCGACATTGAGTGGCGGTGAGGCACAACGTATCAAACTTGCCTCGTTCCTTATCAATGGAACCAACGAAAAACCTACCTTATTTATATTCGACGAGCCTACGACGGGACTTCATTTCCACGATATAAACAAATTGTTAAAAGCCTTTGAAGCATTGATTAACAACGGACACTCGCTCGTCGTCATAGAGCACGACCCTGACGTCATCAAGACGGCAGACTGGATTATCGACCTCGGACCAGAAGGCGGCGACAAAGGCGGCAATCTCGTCTTTGAAGGAACACCAGAAGATTTGATGAAATGCGAGGAATCTTATACGAGAAGTGTTTTGAAGCTGTGAGCCATGAGCTATCAGCGGTCAGTTGTCAGCAATCAGTAGTTGAAAGTTGAAAATTTGTAGAGACGCGTCAATGTTACCTAAAAAATAAACACACATTGACACGTCTGATTTATTAGGAATTATTATTTTGTGTGAGCACCTTGGAAATAGTAGCCTCCAATGCGTTAGGGATTGGAGCGGCATCCTTTTGGAGCGAAGCGGAAAAAGATATAGCGGAAAGCCCGACGGCTTCGCCGGAACGCCCAAAATAAAGACTACAAGTCAACAAGACCACAAGACTACAAGAAAATTAAGAATTAGCTGTCAGAGCTCAAAGTTCAACAGCCTTAGTTCTTAGTTCAAAATTTTAATTTTTTCCATTGTTTTTTCAATAATTTTATTTTAAATTTGCGATACTTATTACGAACTTTAAAATTCTAAAATTTTAGAACTCTAGAATAAACTAACCTATATTCTACACCTTTAACATTAAGCTTTAAACTTTAAACAAATATATCATGGAAATTTGGCATTATTGGGTCATTGCAGCCCTAGTATTCTTTATCATCGAAATCTGCACCAGCGGTTTCGCAATAGCTTGTCTTTCTGTAGGATGTTTGTTCTCTGCAGTAGGTTCAGCATTTGAATTATCAACAGCATGGCAAGTCGGATTGTTTGCAATAGGAACGTTCCTCGCATTCATCTTCGTTCGTCCTTTTGTTTTAAGACTCATGGACAAGAAAGCCAACAAGAGTGTGACAACCAACATGGACAACCTAATCGGTCGCAAGGCTGTGGTAACAGAGAGAATAGAGAAAGACGGATACGGACGCGTCAAGATTGATGGCGACGACTGGAAAGCACGCATGGAAGACGACAGCGAGGCTGAAGTCGGGGAAAAAGTCACGATATTATCAAACGAAAGCATTATATTAACCGTTAAAAAATAAACATTATGGGCTCATTAATTATCTTCGGAATCATCGCACTTATTGTAATAATATTTGCTTTGAATGGATTGAAAGTCGTTCCACAGTCAGAGACAAAAGTCATCGAACGACTCGGTAAGTTTCACGGCGTACTTCCAGCAGGTCTTAACATCATCTGGCCTATCATCGACCGCCCTAAAGCCATAGCAGTCAGAGACCAAAGAGGCAGATCTTACATGACAAGCAGCATCGACCTCAGAGAGCAAGTCTATGACTTCCCAAAACAAAACGTTATCACAAAAGATAATGTAACCACAGAAATCAACGCGCTTTTATATTTCCAAATCGTTGACCCAATCAAATCAGTTTACGAAATCGAAAACCTTCCTGTCGCTATCGAAAAGCTCACACAGACAACACTCCGTAACGTCATCGGTGAGTTGGAATTAGACGAGACATTAACATCACGCGACACCATCAACGCTAAACTTCGCGCTGTGTTAGATGACGCTACAAACAAATGGGGCGTCAAGGTGAACCGCGTTGAGTTACAAGACATAACACCTCCTGAGTCAGTACGCATCGCAATGGAAAAACAAATGCAGGCAGAACGTAACAGACGTGCTGAAATCTTGAAAGCCGAAGGTGAAAAGACATCAGCAATTTTGAAGTCAGAAGGTGAAAAGACATCACAAATCAACAATGCTGAAGCAGAAAAAGCAGCAGTACTTCTCAAGGCAGAAGGTGAAGCAAAGGCTAAGATTTTACAAGCAGAAGCTGAGTCACAAGCAATTGCAATGATAGCAGAAGCAATCAAAAACACCAAGACAGACCCAGCATCATATCTCTTGGCAACAAAATACATCCAGACATTAGAACAAATGGTCAGCGGCAAAGACAACAAGACCATCTATATGCCATACGAAGCATCAAATATGCTCGCTTCATTAGGCGGAATCAAGGATATTTTTAACAAATAAAAATGTAGAGACGTACCAATGTTTCCTGCATATTAACAAACATTGATGCGTCTCTTATAGATAATTGAATGAATATAATTTATGAGACGTATCAATATGTTTTATTGCAGGATATATTGATGCGTCTCTACTAGTTTTTAAAAGAAATGCAACTCACAGAAAGACAACAGAAAGTAGTAGATAAATTAAACGAGTTAGAGATACCTTTCGACATTCACTTCCACCCTCCTATTCCAACAATTGAAGAAGCGCTCAACTACTGGAAAGAATTCGACTCTACACATTGCAAGAACTTATTTTTCAGAAATCATAAGGGAAACAGACATTACCTCGTCATCTTCCATTGCATGAAACAACTCGCCATACACGACCTTGAACAAAGACTCAAGCAAGGCAAGTTAAGTTTCGCATCTGAAGCAAGAATGGATAAATATCTTGGGCTGAAGCCTGGCAGCGTATCGCCTTTCGGAATCATCAACGATGAGGAGAAGCACGTATATCTTTATATCGACAAAAATCTTCTCAAAGCCGAAAAACTGAGTTTCCACCCCAACGACAACACAGCCACTTGCGTGATAAGCAAAGACGATTTGATAAAGTTCCTCGACACTATGGGTAACGGATACGAATTCATCGACTTATATGATGAATAATTTTTTTGAAATACAATTTGTTTCTTTGGTTAAAAAAATGTAATTTTGCACACGATAACGAAAAGACCCTAAAAGGTCTTTTTCTATTGTTTCACGAATTATTTTTTTATGGATTATTCCCGATGTATTATAAAACCATGTGTTGAATCAGAAATTGGCAAATTAAACTGCGTATTGCTTCATGCTCCAGGTCTGGAAATCGAGCACATGACACCAGAAAACGCTCATAAGTTTCTGTTCAGCGACATGTTAAACCAACGCGAAGCTTATAACGACTATAGAGATTTCGAAGGCACTTTAAGAAAAGTCACTAACGTCCTTACTGTTAGAGAACTCCTTGAAGACATCCTCAAAAACCAAGAATTGAAACACGAACTCGTAGAGAAAATCTGCAAGAGAGAAAACGTAGAGTTCCTCAAAGACGAGTTAAATAAATTATCAAACACAGAATTAGCAAAAGCATTCATTGAAGGTCTCGAAAACGACAGCTTCAAAGAAAGATATATATTGCCACCTGCACCAAACTTCTTCTTCATGAGAGATGCGTCATTCACTATGTACGACAACATCATGATTAGCAAGATGGCAACGACTGTTCGCGACAGAGAAAGCATCCTCCTTCAAGCTATCTACAACAACTCCCCTATTTTCGACGTAAAGACCGTCAATCCTGTAGAGCAATATGCTCCAAACGGAATCGGAAGAGTTGAAGGCGGCGACGTCTTGATAGCACGCCACGACATCATCTTAAGCGGATGCGGCGCAAGAACAAGCGAAGAAGGCATCAAGGCAATGGTTGAACATCTTAAGACAAAAGGCGGACACAGACATCTTATATCACAACAATTACCATTAGAGCCAGAGTCATTCATCCACCTCGACATGGTATTCACATTGTTGGATGTTAACAAATGCATGGCATTCAAGCCTGTCATCCTCAACCCACAATACAAAACAGTTCATTACGAAATATTCGAAAATGGCGAGGTCAAGGTTTATGAAGAAGAAAACCTCATCGTGGCATTGAGAAAACTCGGCATGGACTTAGAGCCAATCTTCTGTGGCGGCGACGACGAATACAATATGCTCCGCGAACAATGGCACAGCGGTTCCAACTTCTTCACCTTCGCTCCAGGCAAGATTTTAGGTTACGAAAGAAACTACAACACAATAGAAAACCTCCACAAACACGGTTTTGAAGTCTTGACAGCTGCTGACGTAGCATCAGGAAAAGTCAGTGTTGACGATTACAAGAACTGTGTTGTTGCGTTCAAGGGCAACGAGCTCTCACGCGGTGGCGGCGGCGCACGCTGCATGACAATGCCATTGCATAGAGATGCGGTTGTTTGGTAAGACTACAAGACTACAAGACTACAGGACAACAAGACAACAAGATATAGGAGACGTCATTGAAAGATGGCGTCTTTTTTTTGTAAACAGACAACGGTCAACAGACAACTGACAACTGACAACTGACTTTGGGTATGCGGTTTTCTCTCGCAGAGACGCAGAGTATCGCAGAGATTTTTTGTTATTTTTTTGCGTTGCTTTGCGCCTTTGCGAGAGATTTGTGATATTTTTATCATAAACAAAAGCAACAAACATGTCTTTTTTCTTGAAAAACCTTAATAAAACAGCAATTTTATCATTATTAAAAACTATAAATCAACGACTTAAAAATATTTTAAAAAAAGTTTATTTTTATGTTGACAGATTAAGAAAAAGCTGTATCTTTGCACTCGAAATCAGTTGGACTGGTAGCTCAATTGGATAGAGTCCCTGACTACGGATCAGGCGGTTGTGGGTTCGACTCCCGCCCAGTTCACAAAAGGAAATCGAGAAATCGGTTTCCTTTTTTGTTTTATATTTTCACTCTCAAAACATCGCCATCTAATACATACAAAAAAAGTGCGCCAACATTGAATCGACACACTTTCTATTGTTTTTATAATATTACCTTTACTTCTTCACCGGACGAACACTACATCCATACCATTTATAGTCCGATAACATCAAATAATCCTCAGCATCATAATCAAAAGCAATCCTGCGAGCATAATTACTTCCATCAGGTGTAGATGTCCAATAATACGCTTTGTAAGGATTCATAGGATATTCCCATGCCATATAGCCCGCATACGGAAGGAAGATGCTTTTACCATTAGGGCCTGTCACCATCTGTCCTTCGATATCGTTTCCGTAGATATCATCAACCATTGTATGTTTCCACGTACACTCTCTTACCAACTCTTCAAAATCAGCCTCCGTAGGCATTCTCCATCCATTACCCCAACGAGCCGCAGCTACATCATACTGAACATTTCCTGATATATCAGCAACGTTTTGTCCGTACGTCAAACTATTGTCCTCATCATAACTCGACTTTGGTTCCAGCTCGCCCCATGCGTAATAATTGCCGAATTCTTCAGGTCGTGTGGCACCAACGTTGCATGTAGCCCATTTCAATCCACTAGAAAGACCTAAATCAACATATTCGGCATCTCCATCCTGAGGATTGTCAGGTTCGTTGGGGTCATCAGGGTTGCCTCCATTATCATCGTCATCCTCATCACCATTTCCATCTGGCACTCTAGCCTTAATCTTAAGCTGCTTACCACCGTTATTCGTCACTATAGTCATTGTTGTTACATTATTACCCAACGACAACATCGACCTGTCTATAGTAACAACTATCGACTTTGAAAGTCCCGGATGCAGCACACCTTCAACAGAAGTAACATTCACAATCCAACTTGCTGTTTTATATATTTCATATTCCAAAACGGCAGTACTGCTGTTAAAAATATTAAACAATCTAACATTATCATCTGCCATAGTTCCGAAATCCAGTTCTTCAATATCTTTGCCGTTAGCATCGAGTATCCTGAACAATGCTGGTATCTTCTCTATTTGCACGTCACGACGCACAGCTTTATCGCCATCGACAGTAATGACATAGTCATCAATAAGATCGGTATATTCTGTTTTGGAGACGACCAAAGTATATTCACCATCTTTCAGTTCTGTGAATTCATAACGTCCATCATCACCCGTCAAGGCAGTCTCTCCTGAAGGACGCAATTGAACATTAGCATTCTTGACAGGTTCGCCAGTGGCTTTATCAGTAACGACACCATAAATAGAACCTCTTTCATCCACAATAGGATTACACGAGCCGAATATCGAAGTCAAGAACAATACTACCAAAAACAAAGAGATTATCTTTTTCATATTATGCTTTTTTTTGCAATATATCAGTTAGAAACAGGTCGCACGCTAAGTCCCCAAGATCTGACATTTTCCCAAAGGCCACTGCCTGCGCTAGAAAAATAATAAGCGCTGTAGTCGTTATATAAATAAGGTGTAGATGACCAATATCTTCCGTAAGAATTATAATACGCATTAGACATTCCGCTCATCCAGCCAGTATGAGGTAAAATTATGTATTTTCCATTGATACTGCTTGTAAGCTTGATACATTTTCTGCCGTTTATATCGACCTCAGTTCTAGTGCAATTATTGAAGAGCTCTGTCACTTCCGAATATTTAGGAATTCTCCATGTTGCACCCCATTCAGAGCGGGCCACGTCATAGTCAGGATTGCCGGAGATATCCTGCATCTCAACATTATAGGTCAAGCTATTGCTATCATAATAGCTATCTTTTGTCTCAAGTTCACCCCACGCATAATATCCGCCAGCCATTTCAGGAGAAGAAGCGCCTACGTTGCATGTAGCCCATTTCAAACCGCTTGGCAAGCCTAAGTCAACATATTCATGGCCATTGATTTCAGGATTGCTTGGGTCATCTGGTTCACTAGGATCATCTGGCTCACTAGGATCATCTGGTTCATTAGGTTCCTCCGGATTTTCAGGCTCATCGCCATCATCGCCGCCATCATCAGGCATATTTGCTTTCAGAGTAAGCTGTTTGCCACCATTGCTTGTCAAGATATTCAATGTAGTAATATTTCCATCAGGTGACAGCAAACTTCTATCTATAGTGACGACTATAGGTTTAGTAGCACCAGGCTGCAACAAACCGCTTTCTGAACTAAGATGCGACACCCATACAGCAGTCTTGAAAATTTCATATTCAAGCACATCCATACTATTGTTAAAAATACTGAACATTCGAGTATTGTCATCTTGCATATATCCGAAATTGAGTTCGTCAATATCATTACCATTGCTATCTAAAATCCTTAATATAGCTGGTATCTTCTCTATCTGAACATCACGGCGCATCGCCTTGTCACCGTCGATTACAATGACGTAGTCGTCAACCAAATCTGTATATTCCGTTTTAGATACCGTAATAGAATACTCACCATTTTTCAAATCAACAAACTCATAACGACCGTCTGTGCCTGTGAGCGTTGTCTCTCCTGAAGGACGCAATTGAACATTAGCGTTCTTGACAGGTTCACCAGTAGCTTTGTCGGTGACCACACCGTAAATCGAACCTAATTCTTCTATAGGGTCTGGTTTACAAGAATTAAAATTCAATATTGATATAAAAATCAATAATAATGAAAATAAAGATATTAATCGCTTCATATTCTTTTATTTTTTCTTCATAGTTATCGTTACAGATGATATTTCACCAGCAATCACATTGATAGTCCTAATATTAGACTCATAACCATTTTTATGGACATTAAGAGAATATTGCTGTGCATCCAAATCATCAAAAACAAATTTACCATCATCTGAAGTAATCACATTTTTACTTCCTGGAGAAAGGTCAACCGAAACGTATCCAATAGGTTCAAATGTTTCACTATCTACAACAGTACCTTCAATAGTTCCAAAAATATCATATTCTATTGGATTACAAGAAAATAAAGATAATAAAAATACAAATGTTAAAAGCTTCTTCATGATTTAAAATTTTAAGTTTAACGCTATGCCTGTCGAATTAAAGTCAGAATAAGGTGATATTATAAGTTCATTATTACCTAACATTATATGTTCATCGCCTTTTGCAGCGGCACCATCGATGATATTCCACAAATACAAAGCAGCGGCTCCTGCTATTGAGATGTTACGCACTGCCATGCAAGCATTTGCGTTTCTTGTATAATGCGACTTCAACGTAGAATTATGAGTTGACGATATTTTGTTGATGTTAGAAACCATCAAAGTATGAGACACTATCGCGCCACCTACTAATGCTACTTCTCCTGCAATGAAGCATAATCCTTTTGTCTTCTGTCCCTTATACATCTGCGCCATTCCTGGAACGAGCACTCTTGCAGAGAACGGATATTTATCTGTGATAGCGACTTTTTCAAACTCGCTGTCAGGATTCTTCATAACCTGAACCAAAAGATGACAGATGTAATCGTATTCTATCTTCTCCTGATACTCAGCGATAACGCGTGCCTTAACTTTAACATTATTGTCAGTTCTTATATCGAACATATCACCATACATTTTCAGCTCGACATCTGATTCCAAGAAATTATCTTTAAGGACCTGCATCATAGCATTTTTCCTCGCGAATTCATAACTGTTTTTCGAAGTGCCTTGCACCACCTTCAAATACGACTCTGAAGTCTCATCATAATAACCATCCAACCAAATAGGTTTCTCTTGCGCATTGATAAAGTTTGACTTAAAAATCAAAACAGCACAAAACAACATTAAAAGATAAAAACGCTTCATAATTTTAATAATAAAGTAATATGCAAATATATAATTTATTCACATTTAATTAATATTTTCACAAAACAATTCTAATTCCTAATTCCTAATTAATTTATCGCACTTTCCTCCCATATCGATAAGTTTCTCCGCTGCTTTAACCACACTCTGGTTTCCGGTATATAACTTCTTTTTGGTATCATCATAACTTCCTTGGAGTGTTTCTATCTTCTTTCCCAAATCCTCATATCTTTTCACGAACTCGCCTACTCTATCTAACAGCTTATTGACGGCCTCAAAGATTTCCTGCTGGTTTCTTGCTTGTTTCACCTGTGCCCAAGCCAATTGTATCATTCGCAAGAGCGCCAGAAGATTCTGTTCGCTGGTGATGAAAACTCCATTTTCAAAAGCCTCACGCCAGAGCGTACTATCTTCATACAAAGCAAGTTGCATCGCAGACTCGTTAGGAACGAACATAACGACATAATCAAGACTGACACGCGGCGACTTGATATATGAAGAATAATTTTTCTTCTGCAGTTCCTTGCAATGATTTCTTAAACTTATCAGATGTCGCTTTAAAGCAACAGATTTCTCACCCTCATCTGCAGCATTGCAATAATCGACGAAGGCTGTAAGAGAGACTTTAGAATCAATTATAAGATCTTTGTTATCAGGATAATGCACCACGATATCAGGGATAAGTCTAGAACCTGTTTCTTCATGAGACACGCTATTACCTTTTGAATCCTTTATTGCCGACTGCTTTTCATAATGTTCGCCTTCTGTCAGCCCCGATTTTTCGAGGATGTTTTCCAGGATAAGCTCGCCCCAGTTACCCTGAGTCTTCGACTCGTTCTTAAGAGCCTTTGCCAGGTTATTAGCATCATTGCCAATATCTTGAGTGCGTTTCATCAGACCCTCTATCGCCTTTTCCAGACTAGCCTTATTCTCTGAATTGGTCTTTATATTATCAACCATCGACTTTTTCATCCCTTCAATCTCATTTTTCAAAGGATTTAGAACCGCATTCAGATGAATATCATTGGCTTTAACTAAAGAATCCTCCCTTTGCTGCAAAAGCTTCTCCGTCGTATTCTGCAACTCAGATTTCAACGCATTTATCTGAGTTTCAAACTGCTTGTTTCTAAGTTCTTCATTTTTAACTTCCTGCTCTTTCATCAAGTCAATCTGAGTCTGCAGACTGCTATTCTTGGATTTCAAGACTATACCAAGAAGAAGAGCACCAATTATAAATCCTATAATAAAAAACAAAACATTCATAACAACTCCTAATTTCTAATTCCTAATTACCCTAACTTTACTTGCCGACTTTCCTTCTCTAATCAGTTGAATCTGAGCTGGTATACGTTCTTTCAAAGTATCCACGTGAGAGATGATACCGACTCTGCGTCCGAGATTATGAAGGTTTTCAAGAGTATTCATAACCATGTCGAGTGAATCTGCATCTAGCGTTCCGAAGCCTTCATCAATAAAGAGCATATCAGTGTTGAAGTGCTCATCATTGAGCGAAGTTAATCCCAACGCAAGAGCCAAAGAAACCAGGAACGTCTCGCCACCCGACAATGAGCTTGCTGTTCTAATCTCACCTCCCATTTCCAAATCCTGAACCATAATAGCAAGAGAATCAGTGTTATTACAAAGTCGATATCGCGAGCTCAACTGACACATATAATAATTAGCCCTGTTAAGCAAAATACCCATAGTATATGCCTGAGCGACGTCTCTGAAATTATTGCCTTCAGTAGCTCCGACAGCTTTAGCCAGCTGCTCCCAAAGATGACATTCATTAGCGACTTTCTCAAAGTCACTCCTACAACTTACTAATTTAGAATGATTCTGCATATCCATAGCCAACTTTGTCTTTATCTCCGAAAGCTGTTCTTCTTTAGCTTTCTTTTCTTCAAGCAGTGAAATTTTCCTAGCAGATATACCTTCAACTGTCATATCTTCAGAAGGCCTATTATCGTCTTTATGATGCATAATAAGTTCTTCATTTTTTATTGCCAAAGTATTCTTCACTTTGATAAGCTCATCATCCAAGTACTTGTTCTTTTGTGCAACAGTTTGAATGTCTGATATCTGATTAAGAATTTTCAACCTTTCATAATCAATTGCTGAAGATTGGCCAACAAAATCATCTATTTCCTGCTTAAGAACGAGTATTTCATTTTCCAATGCCGACTTACGTAAAATCCTATCCTTGACTTTTTCATAAATAGCAGAAAGATATGGAACTACATTTTCCTCTTCAATGTAAGACTCTTTCAATCCAATGTTTTTCCATTCCGGCACAAGGTCAAGAATAGACACCAGATATTTTTCACATTGAGCAATGATATTTTCAAGATTAACTATTTGTCCATCTATATCTCTCAATGCATCATTTTTCTTGTTCCACATTCTGGCCGACTCATTCAGCATTTCAGTGAAGGCAAAAGAATCATCGTTCCACGATTTCTCCCAATCCTCGATATTAAGATATTCACTTACAGATGACTTCTTCTCCAAGAACTTAGTCTCCGATTCAGAAACAGTTGTCTTAAGCGCTATCAACGCCTTTTCTATTTCCTGCAACTCATTTTGTTTTGCAAGCAGCTGACGTTCAACAGAAACATAATTCTCTTCTATGGCTTTCTTGTTCCATTGAGCAGTCTCTATCTTATTTTTCATCAAAGCCATCTCCTTTAATTTAACATTGACGGCTTCTATTTCCTCATCGTATTTCTTTACAGATTCATTATGCTTATTTATTGTAGAATCTATTCTTTCCAGTTCAAAGACAGGATTGCCGTTACAACGTTTGTTGAGATCATCAAACAGAATCTGCAATCTGCTCATATCCGAATCAATATTTCTACCCAAGACATCAAGTTCCGACTCTATTTTGTTAAGTTCATTCTGTGTCTTTTCAAGCACCGACCTCATTCTATCCCACTCATTACTGAGACTGGAATACAAGGATGTCACAACATTTTCATCATTATAATACAAGACTTTACCACCACATACGGGGCAAGTCTCACCTTCTTTCATTTTGCTTCTCAAAGTCTTGGCCCATCCTTCAACCATGTTTTTCTGTTTCTGAAAATCAAGGTCATATCTTTCAAAATCAGTTCTGGCTTTGTTCAAGGCTATCTTTTTCTCTTCAGCCGACGATAACAATCCGTCGTATCTGAGTTTCTCATTTTTAATATTCTGGTCGAGGTTTAAATACTGTTCCAAGATTGTCCTGACAGTTTTCAACTGAGATATCCTATCAAGAGTATTTTGTTTCAAGGAATTCTTTTTCTGGTATTCTTCAATAAGTCTATCCTGTTCATCAGAGTTAAAATCAGCGAGAAGCTCATCAACGACATTGTCAGCTTCAATCTTATTTTTTTTAATACGCTCCAAATTTTCAAGAGACTCGCCTAGTATGATGCCAACGTCTTTTTTCTTCTCCTCTTTCAGACCCAGCTCCATTTCCTTGTTTCTTTTAAAGACAAGAGTCTGCGACATCTCCTTCAGAAGTCCAAGAATCATATTGACATTTTGATACATCTTCTCCTTATCTCTATGGCTGTCAATCCAAGCGCTCAAATCAGACTTAAGGCCTTGCAGTTCGTGTTTTTTAACTTTCTCATTTTGCAAGGAAGATTTGATAGCCGAAAGCTGATTCGCATCATCTTCAAACTGTCTGTTCAACTTATCGATTTCGGTTTCATCGCGCTGCAGTTCATTCAATCGCTCTCTTATCTTTGACGTTGAAAAATAATCATCTACAAGCGACTTATTTTCCTTATACTCAGGAGAGTTAATCTGATTCAAGATATTATCATACAACAATTTTGCGTTATCATATTCATCTTTCAGAGTTTTATCTTTCTTAATCCAGTCATGATAACACTCTAACTGTTTAAACAGCAAGTCTCTCTGTGAGCCATCGTCTTCCAGTTCCTGCTTCTGCTTTTCCAGAAGTTGCACTTCCTCTTCCGGCAACACACTATCTTTAACGCTGTTATATAAAATCTCAGCATTTTTTTTACTTTGGAGCGCTTCATTTTTCCTTGCCCTTATAATATCAGCTATTTGGGAATACACCTCTGTACCAGTAAGCTTTTCCAATATTTCAGACTGCTCAGCCTTATCCGACACAAGGAAAGTATTAAACTCACCCTGAGCCAGCATCACCGAACGGACAAACTGCTCGTAGGTAAGTCCGACCAATTCCTCTATCTTTTTATTAACGGCGCCAATCTTATCCAATATAACGGTTCTCAATTCGCCATCTACGACCTCAAGCTTACGTCTGTTTGTACCAGTATAAGAATTTGATTTTGTTTTATGTACAGACCAAGTAGCAATATAACGAGTATTCTTTACCGAAAAATGAAGCTCAGCCTTACCGTCATATTTTCCATTTCTTAATATGTTATAAGGATCTTTGGTTGTTATACCTTTTTCGGTCTGTTCCTTATTCTTGACATTCTCATACCGAGACACCTTATCATATAATGCCAGAGTGATAGCATCCAGAATTGTCGTCTTGCCGCTACCCGTCGCGCCACATATCAAAAACAATGGTTCCTGAGCCAATATACCTTCAGAGAAGACTATTTCCGCATCTTCTATTGAATTCAGGTTTTGTATTATCAGCTTTTCAATCTTCATAACCAATCACTACATTACTTCATTACTACATCACACACCTCTTTAAACAACGCCTTCATCTCATCAGGCATCTCCTGATTATATTTCTTTATATAGACAGAGCATCCCAGTTCATAAGGAGATATCGCCTTGAATTCATCCAAAGTCCTTATCATCGAGGCATTTTCAACATTTTCCAGTTTTGGGAGATAAACCTGTACTCCGCAATATTTAGCCTTTCTAGACTGAAACAAATCCATGATTTTAGCATTCTGCACCTCAGAAACAGGAGTATCCGATTTAACATGAAGTCGCACATACGATTCCACATCCAGGATTTCTTCAAGTTGCTCCATCACACTCTCCACAGAGGACGCATCATCGTAAGAATCAGGCTTAGATGGGAAATCAATTATAGGAATCAGCGGACTTATCTCTCTTATTTTAACATCCAGGATATGATTTTCAATATTAACGACCGTTACGGAATGAGGATAATCCTCGTTAAATGTAAGCGCGAAAGGAGAGCCTGAATATCTCATTTTCTCGTTGTTGCCTATATTTTGAGGATGATGAACGTGACCGAAAGCCCAGTAGTCGATATCTGATAAAGAAGAAATTCCAGAAGAATCGACCGACTCGATACCGCCCACCATTTTATCTTTGTTTTTAAGAGCAGCCTCATTGACCATGAAATGACCTGTCGCCACCACTGAATGGTTTTCCTTATATCGAGAATCAGTTTTAAGATTGTTTTTCAATCCATTATAAAAAGAGAACACACGATTAGAATAAGTGTCGTCTTCATCCAAGGAAGGATAATTGCCAGCATTTACGAAAGGCACTGCGAGAACCCATCCGACTATCACGCCGTCTCTTTTGACAGGAATCTGTATTTTTGAAGCGTCATAAGGCAATTCGTTCTCCTCATCATTTCTGTAGAAATCCAGATTACCCACCACAGTGACATTAAAGGCCGCCCACAACTCACGGGGTGCCTCCAGTCTGGAAGGCGAATCATGATTTCCAGCGACCACTATTATCTGCAAATCATCGTCCAGACGAGACAATTCAACAAGCGCATGATAATACAGACGTTGAGACATCACCGTCGGCGTAGCTGAATGAAAGATATCGCCAGAGATAACCAAAGCGTCAGGTTTCTCTTCTTTTATAATATCCTTCAACTGATTAAAGAAATATTTATGTTCCTCTTCACGGGAAAACTGATATAAAGTCTGCCCTATATGCCAATCACTCGTATGTATAACCTTCATTTTTTCTCATCTCCTTTATTACAAATACATCTTCAAAGCCAACACCATTTTTATAATATCCAGCCACTCTTAACTCATGGCACATATCATCGTCGAACCAGGAAGCTCTGACATAGCCTTTCGACTCATCCAAAACGACACCGCCCACGACACTCCAGTCGGCCACTTCCACTTCTGTGGTATCTATGGTAAACAGCTGAATGTCGATTCCATCTTGATTTATATAAACAGGATATGGGTTAAGTTCTTCATAGAAGAAATCAACGATTTCGTTTTGTATCGTATAGAAATTGTCGTTAAGGTTTCTGTTCTCATCCAGATGAAGCGTGTGTCCCTCGCCATGGAAAGTATGCAATTTGGAACGGATGCCCAGTTCTCTCGCTCTTTGGTCAATATAATATGAGCCGTACATCTCATCGAAGAAGACTTTCTGGAATTCGCCCAAAGCCCTGAAAGGATATCCGAAACGATAAGGCAACACCACATCTTCATCGCCATGGAAAGAAATTATGGAAGCGCTGGAGTTCGTCAGTATGTCCAAATCCTGGACCGAGCCCCACATATTGGCTATCGCCTTGACTTCAAATTCTTCATCATAATCATTTCCAGAGCTCTCAATATCACCAAGATCTTCCGTCAGGAAAGAAGAATACGTCGCTTCAGGACGATTGTCGTTACGCATATATGCAAGATTTATGGCAGTTATGCTACCGGCGCTAGCACCACCCACAAAGAGATATTCCGGGTCGATGCGATATATATCCTGTTTGGCGAGCAGATATCTCATAGCAGCATGAGCGTCCTGAGTGGCCTGATAAGCCGTTCTCTGGATAGCCTTTGAGTTAGCACGGAAACCCATTCTGTAGTTTATAGACACGCACACATATCCCAAAGATGCGAAGTGAGTGCACCATTTTTGGTATGGGACAGTAGCCTTATCACCAATGAAGAAGGCACCGCCATGAATAAACATAATGAGAGGACGTTTTTCTACAGAGTCGTTTTTAGGGATATAGATATCCATTTCCAAATCCAGTTCTTTCTTCTTCAACGAGTTGAAGAAACTCGTTTTCATTATGCCCGTCACATCGATAGTATCGTCAGGAATTGAAGTCCAAAATCCTTTTGCCTGGGCATACTTCACATCAGGTATTCTTTCAACCTCAAATATCTCATTTCTATATCTTCCCAGATTCAGATATTCACACTCATCGGTCTTATATGGGTAAATGACAAATTTCTTTTTCCTTGATGACTCAACGAAAGTGCCTTCAATCCTCTCATCCCTGAACCTTTTTATCTTAAGCACATAAGCCGACGAATCACTGAATGTCAAACTGCATCTCTTCCTGCTGTATGTCATTATGAAAGGTTCCGCCTGCATGGTCAGTTCATCATCAATAAGATACATTCTGCCTTTGACATCGGAATCGTTTACAGAATCAATCCTCACAAAATATGTCATATAATCAGTTTGATTCTCAAAAATATAATTGCTTTCATAGAAAACTTCATCTATAGTTTTGCACGAAAACATATTTACAATCATGAAAACACAGGCGATCGGCTTTAAAATCCGTGAAAAAATATTTGATTTCATATCTTTTTATTTGGCTGTAAAATTAAAAAAATTACTTGAATTTATTGTCCAAAATCCTTAATTTCGCAAACTAAAATTTTGTTCAATAAAATTATGAAAATGAAGATCAAAAACATCATTACAGCTGGTATTATTGCTATGGCATTAATATCATGTTCAAGTAATTTACAAGAGGCTGATTACAATGTAATTCCATTACCAAAAGCCATTACAGAAAACACTGGCAGCAGTCCTTTTATCATCACAAAGAACGTCAGCATCACATATCCTGCAGCACAAGCAGAATTGGAAAAAGAAGCGAATTTCTTATCAGAATATCTGAATGAGATTTTAGGTTATTCCTTGAAGGTAGAAGCCAGCGACGCTTTCAAAAAAGGAGCTATCAATTTAAGCCTTGAGCCTGCTGTCTTCACCGAGAAAGATTCATATAAAATCAATGTCAGCGAAGACAACATCAACATCTGCGCAAGCGAAGCCTCCAGTCTGTTTTATGCGATTCAGACATTAAGAAAGAGTCTTCCTTTCGATGCAAAGAACGAAAAGGTCGCAATGCCAGCTGCTGAGATTTACGACTATCCACGTTTCGGTTACAGAGGCGCGATGCTCGACGTTAGCCGTCACATCTTCCCTCTCGATTCCGTCAAGGAATATATCGAAGTCCTGGCATTACATAACATGAACAAATTCCATTTACACCTCACCGACGACCAAGGATGGAGAATAGAGATAAAGAAATACCCTGAATTGACAGAAGTAGGCGCATGGCGTTCTGGAACCAAGATTGGCAAGAGCGAGACATTCGACACCATACGTTACGGCGGATTCTACACACAAGAACAACTTCGCGAGCTCGTGCAATATGCAGCCGACCGTCATATAACAATCATACCTGAGATAGACTTGCCAGGACACCAATTGGCTGCTCTTACAACATATCCTGAATTCGGCTGCACAGGCGGACCTTATGAAGTATGGCGCCAATGGGGCGTTTCTGAAGACGTCATCTGCGCCGGCAACGAAGACGCGATGCGCTTCCTCGAAGACGTTTTGGTTGAAGTGATGGACATATTCCCAAGCGAATACATCCACATCGGCGGAGACGAATGCCCTAAGACACGCTGGGAGCAATGTCCAAAATGCCAGGCTAAAATAGAAGAGTTAGGTTTTAAAGACGACGACCATTTCAAAGCAGAGAACTACCTCCAAAGTTACGTCATGAAGAGAATGGAGAAATTCGTTGAAGACCACGGACGCAAAGTCATCGGCTGGGACGAAATCCTCGAAGGCGGCCTCGGACCAAACGTGACAGTGATGAGCTGGAGAAGCATCGACGCTGGAAAAGAAGCAGCACAACAACATCACGACGTCGTCATGACTCCTTGCTCACACCTCTACTTCGATTATTACCAGACAGAAGACATCGACAACGAGCCTATCGCTATCGGCGGCTATATCCCTGTAAGCAGAGTCTATGAATTCGAGCCTATACCTTCAGGATTGACAGACGAAGAAGCGAAACACATACTTGGACCACAAGCGAACCTCTGGGTTGAATATATCAAGGATATGAACACTGTATTTTACAGAGTATTGCCAAGAATGGATGCATTGTCCGAAATACAATGGGTCATGCCAGAACAAAAGAACTACGACTGCTTCCTCAACCGCGCATATAAGATGGTTGAGCTATATGACCTCAAAGGATGGAACTACGCAAAACACATCTTCGACATTGATGTAAAAATCGTCCCTAATGTAGAAGCCAAATGTATTGACGTGACAATGTCGAAATTCGGTGATGGTGACATTTTATACACCTTAGACGGAACTGACCCATTGACAAACGGAACTAAATATGAAAAGGCACTCAATCTTACTGAAAGCGCAAAACTCAGAGCTATTGTCAAGAGAAAGAATAATGTAGGAAGAGAATTCAGCACCAATATCGAACTCAGCAAGGCATCGATGAAGCCTATCACATTGAGAAACCAGCCACACGAAAACTACAGATTCGACGGAGCCAACACATTGATTGACGGCTTGTCAGGAGGAAGCAACTACAAAACAGGTCGTTGGATTGCATTCTTCGGGGAAAATGTTGACGCTAAAATCGACTTAGGCGAAGCTCAAGAAATTAGCAATCTTTCTTTCAATTGCAACTTAACAAAAGGCGACTGGATTTTCAATGCCAAATCGGTCAAGGTTTTAGTTTCAGACAATGGCGAAGATTACAAAGAAATCTACAGCCAAGAATTCCCTATCGAGACAGTAAGAGAAGACGGCGTAATGCCATATAACATTGATTTTGAAAAAGTCAAAACACAATATGTCAATGTTATCATAGAACCATTCATGTGTCCAGAAGGACATTCAGGCTACGGCTATCCAGCCTGGATTTTTGTTGACGAATTAAGCATTAACTAATATGAGTGAGATGACAATACGTTTTGCCGAGCCAAGCGAAGCTGGTTTGGTTTTCGACTTTATCAGAAAGATTGCAGAATATGAGAAACTGCTTGATGAAGTCATCTGTGACGAAGCAACCATTTACGATTCTGTTTTCGTGAAGAAAGAAGCAGAAGTCATATTCGTTTGTGAAGACGGCACACCTGTTGGCTTCGCCTTGTTTTTCCACAATTTCTCTACCTTCATGGGAAAGAAAGGACTTTATCTTGAAGACCTGTTCGTCATCCCTGAAAAAAGAGGCAAAGGATACGGCAAGGCATTATTCCAATATTTGGGAAGATTGGCAAACGAGAGAGGCTGCAAACGCTTTGAATGGGTCTGCCTGAACTGGAATGAACCATCCATCAGATTTTACAAGTCATTCGGAGCCGTTCCTATGGACGAATGGACCACATTCAGATTGTCCGGCAAAGCATTGAAAGACATATAATTTTTTACGAAAATATTTTTCAAAATAATGTTTTTCGTAAAGGAAAATTTTGTACTTTTGCACCCGCAAACCTCGGGTAGGTTTAACAGTTAAATTATTATTAACATTTTAAAAAATTTAGTTTATGCCAGCAAAAATGAGATTACAAAGACATGGTAAAAAAGGTCAACCTTTTTATCATATTGTAATTGCAGACGCTCGCGCACCACGTGATGGTCGCTTCACAGAAAAAATCGGTACCTACAATCCTGTAGCTCAACCAGCTCAAATCAACATCAACTTTGACAAAGCTTTGGATTGGTTAAACAAAGGTGCTCAACCAACAGACACAGTTCGTTCTATCCTTTCACAAAAAGGCGTTTTATTAAAGAAACACTTATTAGTTGGTGTTAAGAAAGGCGCTATGACAGCAGAACAAGCTGAAGTTAAATTCCAAAACTGGATGAAAGAGAAGGAAGCTAAAGCAGCTGAAGCAGTAAAAGCAACAGCAGAACAAAAAAGAGCTATCCAAAAAGAAAGATTAGAAGCAGAAGCAAAAGTTAATGAAGCACGTATCGCTGAATTAGCAAAGAGAAGAGCTGAAGCAGCAGCAGCTGCAGCAGCTGAAAATGCAGAAGCTACAGAAGAAGCTCCAGCAGCTGAAGAAACAACAGAAGCAGAAGCTTGAGATTCTAAATCTTGATAAAAAGAAAATCCGTCGAAACCTCGGCGGATTTTTTTTGTCGTCATCTCGTCCACGAATTGACACAAATCAACACAAAAAAAGTTAGGGACGCAGCAATCCACGTCCCCACAATTATTCATTCCTAATTCCTAATTCCTAAAAACAATCCCTTCCCCATCGTAATCAACTATAATAGGTTTTTCCTTATTGACTTTATCAGACAATATCATCTTCGACAAATCGTTGATAAGTTCGCGTTGCATCATACGCTTTACCGGACGCGCACCGTAACGGACGTCGTAACTCGTTTCCGCAATATGCTTCATAGCTTCAGACGTCATCTCGATGTCGATGTCGTTTTTCTTCAACATCTTCTTTAAAGAATGGAACTGCATTGCTACAACATTTACAATCTGTTCTTTTGTCAATGGCGTAAACATGATAATGTCGTCGATACGATTCAAGAACTCAGGCTTCATGAACTGACGTAAAATCTCCATCACCTTATTACGCATCTCGTCAAATATCTCATGACTATCATTCTTCATTTCAGTCATCATCTCTTGTATCGCCATTGCGCCTATGTTAGACGTCATGATGATGATAGTGTTTTTGAAGTCAACCAGACGGCCTTTGTTGTCAGTCAAGCGTCCATCGTCAAGGATTTGAAGCAAGATATTATAAACGTCCTGATGCGCCTTTTCTATCTCATCGAGAAGCACGACAGAATAAGGTCTACGGCGGACAGCTTCGGTCAGTTGACCGCTTTCGTCATAACCGACATAACCCGGAGGCGCTCCTATCAATCTGGATACGGAATGACGTTCCTGATATTCCGACATATCGATACGCACCATATTATTCTCATCGTCAAAGAGAAACTCCGCGAGAGCCTTGGCGAGTTCTGTCTTGCCGACGCCTGTCGTTCCTAAGAATATGAACGAGCCTATCGGACGACGAGCGTCCTGAAGTCCTGCCCTGCTCCTTCTGATTGCGTCAGAGACAGCCACAATCGCTTCATCCTGACCCACAACACGTTTATGCAATTCATTCTCGAGATTAAGAAGTTTCTCACGTTCGCTTTGCAACATTTTATTAACAGGGATGCCTGTCCATCGAGATACGATTTCAGCTATATCCTCAGCGTTGACGACCTCATCGATAAGAGGATTATCACCCTGGACTTTAAGCAGTTCCTCTTTTGCCAGTTCAATTGCTTTTTCAGCGTTAGGAATCTTGCCATAGCGAAGTTCCGCTACAAGCCCATAATTGCCGTCACGTTCAGCCGATTCCGCTTCATGACGATATAACTCTATGTTTTTCTTTTCTTTCTGAATCTTCTCAATGAAGGAACGCTCTGTCTCCCAGCGAGATTTAATTTTAGAGCGTTCATCGTTAAGCTCTGCTATAACTTTAGAGAGCTCTTCTATTTTTTTGGTATCGTTCTCACGTTTTATCGCCTCGCGTTCAATCTCAAGTTGACGAATCTTACGCTGTATATTCTCAAGTTCTTCCGGCAGAGAATTGATTTGCAGTCTAAGACGAGAGGCAGCCTCATCGACGAGGTCGATTGCTTTATCAGGAAGGAAACGATTTGATATATAACGAATTGAAAGGTCAACGGCAGCAATTATAGCCTCATCAAGTATTCTCACCTGATGATGGTTCTCATATTTTTCCTTAAGACCTCTTAAGATTGAAATAGCAGACTCTTCGGAAGGCTCGTCGACCATAACGATTTGAAAACGACGTTCAAGAGCCTTGTCTTTCTCGAAATACTTCTGATATTCATTAAGAGTAGTTGCGCCTACAGCCTGCAGTTCGCCGCGAGCAAGAGCAGGCTTTAGGATATTGGCAGCGTCCATCGCGCCATTAGAAGCTCCGGCACCCACGAGAGTGTGTATCTCATCGATGAAAAGAATAATCTCGCCTTCGCTGTCGACCACTTCCTTCACCACATTTTTAAGACGTTCCTCAAACTCTCCCTGGTATTTCGCTCCTGCAATAAGAGCGCCCATATCAAGAGAATAAACTTTTTTAGACTGCAGATTCTCAGGAACATCGCCGCTCACTATTCTTTGGGCAAGACCTTCGGCGATGGCTGTCTTACCGACACCAGGTTCACCGATTAATATAGGGTTGTTTTTGGTTCTTCTCGACAATATCTGAAGCACTCTTCTTATCTCATCATCACGACCTATTACAGGGTCCAGCTTACCAGAAGACGCCATCTCGTTGAAGTTACGAGCATAACGATTCAAGGAGTCGTAGTTTTGTTCTGAATGAGGGCTGTCCACTTTCTTGCCTTTGCGCAGCTGACGTATCACTTCCTCCAGATCCTTACGTTTCATGCCGTTATCCTTCATCATTTGAGATGCAGTTGAAGAAGTGTCATAAATACCTAATAAAATATGATCGATAGAGACATAATCGTCGCCCATGCTTTTAGCTTCAGTCAAAGCCGATTGAAGCGCTTTGTTAGCTTCATTTGAAAGATACATGTCACCACCATGGACCTTGGGCAGAGATGCAATCGTTTTATCGAGTGCCTGATTGAAAATCTCGACGTTGACACCTAATTTATTAAACAAGTTAGGAATAAGATAATCGTCAGACTTAATCAGAGCTATAAGAAGATGTACATTTTCAATAGATTGATTTTCATTAGTTTTAGCAATCTCTTCGGCTTTCTTGACAGCCTCTTGAGATTTAATTGTGAATTGATTAAAATCCATTTTATATCCTTTCTGTTGTTTGTTTTTACGTTTATCAAAAGTATTTCCAATCCAATAAAAATGACATTTTGTCACCATACGTTAATAACAATTAAGGAAAGAATATTCCTTACGGAGAAATAAAGATTATTTTTTCCAAATATGACAATAAAAGGAGCTGATTCACATTATTTATACAGAGTTTTTTATTATCTTTGCAAACATCAAAAAGCATTTCCAGAATGAACAAAAAATTAAGAAACAACATTTTTCTCAAAATATCTATACTATTGATATTCATAATCAATTCATTTTGTTTAAAAGCACAGACTGATTGTGAAATAAAATTAGCAGACGGCATCAACATGCCTGTATGTTATGGAGAAGAAATCAGTATGTCAGTCACTTATGACTCCAACTGCTCATATCAATGGATGAAGAACGGAATTGCCATTAGCGGCGAAAACAGTTTCTACCTTACCACGACAATAACAGCCAACAACATAAAATATAGCGTTGTTGTCACCAACAATCAAACCCAAGAAGAATGCAGTGATGAAATCACAATAACTATGATGAATCAATTTGACATTGAGTTTGAGCAGACACAGCTGACATGCAGCAACAACAAAGCCGAGAACGGTCAGAATGCAAAAGTGATTGCAACTGCAACAGGAGAAGGTTTCGACAGATTCGTATACGAATGGGGATCAGACTTCGGCGAGAATGTATGGACAAATCCTAGCAACCCGCAAGAAGCCATAGGTCTTAAAGCTTGGAAAGAATATTATGTCAACGTAACAGGCATCACCTCTGCAGGCGACAGCTGCACTCAGACAGCCACATTCACTCCAAGAGCATATCCAAATCCAAAATTAGAAATCGTGTCAACACCAAAAGACACTGCATACATCCAAAATCCTTACGTTACATTCGGTTTTGAAGGTGAAGTTGAACTGGTTGAACACAACTCATGGTCATGGGCTTTCTTCAACAATCCTGACAACAATGGCGAGATAAGCATCACATCAATTTTGGACAATCCTGTCAATATGTACCAACAAGTTTCAAAAGAAGGAAATCCATATAGGGTTGAACTGAACGTAAAATCAGCAGAATACGGATGCGACACCACTTTCTCTGCAAACATAATCGTTCTTCCTGTCAAGTTGAAGATACCTAACATCTTCACTCCTAACGGCGACGGCATCAACGACTACTTCATCATCGACAACGACCCTTCATTCAACACAGAAGATGAAAATAGCGAAAACACAAGAGGTTTCGAATACGAATCATATAATATTCTTAATGATTACTATTTAAGAACCGAGTTAACAATTTTTAACAGATGGGGCCGAATAGTATATAAATCTGACGATTACCAAAACGACTGGGACGGCGGCAATTTACCAGACGCAACATATTTCTATGTGTTGGAATGTATTGGAGAATATGACAATCACCGTTACCAAGGCTCTGTAACAATTTTCGGCAGCGGTCGCTGATACATTGAACAAAACAATAATTCAAACGTTAAATAATTAAAAAATGAAAAGATTTATTTTAGCATTAGTCGTTATATTAGGATTATTTTCTTGTGAATCAAAAGACAGCAACAATATCAACGCTAGTCTGGTCAACAATCCTGTCAGCGCTGATGGCATCAACAAAGGAACAAGTGTGCCAGCCATCAAATTTGAAAAGACAGAGCATGATTTTGGCAAAATTTTACAAGGCGAACAAGTCAGTTATACATTCAAGTTCAAGAATGTAGGAGACGCACCTCTTATCATCACAAGCATTGAAAAGACATGCGGATGCACATCGCCAGAGTATTCAAATCAGCCAATAAAACCAGGTGAAAGCGGCAAGATAACAATTACATACGACAGCAAAGGCCACAAGGGATTCCAAAACAAACGACTTGTCGTTAAAGCAAATACAAATCCTTCTGAGACAATATTAAGAATAAAGGCACAAGTAGAAAATATTAACACATTTTAAATAAATTATTATGAACGTTTTAAACATTACATTGCTCCAAGCAGCACCACAACAAGGCTCTTCATTTTCAGGAATTTTAATGATTGTTTTAATCTTCGTTATCTTCTGGTTATTCTTCATTCGTCCACAGAACAAGAGAGCTAAAGAACAACAAAAATTCCGTGAAAACCTCAAGAAAGGCGACAAAATCGTCACTATCGGCGGCATCCACGGTAAAGTCATTGAAGTTAGAGAAAACACAGTACTCGTCAGCGTTGACCCTAATGCTTCAATCGAATTCGAAAAATCAGCTATCATTCCAAACGCAAGCCAAGTAGGCGGCGCTCAATAAAATAAAGATTGATGGTAAGAAAGAAACAAGAACAACAATCGCTGCACAAGTTCAGCAACATATTATTTTTTGTTACAATAGCTGCATTGTTCTGGCTGCTCATCAAATTGTCAGCCAATTACACAGTGACAGAACCTCTTACCATTGACATAAAAGACGCTCCAGCTGATTTAGTAGTCGTTGACGGAAGCCAAGAGTTAAAGGTCACATTATCGACAAGCGGATTCGAGTTATTGAATTATTATTTCAAGCCAGCGTCAAAAAGAAAAGTAGACATATCGTTAGAGGAAGTGCCTTTACATAAAGACAGTGAAGGCACCTACTCTTTCAGCATAAGCTACGCCAAAGAAAAAGTGGCAAAATATCTTGCAATAGAACCAAGCGAAGTCTCATTCGACGAAAATAGAATAAGCATCAGAATGGAGCAACTTGATTCATTAAAAGTCAAGGTAATGCCAAACATTGACATCTCATACGAGAAACAATACAACAGACACGGAAGGATTCAGATAAAACCAGATTCCATTACCATTTATGGACCTAAATCAAAGCTAAAAGAAATCGACAACATCTACACCGAAAGCATAAGCTTAAAAAACATAAGCTCTAACATTGATATCAACGTGCCTCTTCATCCAGAAGAAATGATAAATTTCGACAGCAAAGAAGTCAATATAAAGATAAATGTAGAGAAATACACAGAAGCTATTGCCAATGTTAAAATAGAAAACAACTCAGACAAGAAACTCAGGCTTTTCCCTGATAAGGTCAAGATAAAATATATCGTTTCTTTGACAGATTACAACATCATCAAAGACAACTCATTCATTATAAGCATCGACACTGCCGACATATCTTCAGAGAACAACTTCCTTCCTGTATACCTTATTGATTATCCAAGCAATACAAGAATAATAAGCATTGAGCCAAAAGAAGTTGAATACATCATTATCGAAGAAAATGAAAATTAAAAAAATTGCAATTACAGGAAATATCGGCAGCGGCAAGAGTCTCGTCTGTAAAATATTCAACCATATAGGCATCAATACATTTCATTCTGACGAAGAGACAAAGAAATTATATTTTCTTCCAGAAATCAAAAAAGAAATCATCAGCCGTTTCGGCGAGGAAGTATATTTCACCGATGGAAGTCTCAACAAGAAACTTCTCTCCTATCATCTCTTTCAAAACAAAGAAGCATTACAATTCATTGAGGATTTGTTATATCCTAAGTTAAATCAAGTCTTCGACGAATGGTGTGAACGCCAGACATCCGGTTTCGTTCTTTTTGAATCTGCCATCTTATTTGAAAAAAACTTCGACAAGCAATTTGACAAGATTATCTTCGTCTCTGCACCTGAAGAAGTGCGACTTAAAAGAGCAATGGAACGCGACAACTGCGATAAAGAAAACGTACGTTCAAGGATGCGACTTCAATGGGATGAAGAGACAAAAATCAGCAAATCCGATTACGTTATTAATAATGACGGAGTCGAGATGCTAATCCCGCAGGTTGTGAAAATAAATTCAGAAATATTGTAGTTTTGTAGTCTTTAATACCCGTATTTCTCTTTCCATTTGTTTCTCAGCGAGTTCTGTATTTCTCTTTCACGAGGATTGTTTTGAGGCTGATAGAATTTAGTGCCAGCAATCTCTTGCGGGAGGAATTCAAGTTCTACGAAGTTGCCTTCATAGTCGTGAGCATATTTATAACCGTCTTTATAACCTAAATCCTTCATCAGTTTGGTTGGAGCATTACGCAGATGCATAGGAACGCTGAGGTCGCCAGTCTTGCGCACAAGATCCTGCGCCATATTGATAGCCATATAAGAAGCGTTGCTCTTTGGCGATGAAGCCAGATAAATGGCGGTCTGCGAAAGTATTATCCTGCTTTCAGGGAAACCAATCTTACTAACAGCATCGAAGCAGGTGTTAGCAAGCAGAAGCGCATTAGGATTAGCGTTGCCGATGTCTTCAGATGCGAGTATCAGCATACGACGAGCGATAAACAAAGGGTCTTCGCCAGCCTCTATCATACGAGCCAGATAATAAACAGCTGCATTAGGGTCGGAGCCACGCATCGACTTAATAAAAGCAGATATGATGTCGTAATGCATATCGCCCAGCCTATCATATTTCAGGAGATTGCTCTGTATATATTGTGTAGTTATCTCGTTTGTTATCGTCAGCGTTTCTGCATCAGGGTTAACCTCCGCCATCATTCCGACAACAAGGTCTATAGCATTCAGCAGCTTACGGGCGTCGCCCCCGCTGATATGCATAAGAGCCTCTTTCTCTTCAAAGACAATCTTCTTGCCGTAGTCGTTTTCCAGCACAGCAGTAGCAGTGCTAACGAGTTTCTCGAGATCATCTTTCTCCAATGGTTTCATGACATATATCTGACATCTCGACAAAAGAGGCGAAATGACCTCGAAGCTTGGATTTTCAGTAGTAGCACCTATTAATATTACCAGACCTTTCTCAACGGCATTGAGCAATGAATCCTGCTGAGACTTATTGAAACGATGTATTTCATCGATAAATAATATAGGAGTATCTGGAGCCATGCGAGCTCTGTCGAACACCTCTCTGACATCCTTGACGCCGCTGCTCACAGCGTTAAGGACATAAAACTGACGTTTGACCTGTTTGGATATGATAGAAGCGAGAGTCGTCTTGCCCACGCCCGGAGGACCCCAGAATATCATTGAGTGAATCCTGCCGCTCTCTATAGCATGTCGTAAAACAGCATTTTCTCCAACAAGATGCTCTTGTCCAATATATTGCTCCAAAGAAGTAGGACGCAGTCTCTCCGCCAATGGTGTCGTCTGAAATTTCATCGCATAATTTTTTACAAAGATACAGAATTATGGCCATTTTAATTATCTTTGTAAATAAAAAAATATCAAATATGAGAAAACTGAAATCATTATTATTAGCAATGTTTATCATATTATTAAACATTGACTCACAAGCATGTACCAACTTCCTCGTAACAAAAGGCGCGTCTGTTGACGGCTCCAACTTCATAACCTATGCTGCCGACTCTCACATCAGATACGGAGAGCTCTACTTCACCCCTGCCGCCGACTGGGCTCCAGGCAGCATGCGTACCATATACGACCGCGGAACCAACGCTATCAGAGGCTACGTTCCACAGCCAGCTCACACTTACCAAGTGGTAGGTTATATCAATGAAAACCAAGTAGCTCTCGGCGAGACAACATTCGGCGGCCGCACAGAACTCATCGACCCTAACGGTCTCATCGACTACGGCAGCCTTATGTTCATGGCACTCGAACGCAGCACATCAGCACGTGAAGCGATAAAGATAATGGCTGATTTAGTTGAAGAATACGGCTACGGCAGCGACGGCGAGACTTTCTCCATCTCCGACGCCAACGAAGTCTGGTATATGGAAATCATAGGAAAAGGATATAATCCTGTTTATGACAAGAAATCAAACGACACCATAAATGCCGACAAAGGCGCGGTATGGGTAGCGATCCGCATCCCAGACGGCTACGTCTCAGGTCACGCCAACGCAGCACGTATCACCACATTCCCACTCCGCGACGGCAAGAAATCCATCACAGATAAAGACTGGAAAAGACTTTACAACCAAGATGTTGAAGTCATCTACAAACACGACATCATCGACTTCGCAAGAAGAAAGAACTACTTCAACGGCAAAGACGCCGAGTTCGACTTCAGCGCTGCCTTCGCACCTGTCGATTTCTCAGCAGCACGCATCTGCGACCTCCGCGTATGGATGATGTTCAACGATGTATGCGACGATATGGACCAATATTGGGACTACGCCACAGGACAAAATCTCGACAACCCAAGAATGCCTCTTTATGTTAAACCTAACAGAAAAATATCTTTGGATGACATGATGTATTTCATGCGTAACCATTTCCAAAACACAGAATTGGATAAAACACAAGGCGCTGGCGCCGACCCATTCGGCTCCCCTTACCGCTGGACTCCGCTCTACTGGGAATACGAAGGACAAGAATATTTCCATGAAAGAAGCACCGTAACACAACAGACAGGATTCTCTTTCATAGCACAGACTAGAAACTGGTTGCCAAACGAAATAGGCGGCATCATATGGTTCGGCGTCGATGACACCAACTCAACTGTTTACACCCCATTCTACTGCTCAATAACCGAAGTGACAGAAGAATTCAGACAAGGCAACGGCAATATGATTACTTATTCCGACAACTCAGCATTCTGGCTCTTCAACAGAGTCGCACACTTCAAATACTTATTCTACAACAGAGTCATAGGTGACATACAAAAGGTACAGAAAGAACTAGAGACATCATACCAGGAACAAGTCAAGGCAACAGACGAAAAAGCACTGAATTTATTAGAAAATTCAAAAGAAGAGACAATAGCCTTCTTGACAGAATTCTCATCACAAGCTGGCAAGAACACCTTCAAACGCTGGAAGGAATTAGACAATTTCTTATTGGTAAAATATTTAGACAGTAATATCAAACAAGAAGAAAACGGCAGATTCATCGACAACGGACACGGATATCCAGCAAGACCTAAACAAGCAGGCTACCCTGATTCATGGAAAAAGAGAGTTGTTGAAGAAAGTAAAAAATAGTATCTTTACACTCTTAATTAAAACCAAATAATTTATCAGATATGGAAACAAAACAAATGATAGCTGAATATGGACTTCCATTGGAAGTGGAACTCAGCACACAAATTTACAATGCTTTACAAGGAAATGTTGTTGAAGAAATAATAAAATTAGCCAAGATACCTTTCTCAGATAATTATTATCGTAGCATGTTAGAAGGTCACAGCTTCAAAGTTGAAGAAGGCACTCTCTCTCGTTATTACAAGATTTTCAACGAGATAAAAGAAGCGCTCGAATTCAACGAACCTGTAGATTTCTATATCACCGGCGACCCTTCCGTCAATGCTTTCGCTATTGCGGCTCAAGAAGAAGGCGAACCTAACATCATCAATGTCAACTCTTCTCTCATACAATTGATGAGCGACGACGAACTTCGCTTCGTTATCGGTCACGAGATGGGACACCTCATAAACAAAAACGCCACCTTGGTGAAACTCATCAACTTCGTATTCCCTCACGGCGCTCCTATCCCAATCACTCTTCAATATAAGATAAGATTGTGGCAACAACTGTCAGAACTCGTCGCCGACCGCTTCGGTTACATGGCAATGCCTAACATAAACGTTTGCATCTCAGCATTCTTCAAGATGTCATCAGGATTGGATTTCAATAAGATGGACATGAAAGTCGAGGCATTCCTGGAAGACAACAAAAAACGTCTTGAATATTTCCGCAACGACAAAGGCATCAACTTCGCCACACACCCAATCAACCCTATCAGAGTTGAGGCTTTGAACCAATTTTCAAAAAGTGTGTTCTTTAAAGAAAATGGCGAAAGCAAAGAAGAATTGGAAAACGGCATGGAAGAACTCATCGACATCCTGTTAAAAGTAAGAAATTCAGAACTCGATTCCAACATGGCCAACTTCATCGCAACTGCAGGTCTGATTATCGCTAACAGCGACAACAAGATTTCAGAAGATGAAATGGAAATGATTCTCAGCGAGTTGTCTGTATTGGAGATTTTCCCTAAGAGTTTCTTAGATGATATCGTGAAAGAAGATATTGTCAAATTATTTAAAGATTCAATAAAGAGACTTATCGAGATAAATCCAGAGACACGCGAAGGAATGTTACGTTATCTGATTTCTATTGCTTTGGCAGACAAAGACATAAGCGTAAACGAAGTGGAATTGATTTTCAACATCGCAGCAGCAGAACTCGGATACTCACCTGTTGAGACCGCACAAATCTTCTCACAGATGATTCAAATCGACTTCACTCCAAGCATGAATGCACTTTGTTAAGTCCACAAGACAACAAGTAGAGACGCGTCAATGATTCCTTAAAAAAATAGACAATCATTGACTCGTCTAAAATAAAGTAAAAAATATGATTGACTTTAAAGATATTACATTAGAAGACAAAGAGATAATAACATCTTACATATTCCCGAACGACTGCTGTAATTGCGAGCTGTCATTTGCGAATCATGTGTCGTGGCGTTTTTTGTATCAGACGAAATATGCCGTTGTCGATGACTTCCTGGTACTTAAATATCTCAGCGAAGACAAAGAGATTTTCATGATGCCTATCGGCAAAGGCAACGCAGATCATATCGTAGAGAAACTGATAAAGGAATCTGAACTATTAGGAATTCCTTTTGTGATGCACGCCGCCTGTCATTTCGTGGAAAACCAACTCAGCGATGAGATGAGAGAAAGATTCAACCTCATGCCTAACCGCGACTTCTTTGACTATGTATATCTTAGAGAAGACCTTGCAACTTTGAAAGGAAATAAGTTCCAGCAGAAGAGAAATCATGTCAACAGATTCATGAAGACTTACCCTAACTGGGAATATAAGTCAGCAACGCCGGAACTCATCAAATTATGCATAGAGAAAGAAAACGAATGGTACGAATCGAACGATGACTACAGACATCAAAACATTGATAGCGAACGACAAGCGTTGTTATATGCGATGAATCACGCTGAAGAAATAGGAGTCAAAGGCGGAGTTTTGTTTGTAGATAATAATGTAGTCGCTTTCACTTTCGGCTTTCCTATCAATCACAAGACTTTCGGCGTTCATTTTGAAAAAGCCGACATCAGATATACGGGAGCTTTCACTATGATTAACAATATGTTTGCGAAAGACATTCCTGAAGAATTCGTATATGTTAATCGTGAGGAAGACCTCGGCATTGAAGGATTGCGAAAAGCCAAGATGTCTTATAACCCAGAGTTTCTGATTACTAAAGGATTGTTGACAGTTAGAAATGAATAAAGACGCAGAGACATAGTGACTCAAAGTCACAAAGAGAAAAAACATTGCGACTCTGCGACTTTGTGTCTTTGCGACTTTTTATTATTTTTGCATTATGGTATTTTTAGATAAATATAAATCAGGCAATCACTGCATTAATCGTTCTCTTTTATGGGAGTACGACATTGATAATTTTGATTGGTATAATTCTAAAATAATAGTTGTTCAGCGAGTTATAGAATTAGGAATGCCAGAAGATTATTATGCTGCATTTGATTTGTATGGAGGCATTGATGGTTTTAGAGAAATTATTAAAACAATACCTTATCTGAATGATATTGACATAAATTTTGTATGCATATTTTTTAATCTTAAAAGAGAAGAACTGAGATGTTGTACAAAGAAACAATTGAACCAAAAACATTGGAACTTTTAATTGATTTGCAAAAAGAACCTTTGTTATCAACATTTAATTTAGTTGGAGGAACAGCTTTAGCTTTACATTTAGGACATCGCAAAAGTATTGACCTTGATTTCCTTTCATCTGAGACTTTTGATTTGGAAGAGATTAAAACAATGTTAATTAAAAAATATGATTTTAAGGTTTCTTATTCCAGATCACAGACTCTTAAAGGATTCATCAATGGTATAAAAGTCGATTTCATTAAATTCGATTACCCTCATTTATATAACTGTGAGATTATTGATGATGTAAGATTGGAAAGCATTCCTGATATAATAGCGATGAAGTTATTAAGTATTACTGATAACGGTTCAAGAATTAAAGATTTTATCGACATTGCTTATTTGTCGTCACGGTTTTCATTGGAAGAAATGCTTCAATTTTTCATCAGAAAAATTACAAATTCAAATATCATAATGCCCATTAAAGCATTGACATATTTTGACGATATTGATTTTAATGAATCTATAGTGATGCTTTATAATGATTTTGATTGGGATAAAATTTCTAATCGCTTGATAGATATGACTAAAGAACCAAATAGAATATTTGAGAAAATTTAAAAATAAAAAATGAATATTACAGTATATCACGTTTCTACTGAAGAAATAAAGAAACCTTCCGTTGATGTCAACGGTGAAAATCTTGGTTTTGGAAAAGGATTTTATCTGACAAACTCAAAAATAGAAGCTGAAGCATTGGCAAGAAAAACGGCAGACAAAAACCTTATAAGCGTATATGAGTTTAATTACTTCAAAACCAAAAACGTTGGATATCGTTTTAACGAGTTTGAAACCTATAATTCAGAATGGCTTAATTTCGTCGTCGATTGTCGCAAAGGCAAAGATGTTGCCGCCGACTACGACATCGTCATCGCTGGCGCAATCTATGATGAAATCGCTGATATTGTTAACGATTATGAAAAAAATATCATCACTGCGGAAGAAGCTGTCGAACAATTAAGATATAAAGACGTGAAATTCCAGATTTGCATCTTGAACCAGGAAATAATAGATTTCAATTTGGAATTTGTAGAACAATTAACAATGTAGAGACGTATCAATGATTCCAATATAATAAACACACATTGATGCGTCTAAAAGACAAACATTTGATAATTAACAAATTATGGACAACAATATAAAGAATCAAACCAAAGCACTTTGGGATAAATGTTTCAGCGAGGAAGACCAACGATTCGTTGATTTTTATTTTGAGAAACGATACAACGAGCAAGACAACATTCATATTGAAAAAGACGGCAAGGTGGTCTCAGCGATGCAGCTCATATCCTACCCTTTTTCTTATTATGGAAAGACTATCGGATGCTCCTATCTCTCAGGCTGCTGCACCGACCCAGAATATCGCTCTCAAGGATTGATGAACGATTTAATTATCAAAGCATTAAATCAGGCAAAAAATAACGGCGCCTGTTTTGCAGCATTGATACCGGCATCCGAAAGCCTCTTCAACTATTACGAAGGAACCAACTTCATCTCCACTTTCGACTATTCAAAGATTAGAATCAAAAGCAATCAGCGATCAGCCGTCAGCGATCAGCCTGCTTCTGGTTGTCAGATTATAAGTCTGCAAGACTACAAGACTACAAGACTACAAGATGAGTCAGAGCTCGATTTTTATCAGGTTTATGATTATTTCAACAGCAAGATGAGAAGCCGTAACTGCTGCGTTCAGCATGATGAATACGACTTCGGCGTCATCACTGAAGATTTGGAATTATTTGACAACCATCTTCTTGTCGCAAAATATGGAGAAGATATTTGTGGATTAGCATTCTGTTATTTGAGAAACGACGAGATTTTCATCAAAGACGTATTTGCTGAGTCAACCGCCATCTTCACCGATTTGATAACAGCAGCGGCTAATATCTTCGAGAACGAGACTATCAACATAATCATCCCTCCTGTTCCAGGACAAAAGACACATAAACTTGGCATGGCAAGAATCATCGATGCTGAGACCATGCTTCGCATCTATGCCATGACACATCCAAAGATGAAGATTGAAATCTCTATCGTTGACCCGATTTTGACACAGAATAACGGAACATATTATATCAACAACGGCGAATTAGACAAGAAAAACTCCATTGGTGCCAATGTCGTTGATATTGAACAACTAACACAAGCATTGTTCGGATATAACATCGAAAACCTACCAGAGAAACTGCAGGCGTTCAACAAACAAGCAGCCTTTATGAGTCTGATGTTAGATTAATTATAAATGTAGAGACGTCACCCTGTGGCGTCTCTTTTAGTTAGAAATTATCTATAACATTCCTAATTGATTACGCCTTAAGCCATTCGTATTTAATCAAGCTATAGATTGGAACGAATGGAAGTAAAATAGGTGTTTTCTGGATATATTTTTGAAACTCAGGGTCGTTGCCGTAAGTAACAACTTGTCTTAATTCAAGACGGCGAGCGCCGCTGAACATCACATAAACGATTCCTATATAACCGATTGCTGCTACAATCCATTGCCATACTGAGCATGAAGCGCCAATGCAGACGACCAAAGAACCAGTCCAAATTACGAGTTCTCCGAGGTAGTTAGGACAACGTACGATTCTGTACAAGCCTGTATCCACATAACGGTTACGATTTACTTTCTTAGCTGCTTTCTTCTGAGCGTCGGAGACAGATTCCAAGACGACGCCTATAGCCATAAGAGCTGCTCCTATCCAAGCCCACAACTCATTGACAGCAGCGCCTTCTGCTGCGTTGGCAAGATAGAAAGCCACTGGACTTACCTGACCGACATACAAGAGAGCGCAGAAAACCCACACTGTGATAACGACGAAAAGAGGCTTTTTCTTAGCTGCATCAGGGCCGTAGAGAATCTTCTTGTACTCAGCAGATCTCTTCTCTCGAGTCGCGAGGTAAATACCGAGACGCATTCCGAAGATAAACATCACCACGCACAGAAGAGCTGTCGGGACTGTCAGCACGTCGCGGAAGATGACAGCGATAGCAATAGCTAAAGCAGAAACGCCGAAGCCGTAGCCCAGACTGAAGAAATATATGAAATAAACCCATCCTAGAGCCGAGACCGCAAGCGATACCAAAAGTAAAATCAATAAATAATGCATAATACCAATTGCGTGTTCTTTTATTTGACATAATTGTAAAAACTGGCAGAACAACATTAACCTATCTTTACAACAGAAATTTCAAACATTTGTTCAAGAAGAAACGTGAAATAATTTCTCTTCGCTATTATTGTAAAAAATATCTTTATTTAGTAACTGTTTAGAATATTTTTATTCTTGAAAACATAGCTATTTTGGGCGTTCCGGCTATCGCCGTCGGGCTTTCCGCTATATCTTTTTCCGCTTCGCTTCAAAAGGATGCCGCTCCAATCCCTAACGCATCGGGAGAATTCTAGAAATTTAGAACTCTAAAACTCTAGAATTTTAAAATCCTAGAATTCTAAAAAAGTCCCGTTAGGAAACACTCCCAACTAAAACTTGTGGTCTTGTGGTCTTGTTGACTTTAAAAATCTCCTTTCTCTTTTTTACCGCAAAAAAGAGAAACAGAAAAAGCTCGCCGCTTGAGTTAAGACGCTAAGTCACAAAGACGCAGAGTCTTAAAGTTTCTTTGTGTCTCTGGGTCTCTGCGACTCTGTGTCTCATAATTTCTTAACGCTATTTCTCCGAGGTGGCAGGAGAATCTGGTAATTGCGTAAAGTCTTTTGCATTTTTAGAAGATATTATAGTCTTCCCTATTTTTGCTTCCAATTGTTCACGAGCTATCTTTGCGACTTCGCCGCCTTCTTTTGCAACGACTTTGTTTTCCTCAAAACCTGATGGGTCTTTTTGTTTTGAAATCTCTGTCGTTGAGGCTTCTGCAAGACTATTAAGAATCAGTTCTACATTAGTCATATTATCGCGGAGACTCTCTTTTTTCAAACCTTTGAATTGCTTGTATTCTTTTGTCTTAAATCCGCTCCACTCTTGGGTGATGATGTCAGTGAGCGTAGCATACTGATAGCCTTCTATAACTCCTGTACGGTTCCATTCGTCGGTGAGTTCCTTGCGTATCTCTATGCTTTTCAATCTTTGGTTAATCCATGAATCGGAATAGCCGAGACGCTTGTAATCTACCATCGCCTGTTCTATGGAAAGCTCCGGGTCTTGCATCTGTTCGAGGCGGTTGCTTGCCACTTGCGACATCCATATTTTGAAAGGTTCTGCTTTGGGTGAAGGAATTGACTGAATGAGACGAAACAACTGCTCTGTATCAGCGACATCCGTCAGTCGCATCTTGCCATCAGCAGCTTGAAGTTTGAACTGGTGACAATTTGTCACCGTTTCATTTCCTTCTTCTTTTAGACGTTGTTTTAGTTTGTTCCAATATTTTCTCGATGTCTGATAGTCACTTTGGTCTGTCAATACAGCAACTACATCGACAATTGCGAAATACCATTTTTCTTGTTCGTCATCCCAGATGGTGCGGACTTTCTTTGTCTCGAAAAGTTGTAGTGATTCTTTCTTCGTCATAAATCTTGTGTTTTTAAAGTTTCATTACTCCTAACTAAAACTTGTAGTCTTGTTGACTTAAAAAAATGGCCTTGCTCAATATTAAAAAATCTCTCCTATTTCAACAGATGTCTGTTATTGCTGTTTTCCAGAATGTTCATTTGATGAATGGCGATTTTGTTAAGTTTTTCCAATCTGTCGCCTTGTGGAATGCCTTCGTTAATCAAGACAGAGTTGATGTTTTCCATATTTGATATGCATATAAGCTCATTTATGGTGGCATAGTCTCTGATGTTACCTTTCAAATCTGGATTGTTTTCTCTCCATTCTTTGGCTGTCATTCCAAATATTGCGACATTCAACACGTCTGCTTCTTCCGCATATATCGTATTTTTCTGAGAGGGGCTGATTTCTTTTGGGATAAGGTTATTCTTTACAGCGTCTGTATGAATGTGGTAATTGATTTTTGACAACTCTCTTTTTACTGACCATCCGAGTTTTCTATGTTCTTCTTGCTTTAACCTTTGGAATTCTTTTATGAGATATAACTCAAATTCTACTGACACCCAACTTGCGAATTTGAATGCGATGTCTTTGTGAGCAAATGTACCACCATATTTCCCTGATTTAGATATTATTCCAATGGCGTTGGTACTTCTTATCCATTTCTGAGGAGATAATGTAAAAGCATTTAATCCAGATTGTTTTCTAAACCCATCGAATTCGAGGGGATTAAAATCCGAATTATACAAACTTTCCCATATTCCCAAATACTCAATTGTATTTCGATTGCGCATCCAATTTGAAATTACAGCTGTTGGATCATCGCTTTTATATTTCGCTATATCTGTAAGGGATATATAATCATTATCGTCAAATGACATTATCGTAATGTTGATATTATCAACAATAATTTCTTTTGCTTTCATAATTTTGAATTTTAAAGTTACTCTACAAAAGTATAAAGAAAAATCTTCGCTTTTACAATTTTAACTATTTTTAACTTTTATGCGGTTATTTGGCAAGTTAACGGAAAATGAGGACAAACACCGGTAGAGACGTATCAATGTTTCCTGCATATAAACACACATTGCTGCGTCTCAAAAAAATCGTTGTCTTGAGACGCAGCAATTACATATTGTTTATTTTATGGTGTAATTGATACATCTCTACATTCATTCCTAATTCTTCATTAAATTTGATTTCCTTTCTCTTTTTTACCGCAAAAAAGAGAAACAGAAAAAGCTCGCCGCTGCGGATAAATACGCTAAAATTATGATTCTTTCGCTAAACAAAAAGAACTCGCTGCGCTCAAACAGCTTTTTGTTCTTAACGCTCCAGTCTCATAATTTCTTAACGCTATTTCTCCGAGGCGGCAGGGATTGACGCCATAAATAAAGATTATTCTTTAAATCCAAAGTCTGTTGACTGTTGTCCGTTGTCTGTTGACTGTTGTCTTCCTAAAAATCCTTAACATCATTTCTTAATATTTCACTGATTTTATGTTAAAAATTGTTAAAACCGAAATATTTACTTTGCAAACGCTTGACAAAAGGATGAGACGGTTATAGTTTTGCAGATGAGAATCCAAATTTTAAAATACCAAGATATTATGAAAAACATTACCAACCATAATGGTGATATTGTCATCTATCAATCGGAAGATGGCAACACCAGAATTAACGTAAATCTTCAAGGAGAAACTGTTTGGTTGTCTGCAAACCAAATGGCAATATTGTTTGACAGAGATGAGAAAACTATAAGGAAGCATATTAATAATGTTTTCTCAGAAGGGGAATTACCTAAAAAAAACAACACGCAAAAAATGCGTGTTGATGATGTAAAGCAAGCAGTAGCTTTTTACACATTAGATGTAATAATTTCAGTGGGTTATCGTGTTAAAAGCAAACGTGGCACTCAATTCAGAATCTGGGCTAATAAAATTCTTAAAGAATATCTGATAAAAGGTTTTGCTATCAATGATAAAATAACTCAACGGAAATATGAAGAGCTTTCTCAATTAGTTCATATCCTTGGTCGCACAATTAAGTTTATTTCTTTGGTTTATGCAGAATAATGGCATTTTATATAATTCTGATGGTTCCAAAAGAATCAGCAATGGTACTTTAGTCGCTATCACTCTGATGATTGCAGAAAGTCGTCCTGAAGAGAAAGATGTGATGGTTAAGGTTGTTGTGAATCTGATTAACACGGAACTAAGGAATTGAGGGAATTAAATTTCATTCCTAACTCCTCACTAAGCTCCCCATCATCGCTGCTCCACCGAAATTCAACTCTTTTAAATATGGTATCTTGTCAAAAGTGACGCCGCCTAAGGCTACGACTTTCTCATCGATGATGCCGTTATCACTTGCTTCTTTCAGCATCTCTTCTGTAAATGCCGACTTATACTCTGCCTTAGAAATGCTGTCGAAGATGGGACTCAAAAAGACATAATCAAAGTCGTTTTTGTATTTAATCGCTTCTTCTAAAGAATGACACGAACGGGTCTTAAATCCTTGATAATCCTTTGGTAATGCCGTAATATTTTTATTTATATGAATACCTTTCAAAGAAAATTCTTCATACAAAATATGATAGTCGTGGACAACTATTTTCGTTCGTTCTTCTTCCGTAAGTTGCTCTAAAAGAGCACGACAATAATTTATATCTGCTTCTGGCTTTCGCAGATGAACAATGTCGAAGCCGCTCTCAAACAGTCTCCTGATGAAAGCAGCCTCGTCATTTTCACAATACGGTTTCGTTATTGCAATTAGTTTCATTTTTTCAAGTCTAAAGACTAAAGGCAAAAGACAAAAGAACTTTTGCCATTCGCCATTAGCCTTTTGTCATTAGTCATTTATCATTTGCCAATAATAAGGTCTGCTACTTTCTTTCCCGACATCAGCATTCCGCCGAAGATTGGTCCCATGCGTGGCGTGCCGCTGACGGCTGATGCTGCCATACCGCAGACGTAAAGTCCAGGGTAGATTTCCTTGGTTCCATTCACGACTTCATTCTCGCCTGTCACTACGTCTAAAGAGCGCTCGCCAATAACATCGCCGGTATCGGTAGCGAGACGTATTCCATTCTTGCGTGCTACCGTCTTGCACATTTCGCTGTCATGACCTGTTCCATCGACAACGCATTTTGCCATAATATTGAGTGGGTCAACATGAAGTCCTTCTCTCAATACCGGTGTCCAATTAACGACAACGCCGCTCACTTTATTTTCTTTAAACACAACATCTTCAACAGAATAGCAATTGAAAATAGTTGCTCCGGCATGTACTGCCTTGTAAAGCAATGCTGATGTGCTTTCAACAGAATCCATGACAAACAAATCGTCGTTGTATTGTTCGTAGTTGATGTCGAATTCCTTGATGATGTCGAGGGCTTCTTTTTGCACCACAATCTGATTGAACATCATCGCTCCTCCCCACATGCCTCCGCCTGGAGATAATTTTCTGTCGAACAAAGCGACTCTCTTACCAGCTTTCGCGAGATAATACGCTGCTACAATACCAGAAGGGCCGCCACCGACAATAGCGACATCTAATTCCAAATTCTTTTCTAACTTGCTGAAATAGGTACTGATAATACCTTGTGATACTTTTTGTTCTATCATAATTTTTATTTTTTAAGTCAACGGACAACGGAATTTGTCATAATCTCATGAGACGTTTCAATGTGAGTTTATTTTTTAAGAAACATTGAAACGTCTCTACTTTGGAATTTGTGTATGACATTTTCAATCGTTCGTTGATGGTTATTAATTTTATTTATAATTCTATTATTCGTCACATAATGTATGGCTTATCTTCATTGCGCAGAAGTTCGGTCCGCACATTGTGCAGTATTTGCCTCCGACATTGTTTGAAGATTTGTAGTATTCCAAAGCCCTCTCCGGGTCTAAACTGAGATTGAACTGGTCTTTCCATCGGAACTCATAACGCGCCTTGCTCAACGCATTATCGCGTACCATCGCTCCTGGATGTTGCTTTGCCAAATCAGCAGCATGAGCCGCTAATTTAAAGGCGACAACGCCTTCACGGACGTCTTCTCTATTAGGAAGCGAAAGGTGTTCTTTAGGAGTAACATAGCAAAGCATCGCAGTGCCATACCATCCTATCTGCGCCGCTCCAATAGCCGAAGTGATGTGGTCGTAGCCAGGCGCTATGTCTGTCACGAGAGGTCCCAAAGTATAGAATGGCGCATTATGGCATTTCTCAATCTGACGTTCCATATTCTCCTTGATTTTATGCATAGGCACATGTCCAGGACCTTCGATAAACACCTGAACATTCTTAGCCCAAGCTCTTTCAACCAATTCTCCCATCGTATCCAACTCAGCGAACTGAGCTGCATCGTTAGCATCGTAAATACTTCCAGGTCTCAAGCCGTCGCCGAGAGAAAGCGCGACATCATATCTCGCAGCGATATCGCATATATCATCAAAATGCTCATAAAGGAAACTCTCCTTTTGATGTATCTGACACCATCTCGAGATGATGCTTCCGCCACGGCTCACCACACCCGTAAGTCGTTCAGCAGCAAGCATGATATTCTTCAGTCTTATTCCGCAATGTATGGTAAAATAATCCACGCCTTGTTCACACTGCTCTATCAGCACATCACGATATATATCCCATGTGAGGTCCTCTGCCTTGCCGTTAACACGTTCCATCGCCTGATAGATTGGCACTGTTCCGATTGGCACCGGACTGTTACGTAATATCCACTCTCGGGTCTCATGAATATCAGGACCTGTCGATAAATCCATAATGGTGTCTGCGCCCCATTTGCAAGCCCATATCGCCTTTTCCACTTCTTCCTCTATGCTTGATGTTGTTGCCGAATTGCCAATGTTAGCATTTATTTTGGTCAGGAAGTTTCTGCCTATAATCATAGGTTCTGCCTCCGGATGATTGATATTTGCCGGAATGACGGCTCTGCCATTGGCGACTTCATCGCGTACAAACTCCGGAGTGATATGTGTGTCAATGCCAAGCATCTGACAATTCATATTTTCACGTATTGCCACATATTCCATTTCCGGAGTAATGATGCCTCTTTTCGCATAGTACATCTGACAAACATTATTGTCTTTCGCAGCTCTATCTTTAATCCACGTCTCACGCAAATGCGGCAGACCTTTCTCCAAATCAATGTCGATGTTATTATCGCCATAAGGTCCAGAAGTATCATAAATGTAAACCGATGGATTTTCTTTTTCAATACGTTCACCATCTTTAATAGAAACCGTTGGCATCTGTGTCACCATGCGCATACCTACATGCACACTCGGATGTATTGTTCCATTAACATAAACCTTCTCCGAGTTTGGATATGAAATTTTCAAATCTGATTTCATAGTCTTAGATTTTAATTAATAGTTTGATTTATTTATGCTTATTTTTATGAGACGCCATAGGGATGACGTCTCTACAGAAATCATTTTAACATTCTCACAATATCGTTCATTTCTTCTATAGGATTTTCTGCTCTTAAAATACTGCCGCTCAACGCAATGCCATCGATGCCTGTCTTTAAGATGTCAGAAATATCATCTTTATTTATTCCGCCTATTGCGACAATCGGGATGTTTATATTGTTTCTCTTCATATTGCTGATGATATTTTCATATCCCTCGAGACCCAATATCGGAGCGAGATTTTTCTTTGTCGAAGTAAAACGAAACGGCCCGCAACCGAAGTAGTTAAGTACGTTAGTATTTGGCTGACAGCTGACAGCTGACAACTGACAGCTATTCAATATATCTTCAAAACAATTTACCGTTCCTCCGATGATGAAGTCGTCGCCTAAGATTTTGCGTGCTTCTGATATCGGCATGTCGTTTTTGCCGAGATGTACGCCGTCGGCATTTATTTTCTTTACGAGATGAACATTATCGTCGATGATGAAAGTTGCTCCGTATTCTTTGCACATTTTCTGAACAATGAGAGCCGTCTCTTCCAGCAGACTTTCGTCGGCGTCTTTCATTCTCAGCTGAATCCAGCGACAGCCGCCTTCCAATGCTATTTTTGCAGAATCGATATAGGAATATTTCTCGGTATAATGTGTAATAAATTGTAAATGTACGTTTTTCAGATTCATAACACTATCATTTTTTGAGGATTGAAAGAATGGTTTATCGGGCCATGACCATTACCGATATTGACATCAGCGCCATGAGATATTGCGTCAGAGACATATTGTTTTGCTTTCGCGACAGATTCTTCAATGGAATCGCCTTTTGCTATGAATGAAGCAATTGCGGACGATAAAGTACATCCGGTTCCATGAGTGTTTTTGGTTGAGATACTTTCAGAAGAGAATTCTAACATCGAGACAGACTCCGACTTTAGACTTTTGTCTTTAGCCTTTAGACCATTAAAAAAGAGGTAATCTTTTTTAATTTCACCTTCTTCATGACCGCCTTTGAGCAGCACGTATTTAACTCCATGGTCTAGGATATGCTTCGCTGCCGTTTCTTTTTCCGCCATATTTGAAAGAGGCATATTTGTCAACTCTATCATTTCCGGGATGTTAGGTGTTATGATAGATGACATTGGAAGAAGTTTTTCTTTTATAACGTCACGAGCTTCTACCGATAACAATCTATGTCCTGATGTTGACACCATCACCGGGTCGAGCACGATAGTGACATTATATTTGCTGAGCGCATCTGCTACGGAATGAATTATTTCGGCATTAGCCAACATCCCTATTTTCACGACGGAAGGATGCAAATCATCCATGACGCAGCATATCTGTTCATAGACGAGTTTTGGGTCGAGATGTAATTGAGAGAAAACGCCTAATGTATTTTGTGCCGTTATCGCGGTGATGGCTGTTGCACCATACACGCCGAGGGCGGAAAATGTCTTTAAATCAGCCTGAATTCCAGCACCGCCCGAGGAGTCGGAACCAGCGATGGACAATACTATGGGATAAGATTTTGTTGATTTCATACCACTATTTTTTAACATTACTACTGCTCAAAATAGTGGTACGCATGTACCTGAAAAGGACTCCAAACTTCCAGCGTCAGCATTATCTGTACTGGTGCAATGTGTATAATCTCAGCTACGGCATCCGTGAGGCTTGCCGTGGCACCACCATTCGAGTTGGGTGCAAAGATAGCACTTTTTTAATTCGCAACCTTAGCTCAATGATAAAAAAACAACCTCTAACTAAAAAAGTCTCCCAACGGATTTTCTCCATCGGAAGACTTTTTATGTTGTAGAAATTTGGATTTTTGAGACGCAGCAATTACATATTGTTAATTTTTATGGTGTAATTGATACGTCTCTACAACAACTCCTCACTCCTAACTATTTATTATTTTCTTGCAACAGCTCTCTTAGCTGCTTCAACGATATCTTCTGTATCTAAGTGATAGTGTTTCATCAATTCGTCAGGTGTGCCGCTTTGACCGTATTCGTCGAAGATAGCAACAGCTTCGATTGGTGTAGGACAGTTTCTTGAAAGAACTTGTGAGATGCTGTCGAACAAACCGCCGTTGATTTGATGTTCTTCTGCTGTAACGACGCAGCCTGTCTTCTTAGCTGATGCTAAAACTGCTTCAACGTCTAATGGTTTAATTGTGTGGATATTGATGAGTTCAGCGTTGATACCCATTTCTTTCAAGATTGGAAGTGCTTGAACTGCTTTCCATACCAAGTGACCGCAAGCGAAGATTGTAACGTCTGTACCTTCTTGCATCATCTGAGCTTTACCGATTACGAATGGTTCGTCAGCTGGTGTGAAGTTAGCTACTTTTGGACGGCCGAAGCGGAGGTAAACAGGACCTTCGTGTTCTGCTACTGCCAATGTAGCTGCTTTTGTTTGGTTGAAGTCGCAAGGAACGATGACTGTCATGTTAGGTAACATCTTCATCATGCCGATGTCTTCGAGTGTTTGGTGTGTTGCACCGTCTTCGCCTAAAGTGATACCAGCGTGTGAAGCGCAAATCTTGACGTTTTTGTTTGAATAAGAAACGACTTGACGGATTTGGTCGTAAACGCGTGCTGTTGAGAAGTTAGCGAAAGTGCCTGTGAAAGGAACCATGCCGCCGATGCTCAAACCTGCTGCGATGCCGATCATATTAGCTTCTGCGATACCGATTTGGAAGAATCTTTCAGGGAATTCCTTTTGGAATGCGTCCATCTTGAGAGAACCGATTAAGTCGGCGCAGAGACCAACGACTTTAGGATTACGTTTGGCTGCTTCTAAGAGACCTTCGCCAAAACCTGATCTTGTATCTTTATAATTTTGTACTGTGAAATCCATGGTAATGTGTTTTTAAGGTTTAACAAATCAATAATCGCCGAGAGTCTCTTTGAGTTGTGACAAAGCATTAGCAGCTTGCTCATCGTTAGGAGCTACGCCGTGCCATTTGTGTGTGCCCATCATGAAGTCAACACCCATACCCATTTCTGTGTGTGCGAGGAGTATTTGAGCTTGGCCTTTGTGTGCGTTTTCGCGCATCTTTGTCAAAGTATCAACGACTTCTTCCATATTGTTGCCGTTGCATTCCCAGACTTTCCAGCCGAATGATTCGTATTTTGCTCTGAGGTCGCCGAGGTTCATAACATCGTCTGTTGAGCCGTCGATTTGTTTCTTGTTATAGTCGACGATAGCGATGATGTTGTCAACCTTCTTAGCTGGAGCGTACATTGCTGCTTCCCAGATTTGACCTTCTTCTTGTTCGCCGTCACCCATCAAGACGTAAACGATATGGTCGTCTTTCATGAGTTTCTTAGCTTCTGCAAGACCGATAGCAACTGAGAGGCCTTGTCCTAATGAACCGCTGGCTACTCTGATGCCTGGGAGACCTTCAGCTGTTGTTGGGTGACCTTGAAGGCGTGTGCCGAGGCGACGGAATGTTGCCAACTCTGCTACAGGGAAATAGCCGCGACGAGCCAAGATGCTATAAAGCATTGGGCTGATGTGACCGTTTGAAAGGAAGAAAGCGTCCTCACCTGCTGCATCCATTCTGAAATTCTCAGGATTGATTTGCATTTGGTCGAAATAAAGAGCTGTTACAATGTCTGTTGCTCCCAATGATCCGCCTGGGTGTCCTGACTGACAAGCATGAACCATTCTGATGATATCACGTCTAACTTGTGATGCTACATCTTTTAACTGATTGATTTCCATATATTGTATTTTTAAGTTAATATTTTCTTTTATGAGCTGTGAGCTACGAGTTATGAACCCAAAGCATCTCTGCAAATGTAGTCAATTTTATGATTGTTTTACCTTTTTTTAAAATTATTTCAAAATGATATTTTTATTACCTTTGCATAAATTTTTTACAATGGCTAGACACTATAATAATAGATACAAAAAGAAGTCTCAAGAGACTGTTTTTACCGTCAGAGAAGATGCTCAGTTGATGGAATTTTTGATGAAGGCGATGGATGGCATCAGCCGCAGCAAAGTAAAGAGAATGCTCAGCAACGACGTCGTTCATGTCAACGACAGAGTCGTTTCTCAGCATAACTACGAACTGAAACCTAACATGCGCGTAAGCATCAAGAGATCTACAGAAGGAAGCAGATTCAAGAACTTCTGGGTTAAGATAGTCTTTGAAGATAATGACATCATTATTGTAGATAAAAAACCAGGCATCTTGTCAAGCAGCACAAGTCCTAAGGACGAGAGTGTTAAAAGTATCCTTAATTATTATTTAGACAACACACATCAGCATGCCAATGCGCATACAGTCCACCGTCTCGACAAATTCACTTCCGGCTTGCTTATATTCGCCAAGAGCAAGAAAGTGGCTCTTAAATTTGAAGAAGACTGGAAAGAAAGAGTCTATGACAGAAGATACGTCGCTTTGGTTCATGGCGAACTGCCAAAACCACAAGGCACAGTGGCTTCATGGTTGAAAGACGACAGCCATTATGTGACACATTCAAGTCAGGAAGACAATGGCGGCAAATACGCTGTTACACATTATAAGAAATTGAAATCAGGAAACGGCTACTCGCTCGTTGAGTTGCAACTTGAGACAGGCCGCAAGAACCAAATCAGAGTTCACCTCCAGGATTTAGGCTGCCCTGTGGTCGGCGACTTGAAATATGGTGACGGCAGCGACCCAATCAACAGATTAGGACTCCACGCCTACAAGTTATGCTTCAAGCATCCTGTCACAGGCGAAGACATGAAGTTTGAAAGCGACGTTCCAAAGGCGTTTCATTCAGTAGTTGAAGATCTGAGCCGTAAGCAATGAGCTATGAGTTGTGAGCAGTTTTGCTCATAGCTCGCAGCTCATTACTCGTAGCCCAATGCGTTAGGGATTGGAGCGGCATCCTTTGCGAGCGGAGCGAGCAAAGATATAGCGGAAAGCCCGACGGCAAAGCCGGAACGCCCAAATAAATATGAATTATCAGTTTTAACCCAACAAAAAAAGAACGATAAATTAAGTTTTATCGTTCTTTTTTTAACTATTTAGAAAAGGCTCATAGCCCGTTGCTTATTTCTTCCTTCTCTTGAAAATCTTCTTTCTGAAGATGAATCCTGCCATGATGAGGAACAAGACCGCCAAGACTATCAAGGTGATGACACTTGCTTTGAATGACTGTGGTGCGTAACCCAAGATGAGCATGATTGGGAATCCGAGCACGATGGCAGGAAATGTCTGCAACACCAAGTTGTTTGCTGCTGGTGTCTCAAACTTAGGGTCGATTTCACGGAGGAGAATCATACCGTTACTTGCTGTACCTGTCAACATTCCGAACATGCTGAGGAATCCTTCATTGACGTATGTTGGATATAAGTGTTTTGCAGCGGCTTTTAGATATAAGAATGTTGCGATAGCACCTAAGACGCATACTAATATCAATGGAAAGATGAATTCTCTTAAGTCGTTGAAACTGATAGCAGCTGTACCAGCAACAATCATAACGTCGAAGCAGAAACCGCTGATACGGTTGAGCAAATAGTTGTTTGTATATTCGCGACTCATCAATTTGACCTTCTTGAACTTGCTGATTAAAGCTTTTGCTATAACGCCGAACAATGTTCCGAACAAGAAGTTAAATCCCCATAACATTGGTTTCAAGGTGTTTGTTCCGAAGTCGCCGAGGTCCATCTTCTGGATTGTGTTGACGAAGAGATAAACCAAGAAGTAAACAAACAATACCAAGCATATCTGGATTGAGAACTTGTCGATTGATTCGCTGTCAGGAATCTCGTCCTCGCTTTGATAATCATCCAAAGTGTTTATCTGACGTTCTTCCATTTCTTGTACAGAAATGACGCCTCTTCTGCGCAAGATGTTGAGATATATAACACCTATGACGCTACCTACGATAAATCCTATCGCTGCTATTGAGAGTCCGAAGTCAGCGCCTGCAAAGTCGATGCCTTGAAGCTGGGCTTGTCCGTGGTAAATAGTACCGAAGTTGAGAGCTTGTCCAGGTCCCTGACCGTAACCCATTGGCAACAAGAGACCGCTGGCATAGAAAATGACTTTTCCGAAATGGAATAAAAGTATTGTTGCGCCGAGGCCAACCAATGCCTGAATCAAATATGTACTTGCTGTGAGTGTTCCGGTTTCGATGACGGTCATCGTTGAGGATTTTGATTCTATCTTATTATTTTTCAATGCAAGAGCCACAAAACCCAAACCCAGTGCATGATATGTGATAATCTCCATTGATTGTTTGTTGACGATATTTTCCATTCCTGGAATGGCCTTTAGCACAAGTAAAAGGGCACCGCCTAATAATGCTGAAGGTATAAGTGATTTTCTTAAAAAAGGAACTTTTCTTCTTAAAACGTTACCTGCTAATAATCCGATTGCAATGATACAGAATTGAAGCAACCAGCCCCAAGCTTCTGGAGTCGCGAATGAAGTCATGACTTCCGCGTTTGCAGCGTTACATAATGTCATTAAAATTTTCATAATTACTCGTTTTTTCGAACACAAAAATAGTAAAAAAATTTACCTTTTTTTAAAATAAAATACATTTTTGAATTAAAATGCCGATTTCATCTGATTCAATGCCTTTTCAACAATTGAACGAGGGCATGCAAGATTGACTCTCATACAGAACTCTCCTTCTTTTCCAAAGATATTTCCTGCATTGAGTCCTAATCCAGCTCCATGAATCATCTTATGGTTCAGTTCAGCATCGCTGATGCCGTAGTCCTTGAAATTCAGCCATATCATATATGTCGCTTCAGCTTTATGGAATCTAACCTTCGGCATTTCTCTTTTGATGAAATCGTAAGCGAAGTCAATATTACCTTTTATATAATTGATGAGCTGACTGTGCCATTCGTCGCCTTTTTCCATAGCAGCCTTTGTAGCAATCTTGCCGAACACGTTACCCATATCGGCTTCGGTGGAATGGACGAAATCGCAGTATTTCTTTCTCAAATCTTCATTTGGGATTATGACAGTTGAGGTAGCCAATCCTGCGAGATTAAAAGTCTTGCTTGCAGCATGAGCTGTAATGCTGTTTTGAGCGAACTCTTCAGATAACGAAGCGAATGGGATATGCTTAAATCCTGGCATGACCAAATCGCAATGAATCTCGTCGGAGAAAACAAGGACATTATTTTTCATGCAAATCTCCCCTAGCCTTATCAGTTCTTCTTTTCTCCACGCTCTTCCAACAGGATTATGAGGATTGCTCAGAATCAACATTTTGGCAGTCTTTGCCTGTTGTTCCAACAAATCAAAATCCATCACATAACCGTCTTCTGTATCAATAAGCGGATTTTCCACCAACTTACGGTTGTGATTATTTACTGCAAAGAAAAAAGGATGATAGACAGGAGGCTGGATAATTATCTCATCGCCTTCTTTAGTCAGGCCCATCACTGCAAGGTTAAAGGCATTGACGATTCCGGGAGTGAACGACATCCATTCTTTCTTTGTTTCCCACTGATGATGACGCTGGAGCCAGTTCACAATCGACTCAAAATAAGCATCTTCACGGAAAGTATAGCCATAAACATCGCCCTTCGCTCTTTCAATGATTGCCTCACGGATGAAGTCGGCAGTAGGGAAATCCATATCTGCGACCCACATAGGGATAACATCAGCCTTGCCGAAGACCGTTTCTCTCAGATCATATTTGACACATTCTGTGCCAGTTCTATCTATTATTTTATCAAAATCATATATCATAATCGATGAATTTTATTTTATGCAAATATGAGAATTTATTTGTAAAATTTTCACGATTTTTTTATTAAAAAATCACAAAATAATTCATTTATCGAAACGTTTATTCAGACAATTAAACATATCTTTGCAAGACAATTTCTTTCAGTTATGAGATATAAAATTTTATTTTTATTTATACTATTATTATCAACGGAATTTATTATAGGTCAGAACCTTAAAGGCATAGTAAAAGATGCCGGAAACAAAGAAGCATTGTCTGGCGTTACGGTTTTTGTGGAACCGCTGAAACGAGGAACCTCAACAGATATCAATGGACATTACGAGTTCTCTTTACCAGAAGGAGATTATAAGATAACATTTTCATTTGTCGGGTATATATCAGTAACAAAAGATGTCAACATCACCCATTTACCGAAAACATTAGACGTTTCATTAAAGGCTGACAACAAAATGCTCGATGAAGTTGTCGTTTCCAGTACGAGAAAAGACGCTAATATCAGGGAGATGACGATGAGCATACAAAAGATTGACATTGAAAGAATCAAGAAGATACCATCACTGATGGGAGAAGTAGATGTCATAAAGACGATACAGCTTATGCCTGGAGTGCATGCCGCCGCAGAAGGTTCATCAGGATTCAGCGTGCGAGGCGGAAATCCGGACCAGAATCTTATTCTTTTAGACAACGTACCTATTTATAACGCTTCTCATTTCCTAGGTTTCTTCTCTATTTTCAACAACGACATAATTAAAGACGCTACATTATATAAAGGCGACATTCCTGCGATGTACGACAGCCGTCTTTCATCCGTACTGGACATCAAGACCTTAGACGATATCCCTCATAAATTCAATCTGCAAGGTGGCATCGGAGCTCTGACCAGCCGCCTCACTATCGGAACGCCTTTCAACAAAGGAAGAAGCGCATTCTTGATAGGAGGACGTATCACCTATGGCGGCGTCATCGCTTGTAATTTATTTGAAAAGCTAAGAGGCAACTCATTGCATTTCTACGACTTCAACGCGAAGATAATGCATACCATAAATAACAACAACAGGGTTTTCGTATCGACATATCTCGGCGACGACGTATTTGGCGTCATGGATCTTGTGACAATGAAATATGGCAACAAAAACGTCACAACTCGATGGAACCATATCTTTAACGACAAGCTAACTTCTAATTTATCATTATTTTATACCAAATACAGATACGACATAGGAATCGAGATGGATCCTTACGAATTCAATATCATTGCCGGAATTGAAGACGTATCAGCAAAATACGACTTCACTTATCTGATGAATGACAGGATAACATCGCGCTTTGGTGCAGCAGTGACTTTCCATCAATATGGACAAGGAAAACTGAAAGATGAGACTGGCTCAATAGCAAATTTCCTTGGCGTAGACCCAGATAGCGAAGTCATCCGCAAAGCATTAGAATACGCACTTTATTACACCAACGACCACAAGATTGGACCTTTGTTTTCAATAAGATACGGACTTCGTCTCTCTATGTTCCAGAATGTCGGCCAAGAAACACTCTTCCTCTTTGACGACAATTACGAATGCTACGACCAGATAGATTATGGTCCAGGAGAGGTCTTCAACACACAAATAAACCTAGAGCCTCGACTTGGTGCGATATATCAGATTGATGAATTTTCATCAATAAAAGCGTCTTATCTCAGGACAGTCCAATATGCACAAGTCGCCACCAATGCGACGGGCGGCATTCCTTTCGACCTTTGGTTTCCAGCAAGTCCCAACATCGAACCTCAAAAATGCGATCAGTTTGCATTGGGTTATTTCCGCAATTTCCTGAATGACGAGATCGAGACTTCCGTAGAAGTTTATTATAAGAGAATGCATAACGTCATCGACTTCGCCGACAACGCTTCTTTCATCGGCAACTTATACATCGATGGCGAAGTGAGAATAGGCAAAGGCTACGCTTACGGCATAGAGTTTCTAGCAAGAAAAAACTTTGGAAATTTCTCAGGATGGATTTCATATACTTACAGCAAATCAATGAGAAAGACACCAGGAATCAACTTCGACAGAGAATACGTCTCCCCTTACGACAAGCCGCATAATATCAGCATTGTATTGAACTACGCTTTCAACAAACGCTTCGACGTGTCTGCGACTTGGGTTTATACGACAGGACAACCTGTTACATATCCTTGCGGAAAATATACAATAGACGGAATAACATACGCCATCTATGACGGAAGAAACAATAGCAGATATCCTGATTATCATCGCCTTGACTTGTCAGCGACCATCAAATGCAAAGAAAAGAAAAACTGGCAAGGCGAATGGAACTTCTCCGTTTACAACGCATACGGACGCAAGAACACATGGGCTGTATTATTCGTGACAGAAGGAAACAGCATCAACACACAGAAAGTCGCGATTTTCTCATTTATACCATCTATATCATATAATTTTAAATTCTAAATGCCATGAAGAAATATCTCACCTTATTAATATTAGCTATTTCATTTTTGATGACTTCTTGTATAGAAGATTTTAGAATAGACACAGAAGACGGCGAACATCTTGTCGGCATAAACGGTTATTTCACAAACGAATACAAGAAACATCAGATTGTAATCAGCAAAACCACCGATTTCTATTCTGAAGAAGATGCCGAGATGATTTCCGGGGCTGAAGTATTCATTCATGATGGCATTGATACTATTTATTTTGAAGAGACAGAAAGAAAAGGTTATTACGAAACCATTGATTCTGTTGCAGGTGTCGTAGGAAAGACATATTATCTCTCTGTCAATATTATTGATGAAAATGGGTTACATAACTACTATTCACAATCTAAGATGAGAGAGAATATCAGTCAGATTGACTCCATGGCCGTAAAAGAAACTGAAAACACTTTCGCTAATAATTTCATGGAAAATGTAAACAACACTACAACAAGTCTATATCCATATTTCCAATCCATCGACGACCCTGATGTTAGTTATCTGATAAATATCATCGTCAACGACACAATTCTCAAGGACAATTCATTTTTAAGCTGCAACAGCATTTCTTTAAAGCATCTGTCCGGGATGTATTTCAATGGCCCTGAAATGGCAAGTATGATTGGTGAACAAAGCGTCCATACTTTCAAGACGACACAGACTTATTATGACAATGACAGCACATACGTTTATGACATGAAATATTACCCTATTGTAGAAAAAGGTGACAAAGTAACCCTATGCATATATAGCGTCAACCCAGAATTCATCACATACCAAACAGATATTATGAGCAGTTTTGGATCCAATCCGATGATGGGAATGCCGTATAATGTCGCCACAAACATATATCCAGGAGGTAGTGCAGTAGGCTTTTTTGAAGCATTATCGGTCACCAAAGGCAGTATTATATATTGACAATCAACGAATAAAAAATATTTTAAAAAAAGTTTATTTTTTTGTTGGAAGTTAAGGAATAAATCGTATCTTTGCATCGTCTTTTTAAGGCAAGTTCTTAATGACAGATTGGGGGAGTCGCATAGTGGCAATTGCAACAGACTGTAAATCTGTCCTCGGATGAGTTCGGTGGTTCGAGTCCACCCTCCCCCACGAAAAAAGCACTTCAAACGAAGTGCTTTTTTTGTTTTAATACACAAAAAAAACATCCACGAAACTTCTCAAATCATGCACGAATATTTCTTTCGTGAATCTTTAGTGTTATTTCGTGGACAACAAAAAACATCCACGAAACTTCACGAATCATACACGAATATTTCTTTCGTGAATCTTTAGTGTTATTTCGTGGACAAAAAAAACATCCACGAAACATCACGAACCTTGCACGAATATTTCTTTCGTGAATCTTTAGTGTTATTTCGTGGATATTATCGTTTTCAGTGGATTATTTTCCACGTTCTGCCATCAAAATCTTGATTTCGCTTTCATTGATTCCAACCATAGCTTCGCCGAGGTCTTCACTCAATTCTGCCAAAATCTTTGGATTGTTGTAGTTAGCAACAGCATTCACTATAGCCTTAGCTCTTTTCATCGGGTCACCGCTTTTGAAGATACCGCTTCCCACGAATACGCCTTCAGCACCGAGTTGCATCATCAAAGCTGCGTCAGCAGGAGTAGCAACACCACCAGCAGCAAAGTTTGGAACTGGAAGTTTGCCATTGTCATGAACATATTGAAGCAATTCATAAGGAACTCTCATCTCTTTAGCGGCTTCGTACAACTCATCGACATTAAGAGAGACAACTCTTCTTATCTCGCTCTGCATCATACGCATGTGACGGACAGCCTGAACAATGTCACCGGTACCGGCTTCGCCTTTCGTTCTAATCATCATCGCACCTTCAGAGATACGACGTAAAGCCTCGCCCAAATCTCTAGCACCACAAACGAAAGGCGCATTAAACTGACGTTTATCTACATGATAAACATCATCTGCCGGAGAAAGTACTTCACTCTCATCGATATAATCTATACCTATAGCTTCAAGAATCTGTGCTTCGACAAAATGACCGATACGACATTTTGCCATAACTGGAATATTGACTGAATTTTGTATTTCCTGTATCATTTTAGGATCACTCATGCGTGACACACCACCTGCCATTCTAATATCTGCAGGAACTCTTTCCAACGCCATAACTGCCATTGCACCAGCAGCTTCTGCAATACGAGCCTGCTCTGGATTTGTAACATCCATTATAACACCACCTTTTAATAATTCTGCAAGGTTACGATTTACTTCTTTATTATCTTTCATTTTGACTTAATTTTAAAAACGATGCAAAGAAAGACAATATTAAAATGCCAACAAAAAATCTATTCTGATTATATAAAACCTTGTTCCGATATTTACAAAATCATTTTAATCTATAAGCAGATGGTGTTTCCTTTTCGTTTTTAATAAAGAATGATGAGAATGCAGATTGAGATGAAAAACCAAGTTTAGCCGATATTTCCTGGACGCTATAATTTGTCGATTCTAAAAGTATCTTAGCTTCTTTTATTATATAATCCGATATAAGTTGTTTTGGAGCAACTCCAATTATATCATTAGTAACCTGCGACAGATAACGTGTTGACACACATAATTTATCAGCATAAAAAGACACATCGTGAGATTTATTATAGTTCTCACTCACAAGCGACATAAATTTATTATAAACCACAGTCTTTCTGGAATGTTGCACTTTTTCTGACACTGCATAAACGACTTGCTTATGCATATAATCGTGCGCTTTGTCAATTGCTGTGGTGACATCATCACCAAAAGCGAGGCGAGTAGCTATCGCGGAAGAAAGAGCTCCCCCGACACCATGTTTCTGCCACCCTTCGGTGTTATGAGATGTAAAGAAATGAGCCGTTCCATTTTCATAAAGCAAGGCTGTAAGCAAACCATCATTATGTTTAGAAGCACGCAGCAGTACTGACTCTGTTCCCATATCAATAAAAGCGCGGGCAGCCTTAACCATATCATCGTCAGTAATGATTTTTATGCCAAGCATTTTTTCTGCTTCATTAGTACGTAATATCAGCAGCGTCGTCATTGGAAGAAGATGTTTTTTAATCGCTGAAACAACTTCGTCTGAAACAAGTTGTTTACCTTCCGAAGAAAAGACACCTGGCACAAGTACAACATTTTGTGCTGCAACAATCTCATTCTTTAACATCTTTATCGTTGACGCATCACGTACAAGGCCTACTTTAACTACTTTCGGATGCGATTCCTTCACAATCGCCCTCACCTGCCCTATTATCATCTCTGATGATAAATCACGGATAGAAGTCTTTCCGTTTTCATCTTGGGTTGTAACAGATGTTATCGCTGTCAAGGCATAACCTCCAAGAGCTGATATCGTTCTTATATCAGCCTGAACACCGACAACGCCCGCGCCGTCAGAACCATTGATTGTCAATATAGGAATCAGTTGAGGCATATTAATTTTATCTTTTTAATCTTGTTATATTATCAAGACAACTCCTTACGCAGTTTCTCCACCAAGAGCGGAACGCCAACCGCTCCTCTTTCCTTTATGTGTGTCAACGGGTTTTGAATCATAGAGGTATTAGGCATTCCTGGATCAACCAAGTAAATTGGGACTTGCTTATCACGCACATAATACACCAATGACGCAGCAGGATATACTGCCAGAGATGTTCCCACGACAATCAAGATATCTGCTTGTTCAACGATGCTACTTGCAAATTCGAACATAGGCACATCCTCACCAAAGAACACTATATGAGGACGTAGTAACGCTCCATCTTCTGCACGCTCATCAAGACTCTGCTCCCAGCCTTTGATATCGTATATAAGTTCCGGATTATCCTCAGAACGTAACTTCATCAGTTCACCATGAAGATGCACCACACGAGTAGAACCTGCTTGTTCGTGAAGGTTGTCGACATTCTGTGTTATCACGCAGACATCAGCCCACTGTTCCATCTCGGCAATGGCGATATGACCCGCATTAGGTTTCTTGGTCAATGATTCTTTGCGACGCAAATTATAGAACTCTATAACTTTCTCTCTGTTAATTTTCAATGCTTCAGGAGTACATACTTCTTCAATACGATAATTTGCCCAAAGGCCGTCAGCATCACGGAATGTCGCGATACCACTATCAGCGCTGACACCAGCACCAGTAAACACCACTATATTTTTCTTTTTGCTCATAATAAAATTTTACTTAATACAAAGATAGTTACTTTCCTCGTTTCTGCTCGTATTTTACTTCATCTTTATAATACTTGTGACTCTCGTGATACGTGGAGATTTTCCTATAAAACTCAGCTTTCACCTCCATTTTCATAGGATAAGCCCTTGATGACGACGGCATTCGCCAGAAGTTAATGGCTCTATCTTTATAAATTATCTCCGTCTTCTCTCCCACTTTCGGTTCTTCACACTGGAAAATATCAATGATTATATCTGTCGCTTTTTGTCCAGTAGTCACAATATTTTCACATTCAGGCAACGACTCCAATAAAGCTTTGACATCAGTCTGCTTCACGACATCCAGAAATTTGTCAGAAGCATTGTCTTTTAAACGAACGACTTCAGAAGCCGTGTCATATAAAGCGAAGCCCTCTTCTTTACAAAAGGAAACTATTTTGTCTTTATCGAAACGTTTCTCTCCTTCTATTTCAAAATAATGCTTGTCGTTATAAAATATGAGTCCCCAGATTCTCCACATATCGTTTATCCAGTTAGGATAAAAGAACTCCATCGACCATTTCTCTTTCTTCGGAGGGAAACTGCCAAGCATAAGAATCCTAGCGTTCTCTGGAAGAAACGGCTGCAAAGGATGAGATTCTATTGTATTGTTGTTCATACTACTTCACACTTAAGAACTCCTGTCCTATTTTATGCAAACCATTGATAATAATCTCTCTTTTATCTTTACGAGGATTTCTATAACCACTAAGATAATGTCCCAACTGACGCTGATTAATACCCGTAATTCTACTTAAAGCAGCTCTTGTCAATATCTTATCATAATGATGAAGCAATGCGGAAACTGACAATTCAAATTCCAATTCATATTCTTCTTTAAGACAGTCTGGCAGTTCGTCATATTCAGAACCTTCAACATGAAATTCCAATGCTGATATATATGCTTCTTTTACACCTTCTATCGTTGCATGTGTAGCTACACATCCCGGAATCAAATCAGAACATGCTCCATAATTATCATTCCATACGATATTAACCAAAATCTTTTTCATATTATCTTAATCCTGCTTGTTTAAAAATACTTATCAATAATTCTTGATCCTGAGTCTCATTCATTTTACCATTTATCGTAACGGTTCCTTTTTTAATAGGATGTTTGTATTGTCTATGACTGCCCTTTTGTCTCACAAAATACCAACCATCTTCTTCCAATATTCTAATCACTGTTTTGGTTTTTAGCTTCTCCACATCATCCCTCCCTTCAAATCTTTTGCAAAGATAGTATTTTTACTAACAAATTAAAAATATTTTTTCTTCAAAATTAATACTTTTAACACCCTTTTGTCAATGGTTTAACACAAGTATTTTTCGATTTTAACAATTTTTAACAGATATGTTAACGGAATTAAGAAATTTATGTTAATGTTCATTAAGACTACAAGACTACAAGACTACAAGTTGTTTTTAATGGGAAGTCAGGAATGAAGTAGAGACGTTTCAATGTTTCCATAAAAAATAACACACATTGAAGCGTCTAGTGAATTAGGAGTTAGGAATTATATATTTAGTGTTTGCGACTTGGAGTTAGTAGCCGCCAATGCGTTAGGGATTGGAGCGGCATCCTTTTGGAGCGAAGCGGAAAAAGATATAGCGGAAAGCCCGACGGCGGAGCGAAGCGGAGCCGGAACGCCCAAATTAGCTTTCAGCTATTATCTATCAGCTGTCAGTAGTTGAAAATTGAAAACTGAAAGTTGAAAATTAACTGTGAGCAATTTTTCTAGATTATTAAATTCCGTCTTCTAATTTCGTGGAGAAAAAAGTTTCGTGCCAATTTCGTGTCTTTTCGTGGATAAAAAGATTAGTGCAAAATTCGTGTCTTTTCGTGGACAAAAAAAACGACGCCACTAGTGACGTCGTTTATATCGTGGACAAAGACTGTTGTCTGTTGTCCGTAGTCTGTTGACAAATCAATCGATTCTGCAGCAGAGGTTTCTGTCGCCGAATGCGTCGTCGATTCTTGTTACGTGTGGGAAGTATTTATCTTGAACATCGCTCTTGTTAGGGAAACCAGCTTCTGAACGTGTGAATGGGAATTCCCAGTTGTCGGCCATCAACATTTCTGCTGTGTAAGGAGCGTGTGAGATAACGTTGTTACCTTTTTCTGCCTTGCCGCTTTCGATGTCAGCGATTTCTTGACGAATCTTAATCATAGCGTCAACGAAACGATCTAATTCTGCCAATGGTTCACTTTCTGTTGGCTCGACCATCAATGTTTCGTGAACTGGGAACGCAACTGTTGGAGCGTGGAATCCGTAGTCCATCAAACGTTTAGCGATGTCGATAGCTGCAACGCCAGTAGCTTTGTTGATACCGTTGATATCGAGAATCATTTCGTGAGCGACGTGACCGTTGTTACCGGTATAAAGGATTGGATAATAATCTTTCAATCTATCTTTGAGGTAGTTTGCATTCAAGATAGCCATCTTTGTTGCTTCTCTTAAACCTTCACCGCCTAACATCTTGATATAAGCGTAAGAGATGGTGAGGATTTGTGCGCTACCGTAAGGAGCTGCTGAAACAGCACCGAGTTTTTCGTTGTATGTAGCGAGGTTGAGGTGAGTTGGCAAGAATGGTACCAAGTGAGCTGCAACGCCGATAGGACCTACGCCTGGACCGCCACCGCCGTGAGGGATAGCGAATGTCTTGTGTAAGTTGAGGTGGCAAACGTCAGCGCCGATGAAGCCAGGGCATGTGAGACCAACTTGAGCGTTCATGTTAGCACCGTCCATATAAACTTGACCGCCGTTGTCGTGAACTATCTTCATCAAGTCGCGGATACCATCTTCATAGATACCGTGTGTTGAAGGATAAGTTACCATGAATGCTGCGAGGTCATCTTTATATTGTTCTGCTTTTGCCTTAGCATCTTCCATGTCGATGTTACCGTTAGCGTCGCATTTAACGACAACTACTTGCATACCTGCCATAGCTGCTGATGCTGGGTTTGTACCGTGTGCTGATGCTGGGATCAAGCAGATGTTACGGTGACCTTGGCCGTTAGCTTCTTGGTAACGACGGATTGTCAAGAGACCAGCGTATTCGCCGCTAGCACCTGAGTTAGGCATGAATGACATACCAGCGAAGCCTGTGATTTCGCAGAGGTCTTTACCTAATTCGTTGATAAGTTCTAAGTAACCTTCAGCTTGTTCTGCTGGAACGAATGGGTGGATGTTAGCGAATTCTGGCCAGCTCAAAGCGAACATTGATGTTGCTGAGTTGAGTTTCATTGTACATGAGCCGAGAGGAATCATAGCGCGGTTCAAGCTTAAGTCGCGGTCTTCCAATTGTTTCATATAACGCATCATGTCTGTTTCGCTGCGATATTTGAAGAATACTGGCTCTTGTAAGTATGATGATGTACGTTGCATGTCAGCAGCGATGCCGTTGTATGTGCCGCAAACTGCTGGGTTGCATACGAAGTCTTCATGTTGTTTACCGAGAACTTCACAAACGACAGCAACGATTTCGTTAACGTCAGCCAATGATGTTGTTTCGTCTAAGCTGATAGCGAAATGTTGTTTGTCGATGATACGGAAGTTCATCTGATGTTGAAGAGCTACTTCATTGACTTTACATGTGCAGAAGCCTTCTGGCAATTCGAAATGTAAAGTATCGAAATATGAGTCGTTAAGTTGTTTAACGCCATATTTTTGCATTTCTTTATCGAGAACGCAAGCTAATATATTAATGTGACGAGCTATTTCTCTGATACCTTCAGCACCGTGGTAGATTGCGTAGAATCCTGACATGATACCGAGGAGAGCTTGAGCTGTACAGATGTTAGATGTAGCTTTTTCGCGTTTGATATGTTGTTCACGTGTTTGTAATGCGAGACGGTAAGCTGGGTTGCCGAGAGCGTCTTTTGAGATACCGATGATACGGCCTGGCATTTCACGTTTGTAAGCGTCTGTTGTTGCGAAGAAACCTGTGTGAGGACCGCCGAATGCCATTGGCAAACCGAAGCGTTGGCTTGAACCTACAACTGCGTCAGCGCCCCATTCACCTGGAGGTGTGATGAGAGCCAAGCCCATAAGGTCAGAAGCAACTGCTACTTGCATGCCTTTTTCTTTCCAAGCTTTAACTTCTTCGCTATAGTTGATGATACGTCCGTATTGGTTTGGACATTGAACTAAGATACCGAAGTATTCTTCACCTGCGCTGAAGTTCTTGACATCGTCAACAACTACTTCAATGCCTAAGTGATATGCTCTTGTTTTGATAACGTCGACTGTATGTGGGAAAACGTCGTTAGCGACGAAGAATCTGTTAACGCCAGCCTTTACTTGAGCGCGGCTGCGGCTGTGCCAGAACATCAACATTGCTTCTGAAGCTGCTGTTGCTTCGTCCAACAATGAAGCGTTTGCCAATGGCATAGCTGTCATGTCGCTGATAACTGTTTGGTAGTTTAAGAGAGCTTCAAGACGACCTTGAGAAATCTCTGCTTGATATGGAGTGTATGATGTGTACCAACCTGGATTTTCGAGAATGTTACGTGTGATGACACCTGGAGTGATTACGTTGTAGTAACCCATACCGATGTAACTTCTGTAAATCTTGTTCTTTGCGCCTAAAGCTTTAAGTTTGCCGTAGCATTCATATTCGTTCAAACCACTGCCGATATTTAAACCTTCTGGAAGGCGGATATCAGGAGAAATAATCTCATCAATAAGTTGATCTGTTGATTCAACGCCAACGACCTCAAGCATTTTCTTTACGTCAGCTTCTGTTGGGCCATTGTGACGTTTAATGAAATTGTTGTTAATCATATTATTAGTTATTTAATGAAATACTTTTTCTTATCCCGCAAATTTAGTTTTTTTTTCTTATTATTATCACTTCTCAACAAATAAATTTATAATTTTGCACAAAATTATTACTCATGAAAAAATTAGCTTTAATTTTATTAGGTATCTGTATGTTTTTGGGCTCATGCAAGCCTACTGACAAAACAAAAATCAACTATGATGGTGAAAGCACTATCAACATTGTCTTATTGGAAGATTACAATCTTGACGCCACTTCTGAAAGCGAACTCGTTTATTATTCTGACAACGAAATGGTAGTCACTGTCGATAACAACGGCGTTATCCATGGCAAGAATGTCGGAGAAGCTAACGTCACAGTAGAGAACTCTGCAAATAGCATAACCATAAAGGTTATAGTCAGTTTATTCGAAGAACCTAGTGTCAATTTCGGCGTTTCTCCTAGTTACATTAAAGACATTTATGGCGACCCTAATTACCAATTCGGTGACTCAATCTACATCTACGGCGGTGGCGGCAGCCTCGAGGATTGGTATTCTTATGCTGTATGGAAAATGGACTTCTTCTTCAAAGACGAAGCTTACAGCGAATGCGACCTTTACATCAACTCCGATTTGAAGATTCGCATCGACCAATTTTTAAACGACAATTATCATTATTATAGAACCATTACAGACACTATCAACGGCAACGGAAATGAAGAAATAGTCACTACCGACTTATTCTTAAATTCAGCTAATCAGGAAAGCGCAACTGTTCTTGTAGGAAAGCAGGAAGATGCTGGCTATTACGATGACATCTGCTTGTTCTACATACCTTTCGATTATAATGACAAGTCGATAGACAGAAACATCATTTCAAGAAAAAGATTATCCAAATAAATAAACAGTTAGTTTTAAAACAAAAAAAGAGGCGATTAGATTTAACCGCCTCTTTTCTTTTATTCATTGTCTTCTTTCTTGCTTTGACGTTTACGTTCAATCTCATCCAAGATAATCTTTCTCAAACGCAAGCTCTTTGGTGTGATTTCGAGATATTCGTCATCTCTAATCATTTCCATATATTCTTCGAGTGAGAAACGTTTTGGTGGGATAAGAACTATCTTTTCATCTGAACCAGATGCACGTACGTTTGTCAAATGTTTAGTTTTATTAACATTTAAAACGATGTCATTTGAACGTGTGTTTTCACCGATGACTTCACCTGCATACACTTCTTCATTTGGCATTACGAAGAAAGAGCCTCTGTCTTGTAACTTCCACAAAGCATAAGGTACAGCAACACCTGTTTCCATCGCGATGAGAGCGCCTGTATTACGTCCAGGGATTTCACCTCTCCATGGCTCATAGCCTTTAAGTCTTTGTGACATAACAGCCTCGCCTTCTGTTGCAGTAAGCATATTACTTCTTAAACCGATGAGACCTCTTGATGGAATTTCGAAGTCGATGTTCATTCTGTCGCCTTTAGGCTGCATGTTTATCATCTCGCCTTTCTTTGCAGTAACGAGTTCAATAACGCGGCCTGCAAATTGTTCAGGAACCTGAACTGTCAGCATTTCAATAGGTTCGCATTTCTTGCCGTCTATCTCTTTCAAAATGACTTTAGGCTGACCGATTTGGAATTCGTAACCTTCACGACGCATTGTCTCAATCAAGATTGAAAGGTGCAAGATACCACGACCGAACACCATCATTGAGTCTGGAGAAGCGGTGTCTTCGATACGAAGCGCCAAGTTCTTTTCCAATTCTTTATATAAACGTTCACGGAGGTGACGTGATGTAACGAATTTACCTTCCTTGCCGAAGAACGGTGAGTTGTTGATTGTAAACAACATACTCATTGTTGGTTCGTCAACATGGATTGGTGGCAATGCTTCTGGATTTTCCAAGTCGGCAACTGTATCACCGATTTCGAAGTCTTCAAGACCCATAACAGCTACGATATCACCAGCTTTGATTGGGTTCTTTGTTCTTTCTTTTCCGAGACCTTCGAATGTATATAATTCCTTGATAGTGTTTTTTCTTATTGAACCGTCGCGTTTCATGAGAGAAACGTTCATACCAGCTTGCAAGATACCTCTCTTCAAACGACCGACAGCGATACGACCGACGTAAGAGCTATAGTCTAATGAAGTGATAAGCATTTGAGGTGTGCCTTCTTCATATTTAGCTGCTGGGATATGTTCCAGGATTGTATCGAGGAGGTATGAAATATCTGATGTAACTTTCTTATAATCAGGTGACATCCATCCTTGTTTTGATGAACCGAACACTGTTGGGAAATCGAGCTGGTCTTCAGTAGCACCCAAGTTGAACATCAAATCGAACACTGCTTCTTGTGTTTCTTCTGGATAACAGTTAGGCTTGTCAACCTTATTGATAACAACGATAGGTTTGAGTCCTAACAACAAAGCTTTTTCAAGAACGAAACGAGTCTGTGGCATTGGGCCTTCAAAAGCGTCGACGAGCAAGATAACGCCGTCTGCCATATTAAGAACACGTTCAACTTCACCGCCGAAGTCAGAGTGACCAGGAGTGTCAATGATATTAATCTTTGTGCCTTTGTAACGAACTGAAACGTTCTTTGATAAGATGGTAATACCTCGTTCACGCTCAAGATCATTGTTATCCAACATCAAATCGTTAGTTTCCTGATTTTCTCTGAATAATCTTGATTGGTGTAGAATACGATCTACTAAAGTTGTCTTGCCATGGTCAACGTGGGCAATAATTGCGACATTACGAATACTATCCATCTATTTATATTTTTATTAGAACTGTTTTATCTCTTTTTCACGGGAGTACCGATTCAAAAAAGCGACTGCAAATTTACAAAAAAATGCTTTATGTTCAGTAAAATAATCTGTCTAAAAATACAGCTTCCACTTCATTTTCTTCGTCAAGATATACAAGATACAGCTCTATGTTTTTGCTGACGCCCATTTGTTGCAAAATAGAGGCATACTCCTTCAGCTGCAGCGCATATTTTTCATTCTTTTTTCCCGTCTTATAATCTATAAGTATGACCCTGTCATCAAGCTCGGCATATCTGTCGGGACGTTTTTTCACGCCATCTTCTGTCAAAATATCCATTTCGTTTCTTACGATAGCCCTATCGGAATATGCGAGGCCAACTCTTTCGTCTGACGATATTTTCTCAAATTTCTTCAAGAGCCTTTCAGATTCATCTTCGTCAATGCTTCCATTGTTAACATAAAAGCGAAGCACTTTTTCCGCATCTTTCATTGTGATGATTTTAGAGCATATCTCATGCACCACTTTTCCTCTTTCGGTAGATTCACTATCCTCATCATTATCATCTTCCTTGAAGACCATATATTCCGACCAATCGATAAGATCTGGCACCGGATTATCCTGAGATAGTTTTATTTCATTTGCATCTATCTTCTCTTCCGAAGGAACATATTTTATCTCACCGAACTGATATTCATCATATCTACCATCAGAACATTCCTCACCATCCTCAACATCTTTTATTTTATCAAATCTGACTTTCAACAAATCATCATGTTCTATGCTCAGACAGCCGCTCGAATTACTAAAATAATCGTTGAAAATATTTCCTTTCTCTTTAGACACCTTGTTATGAGTGTAAAGGAAAAGCACATCTTTAGCCCTGGTCATAGCCACATACATCAGATTGAAGTCGTCGAACGATTGTTTGTCAACTTCCTCATAATAATAGTGTTCCATGGCAGTATTTTCAAGAGAACTACTTATTGGAAGTATAAAACTGTCTAGATGAGGCATGTCGCTCAACAATTCAAAATCCTTCTTGAATTCAAGCCACTTCTCGCTTTGATGGAATCTTCCACCTGGAAGTGTAGTATATACGTAAGGATACATGACTATCTTATATTCAAGACCTTTGGATTTATGTATCGTCAAAATCTGCACTGCATTGATATTACCGGAAATCTCCAGAAAGAGATCCTCCGACTTTCTATCCCAATATTCAACAAATGCATTGACTCCATCATTGTCTGCACTTTGCCAGTTCTGAACCAGATTCATGAAATATTGCAAGAAAACGTCATCTACAATATTAAATCCATACATCTTAATTATCTTGACGCACAGATCATAAAGGCTCAACGCACTTGTTCTCAATTCATTAAGTTCATCATATTTTATATCATACTTCAGAGCCTCACTCAAATCGCAAGTTGCAGTCGTTTCATTTCTGCAAATATTCTGATAAAAAGAAAGATTCAACTTATTCACCTTATTCTTTTCATCCATCATGTATTTGAGCGTGAAAATTATAAGCTGTATCTTATCTGACGATCTCAGCAAAACAGAATCAGAAGAAATTACAGGAATATTATTTTTGGAAAGGAACTCAGCTATTTTTGTTCCGTCTTCTTTATTTCGCACAAGAATAGCTATATCGCTACATTTGAAGTCTTTGCTGTCGCCAATACTCTTGATATCAGCCAGCATAGCTTCTTTAACATTATTCTTATACGATTCTCCGTCTTTTCCATAATCGAAGACTTTAACATTCACGCAGCCTTCATATGCGCCTTTCTTCTCCTTATATCTCTGAGGTTTAGACTTGGCATACACGTCTCTATAATCTTCAGAGAGATAATCCTTTGCAAAGTTGAAGAAAGAATTATTGAATACAATGACATTCTTTTTGGAGCGATAATTCGTTTCCAGTTCATGCTCCACAAAGCTGTCGGAAATAGCACTTTCATATTCGTCGAAAGGAGCTGCCACCACCATATTGCCATCGACACATTCCATAGGCTTGTTATGAATTTCCGGCAGCTTTATAATCTGCTCCACCTCACCGCTCCTGAATCTGTAAATGGCTTGCTTAGCATCACCTACAAGCAACGTCTTATTTCCGTTGGAAATACTATTGGAGACCAATGGCAGGAAGTTAAACCATTGCAAGAGAGAAGTATCCTGGAACTCATCTATAAACATATGTTCGTATTTCGAGCCTATTCTCTCATAAATGAAAGGCACGCTGCAGTCGGCGATGACATCAGAAATCCTCTTGTTAAATTCAGAGATATGAACCTTATTGGTCTCATTGATATGATGGTTAATGACACCCATCAAATCGGATCTCAGAATATAAAGGTAGATGTCTTTATTGATAATATTAATAAGGTATAATGACTTATTATTTTCTACTATGTTGTTGAAGTATCCTATGAGTTCATCGCCATCTTCCTTAGGCCACACATTCTTGCCTTTATTCCATTTCTTCTCATAAGACAGAATCTCAGGCAGTATTTTACCTGATACCAGTTTATTCGGAGGAAAGCAGATATCTTTGTTAATATTATTTAACAATGTTACAAGCACACTATTATATTCATCGAAGCCGATGCCTCTAACATCATTGAAGGCTTTTATCTTTTCAATGCTTCCTTTTATTTCGGACTTGCATTTCTTTATCTTTTCATTAAGATATTGTGTTACCTCTTCATATTGATGTTCGTCAATACATTTAGCATCATAGCTTTCGCCTTTCTTATAGGCGCTTTCTTTGACAAGCTTTTCAACGAATCTCTTTATAGAAGAATCCAGTCGCCACTTCCCTTCCTCTATCAGCTTATGCTTTATGTATTTGGTAAGAGTATCGGCAAGTGTTCCATCATCGCTGCCAATTTCCCTGTCAATCTGCTGTATAAACTCATCAAGGAACTCACGAGTATCAAGAATCAGTTTATATTGATTAGGGAGGTTGAGTTCTCTAGCGAAAGTACGAGAAACCTGTTGAACGAAGCTGTCAATGGTCGAGACATTCAAGTCGGAGTAATTGTGTATTATGTTATTGTATAACCTTACCGCTCTTTCTTTAAGTATAGATTCTGGCAGCCGCGTAGCTTCACATAAATCTTTTTTCATATCCGAATAATCCGGATCATCTACGATTATACCTTTCAGATTATTCAATATCTTGGCCTTCATCTCATTAGCAGCCTTATTGGTAAAGGTAACAGCCAGAATATTGCCAAACGTAACATTTTCCGACGAGAGACAAAGTGTCAGAAACTCTCTTACAAGGGTATACGTCTTTCCCGAGCCAGCCGACGCTCTATACAATATAAAGTTCCCAGCGCTCATCTTCTGTTATTTTTATTTTTCTTGCTTCTATTTTTTCTTGCAAAGACTTCTTTTATGTTATCAAAGCTTTGCGAATATGACAGACCTATACCTTGGGTATAATCCGAATATGTCTCGTAAGTATACATTGAATAATTACTATTCAAATTCGAATGATTATACATCTTGAGACTCAACCTATTAGTAAACTTATATGAAAGATCGAAGTCACCGACTATACTATTAGCTCCACCTGCCACTTCATTACGCGCGCCGGTGTACATACCTAAGTTTGTCTCTATTGTAAGTCTGTCGTCAAACAACTGAGTAGAAAGAGCCACTTCAAGTTCTTCTGTTGTAAGATTATCCTCCGGAGTATATCGCACGCCTACGTCAAAGTCCTTGCTAATCTGCGACAACCAGCTGCTCAACGAACTGGTAAGCACGTTATAATAATTTGATGCGCCTATGTTATACAAGCTATTGTTAGCATAAGAGAACGAACCCAAGACAAGAAGAGAGATAATCTGCTGTGACATAACAGCTTGATTAGTAGTGTCGATAACAGAGAACACTGTATTTTTAATATCATCAGTTGCATTAGGCAAATCCAATCCGAATGTGATTGAAGGGTTGTTAAGCTTTTCTTGAAGACGTAATATGCAGTCAACGTTGACATTATTAACCAATGATGTAGAGTCAACCTCGATTCCCAAAGACGATATCGACGACTTGGTCCTATAACTGCCAACCACATTGATATCGGCTTCTCCCGCACTGCCTGTCCACGAGATGGTTCCGCCCTGTCTGATATCGAAATTACGTCTAACAAGATTCTGGAAGTTGAAGTTAAACGTTCCTTCGTTGATAACGTAGTCGCCATAAAGAGAGAGCTGGTCGTAAGCATATCCAAGACGTATGTTACCAACGCCATTTGCACTGATATTACCCATATTTGAAGGCAGGTGAATGTTCACATTTGCCGTTTCCGAAACATCGGCGTTAAGGTTAAAGGTGAATTTCTTATCCTTTGCCTTTTCAGGGATAATAGTCTTGACTGTATCTTTTTCAACGCCTTTTTGAACGAAGACAATGAAATTATCATTTATAGAAGTGCCACTCGTCAACAATATGTCGAGCACAGTTCCAGGCATCGAAACAGCATTGATATCCATTACAATATCCTCCAGAGGGCCATCAATCTTCAAATCTCCATTGGCGATAACAGTTCCGTAGAATGTCGAGCCTTCCTTATGAAGCATATTCATTCCAAGGAAGTTATTAAGAACAGCATCTATATCGAATGCAAATTTCCTTAGATAATCGTGTGTCACTATACCATGAGCCACAGCATAATGATTCAGAGTATCAACAAGTACAATATCTTTAAGATCTATTCTGTTTTCAGAGAATCTGATATAAGGATCCACATTGTCGATTTTCAATTGAGAAGGATTGACGTTATAGTACGTATTGAGGTAATCTATCTGACAAGCAGCATCATACAAGTCAGCCTCTCCTGTTAGAATCATTTTCTTGAGCGAACCACCTATATGCACATCGCCGCCAACATTACCGCTAACCCTGCTCAATGTTCCTTTTGTAAACGAATTGACAAAGCCTATATCTATACCATTCAAGTCAAGGTTAAAATCAAGATTATCATCATTCCTAGAGGTATAATAATTACCAATGAGCGACATCACCTTATCCTCTGAATTGGTTTTGATTATTTCTGTATCAATAAAAATAGAAGTATCAGCCGCATTCCAGTTTGCATCGACGAATGCATCTCCAATCAAATAACCATTCAATCCTAATCCATTAACATCCAGATTGGAGAAGAACGAGAACTTATCGGAAATTCTGGTAAACTGAAGGTCTCCTTCAATAATACCGTCAACGTCGATGCCATATCCTGATGTAAGCAAATCGAAGTCAGAAACATTCAACTTATTGAATTTCAGATACAATGTATCATTATTCGTTTTTGGGACATTGCCTTTTACAATCAACGACTGTGACCCCGAATAAATCTCGAACTCTTCCATCATGACTTTATTCTTCTTGAAGTCGATAAAACAAGTTGGAGAAAGATTCCATAAGCTGTCATTGATAATCACATCAGAGGATGTTATATGCAGATGTCCGCCCTTTTCCTCACCTGGGATAAATGTCGCGTTCAGATTGCCCTTGTTCTTGTTTTCCAGCAGTTCGTCATTCCATGAGAATCCGAACAGAAGACTATCATTGTGAGCATCCATAAGGAACTCTATGTTTTCCATTCCGAACTCAACAGGATTTTTCTCTGTAGCTTCTTTAATGATAAAGTTTTTCAGTTTAAGGTTCGCCGTTGTCTTATTACGTTCCGTCTTGTTTTTAAGATGCAGTTCATTAAACACCAAGCCGTTATACACCACCTGCTCAGATTCAAGAGTAGAATACAGCTGATAATTGCTAGAAGTGAATGTAGCGGTAAAGTTAGTATTATCGCTTACCATAAGATTAGGCATCAGCAGTCGTGACAGTGTTTCTGTGTTTTTAAAATTCATATTCACATAGAAATCCTGTTTCTCATCATCGAGTTTTACACCTTTGCCTCCCCATTTATTGACATGATAATGATTTCTAACATAGTTCTTGAAGGTATTTCCAATATTCTTGAAATTAAAAATACCATTGACGTCAAGGTCAAAGAAATCGCATATCAAACTGACGTCTTTAGAATCAAAATGATTCTCGGTCATGACGAGGTCAAGCGAATCCATAAGATAAGAGCCTCTGCTGTCGCAATATACAGTGCTGTCGAGGCGCACTTCACCATACATTCTATCGATGTTATCGCCTCTAAGATTTGCCATCACTTTAGTTGATAGCAGCATCTTATCATCGAGGTCGAGAAGTCTAAGACGACACAAATCGGCGTTTTCAACATTCATCTTAACATCAAACGACGGGACCATGCCTGAAACGTCAAGCATGCCATTAACATCCAGCTTTATCAGATTTGAATTTATATCCGTTTGAGCCACAAGACGTTGATTTTCCATATCACATGAAATCACAAAGTCTTTCAACTCATTATCATACAACTTCATCTTCTCGACATCCAAGTCAATCTGCAAATCTGCATCTTCTTTGGTCATTCCCTCACCCGACATATCCGAAACGAAAGTAAGCATAAGATCGTCCTTCAGTCCTAAAATATCTTTAACATTCAATTTGTTAGCATACATGGTAAAGAAATAGTATGGTTTTGGCACTATAAACATATCATTATTCAATGCGCCGTCAAAATAAATGTTACCAACATTAGTATGAAGATTGAATTCAGTGTTGAAATTATTATGGAATCCATAGAATTCTCCCGATATCACTGCTTCCTTAATACATGCCAGCATTTCTGGAAGAGGAATCCTTGTCGTTGCTGTTGGCACAGCGAATTCGGAAATATCCTGATAAGTGAAATTCATCTTTTCAACATTACCAACCATATGAGTCTCAAAGAAATCAGGGAGGCCCCTCATCTTTATCGTTCCTTTGAAATCTGTGCTGTCTTTAAAAGAAAAGTTAAAGTCTTTAGCGACAAAATCTCTCACGAAACCACTTATCAGACCTTGTATCTGCAAGGTGTCAGTCATTTTACCCATCACTGGAGAAAAATATCTCAAGTCACTGAGCGTGAGCTGTGAAGGATGTATGTTAGCAATGATATATATCGAGTCTACAAATTCGCGATAGTTGCTATATCCGTTATACAAGAACTGCAGGTCAAGGTCAAGCATTGTAGCGTGACTATGAAGATTAAGGCTTTTAAAGGCAAAGCCTCGTGATGAAACTAAAAATTTTGATGGAGAGTTAAACTCATCTATAACGAATCCAGATTTGTCTTCACCTCTAAGGTCATGGATATAACCGACAATTGTATCGCCATTGAAAGAAACTTTTGAAAGCGACAAATAAATACTGTCAATATCGAGATGAGAATAATCCATGCTCACTTTTTCAGGCTTGTCCCTGTTCTGGTTCCATAAAACGAAATGTCCACGACTAAGATTCAGTTCGTCGAGGTAAATCATCTTAGATTTTGATTTATCCTTGTCCTCCTGTTTCTCATCCTTGTCAGAAGCAAACAATTCCGAAATATTCATGTTATAATCATCTTCATATTTGACAAGATTGATAAGAAGATCATCTATGTTAACATTCTTGGCTCTAAGTTCTGTAGTCAGATCACGCAATGACAATTTAGCGTCGAACTTGCCGACATATATCATCGGGTTTTGCATTTTGTCGTTAATCTGAACCTCTTCAGCATGGATTCTCAAGTCAGGCTTGACATAAAAAGTCCTGATTTTAACTTCTGTTTCCAAAGAGTTTGAAAGGACAGCGGCAGCGGTACGAGCGAGCATACTCTGGACATTTACGTCGAGAATTACGGCGTACACACTCGCTAACAGAGCAAAAATTATCGTAATGATAATTAAAATGCTATGTATAATTGTTTTCTTCGTATTTTTGTCCTTTCTTTTTACGATTATGAACGAATATATATTAGCTATCGAATCGTCATGCGACGACACCTCCGCAGCGGTGCTTAGAGGCACTACTGTCTTATCAAACATCATTGCTAACCAAGATGTTCACCGTCAATATGGCGGCGTCATCCCCGAATTAGCATCACGCGCTCATCAACAAAACATTATACCTGTAGTTGACGCTGCTTTAAAACACGCAAATATAACAAAAAATCAGTTATCTGCAATAGCTTTTACACGCGGTCCTGGACTTTTAGGTTCACTTTTAGTAGGCACTTCATTTTCAAAGGCTTTCGCACTCTCAATGGACATTCCACTCATCGAAGTGAACCACACAAACGGACACATTATGGCATTATTCGCACAAGAGGAGGGCGAGACCACAAAAGTGCCTGATTTCCCATTCTTATGTCTAGCAGTTTCAGGCGGCCACACCCAGATAATAAAGGTCAACGACTACTTCGATTTGGAGATTATCGGCAAGACCATCGACGACGCAGCTGGCGAGGCTTTCGACAAAATCGCAAAGATTATGGGACTTCCATATCCTGGCGGACCTATCATCGACCGTTTGGCAAAAGAAGGTAATCCTAACGCATTCTCTTTCAGCAAAGCAAACGTCGCCGGCCTCAACTACAGCTTCAGCGGATTGAAGACAAGCTTCCTTTATTTCTTGCGCGACAGACTTAAAGAAGACCCTGACTTCGTCGAGAAAAACAAAGCCGACTTATGCGCTTCTATCCAAAAAGAAATCATCGAGACTCTGATGAAAAAACTCATCAAGGCAACAAAGGAAACAGGAATAAAACAAGTAGCCATAGCTGGAGGCGTCTCTGCAAACTCCGGATTGCAAAAGGCAATGCATGAAAACGGCAAACGCTACGGATGGGAAGTATTCATCCCTAAATTCAAGTTCAGCACCGACAACGCTGCTATGATAGGAATCTCCGGTTACTTCAAATATAAAAGCGGCCAGTTCGCTTCACAAGACCTCACACCTTACGCAAGAACAACAACACAAAAATAATAGCTATGGAATGGAAATCATTGCTTTCTGCCGAAAGAGAATACAGAGAATACAAAAAGTCGGATATCCGCAACGCTTTTCAGCGTGATTACGACAGAATCATCTTCTCGAATATATTCCGTCGCCTTCAGAACAAGACACAGGTCTTCCCTCTTCCAGGAAGTATCATGGTCCACAACAGATTGACACACAGTCTGGAAGTCGCAAGCGTAGGACGCTCCATCGCCAGAATAGTCTCAAAGAGCCTCACAAAAAAATTCGGCAATGATTTCCTTAATGAGATATACGATATCGACACTATCGTTTCCGCCGCCTGCCTCGCACACGACCTAGGCAACCCGCCATTCGGCCATTCAGGCGAAGAGACGATAAGCAGCTACTTCAAAGAAGGTCCAGGCAAAGAGCTAGAAAACCTGATTCCAGAATGCCAATGGTCTGACCTCATCTCTTTCGAAGGCAATGCCAACGCATTCCGTCAATTGACACATCAGTTCGCCGGCCGCCGCCAAGGTGGAATGTCGCTGACATACGCAACACTAGCCACTTTGATAAAATATCCTTATCCTTCATACAACAAAAACGGAAGGAAGAAATACAACATATTCCATTCAGAATTGGACACATTCAAGAAAGTCATGGACGGATGCGGAATAAAATGCATCGATGAAAAATCATTGATTTATGCACGTCACCCACTTTCTTTCATAATGGAAGCCGCCGATGACATCTGCTATCTCATCCTGGATATGGAAGATGCTCAAAAAAGAGGAATAGTGTCAACGCAACAAACAGACTTCTTCTTCAGTTCATTTTTCGATAAATCAAATGAAAACGACTCTTGGTTCTACAAACGAAAAGAAGAGGTGTACGACAACGTAACCGACGACAACGAAAGAATGGCATTCCTGAGAGCAACAGCGATAAACAAATTAGTAGATTGCGTATCAAATGTTTTCATCGAAAACTACGATACAATAATGAGCGGCGACTTCGAGAAAAGCCTGGCATCCCATCTCCCCGATTTCGAGAAAAACGCCCTCGAGAAATGCCGCGAGTTTTCTCTGAAAAACATCTACAAACACAATTCCGTAGTAAAAATAGAATTGACAGGTTTCAATGTCATAGGCGAACTCATAGACGAATTCGTACAAGCTATCTTAGATCCTGAAAAGACTTATAACAAAAAGCTTCTCTCGATCATACCTGAACAATTCAAAAACAATAGCAACGATTTATATTCACGCATACAGGTCGTACTCGACTACATCTCAAATATGACAGATTTGTATGCCGTTCAATTATATAAAGATTTAAGAGGAATAAAATAATTGATATTCAATTTTATAAACATGAAGAAAAACATATTACACTTACTGATAATCTTTCTATTATCAAACATTTTATTCACTTCTTGCAAAAAATTCAATCTCTTCTCGACAACGGAGACGCCTCATCACTATGGCATCTTTAAAAAGATAAACGACACAATGACCCCCAACCCCTCCGTTGCATTGAATATGCTAAACGATTTTAACGACAAAAGCGACATTTATTCCCTATCTCAAAAAGAATTTTACGAATACAACATACTTTTGGCAGAAGCTCGCTACAAATGCGACAGTACTATAACAAACACAAAAACGCTAAACGACATAGTAATATTTTTCGACAGTCTAACCTCTATTTACCCAAAAAATACCGATGTACTTTTTCAAAACTCAAGAGCCCATTATTACAGAGGCGTTGGCTTTGAAGAAGACAACAAATATAGGGAAGCATTCAACGACTACCTTGAATCATTGAAACTCATCGAGAAAATCAAATTCTTCAACAATAATCAAAACATAGACATAATACATTTCAACGCATTGATATACGTCCGTCTGAGCGACATACTGTATTGGCTTGATGTTTACAACGCCTCCATTGAATGCCTAATCAATGCGAACCAACTATTTAAGATAGAAAACAATTTGAGCGCAACAACACGCAACGACATTGTTATAGCTACCATGTACGCACATATGTACAACTATGACATGGCCTTAAAACATCTGACACTAGCAGATGCAAGCCTGACAGAAATCGACAAAGACTCACCCTTGAAATATGTCATCGAAAGAATCAACTCCACCATTATGTATAACATGGGATACCACGAAGAACCTTTCAAGACAATGATGAGACAATACAAAACACTTGACATCCCTAATTTAAGGATGGAAGCCGCTGGCGTTTTAGGAGACATATATTATGGCAAAGGCATGCTCGACTCTGCCGTTTATTATTATGAACAATATTTCCCTGACAACAAATATTCAAAAATCGACGCTGCCAACCATATCATCGAAATCGGACTCAAAACCAACAACAATGATTTGATGACCAAATACACTCCTATTCTCGCCAAAGAAACAAATGAAGAGCTGCTGCTTTCCACTATCAAAACAGACATCTCATCCATATACGAAAACTACAACATTAACAGAAAAAACACAAAACTTCATAAAAAAATAGCGACATTATTCCTATTCATAATCTTCACCACCATATCTCTTCTTTTCCTAGGATTATATATACTGAGTATAAAGAAAAGAAAATACAACAATGAAATCGACAAAAAGAAATACTATATCAATGCCTTACAGGAAAAGATAGAGAAGAAATCGTCCGAAAACAAACATATAAAACAACATATCAAAAATCTTGAAAAAGAGCTACAAGACATCAAGACAAAAAGATATCTCACCCATATTCCTTTTGATATGAAACTCAAGAATTTGATGGAAACACCTTTATGCCAAAGACTTATTGAAATAAGCCATGACAATACCATCAAAACAAATATCGAATATCCCGACTTGCAAATCAACGAGGAAACACAAAAAGAACTTATTGAATTGTTCAACAAAACTTTCGATAATATCTTCAACAAAATCATTTCCGAGCACGACGGGCTAAAGCATCAGGATAATTTATATTTCTGCCTTTACCTATTGGGACTTGACGAGAAGCACATTTCAGCTGTTACCGGCAAGACATACAACACCGTTTACAATCGTACGAAACGTATCCAAGAAATTCTCGGCAGCGAAAGAAGTATCAGAGAAACTTTAAGAGACATGGCATAAATTTTAACGAGCAAAACCGAACCATTTAGGAGTTCGTATGTTTGTCTCTAAAAAATGCGTGTCACATATAGATTTTATCTTGCAAGTATTTTCATCGGAATCATAGGCGGATTTGTATGCGCCACTTTCCGTTATCTAATATATTGGGCCGACAATATAAGAATCAGCCTATTTAAAACCGACAATTTCAGTGATTTTCAGAGAAGCATAAACTACGGATTAACATTACATGATATTTTATTCTTAATAATAAAATATCTCATTTTGTTTCTTTTGACGTTATTATTTTTAAATATCGTCCATCGCTTGGTCAAGAAATTCCCCACAACTTCAGGCAGCGGCTTGCCACAGACAAAAGCCCTATTAGAGAAGAAGATGGAATACAAATCCCCTTTCAAAAACATACTTGCTAAATTCTTTGGAGGAATTTTAAGCATATCTTCCGGCTTATCATTTGGACGCGAAGGTTCCTCGGTGCAGATTGGGTCTTTAATTGGATTTATTTTCAGCAGAAGCTTTAAGATAGAGAAAGACAATAGCAACTATCTCATTGCCGCCGGCGCAGGAGCAGGCATTTCAGCAGCATTCACAGCACCTCTCGCCTCCTCAATACTGATACTAGAAAGTCTGAAAAACGATTATACTGCAGATTTGAAGAAGCTTACAATATCGACACTACTATCAGGGCTATGCGCAGGAATAATTGCAATATCATTCTTCCCAACAAACATTTATTCTTCGATAATAATAATCAAGCCTGAACTGAAAGAATATCAGATGTTAATGCTTTTGATAATAATGGCTATTTTATTTTCTATTTTAGGAAAGCTGTTTTCAAACTTATTTATTTTCATCAAATTGCACTATGAAAGATTTCAGAGAAAATACGACAGACAGTACATAATGCTTGCCGCCTTGATTGTCATGATCACTTTTTTCTACCCATCACTCGTTGGCGGCAACCAGATTTTCGCAATTGAGATAATAGAAAACAACAGCCATAGTCTCTTCATCAATTTGCTGATATTAGCAATATTAGCGACTCTTACCATTATTTCAAACGCCACAGGATTCCCCGGAGGACTTTTCATCCCATTATTATCGATGGGCGGACTCCTTGGTAAAATATTCTGTATCACTTTAGCTCATTTCGACATCATAAGCCTAAGCAATACAGGATATTTTGTTTTTATAGGAATGTCGGTATTTTTCATTTCTGTCGTAAGAACGCCATTAACAGGATTTATCCTAATCAGCGAAATGACAGGCAATTACGAAGTTATGTTCCCTACTTTAGTCGTTGGCATACTAACTTACGTATTTACAGAAATAATGAAAGTAAGACCATTAGACAACATTCTTTACGACTTGATGATGAGAAACAGAATCAATACTGATTCCAGCTGCTCATAACATCAAGTGGTTTTCTTACTTTTTCTCTTGTCGGAGCGTCAGGATAACCCACACTGATTAACAAAGGGATACGTCTTCTTCTTACTCCGAGAATCTTCTTTATCTTCTTCTCATCAAACCATCCGATGATACAAGTTCCAAGTCCTAAATCTGCAGCTTGAAGACAAAATTGATTTACTGCGATACCAATGTCAAACAGGCCGTAGTTCTTGTTCTTTATCATACTGCCTACCGTTGACATAAAATTCTGCTGTTCATGAACTACAGCAACAAGAACCGGGCACTGATGAGTAAATTTATTCATTCCCAATCCTATAGTGCACTCCGCGATTTGCTCTTTCTTTTCCGGATCATCAACAACGACAAACTTCCATGGCTGAGAATTGTTCGCTGATGGAGAAATACGTGCCGTCTCCAAACATTGAATCAATTTCTCTTTTTCAACTGCTTGATTCTTATATTTTCGGTCACTCTGACGAATCTTTGCCAAATCGGCGAATCTTAAGTTTTGCTCCATAGTATAATCAGTTTAATATTTTTTAACTTTTAAATAAATATCACGCAATCCCGAGATATGTCTGTCTATACAGAACATTTCCCTGCATTCTTCCTTAACAGTCTCAGCAATAATCTGATAATCTTCTATATCATTTAAAATTTGGCGTATGTTATCTGCGAAATCATTTATATCTTTTGATTTATAAAGACTTGCATATTTGCCGTTACGAGTTATTTCCTTAATCATTTCATCATCATTGACAACAACATTAACGCCAGAAACCAAGGCTTGCATAACAGGAATTGATATGGCTTCATTATCAGAATGATAAACAAAGGCATCCAACTGAGACAGATAATTAGCCGTATCATATCTACGTCCTATGTAATTCACATAATTATCAAGTCCTTGAACAAGATAATAATATTTGCAGTCATTGAAATATGAATCATACTCTTCCATTTGTTCTCCTGCAAGCAGACATGTGAAATTCCGACCAGACTTTTTCAGTTTCTTAACCATTTTCAAAATGTTCATCACATCGTGATCTGGAGTGAAGTCGCCGAGAGTGCCTATCAAATACCTGAAGTCATCTATAAAGAACTCGTCGCGTAACGAATTGAATTTATACTTGTCGAATCTTCTAAAAGAAAAACCATGATAAAGTCTGAAATGTCTATTAGGTTCAAGATTATATCTGGCGACAAATCTATTTTTCTGAACATCCGACTGGAATATTATAGAATCGACATTTTTAACGACATAATTGAAAGTCTTTTTATCAAATCCTTTCAAGTCATCATGATAGAAGTAACAGGAATATATCACTTTTACACCAAGACCTTTAGATGCCAGCATAGCATAATAGGCATCCCAATAATTATATGTATGAATTATATCGATATTGTTTTGTTTGAGAAAACTGCGAAAATGTTGCAGCTTTGATATCTTATACCATTTAAAATCAGGATAATGGTATTCAAACAGCTTAAAATCGTTTAATTTAAAATTGGAAACAATATCGAGGATAAGGTCATCAATTTCCTGATGGAATGGGTTGGTATGTAATAGTGTAATCCTCATAGAAGTGTATATAAACAAAAAAATCCAGCTGTTAACCGGATTGCTTGTGCCCATGAGAAGACTCGAACTTCCAAGAGCTTAAGCTCACTACACCCTGAATGTAGCGTGTTTACCAATTTCACCACATGGGCTTTAAGCTTTTGGTTTTTTGTGCCCAGGACAAGAGTCGAACTTGCACGACGCATTCGTCACCACCCCCTCAAAGTGGCGTGTCTACCAATTTCACCACCTGGGCTTTAAAACGATGCAAAGATACGCATTTTTCAATTCCGCGCAACACTTTGCATCGTTTTTTTTTATTTTTTTTGAAAATTTTTCGTAACTACTTAATACTTAATCAATTTAGTTGTAATATTTTTTTCATCACCTATAACATTGACAAAATAAACGCCTTCGTCAAGATTTGATAAAAACACATCCAAACCATTATTGTTATCATTGGAAACAACATTGTTATACAACAACTTACCAATTTGATTATATACTTTAACTTCTGCTTTTCCTTCTATTTCCAACTTAACGTCCACCACTCCATTTGAAGGGTTAGGATAGACTGAAATCACCGAATTTATCACAAAATCGGAATTTTCTTCCAAAAACAGGGCATTTAAAGCCTCCATAAAATCAGGTATTCCGTATCCATAATAGCTATCTGGAGTAGTCATATTTCCACTTTGGCGCAATGCATCTCTTATTTCTGACGCTTGCAGTTCCTTTCTAGCCTGCCACAGACATGTCGCCATTCCCGCAAGCACAGGGCAAGCGAATGAAGTTCCTGACCCATCATAATAGGCGCCTTCACCAGGAGAGACCACCGTTGTTCCATAGCCATGAGCCATAACGTCTGGCTTAATTCTTCCATCGTATGTTGGTCCTATTGAACTAAAATATGCGCGTTCTCCATTGCTTCCAACAGCGCCAATAGTCAGGACATGTTCTCCATCAGCAGGTGCCGCTATATATGGGAAAGCATTGCCCCCATCATTACCGGCTGATGAAACACATAAAATTCCTCTTGAACATGCTATTTCTGCCCCAATTGTAATCACGCAAGTCTCTCCATCCAAATCTGAATAAACGTGGTCAAATTGCGAATCATCGAATGTAATATATCCTAAAGATGTGCTGATAACATCAATTCCAATACTATCCAAATATTCCGCTGCAGAAACCCAGTTGTATTCTTCAAGAACATTTTCGCTATTGACATTTTCTGTTCTACATAAGAAATAAGATGCCAATGGCGCTGTTCCGACATATTTATCAGGCACATTTCCTGCCATCAAACCGAGACATGACGTTCCATGAGATGAATCTGTGTACACGACTCCATTTTTATATACGAAGTCCTTGGCTCCAAGAAAACGATTCTCATTATACATACTTTGGAACGCCTCATGCTGATCAACGTAATCAAAGCCACCATCGCAGATACCAATCCACATTCCTTGACCTTTAAAACCTAGATCATGCAAAGAAACGCCGTTAAGCTGCTGTATCTGAGGAGTTGCATAACCATAGTAAGATCTGATATCATTTTTATTTTCAGATACAGGAGCGAAATTATCAGTGAAATAAGTCTCCTCCTTTATTCTTTGTTTTATAGGATCATCTTCCAAAACACGTGTTTTTTGAACGAAAGGCAAAGATTCAATTGCTTGCAGCACAGAGGCGCTTGTCACCTCTACAGTTACACCGTTCAACCATTTAGAAGGGTTCAAAATAGTAGCACCTGTTTGCGCAACGGCCTGTATATATGAAGGATTAACAGGAATGTCATACTGGTCGATTGCTATTCCATAATCCTGGCGACGTTGAATTGCACGAGCGCTAAGGTACTCTTCCGGCTTATTAATAAAATAAGGTGTATTGTTTTTATCCGTGAATTGCACCCAATATTTATCAGGCGCCACTTGTGCCTTCATAGAGAAGCAAAGAACCGATAGCACTAATAATGTGAATAATCTTTTCATTTTTATACATTTTAAATTACTGCAAATTTATAAAAGTATTTTTATCACATCTGTTAATTTTTGCTAATTTTGCGGAAATTTTTCCAAGATGAGAATAGACATTATCACAATTTTTCCGGAGATGTTTGAAGGTCCTTTCACTGAATCAATTATAAAAAGGGCTATACAGAAAAATATCGTTGACATACAATTGCATAATTTAAGAGATTACAGCAACGACAAGCGCAAGCGCGTTGACGACTACGCATTCTCATCAGGCGCCGGAATGGTTATGATGATCGAACCCGTCGACAATTGCATAAGCAAGTTAAAGGAAGAAAGAAATTACGACGAAGTTATATATATGTGCCCGGATGGCGAATTGCTAACCCAACCACTCGCCAACAAAATGTCGTTATACGAAAACATCATCATTTTGTGCGGACACTACAAAGGCATCGACGAGCGTATCAGAGAACATTTAATAACCAAAGAAATCTCAATCGGCGATTACGTTTTATCAGGCGGAGAACTCGGCGCAGCCGTTTTGACAGATAGCATTGTTCGATTGATTCCTGGCGTTTTGAGCGACGAAACATCCGCTTTAAGCGACTCTTTTCAAAGCGGATTAGTGTCTCCTCCGGTTTACACACGACCTCGTGAATATAAAGGATGGGAAGTCCCTGAAGTTCTCCTTTCCGGCAATGACATGATTATCAACGAATGGAAACTCAAACAAGCAATCGAAAGGACAAAAGAAAGACGTCCGGAAATGTATGAAAATTTGAAAAAAAATAATTAACAATTCATGTAATTCGTATCTAAAAAATTTCTATATTTGCACACTTTTTCGAAAATAGGAATAAAGAACAAAAAAAATTATATCAGAAATGAAAAACGCGTTAATTCAATTTGTTGAAGATCAAGTTCAAGTTAAGGATTTTCCACAGTTCAAAGCTGGTGACACAATCACTGTAACTTACAAAATCGTTGAAGGTAATAAAGAACGTTTACAAAAATTCCAAGGCGTAGTTTTACAACGCGCTAGCGAAGGTTCACATGCAACTTTCACAGTTAGAAAAATTTCAGGTAACGTTGGTGTAGAAAGAATCTTCCCTATTTCATCTCCAATGATTGAAAGCATCGAAAGAAATAAAGAAGGTGCAGTTAGAAGAGCACGTATTTACTACCTCAGAGGTTTACGTGGTAAAAAAGCTCGTATTAAAGAAGCTGCTCGTAAAAGCAAATAATATTTCTTTAGCGATAAAAAAAACAGCGTGAAATTTCACGCTGTTTTTTTTATATCAAACCAATATATTTAAAAAAAAGAGCTGCCATTATTTACAGCAGCTCATATCTGAACTTTAGCCTTTTGTCTTTAACCCATTCTTTGTCTTACGACCTCAAAACTAATAATACCTGTAGCAACAGAAACATTCAAGGAATCGATATCGCCCGGCATTGGTATTAAAAGATGTTCATCAGAACGTTTCAGATAAGCTTCACTGATACCGTCTTCTTCAGAACCCATCATAATAGCTACTGGAACCTTAAAGTCGGACTCCCAGATATTCTTCTTGCCTTTTTCCGATATAGAGACAATCTTAACTCCGCTGCTCTTCAAGAAATCAATCGTGTCTTTAATATTTTCTACACGGCAAACATTGATTCTTGACAAAGCGCCGGCAGAAGTCTTCATCGCATCACCATTAATTAATGCTGAACCTCGAGAAGGAATAACGATAGCATCGACACCTGCAGCGTAACATGTACGTGCGATAGCACCGAAATTACGCACGTCGGTAACTCTATCCAATATCACGATAAAAGGCATTCTTCCTTCATCATAAACCATAGGAACCACCTCTTCAATCAGCTGATATGAAATAGGACAGATGAAAGCGACAATACCCTGATGATTCTTTCTTGTCAGACGATTCAGTTTTTCAACAGGAACATATTGAACTGTAATATTATGCGTTCTTGCATAATGAAGAATTTCCGCAATCTGCGGAGAACGCAAGCCACTTTGCACAAAAATCTTTTCTATCTCTTTTTCTGCTCTAATCAACTCCTCCACCGGATGAAGTCCAAAAACCATATTATTATCCATAGTTCTAATGTATTTCTATAAGCGTACAAATTTAACAATTTATTCAAAAAAAATCATAGTCTTTAAAAAGATTTTAGTAAATTGCGCAATATTAATTATGTTGTATTACCCAAACTAAACAATATGAAAACTAACATATTAAAAAACAGCGTGATTCTACTCTCTATGATGTTTTTGTTTTTGACAAATGCCATTAGCGCGCAAAACATTGTTCGTCCAGAACCAGTTGCAGGCAAAAACCTGACCAAAAATATAATACAACAGCACCTCTCCTATCCACAAAATGCTCTTGACAACAAACTAAGCGGAAAGATAACAGTTTTGTTCACCGTTGACAAAGACGGCAACGCATACAACCATCGTGTTGAAAACGCCTTTGACCAAGAATGTGCAGAAATGGCGATACATCTTGTAAAGCAAATACAATGGAAACCTGCGACAAACAACGCGCTTCCTTGCGAATACAATCACGAATACACCGTCGAGTTTTCACACAAGGCATATCTCAAGAATCTTGAAAAAGGAAAGGCAAAATTCATCCCTCAACAAGAATTCGTTGAAGACGACACATATAATATATACGAATTCAAAGAACTCGACAAAGCGCCAAATCCTTATTTTAACAACCAGAACATAACAATAGGCTCATACCTTCGTTCCGAGTTAAGATACCCAGATCAAGCAAAAGAATTCGAAATTTCTGGAACCGTTAGACTCAGCTTCATTATCGAGACTGATGGAAAAGCGTCTAACATCGTCATTGAGAACAGCGTTGGCGGAGGCTGCGACAACGAAGCAGTACGTCTTATACAGAATCTCCTATGGATACCTGGCGTAAAAGACGGCAAACTCGTAAGAGTCAAGACCACGCAAGACATCACATTCCAATTTGGAGAACGAAACTACCACGACGGAAATCAATATTAATCTATAATTAACACAAAATTTATTTATGAAAAAGTTTTTATTATCACTCGCAATGGTGCTTTTCGCATCACAAATGATCTTCGCACAAGATGCTGAAGAAAAAAGCTGGACACACGGAGGATTTGTTGGTCTCAACGTATCACAAAGCCACTTCTCAAACTGGACATCTGGCGGTCAGGACAATATCAACGGACTTAGCACATTCAAGTATAGCGCCAACTACCTTAAAGGCAAATCAAAGTGGGATAACAACATTGACCTCGCTTTAGGCTACAGCTACTTCGATTTCGACATGAAACCATTAAAGACCGACGACCGTATCAACTTCAGTTCATTGTATGGTTACGACGTTGTTAACGATGAATTATTCATCACTGCCAACCTCAACTTCCAATCACAATTCGCTGACGGTTTCGATTACAAAACAGACAGCACAAACAGAATCTCTAAGTTCCTCGCTCCTGCTTATTTGACAGTAGGTCTTGGTGCTCAGTACACTCCATCATCATGGTTCTCATTGAACCTCGCTCCTGCATCAGGCAGATTGACAATCGTTAACGACCAAACCTTAGCTGACAATGGAGCTTTCGGTGTTAAAGGCGCTTTAATTGACCCTGTAACTGGCGAAATTTTGGAACATGGAAGCAAATTCCGCATGGAACTCGGTGCTCAGTTAATCGCTAACGTCAACTATGAAATCTTCAAAAACGTTGTCTTCACTTCTAAACTCGTTGTTTTCTATGACTATATGCAAACAAGAGAATTCAACGCATTAGATAAAGAATACGGATGCCGTTTAGACTTCGACTGGGACAATGCTATCGTCATGAAAGTCAACGACTGGTTAAACTGCAACGTCACAGCACGTCTCATTTATGATGAAGACATCAAACCTATCGATGGCGACTCATTCTTACAATTCAAAGAAGTTTTAAGCGTAGGTATCTCTTACAGAATTCCTTGATTATGACAAGAATCGGTTTGTTATCAGACACACACGGTTGGCTCAACCCCAAAGTCTACGAGTTTTTCAAAGACTGCGACGAAATCTGGCATGCAGGCGACATTGGCGATTATGACGTCGCCATTGAATTGACCGCTTTTATAAATGGTCAACAGACATCGTCCCAAAAATTCAGAGCTGTCTTCGGAAACATTGACGACTGGGAAATAAGAGCCGACTTCCCTCAGTTTCAGATATTCAAAGTTGAGGACATGAAAGTCGTGATGACACATATCGGAGGTTACCCTGACAATTACGCGCCTGGAATAAAACAGTTGCTCTTAGAAGAAAAACCTGACATCTTCATCAGCGGACACTCTCATATTTTAAAGGTAATGCGCGATCCAAAATTAAATCTGCTGCATCTCAACCCAGGAGCTGCCGGAATGAAAGGGTTTCACAAAAAGGTAACAATGATGAGATTCCAAATAGACGGCAAAGAAGCAAGTAACCTTGAAATATACGAAGCCGATAAATATTAAACAAAAAAAAGACCTTCAAAATTTTGAAGGTCTTTTTCTTTTAACGCAATCTGTCAACAGATTTCAACAAATCAATGTCTTTCTTAATCCATCGCATCGCCAAAACTGACAAAACCATATTAATAAGAGGTATATATGTTCCAAACATATAATGAACCGTCTCTGGATTTATTTTACCTTCTACATTAGAAGCGTAATACAAGAAAATCAATCCGCATATAACAGCATTCAAGAAAATATTCAACGATGACAACTTCAGTTGAAGCTCACGTTTCTTAAACTTGAAAATAGTAAAAAATGGGATTACTATTGCTAAGATTGCAATAACAAGCAATGGCAATGTGTAGAGTCCAGAAAACTGAAGAGCGTCTTTTGCATTTTCAACGCCTAAGATTGTCAATTTCATCAATTCTTCTCCATAATTGAAGGAAAATACTGGAGCAAAAAACAATATTCCTGCAAAAACTGTTGCAAGAAAAAGAAAAACAGTTTGAATTCTTTGTATCATAATTTACATTTTTATTTTCTGCAAATATAATGATAAGATTTTAACGATTTTTATTTTTTTAAAATTTAAAATGCTTGGTTTTACGAGAAAAAATAGTATATTTGCAAAACAATTTGAACAATTAGCCAATGTAATTGTTTCGATAATAAAAAGAGGTGATTCCATCTCTTATTTTTCAAAAATGTCCTTCATTTAAACTCAAATTTCAAAAGGAAAATTCTATGTACGACATCTACGAACTAAACGAAAAATCGTTAGTTGAACTCAAAGAGATTGCTCTTAATTTGGGAGTAAAGAAAATCAACGTACCTAAAAACGAATTGGTCAACAGTATCGTTGAAAAACAGTCTGTTCATCCTGATATAATTCAAGATAAAAAAGAAGACGACAATGTAAAGGCTGAAACAGCTGTTTCTGACAAACCAAAGAAAAGAGGACGCAAAATTGCAACTTCAAGACCTGACAAAAACTTCAATGAAAAGAGATTGGAAAACGAAGGTGCAACAAACGAGCAATCTAAACAAAACACAGAGAACCAAAGCACTGGCGATTCTGAAACAACATCAACCGAAACAAAGCCAAAACGCGAGAAACGCCCAAGAATAGGCATGAGAACCGACGTTGTAAAAACAACAATAAACAACGACGACGAAGAAAACAAGGTAAAACACGTTTCTTACGGAAAAAGAAAGGCAAAAACTGCAGCAACAACAGAAACCTTAGAAAACGCTGAAAAGGTTGAAAACGAAAACGCAGCTAAAGAAGCTGTTACAGAAGAATATACAACAGCCTCTTCAGAAACAGAAATCGTAACAACATCTGTAGTTGAAGAAAAAGCCGAAGCTTACGAAACAGCACAAAATCAAGCAAACAATCAAACACATATACAAGAAGAAACAAGCAGCAAATACAAGAAAGAAGAAATCGTTTCTGAATTTGACGCTGTAGTCAACGCTGAAGGCGTTCTGGAAATAATGCCTGACGGATACGGATTCCTCCGTTCTTCAGACTACAACTACCTCAACTCTCCTGACGATGTATATGTGTCACAATCACAGATAAAATTATTCGGACTTAAGACTGGCGACAGCATACAAGGCATCATCCGTCCTCCTAAGTCTGGCGAGAAATATTTCCCTCTCATCAAGGTAAATAAAATCAATGGTTTAACTCCAGAACAGGTACGCGACCGTATCCCATTCGACTTCCTCACTCCTCTTTTCCCAACAGAAAAGTTCAAACTCACTGGTCATAATGGCGGTACTATCTCAACAAGAATCATGGACCTCTTCGCTCCTATCGGCAAAGGTCAACGTGGTCTCATCGTCGCTCAACCTAAGACAGGTAAGACAGTGTTGCTTAAAGAAGTCGCTAACGCAATAGCAGCAAACCATCCTGAAGTTTACCTTATTATATTATTGATTGACGAACGTCCTGAAGAAGTCACCGACATGGCAAGAAGCGTTAACGCTGAAGTCATCTCTTCAACATTCGACGAACCAGCAGAAAAACACGTCAAGATTGCTAACATCGTATTGGAAAAGGCAAAACGTCTGACAGAATGCGGACACGATGTTGTCATCCTCCTCGACTCTATCACACGTCTTGCTCGTGCTTTCAACACAGTGTCACCAGCATCAGGAAAAGTTCTCTCTGGCGGTGTTGAAGCCAACGCGCTTCAAAAACCTAAACGTTTCTTCGGTGCAGCACGTAACATCGAAAACGGCGGTTCACTCACAATCCTTGCTACAGCATTGATTGACACAGGTTCCAAGATGGACGAAGTCATCTTCGAAGAATTCAAAGGCACAGGTAATATGGAACTCCAACTCGACCGTCGTCTCTCTAACAAACGCATCTACCCTGCTATTGATATCGTAGCTTCAGGTACACGTCGCGACGACTTATTGGTTGACGAGCGCACACTCGCAAGAATCTGGGCTCTGAGAAACCACTTCGCAGATATGACTCCAGTGGAAGCAATGGAATTCCTTAAAGATAGAATATCCAAGACTCATTCAAACGAAGAGTTCTTGGCAACGATAGATAAATAAAGACGCAGAGACACATAGACGCAGAGACACAGAGTTTAAAGGTTTAACTTGGAATTATTGGAGGCGTTAGGGATTGGAGCGGCATCCTTTGCGAGCGGAGTGAGCAAAGATATAGCGGAAAGCCCGACGGCATAGCCGGAACGCCCCAAAAATATAAAAATATCAAAACCTCAGAATATCAGAATTTACTTCTGAAGTTCTGAGGTTTTGAATTTCTGAATTTCTTTTAAAATTCCTAAAACACCTTAACAAGGTCTTCTTTAGTCAGTCCGTTGAAGTCGCCGGAACTCATGAATCCTGCTGCGACATTTTCTTTCTTCACATCATTCAACACATTCATCAATTCTTCTTTTGAATGAACTACCTGAATGTCTTTTCTTCCAAAACCTTCAACGATTCTCTCGTCGCTCATCATATCCAACTTCTTGATTGCCACAGCATGCGGGTCATAGAACACAACTGCCTTGTCGCAATTGTCGAGACAATTTTTATAATGGTCAATAAACACTTCGCTAAGACTGCTATAAGTATGCAACTCAAAAACGACCAACAAAAATCTTTCTGAATATTGTTCACGTAATGCCTTCACTGTTGCCAGGACTTTTGACGGAGCATGAGCGAAATCACGGAAGACCATATTATTCTTCTCCTTATTCTCAAACATCAGCTCAAGACGACGTGAAGCTCCTTTGAATGAAGAGATAGCCTCATAGAAAACATCATCGCTGATGCCTAATTGTTTGCACACATTATAAGCAGCGTTGATATTCTTCATATTATGTTCGCCGAAAATCTGAACGCCGATTTTCTTGTCGCCATAAATAAGACATGTATTTTCACCATCGCTTTGATATTGATGAATATCGTAACCATAAGTAGCTACATTTGCTTTCGCTGCAATCTTGTCTGCCTCTGCATCGTTTTTATCGAAGATAAGGCAACCGCCTTTTTCTATAGTATCTACATAAATTCTAAACTGTTCAAGATATGAATCGAAAGTTGGAAAAACATTGACGTGGTCCCATCCTATTCCGCTAATCACTGCAATATGAGGATGATATTTATGGAACTTAGGCACTCTGTCGATTGGCGATGTAAGATATTCGTCACCTTCTATCACCATATATTTAGCCGATTCGCTGAGACGCACCATCACGTCGAAGCCTTCTAGCTGTGCTCCCACCATAAAGTCAGTCTCTATTCCGGCATGTTTCATGACATGAAGAATCATAGAAGTTATTGTGGTCTTGCCATGACTTCCGCCAATCACGATACGAGTCTTGTCCTTGCTTTGTTCGTAAAGATATTCAGGATATGAATACACTTTAAGTCCAAGTTCCTGAGCGCGGATAAGTTCCGGATTATCGATACGAGCGTGCATACCGAGAATCACCGATTCGTAAGATTCGTCAAGTATTTCAGGATGCCAACCTATCTGTTCCGGAAGTATTCCTTCGTTTTTAAGACGAGTTTTTGAAGGCTCAAAAATCTCGTCATCGGAACCTGTCACTTCATAACCTTTTCTATGTAAAGCGATGGCGAGGTTATGCATCGCGCTTCCGCCTATAGCAATAAAATGCACTTTCTTCATATCTGTAATAATTTATCGTAAATGCAAAGATAGGAAAAAAGTCAACAAGACTACAAGACCACAAGACAACAAGTTTTTTTAAATTAGGAGTTAGGAATTCCTGAAATCCTAAATTCCTGAGTTCCTTTATAATGAAATATAAAGAAAAAGGTCATCCGACTTTTTATCGTCAGATGACCTCTTCAATTATTTTATGATTTAATATTATTTGTTTACAACGACTTTTTGTGTTGATGTTGCACCTTCTGATGTTTCTATTGTCACATAGTAGATACCGTTTGTCATTGATTCAGTGTTTATTGTCATTACGTATGAACTAGCATCTTGAGCGAATACCATTTGACCGATGCTGTTATAAACAGTAACTTTAGTCATGTTTTCAACAGAAACGTTTATTTCATTATTAGCAGGATTTGGATAAACCATAGATTCTGTTTCTGTCATTTCGTTAACGCCAACAGTTTCTGAATAGAATTCCATTGGAATTTCATATCTGAAAGCGTTGGTATTGCCTGTACCAGAAACGAGTGTTTGGTTGCTGCTGTTCTTAATACCCCAGAAGCCGCCGCTCATACCATTTCCTTCATCATTGATGAAAGTAACGCTAAAACAACCTATTGCAGGGAATGAAACTTCTTCTGTATATACTTTCTTTGCCTCTTCAAATGTTAAAGTCTTGTATATATTACCTGTTGTCATATTCTTTATTTCAACTCTGAAGTTTTCAGGGTCGTCGCCTGTCTTGAGTTGGATTTTGATATAAGCGTCTGACAATGAGAAAGCTTCTTCAAAATTGATTGTATAAACATTATCACCAGGGTAAGCGTCTTCATTAGAGCCGTTGATATTCATCGCTTCAACAGTTACATTTGCTGCGCCATTTGATTCGAATGCTGGGAAATCGAATTCAGCAGATTCGCCTTTTGCTAAAGAGCCTTCCCATTGGTATGTTGCCAATTCTGTTCCGTTTTCATCTTTAGCGACAAACATTGCAGAGTTCAATGTCTCTGTTCCATAGTTTTTGAATGTGAAACGTGGAGAAATCATACCTGAACATGATGACAATGGCAATTCTTCAACGTTTCTGATAGCCATATCATATTGATTGTCTGAATCCATGAGAGATATTTTAACAGCTTGGAAAACTTCTTTGTTTCCATTATAGCTTTGTACCCATGCTACGAGTTCGCAGTTTTCTCTGTCGTAAGCAGCGATATCAAATGTTTCAGTAACTTCGATATTGTCGCCGCTCATTTGTGTTCCGTTTTGTGTTGGAATCATATCACGAACAACGAAGTTGACTTCGCTCATGCCTTGCCATGCACGTTGGATATGAGATTCTGTCAAAGCTATAAATACTCTAACGTCGGTTGAAGAACATGTACCTACTTTGTTTGCAATAGCTTTAACTTCAAATTGAGTTCCAGACTTCCATGAGAAAGAAAGGTCGAGTTCGAAAGGACTTGTCACGTTGATACGTTGGTTGTAAGCAGTAAGAGCCTGGTTGTAAGAATAATCAATGTATTCTTGGTTATTAGATTGACCACCTACTGAAGGAGACTTCACGCCATCAACTTTCATTGTTGGGTATGAGCTGATGTAATAATAATTAGCTCTTTGGTTGGTTTCATTGGTATAGAATTCTGGTACTGAGAATGCGCTTGTGTGGAAAGCTACTGGAGCAACGGCTTTACCTTCTTCCAATAATCTGCCTACAGCCATTGCTGCTGCCGGGCAATAAGGGCAATTAACACCTGTAAACACTTCTAACAAAACACATTCGCGTGCAACGTTTTGCGCTGTTACATTAAAAAACATCACTACTGATGCAATAACAGTGAATAATAATTTCTTCATTTTCTGATTTGATTTAATTTTTAATGATTTTTTTAGAAGATGCAAATTTACATTTTTTATTTAGATTTTTACACCATAAAAAAACAAAAAAAGGACGCCAGCAATATTGACGTCCTTTCTTGAATTATATGTTATAAATTATTTATTTACAACGACTTTTTGTAATGAGTGATTACCATCAGCTGTTTCAACATTAACGAAATACATTCCGTTTGTCCATGATTCAACATTGATTTTAACTACATCACATTCATTTGATTCTGAATAAACCATTTGACCCATACCGTTATAAACAGTAACTTTTGTGATGTTTTCTGCTGAAACATTGATGATTGAGTTTGTTGGGTTTGGATAAACATTTACGTTTCTAACTGCTTCAACATCTTCTACGCCTTCGCCGCTATATTTCAATTCAATAGGGAAAGCATATCTGAATGAATTTGTTGAGCCGCTGCCAGAGACAATAGTTTTGTTGTCTGTATCTTTGATACCCCAGAAGCCATTGCCGCAGCCGTTACCAGCTGAGTTTTTGAAAGTAACTCTGTAGCAACCGAATTCAGGAACAGTAATTTCTTCAGTATAGACTTTGTTAGGTTCTGGGAATGTTAATGTTTCAATAACTTCGTCTGTATCCATGTTCTTAATTTCAATGCTGAAGTTTTGGTTGTCGGCAGCAGTTTTAAGTTGAATCTTCATGTAACCTTCTTTTATTTCGTAAGGGTTAACGACATTCAAGATATAATTGTTGTCATAGATAAATTCATCTTCATTGCTACCATTGAGGTTAACAGCTTGGATTTTCAAAGCGCTTGAACCAGCGAAATCAATTTCAGGAATCATGAATTCATTTTGTGCGCCTTTAACCAAAGAGCCTTCCCATTGATATGTACCAATTTCAGTATCAGTATCGTCCATAATTCTGAACAATACAGAATTCAATGTTTCGCTACCATAATTTCTGATTGTAAAGCGAGGAGCTACTACGCCTGAGCATACTTCTGAAGGAACTTCTTCAACGCCAACAATACCTAAATCATATTGAGCAGCTGATGTTGCGATAGGCATTTTAACAGCTTGCCATACTTCTTTTTGACCATTGTATGATTGTACCCAAGCTATGAGTTCGCAATTTTCTTTTTTATAGCCAGCCAAGTTGAACAAGCCTGTAACTTCTTGAACGTCTTCTGTCAAAGCAACGCCTGATGATGATGTAACGATATCACGGCAAACAGCATTCAATTCTTGTAAACCTTGCCATGATTGTTGGATATGTGATTCTGTCAAAACGATGAATACTCTTACGTCTGTGCCATCACACTCACCTACTTTAGTGACAACAGCCTTAGCTTGGCATTGTGTTCCTGAATGATAGTCGAAAGAAAGGTCAATTGTGAAAGGACTTGTTTTGTTAATACGTTCGTCGTAATATGGTTTATACTTGTTATACATTGAATTTGATGCTGTGCCACCACCTTCAATTTTATTCATACCATCGATGAGAACAGTTGGGAAACTATTGACATTGTAGTAAGTTGCTCTACCATTTGTTTCTGCATTAGCATATTGTGCAGGAGAATAGTACGAATTATGGAATGCTATTGGAGCGATTGACAATCCTTCTTGCAACATTTGAGCAATTCCATTAGCAGCTGCTGGACAATAAGGGCAGCCAATACCTGTAAACGCTTCTATTAAAACGCATTCACGAGCGACATTCTGTGCAGAAATGCTTCCAGCCATCAACACAGATGCAACGATTGTAAGTAAAATTTTTTTCATTTCTTTTGTAATTAAATTTAAGTTTGTTCTAATTTTAATGGTCGGCAAATTTACATTTTTTTCTCAAAAAAAAGATTCGTTATTTTCAGAATATTTCTCATTTTTGTAAAAAAATTCATGCTTGACAAATTACTCATAAAACATTTCATAGATTATCTGAGATTAGAGCAATCAATGTCGGATAACAGCATCGTCGCCTACGCCCACGATATAGAAATGTTTTACGATTTTTTAAATGGCACAAAAAGATCTATATCATTGAAAGACATACAACAAGAAGATATAGAGGCATTTTTTGCACATTTATACGACTTAGGATTGTCAGCAAGTTCACAAGCAAGAATTTTATCAGGCATAAAGAAGTTTTACTCTTATCTTATCCAGGAAAAAATCGTTGTAGAGAATCCTACCACACTTATCTCATCGCCTTCTATCGGCCGTCATCTCCCCGACGTGCTGAGTTACCAAGAAATCAACAATATGATTGACATGATAGACCTAAGCAAGCAGTTCGGACATAGGAACAAGGCAATCATTGAAGTCATGTATGGATGCGGACTGAGAGTTTCAGAAGTCATCAGCATGAAAATAAGCAATATATATTTCAAAGATGAGTTTATCAGAATCATAGGAAAAGGTGACAAAGAACGCCTTGTACCTATAAGCAAATCTATTATAAAAACGCTGAAACTTTATCTTGAAGGAGAGCGCATACAACAAGCGATAAACCACAAACACACCGACACTGTGTTTATTAACAAAAGAGGCACAGGACTCAGCCGACAGATGATATTTCTGATGATAAAAGACCTTGCAGAGAGAGCCGGAATAAAAAAGAATATCGGACCGCATACAATCCGACATTCCTTTGCTACTCATTTATTGGAGGGAGGCGCCGACTTGAGAGCCGTACAGCAAATGCTTGGACATTCAAATATCAGCACAACAGAGATTTACACACATATTTCAGACCAATATCTGAGAGAGGTTATATCCCTGTTCCATCCTCGTTTTAACAATTAGATAATATTTCCTTCTGAATCGACGAGAACACCCCATACGACGTCGATGAGTTCACCTTCATTGAAGTAGAAGTCAAGCATTAACTCATCATATATCAAGCATGTATCGCCTTCTTGTTCTTCTTCGTCAAATTCCTTGTAACCATTTCTCTTCATCAAATCGACAATCTGATTGCGATTCATATCATAGACGCGTTCTCCGAAAAGAGTTGCATCCTCATGATTAGTAGAAATGCTTGAAACAATAGACTTCACACCTTCAAAACATACTGAAAAACATTCATCGTCATAATCATAAAGAACGGAACAATTGCCGTTCTCCTCTATGAGAGATTCCATTTCCTCATTGTTGGAAGGAGTTCCATAAACACTGATTATTTCTTCAACCGACATTCCAAATTTAATGTCACCATAACCTTTTAATGGTTCAATTACTAAATTTTCCATATTATATGTTATTCAAAACGTATTGACTTTGACGGATTTATATTATTTATCACCATAGTCGGAATCAACATCATCAACACCCATAGAATAAATGTACCGACATTTAAAAACACAATGTGCGACAAATTCAATTCAATAGGAACCGATGACAAATAATAAGATTCCGGCGACAATTTAATTATGTCTGTATATTTTTGTATCAAACATAATCCTATTCCAATGATATTTCCCACGAACATACCTATAAATAATATACGGCGCGAACGTTGCAGGAAAATCCTTCTGATGAAAGCATTATTGGCTCCCATAGATTTCAAGACACCGATGGTTGATGTTCTTTCCAACACTATAATCAGCAACATGCTTACCACAGTGATGCCAGCCACCATAAACATCAGTACTATGATGATTACAACATTCATATCTTGAAGATCCAGCCAGTCGAATATCTGCGGATATAATTCCCTGGCTGTATATGACACAAGATTAGTAGGTATTGTGTAATAAATATAATTATTGGCTGCATTAACGTCTGTTTCATCTGTAAGTTGTATCTCAAGATGTCCAACAAGATTATCATCCCATCCGTTAAGACGTCTTATCTGATTAAGGTCACAATAAATAAAGCGCTCATCGCATTCAGTGAGACCTGTTTCATAAATTCCTTTAACAGTAAACTTGCGTCCACGAGTCTTCATATCTTCTCCCACGAACCACAATCTCACGTCGTCGCCTACTTCAAGCAACATTTTATCTGCAATTATCTTCGAAAGGACGACTTCGTTAGACCGTTCTTCTCCAGCATATTGAGGCACTTCACCAGATACAAGGTTCGAGTTTATATATGTCCAATCATAATCATACTCAACGCCTTTTAACACAACGCCATGAATCTCTTCTTCTGTCTTGATTATACCAGCCTTGTTGGCAGTAGCATGTATGGATTTGATGAACGGAAGATCTAATTTCGACTTAAGCGAACTATCATATATGAAAGGCGTTTCTTCCATCGACTCATTCTGATTCAAGACCTGAATTTGAATCGGGGAAACGAAACCTACAACCTTATCTTTTATCTGATTTTTAAAACCTACAACTACAGCTATGGATATCAACATGATAGATATTCCCAGTGCAATACTGACAATAGCTATCTTCATAACTACCGAAGAAAGATTTTCCTTCGACAATGAGAAAATTCTTGATGATATAAACCTTGTTGCTTTCATTTTTTTCTTATCATTGCAAAAGTAATCATTTATTCAAGTATATGCAAAAGTTTTTTTTAATTTTATTCGCTTTTATACTTAACTACAACATTATAGCTCAAAACAGCAACGGCATAAATATTTACAAGGCCGAAGACGCTATAGTTGGAGCCTCAAGGCTTGAATTATATCTTTCACACCTGCAAAACAAAAATGTCGGCATTGTTGCCAATCAAACCAGCATTTTCAACGGGACACATCTCATAGACACACTTTTGAGCGAAGGCATCAATATAAAGAAAATCTTCACACCGGAACATGGATTCAGAGGCACTGCCGATGAAGGCGCTGCCATCAATAATGGCATAGATGAAAAGACACAACTGCCAATAATTTCCTTGTACGGAAACAACAAAAAGCCCAATCAAGAACAACTAAAAGATATTGACATCATAGTATTTGATTTACAGGATGTTGGAGTAAGATTCTACACTTATATTTCCACAATGACTTATGTAATGGAAGCCGCAGCAGAGAACAACATTCCTATCATTGTTTTAGACAGGCCTAATCCTAATGGCTTTTATGTTGACGGACCTGTTCTGGAAAAAGAAAACGCTTCATTCGTCGGATTACATCAAGTACCTGTTGTTTACGGACTTACTATAGGAGAATACGCCATGATGGTCAATGGCGAATTTTGGTTAAAAGACAGTCTGCAATGCGACTTGGAAGTTGTTCCGCTTGGAAACTACGACAGAAACGCCATTTATGAGTTGCCTGTAAAACCATCGCCAAATCTTCCGAATTGGGAATCAGTCTATCTCTACCCTTCGCTTTGCTTTTTTGAAGGAACCATTGTCAGCGTTGGCAGAGGAACAGAGAGTCCATTTCAATTATACGGACATCCACTTATGAAAGAAAAATATACATTTACGCCAAGACAATCGGAAGGCAGAAAAGCACCGCTTCTTTGCAATCAGGTTTGTCATGGCGAGCTTCTGATAGATTATGCTCATAATTATAATATAAACAAAAACGAATTAAAACTGACCTGGCTGATAAATGCTTATAATCAACTGAATGACAACGATAAGTTTTTCAACAACTTTTTAGTAAAGTTGACTGGAACAAAGAATCTCGAGCAGCAAATCAAAGCTGGTCTTAGCGAAGAAGAAATAAGGAAAAGCTGGGAGCCTAAACTTAATGAATACAAAAAGATAAGAAAGAAATATTTGGTTTATTAAAAACGCTGAAGCGATAAGCAGAAAAAGAAAGACGTCGTTATAATTATAGCGACGTCTTTTTTATATTCAATTTTAGACTTTTGTACTAAGGCTTTGAACTTCGCCACCTTAGTCATTTGCCTTTATCTTTTATCATTACAAAGTTCTTCCTGGATAAACTTTAAGAGCTTCTTTAAGGATATTCATCGCTTCGGCAAGGTCTTCTTTTTTGAGACAGTAACTAATTCTAACTTCTTGAGTTCCTCGTCCTTCTGTTGAATAGAATCCGCTTGCCGGAGCCATCATAACTGTCTTTCCATTATAATTGAAATCTGTCAGCATCCATTTGCAGAATTTTTCACCATCATCAATTGGCAAATGTGCTACAATATAGAAAGCGCCTTTAGGAGTTGGGCAATACGCACATTCAATATTATTAATACCTTCTATACAGACATCGCGACGTGATTGATATTCTTTGACAATATCATCATAATATGATTGAGGACAGTCGAGAGCTGCTTCACCAGCCACCTGGCCAAATGTTGGAGGAGACAAACGAGCTTGGGCGAACTTCATAGCTGCATCTATCAATTCCTTATTCCTTGTTATCATACGGCCAATGCGAATACCACATGCGCTAAATCTCTTTGATGCAGAATCGATCAAGATCACATGATCATCTATTCCTTCGAGATTCAATGCTGAATAGTGTTTTGCTTTTTCGTAACAGAATTCACGATACACCTCGTCAGAAATAAGGAAAATGTTATATTTCAATACGATTTGACGCAAAGTTTCCATCTCTTCTTTTGAATAAAGATAACCCGTTGGGTTGTTTGGGTTACAAATCAAGATGGCTTTTGTCTTTGGTGTAATAGCTTTTTCAAATTCTGAAATATCAGGAAGTGCAAAGCCAGTATCGATAGATGAATATATTGGTCTAACATTTACACCTACATTCTTAGCGAATCCATTATAGTTAGCATAGAATGGTTCCGGAATGATTACTTCATCATCTGGATCCATAATTGTAAGGAAAGACATCAGAAGTGCTTCTGAACCACCAGTTGTGATAATCATCTCTTCTGGTTTTACATTTATACCAACCTTTTCATAATATTCACACAATTTTTTTCTATATGAAAGAGTTCCTTGTGATGGTGAATACTTCACAACTTTTTCAGTATAATTACGGACTGCTTCAAGAGCTAATTGTGGAGTTTCAATGTCTGGTTGTCCAATATTAAGGTGAAATACTTCAATACCTCTTTCTTTAGCGGCATCAGAGAAAGGAACAAGCTTTCTGATTGGAGATGCCGGCATATTTTTAGCCTTTTGTGATATACTTGGCATAGTTATAAGTTTTTTGTTAGATAAAAAAAGCCACCTTAAAAAAAGGCAGCTTATAAATTATTTAAAATGTTGTATTATTTACAGGAGAACCCATGAAGTTATTTTTTGTAGGAAGAGCTTCTGTTGGTTGTGGCAAAATCTTACCTTTAATATATAACTTCACTTCTTTATTTGTTTTTGCATTGGAGAATATTGTAACATATTTACTGAAACTTCCTGGGCGGTCAGTGTTTTTATATGTAACCTTGATAACGTCAGTATCACCTGGAAGTATAGGTCTTTTTGGCCATTCTGGCACTGTACAACCACATGATGACTTTGGTTGCGAAAGGATCAAAGGCTCATTACCGGTGTTTTTAAATACAAATTCATATGTACCGTTACCGCCATAAGGAATTTCTCCAAATTGGTGAGTTGTCTTTTCAAAGGTAATTTCCGGACCGTTTTCAGAAACTGTTTGTGCATTTGAAAAAGATGTCATTGCAAACATCATTAAAACTACAGCTAATAACTTTTTCATCTTATTTTTTATTTTTATACTACATTATTAATTATGCTCCAAAGGTACATATTTTTCTTTAAAAACAAGCACGAAATATTTTTTTTATTTTTTTTGAAAAAAATGTTTTTTGTATCAAAATTATTTCTATCTTTGCACCGCAAATGGCGAGGTAGCTCAGTTGGTTAGAGCGTCGGATTCATAACCCGGAGGTCATGAGTTCAATTCTCATCCTCGCTACAAGTAAAACCCTTTGAAAATCAGCGACTTAAACCAAGTCGCTGTTTTCGTATCGGGTCAAAATCGGGTCAGAGTTTACAGAATTAACCGTTTATTTTTCCTGCCTCCGCAAGAAAAATAAAAAAAAATGTTACCTAATCAGAAATCACAACTACAGGAAGTATTAAGATTTACAGCTCCAAAGTACCGCGAAGGAGCTGAACCTTGCATCTATTTCTATGCCTACGACCCAAAATCTCAGGCAATGAAGCGCAAAAGAATTAAAATCTCACATCTGGGAAGCCTCAAGGAACGCAAGAGACGCGCCCCTATCCTATGCCAGAGGTTCATGGAACTGCTGTCATCAGGCTGGTCTCCATGGATCGACGACGACTGCCCTCATACAGGTTTCAACGAAGCTATCGAAATGTATGTGACGTACATCACGCGAGAACAGCGCAACAAAACGCTGAAAGAGTCTTCTTTCAAGACTTATAACAGCTACATCAAAATGCTTCGCATATATAACGACAGCCGCAAAAAGCCAATCGTATATATATACGAAATGACAGAGAAGTTTATCACAGAATTCTTAGACTGGATCCATTACGAACGCGGAAACACTCACAGAACCTATAACAACTACATCAATTTTTTCAATACGCTGTGCCTTTTTCTTGTAAAAAAGAAGATACTTTCCGAGAATCCAGCGGAAGACATCCATAAGATGAAGCGCACCCAGACAATGAAGACGAGAAATAATTTTGCGGAAAAAGACATCAGGACACTGTTCTCACGCCTGGAGAATCACGACAGGAAATATCTACTGGCGTGCTACTTTACATATTACTGCTTCATCAGACCGAATGAGCTTTATAGAATAAAGGTAGGCGACATCAACATCGAACATCAGACCGTCTTCATATCGGCAGAAATCTCAAAAAACAGCCTCGATGCAGCCGTCACCATTCCACAGGTGGTAATTGAGCTTATCAACGAGCTCGGAATAATGAAGCATAACAAGGAGTGCTATATATTTGGCGAACACTTTGAAACAAGCAAGAAAATCGGACACAACAAGATGTTCGGCAACTATTGGGACAGATTCATAATAAAGGACGGCGGACTGTGTCCTGAGTTCAAAGGGAAAGGCTATTGTTTCTATTCCCTGAAAGGGACAGGCATAACCACCATGCTGAAGGAAGGAGTTCCGACCATAATTGTAAGAGACCAGGCGCGCCATCAGGACATAACGACAACTGAAATCTATACCAAGGGAAGAAATCTGAAAGCCCCTGCCCTGCTTAAAGACTATAAGAAGAAATGAAAAAAGACCGATTCGAAGTTTTAATTTTTAGAAAGTGGCAGAAAACGCTGTTTTTAAAGAAAAGAAGAAAAAGCACTCAATTGAGTGCTTTTTCTTCTTCTTTGAAATTCCATTCATGGCATGGGATTTTAAATAAATCATTCCAACCTGGATCAGGTGGGGATGCTAAGGCACATTTTCTGACATGAGTAATAATGCCACCCGTAATAGACTGAACCGTCAAACTACCGTCTTTATTTACAACCGCCGACATTCCATCACCGAATTTATAAACCGTATTGTAAGACCTCACACCATCAGCACCGTAATAAGTTTCGCCATCTTTGACCTCTATAACACTGCCGTCTTCTTCTGATTTTACATAAATAGGTATTCCTGACCAATTTGTTACTTTTGATTTTCTTGAAGTTGCTATACCTCCAGCAACAACAACAGAACCTAAACCGTAAATTATTGCGTGTTTAAGTTTTATTGAAGTTTTTTCTGATATAGCAATAAGCAATAATACAAAGGCGACTATTACTGTAATATCAAATAAATTGTAAAAGTTAAGTCTCTTTATCATTTTATTAAGTTTTTCTTCCATAACGTATTCTCCTTTCTTTTATTTCATAATCCGTTCAAAATACATTTTTAAAAACAGCAATCCGACAAAGGCGATGATACAGGCGAAGAGAACATCGCGCCATTTCTCCCGCGGTTCTTCTATCACTATTTTGTCGATTGGCACTTCAGTTCTGAAATTGACATCAACATCATCTGGGAAGTAATCTATTTTGAATCCTCGCGCTGGAAGATTTGTTATGACGAACTTTCCATGGTCGGTTTTCACAACAGTTTTGTCTGAAATAGTGTCCGGATTAAACTCAAAACCGTCCTGTTCCGGTGTGATCACAAATGTAGTATCTATTTTCACCGTGTCTTTTTGGATTAGCTCCTGATGATCTTCGACGATTTTATAAATGCGCTTTTCGGCGCGCCTGGTGCTGCTGCAGGAGACGAGACCGAAGAAAAGAAGTATAAGAAATAATATTTTTCTCATGGTTTAAGGTGTTGATAATTAAAATTGTTGTATCTTTGCAGGCAGAAAAACAAGACTGAAAAAGATGTTGTGGTTCAAGCGAAAGCGCGATACTTGCCAATTCCTAAAGTCTTGTTTTTTTTTATTTTACATTCACCTTACACACTGAATACTGGATGTGCTGTTCATCTGCTTTAATGCCAATTGTGAGTTTCACTGTAAAATTTAGATAATGTTTAGGATTGGTAAATTGTTGATAAATTATTTCTTTCTTGATTTTTCCAATATTTCCAGTGCCTGTTTCAGATTGTCGAGGTTGTCGTACTTGCCGAGCTTCTCGGCTATATCCAGAACCGTCTCCGGAACATGAGCCGCCGGGTTCTTCGCCTTGGCGTGGTTCTCGATGACGCTTTTGCCTTCAATGAGTATTACGCCCAAGGTTGTGAGAATGCAGCAGTATGGTATCGCGTACCACGGGAAGCACAGACCCAGAATGTCAATGAATATCCCGAAGAACACCACGGTGAGATATGATATCACCTTGTTGACGGTTCGTCTGAGGATGTGGCTCTGGAGCTTCTCCTTGCATTTCTTGGCTGCCTGGATGCCGGTGAACAGGTCTATCACGACCGACAGCAGCACCAGGACGAAGCACAGGAACATGACCATGATCCCGTGCCCTATGTCTTGTGTTATGTTGAGGTGAAGGTCCATCAGGCGTATGTCTTAATTATAAGCTCTGTGCCGCCATTCATCTTGGCGTCTGTTGGTGACGCGATATCGCTTACGTATGCTGCAGTCGTAGAATGTACCATTACCGACAATGTCGTCTCCTCTTCAAACCAATGTGTAAGGCACATGGAATGTTCCACAGCCGACACCGTAGGCAGTGGCGCGGCTGCAGAGGCCACGTAGCCCTGTCCGGTGAGAAACGCCATTGCGATACGCTGTCCGGATGACGGCGAGGCGTCGAGGTTGACAGTTACGCGGGCATATACTTCAGAGCGTGCCGGAACGGTGATGTTCTGCCATATCGCGGTGAACGCGTCCTGCATCACGTCTTTCTTCCCTTCCATCGGATAGACGGCGACTCGCATGTCGCTGACATAGTCGAATTCGCCTGTTATTGGGTTATAGATCTTTTTCATGACCAACCTCCTCCGCCGAAACCTCCTGGTGGGAGATAATCGAAACAATCATAATCATAATCATAATTATAATCATCACCTAACAGTTCTATCTGATAGTCGACACCAGGAGGATGGATATGCCATCCACCACCATATACATCATCTTCTGATACAACCACCACGTCTTCATTTTCAAACCGTTGAGTAAGGACATTTTTAATCTCAAATTTGTCAATATTGTACTCACTTTCTACCCATTCACGCCATGTCATGCCATACTCGAAGGAATATTCTTTGATTATCCAAATGATGTCGTTGTCAGTTGTTTTAGGTATTTGGATTCTAACTTTTCTTATATCTTTCAAATTCGGCAGATACTCCAGATTCTTTCTGTCGGCCCATACGCATTTACCTTTAGGCTCTGCGTGCTGTGTCATTATGAGCTGCGAGCCGTCGGCCTGCACTTCCGTTGTGACTTTCCTGATATGCCAGACGGCGTCAGCCGGCTTGGCGTCTGCTGTTGAAGGCTTGCCCATATAAACGGTGTTGCCGTCGGCGGACTGGTCAACAATCACCCATCCGCTTTTCTCAAAGCCCATTTGTTCTATGTTATTTCCGAATATCATTTTCTTATTTTTTTAAGTGTTATAAATGCTACTATCGCCACCAATATCACTATCGGCAGCATCATGTAAAAAAAACCTTTACTGTAAAGCGAGAATTCAGCCGCACGACGGCGAACCAAGCCTTTAAGGACTTGCTTGTTTGAATACTTCCATTTCTTCCACTCTTCTTCGATGGCAGCGTAATCTTTCGGATTCGCCTTGATTACTTTAAGCAATGTGGATTCCTGGAAGTTGCCGGAGCCTACGTTGTACACGAAGCTCACCAGAGCGTCGAACTGGAACTGGTTGAGGCGAAGATTCTGCGCGTTGACCGCCTTCTCCGCCCACTGCAGATCCTCCTGAAGATAGATGTCGGCCTGCTCTTCCGTACAGGTGTCGCCTTCCTTCACTCCGGAAGTGTGGCCATAGCCGATGGTCCACTTGCCTGCGGGACAGAGGTAAGCTTCGCTTCTGTAGCCTTCGAAGGTCTTGATAAGCTTGCGGCCGATGTATGATGTCTTCATGGATCTTAGAATTTGAAAGTTATTCCGTTCTCTTCAAGACGCTTATTGATTTTGTCGCGTTCCTTTTGACTCATCAGCGCGGAAATCGCTCCTGGAAGAGTGTAGATGTTGCTCTTGGTCTGCCAGCGCTTGCGGATTTCCTTGTTGCCGAAAACAACGATAAGCTTTTCGATATCGGCATTTGTCTTAAGACGGCTCATAATGTCATACACTCCATCTTCGTCCACTCCTGCATAACCGGCGCGGGTATCTGACAAGTAGCTGAAGAGACTGTCGGCCATGGTCTGATATTCCACGGAAGTATATGTGAGGTTGGAAACATTGATGGAAGTGGCGATATCGTTGAGATATTCAGCGTTCTTTTTCTCAGTCTTGGCTTCCGATATCTTCTTGCGGATATAGATGACCATGATTATTATGAGAAGAATGCCGCCGATGGTGTACGCCATTTTGGTGATATCCACTTTGCCTGCTAGTTTTATAAGATCTTTATTCATGTTATCATTTTTTTGATTAGTAAATAAAACACCACTGCCGCGAGTGCCAGCAACAACGGCGCGTTACCTGTCGTCGGTCTTGTCACTCTTGTAAAGCTCTGGTCGTTGGCAGCTGCGACGAAGTCTCTTCTCTCTGCAAGTTCTCTCTTGCTTCTGGCGCGTGATATGAATATCTCGTCGGAGAGCCTGTTGCAGTCGGCTTCGCTGCGCACTCCTGCGATCAGATGCACGCACTCGTGCACCCAGATGTAGTCTCTCATCATGGGTGACAGCGAGGCGTATTCGCGGGCGTTCAACTCCACGACATTTGTATTGTGGTTGCAGCGGGCTAGCCAATGACCTGTCTCGGCAAACTGATATGTTATTTGCTTGCTGCCCATATTGCCAGAACTATTACCAGAATTAAAGCGACTGCGCCGCCGATGATGAGAACTGTCTTGTTGCCGGATGTGTCTTCAGACCCTGCTGATGGAGCCGGTGCGCCATCGGGTCCGGGCTCTTGTTCAGGAGCCGGGACAGGAACCTTGACAGAAGGGTCTGTAACAATGTCCATCACGTTGTTATAAAAAGTCTCGGCATGATCCTTTTTCTTGAACTTGAACTTGAAATCCTTGGCTGTAAGACCCGTTTTGAGGTCATAGTTTTTGCCGTCGAATATCGAGATGTTCTGCGTCAGAGAGGTAAGAGTCGCCTTGCCTGCCTTGTTGTTCTGGCATGTTATCTTTACCTCTTTCTTGTCCAGCTCGACTGCCATGACATTAGACTTGATGATTTCTTTGTAGTCGCTCATTTTTATTTTCTCTTAATCATTACCAATAAGATTAATAACCACATCCACCAGAACTTTCCGAAATAATCTTCTACCGTCTGGAGCAAGGTGACTTTCGGAGCTTCCGGTATCAACGGCGACATTTCTGTCGCCGTCATCTCAGTCTCTATGTTGGAGATCTGAGTGATGAATTTGCCTGAATTGTTCGTCATCATTTCTTCATGAATAAGATTAAGACTACCACCAGGAGAACTGCACCGCCGATGCCGACATAAAGCATGGTGTTGTCTTTCTCTTCTTCCATTACTGTAGTATTATATGTGTTGTAGGTGTCAGGCTTGCCAAACACATTGCTAACTGTGTCGCCTAATGTGTTGAAAGCTTCGTTCCAGTCTACTTTTTTACTGACGTTTTTTTGAAATCTGTCTGTCATATTTATTTCAGTTTTTGTTGTTAATAAAAAAGGCGGCGTCTGTTTCGCCGCCAAAGATTTTCGATTCTCTGATTATCGCTTATGCAGCCAATGTGAATTCGATGTTGAAGTCTGCGCTGGCTGGAATCTCCATGAACATAAGTGTTGTCTCGTCGAGTCTGAGGTTGTTGCCTGCCAGGTCGATGTCGATGAAGTTCTGGAGGAAGTGCGCTGGGTTGATATGTGCAGACAAGTTGACGATGTCTGTTCCGCCTTTCGCTCCGATAGAAGATTTTGAAATCTCGATGTCCTGAGCGAAGATTTCGTGATTGCCGTTAACCACGAGGTCTGTGATGCGGATTTTTGAAACCTTCAAGCCTGAAAGCTTGATCATGCTGAGGAAGTCACGATAACGTGTCTTGCCGCCTTTAGGCTGGATGGCAACTGGATATCCTGTGCCGTCGGTCTTGTACATGGTGTTTTTAGCGTTGTAGTCGTCAGCGACCTGTTTGCAGTCGTAACCAGCATTGTTGATGGCTGTAGGGTCTGCGTAGCTGATGAGATACTTGCCTGAATCTGAAGATTGAGCTACTTCCGCTGTGTCGAAGTGACCAGGAAAGAAACAGACTCTATGGGCGCTTGTGTGTTTGTTTGTTACGCGGAATGATGCTACCGCTTTCAATGAATTTTTTAATTCTGACATGTTTTATTCGTTTTTAAGTTAGAAATTTTGTTGATTATAAACTCTTCACTTCGTTAGTGAATTTTTTGCAGTCGGCCTGGGTGATGTAGCTTTGAGTGCTGTACATCTGCCACAATGAAGAGACAACCAGCTGCTGTGCGTATGTGATGCCCGCGCTCTGCGCTGAGGCGCTAAGCTTTGACTCGCTCCAGCCGCTTGTGCCTGCTTCGGCGTTCTTGCTGATGTTCTTGACCCAGTTCTTGGCTTTGGTCTTCTGCGCCGACGTCATGGATGTGGCTCCTATGATGTCGTCCGTGTCGTTGACGTCGATGTCATCCTGTTCCTCTTCCTCTGATGCAAATGCCGGAGAAGCGTCGGAAGTGTCGGAAGTGTCTTCAGACTTCTTTTTCTTCAATAAGAAGTATGCGCCGACGCCACCTGCCAGTACCAGGATCAGGATTATTATCGGAAGCATTTTCTTCATGATTAGTTACCTCCCAATTCTTTTTTTGTTTTGTAATCCTGATAGAAAGTGTAAGCCACTAAAGCGAATGTGGCAAGAGCAATAATGCCCATGACCGTGTCGTTCTTGAAAATTTTGTCCATTTCTTGAAATTTAGATTAGTTAATGATTTTTTCGGCAAAGCTACAGCGGCCGAAAACCATAGGTTCCCGATTATGCACAATTATGCACGATTGTGCACGATTGTGCACGATTATGCACGATTGTGCATAAAAAAAGTCCCGGAACGGGGAGCTCCAGGAACTTTCCAAAAATTGTATTAATAAAAAAACTAAGTATGAATGTATGAAAAAATTACTCCAATTTTTCAAGAATGATCTTCACCTGGTGTGGCGAATATACATTGCCGATGCGCGGTCCTATCTCCGCTTCAAAAGGCTTCAGCCATTTCCTGGCTGTCCTGTACGATACGCCCCATCGGTCGGCAAGTTCCTTCAATGTCATTGGTCCGGGTTCCATAACTCTTATTTGCAAAACAACTCCTAATTATTAATAACCCATTAAAAATCATTGGTTCTTTATTATTCTGTAATAATGCTTGTCTTTTAATGCTTTTTGGTTTACTTCGTTTACTATCTTCTCCAATTCTTCAAAGTTCATCACGTCATCCTTGCGCTTCTTCGGGTTGTCGGTGGTGGCGAAGACCACGAAGTGAGTGGCGAAGGTGTAGAACACTGGAGGTATGGTGGTGAAGCCGTGGCCGCAACAGGCGAAGTCGACGTCTTTCTGACGGAGTGCCAACAGGAACTGCTCCATATACACCCTATCAGACGGACGAATATACGCCTTGCAGTCGTCAAAAATCAGGAATCCGTTCACGAAGTTCTTCTTGATGTTCTCCAGAATCTCCTTCTCGCCATGGCATATCATGCGCCTCGCGCCTCTGTAATGCCGTATGCGCTCCGGGAACTTCCAATGCACAAACGGGATGTCCTCCCACTCGTTCTCATGCGGCGTTATTATCAGAGCTCTGCGGCCTTTCGCAAGTGCTGCGTTAAGTATCTTCCTAAGCACCGTAGTCTTGCCTGTGCCGGGCTTGCCCACGAACACCATCTTGAAGACCTCTCTGGTCTCGTCAGACGTTGCCTTTGTCGGCGTTTTGCTGTTTAAGTCTTGCGAGTTCATTGCTCAATGCCTTTATCTGTTCGTCCTGGCTGTTCTGGCGGTTCTCTATCTCCGCCACCTTGCGGTCCGTGAACGCCTGTTTCGCCAGCGGGGCGTAAACGATGGCGTAAAGCACCATCAGCTGCATATATGGAGAGACCTTCCACTGCTTCTCCTCGGCTATCTCTCCCCATGCTTGCGCTATGTCTTCCAGGTCTGAAGGGTTCGCCTTGTAGTCCTTGTCGTTATGCGCTATGAATTTAGACGCTATGAAGTTGAAGCTGGTGTCTATCACCTGTGCGATGCGCTTGCCTGTGCGCTGCGCCTCGTCGGGCGTCACCACCTGGATGTCTTCCTCATCTTCCGGGTTCCACATGCCATTATATCCAGGAGCTTTTGTCTCGCCGTCAGGATCTATGAGGTCCGAAGCGATATCAGCACTTTCTTCCTGCTTCGGCTCATAGTAATCCTGGCGCTGTGTCCTGGTGTTGAACTTGCCTGTTATCTCATCGAGTGTGATGACAGGTGCATCGCCTTTCAAATCATTTATATCCATTTTTAAAGCCCTCCACAATATTATTGATTAATTCGTTAACGGAAAACCTTTCTTTCATTTCCACAACTGAAAGACTGTCGTTGATAGTAACGATGTTTATCATGCATGTATCGCCAGCGTCGAGGATGAGAGCTGCTGCTGTCTCGCCTTCCTCGACATCTACAGATTTGAGCTTCGCGGATATGAAAGCGTTGATGAACTGTGCCGACTCGTCAATCTTTCTTTGCGGCAATGCCTTCAGCACTGTGTCTATCGACGGACCGCCGAACATTTCCTTTAAACCTTCCAACATGTCAAGCCTCCTTTCTTTGGTATTCTTCCGGATGCGCTTTCTTGTACTCATCCAGCTTAGCCTTTATCTCTGAGCTGGCCACTATGTAAGGAAGGTTGTTGGCGCGTGGGTTCTGAAGGTCCATGATGAAAAGATCTGTGAGGATATAGCCCGGTGTCTTCTTGGTCTTCTCCGCCATGCCTTTAAGGAAATGGAACGCTACAGGATGAACTTCAACCTCAAAGACGTTTTCCGGACGGTTCGCCTTCTGGGTTTCCGCCTGCTGCGCCTCTTCCTGGTGTTTGGCCAGTTCCGCCTTCAGACTGGCGATAGTTTCTTGAAGCTCGTTAATCTCGTCTTGAAGATCCTGGTTTTTCTTGATGAGGTCTTCGTTTTGTGATGCTATTTCCTTATCCAAAATCTTAGTTTTAGGTGGTTCCTCATATACATCAATGAGGCGTTCCAATGCCTGACCTTGTGTGTTGACGTTATCCATCTCGTCAATAAGCGAAACGAATTTCTTCCAAACATTCTCCTTGCACTTCAGCGAATGGCTGTTAATATTCTTTTCTTCTGACATATTTTAAAAATTATTTGGTAATTTACATTGATTATCAATCTCGTTTTCCTTTGGTTTGCCTTTGGTTTACTATTTGCACACCGTTGGAATACTTTTACAAAAGTATAGCAAAAAATTGGGATAAATCCAAGTTTTGGGCTTGCTTGAAAGATTGATATAATAGATTTTAATTTTTGAGTTAGGAGTGTGGAAAATTCTTCTTCACTCTTTTTTTCAAACTAATTTGACAAAGTGTTTTTCGCTTGTAACTTGTTATGTATCATATATTTTTGCTTTGTCAAATGCTTTTGACACTGATTTGACAAGATTTGACAGCAAAACGGCATTTTTACACCTAACTTATTGATTTACACCTTTGTCAGATGTTTTTATTTATTTTGTCAAATTAATTGACAAGATTTTTCAATTTGACAAGCAATTTGACAAAGTTTAATTTTCTGCTTTTCAGTTACTTATATCATTATTTTGTCATTTTGTCAAATTGTCATTAAAAAAAATAAAGTTATAGATAGATTAAATTAATAAGAAGAAGGCACAAAAAAAAAGACCGCCGAAGCGGTCTTGCTCATTTTACTATTAAGTAATCCGTATCTGGTGCCTTTACCAATGCATCCCAGCAGTTATCCGGTGAATACGGAACAACACCACCTCTTACTGAGTTTATAAATTTACCTGTAATAGACTTTACTTTAAGCGTTCCGTCTTTCTTTATCACCCCATGCACGCCGTCACTGAGTTTATACACGACCCCGTAACTTTTCACTCCGTCATTATCGTAGCGTTCAAGTCCTGGTTCCAACTCTGTGGCATCACAGCCTTCTTCTGATTTGGTGTAAATTATTTCCGGACACTCATTCTTAATCTTAGCCTTTCCCCAAACCGCTTGACAAGCAGCAATCAATAATGTTATAAAACCAGACGTAAGCCAGTAAACTGGATTTGTTTTTTTAGCTATAAAAGCTAATAGCAGTAACAAGGTGATAACTGCCATTGCATCAGATACTGCATAAAGATTAGTTTTAATGTGTTTTTTCATAAATATGATTTTTAAATTGTTAATAATTCTACAAAGATACATATTATTACATATTATCAAACACATCAGCGTCTTTGTTGCCGATGTAGAAGCCGTAAGCGTTTATTGTCTTGTCACTGCCTGGAAACGTCGGTTTCTGCCAGCGTATTTCGTTGCGCTTCTTCTCGGTCTCCGACTTATAACGCATAATCTCTTCAGGATTGTATGTGTAGCCTTTAATTTCACACCACAGCTGTAGTTTTTTGGTAAACGTCTTCTTCTTGACAAACGACTGCGACCTTTGCGATAGCGAGTTCTTGAAGCTGATGAACGCCTCTTCCTTATCGACATTTATATTGAACTTGTCCTGGAAATATACGTCCGCCCAGTCGATGAAGTCAAGACCGATGGTGTATCTCTTCTGGCGTTCCTCTATGTTGGTCATGTCTGTCTCGATCAGACCATGCTTTAGATAAAGCTGCACGTTCTGAAGCATGAAATTATAGAATGTATTATAGTCCTCTTCGCTGTAGTCTGTAAAGAAATCTCTGCCGAACTCAACCTTAGGCGACATTTCCTTTATTCCTTTCTCATTGGCACTATGGTAGTAGTCTGAGAACTCACAGAAAAATATTCTTCTTCTCAAAGAACCGGTGAAACGGCTGATGGCGTGGTTCGAAGTGAAAGAGAACTTAGGAGACTGCGCAAAAGGAAGTATGAACGCCGACTTATGTTTAGGATTGACCTGCAAGTCGCCAGTGATATCCGGAAGGAATACATTCAAGTCCAGTTTGGAGTTCAAATCGTCGATGTGGAATATCTCAGTATCGAAGTCGATGCTCTGATAGATGAAATTGAAGTCCATTTGTCGCTGTCCTGAAACCGATATCCTGTTTCTCATATAATTCACCAGCGACGTGAATAATGACTTGCCGGAACCGCCGTTGTGCTCGCCTTCATCCTCTTCTGAAATGGATGTCTCTATACAATAGAGAGCCTTGGCGTTTGACGGTGATTTATATCTCGACAACAAATAGCCTAAAGCGGTGCATTTGTTGATGAAGTTCAAATTTACGATGTTTCGTTCTGTTGGCGTAAGGTCCGTGTCGGCAGTCTGCTGCTTCCAGTACCTGTTGCCTGTATTGTATATGTATCTTATCATGTCGAAGTCAGAGAAAACCTCGAGTTTGTAACGCTCACTGTTTGTCGTATTGTCAATTTCGTGCCTTATCTCGGAATATTCGGGGGTGTCGGGGGAATACTGCGACAGAACCGTCTGCGCATATTCGTATTTCTCAGAATTACCAACCGTATAAAAGGGAGCATTTGACAATATCAGGTCGTGCTGTATTATCTTGTCTTTAAGGACATAATACGGACAATCCAAAGGATTTACCTTCTCTATCTTGTCGCCTGTTATGCGCACTATGACATTGCGAAAAAAGAAATATTCTTCGGTCTTGGTGAATGAATCAAGATTAAAGCTGCGTTGCTCCAGGTTCTGGAACGAATCGGCAGAAAGCACCTTGTTTCGCAGTATCATGTTTTCAAGTCCCAAACTGTAATATTCAGGGTTGTCGTTGATGAACTTCGCCAGGTGCGCCCTCACTCTGGAGACAATAGACGTTTCCGGAATAACCTCAATAACCTTGTCCTTGACGAACACATAACGCCATCCGTCCTTGCCGACGGTCATCTTATAGAAGCCTGTTGCAGAAAGGAACTTGAAGAGACAGGCGTTGGAAATGTCGTATGATGTCCTGCCCTTGTCGCTTATTATCTCGGTCCAGAACTTAAGCGGCTTGGCGAGCTTCATAAGACGGTTGGCGAACTCATAATGCGGATTTATCTGTCCGCGCTTATAGAACACCATGAAATCCTTGATGTCCTTGCATGGCTTGTTGTTGCCCTCGCTGTCGCGTTTATTCGTAGAATAACTGGCGAAGTCTTCAGGAAATTCTATAACCTTGACGTCAAGATCCTGCAACGCTATCTTCTGAGCACAGCGCAATCCCGTCTCGTCATTGTCGAAGCAAACAAAAAGATTTTCGCACAGTCTCTTCAGCTTCTCCAGATGATTGTTCGACAACGGTTCCGACTCCGAATTAAGCCAGCACACTTCGCAATTGCCTACGCTGTAGGCGTTCAGAGCGTCAGAAGGACCGGAACAAATGATAAGGTTCTCGAATTTAATAGGGCGTGACAACACTTCTTCATTCTGTAATTCTTCCGGTTTGGAAAATTCCTTGTCATATTCAGCCTTAGAAATAGGATATTTGTTTTTCAAAGCGTCTTTCCAATACTCTAAAAACGTCTTGGTTCCGAAGATGAAATCCTTTGGCTTCTCTCCGTAATACATGAAACGAAGCTCGCCGTAAGGCTGGTATATCTTGCCCCATGCGCCGTAATCGTAAAAAAGTATCGGATACTGGTCGTGAGACTCTATGCGCCATGAGTGGTCGCCCTTGGCCTTGGTGATGTAGCCGTCGAGCGGAACCAGTCCGAACTCGTCGCAAGTCTTCTGTGTGATTTTATAGCCAAGGCACTCCAGTTCTGCCTTAGTGAACTCGCCCGACTTACGTTTTATGAGACGCATTTCGGTGCTGGGAGCTTCTTTTTTCATGCTCGGCTTGAAGGCTACCGTCGTGATGGACGACGATTGGAGCAGATGAGGCGCAAAATTCTGCGCTATCCAGTTGATAGCTTCGCCATATTCCAGGTTCATTTTCTCGCGTACAAGTTCAATGGCGTTATAAGCCTTCTGGTCGCCGCCTCCATGATCCTTGACAAACCATATACCTTTCTCTCCCTTGAAACATCCGGCTGAAGCGCGCTTGTCATCAGAACGGAGCTTCAGCGGTTTCTTAGGGTTGGAAGGGTCTATTTCCTTATAAAAATGGCATAGCACATTCAGACCACCGTTAGTGGCTGCATATATATCTTCTGCAAGAATCATAACTAATCTATTTTAAAAATTTTCTTGTTAAAGAAAGACTCGATAAGGACTCTTTCCTGGTAATTGATGCGGGTCTTGCCCATGACTTTGTTGTAATATTTTGCGAGGCTCCATTTCATGAACTTGCAAAGCTCGTCACGGATGCGGATGTAATCGCCTTTCGGCAGCTGCTGCATGTGACGGTATAGTTTTTCGCTGTAGAAGTTCATAATTGGATATTTTTGATTGATTCCATATATTTAGGATAGTCAAGCATATTGTCACTAATACCTTCATCTTTTATCTTTTGCCACTCCCATGCCTTGCGCCAGTCTTCATCAGATATCCAGCCATCTGGAAATATCATGGTATAAAATTCTGAAAGTGTTATATGTTTGAGTTTTAATCGAAATGCTTTATATTGTAAAAAATTAGATATCATCGTTGATGTACCCAAATTACTTACAATATCTCCTAAAAAAAGTGCTAATGAAGGTGAAATTGTGAAGCTATGGAAATATTTTACCCTCAACCATATTACAGAGGCATAACCTAATTCTTTATCTTCTAATAATTTATGTATATCGACCCTTCTGTCAACAACCTCTTCCTTGAATAGTAACTCGGCGAGAAAGCCCATTTCTTTTCCATTAAACAATCTTCTTGGTAATTTATCAACTTCCTTACACCATTCTTCTATATTGTTAAATTTCATATCACTCCTCCCAAATGATTTTAAAGTCTTCTAGTTTCTTGTTTCCTTCTTTGATATAGTCAGCCATGCCGAGAAGGATATTCATTGCCATGACTGTTGCCTTATGGCGGAACCACCAGTCGTTATGCGGCAGCTCCATTTCGCCTGTCTCGATGCGATGGATTACTCCACTTTCACAAACGAACCTGAAATCTATTTTGAACTTGAAATTGTTTGTCATAAAATAAAATATAAGATTATATTAATGAGATATACCATTATAGTTCCTTCTGCCAAAATCCTCCACCTATTCCGTTGTTTTTCAAATTTTCTAAGGATGTTATCCAGGACGTCCATGTCACCTTCTAATTCATCTGATCTTCTAACATAATAACATCCTTTACAATAATCCTTCAATTCTTTTCTTTTGACAATAATATATTTTAGACTTCTTCTTGTAAATTCAATTCTATATCCTCTAAACTTACACCAGATATCCAATTTCTTTATAAAGTTGGTGATTGAGATTTTTGTATTGAAATCTTTGTTGTAACTTTCGATAATATAATTTATATCAAGTTCATTATTGAAGAGTCGTATATCTTGTCTGAAATAGTAATCTGCCCAGGCAAGGAATCTAGTCTCAATTAAGCTATACTTTACCATAATTATGAATTATGAATTAATTAACCTCATACCCATCGCCTCTTAACACCTTGATGGCTAAATCGACGTTCTTATGGATGAAATCCATAATCTCTACATCTGTTAAGGCATTGCGGAATATTCTCAATTTATCTTCCATGCGCTGGTCTTGAATCTTGTCGGCGATAAATGAAATCTGGTCAAAATATGACAAATCATCAAACAATTCGTCTAAATCTACTGTAACAGCTCTTTTCATACTCATAGTTATTAATTTTTATTGGTTATATTCTGTAATTTTCATAGTTGAATAGTCATATTTGTTGCAATCAATGCTGGCGAATCTTATACAGCCCCTGCTTCCGACATATAAAGGGCAATCCTTGCAGTTAGACTGACCTTCTTCAACTTCTATTATGAATTTTTTGATTGCCATAGTTATTATTTTTTATTGGTTAAAATATCTTCTCTCCTGCTATTCTCTCGATTTCCTTTTGCGCAAGAATTGGTATTGGACTTATACCGCCGTACCAATTATAAAACACAGCTCTGCTGATGCCACAGTTATTGATTATACGATCTCTAAATTTTAGCTTACCATCTCCTAAGCTATCATACCATTCTTTCAATAATAAATTTTCCTTCATTTGAGTTATAATTTTATGACTGCAAATGTATAAATATTTTCTACACAATTACAAATATTTTCAACAAAAATTCCAAAAAAATTATACACACAATCATAACTATCTAATTATTAAATCATTAAATTTATAAAGTATGGAAAAGAAAATTGGACAACTCATCAGAGAAAAAGTAGATCTTCAAAATATGGAGATTACAGAATTTGCAAAAATGATAGGTGTTGAAAGAAGTAACGCCTATAATATTTTTACAAGAGAATCTATCGACACAAAACTGTTGAAAAAAATAGGACAGGTATTGAATTATGACTTTTTTCAAGATTTGTTAGAAGAAAAGACAAAACAAGAAATAGCTTTAAAATCAAAAATTGATGCTACAACATTCTATGTTCCTGTCAAACTTACAGAAGAAGAAATAGAAAAATTAGGCATAAGAGATAAGGTTATAAGAGAATTAGAATAAACAATAATAACATGAAAAAAAACAAATCAGAAGTAACATCTGAATATCTATTTCAGAATATATTTAATGCAGGAATTGCTTCATCAAAAGAAGAACTTGCAGAAAAACTCGGATATCCAGAAAATGAATTCAACAAAATTTTCAATATGGATTGGGCCGATATTGACAAATACTATCCTGATTTTAAAATTAAATTAAAAAAAATCATTCCAGATTACAATCCTGGATGGTGGGAAAAAGGCAACAAGAGTAAAGAACGTCTTACAAAAGATGGCGTAAATCAACTTAATATGTGGCAGGAAAACTTTAGAAACAGAATCACATCTGCGATAAAGCATGCAGTCGATTGCGGATTTTTTACCAGCATGAAAGATTTTGATAATGAGTTTTATCCACCTGTAAAAACAATAATCAAACAATTTGATGAAATTTACAACAATGTTGCGCACCTTAAAAGGCGTATTCCTAACCTAAATACCAATTGGTTGCTTACAGGCGAGGGAGGTATGTTAGATGCGCCTATATTTTTAGACCCTCTCAGATTCCATATTGAAGATGTTATAAAAAATCAATTCTATCTTCAGCAAAGTAAAACTATACGTTTATCAGCAAAAGACATTCTTTATCTTGTAAGAAGACAATACCTTCGTACACATTATGACAAAATTACAGACCATGTTTTCGAGTATCCTGATAGCGTACACTACATAAGAGAAGAATTAAAAAAGATGGGATTTAAAGAAGAATCATCAGACGAACCTTTTGGATATTGCGAATATATAACCCATGCTATCACCATCAGTGATGAAAAAGTTAAAAAAGGATACATTTTAAAAGCTGAAGATTGGTTTGAACCTAAAGAAATAAATGTAATATTGAACAAATAACCCCTTTTCCCCTATCTTCTCGCGAAATCAGCGCATTTTTTCATTAACATTTGTAAATAAATTATTGTATATCAGTAAAATATGCGCTCTTGAACCGGGTCAGATTCGGGTCAAAAATGGGTGTTTTTTCAGATTTGTAAAAATACAAAATATTGGTTTTCAATAGGTTAAAATTTTGGAGGACTAAACGATAAATTCAATTCTCATCCTCGCTACAAGTAAAACCCTTTGAAAAACAGCGACTTAAAATAAGTCGCTGTTTTTGTTTTATAGCAATTCTGAACCAGATATGCTATTTTTAAATTTCAAAACAATTCCAAATCCGTGATATTTTTTAGCTATTACAGCCATATTTTTAATATTTATTTCACTTTTTTGTCGTCAAAACAAGTCTAAAGTGTAAAAATAAAGACAAAAAAACACGACACATTGCAGCATATTATTTCTTCAATGATATTCATCCACACCAAAAAAAGTTATTTCTATCACGATAATTTTTATTATTTTTGCAGAAATATAACGAGCAGCATTTTAACAAATGTCAACATTCAAATCAACTTTGAAGCGATTGATTTTCAACATATTCCCTTTTATGATGCTATTCTTCTCGAATCCATCAACTACAAAGGGACAGGATTCTATTTTCAGTGCTCTCCCCTATACCATAAAAATCGACACCATAACCAGAATTGATACCACATACATAATCGATACAATCATTAGCAAAAGCACTTATATTGTAACTGACACCATATTCGAGACAAACACCGAAGATTCATTAATTGAAAAAAAAGATTACTACCATAAATTTGAAGGCGATATCAGAGTCACTTTGAACCAATTAGCCATCACTCATTGGGCTGCCGGTGGTGAAAGCAACGGAAGCGGCAAAGTATCTTCAAATATGACATATAAATATAACAGAGCAGTTTTCAATTATGAATTAAACGGAATATTTGCATACGGCATGTCTAGTTATCCTAAAAACAAGAGATATGAGAAAAGCGAAGACCGCTGTGAAATCTCGATGACAATGTCAAACAACAATACAAACAACCTTTCTTTCACCAGTATCGCATCATTAAAGACGCAATTTACAGACGGTTACGCCTACCCTAACGACTCTGTTGCAATTTCCGGATTCTTTGCACCTGCTTACGTCAACGTATCAGCTGGTTATAACTACAAATTAAAAGATAATCTATCCGTTTATATAAGTCCCATTGCTGGAAAAATGACAATAGTGACCGACCAACGTCTTGCCGACATCGGCTCTTATGGTGTTGAAGCAGGTTATTGGAACATTTACAACAACGACAGCACATGGGTAAAGGGTAAAAACATACTTAGCGAGTTGGGCATAAATGTATTAATTAAATATAAGCAAGATTTTAAAGATGACATTTCCGTTTTTTCAACCTTGAACTTATATAATAATTATATGGATCCCAACAAAGCAAACAGGTGGAATATCGATGTCGACTGGGAAACAGGTGTCAAATTCGTTATTAACAAAAGAATTTCAGCAATAGTCAACGTTCACCTAATATACGACGACAACATCAAGTTTACAATAACAGAAGTAATTGATGGTGTTGAAGTTACAAAACAAAGTCCAATATTACAATTTAAAGAGTCGCTTGGTATCACTTTTTTATATAAATTTGCGACAGACTAAAATAAGAAATTAAAGATGAATATACTTGTAACAGGTTGTAACGGTCAGTTAGGCAATGAATTTCAAAAGATTGCGAGATTTGACATTGAACACAATTGGCTGTTTACAGACGTTGATACATTGGATATATGCGACGAAGATTCTGTCGACCATTTTTTTAAGGCAAATAAAATCGAGGCATGTATCAATTGCGCAGCATATACAGCTGTTGATAAAGCCGAAGATGAAGAAGAAAAGGCAAGAGAAATAAACTCTTTAGCAGTAAAAAAAATCGCCAATGTTTGCCAATCAAACAATTCGCTTTTGATACACATATCCACAGATTATGTTTTTGACGGCACTTCCATACGTCCTTATTTGGAAAATGACGCCGTATCACCCAATAGCGTTTATGGAAAAACAAAAGCAGAAGGTGAACAATACATAATGTCATCAGGTTGTTCATATATAATCGTCAGAACATCGTGGTTATACTCCTCTTTCGGAAACAACTTCGTCAAAACAATGTTGCGTTTAGGTTCCGAAAGGGAATTTGTGAATGTTGTTGATGATCAGAATGGAAATCCAACTTGGGCATACGATTTAGCAAACGCAATATTATTGCTTATAAGAAGATTTGGAAACACGGATGTAAAAGAAATCTTCAACTATTCAAATGAAGGCACTATACCATGGAGTAATTTTGCAGAAGCGATTTTATATATCGGCAACAAAAACTGCGAAGTAAGACCAATCTCTACAAAAGAATACGGAAGCAAGGCAAACCGTCCAGCTTTCAGCGCATTGGACAAAAGCAAAATAAAAGCCTACACAGGAATTAAAATTCCATTTTGGAGAGAAAGTCTGATTAAATGCATAGAAGAAATAAGAAATAAAAACTAATAAAAACATTAATTATGAAAAGTATCAGTCCAGAAATCATAGAAAGAGCCAAAGTATGGTTATCAGACAAATATGATGCTGAAACCAGAAGCAAAGTTCAAGAATTAATCGACAACAATCCTGAAGAATTACTGGAAAGCTTCTACAAGAACCTAGAATTTGGTACAGGTGGTTTGAGAGGCATAATGGGAATTGGAACCAACAGGATGAACACCTACACCGTTGCAATGGCAACACAAGGTTTTGCAAATTATATAAAATTGATGCTCCCTAACATTGAGCAACCACAGATAGCAATTGCTTACGACTGCAGAAACAATAGTCAAGAATTTGCAAAGACCGCTGCCGAAGTTATGTCTGCAAACGGAATCAAGGTGTTTATTTTCAATTCATTAAGACCAACACCAGAACTTTCTTTCGCAATTAGAGAATTAAAATGCCAAGCAGGTATCGTCATAACAGCTTCTCACAATCCAAAAGAATATAATGGATATAAGGCATATTGGGAAGACGGCGGACAGCTGGTAAGCCCTCATGACAAAAATGTAATAGGCGAAGTTGAGAAAATCACAGATTTCTCAATGGTCAATTTCAACGCCAACAACGACTTAATAGAATATCTCGACGAAAAATTCGATGAAATTTACATCAATAAAATTTTAAACCTTTCTCTTTCACCTAAATCCATAGAAAACAAACAAGATTTGGTTTTCGTTTATACTCCAATTCATGGCACAGGTGGACAAATCATTCCAAAGTTATTCAGCAAGGCAGGTTTCAAAAATGTTCATTGCGTTGAAGAACAAATGATTGTTGATGGCAACTTCCCTACTGTAGTATCTCCTAACCCAGAAGAAAAAGCAGCATTGACATTGGCAATTGAAAAGGCAAAGAAAGTCAACGCTGACGTTGTTTTAGCGACAGACCCAGATGCAGACAGAGTTGGCATTGCTGTTAAAGACGAAAACGGAGAATTTGTATTATTGAACGGCAATCAAACAGCAGCCCTCTTAACATATTACCTCCTAACACGTTGGAATGAAGTAGGAAAACTAACCGGCAAAGAATACATCGTTAAAACCATCGTCACAACAGAACTTTTGTTCGACATGGCAAACAAATACAATGTAGAGAAATTTGATGTTTTGACAGGTTTCAAGTTTATTGCTGACAAAATATTAAACAATCCTGAAATGACATTCATCGGCGGTGGCGAAGAAAGCTACGGCTTCTTAATCGGAGATTTTGTCAGAGACAAGGATGCCAATAGCGCTTGTTTCATGATTGCAGAAATTGCGGCATGGGCAGCAGAACAAAACAAGACACTTTATCAAATTTTAAAAGAAATTTATAAAGAATTCGGTTTCTACAAAGAAGGACTTCTTTCACTGACCAAGAAAGGCATCAGCGGTAGCGAAGAAATCAAAAACATGATGTACAGATTCAGAAATGACGCTCCAAAAGAAATACTCGGTTCAAAGATAGTCGAAATAAAAGACTATAAGACAAGTATTTGCAAGGATGTTGCTTCAGGAACAGAGACAATAATTGATCTTCCAAAATCAGACGTATTGCAGTTCTTTACCGAAGACGGAACAAAAATCAGCATCCGCCCTTCCGGAACAGAACCTAAAATAAAATTCTACTTCGGAATCAAAGCAAAGTTAAACAACATTGCCGATTTCGAAGTAGTAAATAGTGAATTAAACAATAAAATAAACGCTCTGATAAAACTTTTCTCAGAAGAATAATTTATTCACTGATACGATTAACAGCATCTATCGCCAATTGATAATCAGGATAATTCCTTAAAATTTGGAGGTAGATGCTTTTTGCATTAATAAAATCGCCCATCTGTTCATATGTACGACCTTTGTTAAACAAAGCATTAACAGAATTTGGATTTATTTGCAAAACCTGATCAAAACATTCTAAAGCTTTGTCATTATCTCCAAAATACACCAAATAAATATAACCCTTATTGTAGATACAATCAGGATGATTTGGAACAACATTCAACAAAGCATCATAATATGATAAAGCTTGTTCAGGGAAACCGTTATCTTGCAAATATAAAGCATAGTCGTATTGCAAAGACAAATCATCAGGATCAACAGCGATAGCCTCCTCGAAAAACGACTTTGCTATCGTATCATTCTTAGCCGCATAAATATGAGCAATCTGTACTTTAGGTTCGATAAAATTATCATCTTGTACACGTGCTGTAAGGAAATTCTTCATTGCTGCCGCTGTATCATTAACAGACAAAGCAATCATGGCACGCATAAAATATGCTCTAGGATTAAATCTATCGAGTTCTAAAGCCTTGTCTATATATGCATTAGCCAAATTAGCATTTCCTTGCAAGAAACTAAGTTCAGACAATTTAACTATAGGTCTTGAATCCAATGGAGCATATTCACAGGCCTTATTTAATGTCAGCAAAATATTGTCATCATCACCAAGTGCATAATAAATATCAGCCAAGACCAAGTGTGCATCCACATTCTTCCTATCAATAGACAAAGCAGTATTAATATCTTTGATTGCCGAACTGATTTGTTCATTTGTTAAATTAACACGAGCTCTTTGAATATAAAGATCAACATTCAAAGAATCTGATATAATTGATTCTGTAATATTTTCAACTTCTGATTTTGCAACATTTGTCACTTCTTTAGAATCAGAGTGCTCTTTTACATTATTTTTCGAAACATTCTCAGAGCAACTTGCGAAAAGCAAGATGCTCATGAGAACCATTATCATTTTATTCATTGTCTACTAATTATAAATCTTGATCACTATTTTTTAATGCTTCCATAATCTTATCGAACAATTCCTCGCTCAATTCCGGATTTTCATCAAGAAGACGTTTCAATGCATCCCTACCCTGTCCTAATTTAGTCTCATTATAGCTAAACCAAGAACCGGCTTTCTTGATAACACCAGTTTCAACGCCAAGGTCAATGATTTCGCCTGTTAACGAAATACCTTCACCATAAAGAATATCAAATTCAGCCTTTTTAAATGGAGGAGCAACTTTATTCTTAACGACTTTTACTTTCACTCTGTTACCACTGATATTTTCACCATCTTTAATTTGGCTGACTTTTCTGATATCAAGTCTTACAGAGCTATAGAATTTCAATGCATTACCACCAGTTGTTGTTTCAGGATTACCGAACATAACGCCCAATTTTTCACGTAACTGATTGATAAAAATACATACGCAACCTGTTTTGCTGATTGTTGCTGTAAGTTTACGCATTGCCTGCGACATCAAACGAGCTTGCAAGCCCATTTTGCTGTCGCCCATTTCACCTTCGATTTCACTCTTAGGTGTCAAGGCTGCTACAGAGTCGATAACGATAACATCAATAGCACCTGAACGAATAAGATTTTCTGCAATTTCCAAGGCTTGTTCACCACAGTCCGGCTGAGAGATAAGAAGATTTTCTACGTCAACGCCAAGTTTTTTTGCATAAAAACGGTCAAAAGCATGCTCCGCATCAATAAATGCAGCAATACCGCCTTGCTTTTGAGACTCAGCTATAACGTGCAACGCCAAAGTCGTTTTACCTGAACTTTCCGGTCCAAAAATTTCAACTATTCTTCCTTTAGGCAAACCACCGATTCCTAATGCATAATCAAGTCCCAAAGAACCTGTTGGAATACTCTCGACTTTCTCTGCTGCCGATTCTCCCAAACGCATAATGCTACCTTTACCACATGCCTTTTCGATATTACCTATTGTTGCTTCTAATGCTTTTAATTTTTCTTTTCTGATTTTTTCTACTTCCTCTGCTGTAATGTTCTTTTCCATACACTTAAATAATTAAATTCCAACTACATACTTTATTTACTTCGAGCATTAATTTAATTGTAAAAATATAGATTTTCCATATATTCACAAACAATCAATGAGGTTACAAATATACGCGATTTATATTTTATTGTCAAGGATTTTAACTATTTTTAACTTTAGTTAAAAAATAATCACATATTGATGTTATGCCACATTTTTCACATTCCGGCTTACGCGCTTTGCACACATATCTTCCATGCAAAATCAGCCAATGATGTGCTTTAGGTATGATACTTTCAGGAAAATGTTTTACTAATTGTTTTTCCGCCTCCAAAGGATTCTTTGCATTTTTAGTCAGGCCTATTCTTGCCGACACTCTGAACACGTGAGTATCGACCGCCATTGCCGGCTTGTTAAATGCAACCGACGCCACCACATTTGCCGTTTTTCTGCCAACACCAGGCAGTGTCTGCAAGTCATCAACATTATCTGGAACTACACCTTTATATATAGACACCAAAGTCATCGCCATCCCTACAAGATTCTTTGCCTTATTATTCGGATACGATATAGATTTAATCAAAGAATAGACCTCCTCTACCGTGGCTTCAGAAAGAGATTGTGCATCAGGGAATCGTTCAAAAAGCGCAGGCGTTGTCATATTAACTCTTTTATCCGTACACTGAGCCGAAAGTATCACGGCTACAATAAGTTGATACGGATTTTCAAAGTTCAACTCTGATTCCGCAACCGGCATATGCTCTTCGAAATATGATATCAATTCGCTATACTTATCCTCAACAACCATTTTATATTTATTTTGAACAAAATTAAGATTATTTTTGTTAATATTGCATAAAAAATTACAACAACTATGAGAAGCAACCTAATTGAAATATTTGTCGGCTCAGACATTGAAACGAACTACATTGCATCATTACTAATTGAAAATCAAATACAATGCTTTGTTCAAAACCAGTTGGAAGGCAGCCTTTCTGCAGGTTGGGTAAACGGTTCCGCTTATAACAGCAGCGTTATACGCGTAGATATATACGATGCAGAAAAAGCGAGAAGCATTATCAGCGAATACCTTAAAACAAAATCATCTGAATAACAGGTCAAAAAGCATAACAAACAAGATGTTCATTATGTTTATAATGTCTTTCAGTGATTTTTTTATAAAAATACAAAACAAAATTTGAAAATAAAGTCATTTTTTTCAGATTTTTGCACAAAAATTAAAAGATGGGCAAATATAATTTATCAGAAGTCAAGACAAAAAAAGAAATCAAGCAATGGCTTGATTTCCCATCTAGATTATACAAAAATGATCCTTATTACGTAAGGCCTATAGACAACGAAGTAGAAAATGTTTTTGACAGATCTCAAAACAAATTGTTTCGTCATGGAGACGCCATAAGATTCATCCTGAAAGATGAAAAAGGCAATATAGTTGGCAGAATAGCAGCATTTTACGACGAAAAAACATCAAATACATACAACAAAGAAGAAAACGGGCAACCAACTGGAGGCTGCGGATTTTTCGATTGCATAGACGACCAAGAAGCAGCAAACATACTTTTTGATGCGGCTAAGGAATGGAACATAGCACACGGACAAGAAGCAATGGATGGTCCTATAAACTTTGGAGACAGAGACTTTTTCTGGGGATGTCTTAACGAAGGATTTACAGATCCTGTATACAACATGCCTTACAACTACCCATATTATAGCAAATTATTTGAAAACTACGGATTCCAGACATTCTTCAAGCAACTAACTTATCGCAGAGTTTTTCAGCCTGGAGGCATCGACCCTATCCTCAGAGAAAAAGCAAAACGCTTTTACGGAAACCCAAATTACAGCTTCGAAATACTTGACAAACGACAAATCGACAAATACGCCGATGATTTCTTAATAATCTACAACAAATCATGGGGAGCAATTCCTGGTTCAACGAAACTGACCAGACAACATGCCATTAGCTTGTTAAACAGCATGAAACCAATTATAGACCCTCGTCTAATGCACTTTGCTTACCACATTGACGAAAACGGCAAAAAAGAACCCATTGGCTTTTTCTTGATGATGATAGATTTGAACCAAATATACAAAGGTCTCAACGGAAAGATGAACTTATTAAATAAATTAAGAGTTCTATGGAGAGTCAAGGTTATTAAAAAATGTGACAGAGCCATATCGTTAGTTTTCGGCATCGTTCCAGAACAAAGAGGCAAAGGCCTTGAAGCAGGATTGGTATGCTCATTAGAATCACAACTTCTTAAAAAAAGATTCAACTACAAAGACCTTCAACTCAACTGGATTGGAGATTTCAATCCACCAATGATGAAAATCGCAGAAAGTGCAGGGGCATCTGTATATAAAACACATATCACTTACCGCTACCTATTCGACAGAGACAAACCATTTACAAGAGCCAAATTACAGAAAAACAAATAATAACATACTTTAATTAAAGTAAAACATTAACTTAATAATTTCAATATCAGAGGTGTAATAACACCTCTTTTTTTATTAAAATTAGTCTAGAAAAGTATCAAAAGATTTATTAAATTTGCAAAAAAATCAATAATGATTAAAGCTAGCAATATATATAAATCATTTGGTAATGTAGAAGTGTTGAAAGGCGTTGATTTGACAATAAACAAAGGTGAAATCGCTTGTATTGTCGGAGCCTCAGGAGCAGGCAAATCTACACTTTTACAAATTATAGGAACATTAGACAAAGCAGATAAAGGCAGTATAACTATTGACAATCAAGACATCTCATCATTAAACCAAAGAAAATTAGCTGCTTTTAGGAATAAAAGAATTGGATTCGTATTCCAATTCCACCATTTATTACCTGAATTCACAGCTCTTGAAAATATATGCATACCAGCATACATTGCAGGCGTTTCAAAAAAAGAAGCAAATGAAAAGGCAATGCAACTACTTGACTATCTAAACCTTACTAATAGAAAAGATCATAAACCCTCTATGCTTTCAGGCGGTGAACAACAACGCATTGCAGTAGCAAGAGCTCTTGTAAACAATCCTGCAATAATACTTGCCGATGAACCATCTGGAAACCTTGATTCTCAATCTGCAAAAGACCTTCATAACTTGTTTTTCGACCTCAGAGACAAGACTGGCCAAACCTTTATAATCGTAACACACAACCCTCAATTAGCAGAAATGGCAGACAGAACTTTCACTATGAAAGATGGTCTTATAGTTTGAAATTACAATAAAAAATCCCAAAACACGTTGATGTTAAAAATTAAATCCATGAGAAAAATATTTTTCATTATATCATTAGTATTCAGCATTTTAACAATATCTAACAGCGAACTCACAGCGCAGAATACAGCTCCTACATATCAATCTTTAATAACGATGGGCGACAAGGAATTCAACAATGCAGAATACATCAAGGCCAAATCATACTACCAAGAAGCTTTAAGAATTAAAAAAGACGACCCTACTGCCAAAAGCAAACTCAACAAGACTTTGCAGAAAATCAGAGAACAAAGCGAAAAAGAAGAAATCTTCTTCCAACACATAGATGAAGCTGACAATCATTACGATAACGGTGACTACGAAAAAGCTTTGGCATCATACAATAAAGCAATAAAACTGTTTCCAAAAGACGAATACACTCTTGGACAGATAAGAATCGTCACACAAAAAATCACAGATGAAAAGGAAAACATCGCCGCATTTAACGAATTCATAAATAACGGCGACAGATTCATGAGAGAAAACAAATATACAGAAGCAACGCTTCAATACAAGGCAGCTCTCAACTTATACCCTAACAACAATACAGCAAAAGACAAATACAACAATGCCAAATCATTAAAAGAAAACTATGACAAATTATCAGCTGATTTTGAACAACTTAAGAGAGAAGCCAGCGACCTTGTCCTTAGAAAAAAATATGCTGAAGCCATTGAAAAATACCAACAAGCTTTAAGCATTTTCCCTAACGATTCCGATTTAAAAACATTAATTACTTCATTAGCAACACAAAAAGACATATCCGATAGATATAACTCTAGAATCAACGAAGCCGACAGTTTATATCTAGAAAAATCATACGAAAAAGCAAAAGCTGCATACAACGAAGCACTCGTGATTATTCCTGAAGATTCCTATTCATCTGACATGATTGCCAGAATCGATGAAACATTAAACAGCGATGAATATAAATCATTGAAGAATTTTTTAAATCTTCTCGAAGAAGCTAAAGAATTAGAAACCAACAACAAATATGACGAATCTTTAGCAAAGTACAAATCAGCATTAAGGCAAAACCCTAGCGACGAATTCACATCGCAAAAGATTGATTATCTGACAAATTTAATTAGCAACAAAAATAAGGAAATCGAATTAAATGCACAATATACAGCACTTTTAAGCAAAGGTGACTCCTGCGCATCAGTAGAAGATTTTTACACTGCTCTGGATTATTATACCCAAGCATATAATTTGATTCCTAATAGAAATGAAGCAAAAGACAAGAAAGAGAGCACACAAAAACGCATAAACGAAATAGAAGCTCAACTAGCATTGGAAAAACAAAAATGGGATGAATATTACAAAGAAGCCATGAACGCCGCACAGGCCTTCATGAATGAAAGCAATTATCCTGAAGCAATAAAAGAATACAACAAAGCATTGAGATTCAAAGAGAACGACCCGACAGCCACTCAAGCCTTGAAAAATGCTACACAATTAAACGACGCCAGACTAGCAAGCTTGATGAAAGAATATGAACAATATATATATAATGCCGACAACCAATACAACACTAATAATTTAGACAAGGCAATAGAGTTCTATTCTAAAGCATTGGCGTTAAATACGGGCAACTCCTACCCTGCTGAAATGATTGACAAAATAAGCATTATGCTTCAAGAAAACAAACTTGCAGTTTTGGTTGATGAAAATACCACTATAAACTCAAATGAGACGAAAAAATTCAACTTTGAACCAGTTGACGTAACAACAAGAAAAGGCAACTACATATTAATCAAAGCCAAGAATCTCTCTGACAGAAGCTATACAATGTTTATCTCCTACGGAAGTCCAAAATGTAATAGCGGAAGTTTAATCGTCAGAATACCTAACAATCAAGACACCAACAGCTTTATCATTAAAATTGGAACCCAATACAAATGGTTCAGCGAAGACAATACATGGATAGAACTCACACCTGAAGGCGGAAATATTGAAATAGAATTAATGGAAATAACAAAAGGCAAGTAAACAATTTGCTTTTATCATAAAAAACGTATATTTGCACAAATAAAAAATCACAAAGAAATGATAAAAACCGACAATCGCTACAATTTGTATATCAACATTTTAAAAGAAGAACTAGTCCCAGCAATGGGTTGTACAGAACCAATTTGCTTAGCTTATGCCGCCGCCAAAGCTAGAGAAGTTTTGGGCACAATGCCTGACAAAGTTGATATTTTGGCAAGTGGTAACATCATAAAAAATGTTAAAAGCGTTATCGTACCAAACACCAATGGTATGAAAGGTTTAAAATCATCCGTAGCTATTGGCATAGTTGGTGGTGATCCAAACAAAGAGCTTGAGGTTATAGCAAACGTAACACCTGAGCAAAAGCAAAAAACACAAGAATTCCTGGACAGTGTTCCAATGACAATTACACATATCAATTGTCAAGAACAACTTGATGTCACAATCAAATTATATAAAGAAGAACATTCTGCATCTGTAAGAATCTCAGGATTCCATACAAATATAGTTCATATTCAAAAAGATAACGAAGTCTTATTTGAAAGCAGCACAATAAGCAAACCTTCAGCAGAACTTACCGACCGCTCAATATTAAGCCTTGAAGGAATATACGATTTCGCAAATAGCGTTGAAATAGAAGATGTTAAAGAGCTCCTCGAACGTCAATTAAAATACAACAAGGCAATCTCTGACGAAGGTTTGAAAAATGACTGGGGCGCCAACATCGGAAGTCTTCTTTTAAGCAATTATGGCGATGACGTCAAAATCAAAGCTAAAGCATGGGCTGCTGCCGGTTCAGATGCAAGAATGAATGGTTGCGAAATGCCTGTAATCATTAACTCAGGCAGTGGAAATCAAGGTATTACCGTTTCCATGCCAGTATTAGCATACGCCAAAGAATATAATATCGAAGAAGATAGAATATATCGCGCATTGGTGGTTTCAAACCTCATCGCAATTCACCAAAAAACTTCAATAGGCAGATTATCTGCATATTGTGGAGCTATCAGTGCGGGTTGTGCTGCAGCATGTGGCATTGCATTCCTATTAGGCGAAGACCTTGAAACCGTATCTAAGACATTAACCAACTCATTAGCAATCACATCTGGTGTGATTTGCGATGGCGCAAAAGCATCATGTGCAGCAAAAATTGCTATGGCTGTTGAAAGTGGTATTATAGGTTACAATATGTGTAAAAACCGCAAAAACTTCTGCGATGGCGATGGCATCATCGGATATGGAGTTGAAAATACAATTAAAAATGTCGGCACACTCGCAAGTCAAGGCATGAGAGAAACCGACAATGTTATTATCAAGATTATGACCGAACAAAATTAATAATAAGATTATTTAATCCTTTTAACTTCTATAACACCAGTTAAGGATTCCAATCTCATCAGTAATTGTTCAAGCAGATTCGTGTTGCTAACTTGTACAACAAGATTACCCACGGATCTGCTTTCTTTTGTCTCAAAATTAGCACTTAATATATTGATATTTAAGTCTTTGATAACATTTGAAATCAAACCCAACAAACCAAGTTCATTATTAGCTATAATATTTATCGCTATCTCTGAAGGCACATTAGCTGTTTCCCCACCCCATCTAACATCAATAATTCTATATGGATAATTCTTCTTTAATGCTCTTACATTACTGCAGTCGTTTCTATGAATTGTAACTCCTCCATTTATTGATATGAAACCAATCACGTCATCACCAGGTATAGGATTACAGCATTTAGCCACTTTAAAAGCAAGGTCATTAAGATTATTACCTATACGAACCTCTGCCGGTTTAGAGTCGTAATTCTTATCCTTAACAAATTCATTTTCAGGTCTTTCTTTAACATCTTTATCTTCATTATTCAAAGATAAAATAAATTCCTTCAAACGAATCACATCAATCTTTTCGGTTGCAATTTGATGATAGAATTCTATTCCTGATGATAAATCATATTCCTTAAGAATTTCTGTCAAAAGTCGATCAGTATATGGAATCTTCCAATTTTTAAGACGTCTATAAAACAATGCGCTACCAAGTTCAGCTTCCTTCATCTCCTGATCCTTGAGATAACGCTTTATCCTGTTTTTTGCCTTGTCGGTAGTAACGACATTCAACCAATCAGATTTTGGAACTTGTTTCTTGTTGGTAAGTATTTCCACTTTATCACCGCTATGTAATTCATAACGAATTGGTTGTAATTTACCATTCACATTGGCTCCAGAGCAACGACTTCCAACCTGAGTATGAATATCGAATGCAAAATCCAAAACGGTAGCTCCAACAGGAAGCTGTTTCAGATCACCATTAGGCGTAAACACATATATCTTATCCGACTTACAACTACTTGATAATCTCTCATCTAAAACTCCATATTGAGGACTTTCGAGTATTTCTCTTACTTGATTTAGCCATTCATCTGTAGTTTGCTTTTTGTTCCTGCCCTTATATTGCCAGTGAGCCGCACTACCCTTTTCTGCAATTTCATCCATTCTTTCTGTTCTAATCTGGACTTCAATCCAGTTCTTATCGGCCTGAACAGTTGTATGAAGTGACTCATAACCAGAAACCTTAGGTGTAGTAATCCAGTCCCTCAACCTCTTAGGATTAGGTTGGTATATATTTGTCACAATTGAATATACGCGCCAACAATCCGTTTTTTCCTCACTTGGCTTACTGTTTTTAATGATAATTCTAACAGCAAAAATGTCGAAGATCTGTTCAAATGGAAGATTATTTGTCTTCATTTTTTCATAAATCGACGGAATTGACTTGGTACGCCATTTAATATAATGTTCAATATGCTCCTCTTCCAAAGCCTTGCGTATTGGAGCAAGGAAATTTTCCATCAGACGCTCTTGTTCAGTAGAAGACACCCTGATTTTATTCTTTATATCTTCAAAGTCATCAGGAAATTCATATATCATCACCTTTTCTTCCAATTCCTTTTTAATTTCATACAAACCCAAACGATGTACGATTGGAATTGAGAGATACTTTACTTCTTTGAGATAATTTTTAAATGCTTTAGGTTCAACATCTTCCCTATGACGCATATCATAAAGACGATGTATAATTTTAATCAAAACAACTCTAATATCTTCAATCAGAGAAAGATATAACCTTCTAAATTGTTCTGATTGAAAAGAGACTTTACTAATCTGAATATTAGTTATCTTATCATAACCATCTACTATCAAAGCGATTCTATCACCGAAATGCTCCTTGATATATTCTATAGACACATCTGTTTCTTGAGTAATACTGTGGAGAAAGATTCCAACAACAGTCTTGCTTCTAAGACCAATCTCATTGGCAGCTATGTCAGCCATTTCTATAAGAGTCAGAATATATAAGCCACCCGACAAAGTCTTTCTTCCGTCATATTTTTCCAAAGCAAGCCTGTAAGCTTTGTTGATATACCCTATCTGTTCAGCATCCATAACTTTGCTAACAGACTGTACAAAAACATTATACGCAATTTCTATTATCTTTTTCTCTTTTTCTGTATATCCTGCCATATCTACTGAATCTTAGCATATAAATGATGATTCAACAAACTTATGTAATAAGGTTCCAATTCCTCGTAAGTACCAGATTTCACTGCACACTTACCTTTGTAGTGAGTTATCATAGCACAGGTTTCAGCCTGTTCGAGCGTGTGTTCACAAACCTTCATCAAAACCTCAATTACATAATCAAACGTATTTACATCATCATTAAGTAATAACAAAGTTTTTTCTTCTTCTAACAATTCAACCGTATCCTCGCAATATATATGTTTTTCTTGGTTCATATTTTTCATATTTCTTCTGCAAATCTACGATTAATATTTTTATAATCTATTGTTAAATCGTGTTTTTGAGCATTTTATTGTTATAAACAAACAAAAAAGAAAATATTCTCAATTTCGGGCAAACAAAAAAGAAAAAGACGTATCTTTACATTTTAATTTTTCGAGATATTATTATCAATTATAATGAACAGCCGCTTTTTAAAAAATATTATTTTCTTATTGTTTATCAACTTATTAATAAAACCATTTTGGATTTTAGGTGTTGACAGAAGCGTGCAAAATCTTGTTGGTGATGCATCTTACGGAACATATCTGGCAATCTTTAATTTCTCATATCTATTCTACATATTACTCGATATTGGCTTAACAAATTTTAACAGCAAAAACATCGCTCAAAACAACCAGCTACTCTCGAAGTATTTTGTAGGAATAACACAAGCTAAAATATTTTTAAGTATTGGTTATTTCATCGTAATATTCCTTATAGGATGGATAATAGGATATAACAGCGAACAGTTAAAGCTATTAGGCATAGTCGGTTTAAACCAAGTACTGCTTTCTTTCATATTATATGTACGCTCCAACATTGCTGCATTACTAATGTTTAAAACAGACAGTATATTGTCAGTACTAGACAGAGTACTCATGATATTGATTTGCAGTTTCTTATTATGGTCAGGAATATTTCCCAAAAGCAGTTTCAACATATACTGGTTCGTATATTCACAAACCATCTCATACATAATTACGTTAATAATAGCTATTTGCATAGTATTAAAGCATACAGGGAAATTAACTATAAGATTCAATTTTCCATTTATTTTAATGATAATAAAGAAAAGCCTTCCATATGCCTTACTAGTTTTGTTAATGAGCTTTTACAATCGTCTTGAACCAGTATTGATTGAAAGAATTTTACCTAAAGACATTTCCGCAGTGCAAGCTGGAATATATGCAAGGGCATATCGACTCTTTGATGCCGGAAATAACATATCATATTTATTTTCAGTAATTCTACTCCCTCTTTTTGCCTCAGTCATCAAAAATGGTGAAGATTTGCAATCACTAGTTAAACAATCATTCAGTTTAATGCTTACAATGACCTGTGTCATTGCCGTCGCATGTATTTTCTATAGTGAAAACTTGATGGAACTGCTTTACAATATCCAAGATAATGAATCTGTTGAAGCATATAACCACAGAATACACGAATCTTCTAAAATATTACAGATACTTATGGGAAGTTTCGTATCCATTTCAGTGACATATATTTTCGGTACATTATTAACAGCAAACGGCAACCTCAGACAACTCAATATAGTAGCAGCAACAGGCGTAATCATAAACCTTACACTTAACTTTATTTTCATACCTATATTTAAAGCACAAGGCGCAGCATTCACAAGTCTTTGTGTTCAGTTTGCGACATGCGCAATTCAATTTTTCATAGCAAAAAGAATCTTCGGATTAAAGTTAGGCTCATCATTTTGGATTAGCATATTCTCATTTATCACATTATTGGTGTTATCCGCTGTCATTTTAAAATCAACTTCAATGAATTGGTTTTATTCATTTATATCAACAATGGCCGGAGGACTATTTATTGCATTCATTACCAAAATGTTAGACTATAAAGAACTAAAAAGCCTAATAATGTCATCAATTAGTCATATTAAAAAATAATAAAACTGAAAAAAATAAGTTAATAAGTTGATTTATTTCTTATCTTTGAAGAAAATTTAGAAAATAAATCTGCACTATTTTTATTTAATCATATCAAACATAACTGATTATTATTCAGAACAAAAAAAATAAAAAATATGGATAAATATTTCAACAACATCGCACTTTTAAAAGTTATTTTCAAGTGGAAATGGCATATTGCAGCCGTAACAATCCTTGCAGCAGTTTTAGGCGCTGTATTTTCCGGACCAATGTTCATCACTCCAAAATTCAAATCAGAAGCAGTCCTCTACCCTAATGGGTTGTCAGAATTTTCAGATGAAACATATACAGAGCAAATGTTACAAATCATGGATTCACAAGAAATCATGGATTCTGTTGTTGAGAAATTCGATTTGATGAATCATTATGAAATTGACAGGAACTATAAATATGCAAAAACAGCATTAGTTGGTGAATATCGTGATAGAATTTCTATATCAAAAACCCCATACGACGCTGTTAAAATTAAAGTTTTAGACAAAGACCCTCAACTCGCATACGATATTGTTAATGAAATCATCAATCAATACAATATAAAGTTTGGTGAAATTCACAAAAGCAAGAAATACGAAAATGCTAGAATGTTTGAAAAACAGTTAGCAAAAAAATATGAATTCATCGATTCTTTAAAAAGAGAATTGACAAAGATAACCAATGATGGTGAAATGTTAAATTATCTTTACCTTTCAAAAGGCAATTCAATCGCATATTTCAGCGATGAAAACAAAAAAGAAAATAGCGGCAACATCGCAACAGCAATCGCATTAGTTGAATTAATTGCTACAGAAACAGCAGATTATACAGACGTAAGACACTTTTACGAAGAAGAATTACGTCAAGCAGAAGGCGATATGACTTACTCAAACATCGTATCAAGACCATTTGTTGCTGACAAAAAAGCATATCCTGTAAGATGGGTTATCGTGGCATTATGCGGCATTGGCGCATTCCTTATGTCAATCCTCGTTGTTGCTGCAATTGAAAAATTTGATGTTAAAGAATAATTCGAAGAATTTTGCAAAAAGGAATTAAAATAGCAAGCTTATACCTGATTGTAACATTATTCATTGCAGTCAGCCTCTATTTAGTCGTAGAAAAAAGCATTTATTTAATGTACGCACTTCCTATCTTATTGGGAGTGCTTATGTTATACTTTTTCTCCTACGACAAAGTATTATTCCTTATTGCTTTTCTAACGCCATTATCCATAAATTTAGAAGGACTAGGCCTTAACATAGGCCTGTCTCTATCAGTTCCGGTAGAACCTTTGTTATTTGGTGTTTTATTCTTCTTTATCGCAAAATTATTATACGAAAAGAATTTCGACAATAAAATAGCACGCCATCCTATTTCTATTGTTATTTATATAATGTTAATATGGATTTTGATAACAACCATAACTAGCGAACTTCCATTAGTTTCAGCAAAATATCTGTTATCAAGAATATGGTTTGTAATACCCGCCTATTTTGTATGCGCCAAATTGTTCAAAGACCCTAACAACATCAACAAATTCGTATGGCTTTATATTGCTGCACTCATAATAGTTGTTGTTTACACCACTATAAACCATGCTCTTAATGGTTTCTCGGGAAATTCTGCACACTGGGTTATGACTCCATTTTATAACGACCATACCGCATATGGTGCAGCCTTGGCAATATATCTTGTGCTAAATACTGCATTTTTATTTATACCAAACATCAAACCACAAAGGAGACTTTTGATAATTGTATGTTTTGCAATACTTTGTGTTGCAATGGTTTTATCTTCATGTAGAGCAGCATGGTTAAGCATTATTGCTGTTATAGGTGTTTTGATCTGCGTATTGCTCAAGATAAAATTCCGTTTTATACTTACTGTTGTAATTTTATTAGTATCAATGTTTTTTGCTTTCCGCCATCAGATTATAGATGTTATGGAAAGAAACGAACAAGACTCATCAAACAACCTTTTAGAACACGTTCAATCAATAACAAATATATCAACAGACGCTTCTAACCTTGAACGTCTAAACCGTTGGAGTTCTGCATTAAGACTATTTGAAGAAAGACCATTCTTCGGATGGGGACCTGGAACATACCAATTCGTTTATGCTCCTTACCAGCTGTCAGTCAACAAGACTATTATTACAACAAATTACGGAGATGGTGGCAATGCTCACAGCGAATACATCGGAGCCTTAGCTGAAATGGGAGTGATAGGTTCTTTAATTGTGGTTTTATTGATTGCAGTTTCCGTTTACAGAGGTCTTATCACTTATAAAAGAGCAAAAAATAAAGAATCCAAGATATTGGTACTCGCTGCTACTCTGGCTATTATAAGCTATTTCACACACGGAGTATTAAACAATTTCTTGGATACTGACAAATTAGCGATTCCTGTATGGAGTTGTCTTGCCATCATAACAGTTATTGATATCTATCATTCTGGCAAGACAAATTATTATGATTCTATTGAAGATCCAAAAGGTCAACAAACTCTAAATCAATAACAAGAGTTGAATTTGCTGGCAGATTCTCATCAATTTTAATATCACCGAATCCTAATTGTGATGGGACTATTATTCTTGACTTACCTCCCACTTTCATATATCCAACAGCTTCTTCAATTCCTTGAATCATTTGATTTTCACCATATACGAATGGTATAGGCTGACCATAATCCAAACTGCTTTCTATCAAATTGTTATTTATATCATAAATTGAATAATGAACCTCAACCATATTTCCAACTTGAGGTGACTGTCCATTTCCTGTTTCTTTTTCAATATAATACAGACCTGATGCTGTTGGATTAACATTGATATTATTATCTTTTAAATACTTTGCAATTCTTTGAGGTTCTTCCTTAAGTCTCTGAGCATTTTCCTTTTCTTCTTTTTCATGAATCATCTTCTGCTCTTTTTCATACTCATCTGAAGTCATAATATCAAAAACCTTAACATTTAATTTGAATGATGTATATGGAAGAATAACATCTTGGAAGCCTTCACTACCCCATGCCAATGATGACGGAATAACGAATTCTGCTTCACCACCTTTAGAAACAAGGCTCAAACCTTCGTAAAAGCCCTGACCCAGAGCCATATCACCGAAAACCAATTCATAAGGTTTGCCACTACTAAAATCAAGTAACGTATCACCTTCTAATGTCTGGAAAGTGAAATACACCTTCATTATATTACCAGCTTTAGCATATTTTTCGTTAACATTCTTTAAATTAACAACAATAAGACTATCATCGGTAATTGTATATTCTTCATTAGCATAATAAGATGACAACATTGAATCTTCCATCGATTTTCTTAATGCCATTTCCTCACGAATCTGATTTTCAAGATCTTGCTTCTTAATTATTTCCTTCAACACTATATCCATTTCTGTAATAGTTCCAGGAGCTATAAATTCAGGTACCATCTCGCCTATGCTAACAAACATTGAGTCGATTGGAAAAATCAAAGAAGCATGATCATCAAGATGCATACTCAATAAAGCAGACATAATATCACCTACGAAAGAAGGTTCTTCTACTATTATCTCAAAAGGCTCTCCGTACATTTCAGAACTAAACAACACAGAATCAGAAACTTTTTGAACGACATCAACAAGAACTAAATCACCCACTTCTGGTTTATCATTATTCTTATTTACTTCGTAAAATTTCATCAAAGCGCCATTTTCAGTTCTTCTATATTCATTTTTACATGAAAACAGAGAGATTGACAACGCGATTAAAAGTACTATTGATAATCTAACTTTCATAATTAAAAAATTTAAAAATAAACAAGACTAGATTATTATTGTTCACCGTTTATCTTAAAAATCAATCAATTCAACTTCAAAAATAAGTGTTGAAAATGGAGGTATTGTACCAGCACCTCTATCGCCATAAGCTAAATAATATGGAATATACAATACTGCTTTAGAACCTTTAGACAACAATTGCAAACCTTCATCCCAACCAGGTATAACTTGACCTATACCAAGAACAAATTGAAATGGTTCATTTCTATTAACTGAAGAATCAAATACGGTACCGTCTAATAACTTTCCAGTATAATGAACTTTAATCAATGTTCCTACGCTTGGTTTTTCACCATTTCCTTCTTTTGTAATAACATAATTGAGTCCAGAAGCTGTTTCTTTGGCTGTTATATTATTATTTTTAAAATATTCACTCAATTTCTGTTCTGCTTTTGCTGTTTCTTCAGAATAATTCTCTTTCATATATTCTATTTGTTTAGCCTGCATTTCTGATTCAGGATAGAAATCATTAAGTCTAATTTCAAATCTCATCAAATCATCAATTGAAAATACATTTGGCATTGGAGTACCAAACAATGTAATGAATGTAGAATCAGCTCTAACCATAAAGGAAACACTATCACCTTTGTGCATCATTTTAAATCCTTCGTAGATATCACCATTAAACAAAGATTCCATCATTGGTAGTATCATTCGGTTTTCTGGAATTATCACTGCTGTATCATTAATAGAACATGAAAGCATTACATCTAATACATCCATTATTTGAGGATTTTCGCCTTCATTTTGCTGATAAAATTTATAATACAATCCAGAAGATGATTGAGTATAACCATCATAAGACTTTGTCTTTGTTTGTTGTTGACAAGATGTAAATAATACACCCAAAATCAATGATAATAAAAAGATCTTTTTCATTTTGTTATAAGTTTAAATTATTTAATATCAATAACTTTTATTTTATATACGATAATAGCCTTAGGTGGTATTCTACCGCCATCACCAATCAATCCATGAGCTAAATGCGACGGTAAAATCAATATAGCCTCGCTATTATGTTTAAGTTTAAGAATAGCTTCTTCCAAGCCAGCTTCAACACCTCCTCTACTTACTAGAAAAACTTTATTTCCATCATTTTCAGACGAATACAATATTTCCCCTGATAATAAGCAGAGTTCATATTCTAATGTTACAATATCACCTTTCTTTATCAAATCACCATTACCTTCATTAACAATCTGATAACGAAGTCCAGTTCCTGTTCTTTGAACCTTTAAATTATTCTTTTCTATATAATCATCAATCAGTTCTGATTCATATTGCAACATCTTACGATTCATTTCCTCTAATGATAATTCTAATTGCTTATCATCAATAAACTGATTCTCTTTCTTATTCCTAACATTATCACACGAGAAGAACAAGAAAGCTATAATCATATATATTGCTACAAAACGGATTTTCATTGTGTAATTTTAATAAAATCAATCATTTCCAGTTCAAAGATCAGATTAGAATATGGAGGAACCGGCGCATTATCCATATCATCGTAGGCCAAATAAAACGGAATTATAACCTTAGCTTTGGCACCTTTGTTCATCATCAACAGCGATTCTTCTAGCCCATTGATAATCATACCATTGCCAATCTCCACTATCAATGGATATGACTTATCATATGAAGAATCAAACACTTCTCCATTTAAATAATACCCTTTATAATGAAAAGCAACTTTATCACCCAACTGCGGTGTATCACCTTCTCCTTCATCAATAGGTATATAAACTAATCCAGATGCATTTGGTTTTACATCTATTTTATTCTCAATAAGATATGATAATATTTCTTGATTAGCATTATTTTTTCTTGTTGTATATGTCTCCAATGAACATGATGTCATTACAATCAAGAAAAACACCAACCAGAGAATAAAATTATATCGTTTATTTATGATTTTCATTTACTTAACAATTCTTTATATTCAGGCAAAACTGATATTAATTTTTTAATTGCATCTTCCAAAGAACATTCAAGCGTACCACCCGCTGCGTTAAGATGTCCTCCACCATTAAAATGCTTTCTGGTCAAGTCATTGACCGAAAAATCACCTTTAGACCTAAAAGACAGACGTATACAGCCTTGTTTTTCTGTTATTAAAACCGACATTTTGATATTAGAAATTGACAAAGGATAATTCACAACACCCTCAGTATCACCTATTTGATAATTAAACCTTTCTAAATCTGATTTTGACGCATATATATAAGCTGTATTATACTCATTCAAGACCGTCATTCTATCATTAATAAGAAAACCCAAGAGTCTCAATCTATTTTCAGAAGAATTGTCATAAATATTCTGATGAATCGCTTTATAATCTACATTTGTCAACGAAAGGATCTCACCACAAATGGTAAAAGTATTTCTAAAAATAGAATGTGAAAAAGAACCCGTATCTGTTATCATACCAACTAGAATACAAGTTGCAATGTCATTATCCAAGTAATTATTAAAACCTTGATATTTAACAACTTCCGCAATCATTTCAGATGTACTAGACACTTCTGTATTAGAATAACAAGCTATATATTGTGAAGCATCTGCACCTAAATGATGATCTATCAATAATTTTAGAGTTTTATTATAATGACATAAATCATTATGCATCAATCCTGTACGTGAAACCACATTAAAATCAAGGAAACAGAACAATTCCGCCTCACTCATCACCTTTTTTGCCGTTTCAATGTTTTTATCATATATTATAACATCCTGAATTCCAGGCATCCAGGCAAGAAATCCAGGATAGTCATTAGGAATTATAACCTTAGGGTCAGCACCTAATTTCTTTGCAAAAAAATACAATGCTAAAGAAGAACCCAACGCATCACCATCAGGATTAACATGAGATACAATAACTATCTTTTTAAACTTCAGAATAGCATCAATTAACGACTTAATAATCAATTCAATACACATATAAAATATATCTTTAATAAGAGTAACAAAGATACTCAAAATAAATTGATTATACAAGTCTCGAATATAATTAATAAGGTATATTCTTATTTTCTTAGATTATATACCTCAAATGTATGATCATCATAAACATAAATAATCTGCTTGAGACCATTCGGCGATGCAACTCTGGTGGTTTTGGGAATTATAGCATCTACAGGATTATCATTTATATTCAAATCCTGAGATTTTTGCAGATTATCCTTATCTGTATCTTCAACATTATTATCATAATGTATCATTTCCACCTTATCCAAATCATTTTCCTTACTGAAAAAATTAGAATCATTAGTTGTAATAGGTTTTTTTCCAAGAATAATCCACTCATAATTATATTCTGGAAAAATCTCTTTAAGTTTAATTAAAAAATCCAGACTAGGTTTATTTCGTCCACTAAGGAGATGCGAAACATTAGAAGGTTGAATTTGCATCAATTCCGCAAATTGTGTTGCTGTCAAATTCTTTGCCCGCAAGATATGTAATAATCTGTCTTTTATCGATTCCATAATTCACATAAAATAAACATACAACCAATCATATAAAATAGGGATACATACATATGATTTTTTTCAAATCTCCCCTACAATAACTTTACAAAAGTAAAAAATATTTTCTTACAAATGTAACAATTATACATTTTATTTTTGTAAAATATAGAATGTAATCATTTTACTTTAGTTAATACTACAAATAACATTAGTTAATGTTTTATTTTACAATAATTTAACGAATGTTAAACAAAATAAACTATATTAAATATTTCTAGTCGTATTTTTAAAGTTATTGTTAAAATATTTTATCATATTTTATTATTTTAGAGTGATTTATGTTAATTTTTATTAAAAAAACTCCATTTTTACACAAATAACAACAAGGCCATGCGAATATACATTTGTAACATGGATTACAAATGTATAAATAATTGATAATTATTATGTTTTGTTTTACATTTGTAATTGGATTACTTTTGTAAACTTAAATGGTTAAAATGTAAAAATTTGATTTTAGACACTTTTTACGGTATCATTGTACAAATTATCATCCGAAAAATTAAGTCTCTTAAAACGCTTTAAAAGCGTATTTATCCCCTATTCTATTCAGCGGATATCATGGATAAATTCCATTACAAAGAAGCTTAGTTGCCTTTTTCTTGATATGATGAAAATGGATCAGGAAGGATTATTTGATTACTAACGTGCGATTACAACAAACCACATCAAACTGAAAAGAATGAAACAATATAGCCTCAATCAACTTTTCGTAACAGAAATGAATAAAAAAAGCGGTGAGCTTAACGCCCACCGCTATATTACGAACTAAAGTTCTTTCTTATTATTTTCTGTCAGCTTTGATAGCAGCTTGAGCAGCAGCTAATCTAGCAACAGGAACGCGGAATGGAGAACATGAAACGTAGTTGAGACCTGCGTTGTAGAAGAATTCTACTGATGCTGGGTCACCACCGTGTTCACCGCAAACACCGCATTTCAAGTTATTTCTTGTTGAACGGCCACGTTCTACGCCTAACTTAACTAATTGACCAACGCCTTCTTGATCTAATGTGTTGAATGGGTCAGCTGGGATGATCTTTTCTTCCAAGTATGTGCCAACGATAGCGTTAACGTCGTCACGTGAGAAACCGAATGTCATCTGTGTTAAGTCGTTTGTACCGAATGAGAAGAATTGAGCTACTTCTGCGATTTGGTCAGCAACTAATGTAGCGCGTGGGATTTCAATCATTGTACCATAGAGGTAATCGATTGTTAAACCGTATTGTGCTTCAACTTCTGCCTTAACTCTTTCAGCGATAGCTTTTTGATGTTTCAACTCTTTAACGTTGACTGTAAGAGGAACCATGATTTCGAGGTGTGGATCATTGCCTTCTTTCATCAATTGAGCTGTTGCTTCGAATAAAGCACGGAATTGAGTTTCTGTGATTTCTGGATAAACGATACCGAGACGAACACCGCGTAAGCCCATCATTGGGTTAACTTCGTGTAATGCTTCGATGCGTTTTTGTAATTCTTTGAGATCCATGCCGCGGCTTTCAGCGAGTTCTCTTTGTTTATCTTCTGTATGAGGCACGAATTCGTGTAATGGAGGGTCCATAAGACGGAATGTAACAGCTTTGCCGTCCATAACTTTCAAAGTACCTTTAGCTGTTTCGCGGATGTATGGTTCGAGTTCTGCTAAAGCTGCAACGCGTTCTTCTGTTGAGTCAGCAAGAATCATGTTACGTAATTTAGCGAGTGGAGTTTCACTGTTTTCACCATAGAACATGTGTTCGATACGGAAGAGACCGATACCTTCAGCGCCGAAGTCAACAGCTTTCTTAGCGTCTTTTGGAGTATCAGCATTTGTGCGAACACCCATCTTACGATATTTGTCAACTAATTGCATGAATTCTTGGAACACTTTGTTTTCTGTAGCGTCGATCATAGCAACTGGTTCTGCATAGATCCAACCTTTTGTTCCGTTCAAGCTGATAACATCACCTTCTTTGAAAACTTTGTCACCGATAGCAACTTCATTTTCGTTTGTTTTGCTGATGCGAACATCGTCACAACCGACAACGCAGCATTTACCCCAGCCACGAGCAACTAAAGCAGCGTGTGAAGTCATACCACCTTTTGATGTGAGGATACCGTTAGCAGCGCGCATACCTTCAACGTCTTCTGGGTTTGTTTCTTCACGAACCAAGATACAAGCGATACCTTGTGCTTGATATTCTATAGCTTTTTCACATGATAAAGCGATTCTACCAACTGCGCCACCAGGACCTGCTGGTAAACCTTTAGCTATAACTGTGTGAGCTTTTTCGTCGTTTGCGTCGAGGATTGGGTGTAACAATTCGTCGATTTGGTTAACGTTAAGTCTCATAACAGCTGTAGGTTCGTCGATACGACCTTCTTTAAGCATGTCGATAGCCATGTTAACAGCAGCAAGACCTGTACGTTTACCTGTACGGCATTGTAACATATATAATTTACCATCTTGGATAGTAAACTCGATGTCGAGCATATCTTTGTAGAAATCTTCAAGAATTGTACGAACGTCGCAGAGTTCTTTGTATGTCTCTGGCATGAGTTCTTGCATTGAATGCATATTCTTGTTCTTTTCGTTCTTTGTATCGTCGTTCAATGGGTTTGGAGTTCTGATACCAGCAACAACGTCTTCACCTTGAGCGTTGATTAACCATTCACCGTAGAACTTGTTGTCACCTGTAGCTGGGTCACGTGTGAAAGCAACACCTGTTGCTGAACCTTCGCCCATATTACCGAATACCATTGTTTGAACGTTAACAGCTGTACCCCAATCTTCTGGAATACCTTCGATTCTTCTGTAAGCAACAGCTTTCTTACCGTTCCAGCTCTTGAAAACAGCTTTGATACCGCCTTCTAATTGAAGTTGAGCGTCATCTGGGAATTCTGTTCCGAGAACGTTCTTGATAGTAGCTTTGAAGCTTTCTGCTAATGCTTGGAGTTCTTCAGCTGTGATTTCTGTATCTGATTTGTAACCTCTTTCTTCTTTGAAGTTATCTAACATTTCGTCCAAAATCTTACGGATACCTTTGCCTTCAGCTGGTTCTTTGTCTTCTGCTTTTTCCATAACAACGTCAGCATACATCATGATGAGACGACGGTATGAGTCATAAACGAATCTTGGATTGTTAGTTTTTTTGATCAAACCAGGGATAGTTTTTGAACAAAGACCGATGTTCAAAACTGTATCCATCATACCTGGCATTGATTGACGAGCACCTGAACGGCAAGATACTAATAATGGATTTTCAGCATCGCCATATTTCATGCCCATGATTTCTTCCATATTCTTGATACCTTCAGCGACTTCTTCCATAAGTCCTTCTGGTAATTGGCAGTTGTTAGCATAATAAGCTGTACAACATTCTGTTGTAATTGTTATACCGGCTGGAACAGGTAAACCTAAATGGCACATTTCTGCTAAGTTAGCACCTTTTCCACCTAATAAATTTTTCATTGTGGAGTTTCCTTCAGCTGTACGATTGCCAAAAGAATAAACATACTTAGTTTTTCCCATTGTGTTAAAATTTTATAGTGTTTTTAAATAATTTCAGAAATATCTCCTTTTACGGAAATAGTCTGCAAATTTAAGTATTTATTTTTTGAAATAAAAGAGGAAATCAAAAAAATATTTTATGCTGAAAGATGACGATTTAGATGCCATCGACCAACCAACAATAAAAGCTATCTGTTGCCGTAACTGATGTTTAATTTATAGTAATTTCTACAAATTGCTTTTTATAAAGATTTATGATTTTATATTTAATTTTTGTTTTTCTTCAAAGAGCATAGCAAGCTACATGATTGAAAAAAAAGATGAAAAGATTACAATAAAAAACATTAATCTCAAAAAGTTCATCTTGTTAATGACCAAAATAATTAATAAGTAGAATTTATAAATGTTACATTAAAAGTTTATTTAATTTTTGGGATAATTTTAATATTTTTGGAATATAATTTGTTCTATAAAAGATTCGTTATTTTAAATAAAAAACAGTAATATATGTCATCATTAATAGCTATTGCAGCAGTCGCATTCATCGTTTATTTTCTTTTTAGAAATGTAAACAAAAACCAAAATTCATCTAATTATAATACTAACGAGCCCAGACAAAATCATCAAAGACGCAGAGGTCGTAATTACGGCAAATGGATAGGAGGCGGTCTAGGATGGGCGTTTGGTGGACCATTAGGGGCTATCATAGGATTTGCATTAGGTTCAGCTTTTGGAAACAATTCAAATACAGAAGAATATATAGGAGGAACAACTCAGCAACGTGATTTCAATGTCAGTCTTTTGGTTCTCTCTGCTGCTGTTATGAAAGCAGATGGCTCTGTAAAGAAATCTGAATTGGATTATGTTAAACGTTTCTTTTTAACAAATTTCGGACAAGAACGTGCTGAGAAATATATACTTATGCTCCGTGAAATTATAAAGCAAGATATTCAAGTGTATGAAGTCAGCCAACAAATTGGCAGATTTATGGATTATTCATCCAAACTGCAGCTTATACATTATTTATTTGGAATAGCATCTGCAGATGGTTCTACACATGAAAATGAAGTTGATGTAATTTCTATTATATCAAAATACATGGGAGTATCAAGTTCTGACTTCCAATCTATTAAGGCTATGTTTGTTCAACAAGTTGATAGCGCATACAAAATTCTTGGAATAGACTCCAATGCAACTGACGATGAAGTCAAGAAAGCATATAGAGAAATGGCAAAGAAATATCACCCAGACAAAGTGGCATATCTTGGTGATGATGTCAGAAAATCAGCCGAGCAGAAATTACAAGAAGTTAACGAAGCTTACGACAAGATTAGAAAGCAAAGAGGTTTTTAAAACCTCTTTTTTATTTATACAATCTCCAATTAATTCCAAAACATAATCTACTATCTCTCATAGGATAATGTGGAGTTGTGAGATATCTGTTATCATTTGTTAAAGAATACATGTTTGTATATAGAACATATATATTAGCACGTTTTATTTTAAATGTTACACATAAATCTATATATGGAAAATTACCGACCTGAACTTCATTCTGCAAATAAAACGTCCTTAATGCTGGCATATATGCATCAGCATAATATTTTGTAAAATATTTAATTGTCAGACTTGGTTGCATCATTGAATTATTCTTAACCAAAGTTATATTGTATGCTATTTTCATTTTTGCTTGAAAAGCAGGAAGATGTATTACATCCTTATTATTTGCAGACTGTAATGAAGCAAAACCTATCATCTCTAATTTATTGAATTTCAAGTTAAACGTAGAATATAACGAACTTATACTCAACGTTCCTGAATATTGCTTTGGCTTAGCATCTGTACCAAAATATACATAATCATCAATCGTTGTCTGCTTGAATCCAATTGTTACAAAAGGAAGTTCATAAGACCCTTTTATCAATAGAGAAGTTGATGCATCAAAATCATTATCCCATCTAAAATTGTTAGAATAATAATATTCCTCAAACCAGTCTGGCGATTGTCTATTAATATTTATATCAAACTTCAAAGCTCCTAAATTTTTCTTAGAAGTTCCTAAAAATTGTTTCCATTGACCATCTATATAAAAATCCCCAGCATGATAACCTGTTGTAATAATTTGAGCTTTACCAATAATTCTTGTTGATTTAAATAAGTTTATAATCAATCCAGCATTTGCACTTAAACTTGAAAAATTCTGATCTTTAAAATATTCTTTAGTTTGATAATTCCAATATCCACAATGACGCGTAAAATCATGTTCTACTCCAAATGTCAAGTAAAAGGGTACTTCTTGATTATATTTATTAGAACCCAATGAATTCCAAAATATTGCATTTTTAATCGTATAAAAATACACACTGTCAGATGTTTTAAGCGAATCTTGGACTACATCATAATTTTGATAAAAAGATGACAGAGGCTTATTATCATCATATATATATCTATTTCTCTGAAATGAAAAATGATGGTTTATCCTACCCATACCAAAATTTCCTTTATATCTTGTAGAATCAATATGTGCATAATCACTATTGGCTGATAAATTTAAATATTGATTAATAACAAATCCTGATACTTTTACCAGATTAGTTGCTGAAGTCAAATTAACATCAATTATAGATTTATCTTGTTCTAAATTATTTGTAAAAATAGAATCATATATAATTCCACCATTTTCCTGTATATAAATCTTATTATGAAAATATGCACCTATAATACCATATCTTTCTTTTGGGGCATTATACCTAATATTGCCATTAAAAAAAGAATTTTGAATTTTACTTCTTTTATATAATCCTGGTGAAAAATCAACATCATAATTCAATGTTATAAAAAGTCGTGGAAGAAATTCTCTTGAAAAAAACACTTCCAAATACTGTTCTTTATTAGCTCCACTAGTATATTTAATTTCTGTAAATGGCTGATAAATGATAGGACATTTAATATTATTAGAAGTATTCAAATACGAATAAAAGCTAGACAAACATGAATTAAATCCTAATTGTAGTGGAAATTCAAAATCAATTCTTTTATTAGGCATTCCAGAATTTGACAAGGTCTGGAATAATTCATATTTTTTATCTAATTTATCATAATAAGAAGATAAAATGGTAGTTGTATCCCAATTATAGATATTTCCTAATTCAAGGTTATCAAAATTATTATAGAAATACCTTACCTCTGTAGAATCAATTATAGATGAATAAGTATGCGCTATTAAACAAGAATTAGAAGTCAAAATAAGCTGACTAAAAAATATCAAAAAAAACAATATTCGTTTTAAATTCTTCATTTAGCAAAATTAGTCAAATAAATTATAGAATTTTAAAAAAGGATTAAAAAAAAACTCTCCGAAGAGAGTTTAAAAGTGTGGAGATTGAATATTAGAGCGACGGTGTGGTAAAACCCGAAACTAATAATCTTGTATTACTCCACACTATTCCGTCATATATTCATATTGTCAATATGACTTTATTTTTATCCTTGTTTCGTTTGAAAATACCACTTTTCGCTCAAGGATCGAATATATATCCATATTTAACGATGCAAAGATATTATATTTATTCCATATTTCAATGATATTTTGTAAAAAAATTTAAAGATGAAAACATTTATCTTACAAGAACTTATAAAACAGTTGTTAATAAGATTATTTCTCGTAGAAATTTAAGTTAATATTAATAGCTAAAAAATAGCACAAATGTCAGTTGACTTTTGTCTTTAGTCATTCTTTTTTTTGGGCGTCCCGGCCATGCCGTCGGGCTTTCCGCTGTATCTTTCTCCGCTGCGCTGCGAAAGGATGCCGCTGCAATCCCTGACGCTTGAGAGGCTCTTGAACTAAAGCTGTCGGCTATTGAATTGTTTTTGATGTGAGCTTTTTGGGGTTATATGCGGTCCTCAAAATTTACGCGTTGCTCTGCGTCTCTGCGAGAGAAGGTACATATAAACAGAAAAGCCCCAGCGCAATGCTGAGG
>JAZQZR010000028.1:0-293629 GCA_045634185.1 Bacteroidales bacterium | reverse complement strand
CAAAGGTCCATGCACAATAGCTGACGGTTCAGCAATCATCACTGGCATGTTGTTAGCCTTCAACCTTCCATCCAACATTCCAGCATGGATGATAATAGTAGGTTCTATCGTAGCCATCGGCATCGGCAAGATGTCATTCGGTGGATTAGGCAACAACCCATTTAACCCTGCATTGGTAGGACGTGTCTTCATGCTCATCTCCTTCCCTGTCGCAATGACGACATGGCCAACGCCACAGCCATTGTTTGGCGAAGCACTCACCGACGCGGTCACAGGACCAACATTGTTAGGTTATGTAAAAGAAGGCCTCTCCCAGGGCATAGCAGCCAACGACTTAATCGTTTATGATAAAATACAAAGCTTTATCTACAGCGGTTCTCTTGGTGAGATAGGTTCCATCGCCATCATCATCGGAGGTCTCTTCTTGATAATAAGAAAAGTCATCGACTGGCAGACACCTGTCATCATCATCGCTACAGTAGCTATCGTATCAACAATATGCTGGATTATCGACCCAGTACAATTCGTTCATCCAATGATACACATCTTCGGCGGTGGCTTGATGCTCGGCGCCTTCTTCATGGCAACCGACATGGCTACATCACCGATGACGATGAAAGGCAAGATTGTCTTCTCAATAGGCGTAGGCGCATTGACAATCATCATCCGTCTCTGGGGCGCTTACCCTGAAGGCATGTCATTCGCCATCTTAATCATGAACGCTTTTGTTCCTTTAATCAACAAAGCATGTAAACCAACACGTTTCGGTAACCCTGTAAAATAATAAGATTATGGCAGCAAAAAAAGATACATTAATAAATATGTTTGTAGCCTTATTCGTGATATGCATAGTATCAGGCGGTGTGTTAGGCGTAGTTTATAACGCTACCAAAGAACCTATCGCAGCAGCAGAGACAGCAAAGAAGACAGAGGCTATCAAAAACGTTCTTCCTGAATTTGAGACATTAAAAGATGTCACAGTAAAATCAGCAGTAGCTGGCGAAGATGCAGAGATTCCTTTCTACTTGGCATACGACGCCGACAACAACTTCATCGGAGCTGCTGTTGAGACATTCACAAACAAAGGTTTCAGCGGCAACATCAGTCTGATGGTCGGCATCTTAGCAGACGGAACCTTGAAAAACATCTCTGTTTTGCAACATGCAGAAACTCCAGGATTAGGCTCAAAGATGTCTGAACCAACATTCAAAGACCAGTTCAACGACAAGAGAGCCGATTCATTCAACTTCAAAGTAAAGAAAGACGGCGGCGATGTAGATGCCATCACAGCAGCTACAATCAGCTCAAGAGCATTCTGCGATGCAGTAAACCGCGCATTATTAACATTTGAAAACAACAAAGGAGGATTTTAATCATGGCTAACTGGAACAACTTAACAAAAGGATTCTTCAAGGAAAATCCGGTATTCGTACTTCTCCTCGGATGCTGTCCAACATTGGCAACCACTACCAGCGCCATCAACGGACTCTCCATGGGTTTGGCAACGACTTTCGTATTGATATTGTCAAATATGTGTATATCATTATTAAAGAACTTCATCCCTAACAAAGTACACATCCCTTGTTACATCGTTGTCATCGCTTCATTCGTGACAGTGTTACAGCTTTTGATGCAAGCATATCTCCCAAGCATTTACGAGACACTCGGTCTCTTCATCCCGCTCATCGTTGTTAACTGTATCGTCCTCGGACGTGCAGAAGCATTCGCTTCTAAAAACGGCATAGGCGCATCAGCCATCGACGGCATCAGCATGGGTTTAGGATATTCTATGGCACTCACCATCTTAGGTTCAATACGTGAGATATTAGGCAGCGGCTCTATCTTCGGATGGAAATTCATCGGCGGCGATGCCATCTTGGTGTTCGTCCTCGCTCCAGGTGCTTTCATCGCCATGGGCTATCTCATCGCCATCATGAACAGACTTTTAAAGAAATCAAAATAAGTTATTGACAATTAAAGATATTAAGATATGGAATACTTACTTATATTTATCTCGGCAATATTCGTCAACAATATCGTTTTGACACAGTTCCTTGGCATCTGCCCTTTCCTCGGCGTTTCCAAGAAAATATCAACCTCATTAGGTATGGGTGCTGCCGTTATCTTCGTCATAACTTTAGCAACCATCGTAACATGGCTCATCCAGCACTATCTGTTAAACCCTTTTAACTTAGGATTCTTGCAAACCATAGCATTCATCTTGGTCATCGCGGCTTTGGTACAGATGGTAGAAATCATATTGAAAAAGATAAGTCCTTCATTATATGCAGCATTAGGCGTATTCTTACCACTCATCACAACTAACTGCTGCGTTCTCGGTGTTGCAATCCTTGTGATACAAAAAGACTTCGGTTTGTTAGAAGGCACAATGTACGCCTTAGCCAATGGCGTCGGTTTCACATTAGCGTTGGTAGTCTTCGCAGGATTACGTGAGCAACTCACACTCTCAGACGTTCCAAACGGAATGAAAGGCGTGCCTATCGCATTAGTGACAGCCGGAATCCTCGCATTAGCTTTCATGGGATTCGCAGGACTTGTTTAATAATAGAAGAAACTCAGAACCTCAAAATCTCAGAACCTCAGAATTTTTTCTGGGGTTCTTTTTTTTAAAGACGCCACATTATAGAACTTTAGAACTTTAGAACTTTAGAATTCTAGAGTTCTAGAGTTCTAGAATTCTCCCCTGCGTTAGGGATTGGAGCGGCATCCTTTTGGAGCGCAGCGGAAAAAGATATAGCGGAAAGCCCGACGGCGGAGAGAAGCGGAGACGGAACGCCCAAAGAAAGAAGACTACAAGTCAACAAGACTACATGACTACAAGTTGTTGGGGCGATGTGGTTTTCACAGAAAAAAACATTTTCGTGTGGTTTAGTGTGGTTTAGTGGATGGAGGATTTCAGGAACTCAGGATTTCAGAATTTCAGGGTTTGAGGTAATATCATTACTGTCTTCATCACTCCATTACTAAAAAAAGGTTCAACAGCCAAAGTTCAAAGCTCAAAGTTCAACAGCCAAAGTTCTTCTGAGATTTTGAGTTTCTGAATTTCTTGTATCAAAAAAACTTGTAGTCTTGTGGTCTTGTAGTCTTGTTGACTTTTTTCCTATCTTTGCAAGTATGAGAACACTTGTGGTTTTGATATTATTAGCCTTCGGCTGTCAACCGACAACAGTCAACGGACAACAGACTTTGTGTACTAGTGATGCATACACACGGACTGTTGACGGTTGTCAGTTGTCCGTTGACAATGAAAAAGGCTGCCAATACCTCATCGTCACTCCTAATAACAGCGAAATATCTCAATGGGCTGACACTCTTGCCAGATTCCGCAACGAACAAGGAATCTACACCAAAGTTGTTAATATCGATGATATATGTGAGAACAAACCTTTACCTTTAAGAGATTATTTCAAATATATTTATGAAAACTGGGACATGGCACCTTCTGCCATTCTTCTCTTCGGCGATTATTCCACCGACGCCACTCAAGGCATCACTTCTTTTTACCAGATAAATTATCACGAAAACAATATCAAGTATCTCGCCGACAACAAACTCGTCGATTTCAACGACGACAATCTCCCTGAATTGGTGATTGCTCGTATGCCGGCTGCCAACGCTCAACAAGCAGAACTGATGGTCAAGAAAACCATTCGTTATGAAACTCAACCTTCCACAAATCCTGACTATTACAGTTATCCTGTGACAGCGATGGGTTTTGAAGAATCTAAATGGTTCCAGCTGTGCTCAGAAATTATTGCAGGATACTTCGAACATAAAGGCAGGACGCCTAAACGTCTCAACGCCATCAACACAGGTCTCCCCGACTCTGTCTGGTCAACTGGCGAAAACACTGATTTAGTGTTAGATTATTTCGGAGAAAACGGATTGAATTATATTCCTGATAATTTGAAACATCTTACAGATTGGAATGCCAACCAATATGATTTGAGTCGCGCCATCAACGACGGAACCTTCATAGTACAACATCGTGACCACGGCACTTTTCAAAACTGGAGCAACCCTTATTTTTCAAATTATGAAATCGACAGATTGGAAAATGAAGACCTCACTTTCATCATGTCGGCCAATTGTCAGACCGGTGACTTCAGTTATGGCGAAGGAGACAACGACTGTTTCGCAGAACGATTCTTAAGGACAGAAAACGGTGCCGTCGCTGTAGTGGCAGCTTCCCAGATATCATATTCCTTTGTCAACGACACATATGTCTGGGGCTTCTACGACTACCTTTGGAACGACTTCTTGCCAGATTACGGTGAGAACACAACAACTTTCAAATATCCGGCTTTCGCAAATATGTATGCGAAATATTTTCTCAAGCAATCACCATGGCCTTATCTCTCAATACATAAAGACATAACATACAATCTCTTTCATTATTTCGGAGACGCTTTCCTTCAGCTCAACACAGAGATGCCTCGCGAAATAGAAATCAATTATCCAAAAGAAATAACAACCGACTGCAGTTCTTTCATCATTGAAAAAGAAAAAGGCACCAGAGTTGCATTCAGCATCGACGGGGAAATTATTGCCACATCTTTTGACGACAACAACATTATCGACATCAAGCCTATGTTAAAAGAAAATAAGATTAAGGTTGTTGCAACGAAACAAGACTGCTTCCGTCACGAAGGATTCATTGAAGTAAAAAGCAAGCTGACTGATAACGATTTAAACATCTACCCTAACCCTGCCAAAGACTTTTTATTTGTAGAAGGAAAGAACATCAAATCTATAGAGGTTTACAACATATTAGGACAGAAGTTAATAAAACTTAACAATACCGACTTTACAGAAAGGATTAAAATAGATTGCGGTATGTTAAAAAAAGGACTCTTTCATCTTCATATCATTAAGGAAGATGAAAGAGTCGTCAAATCTTTTATAGTAAATTGATTAGTTTACTTTTTCCAATTGTGTTCTACCGTTTTCCCACTTATCGATATTGAAAGTCAAGCTGAAACGGAGAGTGTTTTCGAGAGGATTTTGTCCTGATGTTGCTGTATTGTTAACTGGAACCAAGTAAGAAACATCGAGAGCGAAAACATTGTAGCGGAGGCCGGCACCGAAAGTTAAATAGCGACGGTTACCTTTCATTTGAGCTTCGTGGAAGAAACCAGTGCGGACTGTGAACACTTGGTTGTACCAATATTCAGCGCCAACACCTAATGTAAATTCTTTAAGTTCTTCTTTGAATCCGCCTGGAGCGTCATAGAATGATTGAATCATACCTTGGACTAAGCCTACTTCATTATCTCTACCAGCAGCGATGACAGGATTGCCGCCTTCATAGATTGTTGTTCCTGTTGAGTCAGTCAAATAGACTGGAGGTGTAGGAACGAGGAGTTTATTGAAATCGATTGAGAAAGCGAATGAGTTATAATCATCGATATCGAGTTTCAATGTTGGACCGAAGCGGAGGTTTGTTGGGATGAAGTCTTTATCGAGTGTTGACTCGTCATAATTCATTTTAGAACCGATGTTGGTGACAGCAGCACCCCATGAGAAGTTAGCGTCCATACCATTGAACCAGTAAACGTCTCTTGTATAGTAAACAGCAACGTCTGCTGCTACAGAAATAGCTGCTTTTGCGTATGTGTCATAACCTTGTGTAAGGTTTGAGTAGATGAAACGGCCAGCAACAGATCCTGAGATATATTTACCTAACTTACGTGAATAAGCCACATCGATAGCCCATTCATTTGGAGAGTATGTACCTTGGTCAACATTTTGGTTATCTCTGTAGTTGATGTCACCGAGAGTGAAATAACGTAATGTTGCACCGATTGTTGATTTTGAATCGATACGTTTAGCCATAGCCAGATAAGCTATGTTCATATCATTAACCAAATTTCTGAGCCAAGGGCTATAAGCCAAACCTACTGTAAAGTCATCTTGAATGAAAGCATATTTAGCAGGGTTCCAGTGCATTGAGTAAACATCAGGAGATGTTGAGACACCTATATCACCCATAGCAGATGATCTTGCATCAGGAGCGATGCTCATGAATGGAACCGCAGTTGAGATAACGTTGTATTCCAAATTGTGTCCTAAGATTTCATCAATTGTTGCATCTGACTGTGCGTTAATGTTGGCACTTGCGAATAGCATTACAAACAGCAATGTAAATAGTTTAATTCTTTTCATACTTTATTTAAATCAATAATATTCAGACTAACGAGTTGGTATTTTCATTATTGTGTTTCATTGAAAAAAAACACTAAATTCCATTGTGCAAAGATAACAATTATTTAATTATCAATTTAGAATATCCCGATGTTTTTTCATTATTAGAATTTGTCACTGTAACATAATAGATATAGATGCCCGCAGGCAATTTATCTCCATTGTCGGAAGTGCCATCCCAGCATATAGGACTTATTCTAACCGTTGTGCCATATCTGTCTTCTTCAATAGTTCTAACAAGCTGACCTAGAACATTGTAAATCCTAATCTGTATATTTATTTCATTATCTTTCTGATTATGTTCAAAGGTGAAATTGGTATTATCAGACATAGGGTTCGGATAATTAGCAACATTTTCAATATTGATAATCTTTCCCTTAACAACATTAAAACGTATTGTAGCCGTATTGGAATTATTGTATATATCCCAAGCCCTGAATGTTAACAGATGTTCACCTTCGTTAAGGTCATATAATTTATACGAGACCTTTCCAAACTCATATTGTGTTGTTGGAGCCTCATAAAAATTGTTTAAGGAATATGTCTTGTTGGTAGCTCCTGTCAAAGTCGCTGTGATGTCATGGCCTATTCCTGCAGCAGAAGTATTTATTCCATTTTCATCTTTGACATACGCTATCAGAAGAGGATTTTCGTTTGTCATCGAACCGTCGACAAACTCCTCATCATCTATATAAAGCATTATTTCAGGGCCATTGTCATCTGGTTCCGCATCCTGATTCAGTCCACCGACTATAAAATTAGAATAAGAACCTTGGGCGTCTGTCTTGTCGCTATTGGCATAGAAGCTCATAAGTCCGTTACCATAACTATAATTGATATCTTTAGGCAATGTTATATCAATATCAAATTCACCGTTAACGACAGGCATTTTTCCAGTGAAGATTACATTATCGCGCAGTTTAAACGAGAAGGTCTGAGCCTCATTACCAAATGTAGTATATGAATTTTCCTTATCATAGACATTGACATGAATCATTCCGTTAAAGTCATTCATAAGATTTCCATATACATCTTTCACAACACCTTTTATATTAACACTTTGCAAAGCCCTGAGCGTATCTGTCTCCGTCACGTCATGATTGTTTATTGAAGTCAGCTCGACCTTATTTACAGGGAAGTTAAGACGAAGAGCGGGATCTCCGAAGAACACATAATCGTGGCAATTAGCATCGCCCTCCTGTTTTGCAGCCAGGAAAGCGTCGCCCATTGTGACGAATTCGCCGCCTTCGACATCGAACAAACGTCTGTAAAATCTCTTCATCATATTCTGATTCTGAGAGCCATAAGTCACACGAGCGGCTGTATACATCGCCACTGCTCCGCCGTTTTTATTAAGGAACACATACTCTCCTGATGAAGTCCTGGTATGATCATCGAAGCGGCTGAACTCACAAGAAGCAGCCAGCATAAGATTCAATTTAGGAGAATTCTGCCATGAGAAAATATCATCATTTGTAAGTATTCTTTCTTCCGCCCAGCCCAACTCTCCAGCGTGACCTATATAATTAACTATCAATGAACCCAGTTCGACTCTATTTGTTATGGCAGCGTTACATTCTGGAGAGCGCTGTCCGCTTGAAGTTGCAATCTGATGATATGCGTCAAGATAAATTTTGTCGAAATTGACATCGTCGCCCATATTTTCCTTGACAATCTTTTCAAGCTGTTCAGCATGCGACATATAATAAGTGTCGTCATCATCAGCGACAAAAGTCACGAGCTTACGCCATTGTCCCATAGACTCCTCGTCATTATTGATATATCTCTCTATTTTATCCACGACTATCGTCGCCTCATCCAAGGTGTTAACCGGCATTCTTCCTATCGCCAAATCATTGACAAAGACGGTTGTCATATCACCCTCATTATTGTCGAGACTTACGAAGAAATCGTCATACACGTTACTTGCAGGAGTTAGAGAAATCTCCGACTGATATGAAGGTATGAAGCACACGTTGCCGCTCTTGTTCTTGAAATCGAAGGAACAATCGCCGAAAAGGAGCACATATTTCAGTCTCCTATCCGATTTGTCATAAATCATTTTTATATAGTCGCGTATTGCAGCTATATCAAGAGCTCCGCATGAGAACTCGTTGTAAATCTGCTGCGGAGTAACTATTTCAATCTCTAAATCATCAATAGCAGAATGCAGCTCTTTTAGTCTCTTAGCCTGTGACGCAAAATTCGGATGAGTGATTATCAGATAGTCGAAATCATATTTTGAATGAAGATTCTGATTTTCCACCAAAGAGACGAAAGTCACCTTATTATATTCATTTCCATTGAAAGCTATGAACTCACTTTCATCTGCTCCTTTTACTGAGAACGAAGCTACATTAGAAACATATTGAAGGTTCATTTTTTCTGGAGCGACAGGATTTGTCACGTCCCACACCTGCATAGAAGCAGCAGCGTTCCTTATCTCATAACGATACGTCTTTGATTCATCGAAACATTCAGGATTTCTAAAAGACATCGCATTTCCGGTGAACACCAGTTCACGCCAGGCGTTTATGGAGATATAATCGAGCCATCCTGCAGCAGATGAAGCGTTTTTCACAAAATTAAGACTCACATTGACATCATCTCTATCAGAATAAAATTTAACATTGCCCGTACTTCCAATATTAGCGTAATTATCAGAAACCTTATTGATTTTAATTGAGTTGACAAAGTTACCATTCACCTTGACCTCAAAAGACGATTGGGAAGATGTATTTCTTGCAGCAACATCGACCCTAACATTACACTTCTTACTTTCAATAATATTAGGGAAATTAAATGAATACGACATTGATGTCATTGCATCATATTTATCGAAATACCACGTCGCACCCATATTATTAAGGTTATACAAATCTTCTTCAACAAGCTGATAATCGAGGAACGAATCCACGGTAACGGCAGTCGTTCCCGACTGATTTTCCGCGTATTGAATACGTTTACCTTTTCCCATATCAGTTGTAAGGAACGCATACGAATAATCGGAATAAGGATTTGACACTCTAGAATACACGCCATCAAAATGGTTCCAAGTAACAGGTCCTCTCGCATAGAAGACAATATAATCATTTTCATCGAAAGAACCGTCATTCTCGCCAGACACATAAATAGGCAATTCAACCAAGTCCTGATGACGATATGCTGAATTAAGCATTGGCAAGACACCACCTCCATTATGGTAGATTCTTATATTCTGAGGATTTATTGATGTGACAGGCACGCCCATTTCCGCAAGTTCGGAATATGTGATTTTATACATTCCCGTTGATGTCATCGACATCATATACCATTTGCCAGAATCGAGGACAGAGTTTTCGACATAATCTTTTCTTTCACCTCTTTTCAACTGTTTCAAGGAATATGTCACGTCGCAAGAAATCACTCTCATCAAAATGCTGTCATTCATAAAGAAAGGAGACAAAGAAAAATGCACATTGGAATTATCTCTAGAATTCAGGACGCAGTAAGTATAATAAGGTGCGTCAACATTCACATCCTGAATCAAAGGAATTTCATCACAAGGCACAGGTTCCGATGCTGTGACCGTCACTTCAAAATTTGCTTCAACATCATCATCCCACACAGGAATAATGTGAGAATATACAGGTTTTGAATCATCGAAATCACCGCTGTAAGCAGCTCCTTCAAAAGACACCAGCGACTTAATTTCATTGCCGATTCTATGTTTTTCTATCCCCTTCCATTTAAAATCGACAGAGAATGTCGTTTCAGACTGTGCAACCAAATCTGTGGCCTTCAGAATAAGAAAAGAAAACAAAACGTATATAAATGTTTTACAACAACTTATACTCTTCATAAAAAATTATAATTTTAATATTTCAATATGTAAAAACGGAACGAAGATAAGCATTTTTTATTGTTCGTAAACATTTCAAAAAAAATATATTTTTTTAATATTATTTCAAAAAAAATTCGTAAAATTGCAATCCAAAAAAAGGATTTAGTATTTTTTCATTAAGATACAATAAATCATTACCATTTCAGTTTTAGAATAAGTTAAAAATTAGAATAATGCGTAGAAGAAATTTTGTCAAATCATTACTCACATTATTATGTGTTAGTTTATTAGCCTCATGTGTCAATAAGCAGACTGCGTCACGTACAACAGGCTGGGCATACAATGACCCATCAAACGGCGACTTCAAAGTCGTTGAATCAGTAGAACAAACCACAGGTCCAGGACTCGTTGCTATTGAAGGCGGTACTTTTACAATGGGAGCTACTATTGAAAACCCATACTATGAATGGAACAACACTCCAAGACAAGTGACAGTTTCATCATTTTATATGGACCAAACAGAGGTCAGCAATTTAGATTATCTCGAATACATCCACTGGTTAAACAGAGTCTTCGGCAACGAATATCCTGAAATGGTACAAAAAGCTCTTCCTGACACAACAGTATGGCGCAACTCATTGTCATACAACGAACCAATGGTAGAGATTTACTTCCGTCACCCAGCATATAGAGACTATCCTGTTGTTGGTGTAACATGGTTACAAGCTAACGATTACGCTTTATGGCGTTCAGACCGCGTCAATGAAAAAATATTAGTTGATGCTGGCGCTATAACATACAACGATAACATTAACAAAGACAACTACTTCACAACAGACTCATACTTGGCTGGCTTATACAACACAAACGCAACACAAAGCGGAACAGACAAAGAGAACAACAACATCAAGATGGAAGATGGTCTCCTTCTTCCTAAATACAGACTCCCAACAGAAGCAGAATGGGAATATGCAGCCTTAGGTCTCATCGGCAACACAGAAAACGAAATCGTTCACGAACGTAAAATTTATCCATGGAATTCCGATGGCTTGAGAACAAACGACAAAGACTATAACGGAGGTTTCATCGCTAACTTCAAAAGAGGCAAAGGTGACTATATGGGCGTTGCAGGCAGCTTGAACGACGGCGCAGCATTCCCTGCTCCAGTAGCATCTTACTGGCCAAACGACTACGGCTTGTACAATATGGCTGGCAACGTGTCTGAATGGGTCCTCGACATTTATCGTCCTCTCTCATACGAAGACTTCAACGATCACAACCCATATCGTGGCGACAACCTCAACGACACAACAAAATACAACCTCAACTATAAAGACGGTGACAACACATCAACAATAGCACGCACCGACTGGGACAAAACAGAAGACGACCAAAACGTTTATACTCAAAAAATGTATAACCATGGCGAAACAACTTTAATCTCTGACAAGTCAAGAGTATATAAAGGTGGTTCTTGGTCAGATGGCCCATATTACTTAAGCCCATCCGTACGCCGTTTCATGGATGAAGACGATGCATCTTCAACAGTAGGTTTCAGATGCGCTATGAATAAAATTGGCAGTGCATTGGCAAGATAAATTATTCACACATAACTTATAAGCCGTCAACAATAAAGACGGCTTTTTTTTTGACAATGAAAACAATAGAAAAAATTTATCAATATTATTCTCAGAAATATCTTGTATCTACCGACAGCCGCAAGATTGAAGAAGGATGCGTGTTCGTAGCTCTTAAAGGCGAACGCTTTGACGGCAACGACTTTGCATACCAGGTCGCACAGGAAAACATAGCATCATGTGTGATAGCCGACAGAAAAGACCTCCCTCATCACGAGCGCCTTTTCATCGTTGACGACAGCCTTGCAACTCTTCAAGAACTGGCACGTCTTCACAGAAAGAAATGCGACATCCCGATTATCGGCATCACCGGAACCAACGGCAAGACAACGACTAAAGAATTGACAGCAGCTGTCCTTTCTAAAAAATACAATCTCATCTACACACAAGGCAACTTCAACAATCATCTTGGTTTGCCTCTTACCATCTTACGTATAAAACCAGACACAGAGATGGCTGTAGTGGAAATGGGAGCCAACCATCCTAACGAAATAGCTCATCTTTGCACAATAGCCGACCCCGACTTCGGAATAATAACCAACATCGGCAAGGCTCACCTCGAAGGCTTCGGCAGCTTCGAAGGCGTAGTTAAAACAAAAAACGAATTATACGATTTCATCAGAAACAAAAATGGCAAAATCTTCGTCAACCGCGACAATGAACTTCTGATGAATCTTTCAAATGGCATTGATTGTCACACTTACGGAAAAGACGACAATGCCGATATAAAAGCTAGTATTGTTTCTTCAAATCCTTACCTCATCATCAACTGGGAAGGCAACGAGATAAGAACAAACTTAGTTGGAGATTATAACTTCGAAAATGTAATGGCTGCCATTTCAGCAGGCCGTCATTTCAATATCGAGAAAAGCCTTATCATTGAAGCGCTTGAAAACTACACTCCTACCAATAACCGCTCTCAGTTTATAAAAAGTGAGAAAAACGAAATAGTCATGGATGCATACAATGCCAATCCGGTAAGTATGAGTCACGCGATAAAAAATTTCAGAAATATAAGTTCTGAAAACACGCTATTAATATTAGGTGACATGAGAGAACTCGGCAGAGATTCTGAAAAAGAACATCAAGTCATCATAAGTCTCATTAAAGAACTTGAATTCAAGAATGTCATACTCGTCGGCGAAGAATTCAAGAAAACTGCAGGAAATGACTTCACGACATTCACCAATGTTGAAGAGCTGCTGGCTTTTATTAATGACAATGACATTTCAGGAAAGAAGATTTTGATTAAAGGTTCTAACGGCATTCATTTGGAAAAAATAGTTAACGCATTGTAATTATGAGAGATTTCAAGGTAATAGGATTGATGTCGGGAAGCTCGCTAGATGGCGTTGACATTGCATACGTCAACTTCAGCCATGACAACAAGACATGGTTTTTCCAGATAGTTGAAGCCGGTAACGTTCCTTATTCAGAATACTGGAAAGAACAGCTCAGCCTGGCATTCAACAAAGACAAAGAAGAACTCAAGGAACTCGACAAAGAATACGGAAGATATTTAGGCACCATAACACAAAAGTTCATAAAGAAGTATGACATGGAGCCTAAGCTCATAGCTTCTCACGGACACACCATTTTCCATCGACCAGAAGAAGGATTCACACTCCAGATTGGTGACGGGCAGGAGATTGCTAACGCAACGGGAATCATGACCATCAACGACTTCCGTACAGAAGATGTTGAAAAAGGCGGACAAGGAGCACCACTCGTACCAATTGGCGACCGCCATCTCTTCGCAGAATACCCAATATGTCTTAATATTGGCGGCATCGCAAACGTATCATACGAGACAGAAGACAAGCGCACAGCATACGATATATGCATGGCAAATCAGTTGCTTAACTATCTGGCTGGAAAACTAGGATACGACTACGACAACAACGGCAGTTTCGCACGACAAGGCTCTGTTAATCAAGAGCTGCTAAACATCTTGAACGACAACCCTTATTACAAGCAAAATGCGCCTAAGTCATTAGGAAGAGAATTCTTTGAAAACGCACAGCATAAAATCATAGACGATTCTGAATTGTCTGTCAACGATTTATTAGCCACAGCCACCGAACATATAGCACTTCAGATTACCAATTCCACAAATCATCTGGAGCCAAGCAAGATGCTCATCACAGGAGGCGGCGCTAAAAACCAATATCTCATCAGCAGAATAAGAGCATTAAGCAAGCATGAGATTGTGATTCCTGACACAATGATCATCGACTACAAAGAAGCCTTGATATTCGCATTCCTGGCAACACTGAAAATGGAAGGAAAAATCAATGTGCTCTCATCTGTAACAGGTGCATCGTCAGACAGTTCAAGCGGCAAGATATGGATGCCAGATAATTTATAATATTTTAAGGAAAAAATAGTTAACAATAATATAACAGATTAAAAAAATAAAAGTATGAATTTATTAAGCATTATTCTTCAGGTCACAACCGACCTCGTCAGCACAGCAGAAGCAGAAGAAATCAAATTGTCATTATGGCAACTAGCAAAAGAAGGCGGCTGGATTATGTTGATTCTCGCCATCTTCTCAATTGTAGCTATATATATCTTCACAGAAAGATTCATCACTATCAACAAGGCATCTAAAAAAGATGACACTTTCATGGACAACATCCGCAACTATATGATTGAAGGAAAACTAGACGAAGCAAAGACATTATGCAAGGAAAAAGACACTCCTATTTCAAGAATGATTGAAAAAGGCATCTCACGTATAGGCAAGCCACTCAACGACATTCAGACAGCCATCGAAAACGTAGGCAATCTGGAAGTAAGCAAATTGGAAAAAGGCGTAGCCCTGATAGGCATGATTTCAGGCGCTGCTCCTATGCTCGGATTCCTCGGAACAGTGACCGGTATGATACGTGCTTTCTACGATATGTCAATGGCTGGCAACAACATCGATATCGAATTACTTTCCGCAGGCATCTATGAAGCTATGGTTACAACAGTAGGCGGTCTCATCGTAGGTATCATCGCTTTCATACTTTACAACATCATCGTTTCAAGAATCGACAATGTCGTCAACCTGCTCGAAAGCAAGAGCATCGAATTTATGGACGTTTTGAACGAACCAGCATAAATCAATTCATAATGTATAATGCATAATGCACAATTTAAATTATGAATTATGAATTGTGAATTATGAATTAAATCAACGATACTATGGCAATAAAATCAAGAAATAAAAGAAAAATCGACTTCAATTCGTCATCAATGTCGGATCTGGTTTTTCTCTTGTTGATTTTCTTCATGTTGACATCAACATTAGTTGCTCCTAATGCAATAAAGTTATTGCTTCCTTCCAGCAACAGCAAGACCATGTCGAAACAGACAATAACAGTTTATGTTGATGATAAAAATCAATATTATATTGAAGAAAGAGCTATCAACGAGGATGATTTGCAGACCGAGATAAACGTGGCATTAGCAGGACAATTGGAAGGCACAGTAGTGATTCGTTCCGACAAAAGCGTTGCGGTACAATATATTGTCAACATCATCGACGCTGTCAACGAGATAAACAAAGACACTGATAATAAACATAAGGTTTTGTTAGCAACATCAAATAAGAAATGACAAACAAAAACAAGAATAAATTATACGGAATAATAGGCACTGTTGTCTTTCACGCAATAGTTCTTGTTTTGCTTTTCACTTTATGTTTCAGGACTCCTCTCCCACTTCCTGGAGAAGCTGGCGTTGAAGTCAATTTAGGAATGTATGCCCAGGGATTCGGTTACGAAGCAAATCAGCCAGAAGAGACCGAACCAGTAAAAGAAACACCTAAAGTTGAAGAACAGAAAATTGAAACTAACGACGTTATTGAAGAAGACATCGTTAGTGAAGATGAGGAAACACCGTCGATAGAACAACCTCAGGAAGAAGTTGAAGAGGTAATCGAAGAGCCTGAAAACAAAGAAGAAACAGTTGAGGAAATCATCGAAGAAAAACAAGAAGAAATTGTTCCAGAAGAGAAGCCTGTTGTAAATCAAAAAGCCTTGTTCCAAGTCCCTAAAAACGACAATGCAGAACCTGCATCAGAAGGAGATGAACAAGGCGAAGGCGAGAAAGGAATAGCCAACGGATTGAAAGACATAGAGAGATATGATGGCAATGGCGGCAGCGGCAATGGTCCATCGTACGACCTCGGAGGACGCGGCGCAAAAAGCATAGCTTCTCCAAGCAAAGAGTTCAGCGAAGAAGGAACGATAGTAGTTGAAATAAAAGTTGATAAAGAAGGAAGAGTTGTAGAAGCAACAATTGGCAAAGGCTCTGATATTTATGATAAAGATATGCAAGAATCAGCATTAAGGGCAGCCAAAAACTCTATCTTTAACAAAGACGAAAACGCTCCTGAGATACAAAGCGGAACGATAACATATAACTACGACATAAGACAATAAAACTAAAAAAATATGAATTACAAAGAGACATTAGATTGGATGTTCAACAAACTTCCGATGTATCAACGCATTGGTGCAGCAGCATACAAAGCAGATCTCAATACAACCATAGAAATACTTGATTATTTAAATAACCCTCAAGATAATTTCAAGTCGGTACATATTGCAGGAACAAACGGCAAAGGCAGCACTTCTCACTCGCTGGCATCAGTGTTCCAAGCAGCAGGTTTTAAGACAGGTCTTTACACCTCGCCTCATCTCCGCGACTTCAGAGAAAGAATCCGCATCAACGGAGAAATGATTTCTGAAGATAATGTCGTGACATTCATAGAACAACACAAACAGAAACTGGAAGAACTCGAACTTTCCTTCTTTGAGATGACAGTGGCAATGGCATTCGATTATTTCAGCAAGGAAAAGGTCGATATCGCTATCATTGAGGTAGGAATGGGCGGACGATTAGATTCAACGAACGTCATACATCCAGAATTAAGCCTCATTACAAACATCTCATTAGACCACGTCAAATTCTTAGGCGACTGTGAAGAAAAGATAGCAACAGAAAAAGCCGGCATAATAAAAGAGCAAATCCATATTGTTATAGGTGAGACTCAAGAAAGAAGCAAAGACGTATTCATCAATAAGGCAGAAGAGAAAAACAGCCCAATATCATTTGCAGACCAAATCTTCGAATGCAGAAAGAAGGACGAAGTAGCCTTGGATTATCACACATACGACATATATAAAAACAACGAATTATATATCAGCGATTTAAAATTTCCATTATTAGGCAATTATCAAAAGAAGAATCTAGCTACTATAATTTGTGCTTTAGATATTTTGAAAAATAAATTTGACATAAGCCAAAACAATATCTGCGATGGATTGTTAAATGTAGTAAAGGCCACCGGTTTGATGGGAAGATGGCAGGTCATAAACAAAAATCCATTGGCCATAGCCGACACAGGACATAATGTAGCCGGCATCAATGAAGTAAAACGTCAGTTGGCTGAAACAAAATTTGAGAAACTACATTTCGTTTTAAGTGTTGTCAATGACAAAGACATTGATGGCATATTGGAACTTTTGCCTAAGGATGCTGAATATTATTACTGTAAAGCCGACATTCCTAGAGGATTAGGCGCAGATATCTTAGCAGAGAAAGCGACAAACTGCGGATTGAACGGAAAGGTATACAATTCTGTTAAAGAAGCTTATGCTGCAGCATGCAACAATGCCAAGGAGAACGACCTCGTGTTTGTCGGAGGAAGTAATTTCACAGTAGCAGAAGTAGTTTGATTGCATACTAAAAAAAATAAATTATCTTTGTAAAGAGAAAAGAATCTTGTGAAGAAAATTAGAAACGTCATATTATTATCTCTTATGCTAACTTTATTAGCATCATGTTCATTAAGGAAACACGTTCCTAATGACAAGATGATATTAAAGAATAACATCGTAGAAATTAATTCAAAAGACGTAGACTTCTCAAAGTCAGACATTTCTCAATACATCTCTCAATCGGCAACGCCTAAGTTTTTGGGATTCATGCCACAGACATGGATTTACTATAAAACAGAAAACAAGACTGACAAGAAGTTATATAAATGGATTAACGAAACCATCGGAAAGAAGCCGGTATATTTCAACAATGATTTAAAGGAAAAATCTGTTTCTCAGATTAGCAAATACCTTAACGACATAGGGTATTTCAATTCTGGAATTTCCACTCAAATAAAAAACAAAGGTGGCATAGGCAAAGTTATCTATGGCATATATCCAGCTCCTCCTTATATTGTCGACAGCATTACTTTCAAAATAAGCGACACTACGATCTACAGATACGTAAAAGAAATTGAAGATGAATTGCCAGTACAGAAAGGCAATATATTCAATGCATTCGACCTAGACGATGAACGAGACAAGATAAGCGAGTATCTCAAAAACAAAGGCTACTACTATTTCACAAAAGACTATATCTTCATGGAAGTTGACACCAACTTCAAGGTACGTAAAGCCAATATCGATATAAGAATAGAAAACGTCTTGAATCCATTAACGCAAAAAATGGAGCCTCATAAACGCTATTTCATCAATGACATCTACATCTATCCTAAAGGTACATCATTAAACGGACTTGATATAGATACAGTAACACATACGTTTAAAGTTGGAAGACGATATAATGATGAGAGTTTTAAGTTTGTCTTTAGCGGTGATCCAAAGATACGATTCAAGACATTCGATGATATGGTACATATAAAAACCAATCAGCCATATAATCTACATTCCGTAACACAGACATACAAGTCACTCAACAATTTGAAGATATACAATCTTACCAACATAGACTTTGAGCCAGTAGAAAGCGATAATGACAGCATCAACCTTTTGAATTGTAACATTATATTAAACAGAACAAAAGTTAATTTTTATAGTCTTCAGATTGAAGGTACCAATTCAAGCGGCGACAAAGGCATCCTAGGCAGTTTTACTTATCGCAACAAGAACATTTTCAAAGGCTCCGAGATATTCAACATAAGTGTTAAAGCTGGTATTCAGGCCCAATCCATCCTTGACGACGAAGGCAACACCAGCCTTTTCAACACAAAAGAATTCGGCATTGAAGGCAGCCTGTTCTTTCCAAAGTTTTTAAGCCCAATAAAATTCAAGAACTTTGCAAAAGAATATCAACCTAAGACAACGCTGACAACTGGTTATAACATACAATCTAGACCTATATATTTACGTCAGATTACAACGCTTGCATTCGGTTACAACTGGATGAGCAACCAATATGAACAACATATCTTTACACCTATCACTCTCAACAGCGTTAAAGTCGAGCCGACCCCATCATTCGAAGAAATATTAGAACAAGAAACCAACCAACGTATCAAAGACCAATACACAAACCACTTGATATTCGGTCTTGACTACACTTATATATATAGTAATCAAAACGTAAGATTTTTAAAAGACTTCTTGTATTTCAAAGCCAATATTCAGTCTAGCGGCAACCTTTTATCAGCATTCAACAATACCGGATTGATAAAGACCGTAGATAATTACCATGAAATTTTTGGCATCAGATACGCACAATATGTACGACTTGCATTAGATTTCAGATATTTCCATTATACATTTGGTGAAAATCAGATAGCTACACGTTTCATGTTAGGAGCTGGCATTCCATATGGTAATTCTAACGATATGCCATTTGAAAAGAGTTTCTATGCTGGTGGCACTAATGGTATGAGAGGATGGCAATTCCGTCAGTTAGGTCCAGGAACATTCAGCAATCCTGACAAACTCAACATTGAGAGAATAGGTGACATCCAGCTTGAATTCAACCTTGAATATCGTTTCCCTATTTACAGCATATTTAAAGGTGCGGTCTTCACTGATATCGGCAACATTTGGACCATGAGAGAAAGCGAGACATTCGTCGGAGGTGAATTCCATTTCAACTCATTCTACAAACAACTTGCCGTCGATGCTGGAATAGGTCTGAGACTCGACATATCCTTCTTGTTGTTCCGTCTTGACGTAGCTGCGCCAATGGTAGATCCAGCTTATCCAGAAGGTCAACGCTGGAGAATCAGCAAGTTACAATTAAATGACTTCATCTTTAACTTCGGTATAGGTTATCCATTCTAATATTGTTATTATGGATAGAAACACTTTATTTAATATATTATTAAATAATTTTGGCTTCACTCCCACCGAAGGGCAAGCTAAAGTATTATATCATTTATCAGCATTTATTTTAACAGAAAAAGAACGTCCAGTATATCTGTTAAGAGGATATGCCGGTACTGGTAAAACCACTTTAGTATCTACTTTGGTAAAGACTTTACCTAGCTTGGGAATGCGTTATCAGCTGCTTGCCCCAACAGGAAGAGCTGCCAAGGTGATGAGCACATACACTGGAAAACCATCCTCCACTTTACATAGAAAATTATACAGATTTCAAGTCAATGCCAACGGAGAATTTCGTATGGCAAGAGCAGAGAACAAAGCCAAAGACACAATATTTATCGTTGACGAATGCTCCATGATTTCCGACCAAAGCGACGGCTATTCATGGTCACGTTCGCTCTTGGACGATTTAATAGAATACGTCTTCAGCGGCAGCTGTTGTAAGTTGCTGCTCATCGGAGATTCTGCACAGCTGCCGCCAGTAGGCCTCGATATCTCCCCTGCTATGGATTTTGACATCTTGAAAAACGGTTTCTCACTCACCCTCGCCACCTATGAGATGAAAGAAGTGATGCGACAAGCATTAGACTCTGGAATATTACATAATGCTACAAAGCTAAGGAGTTTAATGTCAACAGACAACGAACAATTGTCAACTGACTTTTGGTATGAGGGATATCAGTTACCATTGTTAGAAATCAACAACTTCTCTGATATCGTCAAGATTGACCCAATGTCATTCGAGGAATTGCTATGGCAAAGTTTCGGGGATAAAAGAAGTAATAACGACGCCGTTGTTATTTGCCGTTCGAACAAGAGAGCCAATATGTTCAACCAAGCCATCAGAAGCAGAGTGCTGCAAGAAGAAGGCGAACTCTCCACCGGCGACAAGCTTATGATTGTGAAAAATAATTACTATTGGAGCGGTCAGCGGTCAGCGGTCAGCGGTCAGATAAGTTTTCTTGCCAATGGCGATATGATTGAAATTACAAGAATCAATAAATTCGAGGAGATGTATGGTTTCCATTTTGCAGATGTCGATATCCAGCTAACTGATTATGAGGAAGCGCCAACACTTTCTGTAAAGATAATAATGGAGACATTATACAGCGACTCCCCTGCCCTCACCAATGAAGAGGCGAAGAGACTATACCAAGCCGTGGAAGAAGACTACATGGACATCCCAAGAGCTGCAGACCGACGCAAGGCCATGAAAGAAAATCCATATTACAATGCCTTACAAGTTAAGTTCGGTTACGCACTGACATGTCACAAGACACAAGGCGGACAGTGGAGCTATGTCTTCATAGAAGCGCCATACCTACCAGATGAAACAACCATAGAACTTGGCGACCTCCGCTGGCTCTACACAGCCCTCACCCGAGCTTCAGAAAAAGTGTATCTGGTTAATTTCAAGGAAGAGTGGTTTATAGAGAATTGAAAATTATTTGAGTAAACTACATAAGCATCACATAACATCTTCTCTATCAAATACTATATACCAACAAATACACATATATTATTATAATACTAAAAGGTATAATTCTAAAAACAAAAAGACCGCTCAAATTGAGCGGTCTTTTTTATAAATTATGCTTTATGCATTACTTTTTGCGAGGATAGTAAGCTACGCTGCCAAGTTCTTCTTCAATACGGAGAAGTTGGTTGTACTTAGCCATACGATCTGAGCGGCTTGCAGAACCAGTTTTGATTTGGCCTGAATTTGTTGCAACAGCGATGTCAGCGATTGTAGAATCTTCTGTTTCGCCTGAACGGTGGCTGATAACTGCTGTGTAGCCATTACGTTGAGCTAATTCAACAGCGCGGAGTGTTTCTGTAAGAGAACCGATTTGGTTAACTTTAACGAGAATTGAGTTAGCGCAACCTTCTGAGATACCGCGTTGGAGATATTTAACGTTTGTAACGAACAAGTCATCACCAACTAATTGGCAACGGTCACCAATCATATCTGTGAGGATCTTCCAGCCTTCCCAGTCGTTTTCTGCCATACCGTCTTCGATTGAATCGATTGGATATTCAGCGACGAGTTTAGCAAGGTATTCAGCTTGTTCTTTGCTTGAGTAAACAGCACCACCTTCTTGTTTCCAAGTGTAGTCATATTTACCATCTTTGAAGAATTCTGAAGAAGCGCAGTCGAGAGCGATTGTAACGTCTTTACCTGGTTCGTAACCTGCAGCTTTAATAGCTTGGAGAATTACGTTAAGAGCGTCTTCTGTTCCTTCGAGATTAGGAGCGAAACCACCTTCATCACCTACTGCTGTGCTAAGACCACGGTCTTTGAGAACTTTTTTGAGGTTATGGAATACTTCTGTACCCATACGGATGCCTTCTTGGAATGATGTTGCGCCTACAGGACGAATCATGAATTCTTGGAAAGCGATAGGAGCATCTGAGTGTGCACCACCATTGATGATGTTCATCATAGGAACTGGGAGTGTATATGAATTAACACCACCGATATATTTATAGAGAGGCAAACCAAGGTAGTCAGCAGCAGCTTTAGCAACAGCCAAAGAAACGCCGAGAATTGCATTAGCACCGAGTTTTGATTTTGTTTCTGTTCCGTCGAGAGCGATCATTGCTTCATCAATAGCGATTTGATCTAATGCGTTCATACCTATCAATTCTTCAGCGATAGGACCGTTAACATTAGCAACTGCTTTAAGAACACCTTTACCAAGGTAGCAATTTTTATCACCATCACGAAGTTCAAGAGCTTCATTAACACCTGTTGATGCGCCTGAAGGAACTGAAGCACGACCTTTAGCTCCGCTTTCAAGGATTACATCTACTTCAACTGTTGGATTACCACGTGAATCTAATATTTGACGTGAATGGATATATGCTATTCTACTCATAATAATAAAATATAAAATGTTTTAAAATATTAACTTAAAAAAAAGACCCGACCGAATGTCAGGTCTTTTTAAATTTTATTTATTCTGCTGAAGCTTCAGTTGCTTGTGCTTCTTCTACAGCAGGAGTTTCAGTTTTTTTCTTACCGCCTCTTCTGCGTGTTGCTTTTGCAACTTTATTAGCTTTCTTGTCGTTAGCTGAATAAGTTTCGTTATAGTCAACGAGTTCCATCATACACATCTCAGCGCTGTCACCAAGACGAGTACCTAATTTAATGATACGTGTGTAACCGCCTGGACGATTTTCAACTTTTTGGCTGATTTCGCGGAACAATTCTGTAACTGCTTCTTTATTTTGGAGCATAGCGAAAACTGTACGGCGTGATACTGTTGAATCATCTTTGGAACGAGTAATCATTGGTTCTACGTAGATACGTAAAGCTTTAGCTTTAGCTACTGTAGTAACGATACGTTTATTAAGAATAAGCGAACTAGCCATATTAGCTAACATAGCATTGCGGTGAGCGCTTTTTCTTCCTAAGTGATTAAATTTCTTATTGTGTCTCATCTTTTATTATTCCTTATCTAATTTATATTTGCTGATATTCATTCCAAATTCTAATCCTTTAGTTCTGACTAACTCTTCTAATTCAGTAAGAGATTTTTTACCGAAGTTACGGAATTTAAGTAAGTCATGTCTATTAAGAGCAACTAAATCACCAATTGTTTCAACTTCAGCTGCCTTCAAACAGTTCAAAGCACGAACTGAAAGATCCATTTCAACTAATTTAGTTTTAAGGAGTTGACGAATATGTAATGAATTTTCGTCAAGGTCATCTGATGCTGATTTCTTTTCATCCATCATAGTAATTCTTTCATCTGAGAATAACATGAAATGATAGATGAGAATTTTAGCTGCTTCTTCCAATGCATCCTTAGGATTTACTGATCCGTCAGTTTCAATGTCAAAGATGAGCTTTTCGTAGTCTGTTTTTTGTTCAACACGATAATTCTCACGTTTGAAACTAACATTTCTAATTGGAGTATGGATTGAATCTATGGCGATAGTGTCAATTGGTGCATTCAACACTTTGTTTTCGTCAGCATTCACATATCCTCTACCCTTATTAATTGTCAATTCGATTGACAATTTTACAGAAGGGTCCATGTGGCAGATGACGAGTTCTGGGTTCAACACTTGAAACACTGAGAGGAATTTATTGATGTCACCAGCTAAGAATTTATCTTGACCACCGACAACAACAGTAACTTTCTCAAATGTTTCGCCCGGAATTTGTTGTTTAAAGCGAACCTGTTTGAAACTTTGTACCATATCGGCAACATCTTCAATAACACCGTGAATTGGAGCAAGTTCATGTTGAACTCCTTCAATACGGATTGAAGTGATTGCATAACCTTCTAAAGAAGAGAGAAGAACTCTTCTAAGAGCGTTGCCGATTGTTGTTGCAAAACCTGGTTCGAGTGGGCGAAATTCGAAGACACCATGTTTGTCTGTCGATTCTACCATTATAACCTTATCGGGTTTTTGAAATGCTAAGATTGCCATAATATCAGTTTATATTCGATTATTTAGAATACAACTCAACGATAAGTTGTTCATTGATGGTTTCAGGAATATCTTCACGGTTTGGATAAGTCATAAACTTACCGCAAAGTTTATCTGAATCCCATTCTAACCATGGATAGCGATTTCCGCGACCATCCACTGAATTAGTAATGACTTCCAAGCTCTTGGATTTCTCACGTACTGCGATGATGTCACCAACTTTCACGAGGTATGAAGGGATGTTGACAACTTTACCATTGACTGTAATATGACGGTGGCTAACCAACTGACGAGCTGCTGCACGTGTTGGAGCAATACCGAAACGATAAACTAAGTTATCTAAACGTGATTCAATAAGTTGAAGTAAAATTTCACCAGTGATACCTTTTTTCTTATTAGCTTTTTCAAATAAGTTTCTGAACTGACGTTCTAAGATACCATAAGTGTATTTTGCTTTTTGTTTCTCCATCAACTGTACACCATATTCAGAAACTTTTTTTCTTCTTTTTGCTGCACCATGTTGTCCTGGAGGATAATTTCTTTTTTCGTAATTTTTGTCAGCACCGTAGATTGGTTCACCAAATTTACGTGCAATTTTTGTTTTAGGACCTGTATATCTTGCCATAACTCTTAATTTTTAAAATTTTAATAAAAATTACACTCTTCTACGTTTAGGTGGACGGCAACCATTGTGTGGCAATGGAGTAACGTCTACGATTTCTGTTACTTCAATACCAGAAGCATTGATTGAACGAATAGCTGACTCACGTCCTGAACCTGGTCCTTTTACAAATACTTTTACTTTACGTAATCCCAAGTCATATGCTGTTTTAGAGCAATCTTCGGCTGCCATTTGAGCTGCGTATGGAGTGTTCTTTTTTGAACCTTTAAAGCCCATTTTTCCGGCTGATGCCCAAGAAATGACTTGTCCTTCATTGTTTGTCAAGGAAATAATGATGTTATTGAAAGAAGCTTTAATGAATGCTTTACCAACAGCTTCAATCTTAACAACACGTTTCTTAACGACTTTTGTGTTTTTTGCCATTTTTTTTAATTATTTTTTAATGGTTTTTTATGATCCAACCAATAAGTTATTTATTACTTAGTGGCTTTCTTTTTATTAGCAACAGTTTTCTTACGTCCCTTACGAGTACGTGCATTGTTTTTTGTACTTTGTCCGCGCAAAGGTAATCCAGCACGATGACGGATACCTCTGTAACAACCAATATCCATTAAACGTTTGATATTGATTTGGATTTCACTACGAAGTTCACCTTCTACTTTGTATTGGTCACCGATGATTGTACGAATTACGTTTTGTTCATCGTCATTCCAATCTTGAACTTTCTTCTCTGGATCAACACCTGCTTTTGCAAGGATTTCTTTTGCAAGTGAACGTCCAATGCCATAAATGTAGGTTAAAGATATTTGACCTTGTTTGTTGTTAGGTATATCAACACCAGCGATTCTTGCCATAATTTTACTGTTTTACTTTAGTTATTAACCCTGACGTTGTTTTTCTTTAGGGTTCTTTTTGTTAATTACATACAATTTTCCTTTACGACGCACAATCTTGCAATCGTCTGATCTCTTCTTGATAGATGCTCTGACTTTCATATTATTTTTATTATCTTATTTCTTTAAAGTCATTTTTATTGATTCTCATTTTTGCGGGTGCAAAGATAAGAAAAATTTATTTATATCTGAATGTGATACGTCCTTTTGTTAAATCATAAGGTGACATTTCTAATCTAACTCTATCTCCTGGCAATATTTTTATGTAATGCATACGCATTTTTCCGGAAATATGAGCAATAATTTGAAGTCCGTTTTCAAGTTCAACTCTGAACATTGCGTTACCCAATGATTCTACAACTGTTCCGTCTTGTTCTATAGACAATTGTTTTGCCATACAAAATTCTTATTTAATGATTTCTTCTACCCATTCAAAACTAGATAATATTTCTGCTTTTCCATCACGTATTGCTACATCATGTTCGAAATGAGCAGCTGGCATTCTATCCTTTGTTTTAATAGTCCAGCCATCTCTTTCTTGAATTATGTCACGTTTTCCGAATGTAATCATTGGTTCAATCGCGATTACAATACCTTCAGACAATTTAGTTCCAGTACCTCTTCTTCCATAGTTAGGTACCTGAGGGTCTTCATGTAACTTACGACCAACACCATGACCAACTAATTCTCGTACGACACCGTAGCCAAACTGTTCTACGTAACTTTGAATAGCATAACCTATGTCACCAATACGATTACCTGCTACAGCTTGCTCAATACCTTTATATAAAGATTCTTTTGATCTTTGCAGAAATAACTTAATTTCTTCAGATACTTCTCCAACTGTAAAAGTATAAGCCGAATCACCGACATAACCATTCAAGATTGTACCACAATCTACAGAAACAATATCTCCGTCACGTAATTCGTAATTACCTGGAATTCCATGAACTACAGCATCATTAACAGAGATGCATAGACTTCCGGGAAATCCTCCATATCCCTTGAAGGCTGGTACTGCACCATTATCTCTGATAAACTCTTCAGCGATTTTATCAAGTTCAATAGTACGGATACCCGGACGTATATGCTTACCTACTTCACCAAGGGTTTTGCCCACTAGTAAAGCAGCATTTCTTAACAATTCAATTTCTTTATCTGTTCTGTAATGAATCATAATAAGAAATCTTACATTCTTCCTGAACGTCCTTTAATACGACCAGTTTTTGTCAAACCATCATAGTGACGCATTAAAAGATGACTTTCTATTTGTTGTAAGGTATCTAACACAACTCCGACAAGAATCAACAATGATGTACCACCATAGAATTGTGAGAACTGTTGATTAACGCCGAGAATTGACACTATAGCTGGCATAATAGCTACAACACCTAAGAACAAAGAACCTGGTAAAGTAATTCTTGAAATGATGTCATCAAAGAATTCTTGTGTTTTCTTGCCTGGTTTAACACCTGGAATAAAGCCACCGTTTTTCTTAATATCTTCTGCCATTTGAGCTGGATTAATTGTAACAGCTGTGTAGAAGTATGTGAAAGCGATGATCAATACAAAGAATACAAAATTGTACCAGAAACCATTCATATTTGTGAATGCTGTCATGAAACCTGACATTTGTTCTGTTTGTGCAAAGCCTGCAATAGTGATAGGTACAAACATAATTGCTTGAGCAAAGATGATTGGCATAACACCGGCCGAATTCACTTTTAAAGGAATATATTGACGAACGCCACCATATTGTTTGTTGCCAACAACACGTTTAGCGTATTGTACCGGTATTTTGCGAGTACCTTGTACTAACAAAATTGTCATAATTATTACAAGTACGAGTACTACGATTTCAATCAAGAAGAAGATTGGACCACCGTGACCTTGTGTGAAACGTGAAGCTACTTCAGCGAACAATGCAAAAGGTAAACGAGCTATGATACCAATCATAATGATCATAGAGATACCATTACCAATACCTTTATCTGTAATACGTTCACCGAGCCACATTACGAACAATGTACCTGCGATAAGGATAACTACTGATGAAATCCAGAAGAACAATGTTGGTGAGCCGCCTGCTACGAAAGGATAAATAGCCTCTGCTGGAAGTTGAGCACGCAAGTTAGCAATATAACCTGGAGCTTGAGCAGCGACAATAATAACAGTTAAGTAGCGTGTAATTTGGTTGATTTTACGACGACCGCTTTCACCTTCTTTTTGTAAACGTTGGAAATAAGGTATTGCCATACCCAACAGCTGTATAATAATAGAAGCTGTGATATATGGCATAATACCTAATGCGAATACTGAAGCGTTAGCGAAAGCACCACCTGAGAACATATTCAACAAACCGAGAAGGCCACTACTGCTTTGGTTCTGCAGTTGAGTGAGTTGTTCTGGGTCGATTCCCGGGAGAACCACGTAAGAACCGAAACGATAAATTAAGATAATTAATATCGTATAGGTGATACGCTTACGGAGTTCCTCAATTTTAAAGATATTTCGTATGTTTTCTCTGAGACGTTTGTTCATCCAAAGAATAGCTGCAATAACTACACATACTAAAATAACTATTAATAACTCCTTCATATCTCTTCAGTTTTATTTATTATATTTTTTCAATTGTTCCACCGGCATTTGTAATAGCTGCTTCAGCGCTTTGTGAGAAAGCATGAGCTTTAACAGTCAATTTAGCCTGTAATTCTCCGTTACCAAGAATCTTAACGAGTTCATTCTTACCTACGAAGCCATTTTCCATTAATAATTCTGGAGTAATGTCCATGATACCGCAGTCAGCGAAGTCTTGAAGAACTTCAATATTAACTGGACGGAAGAATTTACGGTTGATATTCTTGAATCCGAATTTAGGGACAAGACGTGCCAATGGCATTTGACCGCCTTCATAACCGATTTTATGTGAGGTACCAGAGCGTGAGCCTGCGCCTTTGTGACCACGTGTTGATGTGCCACCTCTACCAGAACCTTGTCCACGACCGATTCTTTTGCGTGTCTTAACTGAGCCTTGGGCTGGTTTAAGATTACTAAGATCCATACTATTATTTATTTTCTTAGTTCAACAATTAAATTTCTTCTATTTTGAGAAGGTGTTTTACCTTTTCAACCATACCGGCGATACATGGATTTTCCATATCGACCTCTACAGATTGGTTCATCTTTCTAAGACGCAAAGCTACTAATGTATCTTTTTGATCTTGTGGTCTGCCGATGCCACTTCTAACCTGAGTAATTCTAACTTTTTTCATTGCTTTAAGATTATCCGTTAAACACCACATCCAAATCAACACCTCTCATTTCAGCAACCATACGTGCATCACGCATTTGGCTTAATGCAGCGAAAGTAGCTTTAACAACTGAGTGAGGGTTTGAAGAACCTTTTGACTTAGCCAAGACGTTTTTAACGCCGACGCTTTCCAATACAGCACGCATAGCACCACCTGCGATAACACCAGTACCTGGAGTAGCTGGTTGTACATAAACGTATGCACCGCAGTATTTACCATATTGTTCGTGAGGAAGGGTTCCGTTGATAATTGGAACTTTAATTAAGTTTTTCTTTGCATCATCGACACCTTTAGCAACAGCAGCTTGAACTTCCTTGGCTTTACCAAGTCCGTAACCTACCACGCCATTTTCGTTGCCGACAACTACTATAGCTGAGAAGCTAAAAGTACGTCCGCCCTTGGTAACTTTGGTGACGCGTTGAACGCTAACCAAACGTTCTTTAAACTCGATTTCCGAAGTTTTTACTTTTTTTACGTTGACTTCTGACATAGCTTTAGAATTTTAATCCACCATTACGAGCTCCGTCTGCTAAAGACTTAACTCTACCATGATACAAATAACCATTACGATCGAATACTACAGTTTCAATACCTGCTGCTTTTGCTTTTTCAGCGATCAAAGCACCAACTTTAGCTGCTTTTTCAATCTTTGTAATATTTTCATTTTCAATTCCGTTCTCACGTGAACTTGCAGAGAGTAAAGTTTTTCCTGCAAGGTCATCGATTAATTGAACGTAAATTTGTTTATTACTTCTGAAGACAGACAATCTTGGACGTTCAGCTGTACCGTTAACGATTTTTCTGACGCGTCTTTTAATATTTAATCTTCTTCTGATTTTTTTAACTTTAACCATCTTGATTGCGTTTTTCAGTTATCGATTAACATTATTTACCTGCTGCTTTACCTTGTTTACGTCTTAAGACTTCGCCAGCAAACTTAATACCTTTACCCTTGTAAGGTTCTGGTTTACGGAATGAACGAATCTTAGCTGCAACTTGACCGAGCAACTGTTTATCGTAAGAACGCAACTTGATGATAGGGTTCTTACCTCTTTCGTTTACAGTTTCTACTTTAATTTCTTCTGGGAATACCATAAGAATTGTGTGTGAGAAACCGAGTGATAATTCTAATTGTTGACCTTTAGCTTCTGCTTTATAACCAACACCAACGAGTTCTTGTACTGTTTCAAAGCCTTCTGATACGCCTTTAACCATGTTGAAGAACAATGCGCGGTAGAGACCATGTTTAGCACCTGCTTTTGGGATATTAGCTGGTTCAACAACAACAAAACCGTCTTCAATTTTTACATTAACATCACCGTGGAAATCTTGTGACAATTGTCCTAATTTTCCTTTTGCTGTAAAAACGTTATCGTTTACTGATACTTCGACACCTGCTGGGATAGCGATAGGCATCTTTCCAATTCTTGATAATGACATTGCTATTCTCCTTTCATTAACTTACGTAACATAAAACTTCGCCACCGATATGAAGTTGACGTGCTTCTTTATCAGTCATAATACCTCTAGATGTTGAAATGATAGCGATACCTAAACCGTTCATCACTCTTGGGAGGTTTTCAGAATCAGCATATTTACGTAAACCTGGAGTTGAAACTCTTTGGATTGACATAATAGCTGGTTGTTTTGTTACAGGATGATATTTCAAAGCGATTTTAATAACACCTTGTGGTCCTTCTTCTTCAAATTTATAGTTAAGAATATAACCTTTTTCGAAAAGAATTTGGGTAATAGCTTTCTTCACATTTGAAGCAGGGACTTCAACTATTCTATGTTTAGCGTTGACAGCATTACGTATGCGTGTCAAGAAATCTGCTATAGGATCTGTAATCATTGTCTTAATTTTTAATGTTTACCAACTTGCTTTTTTAACACCTGGAATTAAACCTTTCAGTGCCATTTCACGGAAGTTGATACGTGAAATGCCGAACTGACGCATGTAACCTTTTGGACGTCCGGTAAGCTGACAGCGATTGTGCAGACGAATAGGAGAAGAGTTTTTAGGAAGTTTTTGGAGGCCTATATAATCGCCAGCTTCCTTAAGAGCAGCACGTTTAGCTGCATATTTTTCAACCATTTGTGCTCTTTTACGCTCACGAGCTTTCATTGACTCTTTTGCCATACCTTACTGTTTTTTCTGATTTTTAAATGGAAGACCAAATTGTTTCAACAAGGCCATTGCTTCCTTGTCTGTTTTTGCTGAAGTTACAAAGGTTATATCCATACCATTGATACGACTTACTTTGTCCATATCGATTTCTGGGAAAATGATTTGCTCAGTAACACCGAAACTATAGTTTCCGCGTCCGTCGAAACCTTTGTCGTTAATACCTCTGAAGTCGCGTACACGTGGTAAAGCAACAGCGACAAGGCGTTCGAGAAATTCGTACATTCTGTCACCACGCAAAGTTACACGTACACCGATCGGGTTTCCGCGACGTAACTTAAAGTTAGAAACGTCACATTTAGAAATAGTCGGAACGGCTTTTTGTCCGGTAATAGCAGACATTTCTTCTACACCATAGTCAATCAGTTTTTTGTCAGCTAAAGCTGCGCCAATACCCTGATTGAGTGAAATTTTCAAAAGCCGTGGAACCTGCATCACAGTTTTATATTCAAATTCCTTCATTAATGCAGGCACGATTTCACTCTTATACTGTTCTCTGAGTTTAGGTTGATAATTCATTATTTTATAACCTCCCCTGATTTTTTAGAATAACGGATTGATTTACCATTTTCATCTTTTTTACGACCGATGCGGCCTGGGTTGCCGTTCTTGTCACATACCATAAGGTTTGAAACATGAACGCCAGCCTCTTGCTTAACGATACCACCTTTAGGATTCTCTGTGCTTGGACGAGCATGCTTAGAGACTAAATTGACACCTTCAACAATAGCTCTTTGTTTTTCAACGTCGACGCTAAGAACTGTGCCTTTTTTTCCTTTTTGGGTTCCAGCGATAACTAATACGTTATCGCCTTTCTTTAAATGTAATTTACTCATAACTTGTCCCTTTCTTTAATTAAAGTACCTCAGGTGCAAGAGATACGATCTTCATATATTGTTTCTCACGCAACTCTCTGGCTACAGGACCAAAGATACGAGTTCCTACCATTTCGCCTGCGTTGTTTAACAATACGCATGCGTTATCGTCGAAACGAATGTATGAGCCGTCAGCACGGCGGATTTCTTTTTTAGTACGAACTACGACAGCTTTAACAACAGCACCTTTTTTTACGTTACCACCTGGGGTAGCGTCTTTTACTGTTACTACTATCACGTCGCCTATGCCGGCATAACGTTTTTTTGTACCGCCTAAAACTCTGATGCAGAGAACTTCTCTTGCGCCACTGTTATCGGCAACTGCAAGTCTTGATTCTTGTTGTAACATTACTTAGCCCTTTCTATTATTTCAACGAGTCTCCAACGTTTGTTCTTACTTAACGGACGAGTTTCCATGATACGTACGGTGTCACCGATATTGCATTCATTTTTCTCGTCATGTGCCATAAAACGTGTAGAATTCTTAACGAATTTACCGTAAATAGGGTGTTTTGTACGACGTTCAATAACAACGACTATGGTTTTATCCATTTTGTTGCTAGCAACAACGCCTATTCTCTCTTTTCTAAGATTTCTTTCCATGATAATTCCTTTTGTCGTTATTATTTATTGTCTTTCTTACCTTCAATGATCTGACGTTTTCTAAGTTCAGTCATCATTCTTGCGATTTCCTTGCGACAAGCGCCTAATTTATGAGGATTATCCAGCGGAGAAACTGCATGGTTGAGCTTCATTTTTACATATTGTAAGCGTTGCTCTTCGATGCGTTCCATCAAATCAGCTGTACTTAATTCATTAATAGCTTCTTTTTTCATAGTGCTTGTTCCTTCTTATTATTCAACATAATCTCTTCTTACAACGAATTTTGTTGTAACAGGTAACTTTTGAGCGGCTAAACGCATAGCTTCTTTAGCAATTTCTAAAGAAACGCCTTCAGCTTCGAAAAGCATGTGACCAGGATATACGCGAGCTGCAAAGTATTCAACATCTCCCTTACCTTTACCCATACGAACGTCTTGTGGCTTCTTTGTGATAGGTTTATCAGGGAATATTCTAATCCAAATTTGTCCCTCACGTTTCATGTAACGAGTAACAGCTTGACGTGCAGCTTCTATTTGACGAGCTGTGATCAATGCGTCCTCCATTGATTTTATTCCAAAAGTTCCGAAAGCAAGTTCATGACCGCGGTGTGCGATACCTTTTATCTTGCTCTTCTGAGGTCTTCTGAATCTAGTTCTTTTTGGTTGTAACATCGTTTATAGATTTTTATTTACTCTTACTTATTGCTACTATTACGTTTATTACGACGTGGAGCTCCTCCGTTTTGCTTTGGTGCTGATTGTTTTTTTGATGCACTAGCAATTGAGGTTGGTACTAACTCAGGTTTTCCGTAGATCTCACCTTTGCAGATCCATACTTTAATACCGATACGTCCGTAAGTTGTATGTGCTTCAACTAATGAATAATCGATATCAGCGCGGAGTGTGTGCAATGGAATACGACCTTCTTTGTATGTTTCTTGGCGAGCCATTTCAGCGCCACCAACACGGCCTGATGCAATAACTTTGATACCTTCTGCTCCGATACGCATAGTTCCTGACACAGCAGATTTGATAGCACGACGGAATGATACGCGGCCTTCAATTTGTTTTGCAATTGTGCTAGCTACTATATAAGCATCGAGTTCAGGTCTCTTAATCTCACTGATATTAATTTGAACTTCTTTTCCAGTGAGTTTCTTTAATTCTTCTTTTAATTTGTCTACTTCTTGACCACCTCTACCTATGATCATACCTGGACGGGCTGTGAAGATAGTTACGGTCACGAGTTTAAGTGAACGTTCGATAGCAATTTTTGAGATACCTGCTTTACCGAGACGTGCGTTCAAATATTTACGGATTTGATCGTCTTCAACAAGTTTCTTTGAAAAATCTCTACCGCCATACCAATTGGAATCCCAACCTTTGATGATTCCTAATCTAAGACCTATTGGATTTGTTTTTTGTCCCATTGTAAACTCTAATTAATTTTTATTCTTCTACTTTTGCCTCGACATTAGCTTCAGCAATTCTACTATCGACAACTATAGTAATATGGTTTGAACGTTTGCGGATGCGGTGTGCACGACCTTGTGGAGCAGGTTGAATACGTTTCAATGTGCGTCCTTCATCAACAAATACTTCTTTTACATATAAGTTAGCGTCTTCGATACGTTTTCCTTCATTTTTAGCTTCCCAGTTTGCTATTGCTGAACGAAGTAATTTATACATCGGTTTTGCAGCAGCTTTGGGTGAGTACATCAAGGCATGCAGTGCAAGTTCCACTTTCATTCCTCTAATCATGTCAGCAACTAAACGCATCTTACGAGGCGATGTAGGCACGTCCATCAACTTTGCCATAGCAACGTGTTTACGTGCTTCTTTTATAGCTTCTGCTCTATTATGTTTTCTTGCTCCCATACTATTCTTTATTTATCATTTTTTATTTCCGGCATGGCCTCTGAAGATACGTGTTGGAGCAAATTCTCCTAACTTGTGACCTACCATGTTTTCTGTTACGTAAACAGGGATGAATTTATTACCGTTGTGTACAGCTATAGTTTGACCAACGAAATCTGGTGAAATCATTGAAGCTCTAGACCAGGTCTTAATGACGGTCTTCTTACCTGTTTCAACATTATCCAAAACTCTTTTTTCGAGTTTGTAGTGGATATATGGTCCTTTTTTAAGTGAGCGACTCATTTCTTTAATTTTTTACCTGGTTATTATTTCTTTCTTCTTTCAATGATGTATCTGTTAGATGCATTCTTCAATGCGCGTGTCTTATAACCCTTAGCTGGCATACCCTTACGGCTACGTGGGATACCACCTGATGCGCGGCCTTCACCACCACCCATTGGGTGATCTACTGGGTTCATAACAACACCACGAACACGTGGACGGCGGCCTAACCAACGGCTACGACCTGCTTTACCTGATTTTTCGAGGTTGTGTTCACCATTTGATACTGTACCGATAGTAGCTTTACATGCTTGAAGGATGAGACGTGTTTCGCCTGAAGGCATCTTCAAGATTGCATATTTACCATCACGTGACATCAATTGTGCGTAAGCACCAGCGCTACGTGCCATTTTAGCACCTTGACCAGGACGTAATTCAATGTTGTGAACGATTGTGCCGAATGGAACGTCGCTTAAGAACATTGTGTTACCTACGTTTGGTGTAGCTTCTTTACCTGACATGATTGTCTGACCGACTTTCAAGCCTTGTGGAGCTATGATGTAACGTTTTTCACCGTCTGCGTAAAATACGAGAGCGATACGTGCTGTGCGGTTTGGATCGTATTCAATTGTTTTAACAACTGCTGGGATACCGTCTTTGTCACGTTTGAAGTCAATTATTCTATATTTTTGTTTGTGTCCACCACCAATATTGCGGACAGTCATTTTACCTACGTGGTTACGTCCACCGGTGCTTTTTTTAGTAGCAAGCAATGACTTCTCTGGCTTGCTTGTTGTGATTTCGTCAAAAGCGCTAATAATTTTGAAGCGCTGACCCGGTGTCGTTGGTTTATATTTCTTTAAAGCCATCTTTAAATATTGCTAAAAAAGTCAATAGTTTCACCTTTTGCTAATGTCACGATTGCTTTCTTGAAAGCATCTCTTCTGCCGCTGATAACGCCAGTTTTTGTATAACGTGACTTAAGCTTTCCTTCATAATTAATAGTGTTGACTGATTCCACTTGTACACCGTAAAGGTCTTGGACAGCCTGTTTGATTTGCAGTTTATTTGCACGTTTGTCAACAATAAATGCATAGCGATTAAGTTTCTCAGTAATCGCGGTCATCTTCTCTGTAATTACAGGTTTCTTAATGATAATCATCGTTTCTAATTTTTAAGGTTAATTATCCAAGAATTTCTTCAATTTGTGGTAATGAACTTTCCAAGATGAAAATTTTCTTGGCATTGAGAATATCATAAGTGTTGAGGTTACGAGCAAGTGTGACTTGAGTGCGTTGAATGTTTCTTGCTGACATTACTACATTAGTATCTGTAGCTGGGAATACAAACAAGTTCTTGCCACCATTCACTTTGAGGTTTGTCAAAACTTCAACCATCTTCTTAGTTTTGATGCTATCAAAGGTGAAGTCTTCTAATATAGCAATCTCTGCATCTCTCATTTTGTATGTCAAAGCTGATCTACGTGCGAGAAGTCTAACTTTTTTGTTCAACTTGAAGCCATAGTCACGTGGTTGTGGTCCGAATACACGGCCGCCGCCTCTTAAAACTGGTGAGTTGATATCACCACGACGTGCACCACCTGTTCCTTTTTGACGGATCAACTTACGTGTACTACCAGCAATCTCACTACGTGTTTTTGCTTTGTGTGTACCTTGACGTTGATTTGCTCTGATCAAGTTTACATCTAAGTAAATGCAATGATCGTTTGGCTCTATTCCGTAGATATTTTCGTTCAACTGAACTTTGCGTCCTGTTGATTCACCGGTTATTCTTAAAACTTCTAACTCCATCTTTCTATTTTTAAATATCCGTTTTTAGATCCCGGTACTGAACCTTTCACAACTAACAAATTCTTCTCGGGAACGACTTTCATGATTTGAAGGTTAATAGCCTTCACTGTGCGGTTACCCATGTGGCCACCCATACGTAAGCCTTTGAAAACTCTTGAAGGGTAAGCACAAGCACCGATTGAACCCGGTTTTCTCATACGGTTGTGTTGACCGTGAGTCGATTGTCCAACGCCAGCAAAATTGTGACGTTTCACTACACCTTGGAAGCCCTTACCTTTGCTGATACCTGTTACGTCAACAAATTCGCCTTCCATAAATACATCGACGGTAATTGTTTCACCAAGGCTCTTTCTGTGGCCTTCTTCGAAACGTGAAAATTCGCGAACTACCTTCTTTGGTGTTGTGCCGGCTTTTTCAAAATGCTTTTGTAAAGCCTTAGGTGTGTTCTTCACCTTTCTTTCATCAAACGCCATTTGGATAGCATCGTAACCGTCCTTTTCTTTTGTCTTAACTTGGGTGACTACGCATGGACCTGCTTCAACGACTGTTACAGGAATGTTTCTTCCGCTTTCGTCGTAAATGCTGGTCATCCCAATCTTTTTTCCTAGTATTCCTGACATGCTACGCTTTTAATTACTAGATAGTTTTACAATTATAATTTAATTTCTACTTCTACACCGCTTGGTAATTCTAACTTCATCAAAGCATCGATAGTTTGTGCTGTTGAGTTATAGATATCAAGCAAACGCTTGTATGATGATAACTCAAATTGCTCTCTCGATTTCTTGTGTACGAAGGTAGAACGCAAAACCGTGTAAATTTTCTTGTCTGTTGGTAACGGAATAGGACCGCTAACTACAGCACCAGTCAATTTGATGGTTTTCACGATCTTCTCAGCTGACTTGTCAACCAAGTTGTGATCATGAGATTTTAACTTAATTCTAATTCTTTGACTCATAAGAATTTGTTGTTAATTTTTTTATTTTTTATTCTAATTTTTTCTGTCAATACTTCTTAAAAGAAGAAATATGTTCCTTTAGCTTTCTTTACTACTACTTCAGCCAAATCGTCGGCTAATCTTGCATAGTGACTGAACTTCATGCTATAATTAGCTCTTCCTTGTGTTAAAGTTCTTAATGTTGTAATGTATCCAAACATTTCTGACAATGGCACATCAGCTCTGATGATTTGTTGTGAAATGCCTGCTTCTACTTCACGAAGAATTGATCTTCTTCTGTTTAAGTCGCCTGATACATCACCCATATATTCTGATGGTACTCTTACTTCGACATCCATTATTGGTTCCATAACTACAGACTTAGCTTTTGCGCCAGCTGCTTTGAAACCTAAATGTGCTGCTGCTTCAAATGATAAAGCGTCACTATCTACTGGATGTGTTGAACCATCATACAAACGTACTTTTACTGAATCCATTGGGAATCCTGCTAATACGCCATTTGACAATGCGTTCTTGAAACCTTTTTCTGCTGCAAGGATATATTCGCGTGGAATGTTACCACCTTTAACATCGTTGATGAATTGTAATCCTGATACTCCATCATCTGCTGGGCCAATTTCAAACTCGATGTCGGCAAATTTACCTTTACCACCAGTTTGTTTCTTATAGACCTCACGATGAGTAACTGTTTGTGTGAATGACTCTTTATAAGCCACTTGTGGACTACCAACGTTAATCTCAACGCCGAATTCTCTTTTTAATCTGTCGATGATAATGTCGAGATGTAACTCACCCATACCTGCGATAATTGTTTGACCTGAATTTTCGTCTGTGGTGACTTGGAATGTAGGATCTTCTTCGGCAAGTTTATCTAAGGAAGCTGATAACTTGTCCATCTCTGCTTGAGTTTTAGGTTCAACTGCGATTTGAACAACTGGTTGTGGGAATGAGATAGACTCAAGCAACAAAGGCATATCTTCGCTAGTTAGGGTATCACCTGTTCTTATTGTTTTGAATCCGACTGCTGCAGCTATATCACCAGCTTCAATTACATCGAGTGGTGTTTGCTTATTAGCATTCATTTGCATGATACGTGAAATACGTTCTTTCTTACCTGTGGTTACATTAAGTACGTATGAACCTGATTTCAATGAACCTGAATAAACACGGAAGAAAGCAAGACGACCAACGTATGGATCTGTAGCAATTTTGAAAGCGAGTGCGCAGAACGGTTCGTTTGCATCCGCTTTGCGTATTTCTTCTTTTTCGGTCTTTGGATTGACGCCTACAACATCTTCAATATCATCTGGACTTGGAAGATAATTGATAATAGCATCGAGTAAAAGTTGAACTCCCTTATTCTTGAAAGAAGCACCGCATAATACTGGACAAGCACGTCTTGAAATAGTAGCTTTTCTAATTTCTGCAATAAGTTCTTCTTCTGTGATAGAATCTGGATCATCCATGAATTTCTCGAATAACTCTTCATTATCTTCAGCAGCACCTTCTAACAACATAGCGCGATATTCTGCTGCCATTTCTTTCAAATCTTCAGGTATTTCTACTTCTGAGACTTGCATTCCAAGTTCATCTTCCCATACGAAAGCTGTGTTCTTAACTAAGTCAATAACACCGATGAAATTTTCTTCACTTCCGATAGGCAATTGTAATGGTATTGGATTTGCACCAAGGCGTTCTCTAATTTGTTCAACGACCTTGAAGAAGTCAGCACCACAGCGATCCATTTTATTAACAAAACAGATATGTGGCACTTTGTATTTATCGGATTGATGCCATACAGTTTCTGATTGTGGTTCAACACCGCCTACTGCACAGAACAAAGCTACAGCGCCGTCGAGAACTCTCAAAGAGCGTTCAACTTCAACTGTAAAGTCAACGTGACCAGGAGTGTCGATTATATTAATTTTATAAGGTGTATTATTAACATTCCAGAAAACTGTAGTTGCAGCTGAGGTAATAGTGATACCACGTTCTTGTTCTTGAACCATCCAGTCCATAGTTGCAGCACCATCATGTACCTCTCCGATACGACGACTACGGCCTGTATAATACAATATACGTTCAGTTGTAGTGGTTTTACCAGCATCAATGTGGGCCATGATGCCGATGTTACGTGTGAACGCGAGTTTTGATATATTATTTTGACCGTTTTTCATCTTTATTTACACCTTTAATATATTAGAATCTGAAGTGTGAGAAGGCTTTATTAGCGTCAGCCATTCTGTGGATTTCTTCTTTTTTCTTGAAAGCAGCACCTTCTTCTTTGTATGCTTGCATGATTTCACCTGCTAATCTTTCACCCATTGTCTTTTCGTGACGTTTACGAGCATAACCGATGAGGTTTTTCATACCGATACTTTGTTTACGTGCTGGACGAATCTCTGAAGGGATTTGGAAAGTTGCACCACCAATACGACGGCTTCTTACCTCTACCTGTGGAGTTACGTTTTCTAAAGCTTTCTTCCAAACACTGACAGGGTCTTCGTTTAATTTACCTGCTACGATATCCATTGCACTGTAGAATATACCGTAAGCGAGGTTTTTCTTACCCTTCAACATGATGTTGTTAACGAATTTTGTTACCAATACATCACCGTATTTTGGATCTGGAAGGATGATTCTTTTCTTTGGTTTAGCTTTTCTCATGTCTAATTTCTAAACTGTTTACCGTTTAACAATTATTTCTTCTTAGCGGCTTGTTTTTTAGGACGTTTAGCGCCGTATTTTGATCTGCGTTGTGCACGACCATCAACACCTGCAGTATCCAAAGCACCACGGATGATGTGATAACGTACACCTGGGAGATCCTTAACACGACCACCTCTAATCATCACGATAGAGTGTTCCTGCAAGTTATGACCTTCACCTGGAATATAGGCATTAACTTCTTTTTGGTTGGTCAAACGAACCCTAGCAACTTTACGCATAGCTGAATTAGGCTTCTTAGGTGTTGTTGTGTAAACACGTACACAAACACCACGGCGTTGTGGGCACGAATCCAAGGCAGGAGATTTACTCTTGTCTTCCAATTTTTGACGTCCCTTGCGGACTAATTGTTGAATCGTTGGCATTTCTTTTTCTTTAAATTACTAATTTTTATCCATTCAATAGGAAAAATTCCTTTAATTTTCTCTCAAATAGCCAAAAATTTCACTCTTTAAACAACATAGTTTCGGGAGTTACAGCCACGATTGTGACTTATTTTGCTAAACCCATTGTAAGCCCATAGAACTGATTTACATTCACTTACAATGTAGAAACCTCTAACGTTTAACTTATCAGGTCCCTTAACTATCTCATTCACAAAGTTAATATTTCTAACTTTTTTCCGAGTGCAAAGATACAACTTTTTCTTTAATACACAACACTTTGTAGAAAAAAAAATTAACTTTTTTTTACTCCCTATTATTAATGGTATTTTCTGAGTTTTTTTTAGGGAGTGTTGACCCACCTTCGCTCCTTCCTCGTATCAAGTTCGAGTTTTATTTTCCTAAAAAATCTTTCGTCTTTTGTCTTTAGCCTTTTGTCTTTTTTATTAAATTTGCAATCTAATATTACTCACTGTGGCAGATATTTTACAAGGTTTAAATAGCCCTCAAAAGGAAGCAGTTACAACTATTGAGGGTCCAGTTATGGTTATTGCAGGTGCAGGCTCTGGCAAGACAAAGGCCCTCACCCACCGCATCGCATATATGATTCAAGAAGGAATCAACCCTTTCGCTATCATGGCTCTTACCTTTACCAACAAAGCGGCAAAGGAAATGAAAGAGCGTATCATGAAATTAGTTGATGCTCATTCTGCACGCAATGTATGGATGGGAACCTTCCACTCCATCTTTGCTCGTATCCTGAGAATAGAAGCTCAGCATCTCGGTTTCACTCCGGATTTCACAATATACGACACCGATGATTCTAAGCAACTAATCAATTCTATTTTAAAGGAGCGCGAATTAGACACAAAGGCTTATCCTGCGAAATATATCCTTCATCGCATCTCAATGGCTAAATCTGCATTATATACAGCAGAAGATTATTGCAATAATTTTGAAATACAACAACAGGATATCAGAGCAAACAAACCTTTGATTGGGGAGATTTTCAAAAGTTACAACGCAAGACTACAACGCGCCAACGCAATGGATTTCGACGACATTTTGTTTTATACAAATGTATTACTTCGTGACTTCCCTGAAATATTATATAAATACCAACAACGTTTTGAATACATTCTCGTTGACGAGTATCAAGATACAAACTATGCACAATATCTTATTATCAGAAGAATCGCAGCAATGCGTGAAAACATTTGCGTAGTTGGCGACGACGCACAAAGTATCTATGGTTTCCGTGGCGCTAATATCCAAAACATTCTCAATTTCAAAACCGACTATCCGGGACAAAAGCTAATTCGTCTCGAACAAAATTACCGCTCAACAAAGACAATCGTTAACGCAGCGAACAGCGTTATTGACCATAACAAAGACCAAATCAAGAAAAAAGTATGGTCCGACAATGAAGAAGGCGATTTAATTACTGTTCTTCGTGCAACATCAGACGGAGAAGAAGGAATATTGGTTGCCAATTCTATCTTTGGATACAAGATGTCGCAACAACTCAACAATAAAGATTTTGCCATTTTATACAGAACCAACTCACAGTCACGTTCTTTAGAAGAAGCATTACGCAAGAAAAATATACCTTATAAAATATATGGTGGTCTTTCATTCTACGACAGAAAAGAAGTTAAGGACCTCCTCGCCTATTTCCGCGTCGTCATAAATCCGCATGACGAACAGGCGTTACTTCGTATCATAAATTATCCGGCAAGAGGAATAGGCAAAACAACAATTGAACGCTTGATGGTTGTTGCCGATGAACGAAACAAAGGAATATGGGACGTTATCGCCAACGAGAACGAACCGATGCCACAAGATTTTAATAGCGGAACCGCAAATAAGTTGCGTAATTTTGCGACGATGATTAAGAGTTTTCAAACTCTTTTAGACAAACAAAACGCAATAGAATTAGCAAAACACATCTGCAACACCGTTGGCATAATCAAGGATTTAAAAGAAGACGACACACCAGAAGGCGCAGCACGTGTTGACAATATTGAGGAACTCCTTAATGCCATCATGGAATTTTCAGACAAACAAGTTGACGAAGTCACAGGTGAGCAAAACGAAGTCACTCTTAACAAATTCATGGAAGACGTTGCTCTTTTGAGCGACCAAGACAAAAAAGATGACGAAAATGCCGATTACGTCACTTTAATGACAATACATAGTGCAAAAGGTCTGGAATTCCCATACGTTTACATTGTAGGACTTGAAGAAAACCTCTTCCCTGGAATACAATCACTCAGCACACGCGAAGAATTGGAAGAAGAACGCCGTTTGTTCTACGTAGCATTAACACGCGCAGAGAAAAAATTAGTTTTAAGTTATGCCGAAAGCCGCTATCGTTGGGGCAACATGACTTTAAGCGAGCCTTCACGATTTATAGAAGAAATTGACGAATCTTTAATTGAAAGAACCAAGAAAGCATCCTTCAGAGGAACATCAAGTTTTAATGAAGGAATAAACTTCAGCAATCCGTTCTCAAGAAGTTTCCAAGAGAAAAAAGAATTCCAGAAGAGAACCACGCAATCAAGTTCAGATGCCACAAGCAAATCTGCAAGCAGCGCTACTCCTATTAATATTAATACGTCCAAGAACAATGATTCAGACTTTGTTGCTGCTGCACCTGACGACATTGCTGAAGGCATGAGAGTTCTGCATCAAAAATTCGGTCAAGGAACAGTCGCTAAAGTTGAAGGCGTCGGTCCTAACAAAAAAGCCACTGTTATCTTTGATGAATGTGGAAGTAAACAATTAATGCTTAAATTTGCAAAATTGAATATTTTGAAATAAAACAATCTAACCATATTTTACGTTACTCTATTTACAACACTAAACTAATGGATAAAGAAGGATTAAAATACAACACAGAGCGCGAAAAGCTGATAATTTCTGAATACGGACGCAACATTCAGATAATGATAAAACATCTTTTAGAAATAGAAGACAGAGAGAAAAGAACTGAAGCAGCTCATTTTATCGTGAGCGTCATGGCACAGATGAATCCGCAAGTTAAAGAATCCAATGACTATATCCACAAGTTATGGGATCATCTTTATATAATATCAGAACACAAATTAGACGTTGACGGACCTTTCGACCCTCCACAACAAGAAGGTTTCGTCGCAAAACCTGAGCACATCGGTTACCAAAAACGCGACATCAAGCAAGGTCACTACGGATATTACATAAAAGAATTGATAAAGAAAATTGAGGAAATAGAAGAAGGTCCAAAGAGAGAAGCGCTCTTGCTCTCAGTTGCCAACCAGATGAAAAGAGATTATCTCAACTGGAATCGCGAGACTGTAAACGACTTATTGATTCTCGATGATTTATACAAATTATCAGACGAGAAATTCGCCATGCCGATGGAGACAAAGCTAACTCCAACAAACGAGATATTAAATAAGATGCCATCACCACAGCCACAACAAATGGCCAAGAAGAAAAAGGCTACCAACAACAAAAAACAACAGTCTGCCAAGAAACAGCCGAACCCTAACAGACCAAACAAGAAGAATTGAAACAAGCTGTCAGCTATCAGCTAATAGCTTATAATTCAATTTTTTCAATATATGAAATAAAACAATGGAGGGCATCTCGTAACGAAATAGAGATGTCCTTTATTTTTAATGTCACAGACAACGGTCAACGGACAACAGACTTTGGGTATGCATTTTTCTCTCGCAGTGACGCAGAGGAGCGCAAAATTCATTATTCATTCTTGAGACGTGTCAACAATCTATTTTTTATTTCATAGGTATTGTTGACGCGTCTCTACATTCATTCCTAATTCCTCATTCCTAATTTCTAATTCTTAACTCTCTCCGCAAAGTTTATAATTTTATTTTAAAAAAGCAAGTGTTTTATAAAATTTTCGGGGAGGGTAAACCATTGATTATCTACAATTTAATTTATCACACAATTTAAAAAAAGTCTCTTAACATGTCATTTGCCTTCAACTTGCTTATGGAAATTTATAAGAAATTTAAAAACATCAGAACCTCTGAACAAAAAACACAATAAATAATCATTGAAATCATCCTAACAAAATACAAAGAAAGGTATCTTATTAAATCAAAACACTTGAAAAAAGATGATTTTTACATCATACCAAATTCGTACCTCATTCGTACCAACTTCGTATCAGATTCGTATTGAAAATTTCATTACTTTTGCAGTGATTCAGCAGTCAACAGTCAACGGACAACGGTCAACAGACATAGTCCTATACAAGAGGCACATTGCGCGTCACATGAAAATAAAAAATCTGTTGTCTGTCGGATAATTACTAATGGCTAAAGTTTTTAAACTATAAACTAAAAAATGGGAAAATTCAAAATTGTTGGCGGTAATAAGTTGCATGGAAGCATAGTGCCGCAAGGAGCTAAGAATGAGGCAATGCAAGTTTTATGTGCATGTCTTCTTACTGAAGAAAAAGTTACCATCACCAATTTGCCAGATATTTCTGACATCAACAATCTAATCGACATACTTGGCGATATGGGCGTTTGCGTAAATAGAATATCTTCTGACGTTGTGGAACTTCAAGCCAAAGACATTGATTTCTCATATTTTGAATCAGAAAAGTTTACAGAAAAAGCAACTCGTCTGAGAGGCAGCGTCATGATATTAGGACCTATGCTCGCACGTTTCGGCAAAGGTTACTTACCTAAGCCAGGAGGCGACAAGATAGGACGCCGCCGTCTCGACACTCATATCATAGGTCTTCAAAAATTAGGAGCCACATTCGAAGATGGCAACAAATGCCAAGTCGCCACAGCTCCTTCCGACGGATTAAAAGGAACATATATGCTTCTTAACGAAGCTTCTGTGACAGGAACTGCCAACATCATTATGGGTGCCGTCATGGCACAAGGCGAGACAACAATCTTCAACGCTGCCTGCGAACCTTATATCGTACAGTTGTGCCGTATGCTTGTCTCTATGGGAGCACAAATCAGCGGCATCGGTTCAAACTTATTAATTATTAAAGGTGTAACAAAATTAGGCGGAACAACACATCGTCTGCTCGCCGACATGATTGAAGTAGGCAGCTTCATCGGAATGGCAGCTATGACAGGTTCCGAACTCACAATAAAAAATGCCGGAATCAAAGACCTAGGCTTGATTCCAGATGTTTTCAAGAGTTTAGGAATAAAGATGGAATTCAGAGACGATGACATTTATATTCCAGCACAAGAACATTACGAAGTTGAAACGTTCATGGATGGCAGCATCCTAACTGTAGCCGACGCTCCTTGGCCAGGATTCACTCCCGACTTAATCAGTATCGTTTTAGTCGTTGCAACACAGGCAAAAGGAACAGTCCTCATCCATCAGAAAATGTTCGAAAGCCGTCTCTTCTTCGTTGACAAACTTATCGACATGGGCGCACAAATTATCTTATGCGACCCACACAGAGCCACCGTCATCGGTCTCGACCGCACACAGCAATTACACGCAGTCAAAATGGCGTCGCCTGACATCAGAGCCGGCGTCGCTCTCCTCATAGCAGCATTGTCAGCAAAAGGAACAAGCATCATAGAAAATATAGAACAAATCGACAGAGGCTACCAAAACATAGATGGTCGCCTCAGAGAATTAGGCGTTGAGATTGAGAGAATATAAAAGACTACAAGATATTTGCAACATTAAGACTTGTTGTCATGTAGTCTTGTTGTCTTAACAATCTGACATTTTGTCAAATATTATTATCCTTAAAAAACGGCAAATTATTTGATTATGCCGGAACGAAATTCTATTTAGTTAATAAATAAATATATATATATCATGGAAGAAAAAATGGAAGAAGGCAAAGTTAACATCAATGAGAATGAAGATGTTAATAAAAACGAAGTTCATGAAGAGTCAAAAGGCAAAAAATTCAGAAAGAATAAAAACGATAAGCAACTCGAAGAGTTGAATGAAAAATATGACAAATTGAACGACGAATATCTACGTCTTTTTGCCGAATTTGACAATTATCGTAAACGCACTGCCAAAGAAAAAATAGAGTTATCAAAAACCGCTTCAGAAAGCATCATGGTAGATTTATTACCAATCCTCGATGACTTTGAACGTGCTCTCCAAACCATGGAGAACAAAGAAACCGACGCCAATTACGAAGGTGTATTATTGATATACAACAAGTTCAAACGCACTTTAGAGCAAAAAGGTCTTGAAGAAATCAATGCAAAAGACACGATGTTCAACACTGACGAACACGAAGCTCTCACAAACATTCCTGTCACTGACGAATCACAAAAAGGAAAAGTTTTAGACGTAATTCAAAAAGGTTACAAACTCAACGGTAAAGTCATTCGCTACGCACGCGTAGTTGTTGGTGGTTGATTATAAAATAAAAAAACAATGGAGAAAAGGGATTACTACGAAGTACTTGAAGTACCTAAAAATGCGACAAGCGAAGAGATTAAGAAAGCCTATCGCAAGATGGCCATAAAATACCATCCTGACAAAAACCCAGACAACAAAGACGCAGAGGAAAAATTCAAGGAAGCTGCTGAGGCATACGAAGTCTTAAGCAACCCTGACAAACGTTCCCGTTACGACCAATTTGGTCATGCTGGATTGCACGGGCAACAAGGATTCAGCGGAATGGATGATATATTCAGTCATTTCGGCGACATTTTCGGCGACTTATTCGGCGGCGGAGGATTTGGTTTCGGCGGTTTCGGCGGTGGCGGACGTCAAGCGCAACGTCATGTCAACAGAGGCAGCAACCTTCGTCTTCGCGTAAAACTCAACCTCAGCGAAATAAACGAAGGCGTCAAGAAAAAAGTAAAAGTAAACAAATATGTTCCTTGCCAGCACTGCGGTGGCAGCGGAGCTCAAGACAATAGTTTTGAAACATGTCCTACTTGTAACGGAAGAGGTCAGACCGTCAAGATTCAAAACTCCATCTTCGGTCAGATGCAAACCGTCTCAACATGTCCTAACTGCGGTGGCGAAGGAAAAATCATAAAGAACAAATGTCCGGAATGTCAAGGCAACGGCATCGTCAAGAGCGAGGAAATCATTGAACTCAACATTCCAGCCGGCGTTGCAGAAGGAATGCAACTTTCGGTAAGAGGCAAAGGCAACGCCGGAGCTCGCAATGGTATAGCAGGCGACCTCATCATTCTCATTGAAGAGGAAAAAGACAAAGAACTCGAACGCGACGGCGACAACCTCATCTACAACTTGTTCATCAGCTTCCCTCAAGCAGCTCTTGGAACAACAGTGGAAGTCCCTACAATAAATGGCAAGACAGAAGTCAAGATTCCTGCAGGAACACAAAGCGGCGAAGTAATCAAGTTAAGAGGCAAAGGCCTCCCAGAACTGAACGGATACGGCAAAGGCGACCTTCTCGTCAACGTGACAGTTTGGACACCTAAGAACCTCAACAAAGAAGAAGAGAAAATAATGAAGTCGCTTCTCGAAAGCGAAAATATGGACCCAGCATCAGACAAAGACAAAAGTCCATTCAAGAAATTCAAGAATTTTTTTAGCTAATTATTAAGCTGTCAGTCCTCAGCTATCAGCTATCAGTATAATGCTGAGAGCTAAAGGCTGATATCTGACAGCTACAAAATACAAATCATGACTAACTTCATTGAGATAAACAACGTCAGCAAGACGTACGGCAACTACAAAGCTCTGAACAACATCAGCATCAGAGTGCCGAAACAAAGCATATACGGACTTCTCGGTCCTAACGGTGCAGGTAAGACAACATTGATAAGAATGTTGAACCAGATAACCGCTCCCGATGAAGGAGAGATAATCTTCAATGGAGAAAAACTGAACCGAAGCCACATCACACAAATAGGATATCTTCCAGAAGAACGCGGATTGTATAGATCGATGAAAGTCGGCGAGCAAGCGGTATATCTCGCGCAACTCAAAGGCGTCAGCCAGAAAGATGCTGAGAAAAGACTTAAAGCATGGTTCAACAAATTCGGTATCTTGAACTGGTGGGACAGAAAAGTCGAGGAACTTAGCAAAGGAATGCAACAGAAAATACAGTTCATCGTAACAGTAATACATAATCCTCAATTACTTATCTTCGACGAACCATTCTCAGGATTCGACCCTATCAACGTCAATCTCCTTAAAAAAGAAATACTCGAACTCCGCGACAAAGGCGCAACGATAATTTTCTCAACTCACAACATGTCATCTGTCGAAGAATTATGCGACAATATCATGCTTATCAATAAAGGTCAGAAAATCCTCGAAGGCAGCGTCTATCAGATAAAGCAAGATAATAAAGATAATAAGTTTGAAGTTGTTTTAAGAAATTCAGAATCTCTGAATCTCAGAATCTCAGAGTCTCTTCCTAATGACTTTACATTAATTTCAGAAAAAACAGACTCCAACGGAGAGATAACATTGAACATCAAAGCCGAGAACAACACCAATCCAAATATCTTGATTAATTATCTGTCAGAGAAAGGAACTATCGTCTCTTATAGAGAGTTGCTCCCTTCTATGAATGATATTTTTATTAATAAAGTTAATAGTTTATAGTTTAAGGTTTAGAGTTTAGAGTTCAGAGTTCAGAGTATAATAATTGGACAGAGTCTGTTGTCTGTTGACTAAAAAAAGAATCGCATGAATAACTTAAGTATAATATTAAAGAGAGAATATCTCACTCGTGTCAAGAAACGTAGTTTCATTATATTAACATTTTTAGGACCTTTATTCTTCGCTGCATTGATGATTGCTCCTTCCCTGCTTATGGTCAATTCAGATAAGATGGAGAGCAAGAAAGCCATAGCTGTTTTAGATGAGACAGCATGGTTTGATGGCAAATTTGAAAACACCGACGCAAACACTTTCGTTTATTATGATGAGAGTGAAGACATAGACAGTTTGAAGAAATTAGTCTTTGAAGGAATATACGATGCTGTATTATATGTACCGATGACTTCATTAAACGTACCTGTCAACGCCAAGCTATACAGCAACAAGCAGATACCAATGACATTAAGCAGCCACATCAGGAACACTATGAAACAAGAAGTGGAACATAAAAAACTGCTAGCGTCAGGAATCGACCCTAATATTGTCAAAGCCGTTCAGACCAACATCAATGTTGCGACAATACGTATGGATGAAGAAGAAGGCGAGAAAACCAGTTATGCCGAGTTGGAATCAATATTAGGACTAACACTCGCAGTAATAATTTATTTCGTGATATTCCTTTTCAGCAACCAGGTATTGCGAGGCGTCATAGAAGAGAAAAGCAACCGTATCGTGGAAGTCATCATCAGTTCAGTAAAGCCATTTGAGTTGATGATGGGAAAAATCTTGGGCATCGCATTGGTAGGACTCACACAGTTTCTGTTATGGATTGTCATGACGATAGGAATATATTTCGTGGCGAACGGAATCATTTTAGGACCGGAAATCATGTCACCATCAGGAACAATCATGACAGAAGAAATTAGTCAGATTGTAGAGACAAGTCAAGGACAAGACATCATGCTTGAAGTTGTAAATATGATAGAATCTATCAACTTCAAGGCAATCTTGACAAGTTTCCTATTCTACTTCGTATTCGGATTCCTGTTATATGCAGCGCTCTTCGCAGCAGTAGGCGGCATGGTTGACAGCGAGACCGACAGCAATCAATTTGTGACAATACTCTCAATGCCATTGATAGTCGCCATCGTATGTTCAACAACAATGATAAACAATCCTGACAGCGGCTTAGGAATCTGGCTCTCTATGATACCATTCACCTCGCCAGTCTCCATGATGATAAGAATACCATTCGGCGTACCATATTGGCAGATAATAGTCTCTATACTGATACTTATAATAACATTCATCATAACCACATGGATTGCCGCCAAGATTTATAGAACCGGCATCTTGATGTACGGCAAGAAACCAAGCTGGAAAGAAATCTGGAAGTGGTTGAGGTATTAATGGCTAAAGACTAATGGCTAAAGGGCTAAAGGGTAAAGAGCGAATATTAATAAGAGTGCCGAAGGTACGACAGAAAAATCAATCACGATTCTGTCGCGCCTTCGGCGCTTTGATTTTTTTAAAATATTGTTTTGCAGGAATTCTTTTTTAAAGACGCCACATTTTAGAATTCTCCCTTGCGTTAGGGATTGGAGCGGCATCCTTTTGGAGCGCAGCGGAAAAAGATATAGCGGAAAGCCCGACGGCGGAGCCGGAACGCCCAAAGAAAGAAGACTACAAGTCTACAAGACCACATGACTACAAGTTGTTGGGGTGATGTGGTTTTCACAGAAAAAACATTTCGTGCAGTTTCGTGGATGGAGGATTTGAGGAATTCAGGGATTCAGGAATTAGAGGTGCAGAGGGACTAGAGGGATTAGAGGAGTTTTTCACATCACTACATTACTAAAAAAGTTCAAGGTTCAACAGCCAAAGTTCAAAGTTCTGAATTCAAAGTTCAAAAACATTCCTAACTCCTAATTTTAAAAACTTGTGGTCTTGTAGTCTTGTGGTCATGTAGTCTTTCTCAACTCCTAACTATAAAAAATTCTGTTGTCCGTTGACTATTGTCTGTTGTCTCAAAATTCCTCTTTTCATATTTTTCAAGTTTTTATAAAAAGCACTTGTTTATAAGATAAAAAAATCGTACTTTTGCACCCCAAAAATTGTATTTTCGTAAAATAGAAATAAAATAATTAATTATAAAAAACAGATTTACAATGCAAAACAAAGGAGTTATCAAACTTTTAGCAGTTATCTTAGCTGTGTTCTCATTGTATCAATTGTCATTCTCATTTGTGACAAGAAACGTTGAGAAAAAAGCAGCTGAATATGCTACAAGTGCAGAGGCAGTTAAAATGGCAGAAGTCCTTGCCCAAGGTAATCAAAATGCTTACGATTACTATTTAGATTCAATTCAAAGTGCTAGAGAAACTTATTATTTAGACTCAATGAGCACAGTGAAAGTTTATCCATTAGGACAAACTTATCGTCAAGCAAAAGAAATGGAAATCAACTTAGGTCTCGACCTTAAAGGCGGTATGAACGTTATGATGGAAGTATCAGTTCCAGACATCATCAATGTTCTCTCAGGTCACAGCACAGACCCAGTTTTCGTTCAAGCTATCCAAATGGCTAACGAACAACACCTCAACAGCCAAAGAGATTATGTTGACTTGTTCGGCGATGCTTTCCAACAATTAGATCCTAATGCAAAATTAGCTCCTATCTTCTTGTTCGAATTCAAAGACAAAGGCATAACAGTCAATTCAACAAATGAAGAAGTATTGAGCGTTATCAAAGAAGAAACAAACAGCGCTATCGACCGTTCTTACCAAATCTTAAGAACTCGTATCGACCGTTTCGGCGTTGCTCAACCAAACATCCAAAAATTAGAAAACTCAGGACGTATCCTTGTTGAACTCCCAGGTATCAAAGATCCTAAACGTGTTCGCAAACTCTTACAAGGTACAGCTCAACTCGAATTCTGGGAAACATACAACTTCACAGAACTTTATGAATATTTCGACGAAGCTAACAGACGTCTTGCAGAAATCAACAAAGCTAACGAAGCTTTAACAGAAGAAGTTAAAGAAGAAAATAACGATGACGAACCAGCTCTTTTAGCAAACGACACTTTGAAAGCTCAAGAAGAAGCTTTAAAAGAAATGAGAGCTAACTTCCCAATCTACAACTATTTAACACCTTCTTACTATCAAAACGAAGCTGGTCAAACATTCCCAGCACAAACAGCACGCGTTGGTATGGCTTTAGTAAAAGATACAGCTAACATCAACAGAATGCTCAAGCAAGTTAAAAACGTATTCCCACGTAACGTTAGATTCGCATGGTGCGTAAAACCTAACACAATGGGTGATGGCGTTGAATATATCGACCTCGTCGCTTTAAAAACATCACGCGACAACAAAGCTGCTCTCGGCGGTGAAGTTATCGTTGACGCTCGTCAAGACTATGACCAAAACGGTCGCGTTGAAGTTACAATCCAAATGAACAGCGAAGGCGCTAAAGCATGGAAACGCTTAACAGGTGAAAACATCGGCAGACAAGTTGCTATCGTTCTCGACAACTACGTATATTCATATCCAGTTGTTAACGACGAAATCCCAAGCGGCCGTTCATCAATCTCTGGCGGTGACATGAGCGTTGAAGAAGCACAAGACTTGGCTAACATCTTGAAAGCAGGTAAATTACCAGCTCCAGCTAGAATCCTTGAAGAAAACGTCGTTGGTCCATCATTGGGTCAAGAAGCTATCCAATCAGGTCTCTGGTCACTTATCATCGCTTTCGTTCTCGTTCTTATTTATATGATGTTCTTCTACAACAAAGCTGGTTTCGCATCAGACATCGCTTTGTTAGTTAACATCTTCTTCATGTTCGGTGTTTTAGCATCATTCGGAACAGTATTGACATTGCCTGGTCTCGCTGGTATCGTCTTGACACTCGGTATGGCTGTTGACTCTAACGTCATCATCTTCGAACGTATCAAAGAAGAATTACGCGCTGGTAAAGGTTTAAGAACAGCTATCGCTGACGGTTACAAAGCAGCTTACTCAGCTATCCTCGACGGTAACATCACTACATTCTTGACAGCATTCGTATTGTTCGAATTCGGCACAGGTCCTGTTCAAGGCTTCGCTACAACATTGATGATCGGTATCGCTACATCATTGTTCACATCAATCTTCATCTCACGTTTAGTATTTGAAGGCTGGTTGAAGAAAGACAAGAACATCAGCTTCTCAAATAACGCTACACGCGAATTCTTGAAAAACACAGCATTCGACTTCATCGGCTTCGGTAAGAAAGCAGCTATCATCGCAGGTATCTTCATCGTTATCAGCGTTGGTTCATTAGCAGTTCGCGGATTAAACCTCGGTATCGACTTCAAAGGTGGACGTAACTATGTTGTCCGCTTCGACAAAGACGTTACAGTTAACGAAGTACGTAGCGCATTATCAAACGTTAAAGAATTTGAAAGCGTTCCTGAAGTTAAGACATACGGTCCTAGCCGTCAAGTCAAGATAACAACAGACTATAAGATTAACGACAACGCACAAGACGTTGACGCTGAAATCCAAGGTCTCATCTACAACGCACTTAAAGGCTTGTACGAAACAGAAATGACATACGAACAATTCACAACAGACTCAGACAAGAGCAACGTATTACTCGGTATCTTAAGCTCACAAAAAGTTGGTGCTACAGTTGCTGACGACGTAACACGTAAAGCTTTCATCGCTGTTATCGTATCACTCGTTGTTATGTTCGTTTACATCGCTATCCGATTCAGAAGATGGCAATATGGTTTGTCAAGCATCGTTTGTTTGGCTCACGACACATTGATCGTTATCGGTATGTACTCATTGCTCAACAATGTATTACCATTCACAATGGAAGTCAACCAATCATTCATCGCTGCTGTTTTGACAATCATCGGTTATTCAATCAACAACACAGTGGTTATCTTCGACCGTGTACGTGAAAACGTTACATTATTCCCTAAGAAAGGCTGGAGAGAACTCTTCAATAGCGCAAACAACAGCACATTATTACGTTCTATCAACACATCAGGTACAACAATCGTCGTATTGTTAGCAATCTTCATCTTCGGTGGTGAAACAATCCGCGGTTTCGTATTCGCATTGTTAGTTGGTATGATCGCTGGTACATTCTCATCAATGTTCATCGCTACACCTTTGGCATACAGACTTTTCAAAGGTAAAGAATACGATGCAGAATTAGAAGCAGCTAATACAAAGAAAAAATAATAGGCCAAAGACGAAAGTCTAATGGCTAAAGTTTAAAGGAGCTCCTGATTTTCGGGAGCTCTTTTTTTTTGTGGAAACTCAGAATCCCAGAACTCAGAATCTCAAAAATTTCAGAGGTTCTGAGGTTCTGAATTTCTGAGTTTTTGACTTATATACTCCATCTAAAAAAATCTTTCATCTTTTGTCGTTTGTCTTTCGACAATAGTGTTTTTTTTTATAATTTTGTAACATTAATTACGTTACACCTTATAAAAGGTTTTTATATGTTAAAGAAATTATTTCTCATACTCATAGTCATCATTTTAGGCGCTGCAGAACCTGTTTGCGCTCAACGCAGAAACCCAAGCAAATCTGCAGACATTGCTTTCGAACGCAAACAATACAATGTTGCAATAGAAAGATATAAAAAAGCATACAAAAAAACAGGCAAGAAAAAATACGAGGAAGAACGAGTTCATATCACTCACCAACTTGCCGAATGCTACCGACTCACAGAAGCTACTAAATTGGCTGAGTCACAATACAAGAGATTGCTCCGTACCGAATTTCCTAAAGAGAATCCTATAGTTTATCTCAACTACGCCGACGTATTGAAGAGAAACCAGAAATATGAATTGGCAGCAGAATATTACGCCATTTACAATGAATTGGTTCCAGACGACCCTCGTGGTTTCGCTGCATTGGAAGATATGCAATATATTCAGGAGTGGATTGAATTCCCTTCAAAATATGAGGTAACACGTTTGAAAAAAATCAACTCCAGAGCAGCTGAATTCGGCGTTTCATGGATTTCAAACAATTACAACGAGATTATCTTCTCTTCAGCAAGAGAAGATGGCGTGTCTAAAGAAAAAGACGCTATTACAGGACAAAACTTCCCAGACTTTTATATTGCAAGAATGAACAAGCAAGGTGAATGGGAAACACCTACCTTAGCTGATGAAGATGTTATTAACTCTGAAGGCAGCGAAGGAACTCCTTTCATGAACAGAAACTTCTCTACATTATATTTCACACGTTGTCCTAACCATAAGAAAAGAGAATCAGGATGCCAGATAATGAAGTCATCACGCTCAGGAAGTTCATGGAGCGACCCTGTCACAGTAGAAATTACAACAATAGACAGCCTTGACGTCGTTGGACACCCTACCCTCTCAAGCGACGAATTGAAATTGTTCTTCGCTTCTGAACGCAGAACAGGCATGGGAGGCAAAGACATATGGATATCAGAAAGAGAAAGCACAGCAGATAAATTCGGTCGCCCAAGAAACTTAGGCGCCATCATCAACACTGAAGGCGACGAACTCTATCCTTATATGAGAAACGACAGCACTTTATATTTCGCTTCTAACGGTCACGGCGGCATGGGCGGTCTCGACATCTATGTCACGACATTAGACTCATTAGGCGAATGGACTGAACCTGTCAACCTCAGATCTCCTATCAACTCGATAGGCAACGACTACGGAATCACTTTCCACCCATCAGAAGAAAGAGGTTTCTTCATCAGCAACAGAGACGTGAAAAACGGACTCGATGATGACATCTATTATTTCATCGAACCTCCTGTCTTATTCACAATAAGCGGAACCATCAAAAACCAAAACAGTTTGCAATTTGTAGAAGGCGCTACTGTCACCCTAAGCGGTTCCGATGGCTCTAACTACACTACAAACAGCGGCGAAAAGGGTAACTTCTTGTTCACCAATTCACAAGTAAAACTTAACACAACATACATCTTATCCATAGAAAAGAAAAACTTCTTCAGTTTCACTGATACCATCAGCACAGTAGGACTCGAATTCAGCAGAGACTTCAACGAAGACTATGAGATAGGCGTAATCCCTGATATGCCAATCGTACTTCCTGACATCTTGTACGAATTGTCAAAATGGGAATTGAGACCACAGTTTGAAGACTCACTCAGAGGTCTTATCGAATTGTTACAAGTCAACCCTAATATCGCTATCGAATTGGGTTCACATACCGACAACCGCGACACTCATGAAAAGAACGATATCTTATCACAAAAACGTGCTCAGTCAGTATGCGACTATCTCGTCATCAGAGGTATCGACCCATTCAGATTGACAGCCAAAGGTTACGGCGAACGCGTTCCTAGAACATTACAAAAAGACTACACATTCAACGGCTTTGTTTTCAAAGCTGGCACAACACTCACTGAAGATTATATCAAAAACTTGTCTAATGAAGAGTTGAAAGAATATGCTCATCAACTGAACCGTAGATCCGAATTCAGAGTGATAAGCAAAGACTATATACCTAGAGAAAACATCAGCGACGAACAAATGGCTAACGTCAATATGAGACCTGACGACAACAAAGTTGCATTCGCTGTTGACAAACAAGGTTATCTTTCATTCAAGACCACAATCAACGCATATACAGAACACGTGACTTACGACAAAGACTTCGAATTTGGCGTATCACAAAGAAAAGTCATGAAACTGTTAAACGACGGCGTCATCACAAAAGACGACTTCATCGGCGAAAACATTGAAAGAATCATTACTATTGGTGCTGTAGCCGACCGTGCTGAGTTCATCATCAAAGAGATGTGGATTGCAAACCGTTCAGTGAAAAATGTAAAAGTAAGAGTATATAACAATTTGAGAACAGATTGGCTCATCGGAGAAAAGACACTCAAAGAATTCGGAGAGTTCACCTTCGACACAGAGACAATGAAACTCATCTTTAACAAATAAAAGCTATGTCAGTAGAAAAGCGTTATCAACTTCGTGGTGTCTCTGCAGAGAAAGAAGACATTCACAATGCAATAAAGAATTTAGACAAAGGATTGTATCCTAATGCATTCTGTAAAATCATTCCTGACGTCATGGGTGGCGATGATGAATTCTGTAACATCATGCACGCCGACGGAGCAGGCACAAAGTCATCTTTAGCTTACCTTTATTGGAAAGAAACAGGCGACCTCTCTGTATGGTCAGGCATAGCACAAGACGCTATCGTCATGAACACCGACGACCTCTTATGTATTGGCGCAACAGACAAAATGCTTCTTTCATCAACAATAGGACGTAACAAAAACCTCATCCCTGGCGAAGTTATTTCTGCTATCATCAACGGTACAGAAGAATTCCTCGCTAAATTACGTTCACTCGGATGTGGCATCTACCTCACAGGCGGCGAGACAGCTGACGTAGGCGACTTGGTACGTACAGTCATCGTCGATAGTACAGTGACAGCTCGCATGAGAAGAGACGAAGTCGTTGAAAACAATATACAAGCTGGCGACGTCATCGTAGGTTTCGCTTCATCAGGACAAGCCACATACGAAACAAGCTACAACGGCGGTATGGGCAGCAACGGTCTCACCTCAGCACGCCACGACGTTTTAGGCCACTACTTGGCAGAAAAATACGAAGAAAGCTTCGACCATTCAATACCTGAAGACTTAATCTATTCAGGTCCTCATACATTAACAGAACCAACAGAGATAGAAGGCGTCGATGTGGGTAAACTCATCCTCTCTCCTACCCGTACATATCTCCCATTGATGGTTCCAATCTTGAACAACTTCAGAAAACAAATCAACGGTATCATCCACTGCAGCGGCGGCGCACAGACTAAAGTGCTCCACTTCACCAACAGTCTCCATATCGTAAAAGACAATATGTTCAAGCTTCCTCCTCTCTTCAGAATGATTCAAGAGTCATCAGGAACAGACTGGAAAGAAATGTACAAGGTATTCAATATGGGACACCGTCTCGAGATTTACACCAACGAAAAAGCAGCTGAAGAAATGATTCAAATAGCTAAAGAATTCAATATCGAAGCTCAAATCGTAGGTCACGTTGAAGCATCAGAAAAGAAACAACTCACAATCAAGAGCGAATTCGGAACATTCGAATATTAATAAAAAATTAACCTACCAAAGATGGAAATCATTGATAAGTTAGAAGATATAAAAACCAAATGGGAGACATTAGGCGAACAGCTCAACGACCCTGAGATTATTGGCGACATGAAACGTTTCGTCAAGGTCAACAAGGATTATAAAGAACTGGAACCTATCGTCGTAGCTTTCAAAGAATACAAGAATCTCTTGGCTAACATCGAGGAAGCAAAAGAAATCTTGAAAAACGAGAAAGACGATGACATTCGCGAGATGGCTCAAGAAGAATTAGAATCATCTGAACAAAGACGCGAGAGCATTGAAGAAGAAATCCGCGTAATGCTTATCCCTAAAGACCCAACAGACGACAAAAACGCCGTCATGGAGATACGTGCTGGTAGCGGTGGCGACGAAGCTTCAATATTCGCTGGCGACCTCTACAGAATGTATATCAGATACTGCGAGACAAAAGGCTGGAAGATAGAAGTCGTTGAACTCAACGAAGGTACAGCTGGCGGTTTCAAGGAAATAGTATTCAACGTCATTGGCGATGGCGCATACGGACTTCTTAAATTCGAGTCAGGCGTCCACCGCGTACAACGTGTACCTAAGACTGAGACTCAAGGCAGAATCCATACATCAGCAGCATCAGTAGTCGTTCTCCCTGAAGCAGAAGAATTCGATGTTGAACTCAACGAAAAAGATATCCGTAAAGAAACATTCTGCGCCTCAGGTCCAGGTGGTCAGTCTGTTAACACAACATATTCTGCAGTTCGATTGACACACATCCCTAGCGGTATCGTCGTTTCATGCCAAGACGAGAAGTCTCAAATCAAGAATCTTGCAACAGCGATGAAGGTTTTGAGAACACGTCTCTATGAAAGAGAATACAACAAATATCTTGAAAGCATCGCTTCTCAAAGAAAGACAATGGTGTCAACAGGCGACCGCTCAGCAAAGATCAGAACATACAACTATCCTCAAGGACGCGTCACCGACCATCGTATCAACTTGACAATTTATAATTTACAGGCAATCATCGACGGCGACATCAACGAGATAATTGAAAAATTACAGATGGCAGAAAACGCTGAAAGACTTAAAGAGAATTAGGAATTGTAGAGACGTGTCAATGATTCATGCAAAAATAAAAACACATTGATGCGTCTCAAATAGAAAAACAATAAAAAAATATAGTTATGAATAAAAAACAATTAGTAGAACAGATATTTGCAAAGAAGTCATTCCTTTGCGTTGGTTTAGACACCGACATCAACAAGATTCCTCAACATCTTTTGGAATATGAAGATCCAGTCTTCGAATTCAACAAACAAATCATCGATGCTACAGCACAATACACAGTAGCTTACAAGCCAAACACAGCTTTCTACGAAGTCTATGGTGCTAAAGGCTGGGAAACATTAGACAAGACAATAAAATATATCAAGGCTAACTATCCAGAGATTTTCGTCATCGCTGACGCTAAGAGAGGCGACATCGGCAACACATCAGCCAACTACGCAAGAGCATTCTTCGAAACAATGAGCAGCGACGCTATAACAGTAGCTCCTTATATGGGCCTCGATTCAGTTGAACCATTCTTAGGCTTCGAAGACAAATGGGTTATCTTGTTAGCTCTCACTTCAAACAAAGGCTCAAAAGATTTCCAATATCTCAACGTTGAAGGCCATGAACTTTACAAGGAAGTTCTCGCTAAGTCAAGCACTTGGGCTGACGACAACAAGATGATGTATGTTGTTGGCGCTACACATCCTGAAGAATTAGGCGAAATCAGACAAATGTTACCAAATCACTTCTTCTTGGTTCCTGGCGTTGGAGCACAAGGCGGCGACTTGGCAGCAGTAGCAAAATTCGGTCTTAACAAAGAATGTGGTTTGTTGGTAAACTCATCAAGAGGTATCATCTACGCTTCAAAAGAAAAAGACTTCGCTGAAAAAGCATCTGAAGAAGCAAAGAAATTACAAGAACAAATGGCAGCGTTTTTGTAATTCATAATGCATAATATGTAGAGACGTATCAATTACACATATAAATCAAACAATATGTAATTGCTGCGTCTCAATACAATTAAAATAAGGTTTAATGTTGTAATGACGTTAAACCTTATTTTTTATTAATGAACTCTACTATCTCTTTCCGTCTTGGAGATGTGATTACAAAGATTTTACCGTCTTTCTTTTTTATTATAAAACATTGTTCTCTATGAGTGACGAAGCATCTCATTTTTCCAAGTTTATCATGTTTAAAATGTCCCAATACTCCGTACATTCCTCCGCTACCAAATCTTCTGGCTCCATTATTAAAAAATTCATAACTATCTTCTATTATATAACAAGACATAATATCAGACAATTTTATCTTTACCATTCCACAAAGTCTATATATAATTACATTTTCATCGGTAACGGCCAATCTAAGTGGCAAAAATAAAACAGGTATTGTTATAAAGCATAATGAAATAATTTCAAACAACAAGACTCCAGTTTGAAAAGCATCCCAAACACAAAACAGAAATATTGCATTAAATATAATAGTAATTACACTTATCAATGAATCCCAGGGAAAGAATGATTTAATCTTCATTTTAATTAATGTTAAAAATATATAAAACAAAAGTAAAAATATTTTTTAATTTTGTTATCAATTAAATCATAAATAATTATGCTATCAAAATTGAAAAAAATATTCCTTAATGAAAGTGTCATTCTATCGATAATCGTCATCAATACAATAATAATATTCTTGACAGAATCGGGTATACGAAATTCAATACTTTTACATTTTGACATTATCATCACTATCTTTTTCATTATAGAGATGATAGTGAAAATCAGGGAATATGGTTTCAAAAAGTTTTGGAACAATGGCTGGGACAGATTCGACTTTTTCATAATAATATTATCCGTTCCTTCTATAACAACATTATTCATCGAGAGCTCTTTGTCAAACCTCTCAGTAATACTCGCATTACGTCTTTTAAGAATATTCAGGATTTTCAGAGTTTTCAAGTTCTTCCCTAATTTCAGTCAGATTACAAAAGGATTTGCCAGAGCCTTGAAACAATCGAGAGCTATTTTGATAGCATTCATAATTATCATCATAATTTCCGGCTTGATAAACTGCTGCTTATACAAGAACGTAGCGCCGGAGTTCTTCTCTACTCCACTTCAATCCATTTATACTGTTTTCCGTATCTTCACAATAGAAGGATGGTATGAGATTCCTGATGCGATAGCCGCAGCCACAACACCTTTTATCGGAAAAATATCTCGCTTATATTTCTGTCTCTTACTATGCGGCGGAGGTATCATCGGATTATCATTCATCAACTCTATCTTCGTCGATGCCATGGCAGAAGACAACAACGACGATATCAAGAAACAACTTGACAGAATTGAAAGGGAATTGAGGGAACTGAGAAATAAAAAAGGCTAAAGGAATTTTCACCCCTTTAGCCTTTTATCTTTAGACTTTTGTCATTATCAATGTTGAACTGAAACCTTGCTTGTTGTCATTTCACCATTAACGTTAGTGATATTGATGAAATAGATTCCGTTTTTCAAATTAGCAACATTGATTTCATATTCATCAGTATTGCAATCAATGTTTTTAACAATCTGACCTAAAGCATTATAAACCTTAATCTGATTCATATTATCGCCTTTAATTGTCAGAATGTCTTTTGCAGGATTTGGATAGATATTATATGTAGATGCTAAAACATCATTAACATTTCCTGATGTCTTGACTGAAAGTATGCTATAAGCCATATCGGTAAATTCGCCGTTACCATCTACAATGATTTCGCCATTTTCAGAAAGTATTCTGTAATATCCGTCGCCGTCTTCACCGCAGCAGATACCATTTCCATAACTGTCATAAATAACGAATTTATAACAATCAGGAGTTACATTTACTGTATAGGTATGTAATTGTGAATTAGCATTTGGCAAATAAGTATAAGGACCACCTGAAAGCAAGACTGTATTATCAGATGCCAAGAACTCCCATGTTGTGTGGTTGCCGTATTTGTCTTGCATGATTTCTATTGTCAATGGAATTTCTTCAACACAACCTGTATCATATTCATCCCATTCATCACAGAGAGCCATCACTGATTTAGAATATTCGTGAGTTTGACCGTTAGCTTCAACAATATTGAAGTTCATTTCATTATTGCCGAAAGGAATATCCAAAGTAATGTCGATACGTTCTGTTGCGTCAGGAGCGATGTTTCCTTCCCAAGAATGTTCAACTACATTACCGTCAGTTGTTTCAACTTCAAACTTCAATGAAGTGAGAGTTTCAGAGCCAACGTTTTTAACATAGTTCTTGAATGTTCTTTCATTAGAGCAGAACACTCCTTCTTCCATGTTAAGGTCAGCGATATAAGGAGAAAGAGCCAATCCTGTAGATTGTTCTTGTGACAATCTGTTAACGTTCAAAATTGGACGTGTTGGCATACCTTGATATTTCTCTGTCACGAAAGCAATGAAATAGATATTATCCAAATCGACCGTTACGCCATTAGGGTCGCCGATGATTTCAGGAATTTCATATTCGTAAGTCTTTGTTATCAAAGAGCCTTGTGTTGTTGGAGCAATTTCATCACCCCATGAAGAAGTGACGACATCGCGGAGCACGTGCATATGGCAATATAAGTCATCGCCTAAATCCTGAGCAGGGTTAGTATGACCGTAAGCCTGCTGGCCTGCGATGCTATCTTGAACCATGACGATAGTGAGATAGTTTGTTGCTTCAGCGCTGTTTGCTGTATAATATACCTCTGTTGTAATATAAGCTTTGCGAGCGATAGGGTCGATAGTAACATAACCTGCCACATTACATTCAGCAGCGATTTGAAGTTGTTCAGCAGCAGCTGCTTCCCAGTTGCCTCTACCAAGAGCCTCTTCTGTTGAGCGGTTCAACACAGCAGCAGGATAGCCAAGGCCACCTTGTACGTCATCGTAAGGATCAGTGAAAATAGCACTGATATCTGTGTTGAAGTTAGGATATGTTGTCACTGCGAAATAACCTGAGTGAATACCGATGCTCCATGCTCTTCCAGGATTATCGTGTGTTATACGTGTAGAGATGATATGACCTGCAGGGCAGTTAGGACAATTTCTTCCTGTGAACTCTTCGATAAGCAAGTTTCTGTTTGCTGGTTCTGTTGATACATATTGCTGAGCATTTATCTGCAAAGAACAAAATATCAAAGCGAAAGAAAGTAAAAAGATTCTTTTCATTTGGTTTAATTTTGTTATGATAAAAAAAGAGACGCTGCTATTAAGCAACGTCTCATTATTTATTTATGGAAATATCAATGTAAAACTGATACTTTTGAAGTTGTCATTTCACCGTTGTTGTCGATAACGTTGATGAAGTACATACCGTTGTTGAATGCGCTTACGTCAACTCTAACTTCGTTATCGTTTGTGTTGATTGTTTCAACAACTTGACCTAAAGCGTTAGAGATAACAACTTGTTTCATATTTTCGCCTTTAACTGTAAGAACGTCTTTTACAGGGTTAGGGAAGATATTGTATGATTCAACTGTTTCGATTTCTTCAACAGCAACGCCGCTGCCACCAATTGATAACAATGCTGAAGCTTCTGAACCGAAGTCGCCGTCGCCATCAACTACGATGTTGCCTTTGCTATCTTTGATTTGGTAGTAACCTTCACCAAAGCTGCAGCACATACCGTTACCAACAGCGTCTTTGATAACGAATTTAACGCAGTCACCTTTGCTTACTGTAGCTTTTTCAATATGAAGTTGTGTAGCAGAACCACCACCGACTAACATTGTGTAAGGACCGCCTGATGCGATAACTGTCATATCAGATGCGAGGAGTTCCCAAGTGATTTGGTTACCGTATTTATCTTGCATGATGTCGATTGTGAGTTCTTCTGTTTCGCCTTCAACGTTAACTGTTGCCCATTCGTCTGTTGTAACAGAGCCAGTCTTTGTGAATTCGTATGCTGTGCCGTTAGCTTCAACGATTGAAACTTGTACGTTTTGTGTACCGAAAGGCATATCAACATCGATTTCGATTGATGAGCTTTGGTATGAAGCGATGCTGCCTTCCCATGTGAATTCGATTGGTTCGTTGTCAGCAACTTTAACTTGATATTTAAGAGATGTCAATTCATCTAAACCGCCATTAACGAGGTCGAGTTTTAAAGTTCTTGTTGTTGAACATGAGATACCTGAAGCTGCTGCTACGTTAGCGATGATAGGATAGATAGCTTCTTCTGTACCTTGTGTCACTGTTAATTCGTTAACGTTGAGGATAGGACGGTATGTTGCGCCTTGTTGTTTTTCTTCTACGTAAGCTAAGAAAGCGATGTTTTCGATGTCAACTTCAACGCCGTTAGGTGAACCGATTGAAGCAGGGATTTCGTAAACGTATTCTTTTGAGATTAAAGTACCTGCTGTTGTTGGAGCGATTTCATCTCCCCAGTCTGCTGTGATAGCATCGCGGAGGATGTGCATGTGGCAGTATTGACCGTTAACATATTGTTCTGGGTTTGAGCTGCCGCCTGATTGTGAACCCCAGATACTGTCTTGTAACATAACGATTGTGAGGTAGTTTTTGTCTTCAGCGCTGTTTGCTGTATAGTAAACCTCAACAGTGATTTTTGCGAGACGTGTTACAGGGTTAATAACAACTTGACCAGCTACGTTACATTCAGCAGCTTGTGAGAGTTGTTGGTTTGTTAATGATTGCCATGAACCACGGCCTTGTGCTGTTGCTGTTGAACGGTTAACAACGCCAGCTGGGAAACCTGTTACTTGGAAACCGTTGCAGATTGTTGTACTAACGCCTGTGTTGAAGTTAGGGTATGATGTTGGAGCATATCCACCTGCGTGAACGTTAACTGCCCATACTCTACCTGGGTTTGAGTGAACGATTTGGTTAGCGATAACGTGACCATCTGGACAGTAACCGCAGTTTCTTCCTGTAAATTCTTCAATGACAGCGTTTCTATTTTGTGGGTCTGTAGAAACGAATTGTTGTGCATTAACTTGAAGTAAGCAAGCAAATACTGCACACATTAAGAAAGTAATTTTTTTCATTTGGTTAAATTTTAATTAGATTTATTAATTTCGAAATTTCTCTATTTTATCAGTTCGCAAAAATACACTTTTAATCACAAATAATCAATAGTTAAGAGATGTTTTTTTAAGTTTTTTTTAAACAAAAAAAGCATCGATTTTTCGATGCTTTTTTTTATTCAAAAATTATAATCTTTTTTTTGATTATATTCCTTCAACTATTGTAATCCAGCCGTATTCATCTGGTTCTGTACCGCATTGGATACCACGAAGTTTGTTGTATAATTTTTCACTTTGTGGACCTGGTTTGCCATCACCGAATACGTATGATTTATTGTTGTCGAGGTCGTCGATGCGTGAGATAGGGCTGATAACAGCTGCTGTACCGCAAGCGCCTGCTTCTTCGAATGTAGCGAGTTCGTCAACGTGGATTGGACGACGTTCTACTTTCATACCCATCTTTTCTGCCAAGAACATCAAGCTCTTGTTTGTTATTGATGGAAGAATTGATGTTGACAATGGAGTGATGTATGTGTTGTCTTTAATAGCGAAGAAGTTAGCTGCGCCAGCTTCGTCGATATAACATTTTTCTTTAGCGTCGAGATAGAATTCGCAAGCGTATTGTCCGCCATGGCATGCTTCTACGTGAGGACGCATACTTGCTGCATAGTTGCCACCAACTTTGAATGTACCTGTTCCAAGAGGAGCAGCACGGTCATATTTACGTGTGATGACGTATGGGTTAGCTTGGAAACCGCCTTTGAAGTAAGGACCTACTGGTGTAGCAAATACTAAGAATAAATATTCGTCAGCTGGGCTAACACCAACGCGGATGCCTGTACCGATAATCAATGGACGGAGATATAATGATGCGCCACTGCCGTATGGAGGAATGAAGTCAGCATTGAGTTGAACACATTTCTTCATAGCTTCTTCGAATTTCTCAATTGGGAATTGAGGCATCATGATACCATCACATGATGATTGCAAACGTTTTGCATTTTCTTCCAAACGGAAAATACGAACTTTGCCATCTTCGCCACGGAAAGCCTTCAAACCTTCGAATGCTTCTTGACCATAGTGCAAACATGTTGCAGCCATGTGGATGTTTATTGTTTCTTCTGAGCTTACTTCAATTTCACCCCATTTTCCGTTTCTGTAGTAACAACGAACATTGTAATTTGTTGGTAAATAACCAAATGGGAGCTTTGACCATTCAATGTTTTGCATGATATTTATTTTTTTAAACGTTAAATACTTTTTGTTTCTTTCAAGTCCACGAAGATAAACATTTTTATTTATATGGAAAGTGTTTTTTAAATTTATTTTTTGCCGTGAGTTTGCCGCATTGTTCGGACGTGTCTTGCTTCGTCCCTACAATTCTAATTCATTAGACGCTTCAATGTGTGTTAATTCTTAGGAAACATTGAAACGTCTCTACCAACCATTCCTAACTAAAAAATCTTCTCCAAATAATGTCTCTCTATTCCGTATTGTTTCTTCAATTCTTCTATCTGTTTCAAGATAGATTCCTTATCGACCGGAGCATCGCTCTTTCTTCCTACCAACAATATATTCTTTGGAGTATGTTCCATCTCGATAAACTCCATCACCTGTGTCTTGTATCCGTAATATTCCATTATCAAGGCTCGTATCGCATCGGTAATCATTACAGCCTGACGTTCCAAGAAAATGCCGTAACGAGTGATAGGGTCAACGACTTTCGACTTCTCCATCTCCTGACGAATCTGCTTGTGACAACATGGAGCGCAGATAATCAACTTAGCACCCGACTCTATACCTTTTATAATAGCGTCGTCGGTGGCAGTATTGCAAGCATGAAGAGCGATGAGGACATCTAAAGTCGCAGAGTCGCAGAGTCGCAGAGTCGCAGAGTCAGCCACACTTTGTGTCTTTGTGTCTCTGAGTCTTTGCGTCATATAATCTTCAATACAGCTCTCAACAAATCTGAAGTCTTTTAAATTCGATTCTTTTATTATCTCGTTGATTTTTACGACCAAATCAGGACGTATCTCGACGCCTTCCATCTCGATGTCGTATTTGCATCTTTGTGTGAGATATTCATACAAGGCGAAAGTGAGATAGCCCTTCCCTGCTCCCATATCGGCAATGCGGATTTTGCCGTCGAACTTCACATTCTTCATCACGCCATCCACAATCTCGACATATTTGCAAATCTGCTTGAACTTATGCTGCATATCAGCAGTGACTTTGCCTTCGCGTGTTGTGAGGCCCAATTTAAACCACCAAGGATTGTCGGTGTTAATCAGACGATTCTTTACTTTGTCATGCTGAACGTTCTGCTCACGTTGTTCCTTGACAGCTTTTGTCATTACTGTCGCTTTACCTTTTTTACTAATAAGGAGAGTTGTATCTTCTGTCAAAGTAAACAACGAAGCATTGAGAAACACATTTGGAACCAATTGGTTTATCACCTCAAGAGTCTGCTCTGCGTCATAGTTTTTGGTCTCGTCTCTTCTCTCGTAACGATATGTGAAAGAGAACATCTTCTCGTTTTTCAAGATGATGGGTTTCACGTAGACGTTATTCAAATCAGCTGATTGCTGACGGCCGATTGCTGACGGCTTCGACAATGTCAGCTTTACGAAAGAGCCATCATTTAATGATGATTGTAATTTATCTATGAATTTTTGCATATTCTTTTCTTTATGTCAGCGGACAATCGACTTTAGTCTTTTGCCGTTAGTCATTCGACTTTTCATTTTGCAAACATAGTAAAAAAGTATAATGCAAACTTATCGTTGTAAATCTTTTTTATATCTTTGCAATGAGAACTTTAAAATTTTAAATTTATGCCAAAAATTTACGAATATTTTGGATTCACGTTCTATTTTTATTCAAACGAACATGAACCAATACATGTACATGTCATTCATGGAGACAGAGAAAGCATATTTGATCTAATCATACTAAATGGAGAATTGATCAATATTAATGTTCGAAAGAAAAAAGGTGTTGAAATGTTAAGCGAAAAAGACAAAAATATCGCAGAAACTTTTATACACCAATATAACAAAGAAATAATTAAAAAATGGGTGACATTTTTTGTATTAAAACAAACTATAAAATGTACCGTTATTACTAAAAAGATATAAAACGAATTTCATTATGAGAAACCTTCAAATTCTTGATGCCGTCATTGTTGGAGATTTAATAGTTCGTTTATATTTCAACGACAATACTATTCAGATTGTTGACATAGGAGATTTTATCCGGCGTCACCCGCATCCTCAATACAACAAATATCTTGACCCTAATTTATTTAGTCATTTTAACATTGAAAATGGAAATATCGTTTGGGGCGATGATTGGGATTTAATCTTTCCTATTGAACAGCTTCATAAAGGAGAGATCCTTTGAACTAAGAACCCAAAGCTAAGAACATTTTTTTGTATTCAAGGCTAGCAGTTTGTTGCTCATCGCCTCCAATGCGTTAGGGATTGGAGCGGCATCCTTTTGAAGCGAAGCGGAAAAAGATATAGCGGAAAGCCCGACGGCATAGCCGGAACGCCATAAAAAGACTAAAGTCTAAAGACTAAGGACTAAAGGTTTTTGGGTTCAATTTTCAATAGTCAATGGTCAAAAGCCTTTGTTCAAAAACCTGTTGTCCGTTGACTGTTGACTGTTGTCAGCCGAAGGCTAATGAAATTTTGTCAGTGACATTTTCGTGGCATATTGTTTGACATCCGAGAAGCATAAAAGTTAACAACAATTAAAACACATAGATATGCAAACAGGTTCAATAGGTGTAAAAACGGAAAACATTTTCCCTGTAATCAAAAAGTTCTTATATTCTGAAAATGAAATATTTTTGCGTGAAATCGTAAGTAACGCTGTCGATGCTACGAACAAATTAAAGACTCTTGCTTCAGCAGGCGAATTCAAAGGCGAGCTCGGCGACCTCACAATAAAAGTAGAAATCGACAAACAAAAGAAGACTTTGACAATACGTGACAACGGCATCGGCATGACAAGCGCTGAAGTCGACAAATACATCAACCAAATAGCTTTCTCTGGCGCAACAGAATTCGTGGAGAAATTCAAGACACAGACAGAAGCAGAAGCCGCTAACATCATAGGTCACTTCGGATTAGGATTCTACTCATCATTCATGGTCTCCAACAAAGTGGCTCTCATCTCCAAGTCATTCAGACAGACAGAAGAAGAAAAAGGCGTGATGTGGGAATGCGACGGCAGCCCAGAATACACAATGAACGAAATACCAAAAGGAAACCGCGGAACAGACGTCATCCTCTATATCTCCGACGACTGCGCCGACTTCCTCGAAGAAAGCAAAATCCGTGAATTATTGAACAAATACTGCAAGTTCTTGTCAGTGCCAATCCAATTCGGAACAAAGAACGTAGAAGAAATCATCGAAGGCGAGACTGACGAAGAAGGCAAACCAAAGACAAAAACAGTAGAGAAACCATGGATTATCAACGACGTAGCTCCACTCTGGAAGAAGTCACCTTCATCAATAGAAGACAAAGAATACGACGATTTCTATCATGTCTTATATCCAATGAACTTCGAGACCCCGTTGTTCCACATCCATCTCAACGTCGATTATCCTTTCAACCTCACAGGTATCTTATATTTCCCAAAAATCAAGAACAGATACGAGTTCCAACGCAATAAGATTCAACTCTATTGCAACGAGGTTTTCGTCACAGACTCTGTCGACGGCATCTTGCCAGAGTTCCTGACAATGCTCCACGGCGTCATCGACTCTCCAGACATCCCATTGAACGTAAGCCGTTCATTTTTGCAAAACGACCAGAATGTCAAGAAGATTTCTGGTTACATCACCAAGAAAGTCGCTGAAAAACTTGAAGAATTATTCAAGAAAGACCGCGCAGAATATGAAAAGAAATGGGACGACATCAGCGTCTTCATCGAATACGGCATGATAGCAGATCCTAAGTTCTTCGAGAGAGCAGAGAAATTCATGCTCGTGAAAGACACAGACGGAATCTATTACACATTAGAAGAATACAAGAAACATATCGAGGAAAATCAGAAAAACAAGGACAACAGACTCGTTTATCTCTATGCTACAAATGCCGATGAGCAATACAGCAACATAGAAAATGCCAAGAGCAAGGGTTACAGCGTCCTTATGTTAGACGGCATCCTCGACTCACACTTCATCAGCACTTTGGAACAGAAATACGGCGACTGTCAGTTTGCTCGCGTCGACTCTGCTTCTATCGACAAACTCATTGAGAAAGAAGAAGAGTCTAAAGAGTCAAAACTCAACGACGAACAAAAAGCAGACATCAGAAAAGCTTTTGAAGGAATCATCGACAAAGTCACTTTCAACGTAGAGTTCAGCAACTTAAGCGAAGACGACGCTCCTGTAGAAGTCATCCAAAACGAGTTCATGCGTCGTATGAAAGAGATGAGCGCGATGGGCGGCGGAATGCAGATGTGGGGTTCAATGCCTGACAGCTACACTCTCATGCTCAACGTCAACAGCCCTGTCATCGCTGGCATCTTAGACAAAGACGAAGAGACACAAAAGAACACCATCAAACATTTATACGACTTAGCACGTCTTTCAAAGAACTTATTAAAAGGTAAGGATTTGAATGAATTTGTTAAGAGAAGTTTTAACGAGATTTAAAGACACAGAGACACAAAGACGCAGAGACGCAGAGACATACTTTGCGGCTCTGTGACTTTCAGTCTTTGCGTCTTTAGAAAGGAGAAAATATGAAAAACAAAAACACCATTATTTTAATCGTTGGCATCGTTGTATTGATTGTTTTCTGGTTTGTCGGAAAATACAACGGATTAGTCAACAAGGAAGAGAATGTAAACTCAAAATGGGCTCAGGTTGAGAACGTATATCAACGTCGTGCCGACCTCATCCCTAATCTCGTAGCGACCGTGAAAGGCTACGCAGAACATGAACAACAAGTTTTGACCGACGTCGTTGCAGCACGTGCCAAAGCTACATCAGTCAACTTCAATGCCGACAATATGACAGAAGAAAACATCAAGGCATTCCAGGCAGCACAAGACCAGCTGTCAGGAGCATTGTCAAGACTTTTGGTAACAGTAGAAAAATATCCTGACTTGAAAGCCAATGATAATTTCAAGGAGTTACAGGCACAGCTTGAAGGAACAGAAAACCGTATCTCTGTAGAACGCAAGAACTTCAACGATGCTGTGAAAGAATACAACACAGGATTACGCAGATTCCCTACTAACATAGTAGCCAATATGTTTGGTTTCGAGAAGAAAGCATATTTTGAAGCAGCGGCAGGTTCTGAGGTAGCACCTAAAGTTGAATTTTAAAAATCAGATATAATGACATCAAGAACATTCTTTTCAAAGGAAGAGCAGCAGAAGATAGTAGCTGCCATCAAGGAAGCGGAACTCAACACATCCGGTGAGATAAGAGTGCATATTGAGAATCATTGCAAGGAAGAGGCTCTGGAGCGCGCGGCAGAAGTGTTTTACGATTTGAAGATGAATCGTACTGCCGCGCGCAACGGCATCTTGTTCTACCTCGCCGTCAAAGACCATAAATTCGCAGTCATCGGCGACGAAGGTATCAACAAAAACGTGGAACACGACTTCTGGAACGACATCAAAGACGAGATGGTCACCAATTTCAAAGAAAACAAATTCGCTGAAGGACTCATTGCTGGCATTTTGAAATGCGGAGAAAGACTCAAAGAATATTTCCCTTATCAAAGCGATGACGTCAATGAACTGAGCGATGAGATTTCTTTCAATTAGGAATGTTTGTAGAGACGCGTCAATGATTCAAATAAAAATAAACAATATATCGTTGACACGTCTCATAAATCAGGAATTGATTAAAAATATTTGTGTTTAATTAGTTTTATTTCGTGGATTTTATTTATTAGTGGACTGTTATGAATAAAAAAAAATCGTGTCATTTAGTGAGGTTTCATGGAGCAAGAAGTATCGCTTTGTTTTTGCTTTTATTCGTGGTTTCATTATGCCACGCTCAGCAGATTCCTAGCCGTCCGTCCCCTCCTCGACTCGTCAACGATTTCACAAATACTCTGACAATTAGTCAGGCAAACAATCTTGAGTATAAACTCAGAAACTATCACGACACCACATCAACACAGATAGCAGTCGTTTTTGTCAACGACTTACAAGGCAGTACGGCAGCCGACTTCGCATACCAGCTTGGCGAGAAATGGGGTGTCGGCACCAAAGAGAATAACGGCATCGTTATACTAGTAAAACCAAAGAATGAAACTAAAGGCGAGGTATTCATCAGCGTAGGATACGGCCTCGAACAATATGTACCAGATGCATTGGCCAAACGTATCATCGAGAACCAGATGATACCTGCTTTCAAATACAACGACTATTACAGCGGCGTCAGCAATGCCATCGACTCTATAATAAAACTAGCATCAGGCGGTTTCTCATCAGACAAATCTACAGAAGAAGACTCAGAAGTTGCTGCATTGATATTCATCATAATTGGAATGGCAGCGATGATTTTATATATCAGTCTGGCTAATAAAGTCGGAAAAACTATCTCTTCTAAAAAGGACGACTCCTCATTCTGGAGGACATTATTCTGGTTAAGTATCATGAACAACAACAGCAATCGTCATCGTCATCATCATAACCATTGGAACGATTTCTCTGGCGGGTCAGGCGGTTTTGGTGGCGGAGGATTCAGCGGCTTCGGAGGCGGCAGCTTTGGAGGCGGAGGCGCCGGCGGAAGCTGGTGATAATTAGGAGTTAGAAATTAGGAGTTAGGAATTTTTCCTTTAGTCATTTGTCATTCGTCTTTAGTCATTTTTTTCTATATTTGCATTATGAATTATGAAATGTGAATTATGAATTCAAATAGCGTCATATCATTAAAAAATGCTTCTATATTTCAACGTGAGAGATGTGTGTTGAAAGATGTCAACTTCGATATTGCTGAAGGTGAATTCGTTTATCTTATCGGAAAGACAGGAAGCGGCAAGTCATCATTACTCAAGACTTTATATGCAGACCTTCCTGCCAAGAAAGGCGAGCTAAGCATAGCCGACTACAATCTACGCACAATAAAGAAACGCGACATTCCTATGCTCAGAAGAAAGATAGGCATAGTGTTTCAGGACTTCCAACTTCTTTATGACAGAAACGTAGAAGACAATCTTTATTTCGTGTTAGACGCTACAGGATGGAAAGACAAGTCTGCCATGTCGAAGAGAATCGACGAGGTATTGACACAGGTAGGGCTTCCACAGAAACGCAAGGCAATGCCTCATCAGCTGTCGGGTGGCGAACAACAGAGCATAGCGATAGCAAGAGCGCTCCTCAACGACCCTGCGCTCATCCTTGCCGACGAACCTACCGGAAACCTCGACCCAGAGACAACTAACGACATCATGAATCTTCTTAAAGAGATATGTGCTAAAGGCAAGACCATATTCATGGCGACACATAACTACAACCTCATCTTGAAATATCCTTCAAGAATCATCAAGTGCGATGAAGGAACTGTGGTTGATAAGACTACAAGTCAACAAGACTACAAGACTACAAGATAGAGAGATACTTATTCAATGTTTCTTCGGAGAACACTTCGTTTTCCTTAAAATATTCATGGAAGATTGGAAGCATTTCCAAATCGCCGCGTAATATTTTGTGGGTATTGAAAATGCTTTTGAATAGCCAATTCATGAAATCTGAATTCAACAAATCAACAAGCTGTGAATACGACACAGGAAAATCATCATTCAGAACAAAAAGATTAGCACTATTCAGGATATATTGTTGTTCAGTATCGTGATAACAAACAATTCTATTTGAGATAAAACGGTATATTATTTTGTCGGGAGCCTTATACAGTCTCATATCAGCGACCTGACGACATCCCTTCAGATTCTCGTCTATATACAAAGAAGGTTCAGCCAAAGCATTATTCAATATATCTTTGCCTCTATAAATCGGGACATAGCCTTCCGCACTTTGTTTCCTACATATTTTTTCATTATTACCAGTAATGATTCCCAAACCCCATCTGGCATTGTCTTTCAAAGTGATATACGGAATAGAAAACACACGACGTATTATATCACTTTCACTTTCTTCTATATGGAAATTGAAGATATGCTTTGGAATATCAGCGAAGCTTCCCTGCGAACGCAAATGTTTCTTAACATTATAAGACTCACATTCTATCTGACTTTTGTCATTAGTCTTTTGCCATTCGCCATTAGTCGCAACAAAGGCCATCGCCTTTGCCATCAGTCCTTTGAAGGCTTTTCCATAATCAACGAAACGATTGATTTGCAATGACAACAATGATTTGCGAGCATTTTCAAAAGAGCTGATGTTAAAGAATGAATCAGGCAACAACATTCCCATCTTACCATTTTCTTTTAACACTTTCAAACAAGCGAAATAAAACAATGCAGAAGTGTCGTTGCTATTTCCTGAATTATATAAAGAGGAATATCTGATTTTGTCAGCTTTGTTGATTTTCTTTCCCCAAGGAGGATTGGTAAAGATATAATCAAACTGTTGGCTGCCGGCTTTTGGCTGCTGGCTTAAGAAGTCTGCACAGATGATATTATTGCTCTCGTAACCGCTTATCTCTTTTATCCTTTTCTTCGTGATTGCGACAGCATTTTCGTCTGTATCAAATCCATATACTTTTTCTGGCGAGATGCCTTTCTTTATTGCTTCGATTATAAAATTACCAGAACCGCAACAAGGATCCAAGAATGTTTTGTTTTCAACATCAACAATATCTTTCAACATATCCTCAACAATATATTGAGGCGTGTAATAAATTCCTTCCTTGTTTTTATATGAATCGGATAATGAAGACTCGTATTTTGAAGAGATATCGTCGCCAGAAACAGAAGACTTCAGGTCTTTCTTTATCTCTTCTGTCAATGACTTATGGTTGTGCAGGTCTTTGTATTGTTTATTGGCACGAGACGACAGCTTATGAGTATTCAGGAAGTTATTTCTGAAATCATCGATGTTTTTTTGAGTAAGGACATTATGGGTAGTTTGTAAAGAACCGTCTTTTATCCAATTATGAATACTGACAACCGACACATTCAGTTGCTCTGCTGCAGCTTTTATTGATATCTTTTTTGATTCAGAATTCATAATGTTCATAGCCCGATGCTAGCAGCTCACTACAAATTTTCTGTTATCAACTTCATCACCAAATCTGTAGCCTCTTCGATATTGTAGAAATGTTTCATATTCTTTCTACGGCGTTCAATCTGATGCTTGTCGAAAGCACGTGGCATCAACTCACTTACAGCGAATCGTATCGCGTTGGAATCGTTGACGATGTAACACAAGCCGTTGACATCCAGACCTTCTACCATCTTGTCGTTTACAAGACAGAATCGTCCGTTGAATAATGTGTTCAACAATTTCAACTTAAGTCCAGTTGCCTGTTCTGTAACAAGAATATTGATATGAGCGTGACGAATCAAGTCGAACAAGACCTGGTCGTTAGGGCTGTCGATAAGTTCTATGTTAGGGATATCTTCAATAAGTTTCACGATATGAGGCGGCGGATTCATGCCGGCTATCTTCAGCTTCACGTCGAACTTTTCAAATGTCTCAATAAGTATCTCCGCTGCACGATAATTTTCTGCCACTGACAGATTGCCATGATACAAGACATAGTCGCTGCTTCCTTCCAGAATATCCACTTCTGTGTATGCGTTGTATGCTGTGACTTTATGGACATTCTTATATTTCTCAGAGAAATATTCATAGTCTTTCTGAGAAATCGCCAATATAGCCTTCGCCTTGCTCAAGATACATTCGAAGTTTCTGAGCTTATCGACTTCTTGTTTCAGATATAGTTTCTTCTTTGAATCGACTTCTGCTTTTGCCAGATGTTCATAATATTCATGTTCTACATTATGCGCTCTCACTATCACGTTTCTGTCTTTCAGCTCTTCGCAAGTGAGCAACTTACAGCAATGCAATCCTTCAAGCAGAATTGGATAGTCGTCTTTTTTGAGATTGTTGAGCAATTCTTCCGAGTCGCGAGAACAGACGATATAAGGCAACGAACTGAATATCTTGCTCAGTTTCTTCTCTCTTTTATAATAATTCACGGAATAGCAGAAGCTTTCGAGATATTCAGAGTGTTCGCGTCCGTATTCGAAACAATGCAGATGTATTTTGACGCCTCGTTCTGATAGTGCCTTGATTCTAAAAAAAACGTCAATAACGCCGCCGTAATTGGCAGGATATGGAATATCGAAACTGACGATATGCAAATGTATATCAGATGTATTGCTCATATATTTCAATCAAAGTTTTTTCTTCGTTTTCCCAACATAATTCTTGAGCTGCGAAGTTAAGATTATTTTTCCAAGTTGTCAAAGTATTTTCATCAGAAAGCACTTCCTTAATTTTCTCTGCTATATGCTGAGGATTATGGTCATCGACGAATGTTCCGATATTATAATCTCTTATTATCCTCTCAATCTCAGGAAGATGTGATGCTATAATCGGCACATTAGCCTGTATGTAGTCGAACAGTTTATTAGGCAGACTGAAGAGATAGTTGAGGTTGTTAGGTTTGTCTAAAGTAAAACCGACCTCAGCGAGACGTGTTATCGCCATCATGTCTTTATAAGGCATTCTAGGATAGAAACGAACCCTGTCTTCATGATGTCGTTCCGCCACAGTTTTCTTCAAAACAGGAAGCACGTCGCCGCCGCCTATTATCAATAGGATACAATCGTCGAGATATTGCATTGCATCGACGAGTTCTTCCGAGCCACGATGTATGTTGATTCCAGAACCTTGAAGTATGAGTATATGCTTGTCTTCAGGAAGACTCATCTTCTCACGCGTCGCCGCTTCAGGCAACATCTTACGCATCGGGATGTTTCTTATCACATGAACCTTGATGCCATACTTCTCTCTGAACAGATTTGCAATAGATTCATTAACAGTTATCATCTCCTTCATCTTCGGCAGAACGAACTCTTCAATCGTACGCCATACTTTCTGCACCTTAGGGCGACTGACGAGCTCAGGCACTTCAGTAAAATATTCGTGACTGTCGTAGATGAGTTTCTTTCTCCTTATTTTAGATACTAAAAATGAAGGCAACAAAGTATCGAGGTCATTCGACAAGAAACAGTCGGCACGATGGAACATCAAGAAGAAAAACAGTCTGATGTTGTATTCTGCATAGAAAAGCGGACCTTTCTCGAATATAAGTCTCATACGATGAGAACGATAAGGACGCTCATCCATTTCGGGACTTTTTCTTTGTTTACGACCGACCAACAACACCTCGAATCCTGCCTTCTGAAGTGTGAGACACGACTTGTTAACTCTTTGATCTGTTACTAAGTCGTTGATAACTGATACAATAACACGTTTCAATTTAATATCTTTTTTGAGTTTATAAAATTAGTTCTTTTATGTCTCGCTTTCGCAAAAAACTTTTAATTTTGAAAAAAATTATTTACTATGGAAGGACAACTGACAGCAGACAACAGACAACAGACTTTGTCCACTTTAAGATGCAGTGATATGATGTCACTTAAGAGTTTGAATACAATGGGATTTGATGTCGTAGCAAAACATTATTATGAAATCAACTCATTAAACGACATCAAGGAACTTATTGACAATAATATTTTCAAAAATAATAAAACACTTATTTTAGGAGGAGGAAGCAATATCCTTTTCACTGATGAATATTTTGACGGAATCGTAATACATTCCAATCTAAAAGGAATTTCGTTTGTTGAAAGTCAACAGTTAACGGATAATGAATGTCCTGAATTCCTAACAGTAAGATGTATGTCGGGTGAGGTGTGGAAAGATTTCGTCGATTTCACCGTCAGCAACAATCTCTACGGATTAGAGAATCTCGTCGACATTCCTGGAAGCGTAGGCGCTGCTCCTGTCCAGAACATCGGCGCATACGGCAGTGAGGTGAAAGACTGCATCACCAAGGTTTATACCATAAACATCGACAACGGCGAGGAACGTGTCTTTGAAAACGAAGAATGCGACTTCGCTTATCGTAACAGCATTTTCAAAAAAGAAGAGAACAAGAAATATTTCATCTACGCCATCGACTTCAAGTTAAAGAAAGACGCTGAACTTAAGTTGGAATATGGCAATATCAAAGATTATCTTTCCAAGAAAAACATAGAATCCCCTACCCTTTCCGATGTAGCTAATGCTATCAAGACGATACGTGCAGAGAAGCTGCCTGAAGTAGGCGTCGTCGGAAGTGTCGGCAGTTTCTTCCAGAATCCTATCGTCAGCATTGAAAAATATCAAAGTGTCAAGGATACATATCCTGAAGTGCCGTCATATCCTAACGACAATGGCGTCAAGATTCCAGCAGGATGGCTCATCGATAAGTCGGGATGGAAAGGCTACAGAGAAAATCACGTCGGCGTCTGGGACAAGCAGGCGCTCGTCCTTGTACATTACGGAGGCGGCAAACCTGAAGAGATTCTCAATCTCATGAAAAAAATACAAGAAAGCGTCAATGAGAGATTCGGCATCGAGATAAGGCCGGAAGTGAATCTTGTTTGAGACTACATGACTACAAGACTACAAGACTACAAGTAGAGTGATTGAGTAAACCTGAATTCAGAGTTTAGAGTTCAGAGTTTAGAGTTTAGAGTTCAAAAAAAACTCAGAACCTCATTTCTGAGATTCTGAGTTTTTAAGTTTTGAGTTTTTATAAAAATCAATTATTAACCATGATGCGTTGTGTTGCCACGCCGTTTTCTGTTGTGATGCGTAACATATAAACGCCAGATTCAAATTGTGTCATATCGAGGACCACATCGTCAGTATCGACTGCTTGGTCGTAGATTGTCTGACCTAATGTATTCATGATGCTTACGCGTGTCATTGCTTCAGCGTTGATGTTCAAGACATCTTTTGCTGGGTTAGGATAAACCATAGTGACGACAGTATTTTCGCCTAATGATTCGCCTTTCTTAACAACAACGATGATATAATCTTGATCTTCGTTTTCATAAGCGTTAGCTGGGTCTGATTCACATTCTATGCCTTCTTGTTCATAGACAGCTGTTACTTGATAGTAGTAAGTACCTTCGTTAACAAGGTCGAAGTAAGTTTTTTCTGTTGTGTCGTCGATTAATTCGAAGTCATTTTCTGAAGAACCGCGATAGATATTATAGTGTTGCAAAGCACGTGTTTCGCCACCTAATTTATCATTGTCAGAGACATAGCCACGAATCATCCATGAGTAGTTCAAGCCATAGATGCTCATATCTTCCCATGTGTAACCGTCCATTGAAATCCAGCGTGAGTTAGGGTCGCCGCAGTCTTTTGCTGCGCCTGCAGGGTAAATAGTACCTGTATTAGTGCTGAATACAATCCAGAGGCTCTTTGTAATATCGAGTTCTACTGGCACTGTCAATTCAAATTCTTCGAAGTCTTCTGCTGTACCGTCTGTTGCATATTGTTGAGCGTGAAGCATTGCAGAAGGAGTTGTGATGCCACCGCTGTAGATGTAGATGAAACCAGATGACATTGCGTTAGCATACATAGTGACTTTTGTCAATGAAGTGCCTTCGTAACCGATGAGGGATTCTGCTGGGAACATGACACCCCAGAGGAATGTTTCTGGTCCGCCGATGCCGTCGAGTTTAAGGCCGTTGTCATAGTACAACCAGTTTGTTGTAGGAGCAGCGTAAGGCCATACGAGGCGTACGCCCATCAAGCCTTGTTCGTTAGCTGATTGAACGCCATAGAGATCTTCTGGAGCGTCGCATAACATTTCTGCGAAGAGTGTTTCGCAGTCAGGGCATGACATTGCGTAATAAGTATCATCTTTTTCGCCGCCGTAGACGACTCTGATGCAATATTCGCGTTCTGTTTCAACAGGCATTGGTTCTGAGAAACGGCCTGTTCTGATAGGTTCTGTGTTGAGGAGTTCGCCATCGCGATATACAAAAGCGCCGAGAGCCAATGACTCATCTTTTAATTCTGGCATTAAAGCGACGTCAACGAGTTCTACGTCGTCAACTAACAAGATGAACATGTCAGTTGTGTTGAAGTGACGGATAGCAACCCAAATTTCTTGACCTTCGTATGAGCTTAAGTCAGCTTCATATTGATACCAGTTGCCTTGGTCTCTTGTGCCGCGTTGTGCTTTAGGAGCGCTCTTAGCTGTCAATGTCCATTCTGACAATGTTGTGAAGTCGTCAGCTGAAGTATTGCCATCTGTTGAAACAGCAACGCCGAAATGTTCTGCTGCGTAAGCTGCGTCTTGTGCTGATGCCCAGAAAGTGATTTTTGACGTTGGTGTAGCAACGATTTTTTCTGGAGATACTATATAATCGTCTGGAGTAAGAGCTGAGAAAGCGTTACAGAATGATTCAGAACAGATATAACCTGTACCTGTGTGACCTTCAACAGGGTCGACTTCGTGCTCATTAGCTTGTAAGCTATGATACCATACGTGACCGTCGTTATTACCATCAATTGTTGTCCATTGGTCTAAGTCTGTCTCGAAGCTGTATGACAATGTTTGAGGTTCTTGTGAGACATCGATTCCTGGAACGTTCCAGTTGAGAACAGCTTTATTGTTAGCATATTTTACTGTGAAGTCTGTAACGCCTTCATAGTTTTCACAATCTTTAAATGTCCATGTGTATGTCATTGGGTCGCTGACGCCTGTTGCGTAGTTAGCGATAACCTTTGTTGTGTATGACTGACCTACGACTACATCAGTATGTTGGAAATATGTTGTTGTAACTTTTTCAACGAAAGTATTATTCAAATAAACGTCATAGTTCAATGCATTATCGTTGTCATTATCTTCATTCCACATTGCCCATCCTGTTGGAGAGACATAAAGGTTAACAGCAGCTACTATTTCTTCGAGTTCGCAGTTCAATGTTGTTTCGTCCCAGATTTCCATGACATCGCTTTCGTAGCATGAATAATAGCCAGCGTTTGAGATTGTCACTTCATAGATACCTTTACGGAATTTTTTCCATGTGTGTGTTCCTGTTTCATCCAAAACAACTTCATAGTCGTATTCCATTCCTGGTTCTGACTTGTTGATGAATCTTACCAAAGTACCTTCAGCAGTTTTATCGTTGTTTGTTGTGACGTTGACATTAACTTCAGCAATCATGTTTTTGTCAACGATATTAGACCATGTGATTGATGATTCGTTGTTGCCGTCATAAACTGCTGAGACGCCCCATTGGTATGTACCGTCTTTCACGTTAACGTTTGACCATTGGTAATCCATGTACATTGTATCTGTTACGTTTTCAGCGAGTAATGTAACTGTTTCATCTGACATTTCACCTGCGAAGCATTCGTAGCGATAAACTTTATATGAGTTAAATTCAGCTCTGTTATTTCTTTCTTTTGCGAGTTCAATTCTCTTGCCTTCTTGGTTTTCTATATAACCTTTGATCATCCATGAATAATGGAAATCATAATCTGATTTCAAGTGGCCCCAGTTTGTTCCGTCCAAGGAGAGCCAGTCGCTGTTGATGTCGTCAGCATATTCACAGCCTGAAGCAGGAGCGAAGATGTCTACTGAATGTAATGTAATCCATAATGGTTGGTCACCTTCAATTACAACTGGAGTTGCAAGTTCTACATCGACGAATTCTTCTTTACCTGTCAATGAGAATGCTTGTGTTGAAACTAATGTAGCAGGAGCGTCGTCGCCACCAACGAAGATGTTAGCTGTATAGCTGCCTGCGCCAGGTTGAGCATCGAATACAGAGATTGCGCTAAGAACCATGTCTTTGTAAGACTCTGTTCTTGGAAATTTTATACCCCACCACATTGGGACATTATATCCAGGGCTTACAGACTCTACGTATGCTGTGTCGCTATATGTAACCCATCCGCCAGCGAAAGGTTCTACTTCGCCAAAGAGTTTTACGTTATCAAGGAAGAATGCATCTTCTTCTTTGTCTGTTCCGTTGTCTTTCTTATATTCCCATCTGTAGGTGTGAGTACCTTCAGTGATTTCGTATTCTCTGTATTGCCACATCTTATAACCTGATGTTTCCAACATCATAACGCCGTCGATATAGAAACGGCCTAAGTCATATTCTGTTTCACTAGAGACTCTGCAGTTGAAACCCATTACGCCATTGTAAGGAACGTCAACAGTGATTTCAATTGCTGATGTACTGTTTGGTTTGCCTTCGTTTGAAGATTTGATAGCATAAGTGCCATCACATGCATTTTCTGTGATTACCCATGGGTAATTAGAAACTGTGTTGTCGAAATCTGTATCAGACAAATCACCTGATTCGAAGTTAACCAAAAGTTTGTCAGGAATGATTTCACTCCAGCTCCAGCAAGCCTTGACAGTATTGTCGTCCATAGCTGTTGCTTTCACTTGGTATACTGGCAAATAAGAATCCTTGCTGTTATTAGCAGCATTTTTTTTCTCATCTGCTCTTAATGCGTTAGGTGCTAATAACACCAAAACCATAAGACAAGTTAAGAACTTTCTCATAATGAATTTAATTTAATTGATAATAAGTTTATAATTATTCTATTACTAATCAATAATATACAAGAAACAATCTCATTAAAAATCAAAGTCGCAAAATTAAGAAAAAAATTCAGAACATAAGGTTCAATTTCGGCATTTTTTATGATAAAAAAAGGACGCGATTTCATTTCGCGTCCTCATTGTATAATTATGTTAGAATCAATTACATTTTCACTGATTTACATACTTTAACAGCATTGTCTTTTGTTGTTATTCTTACGTAATAAACGCCAGACTTATATTCGCTCATGTTTAAAGTATATTCGTCAGTATCGACATTGATATTTTCAACACATTGACCGTTTGGCATGAATACAGAAATCTCTTTCATTCCGAGACATTCTATCTTCAACTCGCCGTTTGTTGGGTTAGGATAAACCTTTGTATTAGCCATTTCATTTTCACCGACGCCAACTGTTACATTAACTGTAACTTCAGCTTCAACATCACAACCTTCTTTTGTTCCTACAACAGAATATGTTGTTGTTGTAGAAGGATACACAGTTATAGAAGCTGTTGTTTCGCCTGTTGACCATACGTATGTGTCAGCGCCGCTAGCTGTCAATGTTGTGCTTTCACCTGAATAGATGTTTGTGTTACCTGAAATAGTAACTTCTGGCTTTTCAGTAACTGTCAATACCAAATTGACGATACTATCGCAGTCGTATTCTGTTTCTAATTCAAGGGTTTTATTATATACGCCAGCTGAGAGATTATTAAGGTTGAAGCCATTTTCTTTGTAATCTTCGCCTTCGCATATTTCAGCTGTCAATTCTACAGTATATGAAGGGAACACTGTAAGAGTCATGACGATAGTACTGTCGCATCCGTCAACTGTTTGGAGAACGTTTTCTTGAACATGTTCGCCTGCTGCTGGGTTATCGAAATGGAATGGACCATAATGGAATGATTCGCCTTCACAGATTTCCATCGACAAGTTACGAGTGTAAGATGGATAGACTGTGAGATACAGATAAGCATCTTGACCGTTGCTGCCTTCTATCACTTCTTCATAATAACCAGGAGCTGGTTGGTTATAGTTGAAACCGTTTTCTGTATAGCTTTCACCTTGGCATAAGTCAACGACGTACATTTCAGGAGAAGGGACACCTAATTCACATGCATTGAGGACAGTACCATAGCTATCGTTTCTATCTGTCAAGAATGCAATAAAATAGACATTATCGAGATCGACCGCTACACCATTAGGGTCACCAATAGTTTGAGGGATTGTATAAGTATATGTTTTTGTAATCAATGAACCTGTTGTTGGAGTAATAGCATCGCCCCATGTTGAAGTCACTGTTGAACGGAACACGTGAGTGTGGCAATATTGACCGTCGACAATTTGTGTTGGATTCAAATTAGAGCCTGCTTGGTAGCCAATGATATTATCTTGCAACATGAATATGTTAAGATAATTTGTTGAATTAGCACTGTTTTCAGTGTAATAGATTTCAACTGTAATTTGAGCGGTACGTGTTGAAGAGTTTATTGTATAGTCGCCTGCAATGTTAGCAATAGCTGTTTGATGCATTTGTTCTACAGATTTGTCTTCCCACATATTTCTTCCTATAGCACCTGTTGCGCGGTTTACCACACCTGAAGGATAGCTATAAACGCCGAAGCTGTTGTTGAATTCATTACCTGCATTTGTTGTCATGTTAGGATAAGATGTAGGAGCATAACCACCGGCATGGATATTAATAGGGAATATTCTGCCAGGATAATTTGCAGCCATCTCATTAGCGATTTTATGTCCATCAGGACAATAAGAACAATATGCGCCTGTATATTCTTCAAGTATTACGTTTTTCTTAGTAGGTGTAGTTGCGACATATTGTTGAGCGTTGAGGAGTTCTAAAGAAAAAACTACAACAATTAATGATAATAAAACTTTTTTCATGTCAGATTTTATTAAAAAAAGCAGAGACGTCACTAAAGTGACGCCTCTACTTTAGGTTAATTATTATTTAACAACAGTAACGCGTTCTACTGCTACGCCATTTTCTGTTGTGATGTGTACCATGTAAACACCAGCTTCATATTGAGCCATATCGATGACCTTGTTATCTGTATCGATTTCTTGGTCATAGATTGTTTGACCCAAAGCGTTGGTGATAGTGATACGAGTCATAGCTTCAGCTGTGATAGTCAAGTTATCCTTTGTTGGGTTAGGATAGATCATCATGCCGCTGACGCCATTTTCATCTATTGAAACTACTTCAACAACAACATAATTTTGATCTGCGTTGCCGTAAGCTGTTGCAGGTTCTGACTCACATTCATCGCCGTCAACTGAGTAAACAGCTGTTACTTGATAGTAGTAAGTACCTGTTTCAACAGCGTCGAAGTATTTACCTTCGTTGCTTTCGCCGATTAATTCGAAGTTGTTTGCATTAGTACCACGATAGATGTTATAGTGATCTAAGTTAGCGCCTCTTGCATTGCCGTTAGCTACGATTTCACCTTCGCCTGTTGTGTATTCAAAGTCTGTTATAGGAGCGAGTTGTGAAACTTCACCTTTAACTTCGTTAGATACATAAGCGCGTACCATCCATGAGTAGTTCAAGCCGTAGCTAGCAACATCTTCCCAAACAACGCCGTCCATTGAGATCCAGCGTGAGTTAGGATCGCCGCAATCAGTACTTGCTGCTGCTGGATAGTTAGTACCTGTTGTTGTGCTGAATACAACCCAGATATTTTGTGTGATATCGACTGGGAGAGCTGATGTCAATTCGAATTCTACGAAGTTACCAGTACCATTAGATGTATAGTTTTGAGTATGTACTAATGTTTCAGGTGATGAAGAACCGCCGTAATATACGTTGATTACACCAGATGAAGCTGCGTAGTCGAACATAGATACTTTTGTAATCATTGTTCCGTCGTATCCGCCGAGTGCTGATGCTGGGAACATTACACCCCAGTAGAATGAAGCAGGACCGCCGATACCGTCAATGTTAGCGCCATCATCGTAGTATAACCATTCTGACATTGGAGCTGAGTAAGGCCATACGAGGCTTACACCTGTTTGACCGTTTTCTGTTGCTTGTTCACCATAGAGGTTTTCTGGAGCATCACATGGTCTTACGAGTGTTACTGTTTCTGGGCATGACATTGCATAGTATGTAGTGTCTTTTGGTCCATCATAAACTACTCTCAAGCTATATTCATATTCACCGAATTCAACAAGAGGTTCTGTGAATGAAGTTGCTGTGATTGGTTCTGGAGTGATGAGTTCGCCGTCGCGGTATAACATAGCGCCGAGGCATGCGAGTTCATTGCCAGGATTTTCAGTTTCGCCTAAGAATGCGCGAATCATCCATGTGTCGTTCAAGCCGTATGATGTAACGTCTTCCCATGTTGTGCCGTCTATTGAGATCCAGCGGCCGTCAGCATCGCCTGTATCTTGTGTACATGATGCTGGGAAGTTAACACCGTCATTTGTTTCGAATACAACCCAAACATTTTGTGTACCATCAACTGCTACAGCTTCTGTCAATTCGATTTCAACGAAGTCGCTGCTTGATGTCAATGTGTATGATTGAGTATGTGCTAATGTACCAGGAGCGTTGTCGCCGCCTAAGTAAATCTTGAAGTTACCTGTTGTTGCGAGACGGTCGTAGATAGCAACCTTTGACAATCCTGCTGGAGCGTATTGAGCAACGTCAGCTGCGCGTAACTTGATACCCCATTGGAATGATGCTGGACCACCAACGCCATCGTAGTAGTTACCATCGTCGTAGTACATCCATGTACCTTCTTCTTTAGCTTCTTTAGCTCCTGCTGTTGTGATTTCAACATCGTCAACCATCAAGACGAACATGTCTGTGCAGTTGAAGTGACGGAGAGCTACATAGATTTCTTGGCCAGCGTAATCACTTAAGTCAGCTGTGTATTGATACCAGTTGCCTTGTTCGCCTCTGCCGCGTACTACAGATTTGCTTGACTTGCCTGTCATTGTCCATTCAGCTATTGTTGTGAAGTCAGATGCTGAAGTGTTGCCAGCTGTTGAAACAGCTACGCCGAAGTGTTCTGATGCCCATTCATTGTCTTTTGAACATGCGTAGAATGAGATCTTAGCGCCGTTGCCAACTGCATATTTTTGAGGAGCTACGATATAATCGTCTGGATAGAGAGCGCCTAATGCGTTGCAGAATGATTCTGAGCCAACATAACCTACACCTGTGTGTGGTTCACTTGGCAATACGCTGTGGTATGCTTCACTTTCTGAGCTGTGATACCAGATGTGGCTGTCGCCATTGCCATCGATTGTTGTCCAGCCTTCTAAGTCAGATTCGAATCCGAATGTAAATGTTTCACCATCTACTTCTGGAGCTGCGCCTGGGAGTTCCCAGTTAAGGACTGCATTACCGTTTTCATATTCTGCTGTGAATTCTTTTGGACCTTCGAAGTTGTCACATTTAACAGCTGTCCATGTGTATGACATTGGTTCGCTTGAACCGCCTGCATAGTTAGCGATAACTGTTGTTGTGTAGAGTTCACCGATGATGAGGTTTTCATGTTGATAGTAAGGAGTTGATACTTGAGCTTCTTCATAACCATTCAACAAGACTGTGAAGTTTTCAACTGCTGTTGTTCCTCTTTCTGGATCGCCGTTTGTCAAAGCAACGTCGTCAACGCACAAGAAGAATTGGTTTGAACTGTTGAAGTGACGGATAGCGATATATACGCTTTGGCCAGCATATTCGCTGAGGTCAACTGTGTAGAAGTACCATGTTCCGTAACCATCTTCTCTGCTGCCTCTTGGAGCATCTTTTTGGTTACCCTTAGCTGTCATATCCCATTCAGCGATTGTTGTGAATTCTTCAGCTGTTGTGCCATCACCTGTTGATACAGCAACACCGAAATGTTCTAATGCCCATGCAGCGTCTTGTGCTGATGCCCAGAATGAGAATACTGAGTTAGAGCCGATAGCAATCTTTTCAGGAGCTACAACATAGTTATCTGGATTCAAGACTTCTTCAACGAAGCAGTATGATTCTGAAGTGATGTGACCTGTACCTGAGTGTGATGGTCTTGGGTTAGCTGCGTGTTCATATGAAACGCTGCTGTGATACCAGTTGTGACCGTCGCCGTCAGCGTCGATTGTTGTCCAACCTTCGAAATCTTCTTCGAAACCATATGCAAACTCATCACCGAGATAGCCGAGGTTGTTCTTCCACATTGCCCAACCTGTTGGTGATACGTAGAGACCGCTGACAGATGCGATAATTTCTTCGAGTTGGCATTCAATTGTTGTAGCTGACCAGATATCGATGATTTCACCTGAAGCGCATGAGAGATAACCAGGTTTCATGATTGTCAATTGATATGAACCTTTACGGAATCCATCGATTGTATATAAACCTGTTTCATCTAATACTACTTCATAGTCATAACCCATTTCAGGTTCTGTCATATTAACGAATTTAACAACTGTTCCTTCTGGAGTGTCAGTGCTGTTTGTTGTAATAGCAATGTCAACTTGAGTTGTCATATTCTTGTCAATCATATTTGACCAGATGATTGGTGATTCGTTAGCTGCTTGGAATGGATATACTTCACCAACATATTGGTTGCCGCCGCTTACTTCGTAAGGAACGAACCATGATGTTACTTCACCGACGTTAGCTGCTACTAATGATGTTGCACCTGTTGTTACGTCGATTGTGTAGAGGTTCATGTCTGAAGTGCTGTAGCATTGGAACCAGTAGAATGTACCATCATAGTGGTTGAATCCACCGCATTGTACGTAGTTACATCCTTTACCTGTTGAACCTACTAATGTTGCTGTTGCTGTTTCTACATCGATTGAGTAGAAGTCACCTGTTGAGATAGCGACACCGTAAGCTTCACCTTGTAAGTTGATACCGAATGCCATAAATGTTTGACCGAGGTTACCAACTTGTGTAGCTGAACCATCTTCAAGATTGATTGTGTAGAGAACGCCACTTGCTGTACCGTACATAGTATTTCTTGAATAGTCGTATGCCATTTCTGTCATAATTGCTGCTACTGCATTTGATTCAATAACAGCGCCTGTTACAGGGTCAACTTTATGGAAGTAATTGTCTGAGCTATATCCATAGAATACGCCATCGTAATATTCACCACCTCTGTTAACTGTTGAAGTTGTGATAACTGTAGCGCCGAGTGGGTTGTCGAGGTCGAAGCCTACATAACCTGCTGGAACATTCAATGGGTAAGCTACGTTAGCGTAAGCCAAGTCACCGCGAACCATTGTTGCGTCGAAGTTACCTGATACGATTTCGCCATTGTATTGGATAGCGTCTGTTGCATTAGCAACGAAACCTGCTTCTGGAACGAAAGGTTTTGCATCGTTAGCCATTGATCTTCTGTTACCTTCGTAAACAGCTGCAACGCCCCATTTATATACGCCGTCTTCCATTGAGCCCCAGTTAGCGTCAACGTAAGCTGTGTCAACGATATCTGAAGCGATGAGTTCTACAGTTTCTTCTGTATATTCACCTGAGAAGTAGTTGTAACGATATACCTTATAAGATTTCAATTCGCGTGTCATTTCAGTTCTTGCTTCGTATGTTGGGAGACCAACTGACTTAGCTTGAGCTGTAGCGTCAGCTACGAATGAACCTGTTGAAGCACCACCGTTGAATTGAGGTTTGTGATTTTCATGGCTGAGAACCATTCTTTCACCCTTAGCATTTGTCAATAAACCTCTGATCATCCATGTGTAGTTCAAGTTGTATGTTGTTGTTACGTGTTCCCATGTAATACCGTCTAATGAGATCCAGTCACTATTTAAGTCATCTACGAATGTGCAACCTGCTGCTGGATAAGTTACATCAGCTGTGTAGAATGTGATCCACAATGGTTGAGTACCATCGAGTGTTACAGGTGTTGAAAGTTCGAATTCAACCATTTCGCCTGTACCTGTCAATTCAACGCTTTGTGTTGAAACTAATGTTTCAGGAGCTGTTGTTCCACCTAAATAGATGTTAGCTGTGTATGTACCAGCGTAGCTTGCGCCAGCGTCGAATACAGCAACTTTAGAGAGTGTTGAACGTTCATAGAGTTCTGTATCTGGGAATGTAACAGCCCAGTAACATGGTGATGGAGAACCTGTACCGATTGATGAAGCGTATTCACCTGTATCGTAGTAAATCCATCCTTCGAATGCTGGAACTTCTTCTTCGATTTCATTCCAGCTCCATGCTACGTTGACGTTAGAGTTGTCAACTTCGTCAGCTGCAACTTGGAATACAGGATAGCAGATTTCATACAAATTGAAGTTAACGCCTTCTGTTACTTGGTCATAAACTACAACTATTTCGCTTGCTTGTGCTTCTTGATATTCTGCTTTTTCTGTATAAGCTGAATATGTACCAGCGAGCAATTCACCTTCATAGTAGCCGTTAGCATCTGAAGTGAATGATGCAGCTACATTGTTATTATATTCGTCTTTACCTTCGAATTTGACTTTTGTACCAGGAACTGGTGTTACGCCATCTTGTTCGTATGTATAACCACTGACTGAGCCGTTACCTGTCATATAAGCTTTAACAACATTTGTGAATGTTGATTCGCCTTCGTCATAGATAGCAGAAACTTTGAAGTTGTAGCCTTCTTGGTTGTATGCGAGATCGCCTACTGAATATGTTGTTTCTGTGACAGGACCTTTGTTAACTTTAACATCGTCTTTATAAACATTATATCCGCGGTGTGAACGGTCTGTGATGCCTTCCCATGACAATACAGCTTTTTCACCTGGATAAAGTTTGTTGTCAGCGATTTGTAATTTTTGAGGAGCATTGATTGTTGTTGTGAATGCCCAAACATCACCTGTAGTTGTACCTGTTGTGTTACGTAAATTAACTTGCCAGAAATAGTTTGTATTGTTATACATGTCAATCATTTGATAACCTTCTGCCAAGTCTGATGTCCAGTCAACCACTACTTCAGTTGGAGGGAAGTCAGTACCTACTATCAATTGATATTCTGTTGCATAATTACCTAATTTCCAACGTAATACTGCTGGAGCTACAACATTCTTTTGTTGATATGATGGATATACCAAAGCTGCTTTTTCTGGAGCTGGGATAGCTGCTGTTGAAGCATTAACAGTGAATTCATCACTTGTTGAAGATGCTACGAGGTAATATTTACCAGGAGTCATAACCATATCAGTGATAGCGTTGTCGCCACCTGAACTTCTTACTGAACGGCTGTTTGATCTAACTTCTTTTTCTTCAGTTGTTAAGCCTGCGTATAATTCTTTTGAAGCAACACCCATTTCTGGATTTTGAGAAGCTCTTGTTCTTGATTTGACTGAAGTACCTTCTCTGAGGAGCATTGCTAAACCTAAGCTATAGCCTGAATCTTCATAATTGATCCATTCTCCTGTTTCAATTTTTTGAATAGCGTTACCTGTTGAAGTTTCACCCCATTTTGTTACAGGGATACCCCACAGACCTTGTGGCAATCCTCCTGTAGTTGCTGGAGCTGTCATTGAAGCTGCTACCCAGTATTCACCTGCTGGCAATTTGATGTCGAGGTCAGAAGCAACGACTCTCATGATTGGACGTCCTGATGCTTCAAATTGGAATGAATAGACTCTGTACAAACCTGTCCATTCTGTGTAAGACATGAGGTTGTCTGTTGTTGTACCCCAAATTACTTTACCACCTTCTTTTGGATTACCATCATAGATTTGGATGTATAAGCCTGTGAATCTTGATTCTAATGAAAAGCTATATTGGAATGCGTAGAATTCCATTTCATTGATTGTAATAGGTTCTTCGCTGCTGAAATCGTCAGCTAACCAATATGTTGGATATTCTATGTTTGCACCTAAATATTCCAATTCATCTGGTACACATGATGCATCACAACCATTGTAAGCTGCACGTGGGTGTGTAAGCATTTGTGATTGGTCGAAGTAGAAGAATTTCATTTCTGACACATTATCAACGCGTGGTCCTGTGTAGTTGTTATCAACTGAAGGATATGCTTCGCCATACATGTCTTCTGTATAAACAGCGACCTTAGTGTTTTGACCTACTACTTCTGCATTGAACAATACGTCTTCTGTGATATTCAATTCATAAACAGCGTCATTAGCATTTGGATTGTTACCTGGCAATTCGTAGTTATGGTAGATACCTTCTTTTGATTGTGTTGCTGTGAATGGGAATCCTGAAACTACTTCTGCTGTTGAAACAACGTCTGGAGTTGTTGGAACGTATGCTGTAGCTGTAATTTGGCCGAGAGTTGCTGAACGTTCTTGTTTGTTCCACAATGCTGCGATAGTTGTTGATACTTCACCTTCTGAAATAGCAGCTTCTGGATTTGTTACGATTTCAAGTTCGATGCTCTTGCCGCCTTCAAGTGTGAGAGGCAATTCTGGAAGTTCAACGATATTGAAGAAGCTATAGTTGTCTAAGTCGATGAGTGTGACTTCGATTGGCATTGAACCTGTGTTAGTCAACTTCAAGACTTCTGGATGCATTGCTTGTCCGATTGGACGTGGACCCATAGCTAAGACTGCTGGTTGGAATTCCAATCCTGGAGGGTTGCCAACAACGAATGTAGGATAGTATTTGTTGTTGCCATAAATATCTTCAAACCATTGGTTTTCACCGTATGTTTCTGTAGAATTCAATGCTTCAACCAAGTCTGTTGTTCCATTGACAGCTGTTGCCAATTCATATTCATACAAGTTTTCAGCATCTTGTGTGAATGATACAACATCGCTGATTAATTCTGCATTACATGTTGAACCGTATGCATTGCCATAAACGCCTTCTAAATAATAAACGTTTGAAACTGGAGCATTGCCTTCATTGAAACCAATAGCAGCACCTGTTGTTTCTGTATCGCTGCTTGAACTGATAACAGCACCTGCATTGTAAGAATTTACAACAGTACCTTCTTTAAGTCTACCGATGATACCACCCATGTAATTGTTACCAGTAACTGTACCAAGGTTGTAGCAGTTGTAGATGTTACCGCCGCTGCTATAACCTGAGATACCGCCGAGGCGTTCGCCAGAACCATTAACATTACCAACATTGTAACAGTCAACGATATTAACGTTTGTTCTTGGGTAAGCTACGACACCGCCTGAGTATGATATACCGTTGATTTCACCATAGTTGACACAACCTTTAACAATAGCATCTTTTTGCAATCTACCTGCGATACCGCCTGCATAACTTGATGAAGATACTGCACTGATTGTACCATAGTTTGTACAATTGATGATGTATAAGTAGTCTGTACCATTACTATTGAAGTCAGAAATCATACCACCGACATTGTTGTCACCAGCCTTGATAGTAGCTTTGTTGACACAGTTTTCAATAACAACGTGTTGGCTGCCTTCGATAGGAGCAACTGCTGACAAGTCAACGTAAGCAACGATACCACCAGCTTGCCAGTATCTTGTTTCAACTTTACCTGTTATTGTAAGGTTCTTGATAACAGCACCATTACCAACTGATTCAAAGAAACCTTGGTTGTAGTTGTTATAATAGTTAACGTCAACTGAATAGCCGTTACCATCGTAAGTACCTCTAAAGTAATATTTAGCGCCTGTACCGATAGTGAAAGTGATTGTTTCAATATCAGCCATTTGTCTGAAGTGTTTGCCTTTTGTGTTGAAACCTGCTACCATACCGTCAGCAAGCATCTTAAGGTCATTCTTTGAATAGATGTGATATGGGTCTTCTTCAGTACCGCTACCTGTAAAGTCAGGGTCTGTCAAAGCTGTAACACTTTTCCATTTACTTACTCCATTTTCATTGCAACCTCTAACATACAATTTGTTATTTACGCCAGGAGCTAAATTGGTGAATGTGTATGTTGTTTCTGTAAGACCAGTTGCTGTTGGTGTTGTTGATTCATCTGGAGCTGCACCTGTTGTTGCATAAACATCCCATGATGTTTGACCTTCGCTTGGTGTCCAGCTGATAGTAGCTGTATTCTTTGTTGCATTTTCAACATTGATTGCCAAAACTTTGTAGCAATTAACTGGTTTTGGAGTGAAATCAAATTTAGCATTTGATCTGAAATCTGTAACCCATGTATAGTTTGTCTGAGTTCCTGGGTGATTTGCAAAATTATCAGGACTCATGTCACTACGACGGACTAAACATGTGTTTGGTGTTGGAGTGTATTGCCATTGCATTGAGCTATAACCATTAGCCTTCTTAGCAATAACAACTACGAGATTGTCTTTACCTTCATACATGTAAGGCACATCCAATTCAAATTTTTGCCATCCAGCATCACCGCCGAGTGTAACACCGCTGTGCTCATAGACTAATTCCAAATCAGCCAAAGGTGTCCAGTCGGATGTGCTGGCATGAGTATTCTTACTTGTTTCAGCCATATAAATTCTCAAGTCTGTTGTGTACAGAGTGTAGCCTTGGCTGACGTTGTAGTAAGAAATAGAGGTAATAAGACCTGATTCTCCAATCTCACTTGCTGGATAAATGGCCTCTACCCATGAATTACTGTAGTAATTTGCAAAAGGAGCGTTGTTGGTAGATTTCGTACCATCTCCTATGATGAGCTCATCGGCTCGTAATGCGTTTGGCACTAATAGCACCATCAGCATCAAAAAAGTTAGAAACTTTTTCATAATGATAGAATTTAGTTTGTAATAAGATTATTTATAGAACTATTAAATAGTTTTCATATTTATTCAATCTTGTTAGATTTACTATTATTATTTTTTATTAAAAATTTAAAAACAAAACGCCCGCTAAAATACAAAAAAATATCATCATTAAAAACAGATGTTGATAAAATTCTCGAAATAAAAAAAAGGAACACCAAATTGATGGCATTCCCTTATTTTATTTAGGTTTATAAATATCCAGCAAAAATTACATCTTTACTGTTTTATATATCCTCACATTATTATCTTTCGTCGTAATTTTTATATAATAAACGCCCGAATTATATTCACTCATATCCAGCGAACACCTATCGTCATTAACGTTTATTTTTTCTACGACTTGTCCGTTAGGCATTACGACTGTCAATTCTTTCATCGCATCACATTCAATCGTAAGTTCGCCCTGTGTTGGATTAGGATAAACATTTGCATCTACACTTTCATTTTCCTCGACGCTTAATGCGACCTCCACTGTAAACTCAGCGTTTCCTTCACATCCGTCTTTAGTTCCAACGACTGAATATTTCGTTGTCTCTTCAGGTGTCACAATTATTGAAGACGTTGTTTCTCCTGTTGACCAAACGTATGTATCGGCTCCGCTTGCTGTCAAGGTGACGCTCTCACCAAGTTCAACCTTATCTTTTCCATTTATTGTAACTTCAGGATTTGCAACGACGACAAGTTCTAATATATACAATGTGCCGTTATAAAGGTTTTGTTGGTTGTATGTTCCTGCTTCAGGATTTACAAATTCGAATCCATATTCAGTATAGCTCTCGCCTTCACAAATCTGCACCTCTATATTTTCTGACGGAATATCTTCATAAACGACAGACAACACATGCTCAGCCTTGCTGCCGAACGAGCCGTCACCGTCTAAGATGACATCACCATTAGCATTGATGATTCTGTAATAACCGTCGCCGTAGTTACAGCAGATACCATTGCCCATAGAGTCTTCAATGACGAATTTAACACATTCACCTGCAGTAAGTATTGCCTTGACTTCATGAAGCTGTGTAGCCGAAGCTCCTGATATGTTTGTATATGGACCGCCAGAAGCTATGACAGAATTGTCTGATGCAAGAAGTTCCCATGTTATCTGCATTCCGTATTTATCTTGCATAATCTCAATAGTGACTTCTTCCTCTTCCGAGTTTATCGTCATCACTTCCCAACCATTATTCACAATATTCGCCGAAGATGAAGCGTCGAAGTCTTCACCATTAACTTTCACAATATCAACCTTGACGTTATTATTTCCGGCAGCAAGTTCAATTTCCAAGTCTATACTTTTTGATTCGTAAGAAGGAATATTGCCCTGCCAAGTGTGAGTTACAGCAGCGCCATTGTTAACTCTTGTCTCGAACTGTATCGATGTAATGTCATCCAGGCCTCCGTTATTTACCGTAACAGAGATAATCTTCTCATTAGAGCATGCGAAATTTGTCGACTGTGTTACAGAAAGTATGTCAGCATATATGTCTTGCGAAGTGCCTTCTAGCTTATACAACTCATTAACATTCAATATTGGTCGTGTTGGAGTACCCTGATATTTCTCTGTGACAAAAGCCAGGAAATAAATATTATCCAAATCGACATCAGCTCCATTAGGCGAGCCTATCACCTGAGGAATCTGGTAAGTATATTGTTTTGTAATCAAAGCACCTACATGGGTTGGAGAGATAGCATCGCCCCAAGTCGAAGTGATGGCATCGCGCAGGACGTGCATGTGGCAGTAATATCCATTATCATATTGTTCAGGATTTGACGAGCCACCTGACTGAGAGCCCCAGATGCTGTCTTGCAACATAATGATATTAAGATAGTTTGTTGAAGAGCTGCTGCTTGATGTATAATAAATCTCAACGGTGATATTAGCTGTACGCGTTGTTGGATCCACTACGACCTGACCGCCAATATTACAGGTAGCAGTCTGTGAAAGTTCCTGAGTAGCTAATGATGACCAAGAGCCTCTTCCCACAGCATCAGCGGTGTTACGATTCACGACGCCTGTAGGGAAACTCGATGCATTGAAAGCGGACATTATCTGTTCACCTACATTCGTATTGAAATTAGGATAGTTTGTTGGAGCATAACTGCCAGCGTGTACGTTAACTGCCCACGCCTTGCCCGGATTGTTATGAACAATATTGTTAGCTACAATATGACCTTCCGGACAGTATTGGCAATATCTTCCAGTAAACTCTTCGATGAGAACGCCCCTGCTCTGTGGCGCAAACGAAACGAAATTCTGAGCCATGACATTATTGCTCAACAATAACATCATCAATAAAGTTGTAAAAATAGTTTTTTTCATAATGAAATAGTTATTGTCAGTAGTTATTTAAGTTTATCAATTTGCACGTATAACTTTGTTTACGAAAGTTTTCTCTTCTGTTGTTATTCTCAAGAAATATACTCCTGAAACATATCCTTCCATATCAATTGTAAAGCTGTCGTCATCAACAGATATTTCATCAATGATTTGTCCGCCTAGTGTCATGAGTGTTAACATCTTCATTCCTTCACATTCGACATGAAGTTCATTTTGTGTTGGGTTAGGATAAATCATAGCTGCTGTTTCGTTGATTTCTTCTACTCCTGTTCCATTGTATTTCACAGATAAAAGATGAGATGTCTCAGCGCCGAACTCGCCGCTGCCATCAACGATAACGTCGCCATTAGAATTCAAGATTCTATAATATCCGTCGCCGTTGTTACAGCATATTCCATTGCCAGCAGCATCGGTGATGACAAACTTCACGCAGTCGCCAGAAGATACAGTCAAAGTTTCTTGACGTAATTCTGTTCCTGGCTCCGACAACATCTGATAAGGTCCGCCAGAAGCTAAAACGTCATAATCTGATGTCAAGACAAACCATCTTATCTGATTGCCGTATTTATCTTGCATTATTTCGATTGTGAAAGTCTCTTCTTGAGCAAGCAACTCAACTTCCTGCCATTCGTTTGATTTAAAGCTTGATGTCTTTGCCACATTATAACCCTCACCATTGACTTCAAGTATCTCCACTTTCACATCATTATCTCCCAATGGAAAATCCATATCGTTTTCTATCAAAGTCTCATGGAATGAAGGAATGACTCCTTCCCATAAAAATTCAGTCTCATTATTTTCCGCTGACACTTTTAACAACAACGATGTTATCTCCTGATTACCGGCATTGATTACATTTGTCACCAAAGTCTTACTATCAGCACAAGAAATTGTTGATTTTGGATACACCTTATTAATTAGTGCTCTTACGTCTTCGTTCTTATCAATAACTGTTATAAGTTCATTTACGTTGAGTACAGGACAAGTCTGTATTCCATCATCTGCTTCTGACACATAGGCCACGAAGGAAATATTTTCCAGTTTCACCTCTACTCCATTAGGGTCGCCGATGATTTCTGGGATTGTGTAGTTGTATGTCTTTGTTATAAGAGTGCCTGTTGTTGTTGGGCTTATTTCATCGCCCCATGTCGATGTTATGATGTCGCGCATGATATGCAGGTGACAATATTCGCCGTTGATATATTGTTCAGGATTAGCGAAGCCTCCGTCTTGGTCGCCCCAGATGCTATCTTGTATCATAGCGATTGTTAGGTAGTTGAACGACTCCTTGCTATCTGCAGTGTAATATATTTCAACTGTTATAGTCGCTTCGCGAGTTGTTGGATTTATAATTACCTGACCATCGATGTTACATTCTGCAGTCTGTTGTAGCTGTTGTAAAGTATAAGGAGACCATTGTTCGCGGGCCATCTCGTATGCCGATGTTCTGTTGACGAAACCAGCAGGATAAGCAGTAACGCCGTAGTCTTCAACCATTGTTGTTCCGTCGTCGGTGTTAAGGTTAGGGAATGTAGGAGGAGAGAAAGGGCCGGCATGAATGTTCATGAGGAACACTTTGCCAGGGTTAGCCTTTGCGATGGCATTAGCAGTCATCTGACCTTCAGGGCACCAGCTGCAATGTTTGCCGGTATATTCTTCAATGATAACGTTTCTTTTCTGAGTCTCTGTCGAGACGAAGTTTTGTGCTTTCAAACTGCCAGACACTAAAGCTGACAGCAGCATGGTAATCAATGCAATCTTTCTCATAATGATATATTTTTTAAAGTCGCAAAGATATAAAAAAAGACTACAAGTCAACATGACTACAAGACCACATGTTATTTTTTACGAAAAAGCATTGTCAACTCCTTTTTCATAGCATTTTTAATGTCGAAAAATATTTCATTTTTCATATATCTGTAACGAAAAAAAATATTACTTTTGCAACTTCTTAAAAATTTGTAACAAACATTATTAAATCATTAACAAACATTAATTAAATCATTAAACAACTTTAAAAATCATGAGAAAATTTTTACTTATGTTGTTAGTTGTCATTGCAATGCCAATGTTTGCACAAGACAATTACCAGTTCCGTATCGCTACATTCATGTCTGAAGATGGTTATGAAACACAAAACTACCAATATTCAGATGTATTAGGCACAGACCTCAAAGGCATCCACGAAATTGACTTGCTCGAAGAAATCGAATGCATCGACTCACTCGTTTATGATGAAAACGGTAACATCACTTCATTACAAACATACCAACTCCTCGATGGCCAATGGCTCAAAGTTTGCTGGGTTGACTATACATACAACGAAATGGGCTTAAGAGCTACACGTACAAACTACAACGATTTCCACGATGGTTGGGGCCCACAAATCGGTGGTGTTTACTACTACACATACAATGAAGAAGGTAAATTAATCCAAAGAGACCTCGACTTCGCAGGTATCATGTACGAAAAAGCTACATACAGCTACAATGAAGCTGGCCAACTCGAAGCTGAAGTTCTTATGATTAACCCATTCACAGGCGTTTATGAAAACAGCGGTTTGACTGAATACTATTATGACGAAAACGGTTATTTAACAGAATCTCTCGTTTATTTCTGGGATGGCGCTACATGGGGTTTACAAACAAGCTTCATCCAAGTTTATGACGAAGCAGGTAACTGTATCGAATCAAGCACAGCAACAGCAGCTGGCAGCGTTCAAGAAAAGAAAGTCTACAAATACAACGACAAAGTTTCTGCTGACAAGATTTTCCACTACTCAAATCCAGAAGACGATTTCCCATCACTTCCACAAATGAAAAACATGTTGGAATCATACGAATACTACGCTATGGACCAAACAAGTGGCGGTCTCGTTTACGTTATCGACTATTTATTCATGTATGATGTTATCGGTGAAGATGATCCAGAAGATGACACAACATCTGTAAACAACATCAGCGTTAACACAAGAATCTATCCTAACCCAACAACAGACTACGTTATGGTAGAATCAGAAGAAGTTGATTTCGTTCAAGTATTAGACATCTGCGGCAGAGAATTATTCGCTACAGAAGTTCGCGGTACTTTAGCTATCAACATGAAAGAATACGAAGCTGGTGTTTACTTCTTAAGATTACACAGCAACGGTGCAACTTCAGTTCAAAAAGTCGTTAAAAACTGATTGAAATAATATATTTTTCAAGAAGAGGCGTGATTTAATTCATGCCTCTTTTTTTATTCTTTCTTTTCCTTTTATATCACTAAAAATATTACCTTTGCAACTTTATTAAAAATAAATCAATTAAACATTATTAAATCATTAACAAACAAAAAAATCATGAGAAAATTTTTACTTATGTTGTTGGTTGTTTTGACAATGCCAGCATTTGCACAAGGAGATTACCAATATCGTATCTCTACTTACATGTCAATTGACGGTTTCGAAACTTACAATTACAATTACTCAGACGTATTAGGTACAGACCTCCAAAGCATTCACAAAATCGACTTGACAGAACAAATGGAATTAGTTGACTCTCTCGTTTATGACGAAGAAGGTCGTATCATCTCAATCCAAACACACCAACTCTTCGACTACGGTTGGCGTAAAGTATGCTGGATCGACTACACATACAACGAAATGGGTTTAAGAGCAACTCGTAAAAACTACAACGACTTCGGTGATGGCTTCGGCGGCATCCTCGGCGGCACATACTATTACTCATATGATGACGAAGGCAGAATGACAAGAAGAGAACTCGAATTCGACAATTATTTGTTCGAAATCATTGAATACCACTACAACGACAAGGGCCAACTCGAAGCAGAAGTAGCTAAACAAGATGCTTTCACAGGCACTTTCGAAAACAGCATGTTAACAGAACACTATTATGACGACAATGGCAACCTTATCACTTCAATGATTTACTATTGGTCATACGACTGGTATTTACAAATGAGCTTCATGCAAGAATATGACGAATTTGGCAACTGTATCAAAGCTAAAACATTCAGCGCTGCAGGCATAGCTCAAGAACAAAGAGTTTATGAATATGATATGGAAGTCTCTATCGACGACATTTATCATTTCCCAAATCCAGAAGGCGGATACCCTACTCTCCCTCAAATGAAAAACAAATTGGATTCATACGAACACTGGGCTGTTAACCAAAACACAAACGAACTCGTTTACCTCAGAGACTACATCTTCATGTATGACGTTATCAGCGATGGTGACGATGATGATGACAATGACACTACATCTGTAAACAACATCAGCGTTAACACAAGAATCTATCCTAACCCAACATCTGACTACGTTATGGTAGAATCTGAAGAAGTTGATTTCGTTCAAGTATTAGACATCTGCGGCAGAGAATTATTCGCTACAGAAGTTCGTGGCTCTTTAGCTATCGACATGAAAGAATACGAAGCTGGTATCTACTTCGTAAGATTACACAGCAACGGTGCAACATCTGTTCAAAAAGTTGTTAAAAAATAATTTGAAATAAATTGAAAAAGAAGTTAACAATAGAGGCACCTGGCGGAGTTAAGCAAGTTCTTCTCCACACATGCTGTGCCCCATGTTCTTCAGCAATAATAGAGTGCATGATGCAGAATGGCATCATGCCTCTTATTTTTTATTGCAATCCCAACATATTTCCTGAAGAGGAATATCTAATAAGAAAAGACGAATGCACACGCTACGCAAAAAGCCTGGGATTGGAAATAGTAGATGCCGACTACAATCACGAGCAATGGCTTGCTGAGATGAAAGGTTTGGAAAACGAACCTGAAAGAGGAGGCCGTTGTCTCAAATGCTTCAAGCTACGTCTCCTTGAATCTGCCAAATACGCTCATGAAAGAGGAATAACAGCATTTACAACGACATTGGCATCCAGCCGATGGAAATCATTGGAACAAATAGAAGAAGCAGGATTATTCGCCCAAAGCCACTACCCTGACGTCACATATTGGGCACAGAACTGGCGCAAAGGTGGTCTCAGCGAGAGACGAATAGAAATAATTAAAGAATATAACTTCTACAACCAGAGATACTGCGGATGCGAGTTTAGTATGAGAATTTTAGAACTCTAGAATTTTAGAACTCTAGAATTTTTGAGATTCTGGATACCAGAATTTCTGACATAAAAAAATCAAAGTCCTTGTCTTTTCAGTTGACGTTCGAGTTTCCTTTGTTTCCTTCTCATCATTCTCTCTTCTTTCTTCTTGGAGTAATGACTTAAAACAAAAACCAAAGACGCTCCTATCACGGCCATAACTACCGCCACAACAAATTCTCCGTTCATCGTTGGAAGATGGAAAGTATAGTCGTACATTCCTGGCAGAACTTCTTTCCATGGATAAACCACTGGCAGACTGCCAATCATAAATCCTGTCAGAACTGACAATGTTTCATTTCTGAATTCTTTCATAAGCCACGATAAAAGATACGATATAGTGATAATGCTTATCACCGCTCCTATCACAAATGGAAGCAAGACGCTTATGCCCTCGGCAAATGTTGACCAATGAGTTATCTCTGGTAATGCTTTAGTTACTATCAATTCATAATTTCCCATAACCATCATAAGATGTGAACCGGATATTCCAGGGACAATCATTCCCAATGAACCTACAATACCGCATAATATCAAGTAAAGGAAATTATCGTTCGGATATGGATTACTCTTTATTGAAAGGTAAAAAGAAATCGCCATCGCCAAAAACATCAGCAATATCATCTTCGTTGTCTTTTTTCCTATCATCTTATATACATAAACCACTGATGCCACTATCAATCCTATGAAGAATGCGTATGCCACAACTTCATATTTCTTAAATATCGCTTTTAACGAAATAGCTGTAAGTATCATTCCTGCAAGTATTCCCAACACCAATGTTATCAGGAATTTAAAATCTGTCTTCTTGGCAAATTCAGAGAACTCTCCTTTAAATAACAATTTGAACGCTTTTAAATTCAATGATTTAATCGAATTTATAAAGCGTTCAAACACACCTATTATTAATGACACAGTACCGCTAGAAACAGGAATGACATTCACGATTCCCATCGCCATTCCCTTTAAAAATATTGTGATTTGTTGTTTTATTGTCATATAAAAGCTGTCGTTGTTTTTTCAGAATATTCTCTTCAAGTTTTATTCCATAAACGTCAAAAAATAACTAATGTTTTACGAAAAATGATATTTTTTTAACAAAAACTATTTTTTAATAAACAAAAAAGAACACGTCATTCAACGTATTCTTTTTAATGTTAATTTTTGAATGTAAAAAACACTTTATCATTCTGAAACTGGACGTATCGCCTGACCATAACAACGCTCGTCAAAACCCATGCTAAGGTTATATTCTTCGTCAAAGAAGAAGTCGTATGAGAACTGTTCGTACGTTGAGATAGGAGTTGATGTCCAATAATATCCGAAGTCTTCCATATAAAATGACGTTCCATATTGATAACCTGTTATCGGAAGGATTATGTAATTGCCATTAGGTCCTGTCACTTTTTTGCAGCCTTTACCATTTATGACCATCCATTCCCAAGTACATTCGTTCATAAGTTCCTCGAAATCCTTTTTGCTTGGCACTTTCCATGTTGCGCCCCAGTTGGCGCGTGCAGCGTCATATTGAGAATCGCCGGCAATATCTTGCATATTAAGTCCGTATGATGTGCAGTTCATTTCTGTATATTCCGCTTTAGTATTTATCTCGCCCCATGCGAAATAGTCGCCTCTTTCGTAAGGAGCAGCAGCGCCTATGTTATGAGTAGCCCACTTCAAGCCGCTTGGCAGACCTAAGTCAACATATTCATAACCATTGATAGAAATACCGTCGTCTATTATCTCTTCCAAAGTCTTGAAAGAGACTTCTTCGCCGTATGCAGTGCCTTCGCTGTTAGTAGCGTAAGCTCTTACGTAATATGTTGTATTCTGAGATAAGTCTGACAAAATTGATTGGAATGAGCCTACGCCTTCACCATCGATAGTCTTGTCATTTTCTATTGTAGGATTGGAATCAACGCTCCAGCAGACGCCTCTTGATGTAACTTCTGCTCCGCCATCGGATGTAACTTCTCCACCGGAAATAGCAGATGTCTCTGTTATTTCTGAAACTGACAATGTTGCAACTGTTGGCAATGTAACAATTATCTCTTCCAAAGTTTTGAAAGAAACTTCTTCGCCGTATGCAGTACCTTTGCTGTTAGTAGCGTATGCTCTTACGTAATATGTCGTGTTTTGTGATAAGTCAGACAAAACTGATTGGAATGAACCTACGCCTTCACCATCGATTGTTTTGTCGTTTTCTATTGTAGGATTTGAACTGATGCTCCAGCAGACGCCTCTTGATGTCACTTCTGCCCCGCCATCTGATATCACCTCGCCACCAGCAACAGCTGATGTTTCTGTTATTTCTGAAACTGACAATGTTGTAACGACAGCTAATTCTACAACAACCTCCTCATCTGTATCATCATCAGCGTCATCTTCATCATCAACAATTTCCAAAGTGGTGAAAGAAACTTCTTGACCATAAGACGTACCCTCGCTGTTAGCAGCGTAAGCTCTTACGTAATATGTTGTGTTTTGTGTTAAGTCAGACAAATTTGACTGGAATAAACCTACGCCTTCACCGTCGATTGTCTTGTCATTTTCTATTGTAGGATTTGAACTGATGCTCCAGCAGACGCCTCTTGCTGTCACTTCTGCCCCGCCATCTGATATCACCTCGCCACCAGCAACAGCAGTTGTTTCTGTTATCTGTGAGATTGGAGATGAGACTACTGTTGGTTTTTCTAAATCAGGTTTGCATGATACTAATATGCACGCGATAAAAACAATAAACAAAAAATGTTTTTTCATAATTATTCTAATGTTTTAGTTTCATGTTTTTTAATTCGAAACAGGACGTATTGTAAGACCTGCATAACGGAAATACCATGCCACATCTATGGTTTCGCTTGCGAAGCACATGCTGAACGCGCCAAGATAATTATCAGTTCCAGATACAGATGTCCAGTAATAACCATATTGCTCTACGAAATAAGGTGTTGTCACGAATACGAATCCTGAGGCAGGCAGAAAAATATGATTGCCGTTGTTACCTGTAACTTTAAATCCAGGTGTCTCGCCATCTGTTGTCCATTCCCAGGTGCAGTTGTCTCTCAGTTCTTCCATCTCTTCTCTTGTAGGCATTCTCCATGACGAGCCCCAGATTGCAGTTGCTGCGTCATAGTTGATATCGCCGGAGATATTGGTGAGAGGAAGTCCGTTAGTCTGGCTGTTGGCTTCGGAATAATCGCTCTTAGGGCTTGTCTCGCCCCACGCGAAATAGTCTCCCAACTCATATGGATTACCGGCGCCTATGTTATGAGCAGCCCACTTCAAGCCGCTTGGCAATCCTAAATCAACACACTCATAACCATTGATAGAAGTTCCGTCATCTATTATCTCTTCCAATGTTTTGAAAGTAACTTCTTCGCCGTATGCAGTACCTTTGCTGTTAGTAGCGTAGGCTCTTACATAATATGTTGTATTCTGTGATAAGTCAGACAAAATTGATTGGAATGAACCTAAACCTTCACCATCGAGTGTCTTGTCATTTTCTATTGTAGGATTAGCTTCAACGCTCCAGCAGACGCCTCTTTCTGTCACTTCTGCCCCGCCATCGGATGTCACCTCGCAAGCTACTACAGCTGATGTCTCTGTTATTTCTGAAACTGACAATGTCGTAACAACAGCTAATTCAACAACGATTTCATCTTCTTCATCGTCTGTGTCATCGTCAGTATCTTCATCAGAATTATCGTTATCATCGGTATCTTCATCATCTGTGTCATCGTCAATAATTTCCAATGTAGTGAAAGAAACTTCTTGACCATAAGACGTACCTTCACTGTTGGTAGCGTAGGCTCTTACGTAATATGTTGTATTTTGTGTTAAGTCAGACAAATTTGATTGGAATGAACCTACACCTTCGCCGTCGATTGTCTTGTCATTTTCTATTGTAGGATTGGCTTCAACACTCCAGCAGACGCCTCTTGCTGTCACTTCTGCCCCGCCATCAGACGTCACCTCGCCGCCTGCAACAGCAGATGTTTCTGTTATCTGTGAGACTAGATTCGAGACGACAGTTGGCTTTTCCAAATCAGGTTTGCATGCAAACATAATACATGCTACAAATGCCAGAAATAAGATATGTTTTTTCATAATCAAGAATATTTAAAACAAAAAGACAACAAAACTTGTAGTCTTGTTGTCTTGTAGTCTTGTTGTCTTTATACTATCTCCGCGTACAAATCGAAATAATCCGCCTTGACAATCTTAGCGTTTACGAAAGTTCCGATTCCCAAGTCTGCCTCATCGAGAGAAATCAAAATCTCGTCATCAACTTCTGGAGAATCGTATTGTGTTCTTCCAACATAATAATCGCCTTCTATTCTGTCGATAAGTACTTTTTCTACAGTACCGACTCTCTTTTCGTTTGTCTCTAATGAAATATTTTGTTGTATCGCCATAATATCGTCAACACGTTGCTGCTTGACTTCTTCAGGCACGTCGTCTTCCATTTCGTAAGCAGGTGTTCCTTCTTCTGGAGAATAAGCGAAGACGCCAGCGCGTTCAAACTTCATATCTCTGATGAAATCGCACAACTCTTCAAACTGCTCTTCTGTCTCGCCAGGAAAACCGACGATGAAAGTAGTTCTGAAAGCGATTCCAGGGACTCTATTACGAGCGTTTTTCACGAAGTTGATAGTCTGTTCCTTATCGACGCCTCTTCTCATGTTTTTCAAGATTGGCGTGCTGATATGCTGCAAAGGCAAATCAATGTAGTTACAGATTCTAGGTTCTTGGTTCATGAGGTCTAACAACTCGTCTGGGAATCCTTGAGGATAGCCGTAGTGCAGTCTTATCCATTCGAATTCTTTTATCTCGAGAAGACGTTTGACGAGTTCTACAATATGATATTGACCGTCGATGTCACGGCCGTAATATGTCAAGTCTTGAGCGATGAGGATAAGTTCCTTGACGCCTTTTTGTGCGAGAAGCTCAGCTTCCTTGATAAGGTCATCCATTGGGACTGAGACATGTTCTCCGCGAATCAAAGGGATGGCGCAGAAAGCACAGCGTCTGTTGCATCCTTCAGAAATCTTGAGATAAGCATAATGTTCAGGAGTTGATAAAACCCTCTCGTGATTGTATGACACAGAGTCGCAGAGACGCAAAGTCTCAGAGTCGGCAGACTCCTGAGTCAAAATATCTTTTGCTATCATTTGTACAGACTCCACTCCATAGAAGCCATCCACTTCGTGAATTTCCTCTTGGAGGTCTTTGCGATAACGTTGCGAGAGGCAACCCACAACATAAAGTCTCTTTATCTTTTTGGCTCTTCTGAGTTCTGCGTATTCGAGTATTGTGTCTATCGACTCTTCTTTAGCGTCGCCGATGAAACCACAGGTATTTATTATCACCACGTCTGATTTCTTGTCAGAGTCGTGCATTATTTCATATTTGAATTCGAGCGAGGCTGCGAGGCGTTCTGAGTCGACCTTATTCTTTGAACAGCCGAGCGTGACGATATTGAGTTTAGGCTTTTTCATTGTCATCAATTTCTACCTTCGAAGAGGCTGTTAACAAAATCGTTTCTGTCGAATATCTGGAGATGATCCATGCCTTCGCCTACACCGATGTATTTTACCGGAATCTTGAACTGGTCGGAGATGCCAATGACCACGCCGCCTTTTGCTGTTCCGTCTAATTTTGTCAAAGCGAGAGCGTTGACTTCTGTAGCTGCCATAAACTGACGAGCTTGTTCGATAGCGTTCTGACCTGTTGAAGCGTCGAGGACGAGAAGCACTTCATGTGGTGCATCTGGGATAACTTTCTGGCAAACCTTTCTAATCTTAGCCAACTCGTTCATGAGGTTTACTTTGTTATGTAAACGACCAGCAGTGTCGATGATGACGACATCGACGTTTTGTTCTACGGCAGTCTTCACTGCGTCGTAAGCTACTGAAGCTGGGTCAGCGTTCATTCCATGAGAGACGATAGGCACGCCGACGCGTTCTGACCATATTTTGAGTTGGTCAACAGCAGCAGCTCTGAAGGTATCAGAAGCGCCGAGCATAACGTTCAGTCCTGCTTTCTTGAAATTATGGGCTAATTTACCGATGGTCGTTGTCTTGCCTACGCCGTTGACGCCGACGACCAAGATAACGTAAGGTTTCTTATCGGCTGGTATATCGAATGTTGTGCCGTCGCCAGAATTATTTTCCTGCAACAAGGCAGCAATTTCTTCTTTGAGTATACGGTTCAATTCATTTGTTCCGAGATATTTGTCACGAGCTACACGCTCTTGGATACGGGCAATGATTTTGAGAGTAGTGTCAACACCGACGTCGGAAGTCACCAAAATCTCTTCTAGATTGTCAAGCACCTCATCGTCAACCTTCGACTTACCGATGATAGCTTTTGAAATTCTGTCGAATACACTAGTACGTGTCTTTTCCAATCCTTTGTCGAGTTCTTGTTTCTGTTCTTCTACGACTTCTTTGTTTCTCTTGAAAAATGAAAATATGCCCATAACTTTATACTTTTGCGCAAAGATAATAAAAAAAAGTCTACAAGACTACAAGACCACAAGACTACAAGTTTTTTTTTGTGATGGAAACCGCCTGGATTTGGATAAGCAACAGCTCATTTGGCATCAAATCCCACAATGGTTCAATAAATTCAAACTTAGACTGCGACAATAGAGAATAAGGCTTAAGAAGATATAATCTTAATTTAATTGATAAAATTCTTCATCAAAAACACCATAATATCATCTCCGGTTTCCAAATCCATCTTGCTTTTAATCTTATTCAATCTGTACCATACGGTTTTCGGGTTTCTATCCAACAGATATTGCAGTTTATATGGGTCAACATTAAGCAAGATGAGACATATATAATACATGTCGTCTTTATTTATTTTCGGATATTTCTCTTTCAGTCTTGTTGTGATATTATTGAGATGCTTGTCGGCTGCTTGTATCAGCAAAGCAAAATCTTCATTGGTAAGAGCAGAGAAATCGTTAGCTTTCCTATTGATGATTTTATGGCATATATCGGATTTGTAATATGCTTCTATATCCGGAGTGATTTCCATTCTCACCATTCTTTGCTTCATCTCATCAAGTTCCAACTCCTTGGCTTTAATGATTTCTTCTTTCTTGCGAAGTTCCACATTCATCTTCTTTATCTTGCCATCAACCAAAGAATGTTTAAATTCACTGTCTGCTATTATGCTATTTAAATGTTCAGATTGCTTGTTGTATTTTATCCTGTTTCTTCTGAAAATGAAAAGCGAGACCATTGCTGATATTACGATTGCTATCAATATCAATGAAATTTTCTTTTTCATCTCTTTTTGTTCACTTAATGCTTTGAGTTTAGCATCACGTTTCTCTGCATAATCATCATATAATTCGAAAATATCATTCGCAGTCGACACTCTGTTTATTTCTGCTTGAGCATAAGGCTTGTAATATTTTTGACAAAAAGCCACGCTGTCTATATTATTCTCGTTTTGATATATTTTTTCAAGCAACAGCATTACCATGCCAACAGTAACATCATCTGACTCATATTCTAGTGCTTTTAGCAAATATGGTTTTGATTGAAGTTTGTATGGAGAATGAAACATTTGTATTCCCAATGTCATGGAGTCTATTTTTGCATCCAATCTGTTTCTGCTTTTATATGCAATCATATCACGTTTCACCTGAAAACACGAATCAAATTTTCCTTGATTGTAATATACCGTAGATAGCACGTGCAGTGACAGAAGATATACATATCCATTATTATAAGTGCTATCTATGTATGGTTTTGCCGTATTGAGATAATATAATATGGAATCTGTTTCTGTTTTAGACTGAAACATACTTGCTATTGTCAGACATATATTAGAAAACACAATCGTATCGACTTCCTCAGAAATATTTTGATAATAGAGTGCTCTCTGTATTGCCATCTTCTTGATATTACTTTCTAACTTAGATAGGCAGAGACGTGAAATATTACAATATGTTTTTGATGCCAAAAGTTTTTCTTCCTCTGTCATATATTCCGGCAATGATTCTATCAAACTAAGAACATCGATGAACTTAGACAAAGTTTGTTTCAGACTGTCATTTTCATATAAGTCAACGGCCTCACTATGATATGATTTAGCTTTCTCTAATCGTTGCATATAATCTTTATTTGCTCTTCTTTGACATGAATTAGAGAACAACATAAATAATGATATGGAAACGATGACCGATATTATGCCAAAATGCCTTTTCATAAATAAGATTTTATTTACAAAGATATAAAAAAGTAAACAAGTTTTTATTTATGACAAAGTTATATGTTTGCAATGAAACAGACAAGATTTATTTCATTACATTTTATGGCAGGATTTATTTTATAATTTTATAAATCAGCACATTATAAAACATCAAATCACAATTTAATTGATAAAACCCTTCATCAGAAACACCATAATATCACCTCCGGAATCCAAACCCATCATGCTTTTAATCTTGTTAAGTCTGTACCATACGGTTTTAGGGTTTCTATCTAACAGATATTGCAGCTTGCGACAAACTATCTTTACGGAAAATACTTACTGCTTCATCGTAATATTTCTGCGCTTCATCAAATCTCTCTGACGACTCACTGCTTGACATTCTCCCACATGAATTAGAGAACAATATAAAAAACAAAATAAAAGCTATGACCGATATTATGGGTCGGGGTTATGTGACAATATCAACTTTAAACTATACCCTTACAACTACTATTAACTATAAACTCTCAACTATAAACTTTATATTGGGCGTTCCGGCTCTGCCGTCGGGCTTTCCGCTATATCTTTGCTCGCTCCGCTCGCAAAGGATGCCGCTCCAATCCCTAACGCTTTGGAGGCAACTAACTCCAAGTGATAGCCTTGACCAAAATTTATATTCTCTCGCAAAGACGCAAAGGAACGCAGAGACGTGTCAATGTGTGTTCATTTTTATGGTTACATTGACGCATCTCTACATCCATTCCTAATCCCTCATTCCTAACAAAAAAACTTGTTGTCTTGTTGTCTTGTTGTCTTGTTGTCTTAAAAAAGAAAACACAAAAAGCTCCTTCGATTGCTCGAAGAAGCTATTGTATTGTGTGTTTCAAAAATAAACTTTAGTATATTATTTCTTTGCCAAGAATTCTTGAACTGAATCCATTGGAACGATTGTTTCTTCGAAATAATAAGCACCAGTTTTTTCTGATCTTTTCATTCTGATAACCTTTGAATACTCTTTACCGAGAGTACGCAATGTTGCAACAACTTTCTTTGCCATGACCTAATCTTATTTAATTTCTTTGTGAACTGTCATTTTCTTCAAGATTGGGTTGTATTTCTTAAGTTCCAATCTTTCTGGTGTGTTTTTCTTATTCTTTGTTGTAATGTAACGAGATGTACCAGGCATGCCGCTTGCTTTATGCTCTGTACATTCCAAAATTACTTGTACGCGTGCGTCTTTTGTCTTCTTTGCCATTTTTTTCTCCTTTCAGAATTTGGATTGCAAAAATACACATTTATTTGATAAATGCCAATACTTTTTATCCAAATTTTTATTTTTATTATTCAACAGTCATCACGACTGATTTTCAATTATTTACTTATTATTTGTTGATAATTTCGTTAACTTTTACCAAGAGTTCAGCTTCTTTTTGGATAGCTTTAGCTTCAATTTCAGCACCTGCTTGAACCATTTTGTCTGCAAATTCTCTATCTTTGATACCTGCAGCATTGATTTTCACGTTCAAATAAGCACCCATGACAGCGCTTCTGCAGCACATTGCGCCAACGCCGGCGTCTGATACTGATGCTGGGTTGCCGTCGTTAACCATAGCTTCAACTACTTCGAATGCTGAGAATGCAACTTCCATAGTCTTGAATGGAACTTCGATAGCGTATTTTGAAGCGTCTTCGATAGCTTGTTTGCGGATTTCTTTTTCTTCTTCTGTCTTCTTTGGCAAACCGAAAGCATCCATAATCTTGTTGAATGCGTTTGTATCTTCGTCAACTAAAGCGATGAGTTGATTCTTGATAGCCTGGCCTTTTTCTGCCCATTGTGAGAAGAATTCCCATCTGTCGTCCCAACCTGGTTTGTGTGATGACAAGTTAGCCACCATTGTTGCCAATGATGCGCCGAGAGCGCCCATATAAGCAGAGATTGAACCGCCGCCTGGAGCTGGACTTTCGCTTGCTGTTTCGTCAGCGAAAGCTGCACATGTCATGTCAACCAATTTCTTTTGTGTGTTGTCTTCGAGCAAGAATTCGATAACTTTTTCTTTTGGGTTGAAAGGTTTCAAATCGTCGAGACCCATTGACTTGATAGCTATCTTCATGATTTCATCTTCGCTGACGCCTAATGAGCGTTCTTGTTTAGCGAGATAGAAACGACCTGCGTCGAGGAGAACGCTCTTAGGAACGAGACCAACGATTTCACAACCTGTTACGCGTACGCCACGAGCTGCTGCTTTAGCACATACTTCTTCGAAGCAGACGTGAACTGGAGTCTTAGCGATGTTGGTGATGTTCATTGATACCTGAGCGATACCGTATTCTTCGATGAACCATCCGATAGCTTTTGTTCCTGGCAATGAACCTGGAATCATGACTGGGTTGCCGTTTTCGTCCTTGACAGGTTTGTCTGTAACTTTAGGACCTTGTCTCATTGGACGGCCTTTTTCTCTAACGTCGAAAGCGATGGCATTAGCACGACGTGTTGATGTTGTGTTCAAGTTGTAGTTGATAGCGACCAAGAAGTCACGAGCGCCAACAGCTGTTGCACCTGTTGTTGCAACTCTTTCGTTGAACACTTTAGGACCGAAGTCAGCTGTGCAACCTGATGAGAATCTTTCAGCCAATGCTTCGTATTCGCCAGCGCGGCAAACAGCGAGGTTACGTCTTTCTGGAGAGAAAGCTGCGTTTTCATAGCAGAAGACTGGAATTTCCAATTCATTACCGATTCTTTCACCGAGTTGACGTGCGTATTCAACTACTTCTTCCATTGTGATACCTGCGACTGGTACTAAAGGACAAACGTCAGTAGCACCGAAACGTGGGTGGTCACCATGGTGGTTACGCATATCGATGAGTTCGGCTGCCTTCTTAACAACGCGGAATGCTGCTTCACAAACGTTCTTAGGCTCGCCTACGAAAGTGATAACAGTTCTGTTTGTTGTTGCTCCTGGATCGACGTCTAATAACTTAACGCCTTCAACCTTCTCAATCTCAGCTGTAACTTGATTGATGATGTTCATATCGCGACCTTCGCTGATATTAGGAACACATTCGATAATTTGTTTCATCTGTATATTTTTTTATAATTATTTATTTCAAAACATAATGAAAATCAGTGCAGAATCAGCACCATTTTTTTTCGCGTGCAAATATATAAAAAATTAGGAATGAGGAATTAGGAATGAGGAATTATTTTTTTAAAGTCTCAGAGACGCAAAGTCGCAAAGGCTCAGAGTCATTTACTCTGTATCTTTGTGTCTTTGCGTCTCTGCGTCTTTGTGTCTTATTTCACAAGTTTTCCTTGAATAACGACTTTCTCGACTTTATTTGCTCCATAATAGTATGGCATGAATTCGAGGCCGTTCATCGGTTGTGTGATTATCACATTCGCCAATTTTCCTTTGGTGATTGAACCGAGTTCGTGGCTTACGTCCATTGCGTATGCTGTGTTCAATGTCGTTGCATTAAATGCTTCTTCCGGCGTCATCTTATATCTGATACAAGCTGCCGACATGATAAACTGCATATTGCCTGAAGGAGATGTTCCTGGATTGAAGTCGGACGCCATCGCTACTGGAAGTCCTGCGTTAATCATATCGCGTACTGGTGACAACGGAAGATTCAGGAAGAAGGCGCATCCTGGCAATACTGTAGGCATTGTCTCTGAACCTTTGAGTGCTTCTATCTCCTCCATTCCCATTTGCTCGAGATGGTCGACAGAGATTGCTCCGTACTTAACGCCGACCTGAACGCCGCCAGAGATTGCCATTTCATTGGCGTGAATCTTCGGACGCATGCCGTATTTGATGCCTGCCATCAAAACGCGTTCTGTGTCTTCAACGGTGAAGAATCCTTTGTCGCAGAAGACATCGACAAAGTCAGCGAGGTTTTCCGTTGCGACCAAAGGCATCATCTCATTGATGACCAAATCGACATATTCTTCCTGACGGCCTCTGTATTCCATTGGGATACCGTGAGCGCCGAGGAAGTTGGATTTTATTGTGAGTGGGGAATTTTCTTTCAATCTCTTGATAACGCGTAACATCTTAAGCTCGCTATCGACGGTGAGACCGTAGCCGCTCTTAATCTCCACGGCACCGGTTCCCATACGCATTATCTCATTGAGACGTCTCATCGCTGCTTCGTAGAGCTCGTCTTCAGTAGCGTTAGCTGTCGCCTTGGCAGAATTGAGGATTCCTCCTCCCCTCTTGGCTATTTCTTCGTAGCTCAAACCCTTAATCTTATCTACGAATTCCATCTCGCGTGAGTTAGCATAGACAATATGAGTGTGAGAGTCGCAGAATGTTGGCATCACGAGACCGCCTTTAGCATCGACGATTTTTCTTTCTTTCTGAAGATATTGCTGATATTCCGGAGAATCCATCTTGCCATAATCGGCTATCTTCTTACCTTTTATATATAAAAACGCATTTTCAATGCGGTTGACTTCTGACATAGCAGCGCCGGCTTTCATGAGACTGCCGTCTTCCACGATACCGACTAATTCCTTGATATTAATAATTAACATAATAACGAGTTTTTATTTTTCACAAAAATATAAAAAAAAGACTAAAGACAGAAGACTAATGACTAAAGTTTTTTTTAAATATAAATTAACTAATCCTTTATCACATAGTCATGATTTCCTTAATAATCGACAATGCGTCTCCCACATTATTGACTGCGTCAAGATAGAAGATATTCTTTCCGTTGAGTTCTTTCACCTTGCAGCGTCGTGGATGCGTTGCAGCATATTTTATAATCTTGATAAATGTGTCAGTCTGATAATATTCCGACTCTTGGTTAGAGACGAGATACGCCGTCATAATCTTGTTTTTCAACATAATCTTTTCAAAACCTAGGTCACGAGCCATCCAACGCAGACGCATCGTATTAAGCAAGTCTTCCGTCTGCGGCGGTATCTGACCAAATCTGTCAGTGATATTATTAGTGAATCTCACGAGACCTTCTTCATTCTGTATATGGTCGAGTTCGGTATAGAGACTAATACGCTCAGCCGACGACTCAACATATTCATTAGGAATCAATATTTCCAAATCAGATTCAAAGACACATTCGCTGACGAATTTCTTCTCTCGCAGTTCTCCTTGGAACAAATCCTTGAACTCAGTCTCCTTAAGTTCGAGAATTGCCTCATCCAGAATCTTATGATATGTCTCGAAACCGATGTCATTGATAAATCCGCTCTGTTCAGCTCCGAGCAAGTTACCCGCGCCTCTTATGTCGAGGTCGCGCAACGCGATGCTGAAACCGCTGCCCAGATCTGAGAAGTCCTCCAATGCACGGAGACGTTTTCTTGCTTCGTCGGTCAATGTAGAAAGCGGAGGCGACAAGAGATAACAGAACGCCTTCTTGTTGGAACGTCCCACCCTGCCACGCAGCTGATGCAGGTCGCTGAGACCAAAGTTCTGCGCCTCATTAATAATAATGGTGTTAGCATTAGGTATGTCGAGTCCCGACTCTATGATTGTCGTTGAAAGAAGCACGTCATATTTCTCATCGATGAAGTCGAGCATAATCTTCTCCAGTTTGCTTCCTTCCATCTGACCATGAGCCACCGCCACCCTCACGCCCGGGACGCAGTTCACTATCATATCGCACACATCCTGAATATTCTGTATCCTGTTATGTATGAAGAACACCTGGCCATCGCGAGCGAGTTCATACTGTATGGCGTCGCGTATTATCTCAGGGTTGAAAGAATGCAACTCCGTCGTCACCGGCTGCCTGTTCGCAGGAGGCGTCTTGATGATACTCATGTCGCGTGCACCCATCATGGAGAACTGCAGCGTCCTTGGTATAGGTGTCGCCGTGAGTGTAAGAGTATCTACATTAGTCTGAAGCTGTTTCAGCTTCTCTTTAGCAGAAACGCCGAACTTCTGTTCCTCGTCGATGATGAGCAGACCGAGATCTTTGAAGGCTACATTCTTACCTATGATGCTATGTGTACCTATTAATATATCGACGTGACCATTTTTAAGGTCTTCCAGAGTCTTCTTCTGTTCCTTAGCCGTCTTAAATCTATTGATATAATCGATATTGACAGGGAATCCTCTCAGACGTTTGCAGAATGTCTGATAATGCTGAAGGGCGAGCACCGTTGTTGGCACGAGCACCGCCACCTGCTTGGAGTCGCATACCGCCTTGAATGCGGCGCGGATGGCTATCTCTGTCTTACCGAAGCCCACGTCGCCGCAGATGAGACGGTCCATAGGTGTCTCCGACTCCATATCACGTTTCACATCGACAGTCGCCTTGAGCTGGTCTGCCGTGTCTTCATACATAAACGAAGCCTCGAGTTCGGTCTGAAGATATGTGTCAGGCATAAATTGGAATCCCTTGCTGTTCTTACGTTCAGCGTACAGCTTAATCAATTCACGAGCGATGTCTTTGACACGGCTCTTGGTCTTCTCCTTAAGTTTATTCCAAGAATTAGAGCCTAGTTTGCTCAGCGTAGGCTGCATCCCGTCCTTGCTGGAATATTTAGATATACGATGCAAGGAGTGTATGCTCACATACAAAAGGTCGCCGTTCTGATAGATAAGGCGCATAGCCTCCTGCTGCTTGCCATTGTTTTCTATAGTCTCTAAACCGTCAAAACGACCAATGCCATAATTGATATGAGTGACATAATCGCCAGGTTTCAAATCATATAACTCCTTGATGGTAATGGCCTGACTGCTAGCAAAGCCCTCACGAAGACGGAATCGATGATAACGCTCGAAAATCTGATGGTCGGTATAACAGCATATCTTCAAATCCTTGTCGATAAATCCCGCTTGTATGGAATGATTAACAGGTACGAAATTGCTATGTTCTTCATCAAGATTCTGAATATCGTTCAGGATACTTTGTACTCGTTCTAATTGTTTCTTGCTTTCTGAAAAACAATATATCGCGAACTTATCTTTCTTAAGGCTCTTGATATCATCCAGCAAAAGGTCAAAATTCTTGTTGAAAGCAGGTTGAGGAGAAATGTTGAACTCTATCGTCGCTCTATCTTTCTTATCAAGGAAATTACCGAACGAAATCGTCTTGAAGTCTTCAAGCTGAGAAATGATGACCTCGCCTTTTGTAAAAATATCTTCAGGCTTTTCCGCAGCGTCATCTTTCTCGTTAAAGATATTGACTGCCTTATTATATTCATTCTCTATCTTTTCTTCCAGAGAATGTTCTTCTTCAACCCATATCAGCGATTTGTTTTTAAGATATTGCAATATCGTCTCTCTTTCATTTTCAGCATTATAATCCTGAAGGTTAGGAATCAATATAATATCTCTTAATTTTTCTATGGAGAGCTGGTCGATAGGATTAAAACTTCTTATTGAATCCACCTCATCGCCGAAGAACTCGACACGATAAGGATAGTCGTTTGAGAAAGAAAAGACGTCGACTATGCCGCCACGTATCGCGAACTGTCCAGGTTCCACCACGAAATCCACATGCTCGAAGTTGAAGTTGACCAAGGCATCGGTCAGTTCATCCATCGATACCACATCGCCCACCGATAATTTATAAGTATTATTCGTCATCACTTTACGAGTGATGACCTTTTCACTGAGCGCCTCGGGATAAGTAACTATTATAGTCTTGCGTTCGCTTGTCGAGATACGTTGAAGCACCTCGGTACGCGACAGAATATATGTGTTGTCAGGCTTCTCCGGTTCGTATGGTCTTTTATATGACGTCGGATAAAACAAGATTCTTTTTTTGCTGTACTCGGCATCCTTTTCCCCGTAGATGTTTTCCAGGTCGTTGTAAAAATACGCCGCACGTTCCTTGTCGCTGCATATAATAAAATTGTGTCCGCCAATCTTTTCCGCCGTGGCAGCCACCACATACGACTTGGCAGAACCGGTAAGTCCCAAACACGATATATGCCTTTTAACTTCGAGGCAATCAACAATATTCTTCACATTCGGGCTATCGAGATAAAACTGTTTTATCTGTTCTTTCACTTTTCTTTCTTTTAATAAGGTTGCGAAGTTACTGATTTTTATGATAAAAAATCTTTTTCACAAAAATAAAATAAATTCTTGCGTGGTTATTGAGTTATGCTTATTTTTGCAAAAAACGATTAGAATGAGAAAGTTAGTAATTTTTGATCTTGACGGCACATTACTCTACACTTTAGAGGATTTGATGAATAGTGTAAATTTTTCGCTCGACTTGTTTGGTTATGAAACAAAAACACTTGAAGAGATATCTTCATTTGTAGGAAATGGCGTTGAACATCTTATGCGACGCGCTTTACCTAATGACATCAGCGAAGATGTTTTCAAGAATTGCTATGCTTGTTTCAAGGACCACTATTCAAAACACTGCTGCGAGATGACTCGTCCATACGACGGCATTATAGATACTTTGAAAATACTGAAGAGCAGAGGCGTTAAAATCGGCATCGTATCCAATAAATTCCAGGAAGCGGCAGAAGATGTGTGCGAACATTATTTTGAAGGACTTTACGACGCTGTCATGGGCGAAAGCGAGACTTGCCGCCGCAAACCAGCTCCTGACGGAATCAATATGATTTGCGAACAATTTGAAGTAGAGAAAGACGAAGCCATATTCTTCGGCGATTCTGAAGTCGACATACAGACCGCAGACAACGCCGGCGTTTATTGCGTTTCTGTATTGTGGGGATTCAGAGACAGAGAGTTTCTCACCAGCCACGGCGCTCATCTCTTCATAGAAAACCCACTCGACATAGCCGACATGATTGATTAAAATTGAAAACTGAAAGTTGAAAATTATAGGGGTGCTGCCAAATCAAAGGTGGCACTCTTTTTTTATAAAAAATCACATTGAAAACTGACCGCCGACTGCTGACCGCTGACTGCTGAAAACCGACTGCTGACCGCTGAAAACTGACCGCTTATTTTTTCTGTTTTTCACTTGTTAACGGCTTGAAAAAATCAGTATCTTTGTCCCAAATTTTTTAATTTGAGAAAAGTATGGAAACATTCCTTCCTATCGTTATCGTGTTTATCTTTGTATTGGCAATATTAGGTATTGTCGCAGGTGTCAGCAACGACGCAACTAATTTTATGTCAGCCGCTGTAGGAACAAAATCAGCATCTTACAGAGCTGTCACAATCATCGCATCATTCGGTATCATCTTCGGCTCTCTCATGAGCAACGGCATGATGGAAATAGCCAGAAACGGAGTCTTCTCTCCTCAATATTTCTTCGCCAACGAAATTGTATATATTTATCTGGCGGTGATGATTGCCAACCTGATTCTGCTCGACGTATTCAACTCACTGGGATTACCGACATCAACATCAGTATCACTCGTCTTTGAATTGCTCGGCGCCACAGTGGCAATCGCCATGATAAAGATGAACAGCGGCGTTCTCGATGGCATCGGTCTCTCCGAACTCATCAACACCGACAAAGCATTGACAATGATAGTAGGTATCTTCCTCTCGGTAGCAGTCGCCTTCATATTCGGTATGATAGTGCAATACATCACACGTCTCATTTTCTCATTCAACTTCGAAAAGAACCTCAAATGGAAGATAGGCATCTTCAGCGGTATAGCGACAACAGCATTGATTTACTTCATGCTCATCAAAGGCATGAAAGGCGCTGCTTTCATGACATCCGAAATAAAAAGCTGGATTGACGCTCACACATTACAGCTGCTCGGAGCTAGCTTCATATTCTTCACAGTATTGATGCAAATACTGTTCTTCCTTAAAGTCAACGTCTTGAAGCTTGTCGTCCTCATCGGAACATTCGCACTCGCCATGGCATTCGCCGGCAACGACCTCGTCAACTTCATCGGCGTGCCTCTCGCTGGTCTCGACACTTATATCGACGTTAAAAATAGCGGAGTGCCAATGAATGCCCTCTCCATGAACTCTCTCAACACAATGTCAGCAGCAAACACCATCTACATCATTATCGCTGGTCTCGTCATGGTCGTCACCTTGCTGACATCAAAGAAAGCAAAAATCGTTCTTCAGACATCATTAGACTTATCCAAACAAAACGGCGGCAACGAATCATTCGGATCTTCAGCCATCGCACGTGCTTTGGTGAGATTCTCAAACAATATGGTCAATGCCATCGACAGTATCCTTCCTGCTAAAGTTAAGGTTTGGATTGAAAAACGTTTCGACAACAGAGAGATGATACTCGAAGAAAACGCTGCCTTCGACCTCATCAGAGGCTCAGTAAGTATTGTCCTTGCTTCTATGCTTATCGCTCTCGGAACATCATTGAAACTTCCATTGTCAACGACTTACGTTACATTCATGGTGACAATGGGTGCATCATTGTCAGACCGCGCATGGTCAAGAGAAAGCGCAGTATATCGCGTCACCGGCATGTTCTCTGTCATCGGCGGATGGTTCATCACCGCGATAGTCGCATTCTTGATATGCTTCCTCATAGCATTGTTGTTCTACTACGGCGGCGTGGTAGCAATGATAGCGATGATAGCCCTCGCAGTTTATATCATCATCAAAAACAGAGCTAAGACAAACAAAAACGAAGACAATGACGAATTATTCGAAAAAGCATTGAGCGCAAACGAAAAAGAAGTCATCTACGAGTCATTCGTACAACACAACAAAGAAAGCATGAACAGAATGCTCAACATCATAAAAGATGTATATACCAATATCGTTGACGCTTTCGTGAAGGAAGACATCAAGACTTTGAAAAAAGCCTCCAACGACTGCCGCGATGCTAAGCAGATAATGAAACAGCTCAAGAGAAAAGAAATCATGATAATGCGTCGCCTCGACGATAAGATGATGAACAAGAACACCTGGTTCCATATCTCTTACAACTGTATCGAACAGATGCTCTACTCCTTGAGAAGAATCTGCGACCCTTGCAAGGAATATGTCGACAACAGCTTCACTCCATTAGACAAGAAATATCTCCCTGAAGTGGAAAGCCTTAAAGAAAAGGTATTCTGGGCTATTGACGCCACCGGCATCACCATCTATTCTTCAGAATATAAAGACGTCGATGCCATCATGGAACGCATCAGACTTAGAGAAGAAGACGTGACAGCGATGACACACGAACAGATGAACAGAATACAAAACAACAAGGAAAACATCGACTTGGGATTATTGTACCTCAATATAATACAAGAATCATCGACTATCATCACAGAAATGCGTCACGTCTTAAGAAGCGAAGCAAAATTAAACGAATAGAAATAAAAACAAATTATAAAATGAGAAAATTATCACTAGTGCTTTTTGCGATGTTATTAGTTGCTTTCAATAACATCGGGGTCTCTCAAGAGAAAAATTTTACCATCGACAAATTGTCTGTCGAGGGTCGTGTCGATTATGATTATATCATGAGGACTGTAGATAAATCAGGTCTTGACGGCAAATTCTTCAATTTCGAGATGAAAGGCTCTTTCTTGCAGGATTTCACTTATCGCATCCGCCAAAGAATAGATATGACAGCTGGCGGTTCAAAGACTGACTTCATGATCGTTTCTTACCATCCTACAAAAAACTGGTCTTTCACAGCAGGTAGAATGCCTCTCGCAGTAGGCGGATGGGAGTACGACCTTCCTCCTATCGACGTTTATTTCGCATCGCATTTCTGGAACGAATTCAGTTGCTACGACATCGGCAGCCAGGTTGAATTCCATACCAGCGACGGAAATCACGACATTATCTTCCAAATTACAAATTCCACATTTAACAGATACGACCCAGAAGGCAAGTTCATTAGACTTCCTAACAGATATACTTACAACTTGATTTGGTACGGCAGAATGGGTGCTTTCAGTACATCTTATTCTATCAATATGATGGAACAAAACAAAGGCGAATATATCAACTACATAGCCTTAGGAAATATGTTCGACTTCGGCAAGTTGGATTTCTATGTAGATTTCATGAACAGAGGCTTCTTCAACCAAAGTGATTTCTTCTTGGGAGACTTCACTCTCATAGGTGAAGTGAAATATGCATTCACAGATAAGTTTACTGGCATGGTAAAAGGCGGATACGACAGAAACAAACATAGTTATTATGATTATGACAACGGTTGGCCATCATATAAGCCTTTTGATATGGCAGTCCTTCCTGGTGTTGAATACGTTTTCGGAGGTTTAGGCTTCGAGGCTTATCCTTACAAAGGAAACAAGAACCTCCGTCTCCACGGATTCCTCGCTTTCAATTCATTAACATCACCTACTGACGACATCTTAAATCCTAACTCAACAGACTTTTCTGTTCAAGCCAATGTAGGCGTCACATGGAGAATTAACTTCGTAAAATAAAAACAATTAAATATTTGAGAAAATGAAAAACATGAAATTTTTAACAAAACGTCGTATAGAAGCCGTTGTCTTCTTACTCGTATTCTTCGGTTTCTTTGGCTTTTTAGGAGGCAAAATGGGTTTGCCCAATATGATGAATACAATCATGCAGACTGCCTACAGCTTATTGTTAGAAACAGTATTCTACATCATGGCTATCACTGTTGTGTCAGGTGCTTTGGGTAATTTGTTAGTTGAATTTGGCGTAGTACGTTTGATTGAAGTCGTGCTCCGTCCTCTCATGAAACCTTTATACAACCTCCCAGGCGTTGCAGCTCTCGGTGGCATCATGACATTCTTGTCAGACAACCCAGCCATCATCAGTCTTTCTAAAGACGCTCACTTCGCTCGCTACTTCAAAAAATATCAGCTTATTTCTTTAACTAACTTCGGTACCGCTTTCGGCATGGGTCTCGTCGTGATTATGTTCATGATGGGTAAAGGCTTTTTGCCAGCAGCTTTAGTTGGTTTGCTCGGTGCTGTTATCGGAAGTATCGTATCAACACGTTTGATGCAACGTTTCATCTTGAAATCAAACCCTGAACTCAATGTCGAAATCAGCGACAAAGAAGGTGATGAACAACAAATCTCTTTCAAGTCAGAAGGCAGCGCTTTCTTACGTTTCTTGAATGCTATCCTCGACGGCGGCAAGTCAGGCGTTGACATTGGTCTCGCCATCATCCCTGGCGTTCTCATCATTTCAACAGTAGTTATGATGCTTACATTCGGAGCTCCTGAAGGCGGATATCAAGGCGGTGCTTACGAAGGCGTTGCTTTGTTGCCATATCTCGCTGGCAAGGTCGACTTCTTATTCAAGTGGTTATTCGGTTTTGAAAGTCCACAATTAGTAGCATTCCCTATCACAGCCCTCGGTGCTGTTGGCGCTGCTCTCGGTCTCATCCCTCGTTTCATCGAAGAAGGTATCATCAACGGCAACGCTATCGCTGTTTTCACAGCTATGGGTATGTGCTGGAGCGGTTACCTCAGCACTCACACTGCTATGCTCGACTCACTCGGATTCCGTAGCCTCACATCAAAAGCCATCTTGGCTCACACTGTAGGCGGACTCGTTGCAGGTGTCGCAGCTCACTGGTTGTACGTTTTATTCTCAATGATATTCTAATCTAAATCTTAATAGAATTATGCAGAAAGTCACATTAGGCAAGACAGGCTTTGTCGTCAACAAAAACGGATTCGGCGCATTGCCAATACAACGCATCTCGAAAGAAGACGCTGCTTACATCATGCGTAAGGCTTTTGACAACGGAATAACATATTTCGACACAGCTCGCTTCTATACCGACAGCGAAGAGAAAATGGGTTACGCACTCAGCGACATTCGCGACAAAGTTATCATCGCTACAAAAACCGCAGCTACCAATGTGACCGACTTCTGGAAAGACCTAGAGACAAGTCTCAGATTGTTGAAAACCGATTATGTCGATTTATATCAGTTCCACAATCCTAGCTTCTGCCCTAAACCAGGTGACAATAGCGGCGTTTATGACGCCATGCTCGAAGCAAAAGAAAAAGGCATGATACGTCATATCGGATTGACTAACCATCGTCATCATATAGCAAAAGAAGCTATTGAATCAGGTCTTTATGAGACAGTACAGTTTCCATTCTCATATATCAGCTCCGAAAAAGAACTCGAACTGGTCCAGATGTGCAAGGAAAGAGAAATAGGCTTCGTCTGCATGAAAGCCTTGTCAGGCGGTCTCATCAACGATTCTGCATGCGCCTACGCTTTCTTGAATCAGTTTGACCACGTGCTTCCTATCTGGGGTATACAAAGAGAATCAGAACTCGATGAGTTCATCTCTTACCAGGAAAACCCACCTGTCATGACAGAAGAACGCTGGGAAAAAGTAAAACGCGACAGAGAGGAACTCGCTGGCGAGTTCTGCCGTGGTTGCGGATACTGCATGCCATGTCCTGCAGGAATACAAATCAACGACTGCGCTAGAATGAGTCTCTTCCTACGTCGTGCGCCTCATAGCGTCTATCTCTCCGACGAATGGAAAATAAAAATGAAAATGATTGAAAACTGTCTGCACTGCAACCTCTGCAAAAGCAGATGCCCTTACGGATTAGACACACCAAATCTCTTGAAGAGAAACTACGAAGACTTCAAGACATTTTTATATAAGGTAAAATAATAAGAAACTCAGAACCTCAGAACGTCATTATGATATTCTGAGGTTTTTTATTTTCTGAGATTTTGAATTTCTCAACTTCTGAATTTCTTTACTTTGGGCGTTCCGGCTCTGCCGTCGGGCTTTCCGCTATATCTTTTTCCGCTTCGCTCCAAAAGGATGCCGCTTCAATCCCTAACGCAGGGGAGAATTCTAGAACTCTAGAACTCTAGAACTTTAGAATTCTAGAATTGCTAATAGACGACACAGGGGTGACGGGTGACGTCTCTACATTATTCCTATAACCTAAATTCCTGAATTTCCCCAAAAACTGTTGTCTGTTGTCTAAAAAAAAGAGCGCCACTTTTAACAGCAGCGCTCTTCCTTGTAGTCTTGTTGACTTATAGTCTTATTTTTGATAAATCTTTTGCCAGTTTTTATATTCTCTTTCTTGCCATGGACCATTGTGGTAAACGTAAGAAGCAATCAAAGGAATAACTGTTGTACCTTCTGCGTAAACCATTTGTTGGAGTTGGTGGCTTACCTTACCCCATGAACCAGCTTCGAGTAATGTTGATGATGAGCAAGCGCCATCGCGAACGTCAGCAACTGTGATTTGGATAGCGTATTTGTGCATTGGTGTTTCGTAACCGAGGATTTCAGCGCAAACTACTGTATCTTGTGCGAAGTTTTTAGGAGCGCCACCGCCTACCATGAACAAACCTGTTTCTGGAGCTTGCATCTTGATTTGTGTCAATTCAACGAAGTCTTTAACTGAGTCGATTGATAAATATTTTTCGCCTTTTTGCATTCTTTCCCATTGGTGTTTACCAATACCGAAACCTGCTGATGAGTCGCTGAATGCTGGAACGAAGATAGGCACTCCACATTCGTAACATGTTTGGATCAAGCTGTCTTTCTTAACTGCGTGGCCATCGTGTAACCATTTACCGATTTCATAGATGAATTCGCGTGATGAGTAAGGACGTGCTTCGAGCATATTAGCGATTTCGAATGTAGTGTGGTCGCAAGCTTGAAGTTCTTCTTCATCAATATAAGTGTCATAAATACGGTCAATATAGAGGTCGCGTAATGTTGTGTCAGCGATGACGTTTTCTTTTTCACCAATGTAGTGTTTAAAACCAAGAGCTTCAAACAAGTCCATATCGATGATAGAAGCACCTGTTGCAACAACAACGTCAATCATCTTGTTACGTACCATGTCAACATAAACTTGCATACAACCTGCTGCTGATGTTGAACCGGCTAATGTCAAAATGTTTGTACATTCTTTTTCTTTACACATCATCATCAAAATGTCAGCTGCACGTGCAGTGTCGCGTGATGTGAATGACATATTACGCATTGCATCAACTAATTCTGTTGAATTGTAACTTTTTATGTCGATGTGTTTAATAACATCTTTCAATAAATCTTTTTTTTCCATTGTTATTAAATTTTAATTTGAAACTCTTTATTTGTGGTGCAAAGATACATTTTATTATTTACATTTACAAACAAAACAAAACCATATTTTTATTAAAAAAAATCGTATCTTTACAAAAATTTAAATCTGTTAAAAATCAAGATAAAATGAGAAAAACATTCATAGCAATATTATCTGTTTTTATGTTCGTATCTTGCGGCAACTCAAACAAAGACAGCAAGAAAGTCGAACCAATCCAAGAAGAGACAGCTATAGTTGAAGAAAACACTTTCGTAAAGACTTTAGACTATAAAACTTTTATCAAAAAAGTGTGGGACATTGAGACCTACCCCGACTCTGTCGTATATCAAGGCAAAGTCCCTTGCGTAATCGATTTCTATGCTGACTGGTGCGGACCATGCAGAAGAGTTGCTCCTATAATGGAAGAGATAGCTCAGCAATATGACGGAAAACTCATCGTCTATAAAGTGAATGTTGACAACGAACGTAAACTCGCAACAGTTTTCAAAATACAAAGCATTCCAACAGTCTTCTTCTTCCCTAAAGACGGACAGCCTTTGTCACAAGTAGGCGGACTCTCTAAAGAAGAATATATCAGTATAATAAACAAATACCTTATTAATTAATGTCAAAGATTTTCCCGACAGCATATCTTCCTTCTATCGAATACATGTCTTTGTTTCTCAGAACAGAGAACGCAGCTATAGAATTGTTCGAAACTTATCAGAAACAGTCATGCCGCACAAGATGCAACGTCTTGACAGCTAACGGCGTGCAAACATTGACGGTTCCTGTCATCAAGACAAACGGCAATCATACCCTTACAAAAGACATAGAGATAAGCTACAAGGAATCGTGGCAACAGGTCCATCTTCGCTGCCTAGAATCGGCCTACAGAAAATCAGCATATTTCGATTATTACTTCCCATATCTGGAAAAGATATACAAACAGAAATTCAACACCTTAATAGAATTAAACGAGTTCAGCATGAAAGCCATACTCAAACTATTAAAGGTAAAAAAAGATATCGTATATACTTCTGACTTTGAAAAGATAACAGACGAAAAAGATTACAGAATCGCTTTGTCTAAAAACGAAGTCAATAAAATAGAAATGCCGGAATATTACCAGGTATTCTCCGACCGACATGGTTTCGTTTCTAACTTATCAGTAATAGATTTACTCTTCAACGAAGGACCTAATTCCACCAACCTTATGTAATGCATAATGAATTATTAAACAGGATAAGCGATTCTCACGTGATAGATATTCATCAGTTTTTTCTTGAACACTTTCTTGATTGTAGTGATATCACGGAAAGTTAAATCTGTATTGATAAACTGATTGTCTTTAGTCTGAGCATCGATTATTCCGTCAACGAGTTTGCTGATTGATTCTTCAGTCTTATCCTTAAGACTTCTAGATGCAGCTTCAACAGAGTCGGCCATCATAAGAACTGCTGTCTCTTTTGAGAAAGGAATCGGGCCATGATAACGGAAGTCGGCTTCATTTATTTCTTCGCCAGGATTTTCCTTCAACTCCATCTGATAGAAATATTCAGTTCTTCTTGTTCCATGGTGAGTCCTAACAAAATCGATGATTTGTTCTGGCACATGATATTTTCTGCATATCTCAATTCCGTCAATAACGTGATTAATGATTATCTGGGAACTTTCGTAATATGACAAATCTTCATGAAGATTATATTTTCCGCTTTGGTTTTCAGTAAAATACAAAGGATTCTTCAATTTGCCGACATCATGATACATAGCGCCAGTACGTGCAAGAAGCATATTACCACCAATAGCGAACAAGGCCTCTTCGCAAAGATCTGCAACCTGCATAACATGCTGGAATGTTCCTGGTGCTTCTGAAGCGAATTTTCTTAACAATGGGCTATTTGTATTACTCAACTCAAGCAGCGTCATATTAGTAACGAATCCAAACACTCTTTCAAAGAGATAAGAAAGAGGCAATGTCAACATTGTAAATAATGTATTCATCGCAAATATTCCAACATCATCCCAAGTAATGTTTTCCAGTTCGCCCTCAAAAATCAATGAAGCTCCTAATTTTAATATCATGTATGAAATGAATATGGATGCATAAGTCACAAAATACCTTGATCTCGATGTGTTTCTTGCTAGAACAAATATAGCAACAAGAGAGACAAAGAATTGTATAACGAAGAAACTAAATGAGTTAGGTACTGCAAGACTTATGATTATCAAAGTAAGAATCTGTATGTATATAGCCATTTTAGTATCAAAGAATGTCACCATCAGCATCGCCAGAATTGGCAGCGGCATCATATATATCATATCAGGATAATATTTTATCACCAAAAATGATGGCACAATCATCATCAACATCATCACCAATATCATATTCAGAGAACGTGACTCTTTAAGCAAATCAGCACGCAACAGTTTCATTGCGTAAAATAAGGAAAGGAATACTAATGCCACCAGAATAATCTGACCATAAAGGTTGAGGTTTCTGTTAAAGAAATTACCTTCATCCATCATTGAATATTCTGTCTTTAACGAATTGAGAATATTGTACTTCTCATCAGTTATCAATTCTCCCTCAGTTATAATGAGTTCGTCTTTCTGTATCATTCCGAAAGTCACAGAAAGCGATGCCAAAGCCTGTTCTTCCGATTGTTTTGTCAAATCTTCAGAATAAACGACATTCTGATGCAGATATGTAAGCAACAATCTGTTAATTAATATTTTGTCAATTCTTGAGTCAACTTTCGACAAATAATCAGTTATAAATTCTGTTGCGGTTTTCATTGTATAGAAATCACGCACCTGCTTGGTTTTAACGACTCTGTCTCTAACCACTTCAATCATAGATTCTGGCTTCAAATCCTGCAGTGAAGATACGTTTGCTATAACGCCAATATTTTCAATAGTGTCGTACAACTTTTCAAGAGTCAACCTGTTTTCATCTTTGAGTTCTTCGCCTTCATTATATTTAGAATCAAATTCTTCAAGCATTTTAGCTCTATTGCCACTTGTCTCAGTCACATCAAACACGAAGATTGGATAGAAATCCTTAAGCATAAGATCCTCTTCATCTTTCAGCTGTTCGGCTGTCTTATAAATTGGGAAGTTGAACGGAGCATAAAGAGACTCATATTGCCAAGGTCTCATCTTTTGATATTCATATTTAAATTTCACAGTTCTAGGCATCTGCCATACAACGACAAATATTGCAGCAAGAAAAACCAACACTCTGAATATTACTTGATACGAATGACTTATCTTTTGTAAAAACGATGATATTTTACTCATATTCAATATTTTATATATACGACTTAAAAAAATATGTTTTTATTTAAAACATCTGCTAATATACGATTATTTTTTATAATTTAGCAATCATAACAAACGAAATAAATAAAGATGAGATACGGAATCTGCAAATTATCGGTGGCACCAATGAGAAAAGAAGCATCTCATGAGAGCGAGCTTGTCTCCGAATTATTATTCAACGACATTTATGAAGTTATTGACGAAAACGACGAATGGGTGAAAGCCCGTTGTTTGTTCGATTCATACGAAGGATGGGTCAGAAAACTGCAACATTTTGAAATCGATGAAAAAGAATATAACGAATGTCTAAAGAAAGACAAATACATCATCACCTCCCCTATCTCACATTATAACAATAAGGTGCTGAGTTTCGGCAGCAAGATTTTTGAAGAGAGAGAGAATTCCATATTGCTCAGAAAAAAATTCGATTCAAGGATTATGGTAGAGTCTGCTATAAAATTACTAGACACACCTTACCGTTGGGGCGGCAAGAGCGTCATGGGCATCGACTGTTCCGCTTTCGTTCAACTCTGCGCAAAAGTAGCAGGCTTCAAATTACCTAGAGATGCGTCACAACAAGTAAACCATGGAGTAACAATCAACTTCCTCTCAGAAGCAAGATCAGGCGACATCGCATTCTTTGAAAACGAAAACCGACGTATAACTCATGTCGGAATACTCCTTTCAAACGACAAAATCATTCACGCTTCTGGAAAGGTTCGCATCGACACTCTTGACCAGACAGGCATTTTCAATAAAGAAACGAACCGTCACACCCATGTTTTGAGTGTTATTAAAAGACTAAAGACAAATGACTAAGGTTAATGATGATTTTATTCATTAAAATTCAGACATCAAATAAATTTATTTTGACTTTTATTTTAAATTCAGAATAATTATATTTGTACCGATAATTAAAAATAGACTCAAACAGCTTAAACAATAATACCATGAACAATGCACTATTTCAATTTGCGAAACCTGCCAACGAAGCTGTAAAAGAATACAGACCAGGCAGCCCCGAAAGATTAGCTTTAGAGAAAGAACTTGAAAGACAATCAAGCGAAGTTATAGAAATACCTATTATAATTGGCGGAAAAGAAATTCGTACAGGCGACATGGGCGAAGTCGTGATGCCACACAACCACAAACACGTTGTTGCAAAATATCATAAAGTCGGCGAAAAGGAAGTCAATATGGCAATTCAAGCCGCTTTGGATGCAAAGAAAGAATGGGAGAACACTCCATGGGTTGAACGTGCATCTATCTTAGCCCGCATCGGACAACTCATCGCAACGAAATATCGCGCAAGAGTCAACGCTTCTTGTATGTTAGGTCAAAGCAAGAATGCATTCCAGGCAGAAATAGACTCCGCATGTGAGACCATCGACTTCTTCCGTTTCAACAATTATTACGCTGGCAACTTATATTCCGAGCAGCCATCGTCAACGCCTGACCAATTGAACAGAGTGGAATATCGTCCATTGGAAGGTTTCATCATGGCAGTCACTCCGTTCAACTTCACATCAATTGCATCAAACCTCAATATGACACCTGTTTTGATGGGCAACACAACAATATGGAAACCATCAACAACAGCATTACTATCGAACTACCACCTTATGCAGATATTTATGGAAGCCGGACTTCCAGCTGGCGTCATCAACTTCTTGCCTGGCAAGGGCTCGCTCATAGGCAATGTTGCCCTCAGCAACCCTAATCTCGCGGGTATCCACTTCACAGGTTCAACAGCAACATTCCAAGGATTGTGGAAAGGAGTCGGTACCAACATCAACAACTACAGATCATATCCAAGATTAGTTGGTGAAACAGGCGGCAAAGACTTCATATTTGCACACAATTCAGCTAACCCTCGTGAAGTAGCTACAGCCATAGTCCGTGGAGCATTCGAATTCCAAGGACAGAAATGTTCAGCAGCATCACGCGCTTATATCCCTGCATCACTATGGAACGAAGTTAAACAACATGTAGGAGAAATGTTAAGCACAATCAAGATGGGCGATGTAACCGACTTCACCAATTTCGTTAACGCTGTCATCGACGAAGCATCATTCGACAATTGTAAAGGATATATCGACAGAGCAAAAGCATCTAACGAAGCTGAAGTCATCTTCGGCGGCAACTGCGATAAATCAGTGGGTTACTTCGTTGAACCAACAGTCATACTTACTACAAATCCTAAGTACGAGTCAATGGCACAGGAAATCTTCGGACCAATCATCACAATCTATGTATACGAGGACAAAGACTACGAAGAAACACTTGAACTTTGCGACAGCACATCACCTTACGCATTGACAGGAGCCGTGTTTGCTTACGACTTAAAAGCACAAAAAATCGCCGACGAAAAACTCAAATATGCAGCAGGAAACTTCTACATCAACGACAAACCTACAGGTGCCGTTGTTGGCTGCCAACCTTTTGGCGGTTCACGCGCATCTGGAACTAACGACAAAGCAGGCGGCTTGTGGAATCTCATCCGCTGGACAAATCCTCGTTCAATAAAAGAAACTTTCGTTCCTGCAAATGATTACGGCTATCCATTCCTCGCTAAGTAATTAACAAACAAGTCATAACAAATCATGAGGCGTACAAAACAGTACGCCTCATTGTATTACAAATTCATCAAAATGAAAACAAAATTAACATTAGTCCTCACATTTATTTTATTATTTTTCAAGACATCATTCTCTCAAAAAGACGAAATAAACGTACTTTTTCTTGGCAACAGCTATGTATTTGTCAACAACCTTCCTGAAATCATCAGCGAAATGACAGAAGGAACAAGCAAATCAATCAAATACGAATCAGTAACTCCTGGCGGACACACATTATTCCAACACGTAGTAAATCAAAATTCATTGTCTTTAATCCGAAAAGGCTCTTGGGATTATGTTGTTTTACAAGAACAAAGCCAGCTACCTTCCATAGATTATTATCGTCATAACGCGATGCGTCCTGCTTACCAAAGCCTATACGACAGCATCATGCTTTATAATCCAGAAGCAACTGTTGTTGGATATATGACATGGGGCCGTCGTTTTGGTGGCCAACAATGCGAGAATTACGGTGAAGGTTTATACTGCAGCGCCGACTTTGTTGATTTTAATCACATGCAGGACACCATGAGCATTGCATATCGTGAGAATGCTTATGCAACAGACTCTTATGTCGCTCCAGTTGGAGATGCCTGGAAAACAGCATTCGATTCTATTCCAGAATTAGTTTTACATAGTTCTGACGACAGTCATCCTAACTACGATGGAAGTTATTTGGCAGCATGCGTGTTTTATTCTGTTTTTTGGAAAGAAAGTCCAATTGGAACTTATCATAGCGAAGATATAGACGATGAAAAAGCAAGGTTTTTCCAAACTATTGCAAATGATGTAGTATTCAACAATTTGGAAAAATGGAATATCTCTATTGATGACGATGGCGGCGATGATGACGGTGATGACGATGGCGGAAATGATGACGGAAATGATGATGACGGTGATGACGATGGCGATGGCGATGGCGATGATGACGGCAATGATGACGGCAATGATAATGAAAGTATAGAATCTATAAATGATAAAAAATATAGAATCATCAACAATCCTAATGACAGCAATATAATGATAGAAAGCAAAAGCGGGTCTTCTATAAATGTAAAAGTATACAATCTTAATGGAATTTTGCTCAATGAAAAAGACATTACCGACAGCGGAAATATTGAATTAAACAATACAAAAGGCATCCACATCGTCCAAATAACAGAAGGAAGCAATAATCTTACTTTTTCAGAAAAGGTCATTAAATATTAAAAAAATAGTAAAAACACCTTTACACTCAAAAAACGTCTATTTTTTTCACCCACAAAAATGGCACTTTTACCCCATTTCATCAAAATTCAGTCATTTTTTTAAACCATATATTCAACTTTTAACCCAAAATAGTTTTAAAAACTTCAATTTACCCCATATTTATATTTTTTATAACAAATTAGTATATTTTTTTATTTAATTTGCAAAAGTTAAAAATCAAAACAATCATGGAAGTTAAAAGACTTTTTGACATCTTAAAGCAGTACACTGAAAAATACGCTGACCAAGATGTTGCATTAGCAAGAAAAGAAAATGGCGGCTGGAGAAAATACAGCATTCAAGAATATGTTGAAATAACAAACAACTTAAGTTATGCCTTCATCAAGTTAGGCATAAAAAAAGACGACAAAGTTGGTATCATCTGCAGCAACCGTCCTGAATGGAACATGCTCGATATGGCTATCATGCAAGTTGGCGGTGTTTCTGTTCCAATTTATCCAACAATCAGCAAAGAAGACTATAGATATATCATTAACGATTGCGGCGTTAAACTTATCGTTTTGGAAGGCAATGGTGTTTTGCAAAAAATTGAAGACGTTAAAGCCGACACTCCTAATCTCGAAGCAATATACGCGCTTTCAACAAAATGCGACTACCCTACTTTCGATCAATTAGTCGAATTAGGCAAAGAAAATCCAAATCCTGAAGAGTTGAAAGTTCGCGAAGAAAGCGTAAACGAAAAAGATTGCGCAACAATCATCTACACATCAGGCACGACAGGCAACCCTAAAGGCGTAATGCTTTCTCACTACAACATCATAAGCCAGTTAGAAAACTTAAAGCATATACCATCACCATGGTCAAAGAAAGCATTCAGTTTCTTGCCAATATGCCACGCTTACGAAAGAATGTTGGTCTTCTTATACCAATATCTCGGAATGTCAGTATATTACGCTGAAAGTCTTGCAACAATAGCTTCTGACTTGAAAGACGTTCAACCAACAATGATGAGCGCCGTACCACGTCTCCTAGAAAAGATTTATACAAAAGTTAAGCAAAGCGGAAGAAACAACAAAGGTATCAAGAAGGTCATATTCTTATGGGCTTTGAACTTAGCTGAAAGATACAAAATCGACCCATGTAACAGAACATGGTTATACAACCAAAAACTTAAAATCGCCGACGCATTAGTATACAAGAAAATACGTCAGACCCTCGGCGCAGAAAACTTCGACATCGTCGTATCAGGCGCTGCAAGTATCCAACCTAATGTCGCAGCTTTCTTCTCAGCCATCAAGATGCCTATCTTCGAAGGATACGGCATGACAGAATGCTCACCAGTTATCGCTGTATCTTGCAGATTACCACACGGCCGTGAAATTGGAACTGTAGGTTTCGCTTTACCAGGCGTAGAAGTCAAGATTGCCGACAATAAAGAAATTATCTGTCGCGGTCACAACGTCATGATGGGTTACTACAACCAGCCAGAACTCACAAGAGAAGTCATCGACGAAGAAGGCTGGATGCATACAGGCGACCTCGGCGAAATAAACGAATACGGACAAGTTAGAATTACAGGAAGACTCAAGAACTTATTCAAGACTTCTTTAGGAAAATACATCAACCCTGACGTCATCGAAGGCAAGTTTACTGAATCAGGATTCATTGAAAATATCGTCGTCGTTGGTGAAAACCAAAAATACGCAGGCGCTATCATCATCCCTGACTTCACATTCTTGAAGACATGGTGCCAAAAACATGAAATCAATTTCACAACTCCACAAGAAATGTTAAACAACAAAGACGTCAAAGCTCGTTTCGCTGCTGAAGTCAAGAAAATCAACGAAAACTTCGGAGACACAGAAAAGATTAAACGCTACGAACTTATCGCCGACGAATGGAGTGTTACTAACGGTCTTTTAACTCCTACTTTGAAAGTCAAGAGAAGCATCATCTTAGGCAAATACAAAGACCTCATCGACAAAATGTACAAAGAATAGTCATTGACTAAACCCCATAGAGACTCGCCTATTAAAGTCTCTTAGTTCATCAAAGTTATTAGGAAGCAAAGGTTGCGTTGACCCGCAACCTTTTGTTTTTATACGCTCAGCAGAAACGCCTCTATCTATCAAGGCTTTCGCCACGCTTTCCGCCCTTCTTTCTGACAATCTCTGATTATAGCTTTCGTCTCCCATATCATCAGTATGACCGACAATTTCTATCTTAAGATCAGGATATTCAAGCAAAAAGTCACAAACCTCATTTATTCCATCAAATGATTCAGCAGTAAGCTCAGCGCTGTCAAATTCAAAATAAATATTTCTTAATGTAACATCACCACCTTTTTTCATAGCAGCGACATAATAATCATCTTCAGATATTGTATCTATCTCAATGACTTCAGGCCTAAAATTGTCATCGAGTTCAAATTCGTAAATATCAAAACCACCGTTGCCATCCAATCTTTGAGAAGAAATAAACGCCCTCACTGCATCATTTGAAACGACTAAATTCATCTCATCGTACAATGAGTTAAGCGGATAACCCAGATTAACAGGCTCTGACCACTCTCCATTTGCATCACGTCGTGACATAAACAAATCATAACCACCCATTCCTAAATGATTGTCGGAAGAGAAATACAAAGTCTTACCATCATAATGAATGAACGGAGACCTCTCATTTCCATCAGTGTTTATCATAGAGTCAAGGCGCTTCGCTTTCGACCAATTACCGTCGTCATTTTTATAAGAAACGAACAAATCAGTAGTTGATAACTTTCTATTCCCTCTCACAAAATAAAGTTCCTTGCCGTCGGCACTCAGACAAGGCTGCGACTCCCATTCTGGAGTATTAATTGAATTTATGTTATTAGGAGCGCTCCATTTACCATCAGCGAACTTTACACAATAAATGTCGCAGCTACCATATGAGTCACCTAATGCGGAACTAGAAAAATATATTTCGCTGCCATCTGCAGATATATTAGCAGCTCCAATATCTTTAGCATCAATATTTTCAAACAAAAGTTCGGGCAGCGTCCATAATGAATCTATCATATAACTGACATATACATTTTCAGAAACCAGACTTTCAAATCTATGAAAATTAGTAAAAACAATTTTTTCTTCAGCAGGATAATATTGATTTACATATTCATCATCTGAAGAATTGACGATGTTGCCTATATTTTCAGGATTATAATCGACTGGATTTTCCACAAGTTCTTTTCTGAATTTCGCCAAAGCCAACTCACGTTCTGCAATATTCCTCACAGATTCCTTTTGGCCAGACAATGACAGGAACCAATTCAGCAAAGAAACAGATTTATCGTAACAAAAACATTTCATATACAGCTTAGACAAAGAAATAGCACTTTTAGGATATGCCATAGAATCTATCTCAAAAATACGTTCATATGACATTAACGCCAACGAATCGTACCACATATCTTGATATAGTTCAGCTTTCAACAAAAGAGCGTCAAGATAATTCTCATCATACTGCAATGCTTTGTCAGCATACATTAAAGCCTTACGATTATCACAAAGGTATTCTCGACGCGCTTTCTCGAAATTCTTTACAGCTTTTCTAGAAGTAGATTTATAAGACTGTGAAAATGAAACTTCCGACAACATTATAAAAAACATCGTCAAGAGAAAAGGCTTCAATATTCTGTTAATTTTTGACAACATATATATAAAAACAATGAAGACTTTAACTTGTAAAATCTTCATTGTTAATCTTTATCAAATTCTTAATTTATTTCTTATTATTTTTTGCTGCCTGCAAGGTGTTATAGAGCAATGAGACTATTGTCATAGGACCTACACCACCTGGCACTGGAGTGATTTTAGAAGCGACTTTATATACTTCTTTATAATCGACATCACCAACGATATGATAACCTTTTTCAGAATCGTCTTTTATGCGGTGAATACCAACATCTATAACTACAGCACCTTCTTTAATCATATCAGCCTTGACATATTCAGCCTGACCGATAGCAACGATGAGTATATCAGCCTGACGTGTCAACTCTTTAAGGTTTTGAGTCTTGCTATGGCACATTGTCACAGTTGCATCAACGCCTTTTCTAGAGAGCATTACGCTGACAGGAGTACCAACGATATTAGAACGTCCCATTACGACGATATGTTTGCCAGCAATCTCAACATTGCTACGTTTGAGCAATTCCATGATTCCGAATGGAGTTGCAGGGAGATAGCAAGGCTCACCGAGTTGCATGAGACCTATATTATATAATGTGAAACCGTCAACGTCCTTGTTAGGATTTATTGATTGTATCACTTTTGTTTCGTTGATATGATCTGGCAATGGCAACTGTACGATAAAGCCATCGATTTCTGGGTCATTGTTCAAGAAGTCGATTGTCTTAAGCACGTCTTCTTCTGTTGATTTTGCGCTCAATCTGTATACAGACGAGACCATTCCGACGCTACGGCAAGCTTTTTCCTTTGAAGCAACGTAAGTCAGACTTGCACCATCTTCACCCACGAGAACCGCAGCGAGATGAGGAGCGTCTTTGCCACTATCGAGCATACTAGCCACTTCAGCAGCAATTTCTTTTTTCATTGTTTCGGCAATAAGTTTGCCATCGATGATTTTATTATCAGCCATAATAATATATAGATTATATGTTTATCTTCTGTTTCTCATTTGTGACATCATCTGCATCATTTTCTTAGCACCGCCAGTTGTCATCATTCTCATCATCTTTGATGTTTCTTCAAATTGTTTTATCAATCTGTTGACTTCAACGATATCGGTACCGCTACCCAATGCTATTCTCTTACGACGGCTGCCGTTCAATATTTTGGGGTTCTCGCGTTCTGCAGGAGTCATTGAGCCGATGATAGCCTCGATGCTCTTGAATGCATCTTCGTCAATATCTTCGTCACTTATCTTATTCATACCAGGTATCATCGCAGCGAGATCTTTGATGCTACCCATACGTTTTATCTGTTGAATTTGTTTTAAGAAATCGTTGAAATTAAACTCGTTCTTAGCAAGTTTTCTCTTAAGCTTAGCAGCTTCTTCAGCATCGAACTGTTCTTGTGCCTTTTCAACGAGAGTAACGATGTCACCCATACCGAGGATACGGTCTGCCATACGTTTTGGATAGAAAATGTCGAGAGCGTCCATTTTTTCGCCGAGACCGACGAACTTGATTGGCTTATCAACGACAGAACGAATTGTAAGAGCAGCACCACCGCGTGTATCGCCATCTAATTTTGTAAGAACAACGCCGTCGAAGTCAAGACGGTCGTTAAATGCCTTAGCTGTATTTACAGCATCCTGACCTGTCATAGAGTCAACGACAAACAATGTTTCATGTGGATTGACTTTAGCCTTGACAGCAGCAATCTCGTTCATCATCTGCTCGTCGACAGCAAGACGACCGGCGGTATCTATAATAACGACATTCTTATTATGTTCTTTTGCATATTGAACTGCGTTTTCCGCAATCTTGACAGGATCTTTGCTTTCTATTTCAGAGTAGACCTCTACTCCAACTTGCTCGCCCAATACTTTCAATTGATCGATAGCAGCAGGACGATAAACGTCGCAAGCTACGAGCAACACTTGTTTTCCTCTCTTACTCTTCAAGAAGTTAGCCAACTTAGCTGAGAAAGTTGTCTTACCAGAACCTTGAAGACCCGACATCAATACGATGGCAGGATTAGCTTTGATATTGATTTCTGTATGTTCGCCACCCATCAACTCAGCCAATTCGTCATGAACGATTTTGACCATAAGCTGACTTGGTGAGACAGATGTTAAAATCTTCTGTCCTAATGCTTTTTCTTTTATAGTGTTGGTAACATCTTTTGCAATCTTGTAACTAACGTCAGCATCTAAAAGAGCCTTACGGACTTCTTTTAAAGTTTCTGCAACGTTAATTTCAGTAATATGACCTTGACCTTTTAAAATCTTGAACGAACGTTCTAGTTTCTCACTTAATCCTTCAAACATATTATATTTATTTTGTGCGCAAAGATAATTATTTTTTTTGTAAACTCAAAGACTTTCGTCTTAATAAATCAATACGAATTGAACAAGTCAAAATGGTATTGCATATAGGCTTTTCCATCTTTCACGACGCTATCTCTGACGGCTTCAGGCAATGTGTTTTTTATGTATATCCCAGTGTTCGAATAAACGAATTCTCCCTCTGGAGTTTTCCATCCCAAACCGTTATTCAATTCAAAAAAGGCAAACGGCTTATAACATTTTCCAAAGACATCTTTACTCCAAATAAACTCATCATGTTTCATTCCAAGTTGAGCAAGTATTGTCGCCGGCAAATCAGTGTTGCCGCATATCTTGTCAAATGTCATTCCTCTCAAAGAATCTTGCAAAGGTTCGCCATAAATCAGCATCGGGATTTTGTGATGATCGAACGATTCCATTCTGTGATTCTTATAAGTAGCATGGCTATGATCGGCCACAAAAATAAACAATGTGCTGTCGTACCATTCCTGTTGTTTCGCTTTCTCCATAAACATTCCGATGGCAATATCAGTATAATGTCCAGAGTTAACATATTGTTTTTCAATGGCAGGCCATTCTATCTCTTCAAAGATTTTAGGATAATCGTAAGGTGAATGTGAACTTTGGGTAAACAAAGTGCTAAAGAAAGGCTGCTCATATCTAGAGAGCTGCTCAACATACCAAGGCATCACATCCGTGTCATGATACCCAAGTTTTCCTTTAAAAAAACCTTCGTTAATATCTTTACCTTCTACAATTTCATCAAACTCATTATATCTCAGATACGACAGGATATTTCCATAATTCAACTCGCCGCCGAAATAGAAGCTAGTATGATAACCAATAGAATCCATCTTCTTCACAAGGGATGGTACTGCATAATACTTGTCCGGATGATTGGTGATTGTTGTCACCGGCATTCCAGGAAGTCCGCCGAACAATGACGACATCGCATGCTGCGAGCGATTGGCACTAGCATATATATTCGTGAACAACAGACCTTCTTTTTCAAGTTCTCTGAAATTTGGAGTTATTCCTGGTTCACCGCCGAGCGACTCTATCAAATCGGCCGACCAGCTTTCAAGAAGGATGACAACTATATTAGGTCGTTCTATCTTTAAAATATTGACAGTTGAATCACAAGCAAATTCATGCAAACTTTCTGTGCGACGTTTAGCGCTTTCCATATCCATATAATTGAAATGGGCGCGCGTCTCTACCTTCTTCGAATTCAATATATTCTCCACAAGATAATATGCAGGATTCACGCACATCTCATTAGCGAATTTATGGCTGCTGTAATACACCTTACTAGAAGTAATCGGAATCTCATTCAGGCCTCCACGCATGCCAAGAAACAGCATTCCCAACACCAGCACGAAGCTACCAGAAAGCACATAAACATTAGGCTTATAATCCTCTTTCTCTTCCGACTCTGTAAAATCCGGCTCCACAAGTTTTGTATATAACCAGCAGAACAAAACAGTGAATACCGACCATAAAACTATGAGCAGCAATGTATGTTCCGTCTCCGCCGTGTTAATCACTTCGGATGGATTCTGCAGATACAGCAACGCTCTGTATGAGAGTTTAGTGCGCCATTCTCCATAAATTCCTATATCACCGAATGCTGCAAGATTATATACGGCCACCATCAGATAAAAATACCATCGAAGCGGAGCAAAAAGCGTCTCTTTGTCGATAGCATATGACACAAACATATAGATAGCAGGAAGCGCCAACATGAACGAGGCCGTAGCAATGTCGAGAGGCAACGCCGACCAGAATCCCTTCATTATCTCACCAAAAGGAATTTCGTCGACAGCGACAAGCGACCAATATTTCATAACGAAAACAATTCTCATTGACGCAAAAAGCACCAACAAGAAAACCATCATTTTCAATAATGTAAAGAGAAGTTTTTTCATCTTTTATTGATTAAAATCAAAAGTCTAATGTCAAAAGATAAATTAACTTTAACCTTTTGACATTAGACTTTCGACATTCATATATTATAATTTCTTGCACCGAAGATTTTACTTCCGACTCTCACCATAGTAGCGCCTTCTTCGATGGCGATAGGATAATCGTCGGACATTCCCATTGATATTTCCTTGAAGGAATCGTTTTCTTTGAAATAGTTTTCCTTCAATGTTTCAAAAATATTTTTGAGGTTTTTGAATTCATCACGCACTTGAGCAGCGTTGTCGGTGAAAGTAGCCATTCCCATTACGCCGCAGATGTTAATATTATTTAGGTTTTTATAACTTTCAGACTCCAGCATCGACTTTGCTTCTTCTATATCGAGACCAAATTTTGTTTCTTCCTGAGCGATATGGAACTGAAGAAGGCAATTGATGACACGATTATTCTTAGCGGCTTCTTTATTGACAGCTTCAAGTAACGACAGGCTATCGATAGCGTGAATCAAAGTGACAAATGGAGCAATATATTTTATTTTGTTAGTCTGAAGATGACCGATGAAATGCCATTGAATATCATTAGGAAGTACCTGATGTTTATCACGCATTTCTAACGCTTTGTTTTCACCAAAGATTCTCTGACCAGCATCGTATGCTTCTTGTATATCAGACACTGGTTTTGTCTTTGAGACTGCAATAAGAGTGACGTTAGATGGAACTGACGCCTTGACTATATTAAGATTATCTTTTATCATTGTTTTAACTTTTAAGAATTACAAAGATATAAAAAAAGACTACAAGTCAACAAGACTACGAGACAACAAGTTTTCACCCATCTCACCATCTAAATCCTCTCAAGCCCATAAAAACTATAAAGCCTAAAATAACGGCATAAATAGTCCAAAGCATTATCGTCTTCGGATAATTAATTTTATCAAGTCGTTGTTTGACTATTTCTTCGCTTTCGTGACGTGTTATCGGATTGAGGTATAATGTTGTTCCACAACTGAACATGAGGACGCACCTCACATAAGTATCTTCAGGCTGCACGATGTACTTCGCTGTGGCTTGTCGTTTCTGTACATCGAGTTCTTCCCCATTTTGTCCGATAAATTTTATCGTTCCAATCTTCTTGGAAGCCGATATTAATAAGGTGTCTCCACGCAGTTCTACTTGTCTGATATAAGGCAAATCTTTTTCAAGGCGTAGTATCTTGTTTTCGAGAGTCTCATTTTTCCTCAGCTGAAAATCAACGCCGACAGCATTGCCATTCTCCAATGCTTGAAGCAGAACTCCCGCCTCGTTTTCAGGAGCATTAATCATAGTAAAACGCTTCGCGACATCAGACACATCAGTAACATCGTGAGAGTCATCGTTGCCGATAAGATAGACGAGATGTCCGTTAGAAAGAGCAGTATCCCAATGATCTGTGGAAATTCTGAAACCATTAAGTACTTCCATCAGCTTGTAGTTGCTCAGATATTTCATATCTTCAACGAGATATCCTTTCTTCACGAAAGAAGGGTGCGCTGGAACCACAAGGCGAGCATGCTTTGAAAGACGGTTCAAAGTATGCTGTTTCATGCTTAGGTTCTGAAACAAAAGATAATCGATAGGACGCACCTTATCCGCACCAATGCAAAGCTGATGTATCTTAAAAATCCCATAGCCATGTTCGTAAGTAGGGACGAAACTAGGATTCGCAGAATCATAATAGTTTATCGTATTATAATCCGAAATACCGATATGTTGAAAACCAAGAGCTGAATAAACGCTGTCAAGCATCTCATTTGTATTGACTCTTCCGTTAGTGACCCCCACAAACTGACGGGTATGTGCATGGAAATTCGACTGAATCCAGTTGTCAGGATTCATGTCTTTGTATGGATTATGAAGATAAGTTCCACTGAAAGGTTTCGGTTCATCAAAAGAATATGAAGGCACGAAGACACTAAACGAAATCACAAGCACAATAAAAGTTAATGCTATGTATAATAACGTTTTAAATAATATCTTAATAGCTTTCATTTATTTTTTTGTTAAAATGCAAAGTTAAAAAAAGAGGCGCATCGTTTCAATGCGTCTCTTTAATTTTTATTTATTTTTCTTCTGTAATGTTAAACAATTTTTTAACTGTCTCATAATCACTTAAATCTTCATTATGATATTTCGCATACGATGTTGCGTCAATCAAAACCACTTTGAATGTAAGGTTGGTGTTATAGAAGTCGCAAGGATTTTGATGTTTCTGGAGGTCAGAGTTAGTCCAGAATATTGTCAATGCGTAATCGTAATATATTGTCTCTAAAGTTGATGAATATTGATCGCTTGGATATAATGTAAGAGGAAGCTGATGCCATCCGTAGAAATTGTTGTTTGGATTTTCCATGTAAACCAAAGCTGCGCCGTAGTCGACCATATCTTCATCTATCGCATCCCATTCAAGGTCGAGATACCAATTACATGAATTTGCGTCCCAAACCCAATCGGCTGCTGTTGTTTCCACCGTTGCCGACTGCACGTTAGCGTTACCATTTTGTCCTGGAATTCCTTGTGGTCCTTGAGGTCCTCTACATGATGTTATTGTAATCAAAGACATTACAACAATAAGAGCTAAAGATTTCAATGTTTTCATAGTATGATGTTTTTATTTTTTATTAAAAAATTAACGTCTGATTTTGTTCAAATATTATACCAAAAAAGTCTTATTTTTGCAACATGAAAGACAAGAAATTTATAGTGCATCTCAGCGGCGTCATCGCCATGGTTTTCTGGGGATTATCATTTATTTGGTCAACGCAGGTATTCCAATATCTGAATCCAACCACAACTATTTTCTTCCGACTTATAATATCAAGCATTTTCTTGGGAAGTCTTCTGTTGATTTTCAGATTATTCGAAAAAGTCAACAGAAAAGATTTAAAGTTATTTGCATTAGCAGCGCTTTTCGAGCCTTTCCTATATTTCATCTTTGAAAGTTACGGATTGCTAAATTCCGCTCCTGTAGTGAGTTCTGCCATCATTGCCACTATCCCGCTCTTCACTCCTATCGCTGCTTTTTTCTTTCTGAAAGAAAGGCTTACGCCATGGAACATTGTAGGTTTCATCATCTCATTCTTCGGAGTGATATTTATGTTAGTGAATAAAAATCTGGAACTCACCATCTCAGTCAAAGGTGTGATATTTTTATTCAGCGCGGTATTAGTCGCCGTTGCATACTCCATTTCATTAAGAAAATTAACATTGTTATATAAACCACTAACAATCACATTTGTGCAAAACGTCATTGGCATGATATATTTCATTCCGATGGTCTTCATCATGGAAAAAGTCACGCCATCAAATATAATGGGATTCGGTCATTACATACTTCCATTATTATCATTAGGCGTCTTCGCAAGTTCAGTTGCTTACACCTTATGGGCATTTGCCTTCAGCAAGTTAGGTGCAGCAAAAGCGAATATCTACAGTAATTTAATTCCTGTCTTCACTGCTATTTTCAGCTGTATTATTATAGGTGAGAATCTGACCATTCAAAAGATATTAGGAATTTTATTGGTCATTGGCGGACTTATTTTATCACAATTAAAATTCAAGAAATCATGATTACCAGCAAATCAAATCCAAAGATAAAGAACGTCGTTAAATTACAGAAGTCATCAGAACGTCGCGAGCAGAACAGAATCATCATTGAAGGACGCCGCGAGATTGAGAGAGCCGTTGCTTGCGGTTTCGTCGTTGACACCTTATTTATATGTAACGACATTTTGAAAGAATCGGTCAACATCGCAGCCAACTATGTTGAAGAAGTCACTTTAGAAGTCTTTGAAAAGATTGCTTATCGTGAAGGCAGCGACGGACTTTTAGCTGTTGCTATTCCTAAATATGCCGATTTGAAAAGTTTCAAGCCTAAGAAAAATCCATTGATAATCGTTTTGGAGACAGTAGAGAAGCCTGGCAACTTAGGAGCTATCATGCGTACTGCAGACGCTGCTGGCGTTGACGCCGTTATCATCGCTGACCCAAGGACCGACTTATACAACCCAAATGCGATTCGCGCAAGTATTGGAACTATCTTCAGCGTTCCATTGTTTGCATGTTCGTCAGAAGAATGTATCAACTGGCTGAGAGAAAACGGAATAAAGATTTACTGCACATATCTCAAAGCATCCATCGACTATCTGGAAGCCGATTTTAGACAAGGTTCTGCCATCGTTATGGGAACAGAAGCGACAGGAATTTCCGACATCTGGGTTGATGCTGCCGATCAGAATTTAATAATACCGATGAATGGCATAGCCGATTCATTAAATGTCTCTGTCACAACAGCAATCGTTGTTTTTGAAGCGATACGACAAAGGAGAGTTTAAAGCATATTTTGACAGGTTTAATATATTTTTTACTCTTCGTGTCTAATTTATTTATATATTTGCAAAATTGAGCAGAAAAATTTATTTATCGTGGATAAAATATCTGAAATAAACGGAGTTCAATTATACAATAGTTTTATTGCCGGTGCGCAAAAAATATTTGAAAACCAGACACTCCTCAACAATATAAACTACTATCCTGTTCCAGACGCTGACACAGGAACCAATTTGGCATCAACTATGCACAGCATAGTTAACACAGTAAGACCACAAGAAAACATCAAAGATACAGCATTAGCGTTAGCCGACGCAGCCTTGATGGGCGCAAGAGGAAACTCAGGAATCATCTTCGCTCAATTCTTATACGGCTTCAGCAAAGACATCAAAGACAGTCCAACAATGACGATTGCAGAATTCGCCGAGTGTGTACGCAGCGGTTCAGAATGTGCATACTACGCATTGGCAAATCCTAAAGAAGGAACAATGATTTCCGTCATAAAAGACTGGGCTAACAACATTTACGAAACCAAAGACGATACCGATGACTTCACCACATTATTGCTTGGAGCATTGACAGTAGCGATGGAATCGTTGAAACAGACCGGCAAGTTCATCGCTGCCAAAGCAAAGACCTTCGTTGATGCTGGAGCAAAAGGTTTCGCCGTTTTCTTGGAAGGCATGTGCGAATATTTCAACAGCGGAGAAAAATCGGTACAGATAGCAGAAGCCGAGATAGTAGATTCAGAATGGCTTGGCGGCATCAGCCATGAAGTCATAACATTCCGCTACTGCACAGAAGCGCTCCTCATAGGAGAAGATCTCGAGAGAGAAAAAATCTCTTCACTCATCGAGACAATGGGCGACTGCCTCGTGATAGCAGGCTCTCCAAAGAAAATGCGCCTCCACATCCACACCGACGAACCTTGGATAGTACTCGAGAAAGTACAGACAGTTGGAAGAGTCATCTACCAAAAAGTAGAAGACATGGTGATGCAGAACGACTTGGTGTCAAACAAGAAAAGCAAGATTGGCATCTTATCCGACAGCGCATGCGACATCCCTAAAGAATTATTAGAGAAATATCAAATACAAACAGTTCCATTGACTGTAAGTTTCGGCGAAGAGTTCTACCTCGACCAACTTACAATAAAACCTAAACAATTCCTCGACAAGTTAGAAAAATCTACAGAAATCCCTAAGTCATCACAACCAAGCTTGATGGATTTCACCAACAGATATAATTACTTGTCAACACATTACGACTCAATATTGAGCGTACACCTCAATGGAAAGTTCAGCGGTATGATTAACAGCAGCCGCAGAGCAGCAGCTACCGTAAGCAAGAATTCAGGCAAGAAAATCGACGTCATCGACAGCAAGACTGCAACCGGAGCTTTAGGTTTGAACGTGATAAGAACAGCAGAAGCTGCAATCAACGGAATGAGCCATGAAGACATTTTAAAGAACGCTCAAGAATGGACTAACAAAACAAAGTTATTCATCTCTTGCGTCAACACAAAATATCTGATTAATAGCGGCCGTATCAGCACTTTCAAGGCATTGGCTCTCAAACTATTTGGCATAAAACCTATCATTGAATTAAACAATGAGGGCGAATTAAAGCTAAGCAAGATTTCATTCACAAGCAAAGACAGCTACAAGAAAATCCTTGACTTGATGAAAGAAAACTACGAACACAAAAAGATGTGGAACTATTGTATCACACACGTTGACAACTTGGAAGCAGCACAATATCTCAGCCAAGAGATCGAAAAGATATCAGGAAGAAAACCTTTATATATCGAAGACGCATGTCCAATGCTCGCAGGTAAGGTAGGACCTAAAGCAATCGCAGTAGCGATTATGGAAGAATAATTTAGAATTTAAGAAACTCAGAAATTCAGAACCTCAGAATATCAGAACATTTGTTTTGAAATTCTGAGGTTTTGAGTTTTTAATAAATCTAAAGACTTGTTGTCTTGTTGTCATGTAGTCTTGTTGTCTTTAAAAAACGCCATCAATACGACTTTGCCGTCGTCTTTTTTGATGGAGAAATAATATCCGTCTTCGCGTTCTTTTCTGTAAATAGACAACGTCTCGCCTTCAAAACTTTCATTAAGATACGACACTTCAACATCTTCCCATTGTTTTGCTTCCAAGTCCTTTACCGAGAAAGTGTCAAGCAGCATTGTGATATAAGTGACATTATTTGTATGATGAGTAACATCTATATCGCCTGAGCGCACGAATCTTTTATAAACAAGGTCTTCATCTGTGAAGTCGTCTTTGAATCTTCTGAATCTCTCTTCGATAGATTTTTCTTTAATCCAGTCGATGTTGTTAGGATAAGATGTGGTCTCGACTTTTCTTAAAGTACGTGATGTTGCATCGATGATGACCCATTCAGAGATAGCATTTATCAGCACCTCATCATCTTTCATAATTTGGTAGCAACGATTGCAACGTACGCCCTCTGCGCCCATAGGCCATGTCCTTATAGTAATCTCATCGTTCCATAGAGGAAGTTTGTTAATTTTTATTTTTGTTTTTGAGACGACCCAAAGCGCATTGTCTTTCTCCAGAAGAGAATAATCGTCGATACCCAAAAAAGTAGCATGCAGACTGGCGACATCTTGAAATGACATAAATGCCGACTCAGTTCTAAAACGCATCAAGGTGTCACATTGTCCTGAAAGGACTTTAGTATTTTGTATAAGTTCGTTTTTTTTCATGATGAAGAGTTAAAGACAACAGTCAACGGTCAACAGTTGACTATCTTGTTTTGAGCGACAAATTTACAAAATAAAATATTGTTTAAAATACACTTTCAACCAAAAGCAATAATATTTCAATTTTGTTCATCAACTAAGAGCTATTTATTTTTACTTTTGCGGGAAAGAAACGAACAGATGAAACACATTTTTATTGTCAATACTACTGCGGGAAAGGAATCATGTCTCAATATGGTTAAAGAAGGTATCGCCCAATGTGCAGAAGTCATTGATTATGAAATATACACCCCAGCCTCCCCTAACGATTCCATCAATTTCATCAAAACATATTTAAAAAATCATCAAGAAGAAAAGGTACGATTTTATGCTTGCGGTGGTGACGGCACTGTCAACAAAGTTGCGAGTGGAATCATAGGATTTCCTAATGCCAGCATGACCGTTCTGCCTTTCGGAAGCGGCAACGACTACGTAAAATATTTCGGTTCTGATAATTTCACTAACGTTTGTGATGTCATTCACGGCGAGGAGAAAGAAGTCGACATCATGAAAGTTGACGAGAAATACGCTTTGAACTCAACACATTTCGGATTAGACAGCGTTGTTGCCAAGGCGATGAACAAGTTGAGAAGAAATGTCTTGTTTGGCAAGAAGCGAGCCTATCCTTTTGCCGTCGTCTGGGGATTTCTTTTCGGAATGAGAACAAAATGCACTGTCTATGCCGACGGCGAGCAGCTCAACACCGGCGATATTTTATTATGTACGGTAAGCAATGGAAAATATGTAGGCGGTTCATACTTCAATGCGCCAAACTCGCTCAACGACGACGGTTTGCTTGAAGTTTGTTTAGTAAAACCCGTTCCACGATTAAGGTTCATCGGACTGATAAAATACTACGTTGCAGGCACACACATCAACAATCCTAAGTTTGAAAATATCGTAGTTTACCGTCAGGCCAAGAAAGTAACTATTGAAGGACCAGAAGGATTCTGCGTTTCAATAGACGGTGAGATTTATGAGAGCCAACATATTGAAGTCGAGAACTTAGAGAGAAAGATACGGTTTGCTGTTCCGAGGAAGAAGTAAAGCTTCATGTATTGAGAGGATTTGCGGAGAATATCATTCGGCTAGTTTTTCTTCAATTTCCTGAATAATCCGAATCAATATTATGTTCCAATATAGATCTACTCCAACCATTCTCCATAGTTTGATTAACATAAAACAATGCTTCTTTCATCGTTTTACATTTAGAAATAATATAAATATGATGAAACCATGGAATCTTAAATATAGGTAATTCAAAATCGTCAACAGCTTGTTGACGAAATTCGTCAGCAAGTTGCTGACGAATTATATCACTTTGATTATAAAACAAATAAAAGCGTTTTATATATTTTAGGTTAGTAACGGAGAACCCTGTCATATCAGGAAATTCAGTTTTCTGATTTTTACTAAAATGTAGAATGTTTTGGTTAAAAATTATTTAGGATTGATTTTAACCAACACATTTACCCACAAATTTATTTGAAATAAAATATTTCAGATGAGTAATTTTCATTGAAATATTTTTCTACTTTTGTAACGGATTGAGGCAACTCATTTCCAAGACATATTGAAATAATAAGAAGCGTTATGCTTATCTTGTAAAATGAAAACCTGAGAAATTTTCAAACGTGTACAAGGGATAGCATAGTGGTTCTCACGCCATAGCGTGGGCTGCTATAATTGCATTTGTACACAGGGTTTTCTCAGGACCTTCATTTTAGATGTAATCATACAGTTCCACGTTTCTTTTTGAGTTTAATCAAAACATCTTCTAGGAACTGAGAAGAAAGGAGGTTTTATCATGAAAAAAAACATTATTTACTTTCTTGCAATATGTTTTATATGTAGTTTTATAACATCATGTGCGCCAATGCAATATATGCAAATTGCCACATTAAAATCAGAACAAGTTGAATTACAAACTGATGGTTCATTCAAATATAGAAACTCTGAATTCACAATAGAATACGATTTTTGGTCTAACTATGGTAACGTTGGATTTTTAATAACAAACAATTCAGATAAAGACTTATATCTAAATCTAGAGAAATCGTATTTCATAAATAATGGATACGCATACGATTATTATCAAAATAGAGTATTTATTTACTCAAGTAAATCATCTAGTTCATCCAGTTCAACAGCTTCTAGAAGTTCTGCCGTTGGTAATCTTAATAGCAATACAATCAGTTCACAATACATAAATGGATATTATAACTATTCAGGATCTATTGTTAATTCAAACTCATATAGTTCTTATTCATCACACTCCAAAACTTCTGGGTATTCTTCATCTTCAACTTATTCAACCTATTCTGAGAAAGGCAGTACAATTGAATATATTGAAGATAAAATAGTATGCATTCCTGCTCATAGTGCCAAATATTTTGGAGAGTTTCAAGTTTCATCCACAGTTTACAGAGAATGTGGTTTTCCTCGAAATCCATCAAAAAAAGAGGAAACAATTTTAGAGTTTGAAGAAAAAGATTCACCAAGAGTATTTGAAAACAGATTAATGTTTGTATTGGATAACAAAGACATTCCTGTCAATCATAAATTTTATGTATGCGAAATCCAAAACATATTAGAAGATAATGCATACAGACAAGCATATAGAAAGGACTGTAACAACAATAATATAAACCCTCCAGTCTTAGTAAACAAAATGGCATCCTCTGATAAATATTACTTGTATTACAATTTTAACGATTACAATGATGACCGTATAAACAAAAAATAAACACATTCTATTTTCACTAGAGTCAATTCAAAACAGTCAAACTCATCACCTAGTTTGACTGTTTTTTTATCCCAATTTAATTTTTCCATTAATATAATCATTAATTAATAGATATATCTATAACTGATTGATTGTTAATAATTTTTAACTTTATTTTCCTTGACAAATATTGTTTTAGGTTGTATATTTGTTGAACCAAAATAAAATTTATGGAAAATAATAAGTTTTTAAATCATCAGTATAACAATGCGGCAGAAATTATTAAAACCGCTATACTTCAGACTCAGTATGAAGCGTCTAAAGATATTAATAGTATTCAGTTAGGATTGTATTTCGGAATCGGGAAATTTCTATCAGAAAAAACTCGTAATGCAAAATGGGGAACAGAGGCTCTTCAAACAATTAGCGACAGATTAAAATCAGATTTACCAGGGTTAAGAGGCTTCTCAGCGACAAGTTTAAAAAAGATGAGAATCTTTTTTGATAATTGGAAATCAATCATTTATAATTCGTCCGTTGCAACGGACGAATTGAATGGTTATTTAGCACAATTGATGACATATCTTAGAATTTTAGATGACAAAGTGCGTAAGTCTCACGAGAATCCTTCAATTGGAATCGTACTTTGCAGAAATGCTAACAAGGATTTTGTGAAATATGTCATTCAAGATTATGACAAACCAATGGGAGTTGCAACATTTGACACTTTATCGGAAATGCCAGAGAAATTACAGAAAGCATTGCCCGATATTGAAGAATTGAAAAAACTATTGTAATAAATGTCAATTTAATTTTTCCATTAAAAATTATTATGTAACAAGATTACTATATTATGATTTGAACGACATCGCTTAAAAAAAATTCACTTTTCTCTTGACTCGTACCTTGGGTCATGATATATCTTTGCAGCTGCTAGCAAAACATCGTACGATTATGAGTTATAAAATCAAGTTAAAAATCGGAGAGTTCTCTCGTTTAATGCAGGTGACTGTAAAGACGTTGCGTCATTATGAACAGAAGGGGCTGCTTATTCCAGACGAAGTGGATGAGTGGACTGGATATCGGTATTACAGCATCACTCAGATGCAGAAACTGAATTCAATCCGACATCTGCAACAGTTAGGATTTACACTTGATGAAATAAAAGATTTATTCGATGATGAATCTCATTTTCCAAGTGTAGAACAGCTGACAGATAAGATTGAAGAAACAAAAAGACAGCTTAAACTACTGATGACAAGACGCAATCAGCTGCAAGAATGGATAGACTCTCGCAAAAAGATCAAGAAAATGGAAAAATTTAGTATTGAATCATTGCCTGAAATGATTGTTGCCTCGCATCGCGGAATCATTTCCAACTACTCTGAATTAGGAAAGTTATGTTGTAACGTAATTGGTCCTGAAATGCTTCGACTCGGTTGCAAATGTCCTCTTCCTGGTTATTGTTTCACAATAGAGCATAACGAGGAATACACACCAACTGACATCGATATTGAGTATTGCGAACAAGTAGAAGAAATGGGTACAGACAATAGTATAATACAGTTCAAAAAACTACCAGCAATTCCAAAGGTTCTGTGTATGAAGCACTATGGTCCGTACGAACGTTTCTACGAATCATTCACCGAAGCTTTCTCCTATATTGAAGAGCATGGATACAAAGTAACTGACAAAGCTCGCGCCAGCTACATAGATGGTATCTGGAATCAGGAAGACCCAGAAAAATGGCTTTCTATCATTCAGATCCCAATTGAATAAAGTTTAGCAAAACAGTCAGATTCCTCGCGAGTTTGACTGTTTTTTATAGCATCTACCAGAAGGTTTTAATTTGTTCATTTTTCACTTCTTTCATATTCATTTTTTTCATAACTTTGCGCAAAATGATATTTTCCCTATCATTTATTTTTCGATTATTATTTAAACATCATAAAATATGATAGCAAAAGAATTACTTAATCCTAAAAGCATTGCAGTTATCGGTGCTTCAGGCGACACACAAAAACCAGGCGGCAGCATTTTAAGAAACCTTCTCAACAGCAACTTCAAAGGCGAGGTTTACACTGTAAACCCTAAAGAAACAGAAGTTCAAGGCGTAAAATGTTACCAAAAAGTTGAAGACCTTCCACAAGTAGATTGCGCAATTATCGCTATTGCAGCTAAATTCTGCCCAGCAACTGTCAACACATTGGCTTTTGAAAAAGGCACAAAAGGCTTCATCATCGTCTCAGCAGGCTTCAGCGAAGAAAACGAACAAGGCGCTGAATTCGAAAGACAAATCGTTGAAACAATCAATAAAGTCGGCGGCAGCCTCATCGGTCCTAACTGTACAGGTTTCTTGAACCGTAACTACTGCGGCGCATTCGACTCTCCAATACCAACACTCGACCCTCATGGTGTTGACTTCGTAACAGGTTCTGGCGCAACAGCTGTGTTCATCAAAGAATACGGTATGACAAACGGTCTTACTTTCAACAGCGTTTGGGCTGTAGGTAACTCAGCACAAGTAGGTATTGAAGACGTTCTCGAACACTTAGACACAACATTCGACCCTGAGACAAGTTCTCGCGTCATCATGATATACATGGAAAAGATTGGCAACCCACAAAAATTGTTGAAACACTCACGTTCACTCATCAACAAAGGTTGCCGCATCGCTGCTATCAAGTCAGGCGGCTCAGCAGCTGGTAGCCGTGCAGCTTCATCACACACTGGCGCTCTCGCAACAGACGACGCTGTAGTTGACGCATTATTCCGCAAAGCTGGTATCGTACGCTGCCACAACCGTCAAGAGTTGACAACAGTATGCGCTATCTTCATGCACCCAGAAGTAAAAGGCAAAAACGTCGCTGTCATCACACACGCTGGCGGTCCTGCAGTTATGTTGACTGACGTTCTCTCAAACGGCGGCATGGACGTTCCTCACATCGAAGGTCCTAAAGCTGATGCACTTTTGGCAAAATTATTCCCAGGTTCTTCAGTAGGTAACCCTATCGACTTCCTCGCAACAGGTACAGCAGAACAACTCGGCCACATCATCGACGCTTGCGAAAACGACTTCGACAATATCGACTGTATGTGCGTCATCTTCGGTTCTCCAGGTTTGTTCCCTAACTGGGAAGTTTACGAAGTTTTGAACGAAAAGATGAAGACTTGCAAAAAGCCTATCTTCCCTATCCTTCCTTCAATCATCAACGTAAAAGACGAAATCAACGATTTCATCACAAATAAAGGCAGAATCAATTTCCCAGAAGAATGTGTATTCGGCAACGCATTGTGCAAGATTTACCACACACCAAAACCACAAGCAGAAGTTGTTGATCTTCCAAAAGTTGACGAAGCAAGAATCCGCAAAGTCATCGACAACTGCGAAAACGGTTACATCGGACCAGATGAAATCTTTGAATTGTTAGACGCAGCTGGCATCGCTCAAAAACAAATCCGCGTCGTTGATCAAAAACAACAAGCATTAGACTTCGCTAACGAAGTTGGTTATCCACTCGTTATGAAAGTCGTCGGTCCTCTCCACAAGTCAGACGTTGGCGGCGTTACTTTGAACGTTCGCGACATCGAAACAGTTGACAGAGAATTCGACCGCTTGATGGCTATCCCAGAAACATACGCTGTTGAAATGTATCCAATGCTCGACGGTACAGAAGTTTACATCGGTGCTATCCGCGACGAAAAATTCGGTCACCAAGTATTCTTCGGTTTAGGCGGTATCTTCATCGAAGTATTGAAAGACGTTCAAAACGCTATCGCTCCTATCACAGCATGCGAAGCTAAAGACATGTTAACCAAGTTACGCGGTTACAAGATTTTGGAAGGCGTCAGAGGACAACAGCCAGTCAACGTTGACATCTACGCAGAACAAGTTGCAAGAGTCAGCGCTTTGGTAATGGTAGCTCCAGAAATCGCTGAAATGGACTTGAACCCATTACTCGGTAATCCTAAGAACGTCGTCGCTGTTGATGCTAGAATTAGAATTGAAAAATAATATAAAATGAAAAAAGGTGATATTATTACCTCATTAGCTGTCTTGGCAGTCATCGGAACTTTCGCATTCGTTCCAGGAGCAATGGATTGGTTCAATACAATGACTGCCGAGCACGGCATGATAATGAGTTTCTTCAAGTTCGCCATCTTAGGAACTTTCGGCGAGATGCTAGCTTTAAGAATTCGTAAAGGCTGTTACATTGAAAAAGGCTTCGGTCTTGTACCAAAGATGCTCGTCTGGGGTTTCCTCGGCGTCATCATCGCATCAGCTATGACGATATTCAAAAGCGGTACTGTCACATTACTTGAAAAAGGCTTCGGAGTTTCAGAAGCAGGCGCTTGGTTCAAAGGCGACTTCAGCGGAGGCAAAGTCTTCGTCGCTCTCTTAGTCAGCGTTTTGATGAACACCATCTTCGCTCCTGTCTTCATGACATTCCACAAAGTGACAGACATCCACATCGCTGAGACAGGCGGAACATTGAAAGGATTCTTCTGCAACAAATTGAAAATCCAAGAGACAATAGCTCATAAAATCAACTGGGACTTACAATACGGCTTCGTCTTCAAGAAGACTATCCCATTGTTCTGGTACCCAGCACACACAATCACATTCCTTTTACCAGGTAACTACCAAGTGTTGTTCGCAGCATTCTTAGGCGTTGTGTTAGGATTGATTTTGAGCATTAAGAAATAAAGTCACAGAGACGCAGAGCCTCAAAGATGCAAAGTAGAGACGTATCAACATTACCTTTAAAAATAAACAAATGTTGATGTGTCTTAATTAAGACAAACATAAAGAGTCGTAAGAAATTACGGCTCTTTTTTTTAAAATATCTGTTTAATATTTCACTTTTAATTCATAATTTTGAAGCCTTAAAAAATACAGATATGCAAGTATACCAATACTTTCAAAAAAAGCTTTATTCTAGCAATTCTTCTAACATTATTTTCCAACGTATTTTCACAAAAACTAACAATAACAAACCAAAGCAAATCTGCTTTATCTCTAGAACTTACAATCGACAAATACGACATCAAGGAAATTCATGAAGGTAATGAAACAATGCACGAAGTCGCTCTTAACAGCATTGTGCTTCCTAACGAAAAAGGAAAACCTAATCTCCCATTCATCAACCGTTTCGTTGCAATACCACAAGGCTCCAACGCAAAGATTGTCGTCAATAATTGCAAAAAGAAAATCATCAAAGACGTCAATATCGCTCCTTCTCAAGGCATCATATCCGAATCAGACACCAGCAGAACATATATCAAAGACTTAAGCATTTATTCAAAAAACGAACTATATCCAGCTAATATCGTCTCACTATCAGAAAACATGAAACTACGCGGCATCGACGCTGTCGCTCTCAACATAACACCAGTTCAATACAATCCTGTAAGCAAAGAACTCATAATCTATACAGAAATAAATATGTCAATAGAATTCGAAGGCGAATGCAAAAACTTCGGCGACGACAGACTACGCTCAGCATACTGGGACCCTATCTTGCAACATAACATATTAAATTACAATAGTCTTCCAAAAATCGATTACGCAGAGAGAATGCAGACATGGATTTCCGAAGACGCTGAAGGCGCAGAATATCTCATCATCACTCCTGATAACGAAGCGATGAAAGGACAGGCGCAACGTCTTGCAGATTATAGAAGCAAACAAGGCATCATATCTAAAGTTTATTCCTTAAAAGACATCAAAAAACATACTCCTGACGATATAAGGAACTGGTTTATCGACGCTTATAACAACTGGGAAATCGCTCCTGTCGCTGTTTGTCTGCTAGGTGATTATGATGAAGCCTCCACAACATCAGGCATCCCTAATTTTACTTTTAATTTCGACTACTACCAGACATACATCAGCGACCGTCCTTATTCCGATGTCGACAACGACCTAATACCAGATATGGCATTCAGCAGACTGAGTGCCGAGAATGCCCAAGAGGCAAAAAATATGATTGACAAACAAATTGACTATGAGTTCAATAGTCCTGTCATGGATGAAAGTTTCTACCAAAGTCCTATAATGACATATTCATATCAGATGATAAAATGGTTCCAAATCACTGCCGAGAGTTTAATCGGTCACATGGAATCAAAGGGCAAAGACCCTTATCGTATGAATCTGATTTTGGATTTTGACAACACCTTTGATGATGAGGTTTGGTCATCTGCACAAAACACAAGTCAGGTGCTCAACTATTTTGGTCCTAACGGTCTAGGCTACATACCAGGATATCCTCGCGAAGTGGGAGAATATACTGAATGTGGTCAAAATCACGAGACAGTTATCTTGAATAAAATCAGCAACGAACCGGGATACATACTCCTAAACCGCGGACATGGATGGTTCACCATCTGGTCATGTCCACCTCTAAATTCAACAAACCTTGACAACTTAACTAATTACAAAAAATATCCTTTCCTGCTTTCCATCAACTGCGGCACCGGTGCTTTCGACAGAGACAATTGCTTGGCAGAAAACTTCATGAAATATGCCAACATAGGAGCTATAGGCGTGATTGCCGCCACATACGAGAGCCACACTTTCACAAACGACTCTTACCTCTGGGGCGTGTGGGATTTCTTTGAAAACGACTTCCTCCCCGACTACGGCAACTCTGTTGCTAACAACAATAACTATATGCCTGCTTTTGCCAGCGCTTCTGCAAAACATTTCATCATGCAACAGAAATTCCCTAACACCAATTCAAACAGCATTAGTCTCACTAGCAATTTATTCCATTCTTTCTCCGACGCATTCCTGAAACTTTATTCAGAAGTACCTCAAGAAATGAATATCGAACACGATGAAACTTATCTCATCGGAAGCAACACATTCAAAATCAAGGCTCCTGCTGGCTCTATGATAGCACTTTCAACAGAGAAAGATGGAAAAATTAAAACATTAGCCATCGCCGAAGGAACCGGCAACATGCAAAACATAAACATCTCAGGAGACATCGACTTAGAAAGCAAAATGATGGTAACAGTCACAAAGACAAACCATTTACGTTATGAAGAAAATATCATCATCATAACCGACCAGGCTTATCTAACAATAGACGACTTCAACTTTTATGATAACAGTCACGAATTAACATCAAATCAAGATACTTATTTAGATCTTACTTTAAAAAATATAGGAGTGAAAGACGCATCGACAATCAATTTGTCATTAAGCTGCGATTCAGACGCGATAACAATCACTGAAAACAACGTCGTGGTTGAAGGAGTCAATACCAACGAAATCGTCACTATCGAAGACGCTTTCTTCATAGATTTAACCAGCGGCATCACCAACGGCACTTCAATCAAATTCACTCTCAATATTGAACACGACGGACTAAGTTATAAAAAGGATTTTTACGTAATAGTAACTTCCTATAACTTCAATATCACAGAGATAGATGCAGAAGAATTTGAAGGCGACGGCAACAATTTCATCGATCCAGGCGAAATTGCCAAATTCACATTAACGATAGAAAACACCGGCAGCTACAAAATGGAAAATGTTACCGCCAATTTAATAAGCAATGACAATTACGTCAGAGTGATTTCCAAAGATGTCGCTGTCGAAAATTTAAACATCGCAGATGATACAGATATAGAATTTGAAGTTTATATCGAATGGCACATCCTTCCCAAACCGATATCATTGACATTAGAACTCGACATCGACGGATATAAAATACAAAAGGATTTTGAGAAACTGCTAGGAACACTTTCTGAAAATTTCGAAAATGGAACAATGGAAAACGAATCATGGAAAAACGACTCCTTCTCTCCTTGGTATGTAGTCGATGATGAAGGATATCTTAGCAACTACAGTCTGCGTTCAGGTCCAATCGGAGATGATTCAAGCACAGAAATAAGCATAACCGTGGAAACGACTGCAGACAAAGACATTTCCTTCTATTATAAAACATCTATTGAAGACAGTTGGGACTTTTTCTATTTCTACATCGATGGAGAATGTAAATTAGAGGCAACAGGAGAGAAAAAATGGACATACGCACATTTCCCTGTTTCAGAAGGAACTCATACATACACATGGAAATACCAAAAAGACATGATGATGGAAGCAGGTTGGGACTGCGTATGGATTGACGACATCATCTTCCCTTGTTCAAGCTTCACTGGCATAGAAGAAGTTGAGAATAAAAACATAAAAATATATCCTAATCCGGCAAATGACTTCATCAATATTGAAATAAATGACAATCACAATGGCAATTTCAATATTTCGATATACAATTCATTAGGCATTAAGGTCATGGAGACAAGCAATGAAAACACCATAAATATTGAAGACCTGCCTTCTGGAATGTATTTCATCAATGTGACGACAGAGAATTTAAATAAAACTAAGAAGATTATAATCAATTAATTTTCGTATAGATATTGTTTTTTTCATATCAAACAATTAACTTTGACGCAATAAATAATTACTGATATGAAACATAACAATACTTACAAAAGTTGCATTACTCTTATTTTTATACTTTCATTGTTTAACAATATCTTCGCACAAGATTTAATTGTTAACAGTGAAAGCAAGTCAGGATTAGAACTTACGTTAAGCATCAACGACTTTAGCATCAATACCATTGAACACAATGGCGAACTGATGCACGAGTTTGTTTTCGGTGCGATTACGCCTATCAATGATAAAGGCAAGCCGAATCTTCCTTCCATCAACAGATACATAGCCATTCCACAAGGAAGCAATGCAAAAGTAAAAGTCAACAGTTTCAAGAAAGAAGTCATTGAGGACGTCAACATTGTTCCATCTAACGGCAATTTTGCTGCGACAGAAAAAGTTGTCAAAGACTATAGAAAAGACAACGACATATATTCAAAGGACGAATTCTATCCAGCTAACATCGTTAGTCTCGACAAACCGACTTCATTACGCGGTCTCGACGCTGTTGGATTATACATCTGCCCAGTTCAGTTCAACCCTATCACCAAAGAACTCATCGTTTACACCGAGATAAATATCTCCATTGAATTCGATGGCGGAAGAGGAACCTTCGGCGACGAAAGACTTCGTTCTCAATACTGGGACCCTATTTATCAACATAACATATTAAACTACAACAGTCTGCCTAAAGTTGATTATGAACAAAGAATGCAGACTTGGATTAAAGAAGATGCTGAAGGCGCAGAATATATCATCCTGATACCAAACGACGAAGGCTTCAGAATTCAAGCTCAACGTCTCGCCGACTACAGAAAGACACATGGCATAATAACCAAAGTATATTCTTTAGACGAAATTGGCGCAAGCAATTCCGATGACATCGACGAATGGTTTACTGATGCGTACAACAACTGGGATATAGCTCCTGTAGCCGCTTGTCTGCTCGCCACTCATGGTCAGGAGTTATGGCACAACATTCCTGCTTCGTATTTATCCCACCCTACAAAAGACAGCTGCATCTCGGATAACGCTTATTCCGACATGAACGGTGACCTTTTACCAGATATGGTATTCTCACGACTCATCGCTAAAAGTGCTGAAGACGCTGAAGCATTGGTCAACAAGCAAATGGAATATGAATACTTGAAGCCAATCATGAATCCTGATTATTATAAAAAACCTATCACTTGCACCGGATGGGACATTCAGCATTGGTTTCAGATGTGCTCTGAAAGTATAACCGGCTTTTTCAAGAAGATAGGCAAAGAACCTCAACGAATCAACGAAATATACAATCAATTCATTGACGAGGATTACACTATCGAATACCCTGTAGATTCTATCTGGTCTGTCGGTAGCAATACCAATCAAATCATAAATTTCTTCGGACCAAATGGGTTAAGTTATTTCCCTCAATATCCTATTGATGCCGGCGACTTTAACTCTGGAAGTGCAGAACAAGTTATCGAAGCCATAAACAACGGCAGTTTCTACATCCATCATAGAGGTCATGGAAGCATTGAAACTTGGGCAGGACCATATATAAACGTCAATATTTTAAAAGATTTATTAAACAATAAAGATAAACTTACTTACGTGATATCATCCAATTGCTACAATGGCATTTTCGGTGAATATGAGTCATTCACCGGAGCAGATATAAGTATAACCGAAGAATTCATGCTCCCATCTAAAGACAAGACAATGGGCGCTGTCGGTGTACTTGCAGGAACAGATGTCTCTTTCCCATTCAACAACGACATATATTTCTGGGGTGTAATGGATTATTTCGACAACTCTTTCATGCCGATGTACGGAACAGATGTTGAAATGAACAACAACTACGTCCCTGCTTTCGCCAATGTCTCAGGCAAATACTTCATGTCGCAGCTTGTTTTTCCAAACACATACCCAGAGTCAAGAGAGACGACATATAAGTTAATTCACGCTCATGGAGATGCCTTCCTTCGTCTGTTTACTGAAGTCCCTCAACCATTGACGGTAACACACGACACTTTCATTAATTATAAATCTGGTTCCGTACAAGTCAATGCTCCTGAAGGTTCTACAATTGCCATTTACAGCCAAGGCGATGATGACGTCGAACTTCTAGCAGCAGCAGTCGGACAAGGCAGCAATCAAACGATAAACATTCCTAACCACACCACTCCTAATAGAAAGATGATGGTGAGCGTGACAAAACAAAATCATTTAAGATATGTGGGAGAAATTGAAATTGTTGTCAATGAAGGTCAATTTGTCATTATGGAAGACTTCAATCTATATGAAGACCAACAATTTCTCAATTTCAATCAAGACACATATATAGATTTCAAACTCAAGAATATAGGTCCAGACAATGCCAATAATGGAAAATTAACGCTGACTTGCGACTCCGACAAAATACACATAAGCGATAATAACAACACCTTTAACACAATAGAAGGTAACACCATACTTGACTTAAACGATGCTTTCCATATCAAAATTGACGATGGCATAGAAAACAATACAACACTTATCTTCATTTTAACAATAGAACATGACGATGTTGGCTATTCAAAAAAAATCTATGTGGATGTAAAAGCGCCAATTTTTGAAATCGTTTCTGTTGAGACTATTGCTGAAGGTGATGACACATTCATAGAACCAGATGAATATATCAAATGTAAGTTTACAATTAGAAATATAGGCGGATGCGCTTCTAATAGTGCCACTGCAAATATAATATCAAAAGACAATTATCTTGAAATATTGACAAATGATATCATTATAGAAAGCATTGACGCAAACGAAGAAATGACTGTAGAATTTGACGTTCATGTCAAACCTGAAGCCAGCAGTCAATTTTTATCCACAATCGTTTGTGAAATTGTTTCAGGTTCATATTCAGCATCAAAAGACAATGACATATACTTGGGAGTAATCATTGAAGACTTTGAATCTGGTTCTATAAGCGACATGTGGAATACCAATAACAAATGGATTATTTGCGAAAACACTTCTTCAAATTGTTATGGCAATTATTGCATAAGGACCAATTCTGGGTATAAATGTGATCTCATAGCAGAATGCTACATTCCATACGACGGATACTTAACTTTTGGTTATTCCACCAACATGAAAGACAAGACTCGTTCTATGGAATTATGGGTTGACGACGAACATATAAAAAAAATATACGCCAATGAAAATTGGAACAGATACTCACATTTTGTAGAAGCTGGCAATCATACATTCAGATGGAGTGCCAACGCAAATTCCGTTAAACTTTATATCGACCATATAGTACTTTTAAAAGAAGCTTACGATAATGTTAACGAAACTGTGGAAGTAAGCAACTCATATAACATCTATCCTAATCCAGCAAATGACTTCATCAATATTGAAATAAGTGACAATCACAATGACAATTTCAATATTTCGATATACAATTCATTAGGCATTATGGTTTTGGAGACAAGCAATGAAAACACTATAAATATTGAAGACCTGCCTTCAGGAATGTATTTCATCAATGTGACGACAGAGAATTTCAGTCAGACCAAGAAGGTTATCAAGAATTGAGATTCATGAGCAATTCATAATAAAAAAGACGTTTCAATGCGTATTCATTTTTATGAAACATTGAAACGTCTCTATTATATACATTCCTAATTAATCAAAACCTCCGCCGCTCTCATTGCTTCTTCAGTGACTTCGGCATTGGAAAGCATCTTAGCTATTTCCATGACACGTTCTTCTCGTGTCAGTGTTCTGATATTAGAACGAGTCTTTTCGTCAACGACGTCTTTATATACGAAGAAATGATGTTTCGCCTTGCTTGCCACTTGAGGCAAGTGAGTGATGCTTACGAGTTGCAGCGACTCTCCCATTTCATTCATGATATCACCAAGTTTTGATGCCACTTCACCAGAAACGCCAGTATCAATCTCGTCGAATATCAAGGTTGGGATGTAATTATTTCTTGCCGCTATATTTTTAATCGCGAGCATAAGTCGTGAGAGCTCTCCGCCTGAAGCAGCTTTCGCCATATTTTCCGGAGCGTAACCTTTGTTTGCTGAAAACATAAATGTAACAACATCAGTTCCGTTTGAAGTCAACTCATTTGCGTTTTCCATCTTAATTTCAAATACGCCGTGAGGCATAGCGAGCTGACGGATGACATCAGTGACGTCTTTTTCAAAAAGTGTTTTAGCTGAAAGACGCCTCTTGTTCAGTTCATTCGCCTTTTGTCTCAAAGTTTTCTCCATAGCTTTGACCTCTTTTTCCTTGTCAGCGACAATCTCATCTATATTAGAAAACTCATCGACTTTACATCTTATTTCTTCTCTGAGTTGAATCAATTGTGAATAATCATTAAGATGATGTTTCATCATAAGACGCTGAATCACATCGAAACGTTCTTGCAATGTTTCCAATGAAGAAATATCCATAGAATCATCTTGAAGATCATTCAAATCAGAACAGATATCTTTCAATTCAATCTTGACGGAGTTAAGGCGTTCCGACATAGAATCAAGTTCAGAGATATAACGTCTCAGCTTATCGACATTATATAATAAGGTGTTGATTCCATCAAGGACTGATGACTCACTGTTTTCAAGAATCATTGTAGATTCATTAAGGAGTCGGCTTATCTCTTCTTGGTTTTCGAGTATCTCAATACGTTGAGCGAGTTCTTCATATTCATTATCCTGAAGTTCCGATTTGACGAGTTCATCGAGTTGGAACTTAAGATAATCATTTTCATCCATATTGTTCAATGCTTTCTTACGAAGAGCATCGAGTTCATTTTTAGCTGATGTATATTCTTTATATGCTTTTTTATATTCTGCAAGAAGTTCAGAATTGTTAGCAGCATCGTCTAATAATGCCAGTTGGAAATCAGGATTACATAACAACAACGAATCGTGTTGCGAATGAATATCTACAAGTTGAGAACCTAACTCCTTTAATATCTGCAAGGAGACCGGAGTGTCGTTAATGAAAGCGCGTGATTTTTTCTGAGGTGTCAGTTCACGACGGATGATACATTCGTCATCATAATCAATATCATTTTCTTCGAAAAAAGGCTTTAGTCTCTCGTTGTGAATAACGAAAGTTGCTTCCACCACACATTTCTTTGTCTCATCAAAGAGAATATTAGAATCAGCACGATTGCCTAGGACGAAACCTAATGCGCCAAGCAATATTGATTTACCTGCGCCTGTCTCTCCAGTAATTACAGTAAATCCATTATCAAAATCTATTGATAATGATGCAATCAAAGCATAGTTAGATATAGACAGCCTTTGTAGCATGATTATTTTCTACCTGACAAAAGTTCTTCATATTCAGACGCATGAGCTGGGTCTATTTCTCTGAAGATATTAACAGCTTTAGTCTTATCTTGTTGAGAGCCTTCTGAATAGATGCTCTTCCATTCGTTACGTTTGGTATCGTTAAGCACTTGGATATAGAGCAGACTTGGTCTTTCAGAATACATTTGTTTAAGATATTCCAAAGACTTCAAGATAGCAGCCTTGCCTTCATCCTGTTTGGTAGACATCTTATCCAATCCAAGGCGATGATATTCATAGATATATTGACGAATTGGCTTGTATGTTGCATTCATCATATTTTCATTCAACCAGTAACGATTTCTTTTATCGTCGAAAGCCTTCCATCCAGACTCATTAGCGCTTTGTGCTGCTGTAACAATTTGATCAGTAACTTTAAAGAAAGGGTCGCCGCCATATAGGCCGAAACTGTCGAAATACAAACCGAGGCAGTAATACGCATAAAATGCAAGAGTAGATGTCAAGTTCGACATATAAGCATTTTCATTAAAATCAAGAGGTTGAGATTCGACATATTCGAATACGAAGTCATCATCCACATAGTTGAATAAAGGCGTATTATAGTTTGTCTTGAATGTTGGGCGACGCAAAGCTATATTCAATTCAGCTTCTATCATATTGCCTTCTTTTTTCTTTACGTTAACGACCATAGCACCTTCTATACGTTCTTCTGGCTCAAACTTCACATTAGTCCAGACTCTATTATTCATAAAGTTAAGGATGCCTTCTTTTAGAGATTCGAAAATACGCTGGTCTGTACCTTCTATTCTTGCAGAAGATACAGTCACATCAATATTAAACTCTTGAGCCTTAACAGATTTAAATCCAAGCATCGAGCATAATAATATTAACAAACAGATTTTTCTTTTCATATTAATTCATATATTGATAGATGGCGTCTAAAACATCCAATGCCACTTCATTCTTTGGTTTAAGGTCGAACTCCGTCACCTTGTCATCTTTTGTTATTATAGACACCTTGTTAGTCTTGGTCTTAAACCCGACACCCGATTCATTCATTTCATTAAGAACGATGAGATCTATATTTTTGGTATGCAATTTTTTCTTTGCATTGTCCAAACCGTTTTCTGTCTCTAATGCGAAACCAACAACGACTTGGTTTTCAGTCTTCTTGCTTCCCACTGATTTCAAGATATCATCAGTCTTTACAAGTTTCAAGGTAAGGGTATCGTTATCAGGGTTTTTCTTTATTTTCTGATCTGCTGCCGTTTCAGGGCGGAAGTCAGCCACTGCTGCGCTCAGCACGGCAATATCTGTTTTAGGGAAGAATGTCATGACAGCGTCATACATTTCCTTTGCGGATGTCACAGGCAACAGTTTGATATTATTTCTATTGGGTGAAATATTAGAAGGTCCCAACACCAAAGTTACATCGGCGCCTTGGTCTGCAAATGCTCGTGCTATTTCTATGCCCATCAAACCTGAGCTATGGTTACCGATAAATCTTACCGGGTCGATAGCCTCATAAGTCGGACCTGCTGTTATAAGCACTTTTTTACCTGTGAAGTTACGTTTGGTCTGAAAGAATGCTTTAATTCTCTCGTAAATCTTTTGAGGCTCTTCCATTCTGCCTTCTCCGCACAAGCCGCTTGCCAGTTCGCCTGAAGAAGGAGCCACGAAGATACAGCCTCTTTCAATTAAGGTCTTGATATTTTGTTGCGTAGCCTGATGTTTATACATATCGAGGTCCATTGCTGGAGCAAACATGATAGGACATTTTGCCGAGAGGCATACTGTAAGAAGATAGTTATCGGCCATGCCGTAAGCCATCTTTGCCATTGTGTTTGCTGATGCTGGAGCTACCACCATAAGGTCGGCCCAGAGGCCTAGCTCAACATGACTGTCCCACTTGCCGGTTTTCTCATCGAAGCCGTGGGTTAACACAGGATTACCGCTTAATGTTGACAAAGTAAGAGGCGTGACGAAGTCTCTTGCTGAGGGTGTCATCACGACTCTTACGTCGGCGCCGTCTTTCTTTAAAAGGCGCACCAAGAGAGGAATTTTATAGGCGGCAATGCTACCTGTAATTCCTAATAGAATTTTCTTTCCGGTGAGCATTGTATCTCCCTCCTTATTTTTAGAAATCTTCTCCGTTTTCCTTGTTAGGATTACGATAATAAATACGATCGTTTAAAAATTCGCTGACAGCAATCAAAGTTGGCTTTGGCAATTTTTCATAATATTTTGCCACTTCGATTTGTTCTTTGTTTTCAAAGACTTCTTCAAGACTGTCGTTGCTTGTTGTGTACTCTTCTATCTTTTTATTGAGTTCACTTTTCATTTCAGCAGCGATTTGGTCTGATCTCTTTGCCATAATAGCTACTGTTTCGTAAATGTTACCTGTGCCAATATAAAATTGATCTTTTTGGCGAGTGACACAAGTTGTCTCTGTGTTAATTTTTTTAAAATCCATTTATCTTATTTTGTTTTAATATTTGATAATTCTGATTTAACTTTTTCAATAACAGGCTCTAACTCCTTAATATACTTGCTTTCAGGGAATACGTAAATCAGCGTGTTATATTTCTCCAACGCCAATTCATAACGTTCGCGCTGTTTCTCAGCAACGCTCTTTTCAGCATATTTACAATAAGTCAGAACCATATAATTGACAATATCTTCACGATGGTGTGTGGCAGGATATTCTTTTAAAAAGCTTTCAAAACTTGTTATAGCTGCCTGATACTCTTCCATCTTATAATACAGCATACATGTATTGAAATCCTTCTCTGCTATTTTATATCTCAATGTATCAATAAGCTGGTTTGCGCTATCGACATAAATACTTTTAGGATATAAATCCACGAAACTTTGAAACTCACTTATCGCAGTGTATGATTCAGTCTGGTCGAGTGATATGTTTGGTGATTCCAGATAATAGCAACATGCGCTTCTGAAAAGAGCAAATTCAGTTCTTTTTGCAAAAGGAAAGTTTACAGCATAACGTTTGAAATAATGGCTAGCTATTTCATAGTCACTCATATTGTAATAACAGTCAGCCGTATAATATGCAATCTCCTCAGCTTCCGGCTTGCCTCTATATGCCGATTGTAAAATATCGAACAACTGCAACGCTCTGTTATAATCCTTCTGTTCAAAATACGCCATCGCAGCCTTGTATTTATACTCATTGTCAGTGCTTTTGAGTATCTTATTATGACTGCTGCATGACACAAATGCCGCCAATACGAGCATTACAGACAATATAAAAAATCGATTCTTTAGCATATTGCAAAAATACATTATTTTATCGTTCAAAAAACGTCTTTTGTAAGAATTTATTATCACAAAATTTCATTATTCAACAACAATTTTTTTCATCATCTGTTTTCCATCAATATCAAGATTCAAGAAATATAATCCGCTGTTGATTTCATCTAATTTTATTACAAAACTATCATACTGTTCATATGATTTTTTAACTACTTGTCCATTGACATTTACCAATGTCCAGCTGACATTTTCACATCTTTCCGCCAATTCAACATTTATCACATCTTTAGCAGGATTTGGATAAATCATCACATTGCCAGCTGTTTGCTCATCAATATTTTCGCATTCAACTACGAATACGCTTACGCTTGCTTCTTTTGTATTCTGACCATCATTCACTGTCAATGTAAAAACATTTTCTCCCAATTCTGTTGGAGTTGCTATAGGATTTTGAATATTTGGATCATTCAACAGTTCTGCAGGTGTCCATGAATATGTATATTCGTATGAGCCTCCGTTCACTGTTGCAAACAGCTCAACTTGCTGACCGAGACAGATAGTGTCATTTTCTGCTTCGACTTCTACAGTCATATCTCCGCCCACGCATCTCAGCACTGCTTTCCAGCCTTTTTCATTCATCGCATAGTCGGAGAGGAAACGGAAAGTAAGAGCGCCTTCTTCATTAGTAGCTGTATATTTTCCTGTAGCACTGCCGCTCAACTCAGCGATACAAGGAGACGTTGCGACAACGGTTCCGTCATAAATTCTAAGGACATCATATCCTTGTTCTGTTACGAATTCCAAGAACTCTACCTGAATCATAGCTCCTTGAACCCCTGGTTTAAATGTCATGACATGAAGGTCATTGTCTGGATAATTGTTATTAGGTCCGCCTGAATCAAAGAACAAAGCATCTTTTATAGTTATTGTCGCGTCACTCATATTGTATGATTCAGAGACATTGATATAAGATCTCTTTGTTATTGTTTCAACATCACCATCAGCATTTGACACTGTAAGAGTCACATCGAAAGCTCCAGGTCCGTTATATTTAACAGAAGGATTCTGTTCGTTTGATGCAGAAGGAGTTCCGCCCTCAAACGACCAGTTCCAGCTAACAATATTTCCCCATGACTCATCAGTAAATTTAATTGTCGAACCTACTGCCACATTAGTCTCTGCAGCACTGAAATCAGGAATCAAGCCTTCTCCAGATTCTAGCTCAACATTCAAAGTCACAGTCTCTCCATCAACAACTGTAACGACATGCTGGCTTGGATAGTAGCCTTCTGCTTTGACCTCAACAGTATAAGTGCCAGCCTTTATTGGACGATGGAAATCACCATATGGAAGTTGCGATTCAACAACAGAATATTCCTGATCATGATTTAAAATCTTTATTGTTGCTTGTACAGCTTCTTTTGTCTCTGCATCTTTCACTGTTCCGTGAATTCCATACAAGGCCTGATTCATATAGGCGAAGATTGAATTATAGTTATAATCCCAGAATGATGGGAGTTGCGATGCAGGAGGGCATTTCACTGATGAACATTCTATTGTCACCTCACGGCATTGATGGTAATAGTTCATATAATCCTGGCGACCGCCGCCGATTCTGTACCAGTCAGCTCCGTTTGTTATGCCGTTTTCTTCGTCAGTCATATAATAAGGATCTGTTGACTGAGCTGCGTCCTGAGCCAAATCAGCATATTCACGACTTACGAGTTGCCACCAGGCATCATCAGCATGACGGGTATAATCGTTGTCCCAAGGGTAATTCATCAACTCGGCGCCACCATGATAATGCGCTGCCATAGTAATTTGGTAATCTTCAGCGAAATCCATAAACCACTGTGTTTCCAATGCGTAAGTCTCATTATCAGGATGCGCTCCATCTACAGGGTCAGGATAGTTACGGTTCATATCGACGCCGTATGCATTATAACGAGTTGCTCCGCTGACAGTATGATTGCCACTACGGTATGTACCATCTGGATTAGCATTAGGACAAATAAAAAGATCAAGATTGTTAATAACATTTTGCACTTCAGGCAAATCTTGTCGTGTAAGAAGAAGGTCGATGAGACGAAGCATCATAATAAAACCTGTTGTCTCATCACCATGGATTGTAGATCCATACAAGAACTTAGGCTTGCCTTCTGAGACACCATTATTGATTCTAACCATCAATACTTTACGTCCACTTGCAAGCGTTCCTAGTTCCATCAATGAACAGTTTTCAGAATATGTTTCAGCGAACTCTTCCATCATAGCGACATAAGCCTCATAAGTTGGATATTCGTCCCAATCATATTCGGCGCGTGTTCTTCCGTCAAACATTTTATGTTCCTCCAACATAGAAGGTGGAGTCATCAAAACAGGCTCGAATCCTAATGTCAAAAATTCTTCAAACTGCCTATTGTTAGCGTATGCAGTAACGACATTGCCATTAACTTTATCTAGCGAAATCATTTTTGCGATTTCGTTTAAGGTCTTCAAATCATCAACTTTGAAGTTGAAATAAAACTCATTGCGTTCTTTCATCATCGATTGCAAGTCTCTTTCCTGAGAAAAGACATTCAAGGAGAAAAGAGCAACGAATAAGATAGCGAATATAGTTTTCATAATGCAATTATTTATTATACATAACTTTACATTCATTTTCCAAATCATTTTTAACATTCTCATTTACCCCAACAAGAGGGAGACGGAGTACGTTTTTACAAAGATTTTGATATGCCATCAGGCATTTTATTCCAGCAGGATTGCCATCAGCGAAGATAAGATTATTCATCTTAAGCATCTTATAATGAAGAGGAAGAGCTGTTTTTGCATCGTCATTCATCATTGCTGTGACCATTTTACAGAAGATATCAGGATAGCCATTAGCAGCTACTGATATAACGCCTTTTGCTCCGAGAGCCATCATTGGCTGAGTGATGCCGTCATCACCAGAAAGGACATCGAATCCTTCAGGCTTATCGCGCAATATCTCCATGATTTGCTGCAAGTTGCCAGATGCTTCCTTAACAGCAACAATATTATCATGTTTAGCTAATTCAACACATGTTGATGACTGAAGGTTAACACCCACTCTGCCAGGAACATTATAAAGCACGACAGGAACAGGCGAATTATCAGCGACCGCTTCAAAGTGAGCCTTCATGCCTCTCTGATTAGGTTTGTTGTAATATGGCACAACACTTAATATGCCATCGACGCCTTTAAAATTCTGGTTTTTAATATTTTGAATCAAAGCAGCTGTGTTATTACCTCCCATGCCAAGAAGAATAGGACAACGGCCGTTTGCTACTTTTACAATAGTTTTCAACACATTATCTTTTTCTTCAGATGTCAACGTTGGCGCTTCCGAAGTGGTTCCCAACGCGACCATAAAATCTGCGCCATTAGACAATGTATATTCTACAATATTTTCAAGTGATTTATAATCAACAGAAAAATCTTCATTGAAAGGAGTTATAAGAGCTACTCCAGTGCCGACAAAAGGATTATTTTTCATTTTTATTTCCAGATAACATCAATAAATATTTATATAAAATTTTCAGACGTTCAATTTCATTCTTTTCAATCCCATAATCCAAAACAAGATCATGAAGTTGCATATTATTATTTGAATGTCCTATCTTGAACGATGAATTCACACATGAAACGAGATAATCGTTCAGCATATTTTCATTATTATCAGAAAGATTGACGAACAATTCATCAGAAAAAGATCTCAATAGCATCTCTTTTTCTTTTTTTAAAATTCCTAACTTATTAAAATCTTCCTTAAGTATAAAGAGCATGAAATCGCTCTGAAGCAGATTATCCGGCAAGGTTTCACTCAAAACCAAGAATCTAAGTTTATGAGGATTCAACGAATTCTTCACGAATTGCTCCATCATCTTAATATCTTTTTTTTGGTTCTCATCGAGTAAGATTGTCATTATAGGAGACCTGTTAATATCAGGAAATTGCAACATCCGTTTTTGTTGTAAATTTCTCTTGATTTTTCTCTTTCTAAAAAAAAGTATTAACGACTTAAACATTTTCTTGTATTTAACTTGCAAATATACATTATTAATACTAAATATCCACACATTTTCTCTTAATATTTTTTATATTTGCGATGGTTTAAATCATCATATTATGAAGGTTACAGTTTTAGGCAGCGGCACATCTCAAGGTGTCCCGATCATCACTTGCGAATGCGAAGTATGTCGTTCTAATGACCCTAAGGACAGACGTTTGCGCACCTCTATTCTAATCGAATCTGGCGGAACTACAATATGTATTGACGCCGGCCCTGATTTCCGCTATCAGATGCTGAGAGCGAAGGTCACAAAATTAGACGCCATTCTAATAACACACCAGCACAAAGACCATATAGGAGGCTTAGATGATGCAAGACCATTGATTTTTGCACAAGGAGCGCCAATGACCGTTTTTGCATCTCCTGAAGCGCAAGAAGAAATCAAGAGAGAATATTCTTATGCTTTTGCAAACGAAGATGAAAGATATCCAGGAGCACCAACATTCAACCTGATAAACTTAGACGAAAGCCCTATAAATATCAACGGCATTATAATAGAGCCCATCGAATTAAAGCATTTCACCTTAAAGTCATACGCATTCAGAATCGGAGACTTTGCATATGTCACCGATTTAAGCGAACTGTCCGAAAACGCCTTCAACAGACTAAAAGGCGTCAAGTATCTCATTATCGAAGCATTAAGGAAGAGGGAACATTATTCTCACATCAATCTTTCGCAAGCAATAGATATCGCACAAAGGCTAGAAGTTGACAAAGCCTGGTTCACGCATGTCAGCCATGAAATGGGAAAAGCTGCCGACGTTAACCCTACACTTCCCAAGAATATGATGCTAGCTTACGACGGACTGGAAATCGAGATTTAATCTTTATAGAACACTATTGTAATCAATCGACAAAAAACATTATCTTTGCAAAAAAAGTTATGCAAGAAATTATATTTGAGTTAAGAGAAGGTGATGAATTTATCCCTTTAATTGCATTGTTAAAAGCTACAGGAATCGTCGATTCCGGCAGCATGGCACAGGAAGTCGTGACAGCAGGCCTTGTCAAACGCAACGGTGAAACGGAACTACGTAAACGTGCAAAAATAATTCCAGGCGACAAGATTGAATTTGAAGATTGTTTGATTATTGTTGAATAATAACAAATCCCAAAGTCAATTGTCATTGTGACTTTGGGATTACTTTATCATATAAGATAAGATTCACTTATCATTTGGCATTATCTATGTCCTTGTAGTTATCTTCATCCAAGAACCATTCTTTGTACATCATATAGCCTTGTGCATTCGTACGAGCCATATTGCCAACAGTTTCAGATGCATCCTTCACTTTTTTAGCAGGCACGCCCGCATATACGCCTGGCTCCAATATGCTATTACTCAACACAACGCTTCCAGCAGCAATGACTGTATTGTCAGGAACGACTACATTATCCATCAAGATTGCGCCCATTCCAATAAGCACATTGTTACCCACTTTGGCTCCATGCACTATAGCATTGTGACCTATAGAAACATCATTTCCGATTTCACATATAGATTTTTGATATAAAGTATGCAGCACCGCGCCATCCTGAACATTTACCCTATCTCCTATTTTGATAGTGTTGACGTCACCTCTTAGGACTGCTCCGTACCAGATACTGCAATCATTACCTATTGTAACATCGCCAACGACAGCTGCTGTTTCAGCAACAAAGCAGTTGTCACCAATTTTAGGTATAAAACCGTTCAATTCCTTTATTAAAGCCATAGTGGTTTCTTATATTTTAAGTTTTAAATTATGAGCATCTATTTTATCGCTGCACTCATGTTCAGAGCAACCTATTCCAGAATCTGACACTTTTCCTTCGAGATAAGACTGCACCAATTCATCTACATTTCCAGAGCAGCCACGAATTACATTTATATTATGAGCGTTGAGTTTGCTTTTAGCGCCTTCACCCATATTTCCAGCCAGCATCATAACTACTCCCATATCCTGCAAATCGGCAGCAATTCCGGATTTACAACCGCAGCCCTGAGGCGATGCCATTGTCTCACGTTTAACAACAGTATTATCTTCTATAGTAAAAATGGTGTAATGGTCACAATGTCCGAAATGATCATCAACACGCTCATCTCTTGTTGGAACAGCTATTTTCATCTTGTATCATTATTAATTTAATACTGCAAAGATACTCCTTTTTAACAAGAAGATTCATCATTCCAAACAAAAAAAATATACTCCACAGCCTAAATATTTGAGTATTTTGAAAAGGAGACGTTCTCAGATTTTAGTATACAGATGTTAACTGGCATTAACATTTTGGTCCACAAAACATTACTTCTGATGGAGACTTCCCTGAAAAATACAACTTTCTCATTTCAATCATATAAGGTTCCGTATATGAGAAGAACAGCTGCAAGCCCTTACAAAGAGCATTCAAGCCTTGTTCACCATTGACAGTCTTGTCAAATCTGTGTTTAGGACATTCGCCATGACAAGCGAAATAATATTTGCATCGCAAACACTCTGACGGCAGAGCATTTCTTTTATTGATACCGAACTCTGTCATTTTATCTGATGCCACTATATCACCCAGCGACATTTCACATATATTACCTAATTTATGTCGTGTATACACAAAATGATCACAAGGATAAATGTCACCGTTATGTTCAACCACAGCATTAGCGCCGCATGTTTCAGAATAGACGCAAGTTCCAGGATTCACTCCACAATAATTAGCCAAAGTTGAATCGAACAGATTCACGAAATATTCACCGACATCATTCCTAACCCAAAAGTCAAATATTTCACACATAAATTCGCCATACTTGACAGGATTGACAGACCAGGGTGCCAATTTACAACTTTTATCATCCGGCGATGTTATTCTATTTGTTTCAGTGTTAACATATTCCACCACTGGCATGAATTGCATATAATGGCTTCCTATCTTTTTCATGAAGTCATATACTTCAAGTCCTTTACCTTCACTTGCCTTGTTTATCGTTGTCAAAGTATTAAACTCCACGCCGTAACGATGCAACAGTTCAATTCCTCGCAGCACCTTATCAAACGTTGGGAAAGCGCCTTTATCCTTTCTATATTTATCGTGAATATATTGAGGCCCATCAATAGAAACACCAACCAGAAAATCATTTTCTCTAAAGAAAGACGCGAAATCAGCGTTTATCAGAGTAGCATTCGTCTGTATTGTATTAAGAATCTTTTTACGACCTTTATATTTATTTTGAAGTTTGGCTATAGTTTCAAAATATTCCAGTCCAAGAAGCAGCGGTTCGCCTCCATGCCAGTCGAAGGTGATTTCTTCAGCATCGTTTATTTCCAGATATTCTTTAATGCATTTTTCAAGAGTATCCAAAGACATCCTGTGCTCTTCACCATAAATATCAGCCTTATCCAGATAATAGCAATAAGCACAGTTAAGATTACACAAAGAACCCACAGGTTTAAACATCATATTAAACCTCAACGGCTTAGTAATTCTACAAGCATCAGAAAGAGTCAGTGTATTTTTCAGCCATTCACTCATAATCACTGAAACTTAAACAAGTCAGACTCAGTCCTAGACACTTTCATCAACGAATCGAATTCAGCCACCTTTTCAGGATATCTTTCAGACAAATCATTTTCTTCAAGAGCATCTGCTGACAAATCATACAGTTCTATCTTTCCATTATTATGCACGTCATATCTAACAGCTTTCCAATCACCTTTTCTTATTGCTTGTCGTCCATTGTTTTCATGAAATTCCCAATAGAGATATTCATGGTTTCGCTGTTCTCCTTTACCTTCCAAGGTTGGAAGATATGATATTCCGTCAATATTTTCCGGAAGTTCTGCATCAATTATATCAGCCAATGTCGGAACAAAATCCCAAAATGCAGATATATGTTCTGACCTGGTATTTTCCTTTACAACATCATTCCATTTCACGATGAAAGGAACTCTTATTCCACCTTCGTACAAATCGCGTTTGTAACCTCGGAGTTCGCCATTGCTGTTGAAGAAATCCGGGTCTGCTCCGCCCTCTATATGAGGACCGTTATCTGACGTAAACACGATTATCGTATTATCAGCGATGCCTAGACTATCTAATGTAGAGCATATCTCACCGACTTGCTTATCCAACACAGAAATCATTGCTGCGAATGCAGCATGTGTATATTTCTGGGAGCCGTAGCCACCGTTTTTATAATACATTCCGTCATCACAGCCATTAAAAGCGACCTCTTTTTCAAAGGCAGCATCGCCGGCAAAAGGAGCCAACTCTTTTTCAGGCACTTTAAGTTCAGCATGAGGAATCACGGAAGTATACCACATAAAGAAGGTCGTGTCTTTATTTTCTCTTATAAAGTCAAGAGCCTCATTATGTATAATATATGGTGCATAGTCATTTTCATTTTTATCCTTATTACCGTCCAACATAATTTTTTCATCATTATGCCACAGGTGATATGGGTAGTAATTATGAGCTATGCGCTGACAGTTATATCCAAAGAACTCATCGACGTTGTGATTTTCAGGAGCGCCTTCTGTTTTAGGAGCGCCAAGTCCCCACTTGCCAAAGACCGATGTCTTATATCCATTGTCCTTTAACATCTTAAATATTGTATATGTGTCAGAAGGCATAGGATGCTGGCCTTCAACTGGCATCTCTTTATTACCTCTGATAACAGTATGTCCTGTATGTTGGCCTGTTATCAGACAGCTCCTTGATGGCGCACTGACTGAAGACCCCGAATAATGTTGGGTAAACAGCATACCTTGTGACGCCAGCTTATCAATATTAGGAGTAGAGAATTTATTTTGTCCCAAGCAAGACAAATCTCCATAACCAAGATCATCGGCCAGAATAAAAATCACATTAGGATTTTTATCCTGTTTTTTATCTTTATCGTTTTCATTCGATTGCACCGCTGCATTTGTTGCTATTGTTTGAACGCACGATGACAATGCAACAGCAGTCAATGCGATAGGCGAAAATTTCATAAGTCGCTTCATTTTCTCTTTTCTCATTTATGCAAAGCTATTATTTAACAAAGATAAAACTTTTTAAAAGAATATTTACAATCAATATTTTATCAGAAGCACCTCTTCCTCATTAACACATCTATACGCATAATCATAGACGACTCTATACTCTTCGTTCTTTCTCGTTCTATAAACATTTGTTATCAGGTCGAAGTTGAAATCATTTCTTAATAGGTCTTGTTTCAATACGACAATTTTATTATTGTTTTTAGACAGCAACTTCAAAATCCTTCTATTCTGCAACAATAAGGCATTAACATTTTTTATTAACAAGACGCCGTCGTCTTTTTTATTTTTATAATGATGGTTGTTACGGCAATTATCGTCACAATATTTTTTATCAGCACGACCTGTCAATTCCCTACCGCAAAAGGAGCATGTCTTTATGTTATTTGTCTCCATTATCAGTTTGAGAACACATACTCAATTATATTAGCTCCCATTTTAAGAGCCTTACGACGAGTTTCTTCAGAGTCATAATGCACTCTTTGGTCTTCCCAGCCATCTCCCAAATCACATTCGTAAGTAAAAAGGCAAACCATTCTGCCTTCATATATCAGTGCGAATGCCTGAGGCGCTTTATTATCATGTTCATGTATTTTAGGCAAACCATCAGGGAAAGAATATGGTTTCTGGAAAATAGGATGAGAGTATGGAAGTTCAACCCATTGGAGTTCTGGGAACACCTTTTGCATTTGATTCATGGCATAGTCTTTTATACCATAATTATCATCAATATGCAAAAAGCCTCCAGCAATCAGATAGGTTCTGAGGTTTTCAGCTTCAGCATCATCAAACACCACATTACCATGGCCAGTCATATGAACGAATGGATAGTTGAAAATATCAGGGCTTCCAACATCAACCGTTGCGATATTGGGGTTCAAGTCTGTCATAAGAGATTGATTACAGAACTTCACCAGATTCGGCAATGACGTAGGGTTGGAATACCAATCGCCACCGCCTCTATATTTAAGCAGAGCTATTTGTGTCTTTTGCGCAAAGACATTAAAAGACATCAATACAAGAAATATTGCAAATATTTTTTTCATAAATTTGGTTTAAGGTCTAGTTTAATTATTTTTTCATTTGGTTAATCAATTGTATCGTATGGCATGCCACCACTGCAGCTGTTTCTGTTCTAAGACGAGCTTCGCCAAGACTTACAGGAACAAATCCATTTTCTTTTGCGAGTTCGACTTCCTCTTTGCTGAAGTCGCCTTCTGGACCTATTAAGACAATGGCATTTTTACCTTTTTCATATAAGTCACACAACTGTTCTTTCACATCATCATCAATCCAAGCAATAAATTTCTGTCCATCAAAATCCTGCTTTACCAGTTTGTCAAAAAGCACCATTTCTTCAACCACAGGCATCTTAGATTTAACAGACTGTTTCATTGCCGAGACAACTATTTTCCTGAATCGCTCAACATTAGCTGCGCGACGTTCAGAGTGATACGATGCAAAGAGCTTAACTTCGTCAATGCCAATTTCTGTAGCTTTTTCAAGAAACCACTCAGTTCTCTCGTTAAGTTTCGTTGGAGCTATTGCTATAGAGAGTTTAAAATCTCTGATGTCATAGCCACATCTTTGGTTAGACAAATCAGCCATTGCTCTCTTAGGGTGAGCATCAACTAGTTCTGCATCATACAAAGAACCTTTTCCATCAGTGACGCAGAAACGATCTCCCTCCTTCATGCGTAGAACCTTAACAATATGTTTAGATTCCTCTTCCGGGAAGGAGATAGTTCCTAATTGTGCGTCGGGCAGATAAAAGACATTCATCTTTTTATGTGTTATTACATTTTATTTGGCATAGAAATTCCCAACAAGCCAGAGGCATTACGGAGCAATCTTGCTGTCATGTCAGCCAATTGAAGTCTGAACTCTCTACGTTTAACATCTTCTTCTTTCATGATGCTGCATTCTTGATAGAATTGATTGAAGTCTTTTGCCAAATCATAGATATAGTTTGCAATCATAGCTGGGCTTCTGTTAATTGCTGCTTGTTCCAATACTGAAGGCCAGTTGTAGATATTCACCAACAACATCTTTTCTTTAGGCTGCAAATCTGTCACTGGTATTTCTTCACCGAATGTGATTCCATTTTCCAAAGCCTTACGAATAACAGAACTGATACGAGCGTGTGTATATTGGATAAACGAAGCTGTATTGCCATTGAAGTCTATTGATTCCTGTGGATCGAAGAGCATGGTCTTCTTAGGGTCAACTTTGAGGATAAAATACTTCAAGGCGCCGATACCAATCATATCATACAATTTATTTGATTCCTCTTCGCTAAGTCCGTGTGCTTTGCCGAGTTCTTCAGAAACAGCCTTTGCTGTCTTTACCATTTCATCCATCAAATCATCAGCATCGACAACTGTACCTTCACGAGATTTCATCTTACCGTTAGGCAATTCAACCATACCATATGAAAGGTGTTCGATATCGTTACCCCATTCACGGCCCAATCTAACGAGAACGCGTTTGAGCACATCGAAGTGATAGTTTTGTTCATTACCGACGACGTATATCAATTTCTTAGGTTGGTATTCTTCATAACGCAACTGAGCTGTTCCAAGGTCTTGGGTCATATATACAGATGTTCCGTCTTTACGGAGCAAGAGTTTTTCATCGAGTCCTTCATTTCTCAAGTCGCACCATACAGAACCATCAGGTCTTCTATAAAGCACGTCATTATTGAGACCTTCATTTACAAGTTCTTTACCTAAAAGATATGTTTGTGATTCATAGTAAATCTTTTCAAAAGAAACACCGAGGCGGTCATATGTAACATCAAATCCGTCGTAGACCCATTGGTTCATAGTTTCCCAAAGTTTACGAATGTCCTTATCGCCTGCTTCCCATTTTCTAAGCATCTCACGTGTCTCTTGCATCAAAGTTGAATTCTCTTCAGCTGCAGCCTTAGCTTTTTCTTTTTCTTCATCGCTGAGTTCATCATAATTTGAAGGAAGCAACTGTTTAACTTCTTCTTTATAATGCTTATCAAACAAGACATAGAAATCTCCGATGAGATGGTCGCCTTTTTTGCCTGTTGATTCAGGAGTGCAGCCATCGCCCCATTTTTGCCATGCTATCATACTTTTGCAAATATGGATACCTCTATCGTTAACGAGGTTTACACGAACTACATTCTCACCATTGGCTCTTAGAATTTCAGACACACTCCATCCGAGCAAGTTGTTACGAATATGGCCCAAGTGCAATGGCTTATTTGTATTAGGAGATGAATATTCAACGACTATAGGATTGCCTTGAACTTCTTTTCTGCCGAACAACTCTTTCTGATGATTTTCCGCAAAGAATGAAAGCCAGTAATTATCTGAAACAAGAAGGTTAAGGAAACCTTTTACCACATTGTATTTAGAAATTATTTCACTTTCAGATACTATTTCACGACCCAATTCATCAGCCATCACTTCAGGTGATTTCTTAGCCATTTTCACAAATGGGAAAACCACAATAGTGACATCACCTTCAAACTCAGGGCGTGTCTTCTGAAAATTAACTTGTTGTACAGGTGGTTCCTGTCCGTATAACTTTGTAAAAGCATTGACAAAAAGTTGTCTTAAAATTCCTTCTAACATATTAGTCCTATTTAATTTTGAGGCACAAAGATAACAAAAATAACGGTATTTTCATTTATTATAGAAAAATAAAGTCTTGAACAAGCTATAGCTAAATGGGAATGAAATTGTTTCACGCAAATATGGTTTAGGATATATATCAAGCATCTCACCTGGAAGCAACGCAAAGACATCCCCAACAACATAGATTCTACCAGCATTTACTCGTGTAGACCTCATGTCATATATACACTGGAAGTCTGGATATTCTGGGTCTTCCGAACGTATGTCATTCAACACCGAGTCTTTGATTTCCTGAGTCCTTTGCTTAACCACATCCTCTGCGAAACCACACTCATCAACATAAGACGCGAGCAATCTTTTACCTATATAGCCTAGCATTTTAAGGTCAAAACCAACATCCTTAAAACGCATTGTCTTTAAAAAAGGCTGTCCACTGAACCAACAGCCCATACCATGTGCAGCCAACGACGTGAAAGCATGTCCCAACTCTTCATTATAATATGCATCCATCATTTTATCGCCGAAATAGGCGTCTGAAGGACATTCGAAATACGAGTCCATAAATCCATGTACGAGACTTGACCCCAAGCCATATTGCGCTGATGTCTTAATACTATTCCAATCATCTCCGCTGAATTTGAAAGACCCATCTCCTAGCGAGACCATCTGATTTATACCAGACGTCAATCCTCCCATAATCGTCCGCAGCCCCACCTGCAAGAACCACGACTGGCCCAACGTATATTCAGTAAGGAAGCCTCTAACGAATCCTGCCCCGAACAACAAGCCAAACTCACCAAAAGAGTCTATAGCGTCTGCATTTAGCAAAACATTGGCTGCTCCTCCCACAATACCAAAGACAAGACTCTCGACGCTTTCACCAGTCGGATCCTTATACTTTAACGGATTATTCAAGCAATAGCTATATCTATTGAAGTTCTGAGAAAAATGGGGCAGCTGAATATTATTATCGGGACTAAGCATCATCGACATCATTGGATCATAGAACCTTCCATTCATATTTACCAGGCCAAATTCCCAAAGATGCTCATGTCCAGTATACCCTCTATCAAACAATGGACTATCAGAATAATCAATATTCCAGTCATCATAATTCCTAGCGTTCCCCCATGCATCGAAGCTCATCTTCTGAACTATATTACCGTCTTCATCAGTAATCAAATTCCAGGACGCCATATTGTCTTTATGAACAAAATTAAACGACTTATTACCGTCGTCATCAATGGTACATATTGCGAAAACACCATCAGGTCCATTTACAAAAACATTTGCATATTCTTTTCCATTCTCTTCTACGAACTCACAATCATCGACGTAAGTTTTTGTCTTCACCACTCCGTCAACCTGGGTCTTCATATAGATTCTACCATTGTCATAACCATAACCCACTTCTGCAAAATTATCTGCATTTGAAACACCGACCAGATTATCAAAAGACGAATAGTCCATATTTTGCCTGAAGCCAGAAAACATCCTTTCATCATCTGTCTTTGCCTTTAAAATAACATTAGGTTTTTCAGCATCATACACCGTTGCATATAAAACCCTGACATCATCAACTTTCTTTTCTATGATATTTCCTTGTTTATCATAAAGCATCTTTAGCGTTTCTACACCATTTAATCTTATACTTGTAAGTCTATCAAAATCATCATATTCAAAACTCTCTTCCATACGCATACCGTTCATTTTAACACGAGACGTCATGTTGCCAAAGTCATCATAGAAATAACCATAGTTTTGAATCACATCCTTCTTGTTCTTAACCACGACATTATCCACGAGAGATGTTTTTGCATCATACGATATCATTGTATTCGTGCCATCTCCCAATTCATATTCAACGACACGTCCATAGGCATTCGCTTTATTGGTTCTCCACAAAACTTTATTATCAGCAGCATCCAATATTTCTTTTTCATATCCCGAATTTGAATATGATTTCGATATACATAATCCCGAAGGATATTTTATCGATGACAGCCTATTAGCCGCATCATAAGTATATGAAGTAAAATAACTTCTACCACATATTTCTTCCTTCTTTTCCACCAATCTAAGTTTATCGTCATAACCATAATCTACTTGGTGATTATTTGTTGAAACCACTTTGTCAAGCAATCCATTCTTGCCTTTTTCAAAGCCATACAACCAACGAGTAGAGTTCATCGACTTACCAGACTCATCCTTTTCAACCTTACCTATCATCCTGCCCGACATATCATATTGAAGTTCAACAACAGCATTTTTAGGATTCTTAATTCTGACGACATTTCCCCATGCATCATATTCGTATGTTGTCAAGCCATAATTAGGATCATATAAAGACGATCTATTCCTACAATTATCATAAGTGACAGAAAGTTTTGTCTTAACATCATTACCTATTTGGGCAGATTTAGTCAAGCCATCGCAGAAATATTCATATTTGATTTTATTTCCTCCGGCATCCACAGTTTCAATGAGCCAATCCATCTCATTATATTTCTCCTTCACACTGTGTCTCTTACCATCATTTGAAATCATTTCTGTCACCACATCATTCCCATCATATACAAATCTCTTTATCAAACCATTAGGGTACATCACTTCAGAAAGTCTATTATAACGATCATAAACATTAGACACATAGAGTTTCACATCATCTTTATAGTAAGGCAATGTCTTTTGTTTCACATTCCCAACATCGTCATATAAAACATCTTCAAAAACGGCATTACCATTGATATCAAACTTCACTTTTCTCAGTTCAGCTCCTGATTTATGATAAAACACCATAGATTCAGCCTGGCCCGTACTTTTCTCCCAAACATAATAAGAAGCGCCATTAGGGGCATAATCATTTCCTTTAGCCCAACGTAACGCTCTTGCCTTCTGCATTCCATCCGGCAACTCCACCACACTTGTCACACCACTCGCCTGCTCTTTATTTAATGTCACAAAATCATTATAATCTTTTGTTGAAGAAAGCAAGCCATAGTCATGATCATATTTACAATATATTTCTCGTCCCAATTCGTCTATTGTTTTTGTCACATACCTATAATGATATTCTTCACCATATTCATACCTAACAATCTTTATGCATTCAGATGACGGCGATGACTTTATCTTAGCGGTTATATTTCCAACACCATCATATTCATACAACAATTCAACCATAAGAGGATCTGCATAATCATTATTGACATTCGGCATATTTGTTTCCTTAACCACTCTATGCGGATATTTTTCATCATATACGAATATCTTTGAAGACCCTATAATATCACCTGTCTTATCATAAGAAGAACTATATATCGCTTTAGGTCTGTTAATAACCCAATTCTCAATATCATCATTATACTCGATATATGTCTCTTTAACATACGCACAGTCCGATGGATTGACTGCCGACACGTCATCCGTAGTTCCAATAGAGCAAACATTTTGACGTATCAGATTATAATACAACCCATTCGAGTTACAATCTGATATATAATCATTTTTAGTTATTATATTTCTCAGCACCTCATTATGCTTATCTTGATTATAATCAATATCATATACAAGCTTCACCAGCGGAACTACAACCTTATCATTATAGAAACAACAATATTTATCATAGTCATACACTTTCTCATTTATTATCTGCTTTTCTCCTTGATATATCTTTTGCGAAAAAGGAAGAATCATTGAATGCGATTTCAATGTGTTACATTCATATTCAGACACTTGCTTTTGTATCAAATTGCCATTTACGTAATTTCTAGCAACGACTTTTTCAAAACCAAGAAATCCATGTCCTCCACTATGGACTATCGCATTATTATATTGATAGGCATTTACGACACACTTGCCGTTAACATTGAACGTAGTATCTGTTTTCAGAGCAGCGACTGGGATTGAGTTTCTCCTGATATCATTTATCATCGTATTATCACATGTATAAAACCCATCATCATCACCTCCTTTGGACATTAGATAATCGTAAGAGAAGCCCCTTATATTACCCATCCCATCGACTATCCGCTCAACACTATAGAATGACGAATGAGGATACAATGACGTCACATAAGCGTTCTGAGAATTTAGCGGCTTACGCGGCAGTCCCGACAAAATAGATACATTTTCTTGCGCCAAGAATCTGCCTAACTGAATAGTCTGATGAGAATAGTTTATTGGCATAAAACATTTCTTCTCATATGCAAATGCTATCGTATTATCAGACTTTTCGTAAGGCATTAATCCAACGTTAAAATAATAGTTGCCAGCCATATTTTTAAACACGCCCACATCAGCACAGCCATCACCGTCAAAATCCGCAGTCCTTACCGTAACACTAGGTTTTTCCAATTCCATTAGCGAATACCTATACCTATCCTTATGATTTAAATTAAGCGAATTAAGCAAGCCTACACTTGTACACTGTTTAGGTTCTGTAAAATTTTTACCATCAGAAAATGCCATTCTCCAACATCTTGACGAGTCATAATATAAAATATCAGTTTTACCATCTCCGTTAAAATCGTTTGGAAACACATATATTTCACTCGTCAACGAATTACCGCATGCCATTTGTTGAATGGCAAAATTGCCATTAAGATTATATATTTCATAGCCATCCTTTCTCAGAACAAACAATTCAGATACGCCATCTCCATTGATATCCAAAGACATAAAGTCAGCATCAACTCCATTTATACATTCGCTGCCTTTGATGTCATTATTACATATCGCTCCATCTTTATAATAGTAACATAAAGCCAATTTATCTTTCCGTCTCCCGTCATATGCATCCAAAACCGCCACATCATTTCTATCATTATGAATAAAATTACCAGGAACAACAACCACATTCTTCTTGTAAGAACAGCTTTTCAGATTAACAAAGTTTCCTTCATCTACAATATAGAACTGTATTTTCGTCAGAATGTCACTTTGAGTCTGCGCATCATAATTTATCTCATAAGTCATGATATCATCTACAGCATCTCCATTCAGGTCAACAACATATACCCACTCGAGATTTTTGGACAAAACAACAGACATAGCCGGTTTATTATGAAATCTTCCATTACCGTCATTCAGATACACTTCTCCAACTACATCTTCAGGGTATGTGTTTTGAATCTTATATGGAACCATAAGAACATCAGAAAACCCATCGCCATTAAAATCTCCCACAAAAGGAACATTGCTAAAGATGGACTTATCCTGCTGATACAATTGGAAATCGCCGTCATCAAACGGATAATGTTTCTCAGAATTCCAAATCACTCTGGTCGGATTTATCTTGTCGTCACCAATAGACAGTCCTACCGATTTCAATCTATAATGCACAAAATAATTCCTACCATAATAACCTGGATTATTATACTCAAGCGAATAATCATAAAGCTGTTTCCCTGTAGAATTATTTATTACGACGACATTCTTTAGAATTCTTTTAGAAGCCACCACATTTCCACACACATACGACAATGAAACATCTGAGTTCTTAGTCTCATAAACGAATTGTATCTTATATTCCGGGCGCACACGTTTTTTTTCATTCAATGTATATTCAATATTATTTATATACGACATGCCTTCACTTGGCACTTTATCATAATTAAAAACTATCGAATTGCCATTCCTATCCGAAATTTTGCACAGCAGCCATTTGAGAATCACGTCACCATCATGCTGCGTCTCCAATCTTGAATCATCAGTAGCACCATATTCCCAGATTGTTCCATCGTTTTTCCAAACCATAAATCTTTCGGGGCCTTTATTGCTTTTAGCATATGATACTATTTTATCAAAGTTATCAACTTCTGTTTTATATATAGCCTCATTAGCGCCATATACGCCATCAACCAACATCAAACGCTGCCCGTCAATGACGAACCTATCATTTTCAAAATCTACACTCGTGATTTTTCCATCATGATATAATGTCTGTCCAACCCTTTCGATTGATGACAAACCTGAAAAGTTCCATGCCCATCCCAATATTCCATTAGAACTTTGACTATTATACACGAAAGAAAGTTTAGGAATCATAGCACCAATAGCATTAGGAAGTTTCAGTTCTATCTCATAAACAGCCGATCCTGTATTACTTGTATAGAAGCGACTCGGCAGAGAACCTACCACACCATCATCTTTATCCGATGCACCGCCATAATATCCCTCATCTGGCGGGAATACAGAATACCTGTCTATTTCAAGATTCAAGCTATTGTTTTTATTCGGTTTATACATAAATCCCGGCAGCAATTTTATCGATGTTGTTGCCTGACACAAATATGATTTACCTTCATTTAAAGCATCACTCAACTCTATATGTGTCTGCTGATATATTTCTTGAGAACAAATATTTGAAACACAGAGAAGCAACATCATTACACCTATATATTTTATTTTCATAATCCATATAATTTAAAGTTTCACCACTACACAACTCCACATACTATCACCTTTAATTATTCTCAGCAGATACATACCTGCAGGATTATTAGACATATCAATCTCACGATTTATTGCACACATCCCATTTTGCACTAGAATTCCCTTTGCATTAAACACCTGGTACACAGCACTCCCATAATCATCATTTTTAATATTGACAACAAAGACGCCATCACTAGGATTTGGATATACGAACAAACCTTCACTTATTATTTCTTCAGATATTACTTCACTTTCCACTTCTCTTGACAATTCCTTATACTCAGAACCACAATTATGTGCATACACCTCTATCCTATTTCCAGATTCATCATATTTAAAATCCAGACAATATTGAGCATTAAGTCTTTCAGACAAAGCAGAAGTTAATAATACCAACAGAAATATTACTTTATATTTCCATTCCATATTCTCAACTTATTTAGATTGTAAATTCTCTATTATCTTTTGCTGACTTTCAATAAGTTTATGCAGCTCTATAGTATACAATGTAAGTTCTTCTATTTTTTTCAATAGAATACCATCCATTTCCACCAAAGCATAACCTTCATTTAAAACCACTTTTTCTGATGGCACATCTGGCAAATGCCCGTTCTCATCAATATACTTCTCCAAATCAGCAATTGGCCTCAATTTATAATGGTCATCAAAAACATGGTCATACCACTCTGACACTTCTTTTACAAGGACTTCCGATGTTAAGATTCCGCCTGTAACCGACAGTCTAGCATTCACATCAACGTTATCAGCATCAAAGATCATCTTGTCATCTTTCGACATGAACGTCATACCTTTATTTTTATCAACGACAATCTTGTGTTTATTGTCATATATTTGAAAAAAGGCCACTTTAGTATCAGTTGCAGGTTCAAGGATAATACCAGCATCCTCATTAGCATCTGATTTTATATGCAATTTAGACTCTGGGCTTGTAACATTACCAACACCCACTTTACCTGTAGAGTTAAAGCCCGACGAATTGCTCACGAACAATGTTGGAGAGCTACTATTAAAGCCTATCATAAGGCTATTAGGAATATTATTAATCAAAGCTTTTGTATCGGCATTACTGGTTCCAGAACCGATTACCATAGCATTAGTCGCTTTAGCCTTTACATATCGCCCCATCGCCAATGCTGAGGAGGAATTAGCCTTTGCAAAATAGCCCACTGAAAACGAAAATGTTCCCGTCGACTCACAACTTGCACCTACTGTTGCCGAATAATTACCTGTTGCAATATTCTGACTAGAACCAGACGCTGGTCCACATAAGTCACAACCGCCTTTTTCTTGAGCTTTCATCATTGATGATATTGCAATCAATATAATTGAAAGCATTATTAAATTCTTTTTGAGTTTCATAAATCTTGGTTTTTAGTTAATTTCATTCTTTAATAAATTTATTTTTCAACACAGACCGTCCATCTTCACTTTTTATGGAATATATGTAGGTCCCACTTTTCAATGAATTCACATTTATTGAAAATGTACTTTCATCCAAATAAAAATCCTCATCCAAGTATCTTCTACCTAATAAATCTGTTATCATTATTTTCACATTCTCATTTATCATATTTTCAACATTTATATTAAGCAAAGAAGATACTGGATTAGGATAAAAGCTCAAATCCTCTTTATTTTCAACAATTTCTGTCTCGACTTCAAAATCATCACTATTCAACTTGCATATCACTGGAACTTTATGCGTGTTATAATCCAAGTATGCCTGAATTATACATCCTTCATCAAAAGTTGGCTGAATATATAATATATTCATGAACACTCCTAAATCAAAATCTTTTCTTCCTAACAAATCAAGTTCATCATTAATTAAAAACACTGTAGCAGTATTCGGAAAATATTCAAAATAAGAACTATTCTGCCAAAATGTTGATATGTAAATCTTATCATTATTAACATACGCCATATTTCTATACTGAGAGACATAATCTGTTGTATCCACTCTCTCAAAACTCAATGACTTAACGATATTCATATCGGTATCCATTTTTAAAACTAGAGGATGCCAATCATTTATTCCTTCAGTATGAGCAGACATCAACGACATCAAAAAGTGATTTTCATCATACCAATAATCTACGCTTACAAACGTCGGCAATATATTATCAGGATAATTACTCATTTTATCAATTAATGAAGTTGAAACACAATTAAGATTATCGTCTATATAACTCATTGTGAAATTACCACTGACATGCATTCCATCGCTAAACATAGCATAATAATTTGTATTTGGAACCATGATAAAATCAGAAATCTCCGAATGATAAGAAGGATTCTCCAAATAAGATTGCTTCAACAGATTACAATTCACATCAAATTTATAAAATACGAAATCATACTCTACGATTGTATGTTCAGAAATTGAATCCGTCACTTTTGTCACTAAAACGATTTCATTATTATCATTCATCAACATCTCCGCTGACGGACCAAATGAAATATATGGTTCCACTATTTCCAGATAATTTTCACTTACAACATCCAAGTCATGATTCAATACCGCGACCCATAATTTCTCGTATACATCATCCTCATGATTCATAGCACACATAGCTGTAACGAATACATTACCATCGCCAAAACCTAATGATGTTATAAACGAAGAATTGGGAAATGTACTACAAAACATCCTATCTACATAATTACCATTTTCATCAAAGCATAAAGCAATAGGGGTTGATAAATCTGAATCATTATCATATAAGGTTCCTAGTACAAAGTTATAATTCGCCGACATATCTCCTGTAATAAAAACAACATCTTCATCTTCATTACAAGGATATTCATAAAACCATTGCTGAGATTTAGCAACATTTGCAACAAATAAAATGAATAACAATAATAGACATCGTTTCATGACACTTAAATTTTAATTATTCAACAAATCTACGGGATTCCCGAGTACTTTATTATCTATCAGATATGGTGATCCATAAAAAATATAATTCTGATGGTTATATATCATATCATTACCAATCTGCAATTCTGTGCCATCAATATTTATTTCTATAAAAGAAACGCCATCCGTAAACAATGATGAATATTTAGGGTCATTAGGAATAATTTCTTTTATTAAATGTATTTCATTGTAATAATACCTGTTTAGTTCATTTCCATTCAAAAACAATTCTTCTTTATCACAATTGGTTCTATAAAACACATAATAATCATTATTTGCCACATCCCAATATTCATCGCCCTCCAGTGTAACATAAAACATATCTACATATATATTTCTGCAATTATGTTTTACTTCTGACTTATATCCATACATATAATTTATGGTATCTTCTATAAGTTCTGCTGCATCATTTAAAATATAAGGATCATCACAAGAACCGCCATATCCTCCATAATACCAGCATTCATCACTATCAAAAGGACCAAACTGATGTGGTTTATAATCAATCTGATGACAATCTGTTCTTCCCGTCACGGCTAGCACTTTCACAGTCAACTTACCCGACCTTGACTCGCCTTTTTCAACAAACAACGACATCAATCCTTTGTCGGATGAAATACCATCATTACGATATGCTTCTTTAACAGAAGCGACAATCTGTTCATATAAGACACTTACATCTTTCAAAGATATCAAATCATTGTCAACATCAATATTAAATGACAATTCATGAATCTTTTTTTCGACATAATTCTTGTCTGGGAAAGAATAGGTTGTATTAAACAAAGACTCGATATTCCACAATGCGCTATCAGCGTTCATATATTCATCACCTCTATAAGCGCCATTCTTAATTTCTTTAATTTGATTATCGAATCTTTTAATCCTTTGGACAATACGATCCACTTTGGCATCGGCAACTACTTCATCTTTATCATTACCGATATTAGTTGATGGTTCTGTAAATTTGTCTTTCTCACATGAAGACAAACTCAACATAAGTGCAAATACACCTATAGCAATTAATGCAATTCTGTTTAAATGATTTTGTTTCATAAAAAATAATTTTTGGTAAATTCTTTAGTTTAGTTCTCTATTGGTCTTCGATAAAACTATAAAACAATCATAATCAACACCTCCTTTCAACAAATTTGCTTCAAATTTTACGATACAAATATAATATCGGGAAAAGGCTTTGTCAAGTATTTTTTTCTTAAAAAAAATTATGTTATTTTTGTTGTCATAAAATATTTTTTTTATAATTTTGCATTTTGATGACACAGAATAATACATTATCAATAAGCAATAGAACAATTGATTTACAATCAAGTAAATCATGTTTTATATTTCTTTTTTTGCTGACGGTTTTAAGCCGTCTTTTTTTTGTGTTAAGGTCAAGTTCAAATTATTATCTAACTCTAAATCATAGCAACAATGTCTATTTCACTTAAAGACCGTAGTTTGATTTCCATTTACGACTACACACCAGAAGAAATTTGTCACATTCTTGACATAGCAGAAGACTTTGAAAAGAATCGTCTTCAGAATCTATTAAATGGCAGAGTTATTGCTTCATTATTCTTTGAACCTTCAACTAGAACAAGACTTAGTTTTGAAACAGCCATTCAACTTTTAGGTGGAAATGTTATTGGTTTCAGCAGTACAGCAGGAACAAGTCTTTCAAAAGGAGAATCATTAAAAGACACCATTATGATGGTTGCAAGTTATGCCGACCTTATCGTTATGCGTAATCCTGTAGATGGTTCAGCACGTTATGCATCAGAAGTTTCTAAAGTGCCTATTATCAATGCAGGCGATGGCGCAAACCAACACCCAACACAATGTCTCCTCGACCTTTATTCAATCAGAAAGACCCAAGGCACTCTTGAAAACCTTGAAATCACAATGGTTGGTGACTTAAAATACGGACGTACAGTTCACAGTTTAGTTCAAGCCATGTGCAACTTTAAAGCAAAATTCAACTTTGTATCTCCAGTAGAGTTAAGAATGCCTTCAACAGTTATTCAATACATTAAAGACGCAGGTCTTGAATATACAGAATACACAGATCTCAACGAAGTCATTCCTCATTCAGACATCATTTATATGACAAGAGTTCAACGTGAACGTTTCCCAGATCCATTGGAATACGAAAAAGTCAAGAACTCATATATTTTACGCAACGAGATGCTTGAAAATTCTAAGCCTAATTGTCGTATTCTCCACCCACTACCACGTGTTAACGAGATTCATACTGACGTTGATGCAAATCCTAAAGCTTACTATTTCCAACAAGCTCAAAACGGATTATTTGTTCGCCAAGCTTTGATAGCAGCAATACTTGGTCTTAAATAATAATATTCATTAACAATTAGACTTTAATAATCATGGATAAAAGAAAAGAACTTATAGTATCTGCAATTGAAAACGGAACAGTTATCGACCATATCCCAGCAGATAAAGTATTTGAAGTAATCAAAATTTTAGGTCTTGAACATTCAAAGAATTCTGTTTATTTCGGTACAAATTTAGACAGCAAAAAATATGGCAAAAAAGGTATTATCAAAATCAGTGAGAAATACTTTGACCCAGAAGACATCAACAAGATCGCTTTGGTAGCACCAACAGCATCTCTTATTGAAATAAAAGATTTCGAAGTAGTTAAAAAACATAGTATCGAAATTCCAAACCACATTGAAGGTTTTGTAAAATGTTTCAATCCAAATTGTGTTACAAACAAAGAAGACAGTGTTCCTACAAAATTCACAGTTTTCAAGGAAGACGGCAAAGTTAATTTAAAATGCCACTACTGCGAAAAATACACAAGACAAAACAACATTGAGTTTATATAAACAAATAAAAAAAGCTGGCGAATTCGCCAGCTTTTTTTATGCTTGAGCAGCAGGTCCTCCCATTGTAAATGGAGGCATTTTTTCATTCACGTCTTTTATAGGTCCATGAGTTGCTTCATATTTACTGATATTTTCAGCTAAAGCCTTAAAAAGTCTTTTAGCATTTTGTGGTGTCAAAATGACTCTTGACTTAACCTTTGCTTTTAGAGAAGCTGGCATCAATTTAATAAAATCAACGACGAATTCTGATGGTGAATGTGCTATTATAGCAAGATTTGAATAAACACCTTCTGCTATTTCATCAGTTAATTCGATATGAATCTGATTTTTGTTGTTGTTATTTTCCATAATAAAAAGATTTAATTATTCAACAAAGATAAGGTTTTTATGGAATAAAAAAATAGGTCAGTTATAAAACCGACCTATTTTTTCATAAAGAATCTAATCACTCTGTTACGAGAATGTTTTCTTTTTCAATATTAGTGATTGGTTCATAATCTTCGCGATCGCCGACGATTAAGTCATTGTATTCACGCAAGCCTGTACCAGCTGGAATCTTATGACCAACAATAACATTTTCTTTCATACCTTCGAGGGTATCTGACTTAGCGTTGATTGCTGCCAATGTCAAGACTTTTGTTGTTTCCTGGAAGGATGCTGCTGAGATGAAACTATCTGTTTGAAGAGCAGCTCTTGTGATACCTTGGAGCACTTGGTGTGCTGTTGCAGGTTGAGCATCGCGAGCTTCAACGAGTTTCTTGTCTCTACGTTTCAAAGCTGAGTTTTCGTCACGGAGTTTTCTTACAGTAATCATTTGACCTTCTGTGAGGTTTTCTGAATCACCGTGATCTGTTACGATAACTTTACCGAAGATTTCATCGTTGCATTCTTGGAATGTAAGTTTATTAACGAGTTCACCTTCGAGGAATCTTGTATCACCTGGATCATCGATTTCAACCTTACGCATCATTTGACGTACGATAACTTCGAAGTGTTTTCCGTTGATTGTTACACCTTGTGAACGATAAACTTCTTGGATTTCGTTAACGATGAATTCTTGAACTTTCATAGGACCTTCAATAGCAAGGATATTAGCAGGGGTGATAGCACCGTCTGATAATGGTTGACCTGCTTTCATGAAGTCGTTTTCCTGAGCAAGAATTTGTTTTGATGTAGGGATGAGATAACTCTTTTGTTCACCTGTTTTAGAAGTGATGACAACCTTACGATTACCGCGGACGAGTTTCTTTTCGAATGAAACAACACCATCGATTTCAGATACGACAGCTGGTTCAGATGAATTACGAGCCTCGAACAATTCAGTAACACGTGGAAGACCACCAGTGATGTCACCCAACTTACCTGTTGCGCGAGGAATCTTAACGAGCATATCACCAGCCTTAATTTTAGAACCATCTTCTACCATGATGTGAGCGCCAACTGGCAAGTCGTATGACTTGATGACTTCACCATGTTTATCAACGATAGAGATAGAAGGATTCTTAGAATATTTACGACCTTCGATGATAACGCGTTCGTTGTAACCTGTTTGTTCGTCAGATTCATTACGGAATGTAACACCTTCAACGATATTTTCGTATTGAACTTTACCTGTATGGTCAGAAAGAATCAATGCGTTGTATGGGTCCCATTCGCAAATGAGGTCACCTGGGTTAACTTCTGTATTAGGTTTAACATAAAGTTTAGAACCGTAGCGGATATTAGCTGTAGTAAGAGCAACGCCAGTTTTCTTGTCGATGATTCTCATTTCAGCAGAACGACCTACTACTACTTGATATTCTTTTTGTTTACCTGTTACAGGGTCGATAGAATCTTCTTTATAATCAACGACACGGAGTTCGTCGATTTCGAGGATACCATTATATTTAGCTTTGATTGATGAATCGTCTGATGTTGTTGATGCTGTACCACCTTGGTGGAAAGTACGCAATGTCAACTGAGTACCAGGTTCACCGATTGATTGAGCAGCGATAACACCGACAGCTTCACCTCTTTGGACGAGTTTACCAGAAGAAAGGTTACGTCCGTAGCAGTTAGCACAAACACCACGTTTTGATTCGCAGGTTAATACGGAACGGATTTCAACGCTTTCGATTGGAGAATCAGTAATTCTCTTAGCGATGTCTTCTGTAATTTCTTCGCCACCATTGATGATCAACTCACCTGTTTGTGGGTGGAAGATGTCGTGTAAAGCAACGCGACCTAAGATTCTGTCATAGAGAGACTCGATAATTTCATCACCTCTACGTAATGCACTAATTGTCAAGCCACGGAGTGTACCACAATCTTTTTCATTGATGATAACATCGTGAGCAACGTCAACAAGACGACGTGTCAAGTAACCAGCGTCAGCAGTTTTCAACGCGGTATCGGCAAGACCCTTACGAGCACCGTGAGTTGAGATAAAGTACTCAAGAACAGAAAGACCTTCTTTGAAGTTAGACAAAATAGGGTTTTCGATAATTTCAGCACCACCTGCTGAAGAAGACTTTTGTGGTTTTGCCATAAGACCTCTCATACCGCAGAGCTGACGAATCTGTTCTTTAGAACCACGAGCACCTGAGTCCAACATCATATAGACAGGGTTGAAACCTTGGTCATCTTTAGGAAGGAGTGTCATAACTTCTTCTGTCAACTTAGTTACAACGTGACCCCAAATATCGATAATCTTGTTATAACGTTCGTTTGAAGTAATGAAACCCATATTATATTCTTCACGGATAGCTGCAACTTCTTCATTAGCTTCTTGGATTAATTCTTCTTTTACAGAAGGAACCAAGACGTTTCCTAAGTTGAATGAGAGACATCCTCTGAAAGCCATTTCGTAACCCATATTCTTGATAGCATCCAAGAATTTAGTTGTTGTAGCTGTACCGAGGAGTTTCACCATTGTACCGATGATATCACGTAAAGCTTTTTTATTTAACAATTTGTTAATGAATCCGAACTCTTTAGGAACAACCTCATTGAAGAGAACACGACCTACTGTTGTTTCGATCTTTTCGTTTACGATAGAGCCATCTTCTTTACGTACGTCAACGCGAACGTAGATGATAGCGTGCATATCGACTTTTTGTTCGTTATAAGCGATGATAACTTCTTCTGGTGAATAGAATGTTTTACCTTCGCCTTTTACAGGATGTTCTGGAGTGCTCTTACGTGGTTTTGTAATGTAGTACAAACCGAGAACCATGTCTTGTGAAGGCACAGTAATAGGAGCACCGTTAGCAGGATTCAAAATATTATGTGAAGCCAACATTAAGATTTGAGCTTCGAGAACAGCTGCGTTACCGAGTGGCAAGTGAACAGCCATTTGGTCACCGTCGAAGTCAGCATTGAAAGCTGTACATACGAGAGGGTGAAGACGTATAGCTTTACCTTCAACGAGTTTTGGTTGGAAGGCCTGAATACCGAGACGGTGCAATGTAGGAGCACGGTTCAACAATATTGGGTGACCTTTCAATACGTTTTCAAGGATATCCCATACGACAGGGTCTTTACGGTCGACGATTTTCTTAGCTGATTTTACAGTCTTAACAATACCGCGCTCAATCATCTTACGGATGATGAATGGTTTGTAGAGTTCAGCTGCCATATCTTTTGGAAGACCGCATTCGTGCATATCGAGTTCTGGACCTACAACGATAACAGAACGACCAGAGTAGTCAACACGTTTACCGAGCAAGTTTTGTCGGAAACGACCTTGTTTACCTTTCAAGCTATCGCTCAAAGATTTAAGAGGACGGTTAGAGTCAGTTTTAACTGCTGCAGATTTACGTGAGTTGTCTAACAATGAGTCAACAGCTTCTTGAAGCATACGTTTTTCATTACGCATGATTACGTCAGGAGCTTTGATTTCGATAAGACGTTTAAGACGGTTGTTACGGATGATAACGCGACGATATAAATCGTTCAAGTCAGATGTTGCGAAACGGCCACCATCAAGAGCAACCAATGGTCTCAATTCTGGAGGTGTAACAGGAATGACTTTCAATATCATCCATTCAGGACGATTTTCTATACGTTTTTGTGCATCGCGGAAAGCTTCAAACACTTGGAGGCGTTTCAAAGCTTCTTGTTTACGTTGTTGAGCTTTTTCTGTGCTTGCTTTATGACGTAATTCATATGACATTTTGTCTAAATCAAGACGTGACAACATATCATAAACAGCTTCAGCACCCATCTTAGCGATGAATTTATTTGGATCATCTTCCGGCAAATATTGATTTTCAATTGGAAGTGATTCCATTATATCGAGGTATTCTTCTTCTGTAAGGAAGTCTTGGTATTTTATACCATCTTGTTCTTTGATACCCGGTTGAATAACAACATAACGTTCATAGTAAATGATGCTTTCCAACTTCTTAGATTGCATACCGAGCAATGCGCCTATTTTATTAGGCATTGAGCGGAAGTACCAAACATGAGCTACAGGGACAACCAATTTGATGTGGCCTGTACGTTCACGTCTAACTTTTTTCTCAGTGATTTCGACACCGCAACGGTCGCAAACGATGTTTTTATAACGGATACGTTTATATTTTCCGCAATGACATTCCCAGTCTTTTACCGGTCCGAAAATTCTTTCGCAGAACAAACCATCACGTTCAGGTTTGTATGTACGATAGTTAATTGTCTCAGGTTTAAGAACCTCACCAAAAGAGCGTTTTTCAATAGACTCTGGTGAAGCAAGACTAATTGTAATCTTGGAAAAGTTGCTATTTATTGTGTTCTTACTTAAAGCCATATATGAGGTTAATATTATAGAACATTATTATTCAAACGTAATTTCAAGTCCGAGTCCACGCAATTCATGGATTAAAACATTGAATGATTCTGGAATACCCGGTGTAGGCATGCTTTCGCCTTTAACGATAGCTTCGTAGGCTTTAGCTCTTCCGTTCACATCGTCAGATTTAACAGTCAATATTTCTTGTAAGATGTTACTTGCTCCGAATGCTTCAAGAGCCCAAACTTCCATTTCTCCGAAACGTTGACCACCAAATTGTGCTTTACCGCCTAATGGTTGTTGAGTAATCATTGAGTATGGTCCTATAGAACGAGCGTGCATCTTATCGTCAACCATATGGTGCAACTTAAGCATATAAATATAACCTACTGTTGCTTTTTGGTCGAATGGAATACCAGTGCCACCATCATAAAGTTGGACGCTACCATTTTCAGGAAGACCAGCTTGTTTCATATAGTCATTGATTTGATCTAATGTAGCACCATCAAAAATTGGTGTGGCGAATTTAACACCAAGTTTCTTACCTGCCCAACCTAAAACAGTTTCATAGATCTGACCCAAGTTCATACGTGAAGGCACACCAAGAGGATTCAATACTATATCAACAGGTGTTCCGTCTGCTAAGAATGGCATATCTTCATCACGTACAATTCTTGAAACGATACCTTTATTACCGTGACGACCTGACATCTTATCACCGATGTTAAGTTTACGTTTTTGAGCAACATAAACTTTTGCCATTTGAACTATACCATTTGGCAACTCATCACCAACGCTAGCAACGTTCTTTTTACGGCTATATACACCAAGAATTTCCTTGCATCTCATATTGTAGTTGTTGATTGTCTTAACTATCAACTCATTGAGTTCTGCGTCTGTTGTCCATCTGTATGGATTAACAGTCATATAGTCAAGATTTAACAATGCTTTATGAGAGAACTTGATCTTCTTAGGGATAACTACTTCTTTAAAATTGTTTTGAACGCCCAAAGATGTTCTTCCTGCGAGGAGGCTCATCAATTTCTCGATAAGTCTTTCTTTGAGGGCGTCAATTTCGCGGTTGCATTCGAAATCTATTTCTGCAATAATATCTCTATCTTTTGCTTTAGATTTACGATCTTTAATTACGCGTGAAAACAAACGTTTGCCGATAACTACACCCTTCATTGATGGACCAGCCTTGAGAGAAGCATTCTTAACATCACCAGCTTTGTCACCAAAGATTGCGCGTAACAATTTTTCTTCAGGAGTTGGGTCTGTTTCACCTTTAGGAGTAATCTTACCGATTAATATATCACCTTCTGTTACTTCAGCACCTACGCGAATAAGACCATTTTCGTCCAAGTCTTTTGTAGCTTCTGCACTAACGTTAGGGATATCGTTTGTCAACTCTTCAAGTCCGCGTTTTGTATCACGTACTTCGAGAGTAAATTCTTCTATATGTATTGATGTGAATAAGTCTTCTCTAACTATACGCTCTGAAATAACGATAGCATCCTCATAGTTGTAACCTTTCCATGGCATGAATGCAACCATCAAGTTACGTCCGAGTGCTAAGTCACCACCTTGAGTAGCATAACCTTCAGTAAGGATTTGTCCTTTAGTAACTTTTTCACCTTTCTTAACGATAGGTTTTTGATTAATGCTTGTACTTTGGTTAGTTCTAGCGTATTTTATTAAATTATATGTCTTTTCATCACCATCAAAGCTGACGAGTCTTTCTTTGTCTGTTCTATTATATCTGATAACGATTTTAGTAGAATCTACAAATACAACTTCACCGTCGCCTTCTGCTTCAACTATTGTACGTGAATCTCTAGCAACATAACGTTCAATACCTGTACCAACGATAGGTGCTTCTGGATTCATCAAAGGCACAGCTTGACGCATCATGTTAGAACCCATCAAAGCACGGTTAGCATCGTCGTGTTCGAGGAATGGAATCAATGATGCAGCAATAGATGAAATTTGGTTTGGTGCAACATCGATAAGATCTATTTCTTGTGGAGTTACAATAGGATAGTCAGCTACATAACGAACTTTTATCATATCTTCTGTAAGCCTACCATTGTCATCCATTGCTGTACCTGCTTGAGCAATAATCTTTTCTTCCTCTTCTTCAGCTGTAAGATATATAGGAGGGTTTTGGAAATCTACGACTCCGTCAACAACTTTTCTATAAGGTGTTTCAATGAAACCTAAATTGTTGATTTTAGCAAATACACATAATGAAGAAATAAGACCGATGTTTGGACCTTCAGGAGTTTCGATTGTACAGAGACGACCATAGTGTGTATAGTGAACGTCACGAACTTCGAAACCAGCACGATCACGAGACAAACCACCAGGACCTAAAGCAGAGATACGACGTTTATGTGTTACCTCTGACAATGGGTTAGTTTGGTCCATGAACTGTGACAATTGGTTAGTACCAAAGAAAGAATTAATAACAGAAGACAATGTCTTTGCATTGATAAGTTCTGTTGGAGTGAACACTTCGTTATCACGAACGTTCATTCTTTCTCTAATTGTACGAGCCATACGTGCCAAGCCAACGCCGAACTGACCGTATAATTGTTCACCAACGGTTCTGATACGACGATTGCTCAAGTGGTCGATATCATCGACTTCTGCTTTGCTATTTGATAAGTTAATCAAATACTTAATAATAGCAATAACGTCCTCTTTTGTAAGGACTTTTACATCAGCCGGAATTTCAAGACCTAATTTACGGTTAATGCGGTAACGACCTACATCGCCTAAATCATAACGTTTATCTGAGAAGAATAATTTCTCGATAATACCACGAGCTGTTTCTTCATCTGGTGGTTCAGCGTTACGCAATTGTCTATAGATATATTCAACAGCTTCTTTTTCTGAATTAGAAGGGTCTTTTTGCAATGTGTTGAATACTATAGAATAATCAGAGATATTAATATCTTCACGATCAAGGAGGATTGTTTTAACTCCTGAATTGACGATGATGTCTATATGTTCAGATTCCAACACAGTTCCACGGTCGAGGATAGACTCATTACGTTCAATAGAAACGCATTCACCTGTTTCCTCATTTACAAAGTCTTCAAACCATGAACGAAGAACTCTAGCAGAGAGTTTACGTCCGAGGACTTTTTTAAGAGCTGTTTTAGACACTTTAATTTCTTCAGAGAGATTGAAAATATCAAGGATGTCCTTATCAGACTCATAACCGATAGCACGGAGCAATGTTGTAATAGGTAATTTCTTTTTTCTGTCGATATAAGCATACATTACGTTGCTGATATCAGTTGAGAACTCCATCCAAGAACCTTTGAAAGGAATGATACGGGCAGAATATAATGTCGTACCATTAGCGTGGACGTTTGAGCCGAAGAAAACGCCTGGTGAGCGGTGTAATTGAGATACAACTACGCGTTCAGCTCCGTTAATAACAAAAGTACCTTGCGGAGTCATATATGGGATGAGTCCGAGGTACACGTCCTGCACTTTTGTTTCAAAATCTTCATGTTCATCATCTGTACATGAAAGTTTAAGTTTAGCTTTAAGTCTAACACAATAACTTAAACCACGTTCGATGCACTCTGCGATGGTGTATTGAGGAGCATCAATATAGTAATCGAGGAATTCGAGTACAAAGTTGTTTCTTGCGTCTGTAATTGGGAAATTTTCTTGGAAAACTTTGAAGAGGCCTTCATTCTTGCGATTATCCGGATTTGTGTCTAATTGGAAGAAATCATGGAAAGATTTCAATTGGATATCCAAAAAATCAGGATATTCGAAAGGTCTTTTTATCGACGCGAAACTGATTCTATCTAATGTTTTATCTGCCAAAGTGTTTATGTTTTTATTGTTAAGCTAATGTTAAAATATAAAGAGGGGATTTATTAAGACAAAAAATTATAGGCACAAACCTCAACTCCAAAAACGGAGTCGAGGTTGATACCATTGTGTCTTGTGGAAATTAAATCCTTATTTAACTTCAACTTCTGCACCAGCTTCTTTAAGAGCTGCTTCAAGTGCAGTAGCTTCTTCTTTGCTAACACCTTCTTTGATAGCTTTAGGAGCAGCGTCAACTAATTCCTTAGCTTCTTTCAAACCGAGGCTTGTTAATTCTTTAACGAGTTTTACAACTGCTAATTTTTGTGCACCAGCTGATTTGAGGATAACATCGAAAGATGTTTTTTCTTCTGCTGCTGGAGCTGCATCGCCTGCTGCTGGAGCTGCTACTACTGCTGCTGCTGCTGCTGGTTCGATACCGTATTCTTCTTTTAATATAGCGGCAAGTTCATTAACCTCTTTAACAGTAAGGTTTACTAATTGTTCTGCAAAAGCTTTTAAATCTGCCATTTCTTTAAGTTTTTTAATTGTTATACAAATTTATTTTTTTTCTTTTTATTACTTTTTTATTATTCTGGTCTCTCTGATAATGTTTTAACAACACCACTGAGAATATGTCCACCAGATTGTAATGCACCGAGTACATTCTTTGCAGGTGATTGTAACAATGCTACAACGTCTGCAATCAATTCGTTCTTAGACTTGATATTTACTAATGTATCGAGCATATTGTCGCCTACATAAACGCACTCTTCAATATAAGCACCTTTTAAGATAGGACGGCTGTCCGTTTTACGGAATTTTTTTATCAACTTAGCTGGAGCATTGCCATTTTCAGACAACATTAATGCCGTTGTGCCCTTCATCACGCCGTAAAGATCACCGAATTCTCTACCGGTGTTTTGCATAGCTTTCTTTAACAAAGCGTTCTTAACCATCACGAGCTTGATGCCACTATTGAAGCATTGTCTTCTCAAATCGCTGGTTTTTACTGCATTAAGTTCAGCAATATCAGTCAAGTAAAAGTTAGGACATGCATTCAACTCCTCTGTAATTGAGTTGATAATAACTTGTTTATCTTCTTTTCTCATGTCAATTACTTATTAAGGGGTTAGAGGGCTATTGATTTAGGATCTACCTGTACACCAGGACTCATTGTACTGGAAATGTAGATACTCTTAATGTAAGTACCTTTAGCTGCTGCTGGTTTCAACTTGATAATAGCTTGGATAACTTCTTTTGCGTTATCGTAAATCTTATCAGATGTGAAACTGACTTTTGCAATACCAGCATCAACGATTCCATATTTATCAACTTTGAAATCGATTTTACCAGCTTTTACTTCTTGTACAGCCTTGGCGATGTCCATAGTTACTGTACCTGTCTTTGGGTTAGGCATTAAACCTCTAGGTCCGAGGATACGTCCTAAAGCACCAATCTTAGGCATAACTGTTGGCATAGTGATAATCACATCAACATCGGTCCATCCGTCTTTAATTTTTTGGATATAATCCTCTAATCCGACGAAATCAGCACCGGCATTCTTAGCTTCTTGTTCTTTGTCTGGAGTACAAAGTACCAAAACGCGAACAACTTTACCTGTACCGTGAGGAAGTGTTACACTACCACGAACCATTTGGTTGGCTTTACGTGGGTCAACACCCAAACGAACGTTCAAGTCTACAGATGCATCGAATTTGGTGTAAGTGATTTGTTTCACGACATCAACCGCTTCTGTCAAGGAGTAAACCTTGCTTTTGTCGAACTTAGCTAAAGCTTCTTTTCTTTTCTTAGATACTTTTGCCATTTGGTAATTTCTTTTTTTTTGTTCTACAAATGCTTAAGACTTAGTCTTTACTTTAAAGGTGATTCGCCTGTAATCTTAACACCCATACTACGTGCTGTACCTGCTACCATGCTCATTGCTGATTCAATTGTGAAGCAATTTAAGTCCTTCATTTTATTTTCAGCAATACTACGAACTGTATCCCAGCTCATAGAACCAACTTTTGAACGGTTAGGTTCTTTTGAACCTTTAGCAATTTTAGCAGCTTCAAGAACTGAAGCAGCAACTGGTGAAGCTTTTACAATGAAATCAAATGATTTGTCCTTATACACAGTAATAATAACTGGAAGTACTTTACCAGCTTGATCTTGTGTACGAGCATTGAATTGCTTGCAAAACTCCATGATGTTAACACCTTTTTGACCCAATGCTGGACCAACAGGTGGTGCAGGATTAGCGGCTCCTCCTTTGATTTGCAGTTTAATTAATCCGCTTACTTCTTTCATTTTAATTTTTATAAAAGTTAAATGAAAACAAAATGTTTCAAAATTCTACACTACTCTCTTTTAACTTGGAAATAACTCAACTCAAGTGGAGTTTTACGACCGAATATCTTAACCATAACTTTGAGTTTTTTCTTCTCATCGTTTACTTCTTCGATAATTCCGCTAAAACTACTGAATGGTCCGTCGTTTACCACTACAGTTTCTCCAACAATGAATGATAACTCACTACCTTCTCCCATCTCTGTAAGTTCGTCGACCTTTCCTAAAATTCTACAAACTTCTGATGGTCTAAGTGGGTCAGCTTCTCCTTTTGTACCAAGAAAACCTAATACATTAGGAATGTCTTTTATAACATGAGTTACTTCACCTGACAGAACAGCTTCAACTAAAACATAACCAGGAAGGTAATTTCTTTCCTTACTGATTTTTTTACCATTTCTAACTGAATAAACTTTTTCTGTAGGGATAAGAACTTGTGAAATCAGAGACTGCAAATCAGCACGTCTAGAAATTTCAGCATCAAGATACTCTTTAACTTTTTTCTCTTTTCCGCTGACAGCTCTTATAACATACCATTTTTTTTCGTTCTGTTCACTCATCTCAATAGAAAATTAAAAGTAATTAGAATGTTGATTAGATCAAACACCTTATATTAGAAAATACGATAAATGTTTTCTAATATAGTTTCAAAAGACTTATCCATCAGATAAACCACCAAAGCGATTATTAGGGAAGCAATGGACACGACGATTGCACTACTTTGGAGTTCTTTCCAAGTTGGCCAAGAAACTTTCTCAACTAACTCAGTATAACATTCTTTAACGTAGTTTATAAACCTTTTCATTTTGTTTGAACTATTTTATTTATTAGCACAGGCAGAAGGACTCGAACCCTCAACCAATGGTTTTGGAGACCACTACTCTACCAATTGAGCTATGCCTGTGTGTTGGGTGCTTATTCAAGCACCCGTTTTTATTTTAAATTATCAATCTTCAATGAGTTCGATAACTTGACCTGAACCAACTGTTCTACCACCTTCACGGATAGCGAAACGGAGACCTTTGTCCATAGCGATTTCAGCGATCAAGTTTACTTCGATTGTAACGTGGTCACCTGGCATAACCATTTCCATACCTTCTGGTAATAAGATTTCGCCTGTAACGTCTGTTGTTCTGAAGTAGAATTGAGGACGATATTTGTTTCTAAATGGAGTGTGACGACCACCTTCTTCTTTTGAAAGAACGTAAACTTCACCTTTGAAGTGGCTGTGAGGTTTTACTGAACCTGGTTTTGCGATAACCATACCACGACGGATTTCGTCTTTGTCTATACCACGGAGTAAGAGACCTGCGTTATCACCAGCTTCACCTTCGTCCAAAAGTTTACGGAACATTTCAACACCTGTAACAACTGATTTAAGTTTTTCAGCGCCCATACCGATGATATCAACTGGATCACCAACTTTAATGATACCTGTTTCGATACGACCTGTAGCAACTGTACCACGACCTGTGATTGAGAATACGTCTTCGATTGGCATCAAGAATGGTTTGTCAACCAATCTTTCTGGTTCTGGAATCCATGTATCACAAGCTTCCATCAATTCGTCGAGTTTTGGAGCCCATGTTGGATCGTCATTTAAGCCACCGAGAGCTGAACCACGGATGATAGGAGTATTGTCACCATCGAATTCGTATGTTGATAATAAATCTCTAACTTCCATTTCAACGAGGTCTAACAATTCTGGATCGTCAACCAAGTCACATTTGTTCAAGAAAACAACTAATCTTGGAACACCAACTTGACGTGCGAGGAGGATGTGTTCACGTGTTTGAGGCATTGGACCGTCTGTTGCAGCAACAACGATGATAGCACCGTCCATTTGAGCAGCACCAGTAACCATGTTCTTAACGTAGTCAGCGTGGCCAGGACAGTCAACGTGTGCATAGTGACGGTTTTCTGTTTGGTACTCTACGTGAGCTGTATTAATAGTGATACCTCTTTCTTTTTCTTCTGGAGCAGCATCGATTGAGTCGAATGATTTAACTTCTGACAAACCTTTTTTAGCAAGGTGGAAAGTAATAGCTGCTGTTAAAGTTGTCTTACCGTGGTCAACGTGGCCGATTGTACCAATATTGACGTGTGGTTTTGACCTTTCAAATTTTTCTTTTGCCATAACTTTTATTTTTTACTTAAGGTTAATATTTTTATAACTTATTTTCTATTCCCTCTGAAGAGCCGGCGACGAGATTTGAACTCGTGACCCCTTCCTTACCAAGGAAGTGCTCTACCCCTGAGCTACGCTGGCTTTCTTTTGAGCGGAAGACGGGGCTCGAACCCGCTACCTAAAGCTTGGAAGGCTTTCGCTCTGCCAAATGAGCTACTTCCGCAAGTGTGGGGGAGGGTGGACTCGAACCACCGAACTCATCCGAGGACAGATTTACAGTCTGTTGCAATTGCCACTATGCGACTCCCCCATTTACCATCTCTGATAAATTTGAGCCGGCGGAGGGATTTGGACCCCCGACCCCGAGATTACAAATCACGTGCTCTACCGCTGAGCTACGCCGGCCTGTCTTCATTATTTTAAAGAACTTATAACTGCAGACCATCTCTCCAGTAATCCTTTGAAATGGTCTGCAAAAATAATCATAATTCTTGAATCTACAAACGTTTTTTCAAAAAAAAATCTACTTTTTTTATTTTTTTATGTAAATTCTTGAATATCAACATTAATCACGTCCTTCCAGCTTACCTTTATACTTCTCTAATTGCTTTTTCAACGCGTCAATGGCCAAATCTGTTGATTCTTCAAAGCTCTTACTTTCTTTGCTAGCATACAAATCGCTGCCTTTTAACATAATTCTAATATCTACAATCTTATTTTCCGGTGTATCGGTATTATCTAATTTCAATGTCACTTCAGATCCTATCACATCAGAAATCTTTGAACATACCTTTTCGATTTTCTGTGTAATGAAATCTTCTAACTTTTTGTCAGCTTTAAAATGAACTGAATTGATGGTAGTTTTCATAATAACCTCCTATTTTAAATTGGTTTTAATAATAGCCTTTCGACTGTTGTTATTTATCTCCATAAGGATGGGCCTTTTGATACACATCCTTTAATTTTTCTATAGTATTATGCGTGTACACCTGTGTCGAACTAAGACTGCTATGTCCCAACAATTTCTGAATTGCTCTGATATCCGCTCCCCTATTTAACAAATGTGTCGCAAAAGTATGTCTCAAAACATGAGGGCTCTTTTGTTCTAACGTTGTATTTCCCACCAATATTTTATGAATCAGATCATAAATAAACTTAGGGCTAGCCTGTCTTCCCTTATTGTCAACAATCAATAATGTATTCTCTCTTTCAGAGAACATATTATCTCTTATAATTTTATACTTCTCTATCTTCTGCAGTAATTCAAATTCTATAGGTATTATACGCTCCTTGTTTCTTTTACCAAAGACCTTTATCGTTTTAGAAACGTCATCGACATCTTCATCTTTTATAGTCCTCAATTCCGCTTGTCTGATTCCTGTCTGATATAATATTTCAAAAACAACTTCATTTCTTCTTACATTAAAATCATCCGTTTCTTCAAAAGATATTTTAATTATATCATGCTCTGGAACGAATTTAGCTAATTCTTTAGGCTGCTTTAAAGCCTTTATACCTGCCAACGGTGTAACCTTTATTACTTTTTCTCGAAGATAAAACGAATAAAAAGACCTTAATGTTGAGACCTTTCTATTTATAGAGCGATTTTCCATTCCGTTTTCTTTCAAATCAATAATATAGGAACGGACTATTGGAGTCTCTATCAACAAAAGATTATCAATATCATACTTTTGCAAAGCATATTCCGCAAATTGCACAAGGTCTCTTTTATACGCATTAACCGTATGCATAGAATATCTTTTTTCAGTTTGTATGTATCTGACAAATCTTTCTATCATTATGTAATGTTTATGCCTCAAAGATACATAACAATTTTGAAAAACACAATGTTTTATAAAAAAAAACTTTGTCCTGGTTTCCCAAGACAAAGTTTCTCTGAAATTATTCTTGCAAAAAGTGCAAACAACTTGATTAGTTGTTTTCTTCTGCTTGACGGAGCTGCTGAACGTAGATAGCCTTCATACGTTGTTCACGTTTAATGATTGAAGGTTTTGTGAATTTTTGACGGCTACGTAATTCTTTTACAACGCCAGTTTTTTCATACTTTCTTTTGTAACGTTTCAGAGCGCGATCAATGCTTTCGCCTTCTTTTACAGGAACAATAATCATGTTAATACTCTCTCTTTCTTTAAATTGTTAAACTAAAAATCTTTTTTCTTAAGCGGGTGCAAAAATAGTTATTTTTTTAATACAAACAATTATTTTTCTAAAAGATTTTCAAATAAGAAATTATTTATTTTTTCAAACAAATGCATTCTTACTTCAACACCACCTTGTTCGTATGTTCCATAGATACTATGGTTTTTGTTTGGATAAACCATCAAGTCAAACTGTTTACCTTCTGAGACCAAAGCTTTGATGAGTTCCATTGCATTTTGGAAATGAACATTATCATCGCCGCTACCATGGCATAACAAGTAATTTCCTTTTAATTTTTCAACGAAATTGATTGGAGAGTTATCGTCATATCCAGAAGGATTTTCTTGTGGAGTACGCATGAATCTTTCAGTATAAATATTATCATAATAACGCCAGTTAGTAACAGGAGCAACTGCAACAGCTGTACTGATATAATCAGCGCCTTTTGTGATACCAGAAGTTGCCATGAATCCGCCATAACTCCATCCATAAATAGCTATTTTATCTGGGTTAACATAAGGTTGTGATGCCATATATTTCGCCAAAGTAATCATATCTTCTGTTTCATATTTTCCAAGTTGTTGGTAAGTCATTTTTTTGAAGACCTCACCTCTAGCGCCACCGCCTCTATTGTTAATTGAAACGCAAATAATTCCATTTTGAGCAAGCAATTGCATCCAAGCAAAGTCATCGCTACCCCAAGCATTATTAACAGTTTGGTGACCAGGGCCGCCATAAACATAAATCAAAACTGGATATTGCTTGTTTGGATCAAAGTCAGGAGGAAGAATTCTCCAAGTTTCCATTTCAATTTGAGTTCCGTCTGGCAATGTAAAGGCTGGATCTGTGATTGTGATGAATTCTTTTTTACCTAAATTATATTCTTTCATCCTTTCAGCAAACTCTTTATTATCTTCCAAAACTCTGACTTGTTTGCCTTTATTATCGAACAAAACATATTGGTGAGGTTGTTCAACGCTTGAGTTGATATTGATCAAATATTTGAAGTTAGAACTAAATCTTGCGTTGTTGGTACCTACCTTATTAATTAATGTACGCATTTCACCTTTCAAGTTAACCGCATAAATCTGACGTTCTATTGAACTATTTTTTGCAGCTTGGAAATAAACTTCTTTACCATCGAAACCGTAAACATTTGTAACTTCCCAATCACCATTTGTGAGTTGTTTAACAAGAGTTCCATCCATCAAGTAAAGATAAATATGGTTATAACCATCTTGTTCACTTGTCATCAGAAATCTTGTACCATCTTCTAGGAATGTCCAGTTATCTGTAACATCAATATAATAAGGATTTGTTTCATCGTAGAACACGGTTGTTTCACCTGTTGTTGCATTTGCCGCCAAAATTTCAAGATGGTTTTGATGACGGTTTAATCTTTGGATTGCCAAGACGTTAGGATCTTGAGTCCATTTGATTCTTGGAAGATAAATATCAGTTTCTTCACCAGTATCCATTTTCTTTGTCTCTCCTGTAGCAACATCATAAACATAGACTTCAACGATTGAGTTATCTTCACCCGCTTTTGGATATTTGAATTTATAATCCTGCATATACAAGCCTTCTGTCATTTGCATGTTAAATTCTTTAACATTTGACTCATCAAAGCGATAGTAAGCAATTTTTTTGCTATCAGGAGACCAGTAGAAACCTTGAGCGAAACCGAATTCTTCTTCATAAACCCAATCTGGAGCGCCATTTATTACATGGTTCCATTCTCCATCGTGAGTAAATTGTATTTCTTCGTTTGTTTTCAAATCTTTAATAAAAAGGTTATTGTCGCGCATGAAAGCTACTTTTGTAGCATCTGGAGAGAATGTTGCGAGACGTTGGTCGCCGTTTTCAGAAAGAGGTGCCAACACCTTATTATTAATATCGTAAACATAGAAACTTGCTGTATAAGAATGGCGATAGATAGGATTCATGTTATTCATGAACAATACCTTTGATTCATCTTCACTAAGTTCGTATGTTGAATAAAGAGGAAGAGGAAGTGAATCGCCAGGAAGCACGAGTTCTCTCATATCGAAGAGAGTCTTTACAAGTTTACCTGTTTTATAGTTATAAATGTTGAGTTTTCCTTTCTCGAGAGTGGCATAAGTATTGCCATCTTTCATAGGATTCATGCCGACGACACGCTTCATTGAGAAAGTTGGGCGTTCGTAAAGATCGGCTAATTCAAGATTTTTCTTTTCCTGAGCATTGGCAACGAACATTGCACCCATCAGGAACATAATGACTAATAGATACTTAACTTTATTCATAATAATAAATTTAGAAAACTCAAAAATAAAATAAAAAATGAAATAAAAAATATTTGGATGAATAAAAAAAAGTTGTATCTTTGCACTCGCAAATGGGACGGTAGCTCAGTTGGTTTAGAGCGCATGCTTGACAGGCATGAGGTCACAAGTTCGATTCTTGTTCGCCCCACACTAAGAACGTCGAAAGGCGTTCTTTTTTTATATTCCAAAATAAGAGGGACGTTAGCCCAGTTGGTTTAGAGCGCTGCCTTCACACGGCAGAGGTCACTGGTTCGAGTCCAGTACGTCCCACAGAGAGCCGATGAATATCGGCTTTTTTTTATTCTTTGTCACATTTTTCTATTTCAATACAATTTCGTTTCTCTTTTTTTCAAAAAAAACTCACTTTATTGATTTATAAACAATATCTTTTAACCAAGGCACACAGCATTACAAAGCACATATCATTGTCTTTCAAACACTTACCCCCCCCACTTTTTTTTTAAACATAGCTTGTTTTGTTCAAATTTTATTACAAACTTTGCGATGATAAAGTATTGCTAATCAAAAAATCAAGCCATGAAAATTAGACATCATCTTTTACTATTGTTCATCTTTGCTATTAACGGAGCAATATTGTCACAAAGCACAGAGACACCTCAAAACCTAAGAGTAGGGTCAACTGGATTTGCATCTTGGGATGCTCCTGATTCGCAAAACACCTTTGTCTATAGAATATGGATTGATAATGAATTTATTGATGACATCACAGACACAGAATATCAAATCAACACAGATTCTTTCAACGATAACGAGAGCCATTCGTTTGCAGTGGCATCCGTACACGAAAACGAGACATCAGACATCATCTCAAAAACATTTACATATTATAGCTGCGAACATTTTCCTAGCGCTGCGAACATCAAATTTGAATACGACAATAACAATAACGTAGTATTAAAATGGAGCAACAGCGACGAAATCATACACGTCAATGATGTCATCACACACCCAAAATCAGGTTACAACAATTATGACATCAGTTCTTTACACAGCGGGCTGACACAATATGGATTCAATGCCGACAAAGATGCCGGGTACAAAATCATGGATAAGATAAACATTAAATACGATGTCGAAAGAGATTTATTCGGAATAAGATTCTACATATACGAAGGTGCAACTTCTATTTCCACAATAACAAATGCATATTTAAGCATTTATGACGGCGACCCAGAAAATGGTGGCCAATTAGTTACAGGAAGTCAGGATGTAAATTGCTATACACCAAGCGGCTACAATGAAACAAGAATATTCAGAACCGGAGATAATGACTTCTATGACGTAAATCATCCAATATTCTTTGCTGACGCATATTTGCCAAAGGAAATTACCATTCCTGAAGACAAGACATATTGGTTTGTCATTTCTTTCACTGGCTCGTTAAAAGATAAGGATGTACATATCATTCCACGCACCATTCTCAATGAAACCACTACCGGAGAGGCTCGTATATATAGTGAAGAAACCGGATGGCAGGCAATGAAAGACCATAGCACACAGACGCAACAAGGCGTTGCTTACGACCTGATAGGATACGTAGGCGGCGCATTAATACCTATCGACTTCTGCGACATATATCGTAACGGAGAGTTGATTCATCGCGAGTCCGAATACTGCGACAATTTTTCCTTCACAGACGAAAACACGCCTGATGGCATCAAGGAATATGGCATACAAAATATTTATAATGAAGGCGACGGAATAGCCAAGTCCTGCATTGAAACCATTGAGACATTTCGTTCATTTCCACCAACAAAAGGCATTTTCATTGAGGCCACCACCACATATAGTGGCTTAAAAGCTATTAGAATCGATTGGTGGGACGAAGCCTTGATTGATATGCCGCTTGACCTCTATATGACAAAAGACATTAAAACATTTTACGAAATTTACCGCAGGCACGAATACGAAGACAATTTCACACTAATTTCTTGCGATGAAAAAGAGTATGACGCCGAAACACAAGTTTTCATGGACATCATTCCTGAAGAAGATTTCAGCGGCACATATTATTATAAAATAAGGACTTATAATCTGTTCGACAGCGGTTATTCTATCAGCAATTTTTCAGAAATAATATCCTTAAATTTAGACAATAATATAGAGAAAACAAAAGAGAACCAGGAAGTGCTTTTCAAAACATTCCCTAATCCAGCAGTAAACAACATCCACATCATTATGAATGATTTCAGATTTGCTGAAATTATTGACTTGTTTGGAAGAAAGCAAATTGAAAGTCACGAAAACATTATAAACATAGAACATTTACCATCCGGCATTTACATAATAAAAGCAACAGACAACAATGACATTATAATTGTCAGAAAGATTGTAAAAAAATAAGTCATTATATTAATGTATCAAAAACTGCTCTTTAATTTGGGCAGTTTTTTTATTACACAAACAAGAATTTCAGTTAAAAACTTTTAACTAAAAAAAATCTTCATTTAAGACTTTTATATTAAATATTTTCATAATTTTGACGTTCAAACTTAATTCTGATATTTTTAATCAAAAAAAGTCAACATATTTATCATGAAGAATAACATTGTTCCAGTTGAAGTAGCTCAAAAAGTATTCAGCGACAGCAACCTTCCTTGTATCGGCAAAGCCGGTATCCGTGAAATCAACAAGCTTGCAAGAGATCTTGAAGCTGCAAGCGGTGTAAAATTCATCCACATGGAAATGGGCAACCCTGGTCTTCCTGCTGCGCAAGCAGGCATTGAAGCTCAAATCAAAGCTTTGCAAGAAGGCGTAGCAGCAACATATCCTCCAATTGATGGTGTTCCTGCTGTAAAAAATGAGGCTTCTCGTTTCATCAAGAATTTCCTCGACCTTGATGTGGATGCAGCAAACTGCATTCCTACAGTAGGTTCTATGCAAGGTGGTTTCGCTTCATTCATGATTTGTGGTCATGCCAATAAAGAAAAAAACACAATATTATTCATTGATCCAGGTTTCCCAGTTCATAAATTCCAAAACAAAGTATTAGGTATCCCTATGGAAAGTTTTGACATTTATGAGTATCGTGGTGAAAAACTTCGTGAAAAATTAGAAAGCATCTTTGCCACAGGCAAAATCCATAGCATTTTATATTCCAACCCTAACAACCCAACATGGGTTTGCTTAACAGATGAAGAACTTCGCATCATTGGCGAATTAGCTAACAAATATGATGTCATCGTCCTTGAAGATTTGGCATATTTCGGAATGGACTTCCGTAAAGACTACAGTCACCCAGGCGTAGCTCCATATCAACCAACTGTTGGTAAATATACAGACAACTACATCTTGATGATATCAAGTTCAAAAGCATTCAGCTATGCAGGCGAACGCTGCGCAATATTAGGTATTAGCAACAAATTAGCTCAACGTCGCTACCCAGATTTAAAAGAATTCTGCGGTCAAGATATATTCTTAAGAGGTATTCTCTTCGGTGCATTGCATCCACTTAGTTCAGGAACATCACACTCAGCTCAATACGCTTTAGCTGGCGTTTTGAAAGCTGTCAACGACGGTACATACAACTACCGTGACGATGTTTTGGAATACGGAGAAAAAGCCAAGATGATGAAAGACGCATTCTTGTCAAACGGTTTCGAATTCACATACGACGAAGACTTAGGCGAACCAATCGCTGACGGATTCTATTTCACATACTGCTACCCAGGATTCACAGGAGCAGAGTTATTAGAAGCAATGTTGTATTATGGCGTATCAGCAATCTCATTAGACACATGCGGCAGCACACGTCAAGGCATCAGAGCATGTACATCATTGATTCAAAGAGATGAAATCCCTGTTTTGGCAGAGAGATTAAAACGTTTCGCTGAAGATCATCCAATAAAATAATAATTTTTGATTTTTCCAGCATAGATTTAAAAAAAATATATATTTTTGTAAGTCTAGATAAAAAAGAATTAAGGAAACAATAAACATTATAAGTAACTTAAAACTAAACAATTATGGCAAGTTTCAAAGGAGCCATCGTAGTTAACACAGAACGTTGTAAAGGTTGTGGCGTATGCGCTGCAAACTGTCCAGTTGGTGTTATCAGCTTGGCAAAAGAAGTAAACGGTAAAGGTTACAATTACGCTTATATGGCGGAACCTGACAAATGTATCGGTTGTGCATCATGCGGCATGGTATGTCCAGACGGTGTTATCACAGTTTACAAAGTCAAATTGTAATTATTAATCAATTGTCTAACATTTAAAATTAACACATAATGGGAGAATTAAAACTGATGAAGGGTAACGAAGCATTAGCCGAAGCAGCTATCCGCTACGGTTGTGATGCTTATTACGGATATCCTATCACTCCACAATCAGAAGTGATTGAATATCTTATGGAACAAAACCCTTATGAACGTACCGGTATGGTCGTTTTACAAGCAGAAAGTGAAATAGCAGCTATCAACATGGTTTATGCAGCGGGTGCATCTGGCAAACGCGTTATGACATCATCATCAAGCCCTGGTGTCAGCTTGAAACAAGAAGGTATAGCTTATATAGCAGGTGCAGAAGTACCTTGCGTTTACGCTGACGTTGTTCGTGGCGGCCCGGGTTTAGGAACAATCCAACCATCACAAGCTGACTACTTCCAAGCATGTAAAGGCGGTGGTAATGGTGACTACAAAAACATCGTATTAGCTCCAGCTTCAGTACAAGAAATGGCTGACTTCGTAGCATTAGGCTTCGAATTAGCATTCAAATATCGTATGGCATGCTGCATCTTATCAGACGGTGCAATCGGTCAAATGATGGAAAAAGTTGTTCTTCCTGAACAAAAACCACGTATGACTGAAGAAGAAATCAAGGCCAACTATCCTTGGGCAACAACAGGTCGTAAGAGAGGCACACAACACCGTGTCATCACATCATTAGACTTAGACTCAGTTAAGATGGAAGCTCACAACCGCCATCTCCAAGAAAAATACAGATTAGTAGAAGAAAACGAAGTACGCTTTGAAGAAATCGAATGCGAAGATGCAGAATATGTATTCGTAGCTTACGGTTCAAGTGCTCGTATCGCTCAAAAATCAGTACAATTGGCACGCGCTGAAGGTCTCAAGGTCGGTTTATTACGTCCTATCACATTATTCCCATTCCCAACTAAGGCTATCCAAAACCTCATCGACAGAGGCGCTAAAGGTTTCTTAGCAGTAGAATTAAGCTGCGGTCAAATGATTGAAGACGTTAAATTGGCAGTCAATGGTCGCGTTAAAGCAGAACACTTCGGCCGCGTAGGTGGTATCATCCACACACCAGAAGAAGTTCTCGAAGCAATGAAAAAACAAATTATAGGAGAATAAGAACATGTCAATAGAAGATATCATTAAACCTGAAAACTTAGTTTATCAAAAATCTAAGTTATTGACCGAAAAACCATTCCACTATTGCCCAGGTTGCGGTCACGGTACAACTCACCGCATCATCGCTGAAGTATTGGAAGAACTCGGCGTTGACGAAGAAACAATCGGTGTAGCTCCTGTAGGTTGCTCTGTTATGGCTTACGACTATTTCGATGTTGACTTCCAAGAAGCAGCTCACGGTCGTGCTCCAGCATTGGCAACAGGCCTCAAACGCGTATGGCCTAACAAAGTTATCTTCACATACCAAGGTGACGGTGACTTGGCAGCTATCGGTACAGCAGAAACAATCCACGCTTGTAACCGCGGCGAAAACATCACAATGATTTTCGTTAACAACGGTATCTACGGTATGACAGGCGGTCAAATGGCTCCAACAACATTGGAAGGCATGAAGACAGCTACAACTCCTTACGGCCGTAAAGCTACTTTACCAGCAGGCGCAGGTTTCGACGGTATTCCTTGCAACGGTTACCCATTAAGAATAACTGAACTTATCGCTCAACTTCCTGGTACAAAATACGTCACACGTCAAGCTGTTTACAACCCAGCATGCGTACGTAAAGCAAAAGCAGCTATCAAGAAAGCTTTTGAAAACCAAATCAACGGTAAGAGCGGCGTCAACTTCGTTGAAATCGTTTCTAACTGTAACTCTAACTGGAAAATGGAACCAGTTGCAGCTAACAAATGGTTAGTTGAAAACATGCTCCCATTCTATCCACTCGGTGACATTAAAGTTGACGGTAAGCTTGTTGAAAAATAAAAAATTTAAAACAATGACAGAAGAAATTATTATTGCCGGTTTCGGCGGACAAGGTGTCTTGTCAATGGGTAAGATCCTTGCATATAGTGGTATCATGGAAGGCAAAGAAGTCAGCTGGATGCCATCTTACGGTCCTGAAATGCGTGGCGGTACAGCTAACGTGACTGTCATCATCAGCGATGAACGCGTTTGCTCTCCTATCCTCAACGCTTTCGACACAGCTGTGATTCTCAACCAACAATCACTCGACAAATTCGAAGAAAAAGTAAAACCAGGCGGCGTGCTCCTTTACGACCCAAACGGTATTACTCACAAACCAACACGCACTGACATTAAGATTTACACCATCGAAGGCGCTCAATTAGCATCTGATATGGGTAACGCTAAAGTGTTCAACATGATTATCCTCGGCGCTTATCTTAAATTGAAACCTATCATTTCAATGGATAAAGTTAAAGAAGGTCTCGAACACTCACTCCCAGAACGTGCTCATAAACTTATCCCATTGAACATGCAAGCTGTTGAAGTTGGTATGAACAATGTGAAAGAACAATAATAAGCTATTAGCTATCAAAAAAAAAAGTCACTTCAATTGAAGTGACTTTTTTACTTAAACAAGAATAACTTTATTCTGTAAATTCTACTACATATCCTGAAACTGTGACTTTTACATTGCTGTATATACCAGCAAATGTTGTTGCACTTGTTTCTACTGTTTCATTAATAACAGCTCTTGATGAACCAACCAAGTTCGCATTTTCAAGCATATTAGCTCTTGCTTCTTCAATTAAACCATTCTTTCTAAAACCACCTAAACCAAAGAAATAATCTGCTTGCGCTTCACCTCTTACTTTTGCAACAATTTTGTAATTGTTATCTTGCAAAACAACATTGGTTGAATTTTGATTAAGGTTTCTTGTCAAAGGATCATGAAGAGAACAACTTGAAACGCCTACAAGCATAGCTGCTAAAACGAATAACATTAATAATTTTCTCATAACAAATAATTTTAAATTTTTCAATGGCACAAAGATAGCAATTATTTGCATTAATTTTACATTTTTCGGGGGGGGGTAAAATTTTATCTACAACAACCTATCTCATTGATAATTTGACATGTTACAATATAAAAAAAGCACCCAGCTGGGAACTAAGGTGCTTTTCATCATTTGAGAAAATTGAAATGTATAACCAAAACCATACGTTAGACAAATTATCATAGATTTTTGTTCAACAGAAAGGGAAAAAAATTATATTTTTGCAAAAAAAGAAAATTTACTATGACACACAAATATTACGATTTTTATATGCGCTTCCCTTCTTTCGAAGACGCTACCAAAGCTCAAGAGTTCTACAACAACACACACAAGCCTCGTATCGGAGGAAAATTTGTCATCAATGATAACGGAGTTTGTTCTCTTTCAATAACTGACGAATGCGAACTTATTGTCGATTTATATCAATTCGGAATGAAACGTTTTATCGTCGTGGATAATTATCATGGTCAAAATAGAAAAGACGGCAAGATGTACTTTGATTTCCAAACCGACACCGATGTCGTACATTCATTCTTATATGATGATGAAATATTCGAAAACATCAATCAGTTTTTGAAGGAAGACATTTACAAAGACGGCTACGTCAACGAAGGCAGCAACTTCCCTCCTATCATCAAACGTATCATCGACGGAATGGGAATCGACGACCTTTATGATATGCTCAGCGTTAACGCACCGGGATTTGATATTTAAGACAACAAGACTACAGGACAACAAGACTACAAGTAGAGACGTATCAATTACACCTTAAAAATAAACAATATGTAATTGCTGCGTCTTTTCAGTTAGGAATGAATGTTTTTTTAAATAATAAAATTAATTGCATCATGAAAAAATTATTTCTCATTATTATATTGGCTTTATTCTTTAATGTCAACGGACAACAGACAACGGACAATGGATGTGAGCTATCAGCTGTCAGCAATCAGCAATCAGCAATCAGCAATCAGCTGTCAGCAATCAGCAATCAGCTGTCAGTAAATACCGGAATAATTCCAATGCCTCAAATGGCTTGGATTTTCGACTCTGACTCTACAACTTATTTCACTTTGGATAATTCATGTGTATTAGTTGATAATGAAAATGAAGAAATATCTAAAATCATCAATACTTTCAAAAATGATATTAAAGAAATAACAGGTGTAGATTTAGAAATTTTCCCAAAAACAAGTAAGAAAATTAAGAAAAGTAAGAAAAATAATACTATTCGTTTTGAATTATATAGTCCTGAATTAATTGAAAGGATAACCTCTCCCCAAAAAACAGACATTCTTATAGGTTTAGGACCTAACCGAGATTCATTGCCTGGCAGAGAAATAAACCCTCAAGAATATGATATAAGTATTGTAAAAAACGATGTTATAATTATGGCTCCAACTCCTCAAGGTCTTTTTTACGGAGCTCAAAGTTTAAAGCAACTTATCCGTCACCAACTTCTTACAGAAAACAATCTGAACATTCCTTGCTATAATATTTTTGACTATCCTTCTCTTGAATATCGCGGATGGATGGACGACATCAGCCGTGGTCCTATTCCAACAACGGATTTTATCAAAGAACAGATTCGTCGCCTCGCTGAATATAAATTCAATTTCTTCAACCTTTATACAGAACATCTTTTCAAACTCGACGAATATCCAGACATCGCTCCTACTGATGGTCTCACCGCTGAAGAAATCCAGGAACTGACAGAATACGCAAAGGATTATTATATCGAATTCATCGGCAACCAACAATGTTTCGCTCATGCTGAAAAGACTCTCGACAATCCTTTCTACGACGACATCAGAGATACTCGTTTCAACTTCAACCCTGGCGTTGAGGAGACTTACGAATTTTTAGAGACATTGCTCGGCGAGACAGCACAAGCTTACGAGTCGAAATATTTCAACATCAACTGCGATGAGACAGAAGGCCTCGGCAATGGAAAAGCTAAATCATACGTCGACAGCCTCGGCTCAGAAAACGCCTACTGCCAACATATAAATAAGGTATATGACATCTTACAGAAATATGATAAAGAAATCATGATGTGGGGCGACATCCTCGCAAAAAATCCTGAGATGATAAAACAACTTCCGGAAGACATCCAATTCATCGTCTGGAGTTACGGCGGTCGTGACAGCTTCGACGAGATGATTGCGCCTTTCAAAAACTCTGGTCACACTTTCTGGATTGCTCCTGGCGCAAGCTGCTGGGCATCGAGTTTCCCATACATCGACAACTACATCAAGAACATCGCACACTTCAACCGCGACGGCTACAAAAACGGAGCTAAAGGCGTCATCAACACAGCTTGGGACGACTACGGCGAGACAATGTTCAACTCAACATGGCACGCAATGGTGTGGTGCGCAGAAACAAGTTGGAACACATTGAAGACTAACGACGAAGCCGAGAGAATTGAAAGAGAAAATATTTTCAACAAGAATTTTGAGATTCAATATTTTAAAAACAACAGTCGTTGTTCACAAGATGGTAGAGACGTCACCCCTGTGGCGTCTGAATGCAATCAGCAACCAGCAATAAGTCATCTATACGAGTTGAACAAATTGATTGACGAGAGCGACATGACAAACCTGATGAACTTCACCGTTCTCAACTCTCCGCTTTTAGAGTTCTATCCTTCACAATTAGATTCAGCAGCGATAGCTAAAAACGAAAGAGAGAAACAACAATCTTTTGAGATTTATCAAAAACTTTTGAAAGACAGACAAGAAGTAAACGCCAACACTGAAATCATAGACGCTGCGATATTGGCAGCTTACAGAGCTTACATCGTGACATTGAAAAACGAGTTGAGAGTAAATCTTTATAAAACGATGCTCAACCCTACTGAAGAAAATGTCGCATTTACCAAAAATATGTCAGAACAATTCTTGGACTCTTTACATTGCTTAAAGAAAAGATTCGTCAAAGCATGGGACATGGAGTCACGTTCTTACTATAGAAACGTCTTCACCGAACGTTATGACAAAATCGCCAAAGATGTTTTGAACGCAGGAAACGTTGTTTTTATAGAGACCACAAGACCACAAGACCACAAGACCACAAGTGGCCAACAGACTTTGGTTTCTTTGAAGACTATCTTTAACGATAGGGATATTTACTACACAACAGACGGCAGTACTCCTGACAAGAACAGCAAGCGTTATACAGAACCTTTCGCTATTGAGCGTTCTTGCATCGTGAAGGCTGTTTGCTTTGAAGACAACAGAGAGACTATTGTCAATGAGAAATACATCCTTTATCATAAGGGCATGGGACATTTCAAGAAGTTGAATACCGTCGCTGGCAACTACAGACCAGAATATTCTGGCGGCAGTGAAGACGCCTTGCTCAACGGAGCTGTCGGAACCAACAACTACAAAGACGGCAATTGGCAAGGATTCTACGGAACCGACTGCGACCTCGAACTCGACTTCGGCAAGAAAGAAAAACTCAACTCACTAAAGATAAACTTCAACACCAATCCTTACGACTGGATTTTATTGCCTAAGAAAATGTCGGTCTTCATCTCAAACGATGGAACTAATTACACATTATTCAAGACTTTCGAAATAAGCGAAGACGTCGACACATCAAAGACAAATATCGTCACAAAAAAATTCGACATCAGCGGATTGAACAGCAGATTCGTAAGAATCGTCGTTGAGACACCTGGCTTGATTCCAGAAGGACTTCCAGGATACAACAATCCTTCGTGGATGTTTATGGATGAAATCGTGGTGGAATAACCTTTGGCTGTTAACTAAGGCTATTTAACTTTGAACTTTATAATGAAATCAAAAGCATTATTCATATTATTGACGATATTGTTGGTTACAAAAATATCTTTAGGACAGATGCCAATAGCCAATGGCCAACAGCCAACAGCTAAATCATATGGCTTCTACGCCAAAGCTTCTGCCAATATTGCATATCCGATTCCTGGAATCTTCGGTTCGGTAGGTTATGAATTCAACAAGCATTTTGCAATAGGCATAGGTGGCGGCGTCATCTCCGCTGCCTTCTACGACATCTGCTTCCCACTCAGCCTTGAAATCAGTGGCGACATAACAAAAAATAATATCATAGGAAACGCTGCACTCTGCTATAGCATCGAACCTATGATATTACCTGGAACTAATCTTTATTATGTCCTTCCGAAAATCGGATTAAGAAATAACAACTGCCATTTTTACCTGACCGTAATGGGAGTCAATTTTGGATATAAAATAAAACCTCGAAAACACAAAATCTAAGAATATAAAAATAAGGGACATGGTTAAAAACCACATCCCTATATATTCTAAAACCAAATCCAGAGACGTGTCAATGTGTGTTTATTTTCTTTGGAATCATTGACGCGTCTCTACATAATTCCTAATTTACATCACTCTCCCCAGTAATTAAAATTCTCTACATCTTTCATCAGTTCTCTCACTGCTGCTTCGAGTTGTTCGTCGATGCCTTCAGAGAGTTTCTCTGGTGTGTTTCTTACTTTTACATCTGGTTCGAGCTGGAAGTTTTCAAGATAATAACCTTCTTGTGTTCTGTAACCAACCACAGGCAAACCGAAGTACAAGTCAGTGTCTTGCAATGTCTCCCATGTAACGCTACTCATTGTTCCTGGGACAGGCATACCGACAAGTTTACCTATTTTCTTATGTTTGTAAACCCATGGTGTTCCGTGAGCGTTGCTGTAGTTAGCTTCGCACATCAACATGATTGAAGGTTTTACATAACGACGAGATGGCATCACGCATGCTACACTGTCGCGGATGACTTGTTCGAGGTATTTCTCACCGCTGAACAAAATCTCGATGTCTTCATGGAGACGACCGCCGCCATTGAAACGAGTGTCGATGACGATACCTTTTCTCTTGTTATATTTACCTAAGATATCAGCATAGACATCGCGATAGCTTGCATCGCCCATGCTCTTAATATGGACATAACCCAATGTTCCGTTTGAGAGACTATCAACGATTTCTGCATTATGTTTAATCCAGCGTTGATATAACAACTCGTTTTGTGTTCCTTTAGAAATAGGTTTGACAATCTCATCCCAACGTTTCTTTGTGTCAGGATTATAAACTGTTACCAAGACTTGTTTTCCAACTTTCTTGTTAAGAAGTGGGAAATAATCTAAGTCTTTTGTAATCTCTACTCCATCGATTTTTTCAATGATGTTACCTGCTTCAACTTTAGAATGATTTTTATCGAAAGGACCATTTTCCAATACTTCATCAACCAAAAGGCCATCGCCATCATAGTTGACGTCGAAGAGGAGACCGAAGTAAGCAGTCACGTCGCCGCTCTTGCCGTTGCTACGCATGCCAGCACCAGAGTGTGACACGTTAAGTTCACCGAGAATCTCGCTCATCAACTCAACGAAATCGTAGTTATTATTGACATGTTCCAAGAATGGATAGAAGTCTTTCTTGATTTGAGCGAAGTCGGCACCGTTGCTGTCTCTTCTGAAAAGGCGTTTATTTTCTTGCAAGAAGATATGATTGTACATATACTCGCGTTCAGCTGCGCGGTCGAGAGTCATAGTAGCGTCATATTTTATAGGTGTAGCCTTGCCGCCTTTAGTCTCTATAGTTTGAAGGTTGCCGCCTGACAACACAAACAATTTATCGCCTTTTTTATTCAATTTAATCTCAGCACCACCCATACCAAGTTTCTTCATAATCTTAGTAGATTTCTCGCGTACGTCAAATTCCCAGAGGTCGTAGCCTTTTTCGAAAGCTGTCAAGAAGAACAATTTGTCACCATCTTTTGAAAGTGATATTCCTGAGAGTCGTGATGACATAGGAGTGAGACGGATGATACGTTCATCAAGACCATCGAGTTCAACGACGATGTCTTTTTTCTCTTCAGCTTTCTTATCGTCTTTCTTATCTTTTTTGTCTTTCTTGTCGTCAGACTTCTCTGCCAAATCCTTAGCCATCTTCTCTTCTTTCTTCAAGAGGTCGTATTCTTCTTTTGAGAGACGGAATTTGTCGTAAGCCTCTTGATTCAAGAATGCGACGAATGCGTCATCCTGGCTGCCCCAAGATGCATGAGAGCGCATGCCATAACGATTTGAGATGAATGTGACAGCGTTACCATCCAATGCCCATTGAGGTGATGATGTTATATATGCGCTGTTGGTGATATTGTAAATCTTCATATCGCCGTTTGCAGAAACGATGCCGACATCTGAATAAGGGTCGTGCATATTAGTAATCAAAGTAAGAGCGAACCACTTGCCGTCTGGCGACCATTCATATTCAAAGCAATAGTCGTCATTACGATAATGTTGGGTTCCGTCAGTGATTTGACGTACTTTCTTTGTCTCAAGATTGATGACTTTTAAGATATTTCTGTTTTCAATAAAAGCCAATTCTTTTCCGTCAGGAGAGAACTTAGGCACGCCACGTTCGATGCCGTCGTCTTCAAACAAAGGCTCTTCATTAATTAATGTAGCGTATGTGAAGTTGATGTCTTCCTTGCGAGCCATCTCTGCCTTATAGAGGCTGAAGTAACCGTCGCGTTCTGATACGTAAACGAGAGTCTTACCGTCAGGAGAGAATGTTGGATAAGCTTCTGCTTCTGGTGTATGAGTGATTTGTTTTGTTGTCTGATATTCTTCTGATGTCACGAAGATTTCACCGCGAGAGACGAAAGCGATGAGGTCGCCGTCAGGAGCGATAGTGATGTCATGAGCACTGCCGAACTTGCCAATAACAGGAGTTTCGTCTTGGTCGTTGACGATTTGAATTTCAACTTTCTTAGGTTCGCCATTCAATGTCTGAGTATAAATCTCACCTTGGAAGCCATAGCATAACAAACCATCATTTGACACTGTCAAGAATCTGACAGGATATGTTGGGAAGTCTGTGATTTGCTGTGCATTATTGACATCATTGACATTTGCTTTATATACGTTGAAGTTGCCGCCTTCACCTTCGCTGAGGAAAACTATTTCTTCTTTTCCAGGAAGGAAACGAGGGTCGCGGTCTTCACCGATATTTGTTGTCAAGATAGTATGAGTCTTTTCTTTAGCGTCGTAATAAACGATGTCGCGAGCCATTGAAGAAATCTGGTGTTTACGCCATTCGTCTTCACCGCCTTTTTCATCGTAATAGAGGAACGACTCGTTGTCGCTATCAAAAGAAATGCTGCATACATTAGTAGCGACTACTTGTTGAGGGCGACCTCCATCCACCGAAACCTTATATAATTCGCGCATCCAGCCTGCTGGGAACTGTGCGTTGTCGGCGTCTCTTTGGATATTTGCTCTATAATATATCATAGAGTCGTCGGCTGAGAATGCAAGAGGAATCTCAGAAGTAGAGTTTGTTGTGACACGCTTAGCCACGCCGCCATCAACAGAAACGACATAGATGTCGAAGTTTGCGTTTCTGTCGGTAGAGAAAGCGATGTATTTACCATCGTTCGACCAGATAGGATTTGAGTCGTAAGATGAGTTTGTCGTAATCTGGCGAGCTTGTCCGCCTTCTGCATCAACAACATAAATATCACCTTTATAAGCAAAGGCAATCTTATCGCCCTGAGGAGATATTGCGTTATAACGCATCCATAAAGGCTGTGAGCTTTGAGCTATGAGTTGTGAGCCTTGGAACAAGATAATAAACAATAATGCCAATAATCTTGTTGTCTTGTTGACTTGTTGTCTTGTTGTCTTTTTCATTTTATTAACTTTTAAAATTTAATATTCTTACCACTCATTCTTAATTTTATTCCTGTTATCACCTTCTTTGTATATTCAGGAAAATCGCTTTTCATAATCCAATCGTAATATTGAGGTTCGATACGGAAAACGTCTTCTACTCTTTTATCTTTATGCTTACCAAATTTAAACACTTCTTTACCATCCTCATCGAAGACGATTTGTCCGGCGAGGTCAGCGTTTTTATTATGAGAAGAGAACTGAGACAATGCCTGCATATCATTTTGCACCGGCACTGATGTCACGCCATGAAAGTCGGTATATTCCACATTCTGATATTTGTCGAGCATAGCCATAAGCACCTCGTAGGTAGCACTAGTATCAGCCGCTGCAGAGTGAGCGTCTTCAAGTTCTTTATTCACAAAGAAACGATATGCACCTTTGAGAGTACGAGGTTCCATCTTCATAAATATATTCATCACATCGATGAGGTTTCTGGTCTTGATATCAAAGTCGACGCCGGCACGGATAAACTCTTCCATCAGGAAAGGCACATCGAATTTCAAGATGTTATAGCCAGCGATATCGCATGAGCCGAAGAACTTGGCAATCTCAGGAGCGAGTTCCTTGAACGACTTACAATCCTTGACATCAGCGTCGGATATATGATGAACAGCTGTTGTTTCAGGAGGGATAGGACGACCAGGATTTACGAGCCATGTCTTCTGTTCCTCTTCACCGTTAGTATTGACTTTCAATACGCTAATTTCAATAATGCGATCATGTGAGATGTTTAATCCAGTAGTCTCAAGATCGAAAAACGCTATAGGTTTTCTAAGATTTAATTTCATTTTTTCAAAAATATAATTATTGTCAAAGATAAGAAAAGGCTAAAGACGAGAGACAAAAGACTAAAGATTTTTTTAATGTCCAAAAGCTAATGGCTAATGTCTAAAGTTTTTTTATCGTTTCACCTCAAATTTTGCCGTTTTATATAAACCATCTTCCCGTATTTGCAGGAAGTATAATCCTGATTCTAACCCTTCAACAGAAACAGTTCCGCAAGAAGAGCCTTTGCTCATCTCTTGTCCCATAATATTGAAAATGGAATATTCAACTTCTTCGCAGGAGATATTTATTTCCAGGAAATCAGATGCAGGATTAGGATAAATTTCCAGAGATTGCTCTACAGGCAACTCATTGACAGCATCAGTAGAAGAAGGGATGATATTCAGAATAATACCTTCCATCTTTGTCATACCATAATAGAAGTTAGGGTCAGGGATGTCATACCAACCATCCATAGCGCCGCCGTATCCGAAGTTGATATGAAACTTGCCGTTATCTTCGCGATAACCATCCACCACCACATTATGTCCGACCGTACCTTCCGGATTCTCAACAGCCAGGTGAGCTGGATAACCATCTCGTAAATTAGATATCAAAGTAGCATACATAACGGAATCAGGTTCACGGAAAAGCACGCAGTCGTCAAAGCCGAATCTCTTGTAAGCATCAAAAGCCTGATCCACATAGAAAGTTCCGGAACCTTCTGAGGTATAGACCTGTTTACAAGCCGTGCCACAGGCGAAAATGAGAGCTGCAGCCTGCAAGTCGGAGAGCGGCTCGAATCGCATCAAAGTAGCATCGATGGAATCCAGCATCTTGTTCAACTGATGGAAGGGAAGAAACCCCAAAGCCTTATAATCATCATCGATATTATAATTGCGGCCGGCATATTGATGAACATAATCGTCGCTATCGGAAAAACGAGTACCCTGAGTCGTTCTCAAATAATTTATAATCTGTCCCATTGCTACTGCAGGACATCCGGCATAACTATACGAGTTATTATTCAAAGGATCTTTCGGGCACAGCTGATTATATGGAAAGTCCTGATTCCAGTATGTTTCAAGAAATCCACCAGATTTAATCATTGAGGTGTCAGAATGCACATTATCTGCAATCTCATGATTAAGATTCTGCGCCATAACATTCGAAGTACTTATAAAAATCAACGAGAAAACAGCGCATACGACAACAAAATAAAGCGATATTTTTTTCATAAGCTGTAATTTTTTGCAGTCGCTAAATTATGGAGTATTTTTCAAAAAACAAATAAAAATTTAAGATTTAAAGTTTATGGTTTAAGGTATATTTGTTAAACTATCAGCATATTGCCAAGTCACATATATTTTTTTCAAAAAAAAGTTCGTACTATAATAATTTTCTTTATTTTTGTGAAATCAAAATTGACAGGTAGAACACAAATTTTTGACAGTTATGGAAAATGAAAAGATGAACAATCGTGAAGAATTGTTTTCAAAAGCAATACGTGCTGGTAAACGTACTTACTTTTTCGACGTGAAGACAACAAAAGGTGAAGAGAAGTATATGACAATCACAGAGAGCAAACGTCGTTTCAGCAACGAGCAAAATCGTTTTTTCTATGAGAAACACAAACTTTTCCTCTATAAAGAAGACTTCGAAAAATTCAGCAATGCATTAAAAGAAACATTGAATTTCATTGAAACAGGCGAATATCCAGAAGGATACTTCGACCAACCAAGACACGAAGACTTCGAAGACGACAAATCATTAGAAGAATGGTTCGATGATTTAGACAAATAAAATGTCTAAGGGCTAAAGGCTAATGACTAAAGGTTTAAGGGAGCTGCTAATAAATGGCAGCTCTTTTTTTTTAACCTCAGAAATTCAGAATCTCAGAAAAAATTCTGAGTTTTTGAGTTTCTGAAGTTCTGATTTTTTTATAAAAATTGTTGATAACTTCTCCCATAAGTTCTTCTTTTTTTACAATAAAAACACTACCTTTGTAGTTTGATAAATAAATCAACAAGATATGGGAAAGATAATAGCGATAGCGAATCAAAAAGGCGGTGTAGGTAAAACAACCACAGCGATTAACCTGGCAGCAAGCCTTGCAGTCCTTGAACACAAAACACTTCTTATAGACGCCGACCCACAGGCCAACTCGACATCAGGCGTGGGCTTCGACCCTAAGGAGATTGACAACAGCATCTACGAATGCATCATCGACAATCTTAATCCTAAAGACATCATCAAGGAGACAGAGACACCTAACCTCTACCTCCTCCCTGCTCACATCGACCTCGTCGGTGCCGAGATAGAAATGATAAACCTGCCTCACCGCGAGAAAATGATGAGCGACGCACTCGCTGAAGTAAAGGAAGAATACGATTACATCATCATCGACTGCTCTCCTTCTCTCGGCCTCATCACCGTCAACGCGCTCACAGCAGCCGACTCTGTCATCATTCCCGTACAATGCCAATATTTCGCCCTCGAAGGCCTCGGCAAACTGCTTAACACAATAAAGATCGTACAAAGCCGTTTCAACCCAGAACTCGACATCGAAGGTATCTTGTTGACCATGTTCGACTCAAGAACAAGAATCTCCAAACAGGTGGTCAGCGAAGTCAAGACTCACTTCCAAAGCATGGTATTCGACACCATCATCAACGTCAACACTCGTCTCAGCGAGGCTCCAAGCTTCGGACAGACCGCCATCATGCACGATGCCACAAGTATCGGCGCTATCAATTATCTTAACTTAGCAAGAGAAATATTAAAAAACAACGCAGAAGATGTCATCACAGAATAAAAGAAGAGGATTAGGCCGCGGACTTGACGCCATCTTGCAAAGTCCAGAGACCGACATTACATCGTCAGATATTTCAGGCAACTACGTAGCAGGCGCCGTTGCCGAACTCAATATAGACTTCATTGAAGCCAACCCATTCCAGCCAAGAACCGACTTCGACGAGAACGCTCTCAATGAATTGGCAGAGTCGATTAAGGTACAAGGCGTGATACAGCCAGTCACAGTAAGAAAGATGGGACGCGACAAATACCAGCTCATCTCAGGCGAACGCCGTCTCCGCGCATCGAAACTAGCAGGTCTTAAGACAATACCTGTCTATATCCGCGTGGCCAACGACGAACAGATGCTCGAGATGGCATTGATAGAAAACACTCACCGCGAAGGACTCAACGCGATAGAAGTCGCTCTCTCATACCAACGCCTCATCGAAGAATGTAATATCACACAGGAAGAACTCAGCGAGAAAGTAGGCAAAGACCGCTCAACAGTGACCAACTTCCTCCGCCTCCTCAAGCTGCCTCCTGAAGTACAGGTAGCTCTCCGCGACGGATTCATCTCTATGGGTCAGGCTCGCGCAATAATCAATATAGACGACAAGACAAAACAGCTCATCATATTAAAAGAGATAATCGACAAAGACCTAAGCGTAAGACAGGTTGAAGAACTCGTACGTTCTCTTAACACCAAAAATGTTAAAACAAAGAAACAGAAAGCGGTGTTACCTGAAGCATTCATCTACAAAGTCGACTCTTTGTCAAAAGCACTCGACGCTAAAATCAAAGTCGACCGCAACAGCAAAGGCAAAGGCTCTTTGACAATAAGCTTCAAGAACGACGAAGATTTCGAAAGACTCATTTCTATAATCAACAAAAATTGATTTTCAGAATGTTCAAACGTTTTCTGATATTATCGTTGTTATTGGTCGTAAGCGCAAACGCTCTCTTCGCAAAAAACGACAGCGTCGTGATGCAGAAGAAACACGAGCCAAATAAGGCGACACTATATTCTGCAGTGCTGCCTGGTTTGGGTCAGGCTTATAACAAGAAATACTGGAAAATGCCAATAGTATATGCCGGCATCGGAACGATAGCCTACTTCATCTACACGAACAACGACGGATATAAGACATACCGACTGGCATACGACTACAAAACAGGTATCAATACCGATGTAAGCAGCGACATCATAAGCATCGCCAACCGCTATTCCAACGAGAATCTCATCAGAATAAGAGACTCATACAGACGTAACGTAGAGTTGAGCTGGATAGTGATGGCGCTGTGGTATGGACTCAATATAGTGGATGCGACAGTCGATGCTCATTTCTTCGAATACGACATCGGCGACGACTTGTCATTAAAGATAGAACCGACATTACAACCTAATTACGAGATGATGGCCTACGGATACGGCAGATGCTCAACAGGCGTTTCTCTCAAACTAAAATTTTAACTGATGAAAATAATATTGTTAGGATACGGCAAAATGGGACACGAAGTAGAGAAAATAGCTCTTCAACGTGGACACGAAATAATTGCCGCCATAGATAATGAAGAGGATTTCAAGAACTCTGGAATTCAGGAACTCAGCAATTCAGGGGATATAGTAGCTATTGAATTCAGCACTCCTGCCACTGCTTTCGAAAATATAAAACGCTGCTTCGACCTTAACATACCAGTAGTATGCGGAACGACAGCATGGTATCAGCATTTCGACGAAGTAAAAGAAAGATGCGAGAGAGAAGGACAGACATTATTCTACGCTCCTAACTTCAGCATCGGCATGAACATCATGTTCATGCTCAACAGCCAGCTCGCCAAAATCACAGAGAAATATGGCTATAAGTTAAGTCTCACCGAGACACATCATATACACAAACTCGACAAGCCAAGCGGAACAGCAGTGAAACTTGCAGACGACATCTTGGCTAACAATAAAAACTACAACTCATGGGAGTTGACAGATGACAACGACCAACAGGCATCTAATAATTCATTGCCAATAACAGCCATCCGTGAAGGCGACGTCTTCGGCATCCATGAGGTGCAGGCTCAATCGGACTGCGACATAATAAAACTCAGCCACGAAGCATTCAGCCGTAAAGGCTTTGCGAGCGGCGCGGTGATAGCAGCCGAATTCATCCTCGGCAAAAAAGGATTATTCACAATGAACGACTTATTAAACTGTTAAAAATTTCATATCATGATAGCATTCATATTAATCGTACCGATTCTATTTACCATTCCATTAGCATTCTGCTGGAAACTTTTTGAAAAAGCAGGATACAAAGGATTTCACTCAGTGATTCCTTACTACAACCTCTTCATTCTTTCAAAGATAGTAGACTGCACCAAATGGTGGTGGTATCTTCTACTTTTATTGCCATACATCAACGTATTCACTTTTATGCTGATGCTCATCGACTTGGCAAAGTCATTCGGAAGATTCAAGATTTGGGAGATAGTATGCGCCGCTGTTGTGCCATTCATCTTCTTCCCTATCGTTGCTGCGCAGGATTCAAAATACAGCGACCCACGCACTACAGTCTACCCTCCAAAAGGAACAGTAAGAGAATGGCTGGACTCAATAGTATGGGCTGTAGTAGCAGCATTGATAATCAGAACATTCATTTTTGAAGCATATACCATTCCATCATCAAGTATGGAAAAATCATTATTGGTCGGCGACTATCTAGTCGTAAGCAAGATAGGTTACGGTCCAAGAATACCTAACACACCTCTTTCATTCCCATTCGTACATCACACATTGCCTTGGTCAAAGACAGCCAAGTCATATATCGAGAAACCACAGGTCCCATACAAACGTATGCCTGGAACAACAGAGATAAAACGCAACGACCCTATAGTGTTCAACTTCCCTGCAGGTGACACAGTGAGCGAGGTTTACCAAAGCAACGTCACATTCTATCAGTTATGCCGTCATTTCGGAAGAGAGAATGTCATGAACAACAAAGCACAATTCGGCAACATCATCACACGTCCAGTCGACAAGAGAGAAAATTACGTCAAACGCCTCATCGGCATGCCAGGTGACACTTTACAAATCATCGACGGCGTGGTATATATCAACGGTGAGATTGGCGAGCAACCAGAAGAGATGCAGCACAACTATTTAGTCAAGATAACAAGCAACGGCATCAATTCAAAGATATTAGAGAAATACAACATCACAGAAGGATACAGAACACCTAATCCAAACGAATTGATTTTCAACATGACTGGCGACATTGCTGAGGAATTCAGAAAACTTCCTTTCGTCACTTCAGTTGAAAGAATGATAGCTCCTGCCGGAACAGATGTATCAGAAGACATCTTCCCTAACGACACAACACACTTCAAATGGAATGCCGACAACTTCGGCCCTATCGTGATTCCACAAGAAGGCAAGACAGTGAAAATCAATACAGAAAACATCGCTCTTTACGACAGAGTGATAAGAGCATACGAACTCAACGACATGAAAATCAAAGACGGAAAGATTTTCATCAATGGTGAAGAGACAGACGAATATACATTCAAGATGGATTATTACTGGATGATGGGCGACAACCGTCACAACTCACAAGACTCACGCTTCTGGGGTTACGTGCCAGTAGACCACATCGTAGGCAAGCCTGTGTTCGTTTGGTTATCAATAGACAAAAACACCGGTAAAATACGTTTCAACAAGACATTCAGATTTGTAAAGTAAGATTATGAGCTATAACAAAAACAAACCTATAGTAAAAGTAGAACCAGAGGTTAAGAAAGAAGAGAAGAAAGAAGAGAAGAAGACTGTTTCTACAAAGAAAGATGCCGCGAAGAAAAAAGTCAAGACAAAAGGAAGCAAAAGCGGCGCTCGTAAGAAAGAGAGCGACCCTCGCATCCGCATAGCAATAGGAGCATTCATCCTGTTGTTGAGCGTATTTATCCTTCTGTCAACCATTTCTTATATCATAGACTACAAAATCACCGGCAACTTCGGAGATACAATAGGAATGTTTTTAAGCGAATACACATTCGGATTAGGCTCATTCTATCTGATATTCTTATTAGCACTTGCAGGCTCCTTGCTCACATTCAAAGGACCAAAAATCACTATCAAGACAATATGCAAATACAGCCTGGCATTCTTGATATGGATGCCATTGTTCCTGGCAACAATTCTGCCTCAGTCGATGGAGAAATTCCATGGATTAGTAGGTGAAAAACTTCACGAGTTATTAGAGCCTTATATCATGAACATCGGCATATATATCTTATTGGCTTTCTTCTTGTTCTTATATATAATCTTCACCTTCGATATCAAAATGCCAACTATAAGCGACCGTAAAAAAGAAGAAGCTGAGCCAGAAGAAGAAACCGAAGAGGAATCTGAAGAGGAAACAGAAGACGACAGCGAGAAAAAAAGAGGCTTCTTACCATTCAGGAAAAACAAAGAAACAGAAGACGATGTCGACACAAAGGTCGAGGATGAAAGTGAAGACGAGATTGAAGATGAAGAAGGCGAGATAAAAGTTATCAACGACATTGATGACATTAATGACATAGACGAGGAGGACGAAGAAGACTACGAAGATGTAGAGATAACCGTCATCCACAAAGGCAAAGACTCCGAGATTGACAACAAACTTGAAGAAGAAGAAGAAGGATTTGAAGTAGTAACACCTACAAAACCTATTGACGAAATCAATGACAATGCTGATGTTAATGCTGACGACATCGACATGGAGATAACCAAACCTGTCGAAGAGAAACAAGCCATTGAAATAGGCGAGCACTTCGGATTGGACACCAACTTCGATCCTAGACTCGAGCTATCCAACTTCAAGTTTCCTCCTTTGGATCTGTTGAAAGAATATAGCGACAGCACAAGCAGCGTCAACAGAGAAGAGCTTGAAGAAAACAAGAAACGTATCGTCGACACTTTAGCCAACTATAACATCGCCATCGACAAGATAAAGGCCACCATCGGACCAACCGTGACGTTATATGAAATCATTCCAGCTGCAGGCGTTAGAATCTCTAAGATAAAGAACCTGCAAGATGACATAGCGCTTTGTCTCTCTGCCATCGGCATCCGTATCATCGCTCCTATTCCAGGAAAAGGAACAGTCGGTATAGAAGTTCCTAACCAGAAGCCTCAGATGGTATCAATGAAGAGCGTCTTGGGTTCAGAGCGTTTCCAAAAATGCGGATACGAGCTTCCTTTCGGTGTCGGCAAGACAATCTCCAACGAGAGTTACGTAGCCGACCTCGCAAAAATGCCTCACATACTCATGGCAGGTGCGACAGGTCAAGGTAAGTCTGTAGGCATCAACGCCATCATCTCATCCTTGTTATACAGCAAACATCCTGCTGAACTCAAATTAGTTCTCGTCGACCCTAAGAAAGTTGAGTTAAGCCTTTACAAAAAGATAGAAAGACATTATCTTGCGAAATTGCCTGATGCTGAAGAAGCCATCATCACCGACGTAAGAAAAGTAGTCCGCACACTCAATTCTTTATGTATTGAGATGGACAACCGTTATGAGTTACTGAAAGACGCACAAGTGCGTAACATCAAGGAATACAATGCCAAGTTCATCGCTCGCAAGTTGAATCCTCACGATGGACACAGATTCCTTCCTTATATCGTATTGGTCGTTGACGAGTTTGCCGACCTTATCATGACAGCAGGCAAAGAAGTCGAGACACCTATCGCACGTCTCGCTCAGCTCGCTCGTGCTATCGGCATCCACCTCATCATCGCGACACAACGTCCTTCTGTCAATATCATCACTGGCTCTATCAAGGCCAACTTCCCTGCACGTATCGCATTCCGCGTCATCTCACGCGTCGACTCTATGACAATCCTCGACACTAACGGCGCCGACCAGCTCATAGGACGCGGCGACATGCTCCTTTCAACAGGCAACGACTTGGTACGTCTCCAATGTGCATTCATCGATACACCAGAAGTAGAAGAAATAACCGACTTCATCGGCTCACAAAGAGCTTATCCTGAAGCATACAGCCTGCCAGACTGTCCAGACGACAAAGAAGAAGGCGGCGGCAAAGAATCTATCAATCCTGATGAACGCGACCCTCTGTTTGAAGAAGCTGCTCTTATCATAGTGCAGACACAACAAGGCTCAACATCAATGCTGCAACGCAAGTTGAAACTCGGTTACAACAGAGCAGGACGTATCATCGACCAACTTGAAAAAGCCGGCATCGTAGGTCCTTTCGCAGGCAGCAAGCAACGTGAAGTGAAAATAGCTAACGAAATGGCACTCGAACAACATCTCAAAGATTTGAATTTCGACAACGACTAAATAAGAACATTTATGAAAAAGACGCTCTTAATTATAATCGGAATATTACTTAGCATCAACTTATCAGCACAAACAGCTGAAGAGTTCTTCAACAATGTAATAGAAAAGACAAAGTCATACAATGACATAAGCATCGTCTTCAATTATAAAATCATCAACAAAGAAGCCGGAATCTATGAAACCATGAGCGGTTACGCTTCAATGAAAGGCGGCTCCTACAAATTGAATGTTGATGGCCAGGAGATGATTAGCGACGGCAAAGTTCTTTGGACTCACCTCATCGACGATGAAGAAGTCATGATAAGCGAAGTGACCGACGACAACAACTCCCCTCTCGCTATCATAGAGTCTTTTTCAAACAATGTCACCATCAGCTTCCTAGAGAATAACGCCGAAACAAAAGCCATCGAGATAAAAGAAAACGACGGCGAAAACTTTGAGAAAATCATATTAACAACAGACAAAGATTTAAAGATAAAGAAAATACATGCTTACCTTAGCGATGGCAATGAATTCGTTTACGAGATAACAGAATTCACAACAAACCAAAACCTTCCAGACAGCATGTTCACTTTCGACGAAAGTCTTTATCCTAATGTGGAAGTTATTGATATGAGATGATTTTTAATTAGGAGTTAGTAGAGACGCGTCAATGATTCCTATGAAAACAAACACACATTGACACGTCTGATTAGTTAGGAATTAGGAGTTAAGAATTGTGTAGAGACGCGTCAATGATTCCAATGAAAATAAACACTCATTGACACGTCTGATTAGTTAGGAATTAGGAATTAGTTAATTCCATCAAAATAATTCACAAACAACTTTAACCACAAAATAGTGTAACACAATCTGTTACACTATTTTTATTTATAAAAAATTATCGTTATTATGTTGTTTTTCTTGAAAGTTTTTCGTATATTTGTACCATAATTGTACCGAAACTTAAAATGTTATGAACTGAAACCAATGAACACTAAAAGCCATTTGTCAAACCTTAAATTATTATCAAAATGAAACTATCCAAAGTAAAAAGAATCTGTCCCATCTGTGGAATTGAATTTGCTCCAAAGACCATCAACTCACGCTACTGTTCCGAAAAATGCTCAAGGAAAGCATACAAGAGAAAGGTGGCTGAAGAAAAACGACAACAAGAACTGAATGCCATCGCTGAGTCAGTTCCCGACAACAGACCTTACATCTCCGTACCAGAAGCAATCGCCTTATATGGAGTTGCAAAAAGCACCTTATATAGATTGATACGCACAGGACACATTCCCGCTATCAATCTCGGAACACGACTGCTACGCATCGACAGACAAAAATTGGAATCCATCTTTCCAATTCGGCAAGAACAAAAGAAAGAAGAATCACAACCAATGCTCTTTGACCTTTCATTGGAAAACTGCTATACCATCAGTGAAGTCGCTGAGAAATACAATTTGTCGATACCTACAGTTTCCAACCACATCCGTAAACACGGAATTCCAATGCGCCATCAAGGCAAAAGCATATACGTCCCAAAAACAGAAATTCATAAACTCTACAAACAACATCCAATATGAGAAAAACAATAATAAATACAAAGGTGTCTGTCAAACTTAGGAAGTCGGAATATGCTGACGAATGGTATCTCTATTTAGAGTCATATCCAGTGTTTGTTCCAGGTAGTACTAAAGTAAAACGAGAAAGAGAATATCTCAATAGGATAATAACGACTCCTATCTGGGATAAATCACGCACCGCAAGGACAACAGACACCAAAACGACATACAAACCCAAACGTGATATCAACGGCATAATACAATGCCGTAGTGTCGTAGATCAAGAAGTCTGTATCTATGCCGACAATGTCCGTAAACTTCGTCAGCGTGAATTTGACAACCAATCACTCTACACCGACCAGGAAGCGGAACTCGCAGAACAACAATTAAAGTCACAATGCAACTTCATTGAATATTTCCAGAAACTCATCAGCGACCGACAAAAGAAGGCGTCACGTTCTTTGATTGTCACCTCGAAAAGAGTATTGGAGTTGTTTCAGGCATACGCCAAATCCGACGTAGTCGCTTTCTCGCAAATCAATATGAAACTCATTGAAGGTTTCAGAAAATACCTCCTTGAAGCACCAAACGCTGGCAACAAGGATGCTGAGATATCACAAAACACCGCATCCAACTATTTCTCTACTTTCAAGACAGTTCTCAAAAGAGCGTTTGTTGACGGTTATTTGACTATTGACTTATCCGCCAAGACAAAGGGAATCCGTGAACTAGATACTCGCAGAGAAACATTGACACTGGAAGAAATAAATCTTCTCGTAAATACCGAGTGTGACAAACCTGTTGTGAAACAAGGCGCATTCTTTTCACTTCTCACAGGTCTTCGCCATTGCGATGTCAAGAAACTCAAATGGGAAGAATTACAGAAAGTCGGCGACAAATACCGACTCAACTTCACCCAGCAGAAAACTAAAGGTGTTGAATATATGCCAATCAGCGAACAAGCGTATAAAATCTGTGGCGAACCAAAGCACCCGGAACAACTCGTGTTTGCCGACCTCCCAGATATAACTAAGATTTCACTTCCATTAAAGAAGTGGATTAAAGCAGCTGGAATCAACCGCAATATAACTTTCCACTGCTTCCGACACACTTTCGCAACCCTGCAACTCACTCACGGCACCGACATATATACCGTAAGTAAAATGCTTGGTCACACCGACATTAAGACGACTCAGATATACGCCCACATCGTTGACCAGAAAAAAGAAGCAGCAGCTAATGCTATTGTCATTGAAAATTTGAAAAACATCAATCTTAATATGGAGGAATAGATATGTTTAAAGAAATTATAGATTCAATCATTCGACTTGACTTGTGTCCATTGAGAGAAACCAAACAAGGCAACGACTACTACGAACCAAAATTCCGAGAATTAGGTAAGGTTGAAGAAAAGTTTTCTCGTAACTATAATATTGAGTTCAAAGCCCCTGAGGTATCTGCAAAAGTTAGATACTACAAGAGACTAATTGACAACGTAATCACATCCGAATTGAACGATTATTTTTCTAAAACAAACACAAATACTCTTGCATTATTCTATCGAAAATCTATATTAGGATTGGTGCAGACTGGTTTAAAAGAAATCAGGGAAATCATCATAACAAATAATCTTGATTTAGACGCTTTGTTCATATCGAGGGATTATTCTGGAGCATTGTATATCAATGAAAATACTTATATATATCATTATCTCGTCTTGGCTCTGATAAGATTTTACATGGAGTTTCAACAGCATTTCATTGATTATATTGAGGAAAGCAAGCAAAGAACCATTGACAGTTTCTTTGTTGAGATACTTCAATGGAGAAAAAGCGATTATGTCAATATCACTCTTATTCCTACATTGGAAATCACTCCGGCAATTGAAGTGAAGAAAGATAAGAATGTTAATGAAGATGTTGTTCTATCTTTCATATATACGAAGTTACAAACAGACAGTCAAAATATAAACACTTTATTCTATGAATTAAAGCAACATAATGCCATTCCAAAAGAAGAGCCTATAACAGAATTCAAGCATCTGTTTTCAGGTGTTAAAGTTGAAAAACCTATTACTTGGATAGGTAACAAAAGTGATTTGTCATATCTGTTTAAGCAACTTGTAAACGAACATAAAGTTCTTGATATTCCCAAAGGTAAAACAATATGGGATGTTGTAGATGCGTGTTTCGTTGACAAAAATGGCGAATCATTTGGCATAAATGTGCTGAGAAAACAAAAAAATCCGATAAAAACACTGTCTGATATTAAACATTTCGCTTATCTAATGTCATGAACAAATCACTCGGCACTCGACATATAACATCTATTTAAAAGAATAATGAGACTATCTTCAAAAGGTAGTCTTTTTTATTATCAGTACTTTGCAGCACTCGGCGCTCGGCGGGCACTCGGCGCCGAGCGCTATTCTTATAATTATCAATATTTTCCATTCTACTTTTGCATCAAGCAATCGCCCGAAAACGGAACTCTCGGACGGTTGTGGAGTTCCAATTTTTCTAACATAAAAATAAGTTATCATGTTACAAAAAATTGACAACATAACATTTAACGAATTGCCAGAGGCAATATCACAACTTATGAAAGATGTGAACGAATTGAAGTCATTGCTTCAAACCGTTCACGATGCAAAGGTAGAACCCGACAGATGGTTTGACATCGACCAGCTATGCCAGTATGTTCCTGATAAACCAGCAAAACAGACTGTTTATGGTTGGGTGGCACGTCATACTGTCCCTTATCATAAAAAAGGCAAGAAACTGCAATTCTTGAAATCAGAGATTGACGTATGGTTGAAATCTGACCAAAGAAAAACAGCTGCAGAACTTCATGCAGAAGCATTGGCTTATGTCAACAGCAAGAAAGGAGGTTTGAGATGAGCGAACCTAAATTGTTGAAAGACATCATTTGCGAAATGGCAATGGATAAGGATGATGCTATCGGAAAGACTATCGTCAAATGCCCTTTCATACAGGCAGAACTGATTAGTAAAGGATTGTTAAGTCTTGATGATCTTAGTGACAATGAAATTAATAATCTTGTTGAACATACTCATCTTAATGATTGGATTGACAATCAAGATGTGATGGAAACACTGCACATCAGTCCTCGCACACTACAAACTCTCCGTTCTAACGGAACTCTACCTTTTTCTCGTATCAACGGCAAAATCTATTATCGCCGTCAGGATATACAGAAAATACTTGCCGATAATTATGTAATGTATAAAATCAGAAACGAGTATGGAAAATCAAAATAACAATACAAAGAAGTTCTCATTCTTCAGTTTGCCTATATCTAACACTAAGCCGAGCAAGGTCTTTACTTTGCTCGACGCTTACACCTACATCGTCGGACATCAGGCATCGCACTGTACCAATTCTCTGCGTGCTATTACTGATAAGAGTTATGCTCGTCAATACAAGGCGAGGAACTTTAATTACTGTACTTTCAGTGGTCTCTTCGACAAACGCAGCGATGACGGTCTTATCCAACATTCAGGACTCTTATGTCTCGACTTCGACCATCTCAACAACATTGAAGATGTGAAGAACATTCTAATTCAAGACGAATACTTCGAGACACAACTGCTATTCGTATCACCATCAGGCGACGGACTGAAATGGATTGTGGAAATAGACATATCAGAAGCATCTCATCAAGACTGGTTTGATTCCATTTCAAACTATCTGTCACACACATATTCGCTTATTGCAGACCCACAATGCAGAAACATCTCACGAGCCTGTTTCCTCCCAAACGACCAACATTGTATCATCAACCCTAAATTTTTAAGAAATGAACAAGAAAGAATTTAACATATCAGAATGGCTCAACAAAAAAACAGAATCCACATCAATTGCCAACGAAAACTCCGCGCAAATCCGTGAGATACGTGGAGGCTTGTCTGTTGACCTTCAACAAGAAATCGAACTTCTTACATCGGAAATAGAAAACAGAGCTATCGACATCGCTCCCGACTATCAGTCATGGCGTGACCTCGGATTTGCGCTATCCGAAGAACTCGGTGAAAACGGAAGAGAGTACTTCCATCGTATCAGCAGATTCTATCCTAACTATTCATACGAGGAAACCGATAAACAATTCACATCATGCCTAAAAGCACACGGAAACGGAATAACCATCAAGACATTATTCCACCTCGCCAAACAAGCAGGAATAACAATCAACACCCGTTCACAAGTCCCCATTCCCCCAATATCCTCAAAAACCTCAACTGAGGTTATTGAGGTTTTAGATGAAATCGAGACGATACCATTAGAGCAAATGCCAACTTTTAGTGATAAAGTGAAAGACAATCTACCAGAATTTCTTAAAAAGATAGCAGACGACTCCATTTCTAATGAAGACGCCGACTTACTCATCTTAGGCGCACTTACTGTAGTCTCGGCTTGTTTGCCAAATATTTACGGAATATATGCAGGCAGAGAGGTGTTTCCAAATCTTTTCCTTTTCGTTACCGCACACGCCTCTGCAGGAAAAGGACGTTTGTCGTTGTGCCGTTTTCTCGTAGATCCCATTCACAAACAGCTTCGTGAGGAATATGCAGTCGAGATGGAGATTTTCAAACGACAGCAAGTCGATTATTCTATCAACAAAAAGAATCCTGATGCCGAGCAACCTGTTGAACCGCCACTTAAAACACTGTTCATTCCGGCAAACAGTAGTTCCACAGCGGTATATCAGGTGTTGAATGACAACAAAGGCGTTGGACTTATTTTTGAAACAGAAGGAGATACGCTTGCAAATACCTTCAAATCAGATTTTGGAAATTTCTCCGATGGATTTAGAAAAGCATTTCATCACGAACCAATTTCCTACAACAGACGAAAAGACAAAGAATTTGTTGAGATTGAAAGACCTAAGTTGTCAGCGCTTTTGTCTGGAACACCTCGCCAGATTCTTTCCCTTGTGCCAGATGCAGAAAACGGACTGTTCAGTCGTTTCATATTCTATTGCATGAATATCAGGTTAGAATGGTATGATGTGTTTGCCGTGCAAGACGAAACGCTCGACGAACATTTCAAGAATTACGGAAGAGAGTTCTTCGACTTATATCGACTTTTAAAAACATCACCATCAATACGTTTCTCATTTTCTGCAACGCAGCAGAAAGAATTCCATTCCTTCTTTGAAAAGATGCAGATGGAATATTCATCAGGATTTGGCATCGACTTCGTGGCATCAATAAGACGTTTCGGACTCATAACATTCCGTATTGCAATGACGCTGTCAGTGTTGCGCATACTTGAAAACGGCGAATTTCCTAACGTGATGCTATGCAACGACAAAGACTTCATCACTGCAATAGCGATGGCAGAAACATTGCTTAAACACACCGCTAAAGTCTATCAGACGTTTCCTGTCAATGCCGAAGAACAACCCATAGGCAAGAACCAGCTCAAACAGCAATATTTTGATGCTTTGCCACACAATTTCGACAAACAGACCGCCTTGTCGGTAGCGCAAACATTAAACATACCGCACAAGACAGCCGAGCGATACCTCAAGCAATGGTGTCTCTCCGCCCAGTTGAACCGTGTTAAGCATGGAAGGTATGGGAAATCTTAAATAATACAACAACTGCCTGATTTATGTCAGGCAGTTGTGTTTTTATATTTATAGAAAGTTAGTATCCCATTTGATAAAGTTCCATTATATCAAGCATTTTAAACAAAATTCCATCTATGGAAGCATGAAAACTTTGATGGAAGTGACCGTAGCACCAGTGAGTGATTGGATGATTTTGACCTTTTAAGATATTATGTATCTCATCCATAACCAATCTTTCGTTGTTAACATCATATATCAGATTCTCATCGTTATAGGCATAACAGCAAAGTCCGTTCTTGTTTTGCAGTTCACAGAAAGATGGCGCAGTATGACTTACAACAGCATTAAGCCTGTATGTATCTTTAATCTGACGTAATTTATCCATATTTAACATTGGAGCTTCATCAGTCCAATAAACGTTTTTTGCCAATGCTCCATCATCAGTATGCCCTCTATGTTTCTTGACATACTCTTCCCAAGCATTCATACGATATTTACGGTCAATGGAAATGGCTCCGCCTATACAAAGTATGGCTTTATCACATGCTTTAACTATTGAGTAGTCGGGCACTGCCATAAACCTCTTGTGCAAAAACGCTTTACCATCAAAATATGCAGGGTTATCATGATTGCCACGAACAAACACAATCCAATTGTTAGCTTCGTTCATTCGTTTGGCATTTCGCTTCACGATGTTATCATAATATCCTTTGTTTTCAAAACCAAAACCGCAATCGCCAGCCACAATAATCAATGTGTCCTGCATCTGATATTGTACGCAGACTTTATTGATTAGCATATTGAAATCACCATGAATATCTCCAGAAACAACAATGCTTTTGGCTTCTGGAAAACAATATTCGTTTATGCCGCAATCTGAAATCATAATACAAATGCTTTGACTAAAAGATCTAAGAGGTCTGTTGCATTCAATCCCTTTAATCCAGCACTTTTGAAGAAGTCGGAATTAGGTATGTCTCCGATTCTTTGTACAAAAAAGTTCATATCATTACGCAACTTCTCTGGCAGATTGAAATGCGAGTCTTGTGGAAGCATTGCAACAAGTCGGAATATATCTTTCTTATGCTTTTCAATATCCCTATTGTCAACCCGTTCTCCCTTTTCATTTCTTTCAAGCATTTCGATATAAGCCTTTGCTTTAAGACATATAAGAGCCTCAGGATTGGCGATATGAATGTCTTCAATATTCCTGCTGTGTTCTATTGTGAATGAATAATAATCATTATCCATCAGTATTGCAGACAGACTGGAAAGGTTTTCGCCTAAGCTTATTGGTTCCAGATGTGCGTCAGCAGGAAGATTTAAGATACCAGTGTTACGTGCAAACAGTTCTATTTGTTTAGGGTATGTCTTGTCTTGTGGATTTGTAAAACGATAGTATTCATGCTTATGCTCGTTTTCTCCAATGTTCCTGTTGGTGTAGTTCGCATGTTTTATGAAATCCCATAATCGAGAACCGAAATCTGGGGTAAGCGCCTCTACTACAAGAATGAGGTCAAGGTCTTTGGTCGCTCTCGGATTCATATCCAATTCTTCTTCAAGAAGATTGCAGGCGGCACCACCAATCAATACATATTTATCTTTATATTCGCCGAAATACTCTCTCCAGCGGTCAAGTCCTGTTACCATTTCATTTCTTCAATTAAAGTGTCACATTCAATTTGTATTCGCTCATCTTCATTGTCTCTTAAACTCAAATACAACGACAATCTATCCACATATTCATTTCCCGACAGAAGCGATGGGGCGTATTTCCATACTTCAACTTTCACATTGCCATATTGTTTGTTGAAAAAAACGTCATATTCTTTTGCCGTTGCTTTGCTTATGGCTACAATTTCAGTATTTGGTTCTGCCAACATTGTGTGATGTCCCATTGCGGTTTCATTTGAAAACAATGAATCTGTAGGTCTTGTATTTGCATATATTGTACGTTCAATAGGCGAAGTCATCATTGGGAGTGCTTTATCCCATAGTTCTTTTCCATTTGCAACAAAATTTACAGTCTTCTGCTTTCCTCCCATGAGTTCTATAAGACCATTTCTCTCCAACCAACGGAGAGCCACATTGATAGTCGGATATGCCATTGATACAATATTTGCCAATTCAGCAGTAGTCATTCCATTAAGGTTTTTCACTTGGATATGATAAAGAAGTAACAACTGCGCAACCGGAGGCATGGTATCCGACAATGTTTTATTGGTCTTTCTTACTTCCCTAAGAACCATCATCAGACTTGGAACAAACACCACCTTGTTCGGAACTATGAAATTCACTCTTGCGTGTGTAAGTCGAGAAAGATTATAAGATTCTATCTCTTCTAATACAAACACAACAGGACGCTCAAATATATCCATCATCTTAGTCTGATGTTTTGCTAATTGCATAGGAGAACATTCGTCAGGTTCAGTTGGTACAGCAACCGTAATGTGATTACCTATAATTTCCATATCGTGGAAATCATAACTCTTGGCAAGAGTAAAGGGAAGCTTGCTGATTACAGCCTTTTCTGTTGGAAATACATTTATGTCATTTCCAATTAGGTTATTGAGATAATCAGATATTTTTTTAATGTTATATTTCATTCTGCAAATTATATCACATATAATATTATGTGCAAAAGTATATATAATATATTAAAATGTCAAATGTTTTTATAAAAATAACTATTATGTATTGGTGATGTTATTATTAAAGAAATATAATTGTAGAATCATCACCCTATAAAATTAAAAGCATCCGCAATATCACTCCAATTACTTTAATTACTCCAATCAAAATTTCTTAATAAATATTTACAAACATCCATAAAATATTGCAACTATTTCTTTATATTTGCTTATAGACTCAAAAAACCTAACTCTATGAAATTGAACAAAGCTAATTTCTATTAACAATTAAAAACAACAACATGAACAACAATCAATCATCACAAGAATCTCTCTTCTTGAACGCCATTCGCTTTCAATTTCCCGAAAAACCGCAAACATTCTATTTCTTGCACACAACTGATAGAATAAACTTCCCATTCTTGACGCATCACAACAAACCCATAGAACTGGAAGTAGCATTCCCAGATTTTAAAAATGGAGACAAGATTTATTCAACATTTGAAGTTGAAACTAATGGATTCACACCAGTCAATATAGACCTGCGTGACCCAAGAAATTTTGCATTCGCTAAGCGATACTACAACAGGCTTATCTATCAATATTTTGTAAGTAAGAACTTTCTGATAGAAACCAATAAAATAACAAAAGACAATCAAATTTGGTTCAGAGATAATAGAGATAATCCATATCCTGAATGTATCAAATATGACCGTTTTACACTGAGAGTCAACTATGACAGTTTCAACGACACACCGCAGCTCGTCATCACATACGACCGTCCGACTTGGGTGTATAAATATCCAGTAGCAAAGATTATGCAGTCATCCGACGACCCATTTTCACCGATACAGCCATCAGCCGAACTCTTCGGAAAAGTCGTTTACAGAAGAAAAGACAAATTCACAAAATTCATTGTAGATAAATATAGTTCAATATCTCTTACAGAAAACTTCGATTCAAACGCCGCATATCCTATAATGAATCGTGAACTGATAAACTATCTGCAAATAGAATTTGCCGATGAAGACGAAACCGAAGAACCATTATCTTACAAAAAGACATATCCAAGAAACAAATACAAAAGATACTTTGACAAAATTTCTGCTTTTTATAAGACTATCAACAACGATGAATTCCGTAAGCTGATAAATATCGAAGATGGATTTGCTATACTTAATCCTTTGCAGATAGGTCACACCAATTCAGGAAGCAGATCGCTGATGTTTGGAGGCAATACAACAAACTATAATCCACAAATCGGAGTTAACCACGGTCCGTTTCAGCCAACGCCATATCCATCTATTACAATGTTGGCGATATTCCCGAAAGAAGACAGAGAAGCAGCAAGAAACCTCCTCAGATATTTCAAAAATGACTATAAACAACTGTTCAAAGGACTGAAACTATACATAGGTAGAGATTTTTCTTTCTCAAATAAATTTCTTGAAATACAAGACACAAACAATATCTTGGGAGAACTGAACGACTTCCTTAGAAATATGACTTTTAATCATAATGAAAAGATAATCGCCATATACCTGACGCCGATAGGCAGACACACATCCGACAAGGAAGAACGTAAGATATATTACAGAGTAAAAGAAAGACTGCTCAGATACAATATCGTCTCGCAATGTATTGAAACATCTAAAATGCTCAGCATGATTGAACACGACAATACAAATACTGACAGCAACGGCAAACCTCTGAAAAACTTTGCCTACACTCTTCAAAACATGTCTATAGCCATCAATGCCAAACTCGGAGGAACACCTTGGCGACTATCGTCACCTAAACAGGACGAACTCATAGTAGGTGTAGGAGCATTTCGCAATACAGAGACAAACACACAATATATAGGTTCCGCATTCTCATTCGACAACACAGGTTCTTTCAACTCCTTTGCCTACTTTTTAAATGATGAATTAGAAGAACTGGCAGGTTCCATAGAAAATGCCATCCTTAAATTTGCAGTTGCAAACGGCAAACCACAACGACTAATCATACACTATTACAAAACTATGAACCACAAAGAAATAGCGCACATCGAAAAAGCACTGCACAACCTCAATCTTGATATACCATTTTATGTATTGTCAATAAACAAGACAGAATCAGAAGACTATGTGGTATTTGATGACAATTACAAAGAACTAATGCCATACAGCGGAACATACGTTAATTTAGGCGACAAGACATATCTTTTATGCAACAACACACGCTACGAAAATGCAAGGTTAAACCCATACGACGGATACCCATTCCCGATAAAAATAAAGATAGACTGTCCTAACGACCCTATGCGCGACATTGATACCACCACAATCAACCAGCTCATCGACCAAGTCTATCAATTCAGTCGTATCTATTGGAAATCCGTCAAGCAGCAAAACCTTCCAGTAACAATTAAATACCCAGAGATGATAGCCCAGATGCTACCATACTTCAACGATGTAAATAATTACGATATTGATACTAACCATTTATGGTTTTTGTAATCCAATAAGGAAAAGATGTTAGTCAAAAACAACTAAATGAGCATGATATGACAGTCGAAATAAGAAGAAATGATAAATGTCCATGTGGAAGTGGATTAAAATATAAAAAATGTTGCATGACAAAAAAAGATGTTACGCAACATAATATGCCTAAATACAGGGAAATTATGCGCCCAGATGGACGTAGTTCTTATCAAGTATTTTGGCTTGATAATGTTGAAAAGACAACCCCAATAGAATATTATAAAAATGCCGAAACATATCAAAAAGCAATTTTGTATCGCAATATGATAGAAATAAAAGATCCTGTATTGGCGCAAAACTTAACCGATGATTTTTATACAAGATATGCAATGCGGGAAGTTGAAAATGAAGGATATTGCGAGAAGATAGAAAGAGTAGGTGTTCATGAGAATTTTTTAAAGTTGTTGGAAACAACACGAAAAAAAGATCAGATCACATTGCTTAAAGGAATGTCAATAACTCCTGAGCAATTAATGTCGTTAATTTTCAAATCATATAAAGATTATAATTATCTATATAGCAGATATAGATTTGAAAATTTGTCTAAAGATTTGTATGACAAAAAAACACCTAAATTTGCCGCTATGTTGAATGACGGTACAATTGAGACTATTGGAGATACAGACTTAACAAACGGACAAGTTAAGAAAATGATTACGGAACGTAAAGTCATTATTGCTCATTTTTTTGATAGAGGCAATGATTGGCATTGTCTGTTCACGACCTACAATAGTATTGGAGGTAAAGAAAATCATAATAATGGACAACCTCATTATCATTATTTTTCAAGTGCCTTTGGAATCAAGCGTGATGAGTTTATCGAGAGCATGAGATGTGGAGATTATAAATCTACATCTGTACATATCGATTTGCTAAAATATGGAAACCAGCCTGTTAATGATAGTGAATTATAATGTTTGAATACCAAAACTGCCTGATTTTTTAAGTCAGGCAGTTTTTATTTGTTTCATCTCATTACTCTAATCACTCCCATTAACCTATAAAGGAAAGATTCTTCTAAAAAACTATTTCACAACCAAATCCCTCAACTCTTCAAAACTATCAACAACATCATACACAATGGTTTTGTCAGAAATTGACGCAAAATGTTTCTTTGCGCATTCGACCTTTACGTCTTCTACACCTCGTAGGTTTATAGACTTAACCTCAAAACGTGATTTTCCTTTAGTCTCTGCAATGAAATATACATGCTTTACACTACCTTCTCTAAAAGCAATTGCCCAGTCTGGATTATACGACCCCATTGGAGTGTTAATCTTAAATCCTCTCGGAAGTTTCGTGTAAACTTCAACCTCTTCTCGTTTTTCAAGCTGTTCTGCAAATGTTTTTTCTGTACCTGTACTGTCAACAACAACCAAATCATATAAAGATTTAGTCGATTCTATAGCATTCTCTCCAAGTTTGCCTCGAATCGTATTTTCTGTAAATATTGATTCATCAAATCTGTCTTCCAATTTGTGATATTCAATATGCTTTATAATAGCAACAGCTTTGACTTCTTCAATGATTTTTCCAACTCTGATGATAAACTCTTCTGGGTTCTGTTTGAATTTATCAAATGTGTCTGCTCTAATGCCTGTAAGTATTTCAACAATCGATTTACGTGTAAGTCCCGATGATTCAACAAGACGACCTACAAGATCATATTTCACATTGTCACCAACGGCTTCTTTGATGGTTGTTGTGTGAACTTTACCTGCTTTCATCGCCGTACCTGCTTGCAATGATTCTTTATCTCGTATAGAATCAAGCGTGCCAGTACCGATGACGATTTCTATTGCAGTAACTTTCAAATTTTCGTCAATAGCTTTTATCGAATTTTTAACAAGTTCTTCAGTATCAAAATCTACAGTATAAAAAGTACGAGTGTTGATGCGCTTCCAAAGTTCTTGAAATTCTTTTTGATGGAACTTATCTGCTTTGAATTTTGCTTCACGATGTTTGCGGGCATTATCAACTTTGATGGCATCTGGGTTAAACACTTTATCAAGAATAGAAACAATACTTTCTTTCGCATCGTTATAATCGCCAAAATCAAGCGTGCCTTGCTTCTTGTCATCAAAATACTTCTGAGTTAGTTTTCCCTTCTTAACATAACCCTTATACACCAATTCTTCGTGTACTTCTACCGCTTGTGAAGTCACGAGGGTTTTCTTCTCTCCTGAAGCAAATGTGATGGTCTTGCCGTCAAAAAGATTTGCTGTTACAATAACAGGTCGTGAAGAAATTGCTTGCGCTATCTCATCTTGCAATCCTCTTGAAAACGCTTCATAACTTTCACTTGCAATTATCGTAAGTATGTTAGTGTCAAAAACAGCTGAACCCAACAAATCTTCGTCTTGTCTTTCTCCTTGTTGGTTTACACACAAGCGCATTCCTCTTCCCACTTCCTGACGTTTCTTGTTTTCATTGTCAGAATTCTTAAGTGTGCATATCTGAAACACATTAGGATTGTCCCAACCTTCTTTTAATGCAGAGTGTGAAAAAATGAAACGCACATCCGAACCTTTGACTTTCTTATCAAGCGACAGCAAAGCCTCCTTATCCTTCATAATTAGACTATATGCGTCAACGTCATCACTGTTGGTTGTACCACGTTCCGGTTTACAGTTGATGAAATTACCTTTCTTGTCTCTAGAAAAATACCCTTGATGCGTCTTGTTAACTTCAATGCTTGAAATATATTGAAGATAGCTTTCATCATTGAATGTTGGTTGCATCTCTTGCAAAACCTTGCTGTATTCTTCCTCGAACATCTTGGCATATTCGCCTAAATCATATCCGTTTGCATTATTTGTATTATAAACACGATAATTATCCACATGGTCTATAAAGAAAAGCGACAGCACCTTAATACCTTTAGGATATAGTGAACGTTCTCTTTCAATATGTGTGCGAATAGTTTCATGAATCTGTGTACGTCTGACAACACTTTCATTGATAGCTCCAATAACGTCGCCTTCATAAAGAGTGGTATCATTAAGTAAATGAATGAATCCATTAACGCCATCTATACGGTCAATGATGAAATTGTTGCGATATTCTTCAAGTTCACCGCTGTTTTCAAATAAATCAAAGCCCTCTCCAACAAGTTTGCTGACTTGTTTAGGACTCGAAGATGTCTTCACTTCAAATCTTATTCTTGCTTGTGGCGCAGCACCATCCTTACCTGGAATAATGCTTTCTAAATACATGTAACCATTTGTGGCTGTACTGCCTCGCTGCTGTACTCCAAGGACTTCTATTTTTTTGACCAACTTTTTATTCAGAGCATCTATAGCATCAAGACGATACACCTGATTGTAAATGTCATCCTTACGATGTGTCGCACTGTATAATAGAGAGAACAAAGGTTTGAAATCTTTTAACTTCTGACGTGTAGCATTGTTCTTATCAGCACCAAGAACACTTTGAGGCTCGTCTATAATCAGGATAGGATTTGTCGCTGCAACTACCTGTTGAGGAACTCTATAACCAAACTCTTCCAACTTTCGTGTAAATCTCTTGGCATCCTCTCCACGTGCATTAAAAGCTTGGGTGTTGATAACCATGACATTTATGTTAGGACTTGTGGCAAAGCTTTCAATAGGTGAAAGGTTACTGCTGTTATAAACAAAATACTCCATCGGTTTGCTGTACTCTGAGTCAAAGTGTTCTTTCATAATGTCAAGACTCTTTACAACGCCCTCACGGATTGCTATGCTTGGCACGACTATTATGAACTTGGTCCATCCATAAAGTTTGTTAAGTTCATACATCGTTTTTATGTAGGTATAGGTCTTGCCCGTACCAGTTTCCATTTCTATAGTGAAATTCAAACCTTCGCCAACTATGTTTGTAATTGGCTCTAAGTCTTGTCTCATCTGAATCTCACGTATGTTACGAACCAATGTATCTTTATCGAGCATGATTGGCTCATTGCGGAATGCTGTTATATCATAATCTATCGAAGCTTGTTTAGAATCGATTTTTCCTTGGTCATAGCGATAAGTAAAACCATCACTATATCGCTGACCGACAAAGATGTCTGTCACTGCTCGAGCAGCTTCACGCTGAAATGACTGATGTTTGAATTTAAGTTTCATGGCGATATGGTTTTTAGATTACATGAACACGATCTTTTACTTGTTCCTCGCTCCATCCGCATTTCTGTTTGAAGAGTTCAAACAAATTCATCTTCAACGGTGCATCACTAAAGCAACTGTCACGGAATACCACTCGCAACGGCATAAGTTCTGCTATAGCTGCAATCACTTCTTCGTTTACATCCTCCGCAAAGCAAGCTACAAGGTCACCATCGTTTACATTATAAATGGTCTTGCCTGATACTTCGAAGTTACTCAAAGGCAATGATAACTGCACGCCCCAATCGAGCATACAGCCAAAAAGCAGACTCAAGTCAGAAGTGCCGTCTTTGATATTTGATACCTGTGAAAATAGGTCTTCCTGTTTAAGATCTGCTGGTGAGAAATAAACATCATTCATAAAGCTGTCCTCGCATTTGAAAACACGGAAACCAGTGTCAAGATAATCTGCCTTAGAACCAAACTCTTCTTTAATCTTACTTCCAGCACGGCGAATACGCTCTTTGCCGATTTCGCAGATATTCTTGTAACCAGCTTTTCGTGCCTGATTTTTTTCATCAGTTTCTTCTGGCCATTGTATCATTATATAGTGAGAATTTACTTGATTCTCCACGTTATATGCCATTGATGCATGTGCACTTGATGCAGAACCTGAGAAAAAGTCTAATATAATATCGTCTTCTTGAATTTGACATACTTTCATCAAATAACTAATCAAAGTTGTAGGCTTAGCATAGTCGAAAGGTATATCTAGAGCATTGAGTTCATGCGATGCTATTTGATTTATATGACCTTCAATAAAACTATTAGGTTTTGCAGATGATTTGTCAAGAACGTCTTTAAGATATGTTTTAGTAAAAACATTCCACTCTGCAGGCTCATGTTTCTCATTCAATAAATTTGATGAACGAACTTTTTTGATAACAATTTTATCTCTATTTGCTTCAAATGTCGAACGAGACCAACGCCATATACCATCTCCTAAATTGGGTCTTTCAGGGGGAAACGTAGTTCCTGGAGGTATAATTTTACTACCATCTGGACAATCGATCCAAAAGCGTTGTTCTGGATTCCTATTCTGAATAGAAGACATATAAAGTCTTACCAACTGATATCTTTCTCCTTTTCTTGGACCTTCATCCTCAATTAAATTATAAGAATCCTCATTAGCTCCACCAGTAAATTCCTGTGCAACATCTCTGTTCTTAGTATAAGTTAGTAGATAATCAAAATTTGGAGCCCAAAAATCACCTTTATTATTACTCTTTTTAGTTATTCTGCCAGCACATCCTACAAAATTTTGTTCTCCAAATATTTGCGAGCAAATCTTCTTAAGATTATCAACCTCGTGGTCATCGATAGAAATAAAGATAACGCCATCGTTTCGAAGCAAACTACGAGCAATCAATAATCTAGAATACATCATAGAACACCAATCTGAATGAAAGCGAGCATTACTATCCGTATTCTTGCGAAAACGATTACCTAACTCATCAACATCACCTGATGCACGGTCATAACCTTCCTTATCCATTGCATAATCATCACGATACACAAAATCATTACCAGTGTTATATGGAGGGTCAATATAAATCATCTTAATTTTACCCAAGTATGATTTTTGTAATAGTTTAAGAACTTCAAGATTGTCGCCTTCAATATAAAGGTTTTGTGTATTGTCCCAATCAACGCTTTCTTCAGGACATGGGCGTAATGTTTTGTTGATAGCTCTTGCTGCTTCACGGCGTGCAGCGTTTTTGCCAACCCATTTAAAACCGTATTCTTCATCAGCACCTTCGTAAGCTTTGTCGCCAAGAAGTTCACGCAATGTATTGAAGTTTATCTTATGTGCGATTTCTCCAGTCTTCTCATCAAGCACTTCTGTAAAAGCCGAAGGCATAATTTGATAAAGAGCTTCAAGGTTAAGTTCGCTTCCTGAAGCTGATTTCATTTCCATTTTTTTGAGTTCCATATATGTACGATTTTGTTACTTCAATTTTTTCTTCAATGCCTTAATCAAGGCGTTAATCTCTATCTGTTTATTAAATTGTTTTTCCTTGTCAAGTTGCTTTTGCAATGCTTGTATTTCTTTTTTAATCTTCTCCTTTTCATCGTTTTCTTTAATCTGTTCGGTAAGAGTGTTGCCATCTTCAACCTTAATGTTTCCAATGTTTTTAACAATGTTTTCCCACACTGCATCCAAATCAAGACCTTGTACAGTTAGGAATGAAGAGTTAGGTGTCAGGAGTTGCCAATTTGATGTAATAAGTTTTGTATGGTATATTGCAAACTGCACTTCTTCTTCGTAATGCAGAGCAAACACAATGTTTCTCGGAATAAGTTTCGTTAGCAAAGCTATATTCTTACTGTCATACTCCTTGCGTTTCAGTTGTATCGCCAGCACATAAAACTCCTTTACCTCAGAGCCTTCGCCAACAGCAGGAACCGTAGTAGGATTCACCACAGCAACAATATCAATACGAGCAATATCGGCATCGAAACCCTCACGCTGTGAAGGCTTCAAGTCGAACTTCGCAAAGATAGCCTTCTTTGGAAGCTGCTTTTTTGTTATCGTCGATTGTGGCAGTCCGTACATGATTATTTAATTTGCTTTGGTTGGTCTGGTTTAACTGTTACATTTAAGTTTATCGGTTGATTATCATCTTTATCTGTTAATTTTACGTTTAAAGTATCAGGTATTATATTGGGGAAATGCTCTATTGATATTGATTTTTGTTCTTGGATAGCGTTGATAATAGAGTAGATTTGTTGAGAATTATTTTGTTGGTTACAACAAGTATGGCAAATTGTAAATAAGACTGTAATAATTGCCACAATTGCAGCAACTCTACTCCAGCATGTTGATTTTTTTGCTTCTTCGAGCTGTTCTTCAAAATTACGTTGTTCAAGTGTTTTGAAGTTATATTCTACATAATCAATAAGACGTGGTAGCGGATATATTACCGCATATCCATATTTTGTAATATCATAAACAATATCTAAATAAACTTTTGATATACATCCGATTTCAGCATTAGGAATATCCAATGCTTCCAAAATCAAATTATCATTTTTGTCATGAAAAGTATCATTTTCTTTATTGTATATATACTTTTCTTTGTCATATAACATCCCGATATCATCATATTCTTGCGAATCTTTATTTTTTGATACTGGCAATTGTATTTCGATAAATTTATATTGATGAAGTTCTTTTATAAAGTATATAAAATCAGCAATTTCAAAGTACTCAGGTGGGATTTCTCCTTGATTAAACTTAGAACCATGCTTCACATATATTACCAATTGTGTTATTGGTTTTGTCTGTACTTTGATGGCAAAACAACTCAATTCTTTTTTTAAGAATTTGGCGGATTGTAGTTCTGAAAGTTTATTTTCTTTCTTCAATTTAACAAACTGCTTTAATAATCCTTTTTCTTTATCAGTAAACTCTCTCATAAGTCCTCACTTTAAATTTATCATTCGCCAATCAATCTGTTGCTAATTGATTAGAAAAAACAAGGTGAACCATTTCTATCAAATTCCAAGCTCACGTATTCAAAATTACCAACTGATAAATCATATTTACCATTGAATTTGAAGCTACAAATATCTAAAACTGCAAAATCATCAGGTTCTACTGGTCGTCCATTTTCAAGTAAAAGATTATCAATGTCTATGTCCTTTATTCTTAATACAACTGGTTGGTGCTCTGCTTGTGCAAATGACTTTATCTTGTCAATCAATTTATGGATTTCATCTTGTTTTTTATTGTCAATCCAGCCGAGAATTTCTATACCTTGTATCAAACGATATGCTATCAAACCTATTTCTCCACCTGCAAACGAACTATAAGCATAACGAATGGCTTTATTTTTATCTCCAGTCAAATAAAAACCACCATATTGATACATTTTATTTCCAATATCCTTTAATTCAAGCATCATTAACTTCTCATCCAAGTTTTGCCACAAAGCCTCATTGGAATGTTCTATTATGTAATTCTTATACCTTTCAAGCTTTCTTTGTATAATAAAAATTTTGTTTCCATTTCGTTCTGCTTCTACCTCTTCTTGTGTATGATAATATGGCTTGTATATATCCCATAAATAGTCAATAACTTTTTGGCAATCTGACAAGTATTCACATCTTTCAGATTCAGACATGGAAATCAAACGTGCATCTGTACCATGATATAATTTCAAATCAAAATTGTAATTCATAATGTTTTCTTATTTAATTACCAAAAAACAAATCAATTCAAAATCGTCGAGTCCTTTTATTTCTTCAGTGAAAAGAGAGACCTGTGCGCCGCTTAAAAAACTGTCGATGTCGCTTTCTTCCTTCACGTTTATGATGGAGCTTATTGCCTCGCCAAGCAGTTCTGAATATTGCTTCATATTCTTGCCATCACGGGTAATCTTGTTGAACTCACGGCATATATCCATATCAGGAGCTGATTTTCCTTTGCACAACAGCCTCATGCAATCTAACAATTCCTTAGGCTGTAAGTGATTGATATGTACAGATTCATCATTCTTTACATATACCATATAGAACGGATGCAAACGGTTCTTTGCGTCAATGTTAACTCCGTTGTTGCGATTTTTCAAAACATAAACAACGCCAGGAGGACAAGTCTCGCTCGCAGGAACAACAGCATGTAGTCCGTATGGAGTATGCTCAATGTCGGAATGTTCTTTCATATAAGAAAGCAAGTCGAGACGGAACTCGTTCAATCCCAAATCCATGATACTGATGCCAGTACTCATTTCCTCAATATCAACGACCTCGCTTTGCAAACGTTTCAGCTGTTCTCTACGATATTCAAGGTCGCCTTTCTCTTCTGGAGAAATGATATTGTCGTCACCCGTACTTGTCAGCACCGACACTTTCATTCTTGCCTCAACACGACCTTTCAAGTCGATATATTCATCAAGAGTTACGTTAGGCCAATAGTTAACCAACTGAATCACATCATTCTTACTGCCAATACGGTCAATACGTCCGAAACGCTGAATGATACGCACCGGATTCCAATGAATGTCATAGTTAATCAGATAATCACAATCCTGCAAGTTCTGACCTTCGGAGATACAGTCTGTTGCGATAAGCACATCAATCTCCTCATTTATATGCGGATAAATCGTTGACTTCTCTTTTGAGACAGGAGAAAACAAAGTAAGCACCTTGTTGAAATCCATCTTCTCACGTTGAGGCAGCCTCAATGTACTGCGAGCCTCAACATCACCAGAAACCAAAGCTGTATGAAGTCCATGACGCTCCTTGATACGTTCTGCCAAGCAGTCATAAAGATATTCAGCAGTATCACTGAAAGCAGTGAAAACAATGACTTTCTTATTATTAGCATTTATCGGATTGGCGAACTTGTTTCTCAAGTCTTCAATGAGCTGTTGCAACTTGCTATCATATTCAGGCGTGATGTCGGCAAGCATCAGAAGCAGCAATTTCAAACTCTCCAAGTCCTCGTTCAGATACTTTTTCCAAGCGATATGGTCTAAGTCCTGCAAAGCAATCTTGGTTTTCTTGCCACCGATAAACATATCTGCCTCACGGTCGTCATAATCAAAATTTTTTGAAATATCTTCTATTTCAATTTCAAACTCATCGCCCTGTTTTATTGTCTCTAATTTAGATATAGTATTAGAAATCAGATTCTTGATACGTTCCAAAGTCAGCCTGAACGAATTGACAGAACTCTCTAAACGTTTCAATAAGTTGATGCTCATCAAACGTCTGATACCCTTTTCACGACCAGCCATTCCACGACCGGCAAAATAGCCGCCGTCGCTTTCAGTATCATAATATTTGTCGAGTCGGCTTGGCAAAATAAAATCAGAAGGAGTATAAATCGCTAAGTTCAAACGACTTACAATATCATAAATCTCATTATAGTTGATAGCGCTGTCAAGACTTGTCAAGTCGGGACGTTTTGAGATAGGATTCAAGCGAGTAGGAAACTTGCCAATATCAGCAGTGTCGTAATACTGTTCAATATGCTTACGACTTCTGGCAATGGTAACACTATCGAGAACTTCAAAGAAATCGAAGCTCAAACGATTCAGAAGCTCTTTCGTTGTACGTTCTTCAGCAGGAAGTTTCGCCCAGAAATTATATTCCCTTTGAGCCTGGCGGAAAATATCATCAATGCTCGAAGAAGTATTCAGCAACTCATCAATCTTCTCGCTCTCACCTTCATAGGCAAGCTGAATCTGATTCTTCAAGTCGTTGAAACGATTGTTTACAGGAGTAGCAGAAAGCATCAAGACCTTAGTCTTCACGCCCTTGCGTATAACCTGATTAAGCAGTCTTAAATAACGATTCTCCTTTGGATTCTCGTCGTTCTCATCCGTAGTAACCTTACCGCCATTTCTGAAATTATGCGACTCGTCAATAACAACGAGGTCATAATTACCCCAGTTGATATGCGACAAATCCTGACCGTTGGTCTTTCCACCATTGCGCGACAAATCACTGTGGAAGAAAACATCATAACGCAATCTGTCCTTTGCAATCGGATTGTTCAGATAATTGCTTTTATAAGTAATCCAGTTGTCGTTCAACTTCTTAGGGCAAAGCACCAAGACCGACTTATTTCTATTCTCATAATATTTTATAACAGAAAGAGCAGTGAAAGTCTTTCCGAGACCAACGCTGTCAGCCAGAATACAACCATTATATTTCTCCAACTTATTGATGATACCTAATGCAGCATCCTTTTGGAAATTATATAGTTTGTTCCAGATAAGACTATCTTTAAAGCCGGTAGCCTCGTTAGGAAGCACATCCTCCGAGATATCATCAAGAAACTCTCTGAAAATATTATAAAGAGTCACAAAATAAAGAAAATCGGGAGCATTCTCTTTGTAAGCCACAGTGATATTATCCAACACCTCATCAGTAACAACCTGCATACGGCTGTTATCATTCCAAATCTCCTCAAACAAATCAAGGAAACGCTTAGAATAAGGAGCATCTAATTTCTGAACAATAGAATAAGCGTTGTTGCCACGCTCGCAACCCAAATCCACAGTAGTGAAACCATTGATAGGCATATAATTAGTCTCATCAATATTGATAAAACCCATCATATTCTCATTAGTGCGATTCGATTTAAAGCAAGCCTTTTTTCTAATCCACTCAGCACATTCCTTAGCGATAGCCTTCTGCGACAACTCATTACGCAATCTAATTTCAAACTCCGAACCATACAGATTACGTTCCCTATTAAGGCGAGGAATATAAAACTCACGCTCTTTTTTATCAACCTTTTCAGTGACGAAAGTTGGAGAAGTAAATATAAAACGTAGTTCATCAATATCTTTAAGTTGAGACTTCAATTCCTCGAAAGCATAGATAGAAAAACACGAAGCAGCTATAGCCACTCTGCTGCCATTATGCATTTCAGCAACGAAATCATCCTTTAAGGTCTTGTTAATATTATCTATCAGCTCCATTTACTTATCAAATAGGTATATTTCTATGTAAGAAATAAATATTATCGCAAATATAGTTAAAATAAATTAACAATTAAAACTAAAATACAATGAATTCAAAAACAGATTTTCAGGGAACGTAGGAAGAAGTTGAGGAGAGAAAAGTTATGTTTTTTTGTTGAAAAATATTGATGTTTCTATGATTGTTTTTGTACATTTGTGTGTCAAATGTTAATGTTTATTTAGATATATAAGGCTGACATAGCGTAGAGCTTGAATATTAAAACAATTAAGAAATATAATAAAGACAACAGGTAATATATGGTACACTTCGAAAATAAAAAACAACTGCTTAATGCAACGGATGAAGAAATAAAAGAGTTCTTTAAGGACTCAATTTTCAGAGGTAGTTTTATAACATCTAATGATGATAATGTTTTTTGTGGAAAACTTGAGAATATAACATTGAATGGCACGATAAATGACTTATGTCCTTCTATATTATACGTTCCTACAAAATTTGCTCGTTATGTAAAAGAAGGGCTATGTGAGTTTGTGGCTGTTCTTAATTTAAGTGCGTTTAAAACTGGACGTCACCCATATAAATTAATTATAACAAATATTCATGCTGTAGAACAGTCAAATGTAGTTAGAGATACACAAGCGGAAAACAGATTTCGTTATAACCTAAAATTAAAAGACGATAAATTTATAGGTCAATTTACTGAAAATAAGGATGGCAGTTTCACAATACGTGACATTCGTAGAAGTGACTTTTCAAAGTTAATTCTTCAGAATGGCAAGGAACAAGCTCCTATTTTATATCACCCGCAATTATTCAAACCAAAGAATGGGATTTACTATGAGTTTTCTTGGGTGTTGAATGGTCAAAAAGACAACTATGTATATTTATTTAAGGTAGATGAATCTAAACCATTTCAGGAAGTATTTCCTAAAAATCTTATCCAAAGATTACATGATGATATCATGAATTATCCACCTGGTGCTGGTCAAAAGATTGTAAAAATGCTTGATACATTGAAGAATCAATTGACGGCAAGCGGTAAGGAAATATTTATATATGAACTTCTACAGAATGCAAATGATTATCCTTTAACGATAGATAATGTAAAGCAAAAAGTTGAGGTGGAATTTCATCTTACTCAATCTTCTTTAATCTTTATGCATTCAGGAGCAGTGTTTTCAGAAAGGAATATTGCAGCTATTTGTAGTATAAATGATAAAGAAAAAGACACAAACAAAGATGCCATTGGATACAAAGGGATTGGTTTTAAAACAGTCTTTCTTGATAATGATAATGTATATTTGCAGACCGGTAACTACTCGTTTAGATTTGACCGCCAAGCAACAAAAGATGTTGTTGATACACCTTGGCAAATTTTGCCTATATGGACAAAGTACCAAGAACTCACATCTGCCGAGCGTGCTATCTTTACACAGGCTGGAGATGAATTTCGTGTAAAGTTTGCTCTTAAGCCAACAAAGTTTGAAACACTAAGAGATAGTGAAAATAACTACGAAGATATGTTTCGTGATATTTTTAAGAATGAGCGTGTTATTCTCTTTATTCCTAATTTGTCTAGTGTCAAAATCTTCCTTAAAGGGACACCAATTCCTGATATCGTATGTAGCAGAGACAATGATATATGGAGAGTTGATGACTTCAATGAAAAAATAGATGAATCTATAACGAAAGCAATAAATGCAGATATTGATGAGCAGGAAGATACGGGAGGACTAAAGATTCCAACTAAGTACTATAATTTCAAAAACACGAAGGTTTCTTTTGCTTGTTTGGTTGATGGCCGCAAACTTAAATCAGTTAAAGATACGTGCTTATATTGTTATCTTCCAGCAAAAGATGCGACCTGGGGGTTAAAGTTTCTTATGAATACAGACATGATTCCGAATGGTGCTCGTGATGATATTGAAGTAGATTTCTCAAACTCAACAAATGTTAACGAAGCTATTGCTAATATTGCTGGTTCTAAATTATTTGAATGGATTCTAAAACTGAGTAAATCGGGGGAATATGATATGGACTCAATATATGACCTTATCCCTAATTTTGCATCATTAAAGAACGGAAGACTAAAATACAAAGAACTTATTAACTCTTTTGAAAATGGTTTTACAAATAGAGTAGAGAAAGACGAATTGATACCTACTAAGGATGGCTATATAAGTCTGCTAAACGTTGTTGTAGATGAAACTGGAATTACATCATCAGGAATTATGACTGATGAAGATTTTCTAAAATTCTCGGATAATTCCATTAAAAGTCTTCCGGCTTTTGAGTTGCGTGATTCAAAAGCTTTTAAGTCATTTGCTGAACTATATTTGCGTAAATTTGATGCGGAAGATAATATTTTTGATTTAGAAGGTTTGCATAATATGGTTGGTAAGCCTGCTTTCCAAAAATGGCTTATGAACCAAGATAACAACAATAGGTTCTTAAACTTTTTATTAGAAAAAGGTTATTTGGGAGATTTTATCAACGAAGAAATATTCATTGAGAATGAATGTGGTGAATTATATTCGTCTGAAGACTTGTGTTATAACATAGACGAAGAATTGAAAGATTTATCGGCATTTAGCAATCATATAAGCTACTTGTCACTAAATACTCGTGAATATTTTCAAAACAACGAAGACTGGGATAATATTATAAATGGACGATTTGCAGAGTTTGATGGGGATAATTTCATCAATGAGACTCTATTAAATGAGAATTGGAATGAGACTACAAAAGCATTGGAAAATTGGGATACATCATTCCACTTCTACAGCTATCTTGCCAAGAATAATATTATTCCTAATGAACTTAAGGATTTGCCATTCTTCAATGATGAATCTATTGCAGAGGTCGTAGAAGATTTTAATGATAAATTTATTTTTATCTCTTCGGAAGAAGGAAAAGCAACATGCGCAGCTTCGTGGTTAACACAAATAACATTTGCTTTTGTTTCGCCAAACTACGATGAAGCAACTTTGGAATATTTTAAAGAAAATGCTGGTGTTCTTGATTATTCTGACGATGTAATTGTAAATGACATCATATTGTCAGATGTTTTTCAGGAAGAAATCAATGCATCCCAACAAGATGACCATAGTGCAAGCAAATCATTTGTAAGATTCTGTTATGAACATGAATCTTTGTTTGGTACAGGTTCGTTAAAGGAATATGCTCTAAATTCAGCAGACTGCGTTGGAGATAATTCATTTGTTTTATCAGAAGAGCATATATATTTTCCTTCAGAATACTTTGATAAATATTCAAAGAAGGAATGGGTCTACTATGATTGGATGTATTGTCTTGACTCTGATTATCTAAAAATTGACAATGATCAAGAGAAGGTTAAAGCATTCTTGAAAAAGACATTCTATATTGAGGAGTTAGATGCCTCAAGATTTTATAAGGATATAGTCAAAAATAAAATAACTGATATTATTGACAATACAAGTGGATGTAATGACTCTGACGGAAACAAGAACCTGGATTTTGTTTCCTATCTTGATGATAATTATAAACTTATTTTTGAAGAAGAAAAAGATGCCGAAGCGTTTTCATCTATTGTTTTATTGGGAGATTCAGATGACGATAGCTTATTCGACATAGCTTCTGATTCTTCATACGTATATGCATACAATGAGGAATTGAAGGATATATTAGACTCAAATTGGTTCCCAATCAATACCGTTAATATGTGTACTAAAAAGTATGGGGAATCAAAAGCAATTATTGCTATCAAAGCAAAAAATTATAACTTCAATGAATTCTTTGACGATGTTATCTTTGAAGAGTTGGAGAATATCAACGAAACAATAGATTCAAAAGAATCAAGTATCGCATTTCATTCTTTTGTTGTTGAGCGTCTAAGAAGCTTGACTGATCAACAGAAAGAGGTAATGAAAAAAGCTAAAGTGTATCTATATGGTAGTGATGATTGTTGTGAATGTTCTGAAGGACATAAGATTTTGAGTAAAAGTGCACGCGAACTGTCTGCAATGGGACTTGTAGAGTTTGCTGATTTGGATATTATTGACCCTGATTATCACATTGAAGATAATGAAGATTATTGGAAAAAACATTTAGGCAACGAACTATTTACAGTTTTAGACTTTTTCAAATGGTTAAATGAGAACTCAGATACATTCTATGAAACTATTGAAGATAAAGATAACAATATCAAATTCTGGAGATGGGTGAGAGGATGTCAACTTGAAGATTCAACATTAAAAAAACTTCCTGTTTTACCAATATATCTTAATACAGACGAATTTATAGGCTCTGATGAGATAATATATCTATCAGATAATTATATTGAAGAAGGAGGAATAGAAACTATCGTTAAAAACTATCATCCAGAAGCATCATTTGTCAGTGCCGAATATATTGAAGAAAATGATAATATCGAAAATTGGAAAAAATTCTGGGTTAAACTTGGTATGCGATTCGAAATGGTAGATATTCTCATTGACACAATAGATAATAGGTTAAATGAAACAGATGATGAAAAACTTCCTGGAACTCTTGCTAAATATCGTTCAAAACTCGATGAACATTACGAAGGAGAACTAATATCCAAATTAACAAATTTGCGTGTGAAAGCACATGATGGAGAGTTCTATAATTTAGATGAGACTATATATATTTATTGCGAAAAGGATGAACCATTCCCATATATTAAATTGCCTAATCAGATTTCTTTTGATACACCAGAACAACGAAAATTAATCAAAGATATATTAAGTGAAATCAATGGTGATTGTATAGAAACACTTAGCGAATGGCAACAACGAAAAGTCGATTGCTATTTGGAAATGCAAGATGATGATTGTGAATTAGTAAGGGATTTCCATTACAAATTTATTGATGAATTGTCTATAATTAGAAATACCGACAAAGATAGTTTGAAGGAAATAGAACACATCGAAAATATTTATCTATTAAACAGAGAAAATAAATTTTGTGAACCTGCAAGTTTAACTATGGGTTCTGTCTATAATCCTTTCTTTAATTTTGAGAAATGTGGCATAACTTCTCTTGAGTACGTTAGTGATTTATATAAGCTAAAGTGCGCTGAATATCCTGGACGTTTATTCCGTGCCTTGAAAGTTCATTACGATATTCAGAAGGAAGACTTGTGTCTCCTAGAAAATCGAACTTGTGCAATCTATTTTTGGAATGAATATTTGGTTAAGAAAGAGGCTGCAATATCAAGAATTAAAGAATTTCTCTCAGATAATCTATTTGATGATATTGACTGTATTCCTACAAAAGACTTTATGAAATCTCCAAAAGATTTGTATTATGGTAATGATGTGTGTAAATATGTGAAATATATAGAGGATTGGGAAAACAAGACTCCACATAAAGATATTCCTGAAATTAAATTTCCAGATGGTACAACTGTTTTCAGTAAACTGCCATTCAAAGAATCTCTAGATTTTCTTGATGCATTATATGCACTTGTTAACATATCTGGACAAGAAAAAAGAATCCAGTTACTTAAATGGCTGGTTGATGATTATGATAGTGCTTACGATAATAAAATTAATGAGTATCGTGAAGACGAACATGCATTATGGTATAACAACAGAAATGAACAGGTTCATATTAAGGATTTATATGCTCTCAATTATGAAGAAAAAAGTTTGGAACAGTATTTCGGTCAGAATTCAAGAATTATAAACAAGGCTTATTTCCCTGCTAGTATTGATCATTTCAAGAGTGCTTGCAACATATTGGGCATAAAGACTATTTCTTTAAGTGACTTAAAGATGACGCCTCTCGGCGATACTGTTTTTACTCAAAAAAATAATGATTTAAAATTATTTGCACTTGTTATTGCTGGTATGATTGATGCTGAAGGGTGGCAGGATTTGTATAATGGGTTTGTTGAAAGAATTAACACTTTGGTGCTACATAGATGCGAATCTATCATGATTACATACAAAGAGGATGAATCCATAAATCAGTCATTAAGGAAATTCTATCACGAGACTGGTTCTAATGATTTCTACTTTGTTAATTCGCTTGATGGTAAACGTGTATATACATTGTTTGTTAAGGATTTTACAGAGTTCATTGGAATTAACAAAGATGATATTCCTCAAGAGATGATTGAAGATATCATGGATAGTCGCGAAAATGCTTTAGAACTCATTCGTGAACAGAATATGCTTATGTTAGATGATGCTTTTAAAAATGCATTAGATGAACTTATTCCAGGTATAAAAAGAGAATTGAATGGTAACGAAGCAGAGGAAGATGACGATGAAACATCAGTAACTTATCGCCCTACTTTTACTACAACCGATACTGAAAATGAAGATTATATTGAAGAAGAACTAACACCTGATGAGATTGACGATACAACTGATTCAGATGTATCAGAACTTCCTGTAAACTATGGCCAGTCAACAAATCCAAATTCTTCAGTTCCTTTGTCAGATATTCCACAACAATATGATGATAATGTTGAAGATGTGGAATTAAGAAGACAACGCTCAGACAAGGGGTATGCTCATGATTACCCAACAACAAGAGAAAAACATGAAAGAAAATCTCCGATAAATACTAACCCGATAAAGGCAGGTGAAGGCGTAACTGCCTACAATGACATGAAAGGATGGGAAGGTTCAAGTAGAAGCTACAATTCACAAGCACCTAAGCCATTCTCACCTGAAGATGTGAGAAATTTTGGTTCTCGTGGAGTGACAAGAGTCCTTGAAGTGCTAGAACCTACAACATCTGAAATCGATGAGATTAACAGAATTCTTGGAGAGGATCTTTCTTCTGAACAAATTGCTGACCAAAATTACTTGGCACAACTAAGATTGTACAATAATCTTGTTAAGAGAGGAATGGTACCAGACGAGAGTAAGGAAGACTTTGTGCGCAATGCTCATATGAAAGACGAGCATACTACCCATGGCGGGAAATATATTCACAAATGTAGTGCTGCAGGCGGTATTATGTATCTATCACCTAAAATATGGAATAAGATTGCCGACGATAGATGTGTAGTGTGTGTTTACCTTGGAGCAAAGTCAAATGAGTTTATGTACTTTAACTCAAAAGAAGATATCCTTAAATGGATTGGCGAAGATGATATTCTTATCAAACTCACAGGAGAAGAGAAGGCTGACGTTGTTGAAGAACTTTATTCTGGAGTACTTGATGGGGTTAAGGGAACTGCATATACACTCATTAGGATAAATTCTAATGAAAAGTATAATTCTCTTTTTGCTCAATTGCCTGCTAATAGTGAAATAAACGAAACGGAGGAAAATGAAAATGAGTATTAATAAAAAAATACAGAACTATCAGTATTTCTTCTCGGATCAAGTTCGTGAAGCAGAGATGGAACAGAAGACCATCATTAAAGCTTCAATGAAACAACTATTCAGCAAAGAAGAAATTATTGTTGGATATGTTGACCATATAAATGACAACCTTGGACATGTAGTTCTTAAATTTCCAAAGGATAAGGCACCTCGTTTGAAAGTGCAAAAATCAGTTATGGCAATCAAGAAAGATGCAATGGCAGAACTGGGGACAAATATCACTTCATGGGATTGCTCATTCTTTGAATTCTGTCAAAATATACAGTATCATTCCAACACTTCTGACTTGTTGCCTCTTTACTATACAAAGAAAGGCGATGCACACTACGATTATGTCGGATGTACTGGATTAAGCACATCCTTATATGATTTATTTAAAAAGTCAACTGAAGCGGGAAAATCTTTGTCCGTGATTGTATTTTCGCCTTTCCCTCCAGTGGATTATTTCAACAATCTGGTGAATTTTTTAGAGGTATATCACAATCTGCCAGAGCAAATGATTGAACCAAAAATCAATTATGAGGATTGGCAACCGGAAGAGTTGGAATACAATCCAGAGAATGAGACTTTTATTCCTGAAAAGATTCTTCAAACATTAGAAGAAGAAAATTGTTGTATCCTCCAAGGTCCTCCTGGAACTGGCAAAAGTTATACTATTGCTCATATTATAGCAACATACCTTGCTAATAATAAGAGTGTCTGCGTTACAACCATGGCAAACAAGGGACTTATTGAACTTATTCAACAGCCACCTCTTATGCAATTCCTTAAGGATGGGAAAATTTCCAAATCAAATCTTTCTGCAGATGAAAGAAGAACCGTTCCTGGTTTGAAACCTATCAAGAAAGGCTTCGTTATTCCGAATGGGGAACTATTCTGTTCAACAAATTATGTTTTGTCTCAAGTATATAATAAAGAGAATCTTTGCAATGATGGTTTGCCGTCATATGATTTGGTAATTATAGAAGAGGCATCTCAAGCTTTCCTTGCATCTATATTGGCATTCAAAAAGTTAGGACAAAAATGCCTTATAGTTGGTGACCCAATGCAGCTTCCGCCTATCGTTAGCAATCCAACAAAAGGTGTGTATAATGCCTGGAATGCCAATACTCAGATTGAAGGTCTAAAAACTTATGCATTAGGTACGGATGTAAAATCATATCGAATAATTACTACTTTCCGTCTTACTAAAGCAAGTGCTGCACTTACAGGTATATTCTATAGTAATAGATTTAAATCTGTTCAGAAGAAAGCGGTAGATTTTGGTTTGTGTGACTATAGTCTTTTTCCATCAGATGGTGGCGTTATTTATTATTATACTCAAGATTTCACTAATGGTGTTGTTTCTGAAACCGGTTTGAATATAGTAGGTCAAGTGATAAATGCATTTAGCAGTAATTACCCTAAACGATCTTTAGCAATTATTTCTCCATTTAATGATACAGTAAAACAGTTGCAGAAGAGTTTTTTGACAGACTCATCTATAGATGATATTACTATTGAAACGATTGATAGAATACAAGGTATGACTGTAGATTATGCAATCTTATACATTCCTGGTCGAAATCCAGGATTTGCTTTAGATGAACGACGTTTCAATGTTGCTACAAGCCGTTCAAGGAGTACCACTTTAATAATATCAGATATACCATTAAAACAATTCCATACAATTCCATCGAAGGTTATTAAATTTATTGAAATGTGCAAAACTATTAGAGATGGGGAAATGGAAAATAAAACAGATCCATATAATAAAGCACAAGAAGATAGTGGTTTAATTAACGAAACGACCATATCTGGGTCTGGTAATTTTAATATAAAAATTATAGATAAAATTGACTTGTCTCAATTTGAAACGCCAAAACAAAAAGCAGTAAAATCAGATACAAAAGAAAACTTCTATATTATTGATACTAATGTTTTTGTCAATTGTCCTGGTATTATTTCAAAAATTGACTCAAAGTACAAGGTGGTAATGTCTGCAAAAGTTATTGATGAATTGGATAAATTAAAAATCAAGCTTAATAATGAAGAAAAGCAGAATGTAGAGCTTGCTCTTAGATTGATAAATAAAGCTATGGACCATGATAATGTTTCGATGGAATTATCAAACTTGGATTTGCTGCCCGATGACTTTGATAAAAAATCTCCTGATAACAACATATTAACAGTTGCCTTAAAATTCAAAAATGAAAATCCAATATTGCTAACATCGGATAACGGCTTGCAAATAAAAGCAAAAGGATTAGGAATTAAAACAATAACACTAAAGGAATTTTTAAAGAAATAACTATTACAAACAAGAAAGTTCAAGTGTTTGTTATGTTAAATATAATGAAAAGTCCCGTTTTTTGCTTAATAAATAGGACAAAAATATAGTACTATACCATAAAATAGATTCGTATAAATTCGTGTCAATTCGTGGACAAAAAGATACGTGTAAATCCGTGAGATACGTGGAGGTATTTCTTCTTAAACAAAAACGTCACCTCTTTCCCCAGCGCAGGGAAATAGGTGTTCCTCCATCGCTCACTTAGGCAGAAAAAAACGTGCTAGCAAGGGCAAGACAAGTGGCTCCGCAAAGCTACGCCACCCTTGCAAGCACCGCTGTCACACACCTTGCTGCGCTCCTCTCACTCCGCTATCGCTACGTTTGGTGCTCGCTAAGGGCGTGCCAGCTCGTTTTTTCTTCCAAGCGTTCGCTCAGTCGTCACCCGCGGCTACTCTTGCCCCCAAACGGCGTGCAAGGCGAACGCAGAGCTCAGCTCCGCTGAAGCTATGCTGAGCCGCTGCCGCCGTTGCACACCGTGAAACCCTTTAAGGTTTCGCTATCGCTCAATATTATTACATTGGGTGCAACCGCCGCTTATTGTTAGGCTCGCCTGCGGGTCGCGAGGGTGTCGTGCTGTCATAGTTTTTGCTTTGTTACGTTACGTTTCTTTTGCTCCCGCCCTCATTTCATAGGTGTGGCAGCATTCGCTTCTTTCGTTCCTCATTCCGCTCAGCAGCCACATATCTTCAACCCAAAGGAGAGCTTGCCTTTCACTCATTACATTACGTTCCGCCCATTCCTCTACGTTCCATTAAGCTCCACTACATTCATTCGTTCAGACAAGCCCTCCTCAGACCCCGCAAAAGAAACTTCACTCCACGCAAAAACTCCGCCAGCACTCCTGAGGCTGCCACCGTGCTCATTACGCTTCGCTACACTCCGCACTCCCTGTCAGCCACCCTCGCTCCACTCGCAACGGCTTCGCCTTACACTTCGGCGGCAGGGAAAGCACTTCGCTATCGCTACGCTGCTTTCCCACCGCCTCGTTGCTCAAGGCTGCTTTCCCTCACGCTGGGGAAAGAGGTGTTTCGACCCTAAACTAAAAAATCTGCTAAAAACAAAATCCCGACCAAAGGTATATTATCTATTTTCATCTACTTTAGATAAACCGCAATTTATTTAACAAACCATCGACCGACTCACGAGAAACCTCTAAAACCTCAGAAACCCCACCTGAGGGTATTGAGGAAATTGAGGATTTTATCATAATATCGACGACTATAAATCCGTAAAATATATAACCAAAGAACGTTGACTTTTGACCAAAAATACGTGCAGATACCCGAGATATGTGGAGACTCATCCTCAAAATCTGTTGACTGTAGTCCGTTGACTGTTGACATATTTTATCCGTCAAAAGAAATAAAAATGAAATGCAAAGATAACTCCGTTTCAGTTGTTTGTAAAGGTCAAGCCCTGCGGGTTGCATCTGAAAATCTTCCTTTTTGACTCCGCTGTCGCTCCGCAAAAAGAGTATTTTCAGCGCAAACCTTGACAAACGGCCCTCAACTCCGTTAGCCTTGATGAGCATTCCTTTTCATTTCTTTTCTTCGGTTTTTCTTCTGTCGAAAAAAATAATTATAGAAGGGAAGAAGTAATGAAATCTTCATCTTTGAATATAGATTATTCCTAAACCCAATCCGCTTTCTGTTTCTTGCCGATTTTCATTCGGATGAAAAATTATGAAATAATACGTGTTGATTCGTGAGATACGTGGATAACACTAAACGCAAAACAAAGCAATCAAAAGCACTTAAAACACGATATAATACAACGACTTACATATATATTACCTTTGTTTCTGTGATAAGGTTGAGCATACACGGACAATACCTTCTCCGTACCTGCTCCATACCAAGTCCACTAATCAAATTATTGTCAAACTAAAAACTTTTACAAAATGGGTACAATTAAACAAGGTATTCTCGGAGGTTTCTCCGGTAAAGTCGGAACCGTAGTCGGTTCAAGCTGGAAAGGCATCAGCTACATGAGAGGACAAGCACAAAACGTCAAGAACCCTCGCACAGCAAAGCAAGTCGCACAACGTGACAAGTTCTCGCTTGCACTGTCCTTCATCAGACCAATCCAGTCATTCATTCAGATAGGTTTCAAAACCTATGCACACAGACAATCAGCTTTCAATGCCGCAATGTCTTACACATTAAAGAACGTCATCAAAGGCACCTACCCAAGCTTCACCATTGACTACACACAAGCAATGGTTTCAAGAGGAAGTCTTGCAAAACCTTTGAACATCCAGAAGTTGAACAACGACAACGAGATTGCAGTCTCCTGGCAAGACAACAGCGGAACAGCAAACGCATTAGACACCGACTTCGCAATGGTCTTGGCATACAACGCCAACAAGCAAGAAGCAGTCTACGACATCAGTTCAGCATGCAGAGGTGATGAAGGCGCAAGCCTCAGATACCCTTCAGACTGGGTAGGAGACACTGTTCACATCTACTTGGCATTTGTCTCAGAGGACGGAACACTCGTCTCAGACTCAGACTATGTCGGCAGCATGACGATAGAGTAACCATCAGGTGAAATCTCAAGCAGATAGCGTGTAACCAAAGAGTTGCACGCTATTTTTATTTTCCTACATTTGTAACATATAAATAAAACTTCAGAAGTAATGAAACAAGATTTAGAGACAATTACATTTAACGATTTACCACAAGCTGTGGCAATGCTAATCAAAGAAGTAAGAGAATTTAAAGAATTAGTCAAGGAAATCAATATTAATATTGCTAACAGTAATATCAATAATATTAGCAATATCAACAATCTAAAAGTGCAAGAATCAGAGCGTTGGATGAACCTACATGAATTACATGACTATCTTCCAGATAAACCAAATATAAGCACCATCTATGGATGGACAAGTCAACGTCTCATACCACACTATAAAAAAGGTAATAGACTATATTTTTTAAAATCAGAAATAGATGAATGGTTGAAATCAGGCAGAATAAAGACCAACGCAGAAATCGAAGCAGAAGCGGAAAAATATATAAGCAGGAACAGAATAAATAAGTATAGAAGGTAATACCAATAGTTTATATGCTATCATATTGCCTAGTATATGATGATGCTAGCTTTGATTCAATTTATCATATATTATGTAAATTTATTTTTATCACGATAGCGACAATAAAAATCCTTATATTTGCTCGTTATTTCCCGTCAAATCGTCGTCATCAAACTGCGCCGTATTTGTACCATAAAAATATCAATATATTGATTTACAATATTAACCAATTAGGAGTTAGGAATTATGTAGAGACGCGTCAATGATTCCAATGAAAATGAACACTCATTGACACGTCTGATTAGTTAGGAATTAGGAGTTAGGAATTATGTAGAGACGCGTCAATGACTCCATGAAAATAAACACTCATTGACACGTCTGATTAGTTAGAAATGTAGCGTCTTTAGAATTTATGAATTATGAATTGATTATAGAGATTATCGCTGTTGCAACCGGTTTGCTCAGCGTCTGGTATTCCAAGAAAATCAACGTCTTGGTTTTTCCTATCGGAATAATCAGCGTTTTATTATATGTATTCATTTTCATAAAAAACGGATTGTTTGCCAATGCCGTAATCAATTTTCTTTATTTTGCAATAAGCGTATTCGGTTGGTGGAACTGGAAAAGACAAAAGTCTAATGACGAAAGTCTAAAGTCGGAAGAAGAATTAAAAGTAACTACTTTAAACAAGAAAGAATCTGTAATAGTTAGTACAATTTTATTATTGTCATTATTCGCCATATCGATTTTTGTACCTAAAAGTCTCTCCGTAAGGTTTGATTACTTCACCAGCGTTTTAGGTCTGATTGCAATGTGGCTCACTTCTATAAAGAAAGTAGAAAACTGGATATTTTATTTGGCAGCCGACATCATCCTGATTCCTCTTTGTATTTACAATGGATTATATCTTACAAGTGTACAATATGTTGCATATACAATCTTGGCAATAATGGGTTACATCAACTGGAATAAGGAGGCGAAGAAAAATGTTTAAGATTGCCATCACCGGACCAGAGTCAACGGGAAAATCAACGCTTGCAGAGAAATTAGCAAAGCATTTCAACATCGATTACATCCCTGAATATTCAAGGACATATCTCGAAAACTTCGAAGGTCAATATACAGAAAACGACGTCGTTGAGATTGCAAAAGGACAATACAATCTCATTTTGGAAGAAGAGAAAAAAAATCCTGAGATTCTCATCGCCGACACCGAAACAATAGTATGCAAAATCTGGGTTGAATATGTCTTCAAACATTCAAACGAGACAATAGACGAAATATTAAAGCAGCAAGACTTCGACCTTTATCTTCTCTGCGACATCGACTTGCCTTGGGTTTACGACCCTTTGAGAGAAAATCCTAATATCGAAGAACGCAAGGAACTTTTCGAGATTTATAAAAAAACATTAACAAAGATGAACGTTCCTTTCGGAATAGTGAGAGGCGACGATGAAGAAAGAGTTAACAATTCTTTAGAAATAATAAAACAATATCGTCATGAATAAAGAGAGAAAACACATAGTCTTTTTGGCACGCTGGTATCCGCATCGCTACGACCCGATGTTCGGTCTGTTCGTGCAACGCCATGCCGAAGCCGCAGCTTTGTTCAACGATATTACTGTTGTTTATTGTCATGCTTGTGAAAGACTACAAGCTAATAAATTCGAAATCGTAAGGACTAACGAGAATAATGTCGATACGATTCGTGTTTATTATAAGAAGCCAGAAAACAAAATCTTATCTTTGATTCGTTTCTATCGTGCCAATATGAAGGCGTTGAAGTTATGCGGAAAGACAGATATGATTCACGTTCATATATTGACACGATTGGGAGTCATCGCTTGGATTCAGAAGAAACTTCATAAGACACCTTATATAATTACAGAACATTGGTCGAGGTATTTGCCAGGCAACGACTTCGGCGGATTCTTGAGAAAATTATTTACTAAGATTGTAGTCCGTAATGCAGAGACCGTCACCACTGTGACAGAGAATCTTGCCATCGCGATGAAGAATCACGGATTGAAAAACGACAATTACGTCGTGCTTCCTAATGTCGTGAATCTCGACATGTTTCATATCAGCAAAAGGAACAACAATCCATGCAAGATAATTCATATCAGCTGTTTTGAAGATAAATCCAAAAACATAAGCGGACTTTTGAAATCATTGAAGATTATTGACGACAAAGGCATCGACTTTCAATGTACGTTCATCGGCGAAGGAATGGATTTGGATTTGATGAAAGAAAAAGCCAAAGAATTGCAATTAATTAATAAGGTATCATTTACTGGTTTGTTGCAAGAACAAGCATTAGCCGACGAACTCTCATCAGGAGATTTTCTGGTTTTATCCAGTAATTATGAAAATATGCCGGTAGTAATTCTTGAAGCATTAGCCTCAGGATTGCCAGTAGTAAGCACTAATGTCGGCGGCATAAAGGAAATGATTGACGACACCAAAGGTATTTTAGTCGAGCCAAGAAACAAAGAAGCACTTGCTGAAGCAATGATAAAAATGATTGAGACACATAAAAATTACGATGCAAATTATTTAAGAAACAGCGTCATAGAAAAATACGGATACGAAAGCGTCGGAAGATTTTTATCGAGATTATATAAATAAAGGCTAAAGTTGTTGTTCTTTAGCCTTTTTTTTGCTAAGCACAATAAAGCAATCACATATACGTTGTAACTGCATAAAAATCAACAATCATGAAAAAACTATTACTTATCATTTGCATTATGTTTTCAATAACATTAAATGCTCAGACTGATTTCTCTTTCGGCCCAAAAATTGGTTATAAATCAAATTACTACATCCGCGACCTCACCGTCAGTGACCCTTTCATAGCCGATTTTAAAGACATAAGCGACATAACATTAGGCGCATACGGCAGACTTATGTTCGACAAATTTATAATCCAACCTGAGTTAATCTACAACTACATAGCAATTGACGCTTGGCAATGCCTTGGACCGGTTACGATTTTGAAAAACCATTCATTTTCTATACCAGTATATTTTGGATATCAATTCATCAATCGAGACAATTTCAATATGAGAGTCAACATTGGTCCTGTCGTTAATTTAAATTTTGACAAATATGCTGATAATCTTATACCAAGCGGTTGCCATATTGCTCCAGGAGAGCAATTATTTGATGACAACATGCGTGTTTCCTACATATATTGGGATTACAATTTTGCCAACCTCGCTGCTGCCTTTAGTCTTGGCGCAGACATCTATAGATTCACAATAGACCTCGGATATAATTTGGGACTTACAAAGGTATTCTATGACGGCATAGTTACTACTGATAAAATTTATCCAAATAACAATATAATTAGACAAAACACATTGACTTTTTCAGTAGGATACAGATTCAGCAAATAAAAAATATTCTATATACAAAAAGAGCTGCCGTTTGATTAACAGCAGCTCTTTTTCATTGTGACTTTGTGACTCTGAGACTTTGCGTCTTTCTGTCATTATTCCAGATTCTCTATTATCAATTTGACGAATTCCGTATTAGCGAGATGTCCAGGTTTGAATGCCTTGACATGACCGAGGATTGGTTTTCCTAACAAAGCCATATCTCCAATTAAATCTAGAAGTTTATGGCGAGCAGGTTCGTTTTCGAAATGAAGAGTTGTATTATTCAAGATACCGCCTTGATGGATACCGACAGACTCCATATTAAAAAGTTTCGCAACACGTTGAAGTTCGCCTGCTTGTACAACATCCTCAACAAAAACGATGGCTGTTGACAAGTCACCGCCTTTGATAAGATTATGGTTCAGCAACATCTCCAGTTCTTGGAAGAAGACGAAAGTACGGCATGGGGCTATTTCTCTCTCGAAGTCAGACATTTTCTTAAGCACAGCAGTCTGAGGTTTGAGAACCTGAGAGTTATAATCGACGCTCACTTCCATTCTGAAGTCATCGGCAGGTGTTATTATTATCTCGCAACCTATTTTAGGATGGAAGTAAGTCACTTTTTTCTTAAGTCTTAGGTATTCACGTTTAGCTTCCTGTTCCACTATACCAGCCGATTTAAGAGCTTCGAGCATATATCGAGCGCTGCCGTCTTGAATTGGAGGCTCTTCGCAATCGATGTCAATCAATACATTATCGACATCGGCGCCTCTCAACGAAGCGAGTATATGTTCAACAGTATAGACGCGCACTCCGTTTTGAGCGATGGTAGTTCCACGCGAAGTATCCACCACGTTCTCCACCTTAGCCTCAACGACTGGGCAGCCTTCAATATCTATTCTTCTGAATTTTATGCCATGATTAACTTCAGCAGGATGAAATGTCAACGTACCTTTCTGTCCGGTATGAAGACCTGTTCCGCTGAGGCTGACATCTTGTTTTATAGTCTTTTGTTTCATTGCTTTTCATTTAATTTTTTCTCGAGTTCCTCAACACGTTTCACGAGTTTCTCGATGTTTTTTGTATATACCGACATTCTCAGATAGTCGCGCAGATTCATTGCAGGAGAGCCCATAAGTTCTTCGCCTTCCTTTTTGACGTTACCGAGAATTCCCGACTGTGCGCCAATCTTTGTTCTATCGGCGATATGGATATGACCCACCATTCCTACCTGTCCTGCTATCACGCAGTTAGCACCAATCTTTGTAGAACCGCTCACACCAGTCTGGGCTGCTACTGCAGTATTCTTGCCCACTTCCACATTATGAGCTATCTGGATAAGATTGTCAAGTTTGACTCCATCTTGTATCTTGGTAGACCCCATTGTTGCGCAGTCGACGCAGGTGTTAGCACCTATTTCAACATTATTGCCAAGTACCACATTACCTATTTGAGGAATCTTGTTATAAGAACCGTCTTCCTGAGGAGCGAATCCGAATCCATCGGCACCTATCACGCAGCCGGAATGCAAGATACACGAATTACCAACAACTGTCTGCGCATAAAGTTTTGCGCCGGCGTAAATAACAGTATCATCACCTATGACGACGTCGTCGCCGATATATACCTGAGGATAAATCTTCACTCTGTTTCCTATCTTAGCTCTTTCGCCTACGAAAGCGAACTCACCTATATATACGTCTTCTCCGTATGATGCGTCTTTTGAGATAAACGCCAGAGAAGAGACGCCACTTTTTGACTGCATAAACTGCTGGTAGAGACCGAGCAGCTGAGCGAAGGCAGCGTAAGCATCAGGCACACGGATAAGAGTTGCCGACACTTTGTCTTGGAGTTCGAAATCGTTGTTGATAAGAACAATCGACGATTGTGTTGTATAAAGATACTGAGAATATTTTGGGTTAGCGAGGAAGCTCAACATACCAGGAGCGCCCTCTTCTATTTTTGCCACATTGTAAACTTTCACCTCAGGATCACCTTCAACAGTTCCTGAAAGAAATGTTGCTATTTGTATTGCAGAAAATTCCATAATTGTTTTTCTCTATAAAGAGTTAAATTCATTTTTAATGCATCTCACTGCATCTTCAGCTATCTGATTTTGAAGCGAAGCCAGCTTCTGAGCTATTGTAGCGACATCGGCATCAGGGTTGCTGCTGAAGACCGCATTCACATTTTGCAGCACTTCTTCCCTAGCCAGGACAATAAGTTGCCATGTCGTTTCAGATACATAAAGACGTTGAGCTAAATTATGTTCATATTCATCCTGAACATTCTGTAAAAGCGAGAACTGAAAATCATTTTTTGAGATAACAGGATGAAAAACGCGTTTTACCAAAACCGGAAACTGTATTCTTTCTAAATATAGGATAAGTCGCTCGAATGCCTGTATTTTCAACGGAACAATCTGTTTATATGAAACGACTTTCAAGCTTTCGTCATCATTGCCGACATTAGAGGCCTGCTGCTCCTGCGAGTTCGATTTACGTCCATGAATAAACGTAAAATAGCCTAACACCAACAAGATAACGATTAAGACTATATTTAATATCATATTACTTTCCATATGAAAATTTTTATGCAAATATAAGTAAAAACATTTTATTAAATAAAAAAAATAATACGTGCTTTTGTTGTAAAAAAATACTAATTTTGTGACTCGAAAATAAATAGTTTTTTAATATAAATCTTAAATAAAAACACAAATGGAAAACATCATTTTGTCACAAAGAGTCAACAACATGGCTGAATCAGCTACATTAAAAATGACTCAATTAAGCCGTGAATTAAAAGCTCAAGGTATCGACGTTATTTCATTAAGCATTGGCGAACCTGACTTCAACACACCAGTTGCAGCAAAACAAGCAGGTATCGATGCAATCAACAATAATGACACACACTATCCTCCAGTTCCTGGAACACCAGCATTGCGCAAAGCTATCGCTGAAAAATTAAAACGCGACAATGGCCTCGACTATACAGATGCTGACATCATCGTTTCAAACGGTGCAAAACAAGCTATCACAAACGTATTCATGGCTATCGTTGACAAAGGCGACGAAGTTATCATCCCTGCTCCTTTCTGGGTTTCATATCCTGAAATGGTTAAATTAGCTGATGGTACTCCTGTTTTCATCAACACAACAGCTGAACAAAACTTCAAAATCACAGCTGAACAATTAGAAGCAGCTATCACTCCAAAAACTAAAGCATTCATCTTCAGCACTCCATGTAACCCATCAGGTTCTGTTTACACAAAAGCTGAATTAGCTTCTTTAGCTGAAGTATTCAAAAAACACCCACAAATCATCATCTTGTCAGACGAAATCTATGAATTCATCCAATACGAACAAAAACACGAAAGTATGGGTCAATTCACAGAATTAAAAGACAGACTCGTCATCATCAACGGTGTTGCTAAAGGTTACGCTATGACAGGTTGGAGAATCGGTTACATCGCTGCTCCTAAAGCTATCGTTTCAGCATGCAACAAAATCCAAGGCCAATACACATCAGGTATCTGTACAATCGCTCAAGCTGCTTCATTAGAAGCTATGAAGATGTCTCCTGAAAACTCAGAAGAAATCCAAACTATGCTCAAGGCTTTCAGAAACCGCCGCGACATGTTCTTCGAACTCTTAAGCGAAATCCCTGGCATTAAATTAAGCAAACCAGCTGGTGCATTCTATATGTTCCCAGAAATCAAATCATTCTTCGGCAAAACTGACGGCGAAACAACAATCAACAACAGCGACGACCTCTGCTTGTACTTGTTAGACAAAGCTCACGTAGCTTGCGTTGGTGGCGCAGCTTTCGGTAACGACGAATGTATCCGTCTCTCTTACGCTACATCAGAAGACAAACTCCGCGATGCAGCAGCAAGAATCAAAGAAGCTTTAAGCAAACTTAAATAAGACCACAAGACTACAAGACTACAGGACTACAAGTTGCACAACTTGTTGACTTGTAGTCTTGTTGACTTATAGACTCCAAAAAATGAAAGAATTATTCGATTCATTCAACGAACAGAAAATCATGATTGTCGGCGACGTAATGCTCGACGTTTACATGAAAGGTAAAGTTGAAAGAATTTCCCCAGAAGCTCCAGTGCCTATCGTTTCTGTCACAGAAACATTCTCCCGTTTGGGCGGAGCCGCTAATGTTGCACAGAACCTTAAATCATTAGGAACCAAACCTATATTATGTTCCGTCATTGGCAACGATGACAAATCCAACGAGTTGCTTAACCTGATGTCTGAACAAAACATGACTACATCAGGGATCGTGAAAAGCAATGAAAGAATAACAACACGCAAGGTCAGAATCATCAGCAACAACGCTCAAATGTTGAGAGTTGACACTGAAGACACATTCGACCTGACTAAAAAAGAACACGACTTATTGATGACAGAAATAAAAAACATCATCAATAATGAAAATATAGACGGAATAATTCTACAGGATTATAACAAAGGCGTATTGACAGAAAATATCATCAAAGAAGTCATTTCATTAGCTAACGAAAGAAATATCCCTGTAGGCGTCGACCCTAAGAAAAAGAACTTCTTGGCATACAAGAATGTCACATTCTTCAAGCCTAACTTGAAAGAGTTAAGAGAAGGAATAGGAATATCTTCCAAAGAAGAAAGCATCGACGACATAACAAAATCCATCGATTCTTTACACGAGATTCTAAACTGCAGATATATAATGACAACATTATCAGAACGAGGCGTTTTGATAAAAGACTACGAAACAGGCATCTGCCATCATATCCCGGCGCACCTCCGCAAAATAGCCGACGTGTCAGGAGCTGGCGACACCGTTTTAAGCGTAGCAATGTTGTGCTTGGTCTGCAAACAAGAAGCATACAACATAGCCGCATTGTCCAATCTTGCTGGCGGCATAGTCTGCGAAGAACTCGGCGTTGCTCCTATTAATAAAGAACGACTATTCGAAGAAAGCAATAAAACATCACCATCGATAATAAAATAACATTTCACTCGTTTTGAGTTTATGAAAAAAGAAACATTTAACAGAATCATCATCTGCATCTGCTTAATATTATGCATGATGCCCAATATCCTCAAGGCACAAAACAAAAAGCCTATAAACATGCAAAACTACGACAACGAATTATATCACTACGGATTTATCCTGGGATATAATCAGATGTTGTTCTCAATAAACTACGTCAACGATTATCAAAATGTCATACACTCTCCATCTGAACTTCCATCAAGCGACATTCTTATCGGAACAAATGATGTCTTCATTAACTCACCTTTTAAGGTTTACGACATCAACGCTCATATAACACACGGATTCACGGTAGGTATAGTAGGTAATCTCCGTTTAGCTAAATATTTAGATTTACGTTTCATCCCATCATTGAGCTTTGGAGAAAGAAAAATCACATATAATATAGTATCATTGCAAGAAGACCTCGTTGAAGGCACCATTAACGAAGTCCATAAATCAATTTCATCTAATACGCACTCCACTTTTGTCGAGTTTCCACTACAAATAAAATACAAATCTAAAAGAAACTACAATACCGCAGCTTATGTCTTGGCAGGCGCCAACTATAAAATTGACATGGCATCACAAAAGAAATTCTACGACAGCAGCAACGGCAAACCAAAATCCTTAAGCGTAAACAGACACGATATCGCAGCAGAAATAGGAGCCGGATTTGATTTTTACACTGGATATTTCAAACTCGGAATCGAATTAAAGATGAGTTATGGCCTGCTTAATGTCGCAAAAAATGAAAATTTCATGTATGCAAACAGCTTCGAAAGTCTAAGAAATAAAACATTCCAATTATCATTTACATTCGAATAATTTACATTTTGTGATATTTTGAGATTCAAAACACATAAAAAAATATTAAAATAATATGAATAAAGTAGGGAAATATACGTTTCTCTACTTTATTTCTTTTACATAAATATCTAATAATCATAACAATAAAAAATATTTTAAAAAAAGTTTATTTTTTTGTTGCACTGAATAGAATTTTGTGTACTTTTGCAATCACAAAACAGGGCGGTCTCTTGGTCTAGTCTGGTCAGGACGTCAGGTTTTCATCCTGGTAACAGGGGTTCAAATCCCCTAGAGACTACAAAGTTCTCCACTACTTCAAAAGGTGGTCATTTAATGGGCGGTCTCTTCGTCTAGTCTGGTCAGGACGTCAGGTTTTCATCCTGGTAACAGGGGTTCAAATCCCCTAGAGACTACAAATAAAAATCACAGAGCCACTTACAATTTGCAGGTGGCTTTTTTAGTGCTTATGGTAAATCTATTTTTATCAATAAAACACATTCTTCATAAAAAGAGATTTTTTTCTCTTTCAATTTTCCTATTGATGTTTTTCTTTTTCACCCCAGAACTTAAGTCACAAGACTTATTGTTCGGCTTTACAGGCGGACTGAACATGAATACCATATCCACCAAAAGCGATGACGGAGGACTCAAAACAGGCGTAAACATCGGAGGATTAACACAATATAAAATAGACCAAAACAAAAGCATTATAGCCAACCTTAAATTCTCCACAAAAGGACAACAATTCTCGAAGATACAAGACAACCAGAACGAACACTACAAAATATATCACACCACTACCCTTTACTACATCGACATCCCTGTCATGTTCAAATACCACTACAAAAACCTTATCGGCATCGGCGCAGGACCATCGTTCAACTTCTGTCTCGGCGGAAAGGACAAATCACAAATTGGCAACGAGCCATGGACAGTAAGAAAATTCGAAAAAAACCTATATAATCCATTCGAATTCGGACTCATTTTAGGAGTCTTCACCAACGACCTCGGACAAAGCTCATTCAACAACATTTTCATTGAATTCAATTGCTTCCTAGGACTAACTAATATTTTCAGAAACTACGACCGCAACACTAACACAGGCGTGTTCGTCAATATCGGATACATCATAGAACATCCATTAAAAAAGAAATAATGAAACAAGAAAAAACCAACTTACAAATCATCATTGGAAATCAATATAATCCATACATCAATTTAGCTGTAGAAAGTAACTTACTTGACAATTATCTTCCTAACACTGTTACAATGTTCCTTTGGAAAAACAGCAAAACCGTTGTCATTGGAACAAACCAAAACCCATATAGCGAATGTGAAGTAGAAGCTCTCATGAATGATGGCGGACACGTCTCGAGAAGAAGAACTGGCGGTGGCGCTGTATATCACGACCTCGGAAATCTCAACTTCTCTTTCGTTGCCGATAAAGAAAACTATAACGTAAAAAAACAAATGCAAGTCATTCAAAAGGCACTCTTGGATTTCAACTTAACGACAGAAGTAAGCGGAAGAAATGACATCACTTACGAAGGACGTAAATTCTCCGGCAACGCTTTTGCCAAGACTCAAAATCAAGGACTACATCACGGAACCATCTTGATAAAAACCGATGGCGAGCGTCTGCAAAAATTCCTTAAAGTAAAACCTGCCAAACTGCATAAACACGGCGTGAAATCCGTTGTAAGCAGAGTAATCAACCTTTCCGAAGTAGCAGACATTACATCCGACAACATAATACCACATCTTATCAAAGCCTTTGAAGAAGTTTATGACAACAAGGCGAAAGTCATCGAATTCGACTCTTTATTAACAGAAGAAGTATTAAGATTCAGCCAGCACATCGGCAGCGATGACTATCTCTTCGGCAAATGGAAAGAATTCAGCACAAAGAAAAGCGAGACTTTCGATTGGGGCAGTGTTGACATCGACCTCAACATCGACGAAGAGAACGGAGTCATAAAAGACATTAACATAGCCTCCGACAGTCTGGAACCAGCCGCCATCAACGCAGCAATGGAACTATTAAAAGGAGCCAGCATCAAAGAAGTTCCATCCTTCCCTTCCGACAATAAAATCATAAGCGATATAATCGGATTGGTTTATTAGGAACTCAGGATTTCAGGTTCAATGGTTCAAAAAAAATCACACTAATTAAAAAAACTTGTAGTCTTGTGGTCTTGTAGTCTTTTTTGTATCCTTGCGACTATAACAATTTAAAATTCAAAAATATGAAAAATTATTAGTTAGAACATTGGTAATTTTGGGCGTAATATTTATGTCCAGTTGCGGTAAAGACTCTTATTTCAATTGCTTTATCTCTTTAAGCAACAGTACTGCACATAATATCTATGTAGAAAAAACTCTGAGTGACAATTCAGTTGATTTAATATGCATTTCTGCAGAAGAAGTAAACCGTATTCACATAGGCGAGACAGACCGCCACTTAGATGAAGATTTACCACCAAGACCATTCATTACAGAGAAATTACGAAACATAAGAATCTATAGAGAAATAGATGGATCAATCCAAGAATTACAAAAACATTATTACGACAACCCTGATGATTATTCAATAAGAACAGATAACTTCATGGGAATATCTGAAATATATTATTGCATAGACATCACTGAAAAAATGTTTAAAAAATAACCACGATTGTAAAAATACACAATCATAAAATCTCAGAATTTCAAAAAGTTCTGAGATTTTTTTTAGGAATTCAAGCTCAATGGCTCAAAATCATTCCTAATTTCTAGCTCATAATTCCTAATTTTAAAAAAAGCTTGTAGTCTTGTAGTCTTGTGGTCTTGTAGTCTTTTTTTTCTTATCTTTGCAGACTAACAAATTAAAATTTTAAGATAGATGAAATACTTCCTGCTTCCATTGGGATGCCAAATGAACCAAAGTGACACTGAACGTGTTAGAACAGTCTTACACAATATGGGATTTACGCCTACCGAGAACGAAGATGAGGCAACATTATTAGGAATCATCGCCTGCTCCGTCCGTCAGAAAGGCATCGACAAGGTTTACACTCGCATCAAGAAATGGAACAAACAAAGAGAACAAAAAAATTGTATCACTTTCGTATCAGGATGTATCCTTCCTGCTGACAGGGAGCGCTTCTTAAAACTTTTCGATTTGGTATTCACAATGAACGACTTGCCTGAACTTCCAGACATGATTCGTCAATATGGAATAACTATTCCTCAGTCATCAGCTATCAGCTATCAGCCATCAGCTATCAGCCAATTATCTATAGCCAATGTTCAAAAGCCAACGGCTAAAGTTAAAATCAACCCTTCTGCCAATATGGACAGATTCTGGGTTATCGAACCAGATCATATCTCTGATTTCGAGGCTTTCATCCCAATCCAGAACGGATGTAACAAATTCTGTACTTACTGCGCTGTTCCTTACACAAGAGGTCGCGAAGTATCACGTAAGTCGGAAGAAATCCTGGCCGAACTTAAAGAGTTAGTGCAAAAAGATTACAAAATAATAACCTTGCTCGGACAAAACGTCAACTCATACGGTTTGGACAAAAAAGGCGAAGAAATCAATTTCGCCGAATTGTTACGCAGAATAGGCGAATACGGCAACAGCGTGGACAAAGAATTCTGGGTTTACTTCACCTCACCTCACCCACGCGACATGAGCGACGAGGTCATTGAAGTCATTTCTCAATATAAATGTTTAGCAAAACAGATTCACCTTCCAATACAATCTGGCGACAACGCCATGTTGGATAGAATGAACCGTAAACATACTATCGACGACTATCGTCATATCATTCATACAATTAGAACTGTCATCCCAGAAGCGACAATCTTCACAGACATCATCGTTGGTTTCACAGGCGAGACAGAAGAAGAATTTGAAAACTCAAGAAAAGCCATGGAAGAATTCAAATACAACATGGCTTACATTGCACAATACAGCGTACGTCCAGGCGCAGTAGCATCAACATGGGCCGACGACGTTCCGAAAGAAACAAAGAAGAAACGTTATCATATCCTTACCGATGAATTGATGAAACATTCATTGGTTTACAATCAAGGACTCGTAGGCAAGACATTGAAAGTCATCGTCAACGGATTCGACAGAAACAAAGCATACCTGACAGGTTACACCGAAGGAAAGATTGTGATACGTTTCAAATCTAACGACAGAAATCTTATTGGTAAGATTGTTAAAGTCGAGGTAACATCAGCAACACCATTATCAATAGAAGGTAATCTCGTTACAGAATGAAGATAGCATTTAAGACATTAGGTTGCAGGGTAAATCTTTATGAGACAGATGCTTTGGCATCACGTTTCAAAGAAGCAGGTTATGATATAGTAGAGACAAACGAAGACGCTGACGTCTTTGTCGTCAACACTTGTACCGTCACAAACCAAAGCGACCAGAAATGTCGCCAGGCGCTTCATCAGATCAGAAGAGAACATCCTAATAGTTTGATTGTAGCGACAGGATGCATGGTAAATCACAGGAAAAACGAATTGCTCGAAAACAAGACTGTAGATTACGCCATTGATAATGAAAGAAAATATGCTCTTTTCAACATCATCGACAAGTACTTCAAAGGAGAAGTTCTTGACCCTGAAGGATTAGACATAGACCTTTTCGGCTACCAACCAGCCTTCGACACATTCCACACAAGAAGTCTGATAAAAATCCACGACGGATGCAACAACTTCTGTTCCTATTGCCTGATTCCTATGGTTAGAGGAAGAGCGACAAGCCGCAACGACAAAGATATCTACGACAACATCCGAAAAGTCGTCGATCATGGATTTAAGGAAATAGTTTTGACCGGGGTCAATATGGGACGTTATCAATATCAGGATGTTAACTTCGAGAATTTGATTGAGAACATCTTGAAGATTGATGGCGATTTCAGATTAAGAATATCATCTATCGAGCCAGACAATTTCAGCGACAGATTTTTAAGACTTTTCGAAAACGACAAACTTGCGCCTCATATGCACATCTGCCTTCAAAGCGGAGCAGAAAACACATTAAAGGCGATGAACCGCCATTACACAGCATCAGACTTCAGAAAAATGTGCGACAGAATAAAAAATGTAATTCCAGACTTCAACATAACCACAGACTTGATTGTCGGATTCCCTGGCGAGACAGAAGAAGACTTTTTGGAAAGCGCTGAAATGTGTAGAGCAATAGGATTCAGTCACATACACACTTTTAAATATTCAATAAGAAACGGCACCAAGGCTGCAAGAATGCCAAATCAGGTTCCTGATAAGATAAAGACTGAACGCAGCGCGATTATCAGACAAATATCAGCTGAGAACAAAAAGAGATATTTTGAACAAATGCTTGGAAAGAGTCAGAAGATGCTTATCGAACGCATAAGTGCAGATGGCATAGCACAAGGATATGGCGAAAACTATATCCCAATGAGACTCAAAAATAAAGATTTAGAAAAAAACACCTTCGTCAATGTTGTCGTTGACAGCATAATCGAAAAAGGCGACAACTCAGAAGTACGTGCAAATCAACAAATTAGACAATGAAAAAGTATTTTCAAAAAAAAGAAAAAAAATTCATTAAAAAATGTAATTTGTAACGATAATTTAAGTAATTTTGCACCCCGAATATTGGTATAGAATTCATAAAAAATAAAAATATAGATATGGCAAATCACAAATCATCAATCAAAAGAATCCGTCAAACAGAAAAAAGACGCTTACGCAACCGCTTCTACGCTAGAGCAATGCGTGCTGCTGTTAGAGGATTCAGAGCTTTGACAGAAAAAGCTGAAGCTGAAGCAAAACTTTCAGAAATGTACAAAATTATTGACAAGACAGCTAAACGCGGTATCATCCACAGAAATAAAGCTGCTAACTTAAAGTCAAAACTTGCACATCACACAGCAAAATTAGCATAACAAAATTACACAACAATAAAAAACCGGCTTTCGAGTCGGTTTTTTTGTTAAAATCAATTAACATTTATTTAGCTTTGAACATATGATAGAATTCTTAACGACATACAACCTAAACGGCATCTTTATAGGAATAGCCACATTCCTAATAATAGGCATATTCCACCCTTTTGTCATAAAAGGTGAATACTATTTCGGTGTAAAATGCTGGTGGGTGTTTGCACTTATGGGTATCATAAGCACAATAGCTTCCATTATGGTTAAAGAACTCACATGGTCAATCTTATTAGCCGTCTGGGGCGCATCATCATTTTGGTCAATACACGAACTCTACGAGCAAAGAGAACGAGTAAAAAAAGGATGGTTCCCGAAAAGAAAGAAATAATTGACAATTTTCATTCAAAACAAACCTTTAAACCTAAAATCAAATTATTATGAAAACCATAAAATCCTGGGCAGAAGAAGACCGTCCAAGAGAAAAGATGCTATCCAAAGGAAAAGAAGCCTTAAGCAATTCCGAACTGATAGCTATATTAATAGGTAGCGGCAACAGCAAAGAATCGGCGGTAGATTTATCGAGACGTATCCTCAGCGATAAAAACGACAATCTTATCGAGATGTCAAAACTAAGCATCAACGAATTGATGAAATACAATGGCATCGGTGAGGCAAAAGCTGTTTCAATAATGGCCGCTTTAGAACTCGGACGACGACGGCGTTACAGCGAAGCATTAGAACAGCCATCTATCAAAAACAGCAAAATAGCATACGAATGCTTCTATGCACATCTCTCCGACCTAAATCACGAGCAATTCTGGATCATGCTTCTTAATAACGCCAACAAAATAATTAAACTAGAACAAATTGGAGTCGGAGGAATGACAGGAACCACCGCCGACCCTAAGAAAATCTTCAAATGCGCACTTGAAAACAATGCCGCAAGCTTGATGCTTTGCCATAACCATCCTTCTGGCAATATCATCCCTAGCAATGCAGACAAACAAATCACCAATAACCTTATCAAAGCTGGACGTTTTTTAGAAATTAAAATTTTAGACCACATCATCATTGGTAACGATAATTATTTTAGTTTTGCAGATGAAGGATTATTGTAAGAAAATGATTAAAATCGTCACCATTATAGGAGCAAGACCGCAGATTATCAAGGCTGCAGCATTGAGTCGCGCAATCAAGGAAAATTTCTCAAACGAGATAAACGAAGTAATAGTTCACACCGGACAACATTACGACGAAAATATGTCACAAATATTTTTCGATGAACTAGGAATACCAACACCTAATTATAATCTAGGAGTCGGCTCTGGCAGTCACGGCGTGCAGACTTCAAAAATGATAGAAGGAATAGAAGAAATACTCCTCAAAGAAAAACCAGATTATCTAGTAGTCTATGGTGACACCAACTCGACATTGGCAGGAGCAATTGCCGCCTCTAAGATTCATGTTCCTATCATTCATATCGAAGCAGGATTACGCTCCTACAACAAGGCGATGCCTGAAGAAATCAACAGGATATGCTGCGACCACTGTTCTACAATGCTTTTCTCTCCTACTATAACAGGTTACAACAATCTTATCAAAGAAGGATTCAATCCAGAAAACAAGAAGCCTTACACGATAGACAATCCAGGCATTTATCATTGTGGTGACGTAATGTACGACAACAGTATGTATTTCGCCGAAATGGTTAAAGACAAAAGTCTAAATACAAAAGGTGAATTTATTCTTTGCACAATACATCGCAACAACAATACAGATGAACCAGAAAGACTAAGCTCCATTGTTAAAGCTTTATTAAGACTATCAGAAGAAAAAGAAATTATAATTCCATTACATCCAAGGACTAAGAAGTTGTTAGATGTAAATTTGAAATCAGAAATATACAATCAGCTTATTAATAACGAAAGAATACACATCATTCCGCCTGCATCGTTTTTAGAGATGATAAAATTAGAAAAGAATGCTGATTTGGTCATCACTGATTCCGGTGGTGTTCAAAAAGAAGCCTTCTTCTTCAAGAAACCATGTATTATAATAAGGAGCGAGACAGAATGGAAAGAGATAGTTGAATGCGGAGCTGCTGTCATCGCTGATGCAAATGAAGAAAAGATAATTGAATCATATTATCAATTTATGCAGAAAGAAAATCAAGAGTATCCTGAATATTTTGGGGACGGCAAAGCAGCTATTTTTATCTGTAACGAATTGATTAACAATAAATAATAAAATATAACATATTTTTTTAAATTTTATTTCTTTTTAAAAGAAAAATTATTATTTTTGCACAACGAAAAATAGAACACAGAAGTTCAACTTAATTGTTTAATTATCAATAAAATAAATTATGAATCAGTACGAAACCGTTTTCATTTTAACTCCCGTTTTATCTGATGAACAGATGAAGGAAGCGGTGAAGAAATTCGAAGACATTCTCACCAAGAATGGTGCAGAGATCGTTTTTGAAGATTTCTGGGGAATGCGCAAATTAGCTTATCCAATTCAGAAAAAATCTTCAGGTTTTTATCAATTAATTGAGTTCAAAGCCGAAGGTAATGTTATCGAAACTATAGAAACAGAATTAAAACGTGACGAACGCGTTTTACGTTTCTTAACAGTGAAACTCGACAAACATGCTGTTGCTTACAACGAGAAAAAACGTAGAAAAGCACAAGAGGCACAAGTTGAAGCTCAAGCCAACTAATTGTTTAACGTTTAAAATTTAGAAGAAATGGCACAAGCTAACTCAGAAATTAAATATTTGACTCCAATAGCAGTCGATACAAAAAAGAAAAAATACTGCCGCTTCAAAAAGAACCGCATCAAATATATCGATTATAAAGATGCTGATTTCCTTTTGAGATTCGTGAACGAACAAGGTAAAATTTTACCACGCCGTATCACCGGTACTTCAACAAAATATCAAAGAAAAGTTGCTCAAGCTATCAAGAGAGCACGTCATCTTGCATTGATGCCTTACGTAGCTGACTTATTGAAATAATAGGAGGACAAGACATGGAAATTATTCTTAAACAAGATGTTAAAAATTTGGGATATAAAAACGATATCGTAACAGTAAAACCAGGTTACGCTCGTAATTTCTTAATTCCACAAGGTATGGCAATCTTAGCCACTCCATCAGCACGTAAAGTTTTGGCTGAAGAAATTCGTCAACAAGCTTTCAAACAAGAAAGAATAAAGAAAGAAGCTACAGAAATAGCACAAGTTTTAGAAGGTTTAACATTACGTATCCCTACTAAAGCTGCTGACAGTGGCAAAATCTATGGTTCAGTGAACAACGTTCAAATTGCTAACGCTATCAAAGAAGCTAAAGACTTAACAGTTGATCGCAAGCAAATCATCATCAAAGAAGACAGCATTAAAGAAGTTGGTACTTACAACGCTGTTATCAGATTACACAAAGAAGTTTCTGTTGAAATTTCATTTGAAGTTTTCGCTGAATAATCCTAAACTGAAAGATTTTTCATATTAAGGTTTTTTGTATTTGGGCCGAAGAATTTGTTTCTTCGGCTTTTTTTTAAAAAGACAAAATGCCAATGTAATTTAGTATTATAAATTCACTAAAATGATAACAAAAAGCGACATAAAATTCATTCAATCTCTCAAACTGGCAAAATTCCGTAAGGAAAACAAAATGTTCGTCGTAGAAGGAAATAAACTCGTAAGCGAACTCCTCGCATCTGACTTTAAAGTCGAGAATATCTTAGTTACTGATACTTGGTTGGAGAAGTTTCCTGAAATGGCTGCAAGTCTTAAATCTTATGAAATAGTCAACGCCAAACAGATGGAACAAATGAGCAGCATGGTAACGCCTCCTGGAATCATTGCCACCGCTCAAACTCCTTCTTATAACATAAATCCCAAAGAGGCTGAAAACGAAATAATACTCGCTTTAGATGGCATCAATGACCCTGGCAACCTCGGAACAATGATAAGAACCGCCGACTGGTTCGGAATAAATAAAATCGTATGCAGCAACGATTGCGCTGACGCATGGCAAGCCAAAACCATACAATCAACAATGGGCTCCATCTTTAGAATTAAAGTCATGGAAACCGACTTAAAAGAATTCTTGCTTGCAACACAAAATCTCAATGACACCAAATCCAAATCTTCAGCTCCTATTTACGGCGCTTTAATGGAAGGTGAAAACATCTTCACAAAGAAAATTGAAAAGAAAAATGGCGTAATCATCATCGGCAGCGAGTCACACGGAATAAGAAAGGACGTACTTCCACTCGTCACCTCACCTATTCACATACCAAGAGGAAAAGGCAGCCAGACTGAATCATTGAATGCTTCCGTGGCAGCTGCTATTATTATAGCAGAAATCTGTCGCAATTAAACCAACCACATCTAATTTTAACTCTCAATTTTCTTGCAGTCTTGTGGTCTTGTTGACTCATAGTCTTTCTTTTGGGGCGTTCCGGCAAAGCCGTCGGGCTTTCCGCTAAATCTTTGCTCGTAACCTCGCAAAGGATACCGCTTCAATCCCTAACGCAATAGGCTACTCCAAAACCAAATGCTAGCAATATATGCATAAGGACGAATAAGGCCCAACGTATAGATTATAGTCATTTTCAAAACTATTGATTTAATTATGTTCATTATATAAAACTAATACAACTTTCAAAAAAAAATTACTAATTAAATCAATTTACAACAATTTTTCATTACTTTTGTTAATAATTATAAAAGAGCATTTATAAAAATACATATAAATTCACACCTTATAATAAAAAATAAGAGTTGTCACAACTATCTATTTTTATATAGAAGATTTGATTATTATGAAGGAACTGAAATTTTGCTATAGATACCCGCACCCTGCCGTAGCAGTCGATTGTGTGATATTTGGTTATGACGGTAGTAATATAAAGGTATTACTGATACAACGTAAAAACTATCCATACAAAACATCATGGGCATTTCCTGGCGGTTTTATTAATATGAACGAAACAGCAGAAGAAGCTGCATGCCGAGAATTAGAAGAAGAAACAGGCTTAAAAGGCGTCGTAGTAAGACAATTATACACATATACAGACATTGAACGAGATCCTCGTGAAAGAGTTATTAGCATAGCACATTATGCTCTAACGAGAACCACCGAAGTAAAAGCAGGAGATGATGCAAAAAACGTCAGATGGTTTCCTTTAAATGAAATACCTAATCTAGCATTCGACCATGATATCATCCTAAATAAAGCTTTAAACACATTGAAAGAGAGAATTTACTTCGAACCAATAGTATTTGAACTATTACCGGAAGTATTTAAAATGTCTGAACTACAAAACGTATACGAAAACATCTTAGGAATCAAATTCGATAGACGGAACTTCTATAAGAAAATGAACAAACTTGAAATACTCACTGAAGTTGAAGGCCGCGCTAAAGACTCATCTAGAAGAATTCCTATATACTACCGATTCAATGCTGAAAGATATGCAGAACTAAAGCAAAAAGGATTTAAATTAGAATTTTAATATTATGCAGAAAAGGATTTCACCTGAATATATCAAGGAATTAAATGAAAATGAAATATTTGTCTTCGGAAGCAATCTAGATGGTTTGCATGGCGGCGGTGCTGCTCGCATAGCATACGACAAATTCGGAGCCATATGGGGACAAGGTGTCGGATTACAAGGACAGAGTTATGGTATTCCAACAATGCATGGCGGTGTTAATGACATAAAACCATACGTAGATGAATTTATAGATTTTGCCAAATCTCATCCAGAATTAAAGTTTTTAGTAACAAGAATCGGATGCGGGATAGCAGGTTTCACCGATAAAGAAATGGCACCTCTTTTCAAAGGCGCTATAGAAATTGAAAATATATACCTACCGGAAAGCTTTTACAGTAATATTTTAAGATAAAATAAAATAATTTATAATATTACATAGCAGTAAAGATTTCATTTCTTTACTGCTTATTTTTTATACAGATAATATAGATCTGAGATATCAGCAGCGAAGGAAAGACTAAAGCTGAATGGATAAGGATACGTGAGATGTAAGTACATATAAACAGAAAAGCCCCAGCGCAATGCTGAGGCTTCCGTTATAAGGGTGGCGACGACCTACTTTCCCACAAGTTGATGCAGTATCATCGGCGCTGCGGGGCTTAACTTCTCTGTTCGGAATGGGAAGAGGTGGAC
>JAZQZR010000027.1:0-30692 GCA_045634185.1 Bacteroidales bacterium | reverse complement strand
TGGATGTGAGATATAGTTTCCCCCAAGCAAAATTTTTGATATAGTTATTTTTTATCAACTCCATCATAGCTTCCTCCTTATCAATACAGAATGGTTCGCTATTCTCTTTGATTTTTCCATTACTATATAACATTTGGTTTTCATAAACATAATAAAAACCACCCTGAACAATCTCACATTGATTATCTTCTGCAAAATTTAATAAAGAAATAATAGAATTAGGAGAAATCCAATCATCACTATCAATGAAATAAATGTATTTGCCGGTAGCTACATCAATCCCAGCATTTCTAGCATCAGATAATCCTCCATTTTCCTTATGAACAACTTTTATTCTATTATCTTTAAGAGCATATTGTTCACATATTTCTCCACATTTATCAGGAGAACCATCATCTATAAGTATTAACTCAAAATCAGTAAAAGTCTGTGATAATATTGAATCTATACATTTGTGTATATAATTTTCAACATTATAAATAGGTACTATAATACTAACTTTCGGTTGCATATATTATATTAATCGTTAACTACTTTATATAATTTATCTATTTCCTTACTGGTATCAAAAGTGTGATTCCTTAAATTTGATTTTATTTCTTCTCTCAACTTGTCATTGTCAAGAATTTCCTTGATTTTCATATACAAGTCGTTTTCATTTATTTCTGATACTAATCCACATTCTGTTTCTATAAGTTGCTCTTTTGCACTTGTAAAATTGGTTGCTATTATTGGGTTATCAAAACATCTTGCTTCTATTAAAGTCACACAGTATCCTTCATATAATGACGGCTGTACGTATATATCGCAATCTTTCATATAAGGATAAGGATTTGTTTTTGTTCCTAGTAATATATAAGAATCTTCTATATTATAAGATTTTATTAAGCGTTCACATTCGCTTCTATAATTACCTCCATCTCCTATACAATACCATCTCACATTATACCCTTCTGATTTGAGCCTTGCTAATATCGGTATTGTCATAGCTTGGTTTTTTTCTTGAGAAATCCTACCAACAGTTAATATTCTAACACCATCAAATTCATCCATAAAACTCTCTTCTTCAGCCATTTCTCTAACTAAATTTCGTGATACTATATTATAAAAAACATCAACTTTATCTTTCAATGATGGAATGTTTTCTATGAACTTTTCTTTAGATTCTTCACCAACAGTAAATATCTTATCAAATTTACTATATATTTTTCTTGCAAAATTCCCATTGAATCCTATTTTAGTTATATCAAAATGCACCCACTGTATTTTCTTTTTAGCCTTTATTTTATTGATAATAAAATAACTTATAAAATCCATTGGTCCAGCGTAAGCTACAGCCAAATCATATTCTTTCTCTAAGTATGGATAGTTTTTAAGTATGTGCTTGAATAAAAATATCCTATCTTTTTTTATTTTGGATAGTAAATGAAAGTATGAATATTTAATAAACTTACCTATTCTACCTGACTTTATTTGTTCTATCGCTGTTTTGTGCAATGGTTTATTTAAAACGCTCTTTATATCACTATAATAGTTGACATATTTTATATTAACCCACTCTGGAATATCATCCAAGAATCCACCATACTTCTCTAGCATCAATAAGGTTACATCATATTTTTCTTTATCAATTTCAGATAACATGGTAAGTAGAGCCTTTTCAGTACCTCCTACATTCATATTGATAATCATAAATAAGATGGATTTTTTCATGTTTTTGAATATTATTTATAAATGTAAAATCATATCATATATGTAGAAAAACTTCTTCCTTAATAAAAATAACAATACTTTTTCTTTCCAATTATAAGGTTTTGTATATTTGTTATATAAAGATAAATCTAATTCTCTCATTTTATTTAACCTATCTCTTCGATCAGGAAGTTTCATTATTGAGGATAATGTACGTTCTATATAAAATTTCTTGGTACACTCTAACTCGTATATCGATTGGTTGTCTAAATCTAGATTTTCAATAATTAAATCTACAATTCTAACAATTTCATGATAACCTGCAAGTTCTGTATCATAAGAATTTGAAACCTTTGTCAAAGAATCTGGACGAGACTTATCATAGATATATTTATCGCTTGAAAAAATAACAATACTATTCGTATGCATTAAATATTTCAGAGCAAACATAACATCTTCTCCTAAGTGGACATTAGTATTGAATCTTAACTGAAGTTTTTGTATAATATCTGTTTTGTACAATTTACCTATAACATACCCATTTTTATCTAATCCATACAAAGAGAACAATTGATTATATTCACTATATTGTAATGTTAAACTTTTACATTGGGTATATTTTCTTATCGTATTCAGAGTTACTACGAAATCTGTTTTATCATCTCTTTCAAATAGAACCAATTCTTCCAAATAATCAATTTCAATATAATCATCAGAATCTATAAAAGTTATCCACTTCCCTTTTGTATTATCCAAACCTAAATTTCTTGCAGAACTTACTCCACCATTAGGTTTATGGAAAACTCTAACACGACAGTCTTTTTGTGCATATTCATCACAAATTTTCCCGCAATTGTCAGGACTTCCGTCATCTACTAAAATCAATTCAAAATCAATAAATGATTGCGACAAAATACTATCGATACAACGATGGATATATTTCTCTACGTTATAGACAGGGACTATTACTGATATTTTAGGTTCCATATCTAATAATTTGTAAGTTTATGAATTAAGTGTTGTTTCTAGAAATGCCATTGAGTGTTGTTTCCATTCTTTATGAATATTATTAACATTGTCCCAATCTATAGGAGCTGTTATGTCATTGGGTATGTCTTCACAGTTAATCAAACGATTTTCTAATCCGTAAATTGATAATAAAGAATTGAAACGAGCCATTCCTCGAGAAGCATTTCCAATTGCCCAAAATGGTTTATTGAAGATAATGCTAAATACACAACCATGAAAACTATCGGTTATAATCATATCAGCATCCATAAAGGCTCGTAGCCATGATGTTACGGTTGGAAATACACAATCATTTATATGTTTGGATAAATTTTCATCCGTTATGCTACATTTGGGCATTTGTGTAAATGGAGTAGCACCAATTTTGTCTGCTATATTCTTAACTATATTATTTTTCTCAATAGATTCATCCAATATATAATAAAAAAGGTTTCCATTACTCTTTGGTTCGTTTTCTTTTTCCACAAGACGAATATAATCTTCTTTTTCTAACAACATTGTCGGATCTAATACATGCAAAGCATCATTACGTCCTAGGAATTTTTCGCACAATTTAATTGCAGAATCTTCTCTGACACTTATTGCATCAAATTTTTTTAATAAATCTTTGCACACAACTGTCTCTTCTTCCGTAAATTCCCAATCATTAACTCCAAAAGAGGCCGCGTAAGCAATTCTTTTGATTTTTTCATCAGGACTAGTAAAATCCAAAAAGTAATTGGTAATACATGGAGAATAAATAGGTCGCCAAACTTGATCACTTCCAACTATATATGCGTCAAAATTACCTTTTTGGTGGTAATTATTCAATGCAGAATTAGTGGTGATAAACTCTGTTTTAGGATTTATATATTTGGAAACGAAATATGTTGTATTCTTTTTTACATATATCATCTTTTTCTTGTTCGATAGTTTTACAAATTTTTGTCCTAAGAAGACCTTTATAATTTGTTTAATATAGTGGAATAAACATTTGATAATGCTTAATCTCTTCCCTTTATATGTCCGTCGAATAACCCAAGCATCATGACCTAAACGTTTCAATACTGTTTGTAGCGCAAAGCATTGTAAAATTCCACCATAGTTGCTAAGTAATGGTTGAGTCAATATTCCAATTTTCATATTTTACATTCCTATTTAAAAAGTAACCTCTTAATTTTACCTAAATAAGCATAAATTTTCCATTTTAGTCGTTGCCGTAATGAAATATAAAGTGTTTTTGCTATTCTTTTGTGAAACTCTTTTATTCTGGATGAGAAGAATGTATTGCGATATCCAGGAATCTTACATGAATATAATAATGATGGATTCTTTGCACAAAGATCTTCATAAGGAGCAGTATATAATTCAGCATCCGTAGAATGAAGTGCATTTTGTCCTTTTGTAGAATTGATGGTAATGGCAGATACCCCACGGTCGTCATCTAACTCAGGCATCAAACTATTAATGCCCCAATAATCAGCAAGAGTTATGTCACTGCCACTTTTGCCAGATTTAGCAGGACAAGCATAACAGCTAGGACGAAGATAAATATTTGCAAGAAATCCACGTAGAAATGCATTTTCATTTAGTGGAGAAGAAATGGAAATTTCGTTGTTTTGGATCGAAGAAAGATTTTCTAAAGTGAGGGCAAAACTAAATTTTTTCCAACCTAATTGCTTGTCACGAAAACGTATATCCTTAATTTTAAATCCTTGTTCTTTAGCAAGAATATCAGCTTTTGTAATAGATGTAATAGTTGATGGATTGCTTAATTCTAGTTTTTTGTTGTTTTGTCGTGCAGCTGTCATCTGTAATTCTTCACTCAAATACCAACGGAAGACACCAGGAGAAGGTGTGCCATGACAAATAATATCAACCGTTAGCAGATTGTCATATTCTTTTTTCAAATAAAGTTTAAGTGCTGCTATTTGGCATGGAGTGCCGGAATATAATACTTGTCTCCCTTGTTTCAGAAACTGTTCGGTTTGTTTAAAAGTATCTCCTGTTTGACTTTGTACGTATTTACTGCCACGAAAATCTACCAATCCTTCCTTCGTTTCTGTGTAAGCGTGAACTGCTTCGAAATGTTCATTCCATTTTACACCAAAAACAACACCGCCTGCATCTATTGTTTGTTCTGCCAATAATGTAAAGATACCGCCAGAACTACTTTCCTTGCGTATTTCTTCGTTAGGATTCTTTGCTGCATAAACTTCTATCGGTTTACGTTCTTCTGCTTGGTTTAAAACAGGACACACCTGTTCGCATAATCCGCAATCAATACAAATAGAATTATCAACTTTAGGATAAAGAAAGCCTTCTTCATCCTCATAAATTGAAATACATTGTTTGGGACATCTTTGCACGCAAGACAAACATCCGCAACAGTCTTGTTTGTGTTGGATATTAATCATCTTTTTATTTTTAAAATTTGAAGTGCTTTATTGACAAAGAAACTTCTTTCCCCTTTTGTTAATCCTAAAATAAATATAGTTACTCCTACTGAGACTACACTAGTGAGTCCTACATAAATCAAACGTAAGAATCCTTCAGTTAATTGGTTATGAATATATATAGGTAGAATTATTGATATTAAAACAACGAGAATAATAGGAAGATAAATATTTTTAAAATAAGCACGAAGTGGCAAATCTATCAACTTACGCAACATCAACATACGGGCTAACTGAGCAATGCATTCTACACAGAAATGTACAATAAAAACACTATATGCTGGAGCTCCTAATTTTAGGACAATATAGGATATAGGTAATATTAATAATAAAATTCCTCCTACTACGGCTTGATATACCTTTACTTTACCAGTTGCCTGATTAGCAATGATGCATGGGTTTGCTATAGTATATATTAACGACACTCCAATAATCCAGCGCATAAAAACTACAGTTTCTTCCGGATAAGTTTTTAACCATAATTGGAGGATGTAATCTGCTTCCAATAATACTGGCAATGCTAAGAAGAAAAGCAGGAAAAAAGATAATCTTGCACTACGGAACATTAGATTATGCATTTGTGCCAAATCATTGTTAGCATAGTTTTTAGTAATCTGTGGGTTCAATGCTATCTGGAAATTTCCAACAAAACCTTGAATCACACCTTGTACTTGAATTGCAATACCTCTGGCGGCATTTACTATAGGCCCGAAGAATATATTCAACATCATATTCAAACCTTGAGAATAAAGCATTGATGCAAAGTTGCCCCAAAAACTCCATCCAGCAAAAGAGAACATTTCTTTAAATAATGATTTATCTATATGATGTTTATAGTGCGATTCTTGGAAATGTTTTTTACAATATCTTGCATAAATCCAACGTATGAATAATTGCACTATAAGCAACAATGTGGCATAGACAATTAATTTATCCCAAGGAGATATATAAAGCAAATAAACGATTAATAATTTTAATATAACTTGTAGTATAGAAATGTACGCAAATGCAGACATTTTTTCGTGTGCCACAATATCTGCATTATAAGGAACAGACATGATGTTAACAATGCAGACAATAATTGAACACTGATATACCCAGAAAGCAGCATTTAATCGTTCATCTGGAATTACCAATCTTTCATAAAGGAACCATAGACCTATAGTCTCACTTAGTATCAATACAATCAGAGATATCAATGCATGTATCTGAATTGATGTAGAAAATACTTTTGAGAGTTGTTGCTCATTACCTCGTCCAAGTTCAAAGGTTATATATCGTTGCGTGGCAGATACCATTCCTCCATTTATGAATGAGAATAATGCTACCACTCCCCCAACAACATTATAAATACCATAATCTTCTACACCTAACGCTTGTAAAACAACACGAGATGTGAAGAGTCCTACAAACATAGTGATGAGCATCCTAAAATACAGCATCATCGTATTCTTCGCTATTCTTTTGTTATTTGAGGATATTTCTGACATTTTCTTTAATTAGGAATTAGGAGTTAGGAATTAGGAATTAGACTGACCGCTGATAGCTGATAGCTGACAGCTTCCTACAGTCTTCCATCGATGATTTCTCTCGGAAGTATTCCTTTCACGTCATAAACAACGCCATTGCTGTTTAGTTTTGCTCTTATGTCTAACGACATGAATTCTTTGTGGGCTACTCCTAAAATAACAGCGTCGTATCTCTCCGATGTGGCTGGTTCGTTTATGATGTCGATGTTATATTCTTTCTTCACCTCGGCACTGTCTGCCCAAGGGTCGTATATTGTGATGTTGCTGGTGTATTCCGATAATGTTGAATAGATGTCAACAATCTTGGTGTTGCGTATGTCGGGACAGTTTTCCTTGAAGGTGATGCCTAAAATCAATATCTTAGAGTCTTTCACCATCACGCCTTTCTTGTTCATCAGCTTGATGACCTGGTTGGCAACGTATTCTCCCATGCCGTCGTTCAAACGTCTCGCCGATGACATCACTCTTGGCAACACGCCGTAAACCTGTGCCTTCTGTATCAGATAATATGGGTCAACGCTGATGCAGTGTCCGCCTACCAATCCCGGACTGAGTTTGATGAAGTTCCATTTTGATGCGGCGGCTTCAATAACGTCATGTGTGTCGATGCCCATGGCGTTGAAAATCTTGGCCAGCTCGTTCATGAAGGCGATGTTGACGTCGCGTTGTGAGTTCTCGATAATCTTCGATGCCTCTGCCACTTTGATGGATGGCGCTTTATGTGTGCCGTTGATTAAAACGGAGTTGTATATTTCATCAACAATATCAGCTATCTCTGGCGTTGAGCCTGAGGTCACTTTCTTGATTTTCTCAACGGTATGTTCTTTGTCGCCCGGGTTGATGCGTTCTGGTGAATAGCCTGCGAAGAAGTCTTCGTTGAATTTCAATCCTGATATTCTTTCCACTATAGGGATACATTCTTCTTCTGTCACGCCAGGATATACTGTAGATTCATAAACCACGATGTCATCTTTTGAGATGACTTTTCCTACTGTCTCGCTTGCGCCGAGGAGCGGCTTCAGGTCGGGACGGTTGTTCTCGTCGACGGGAGTCGGGACGGCAACAACATAAAAGTTGCAGCCTTTTATATCATCTATATTGCTGGTGCATTTAAAGCCATGGTTCTTTATAGCATCTTGCAAAAGCTCATCAGAAACTTCTAATGTAGAATCATGACCTGCATTGAGGGTGTCAACGCGAGCCTGATTCATATCAAAACCGATGGTCTCATATTTTGTTGAGAAAAGCCTTGCCAGCGGAAGACCTACATAACCAAGGCCTATAACACAGATATTTCTTTTTTGCACTTTTTTAAAGTTTAAAGTTCAGAGTTCAGAGTTCACCCTTTATACATCTCTTCATAATATTTCTGGTAGTCGCCGGAGGTGACATTATCCATCCATTCCTGGTTGTCGAGATACCATCTTACTGTCTTCTCTATTCCTTCTTCGAATTGAAGCGATGGTTCCCAGCCGAGTTCTTTCTGTAACTTGGTTGAATCGATGGCGTAACGTGCATCGTGACCTAATCTGTCGGTGACGTATGTAATTAGATCTAATGATGCGCCTTCTGGATTGCCGAGAATTCTGTCGACAGTTTTAATCATGACTTTAATCAAGTCGATGTTTTTCCATTCGTTGAAGCCGCCGATGTTGTATGTCTCAGCGATTTTGCCTTTATGGAAAATCAAGTCTATTGCTCTTGCGTGGTCTTCAACGTATAACCAGTCGCGTACGTTTTCGCCTTTGCCGTAGACAGGCAATGGCTTGCGATGACGTATATTGTTGATGAATAAAGGAATCAATTTCTCTGGGAACTGATAAGGACCGTAGTTGTTAGAGCAGTTGGTCACGATGGTAGGCATTCCGTAGGTGTCGTGATAAGCTCTCACGAAATGGTCGCTGCTAGCTTTCGCTGCGGAATATGGAGAGTGAGGATTGTATTTTGTAGTCTCATAGAAGAACTCGTCGCCGTAAGCCTTGTGTCCTTCTGAAGAAGCGACGGTCTTGAATGGAGGTTCTATCCCTTCTGGGTGGTTCATCTCAAGAGCACCGTAGACTTCGTCGGTGGAGATGTGGTAAAATCTGCAGTTTATAGACTCAGAGTCACAGAGACTCAGAGACTCAGAGTCATTCTTTGCGTCTTTGCGTCTTTGCGTCTTTGCGACTTTATACGGTTCTGGTTGACTTTCCCAGTATAATTTCGCTGCTTGGAGGAGGCTCAATGTTCCCATCACGTTGGTGCGAGCGAATGTGAATGGGTCTTTGATGCTTCTGTCAACATGTGATTCTGCTGCGAGGTGAATTATGCCATCGACTTGTTCGTCCTGCATGAGCTGATATACTGCTTCGAAGTCGCAGATGTCCATTTTCACGAACTTATAATTAGGCTTGTCTTCGATATCTTTGAGGTTAGCCAGATTACCAGCGTAAGTCAGCTTATCAAGGTTTATGATTTTATATTCTGGATATTTGTTAACGAATAATCTTACAACATGGCTTCCTATGAAGCCTGCACCACCGGTTATTACTATATTACGTCTCATTATTGTAAAATTATTCGTTTATCAATTTAAGCAAGTACTGTCCATACTGATTCTTAATCATCGGCTGTGCGAGTTCGATGATTTTTTCTTTTGAAATCCAGCCTTGGGTGTATGCTATCTCTTCGAGACATGCTACTTTAAGTCCGGTACGTTTTTCCAGTACTTCGATATATGTTGATGCTTCAGAGAGTGAGTCGTGTGTTCCGGTGTCGAGCCATGCGAAACCTCTGTCGAAGACCTGAACTTTAAGTTCACCGTCGTTGAGGAAAGCCTGGTTTACCGATGTTATCTCGAGTTCGCCTCTAGCGGAAGGCTTGATGTTTTTTGCTACGTTAACGACTTTGTTAGGGTAGAAATAAAGACCTACCACTGCGTAGTTGCTTTTTGGTTCTTTAGGTTTCTCTTCTATAGAGACGCAGTTGCCGTCTTTGTCGAATTCGGCGACGCCGTAGCGTTCAGGGTCGCTGACCCAATATCCGAAGACGGTGGCTTTGTTGTTTTGTTCAGCGTCGATGACGGCGTTTTTCAGCAGTGAGGTGAAGCCGGCGCCTTGGAAGATGTTGTCGCCCAGTACGAGGCATGCGCAGTCGTCGCCGATGAATTCTTCGCCTATGATGAAAGCCTGGGCGAGGCCGTCAGGAGAAGGCTGTTCTGCGTATGAGAAGTTGACGCCGTAGTCGGAGCCGTCGCCTAGGAGACGTTGGAATCCAGGAAGGTCCTGTGGAGTTGATATTATGAGTATATCACGGATGCCTGCGAGCATAAGAGCTGATATCGGATAATAAACCATTGGTTTGTCGAAGATAGGAAGCAGCTGCTTGCTGACGCCTTTTGTTATTGGATAGAGGCGTGTTCCTGAACCGCCTGCGAGTACGATGCCTTTCATGATAATAAAATTTTGGGGGTCAACAGACAACGGACAACAGTCAACAGACCTAGTCCATATATTAAGATTTAATTTTCAATTTTTAGTTTTCAGTTGCATTTTGGTATAGCTTCGCCGCCTCACTCACATAATTGCTTATTAACGCATTGAGAATAAGCTTGATATATCAATTGTGAGTAAGTAAAAAAACAATCCCTATCAACTTACAAAGATAGGGATTGTTATTTAAAAAGCAAAGATATTTTTACTTAATTTTTGTTAACTTCTGGGCTGATTACGTTAGTGCAGAAGTCATTGTCAGTCTCTTTTGAAGATGTCACGAGTATATACTTTTTCTTTGACGTCGTCAAGGATGCTGTCGTATCTGTTTGCTATGATAGCATGGCTTTTTTGTTTGAATTTATTTATGTCGTTAACTACTTTGCTTCCGAAGAATGAGGTGCCGTCTTCTAATGAAGGCTCGTATATTATGACGGTAGCGCCTTTAGCTTTCACTCTCTTCATCACGCCTTGTATGGAGCTCTGTCTGAAGTTGTCGGAGTTGGATTTCATGGTCAGTCTGTAGACGCCTATTACAGGTAGTTCTGCGCCATGTGCCATGAGTTTTGAGCTGTAGGTGTTGTTGTGAGTGTAGTCGTACCATCCTGCCATTTTGAGTACTTGGTCGGCGATGAAGTCTTTACGGGTTCTGTTGCTTTCCACGATGGCGCTCATCATATTTTGAGGCACGTCTTCGTAGTTGGCCAGGAGCTGTTTGGTGTCTTTAGGAAGGCAGTAGCCTCCATAGCCGAAGCTAGGGTTGTTGTAGTGATTTCCGATGCGAGGGTCGAGGCAGACGCCTTCTATGATTTGTTGAGTGTCGAGGCCTTTCAGTTCGGAATAAGTGTCGAGTTCATTGAAATAGCTGACGCGGAGTGCGAGGTAGGTGTTAGCGAAGAGTTTCACTGCTTCGGCCTCGGTGCTGCCCATGAACAAAACAGGCACATCGTCTTTGAGCGCACCTTGTTTTATCAATTGCGCAAACTGATGTGCCGCTTTTTCAAGTCGTTCGTCGTCTTGTTTGTAACCGACGATGATACGGCTTGGGTATAAGTTGTCGTATAATGCCTTGCTCTCTCTCAAGAATTCTGGCGAGAATATTATGTTGTCGCTGTTGAATTTCTTTTTGACGCTTTCGGTATAACCCACAGGGATGGTGCTCTTTATCACCATGATGGCGTCAGGATTATAACGCATCACCTTGGAGATGACGTCTTCCACAGCAGAGGTGTCGAAGAAGTTCTTGACGCTGTCGTAGTTGGTAGGCGCTGCTATCACCACAAAGTCTGCGTCTTTATATCCAGACTCAGCATCTAAGGTGGCGCGGAGATTCAATTCTTTATTGGCAAGATAATCTTCTATATAATCGTCTTGAATAGGTGACTTCTTGTTGTTGATAAGTTCAACGCGCTCAGCTACAATGTCAACAGCCGTGACTTCATTATGCTGAGCCAACAATGTCGCGATAGAAAGACCTACGTATCCTGTACCTGCGATGGATATTTTCATAATTTTTTAGCTATTAGCTATCAGCTATCAGCTATCAGCAATTGGAGTTGATGATAGCTTATGCGTCTAGCTAGTTTGTTAATTTCTTAATTAGTGCAGAAATCATCTTTTTTATTTCTGACAATTTATTATCAAGTTCATTATATCGTTCTTCATTAGGAAATTCTTGTGTGATATTGTAAATTTCCAATACTAACTCATGACTTTTTTGCCATACTAATAATGTTTTAAAGTTTCTCATTGGTTTTTCGGTTTTCTTAAATTTTATACTGACAACTGACCGCTGATAGCTGATAGCTGACTGCTGATAGCTGATAGCTGATAGCTGACCGCTGATAGCTGACCGCTGACCGCTACTTCCATCCAAAAGGATGTTTACTCAATTCTAATTTCGCCAGTGGATGATAGTCACCTTTGAGTCCTATTGGCTCGGCGTTTCTTATGTCGTAGACCATCTCGATGCAGTTTCTGGCTTCTGATATTCTGAATCCTTCGCCGGCGAAGATTTTCTTGTAGCTCTCTGTGTGTAGCTCTGTGAATCCTTGGCTGAACTCGAATTCGCTGCCGTCAATCATGATGGTTCTATATGTTCTTTTTTCACCTTGTACTGCGTTTGCTGGCAATGTGTCGGCGTTGATGCTCAGGAAGTAGCGTACTCTTGCCTTCTCCAGTTCGAGATAACCTGCCACTCTGTCGTGACTTGAGACATGGACGATGCTTTTTTGAACTTTACCGAAGACCCATTGCAGCATATCGTAGAAATGTATTCCGATGTTAGTTGCCACGCCGCCGCTCTTGTTGATGTCGCCTTTCCATGAGGTGTAGTACCAGTTGCCTCTAGCGGTGATATATGTGAGGTCGACGTCGTATATCTTATCCTTTGGACCTTCGTCGATTTTCTTTTTCAATGCTACGATAGATTCGTGAAGACGAAGCTGTAAGATGGTGTAGGCTTTTTGTCCGGTAGATTTCTCCACTGCTTCGAGAGCGTCGATGTTCCAGGGGTTGAGCACGACAGGTTTCTCGCATATCACGTCGCAGCCCAGTCTTAATCCATAACGGGTGTGAGCGTCGTGGAGGTAGTTAGGGGTGCAGACGGAGATGAAGTCTATCTTCTCACCTTTCTCGATGAGTTTGGTGTTATGACGGTCGAAGAGCTCTTGTTCAGTAAAGAACGAAGCCTGGGGGAAGTAGCTGTCCATTATCCCGACGCTGTCGTTTTTATCGTAAGCGGAAACCAAGGTGTTTCCTGTGTCTTTTATCGCTTTGAGGTGACGAGGCGCTATGTAACCGCCTACGCCTATTATTGAGAAATTCATAGTTTAATGGCGAAAGGCTAATGGCAAAAGACTAAAGGTTTTAGAGTCTGCCAATGACCTTATTTGTTGTTTAAATATTCTAATAATTTATATAATTGAGATGAAATAATGATTGCTTGTGACTTTAATATATCGAATTGTTCTTTACTACAATATTTTCTATCTAGACATACGTATAACATTGATCTAACTTCTGACTATCCTCAACCCTTATTCCTTAGCCATTAGTCGTTAGCCCTTAGCCATTAGTCGTTAATCCTCTCCCCTCTTTCATCAACGCTCCCAATCTGTCGTGCCGGCACTCCTGCCATGAGGGCGTTGTCGGGGACGTCTTTGGTCACCACTGCTCCTGCTGCTATCATGGCGTTCTTTCCTATGGTGACGCCGCATACTATGGTGCAGTTGGCTCCTAACGACGCTCCTTCTCTGACCAATGTCTTTTTATACACTCCATGAACCGGATATTTCGCTCTTGGCACGGTAACGTTGGTAAAGACGCAGCTCGGACCGCAGAAGACGTAATCTTCTAACTCGACGCCTTCGTAGATAGAGACGTTGTTCTGTACCTTCACGCCATCGCCTATCTTGACGTTATTGCCGACATTGACGTTCTGTCCGAAGGAACAATTCTTTCCGATGACAGCACCAGATTGAATGTGACAGAAATGCCAAATCTTGGTACCTTCACCAATCGTTACGTTGTCGTCGATGTATGAAGATTCGTGTACGAACACCTTGGCTGACGGCTGATGGCTGATAGCTGATTGCATTATAAATTGTCTTTTTCGATATCTTTGAAATAATTGACGGTACCGACTTTAAGTTCGTATGTTGCGAGGTCGTCACAGACGATGATTCCTTTTGGATGCAGCTGCAATGCGCTGACGGTCCACATGTGGTTGACGCTGCCTTCGATAACTTGAGCGAGCGCTCTTGCCTTGCCGTGTCCGTTAGCCAGAATCATGACTTCTTTAGAATCCATCACAGTGCCGACACCTACTGTCAAGGCTGTCTTTGGAACTTGGTTGATGTCGTTGTTGAAGAATCTTGAGTTGGCGATGATAGTATCTGTTGTCAATGACTTGACTCTTGTTCTTGAAGTGAGAGAAGAGCCTGGCTCGTTGAAAGCGATATGTCCGTCAGGACCGATGCCGCCCATGAACAGTTGGATTCCTCCGTATGATTTTATCTTGTCTTCATAACGTTGACATTCTGCCTCGAGGTCTTCAGCGTTGCCGTTGAGGATATTGACGTTTTCTTTCTTGATGTCGATATGGCTGAAGAAGTTGGTCCACATGAAAGTGTGGTAGCTCTCAGGGTGGTTTTCAGGGATGCCTACATATTCGTCCATATTGAAAGTGACGACGTTCTTGAAAGATACTTTTCCTTCCTGATGAAGTTTTATCAAGGCTTTATATGTTCCTATAGGTGTTGATCCTGTTGGCAATCCTAAAACGAAAGGTTTCTCTTCTGTTGGATTAAACTCGTTGATTCTTCTTACGATATGATTGGCTGCCCATTGTGACAACTTATCATAATTAGGTTCAATAATGACTCTCATGTATGTTGTATTTTTAATTTCTAATTACAGCTTCGCCCTCTGAGTCACGTTTCGATTTTATGACCAGTAGGTGATACTTAATGTTAACCCGCAAATTTACTTAATATTTTCCATAACTAAAAATAATAAGGATTAAATTTTTACCTTTGCAAAAAAATATATCAATGATACTTTGTTTAGAAACTTCCACTGCTGTTTGTTCGGTGGCTCTCGTAGAAAATGGTAAAGTTATAGCTTTAAGAGAAAGTCTCGACGGTCAGAATCATGCCGAGAAGATTACGGTTTTTATTGATGAAGTCATGAAGGAAGCTAATGTGTCTTATCGTGACCTTGACGCCGTTGCAACAAGTATGGGTCCTGGTTCATACACCGGATTACGTATAGGGGTAAGCACTGCCAAAGGTCTGTGCTACGCAATGGAAAAACCTCTCATCGCAATCGACACTCTTGCTGCTATGGCGTACGGATTTAAAGACGCAGAGACGCAGAGACGTAGAGACGCAGAGTCAACAGATATTTTGTGTCCGATGATTGATGCTCGTCGTATGGAGGTTTATTCTGCTTTCTTCAATGAGAAATTGGAGAGGGTCTCTGAGACAAAAGCTATTATCATCGATGAGAATTCTTTCATGGAGATGAAACAGAACAGTCATCTTTATCTCTTCGGCGACGGTGCTGACAAGCTGGCTTCTCTCTTTGAAAATGACGATAATATCACCGTTGTTGAGAAATTCCACTGCTCAGCATCATATATGGCAGAACTCGCCGACAGAGCATTTAAAAACAAAGACTTCGTCGATACAGCATATTTCGAGCCTTTCTATCTCAAGAACTTCGTCCCAGGAATGCCGAAGGTAAAAGGACTGGAGTGATTTTTTAAGACTACAAGACAACGAGACTACAAGACAACAAGTAGAGACGTATCAATGATTCCTATAAAATTAAACACTCATTGATGCGTCTAAAATATACAGAAAGAGCCGAACTAAATTAGTGCGGCTCTTTCTGTTATGCTTTATGCATTTTTTTAATAAATCTCATAGCTTTTGAGTTCTATCATGGTGGCGTTCATCTCATATTGAGCGGAATATAATTCCAACATCGCGTTTTGATAGTATTCAACTTCCATAAGATAATCTACTATGTTCATCTCACCCGATTCGAATGCTTTCAAGAGTAATGCTTGTCCGTCGAATTGTTGTATTGAGTTAGCCAGACTTTCGATGTTTGCTTTCAATGCCTTGGCTTTAGCAAACAGGCTGCTGAGATAATTGTATGTCACAGCTTTCTCGTTCATGAGTAATGTTTCTGTTGCTTCGGCATGCATCTTGGCGCTTTTTACGCTGCCTTTGTTATGCCATAATGGAAGCACCAGCCCTATCGATGGTCCGTGTTCGCCTTCTTCATTGCCCTTAGCTATCTCTGCGCCGTAGCCGATGCTGAATTTAGGGAACCATTCTGACTTGCTCAACTTGACCTTTTGTTGGTCGATGGCGATTTGCTGACGCATCTGCTCGAAGACTGGGTTCTTCTGTTCAACGCTTGCATACCATTCGTCGAAGTCTTCTGGCAATACTACAACGTCATAGTCTTCATATTGGAAGTCAATGTCTTTGCCGCCGTTCATTGTCTTTAATGATGCCATAAGATTGTCATGATGAATCATCTCCAAGTCATAGTTGTTCTTGGCGTTGGCGAGGTTTATCTTCGATTTGTTATAATCGAGTATGTTGATTTCACCCACTTCCATCATCTTCTGGTAAGCGTCGGCAATCTTTACTGCGTTGTCGTAGTTCTGTTTGTAAAGAGTGAGTTTCATCTTGCAGAAAATCAATTCTGTACAGATGGCTTGTGCTTCTGAAAGAACAGCTGTTCTGTCTATGTTGTATTGAGCGTCGATGATTTCTGAAGTCATCTTTCTTATCTTGCTTTGATTTGTATAGACAGTTGGAAAGTCGAATTCTTGTGCTATTCCGACTTCAATCTTGTCGCTTTCGCCTCCGTAACCGAATTTGTAGCCGGCTTCAATCTCAGGATTTTCTACGAAAGCATGAGCCTTGTTTTCTGCTTTATCAGCTTCCATCTGTTTGAGATGCGCTGCCAAGACTGTGCTGTTAGCTTCTATAGTGTCTAAAATATTCTGATATGCATATTGTGCAAAAACTGTGTTGATACTCAATGCAAATAATAATGTCAATAAACTCTTTTTCATGGCCTTAGTCATTGTTTTGTGATGAATGTTTTTTAGCATGAATCATTTCGTAAACGATAGGGATGACATACATATTCAATAATGAAGATGTCAAGAGACCGCCGAGAACTACTACTGCCATAGGGCTTTGTATCTCGTTACCTGACTGGTTGCCGTTCAGTACCATAGGGATGAGCGCCAATGCTGATGTCAAGGCTGTCATAAGGATTGGGTTGAGACGGTCTTTGGAACCATCGACGATAGACTGACGTAATGAGACGCCAGCGCTTTCTCCATGTTGATAACGTGAAATCAATAAGATGCCATTACGTGTTGCGATGCCGAACAAGGTGATGAAACCAATGATGGCAGGGATACTGATTGTGTTTGATGTGATGAATATCGCGAAGACGCCGCCTATCAATGCTAAAGGAAGGTTTAACAAGACGATGGCTGAGAGTGTGATGTCTTTGAATTCTCCGAACAAGAGGAGGAATATCACGAAGATAGCGATGACTGTCATGATGACGAGTGTTCTTGATGCTTTCTTAGCGCTTTGGAACTGACCGCCGTATTCAACTAAATAGTTTTCAGGAATATTGACGTTATCGTTGACTCTCTGTTCTATTTCATTAACGATACTTACAACGTCGCGACCTGCTGTGTTGGCAGAGATGACGATTTTACGTTGTACGTTCTCGCGGCTGATGCTGTTAGGACCTCCAACAGAAACTATCTCAGCTACTTCTTCAAGAGGAACCATTGTGCCTTCTGAGTTGATGATCATAGCTGACTTGATGCCTTCTATGCTTTCTGTATAGTTTTTATTAAGACGTAAGACGAGGTCGAAGCTGCGTTGTCCTTCATATACTTCAGATACCTTCTCGCCTGAGAATGCGAGGTCGATATAGTGGTTGAATTCTTCCATAGTTATCTTATGACGAGCCAACATCTCGCGGTTAGCGCGAATCTGAAGTTCTGGTGTCTCTGTCTGTTGCTCAACGCTGACGTCAACCAGACCTTCTATGCCTTCTATTTCAGCCTTAATGTTATTGGCTGTCATGAACAACTGTGTCAAGTCAGGACCGAAAATCTTGATAGCGATAGACGCTCTTGTGCCAGTGAGCATGTGGTCGATACGGTGACCGAGAGGCTGCCCGACAGTAGAGGCGATACCTGGAACTGAGGCGAGTTTTTCGCGAACGTCGGCAAGGAACTCTTCTTGTGAACGGTCTTTCAAATCGAAGTTGACGTCAATCTCAGCGCCATTGGTTGACTGTGAGTGCTCGTCGAGTTCGCCGCGTCCTGTACGACGTGCTGTCGATGTCACTTCTGGAATAGAAAGTAATTCTCTTTCAATGATTTTGCCGAGATTGTTGTTTTCATATAATGAAACGCCTGGCTTGCAGACTGCTGATATTGTCAATGAACCTTCGTTGAAGTCTGGCAAGAAGCTTTGTCCCATATTGAAGAACAATCCTAAAGCAATAAGCAATACTACTATTGTTCCGCCCAAGATTGATTTCTTGTGTGACAATGCCCATTCTAATGAACGTCCGTAAACGCGTGAGAGGTTCTTAGCCAACCAGTTTTCTTTCTCTTGTTTTGTGAGATATTTGTCTGATGTGAGCATCATCTTACATAACAATGGAGTGATTGTGAGAGCGACTACGAGCGACATCAATGAAGAGATGATATAAGCGATACCGAGTGGTTTCAACATTCTGCCTTCCATACCTGAGAGGAAGAAGATTGGGGTGAAAGCAACGATGGTAATCAAGGTAGCGTTTAAGATAGAAGTACGAATCTCGCATGAACCGTTGAAAACGATATTGAAGGTAGAGTCGCGTTCTTCTTTTGGTTTTAAGTAGTTTTGTCTCAATCGTTTGTAAACGTTTTCCACGTCGATGATGGCGTCGTCGACCAATGAGCCGATAGCGATACACATACCGCCTAATGTCATGGTGTTGATGTTCATTCCGAGGAGATGCATCACTATGAAGCTGCCGAGGAGCGAGAGAGGAATAGCGATGACTGAGATGACTGTTGTTCTGAAGCTACCCAAGAAGAGAAGGAGGATGACGATAACCAAGACAGCACCTTCAACCAAAGCGCGTGCTACGTTGCTTACTGAAGCCTCGATGAAGTCGGCTTGACGGAAGATTTTAGTGTCCATCTTAACGTCAGCTGGGAGTGACTTCTTTATTTCTCTGAGGTTTCTCTCTATGTTTTTAGTAACCTCTAAAGTGTTGATGTTAGGTTGTTTAGATATTGAGAGGATGATAGCGTCTTCTGCGTTGAGCGAAGCATAACCCATCTTCACTGCGCTGCCGAGTTTCACTTCTGCAACATCAGAGACATATACTGGTTTGTCGTTGATAGTCTTGATATAAGTCTTTCCAAGTTCTTCGAGGTCTGTTGTTCTTCCCATTCCTCTGAGAGCGTATTCGTTGCCGAAGTCACGGATGACGCCGCCCACTGAGTTGACACACATGCTTTGGCAAATATCTGCCATCTCGTGCATGGTGATGTCGTAATGAGCCATCTTGACAGGGTCGACGAGGACTTGATATTGTTTGAGGTCACCGCCGATGATTGTCACCTGCGACACGCCGCCAGTCGATAAGATTGCTGGTTTCACCACCCATTCTGCCATGGTTCTGAGGTCCATCATGGAAGTGGTATCGGCTTGAAGACCAACGAACAGAATCTCACCCATAACGCTTGACTGTGGAGCGAGTACTGGAGTAACTCCATCAGGGAGTGCTTCTTCCAGAGTCACCATTTTCTCACTCACGATTTGGCGTGCGAGATATACGTCCATGCCCCAGTCGAATTCAATCCATACGAAAGAATAACCCATCATGGAAGCGGAACGCACGCGGCGTACGTTGGTAGCGCCGTTCATAGCAGTCTCGATAGGGAAAGTGACGAGACGTTCCACTTCTTCAGCTGCCATACGATGAGCGTCGGTCATGACGACGACGGTAGGAGCTGTGAGGTCAGGGAAAACGTCGATGTCCATCTGACGCATTGAGGTGTAACCACCTATTATTAATAGGAGAGCTCCTACGAGCACGAATAACTTGTTTTCTAATGAAAACTTGATGATTTTATTTAACATAGACACCTCCTCGAATTAATGAACGTGACCTGCGTGTGGATCTAATGCTGCTGAGCCTTGTGCCAATTTAACATTGACAGCGCCTTTGCTTACGACTCTCTCTCCTGCCTTGATGCCGTTGAGAATCTGTGTGTTCTGTCCGTCAGTGACGCCTTTGGTGATGATGCGTTTCTCGAATGAATCAACACATGTCTGTACGAATACGCAGTAGATGCCCATCTCTTCTACGATGGCGCTGTTAGGTAACATTATGCCCATCTTGTCGCTCTCTGCTGTGATGAACATCTCAACAAAAGAGCCAGGTATGATGATGCCGTTGTTCTTGATTTCGAAAGTGACAGGGATAAGAGGATTGCTGATGTCTGTTGTCTTGCCGTATGACAAAACACGACCTGACAAGTCTTCTAAACTATAAACATGACCGTCGTTTAAAGTCTTGATATTAGCAGTTTTGATGTCTTTCAAGACAGGATAATATTTTGATTGTAAGTCGGCACGAACATAAAGTCTGTCGTTTTGTGCCAATGTCATGATAGGCTGTCCTGCTTCTACGAAAGAGTTGTTAGGAACCAAAATTTCGCTTATAGAACCAGTGATGGAAGCTCTGTGGAGAGTCTTGCCTTGTGGGAAGTTCTGGTTCATGTTTTCGTAATGTTTCTTTGCTATGAGATATTCTGTCTCAGCATCTTTCAACTCGCTTTCTGAGATAATCTTATCTTCTGCAAGAGCTTGCTTACGTTCGTAATTTGATTTAGCCTTTTGATATTCAGCTTCAATTTCTTCACGACGTGTGCTGAGGTTGTCGTCAGCCATATTGCTGTTGTCGATGCTGAATAATATCTGTCCAGCTTTGACGTCGAGACCTTTTACGATATCTTTATTCTCGAAATTAATGATGCCGCTTGTTGTTGCTGTTAAAATCTTCTCGCCTTCTTGTGCTGGAACAACCTGTGCTGAAGTTCTGATGATTTGATAGAGAGGTTCTGTAACTACTTCAACAACTTCAAAGTCGATTTTGTTTTGTTGTTCAACTGAAAAAGTGATGGCGTCATCACCATGGTTATGATTATGGCTGTGAGCATCGTGGTTATGGCTATGGTCATGATTATGGTCGTGATTATGACTACAACTTTCAGAGTGCTGATGGCTGACAGCTGAATGCTGATGACTATGATTGTGGTCGTGGTTATGACTACAGCTTTCTGAATGCTGATGGCTGACAGCTGAATGCTGATGACTATGATTGTGGTCGTGGTTATGACTGCAGCTTTCTGAATGCTGATGACTATGACTATGAGCTGATTGTTGTTTGTTATTTGTGCAAGAAATCAAGCCAATGATTAATGCTACAACTAAAAATATTCTTTTCATTTTGATTTGTTTAATTATTAATATGATATAATTTCAGACGCATCGACGCGTATTTATATTTCAGACGCATCAATGCGTGTTTATTTTTAAGGAATCATTGATACGTCTCTACAATTGCTAATTAAACCGGCGGCGCTCTCAGTCCAAAGATGGAACTGACATGCGGATTATGATAAATCAAAGGGATGAATTCTCGTCGGAAGTCGATGCCTTTGTTTTTAAGAATATTTTCTATAGATTTCTTTACGAGAGAAATAAGATTATAATCAGAGAATAGGATATTTACGTCGAGGTAAACCTTTACTTCGTGATTGTCTTTAGCGGTAAACAAATCATCTATTATGCAGTCTGATTCTTCGCAGTCGTTGCTATGGTCGGCGTCGTTGTGAGAATGAGTGCATAAGTTTTCGTCATGACATTCTTTATGACTTAACTTGCTAAGGCATACAGTGTTGTTATGGTGATGATGCGGAACCACAGCATGAAGCAGAAGCACCATGCAAGCCAAGAAAAGCGATATTTTCTTAATATTCCTAATCATCAAACCTTAAACTTTAAACTTTGAACTCTGAACTCTGAACTTTACAAATCATCTAGAACCGTAACCTGAGACAGGATAGAGCGCTACTGCATAGCAAGCGCCGTAAGGTGCGCCTGAGAATTTGATGGTGTGGTGTGTCTCATGGACGCTGACTGCATATTCGTGTAATACAGGCTCTTTAGGTTCTGTTGTCATATCGTCGGAATCGGTAATCCAGATTCTTGTGAGCAATCCTGTTGCGTTGTCAATCTCATAGCCCCATAATGTTGTAGCATGATGCAATGTGCCGAGGTTAGAGCCGAGTGACACTGCGAGAGAGACGACGCCTCTGTCCATGAATTCAACTACCAATTCAGTAAATTTTCTCAAACGTTGCTCATCGGAAAGTCCTGAGCCGTTACCCCAGAGGTAATAGTTGTTGTATTCTGTTGAGATAAGATTGTCGTATTCTACTATTCCAGGAACGACGACATAGTCGTAATCGTGATATACGTAAGGTAAAATCTGGCTTTCCCAGATGCTTGAATAATAACCTCCAGTGTTGTTGTTAAGTGGCTGAGCGTGTGAGCCGGCAGCTGCTTCTTTCATGATGTTGCGTCCTTCGAAATACCATGTGATGCCGTGACTTGTAGTGCCGCCGCGTGAGTTGTCCCACAAATCGTGATACATTTCCATGAGGGCGAGTTGGTATGTTGTTCCAGGTCCTGTCACAGCGCCTGCTGGCAATGTGTTGCCTGCTTCAACGTAGCGGTCTTGCCACCATTGAATGATGTTGGCGCATGATGCAGCCCAGCACATATTGATGTCGCCGTTTTGTTGTCCGTTGCCGATTTTATTTACGTCGTACCATCCTGAAGTAAGGGTGACGCCATCAGCGAAGACTATAGTTTTTCCATCTGCTGCGGCTTCTGCTGTGATTGTTATCTCGTTGGAAATGACGTCGTTTTTCTTTGCATAGACATTATATGAACCAGGAGTTGTTGTTGAGAAACTGCTGCCGTTAATCTTATTTCCATTGACATAAATCTCTGATTGAGCTGTTACGTTGACGTTGTCTTGTGTGACTGTAAACTCTGTCTTGTCAGCTCCGTTTGCAATGATATTGTTTTTTGAAGCTGTGAGTTCGATAGGTTTTTCTGGTTCTATATATTCTTCTGCAACAATGCTTATCTCGTTGGAAATCAAGTCACCTTTCTTAGCGTAAGCCTTGTATGTTCCGTGAATTGTAGTTGTGAATCTATATCCTTCAATCTTGTTGTCGTTGATATAAATCTCAGTCTCTGTTGTCACATCGATATTGTCTTGTTTCACTGTAAAGTCAACATATTCATTGCCGTCGGCGATGATTGTGGTGACAGAAGCGAATAATTCTATAGGTTTCTCTGGCTCGATATATTCTATCGCTACGAAAGACACTTCGTTGGAAGTGACGTCGCCTCTCTTTGCATAGGCAGTGTAGTCGCCTGCTGTAGTGGTGGTGAATGTGTTGCCTTCAATCTTATTTCCATTGACATAAATGTCGATGGTGTTTGTGATGACAGACTTACCTTCTGTAACAGTGAATGTTATCGCGTCGATGCCGTCGGCTACTATGGTATCGGTCGATGCTGTAATGACGATAGGTATTTCAGGTGCGATATATTCTTTAGCGAAGAAAGTGATTTCATTTGAAATGATTGTGTCGTTTTTCTTTGCATAAACAACATAATTTCCAGAAGTCGTTGTTGTGAATACATTGCCTTCTATCACGTTGTCGTTTACGAATATCTCTGCTAATGTTGTGACGTTTACAGAGTCTTGCATTACTGTGAAAGAAATGGCGTCGACGCCGTTAGCTACGATAGTATCTGTTGATGCTGAGAGTTCTATCGGACCTTCTGGCAATTCTGGTTCTTCTGGTTCTTCAGGATTTTCTGGCTCTTCTGGTTCCTCTGGTTCCTCTGGGTTTTCAGGTTCTTCTGGTTCTACGGATTTAGCTGTCACTTCAACTTTTTCTGAAGTATGACTTTTGCGTTTTGCATAGAAAGTATATTTGCCTGCTTCTGATGTTGAGAAGATGTTGCTTCCAAGTTCTTCTTCTTGTCCTTCCATATAAAAATGGCTTTCGTCGGTTACGTCTTTGCCTTCGCATAAGACGGTGAATGTGACGATGTCTTCTCCGTCGGCAACGATTTCAGTCTTGTCAGAACTTAATGTTATAGGTTTGTCATCTCTGTTGCAAGATGTAGAGATGCAGCAAAGTGCTATTATCGTAAAAAAGTATAAGATTCTTTTCATAAGAAATAAAATAAGTTTAAATTAAAAATGCTTGCAAAAATACTCATAATTATTGAATTATAAGAGATTTGTCAGAATTATATTTTAATGGCAAAAGACTAAGGGCAAAAGGCTAAGGACAAAAGACTCTTTACCTGTGACATTATTTAAAAATAAAAAATTAAGATGGGAGCTCTTCATTAAAAAAATATCAGTAATTTTGCCGCCCGTTAATAATGCAATTCGAATATCTTCAATTATCTGGTTTAATGTGGTTCTGCCTGTAGTTGAAGCAAATAAATGTCAAGAACCCGTTTATTTTTTATGAAAAAGCTTTTTACGTTTTTATTTTTGTTTATGTCGCTGTTAGTTGCAGCGCAAGGTTCTGATTTCGTATTTTCATACGACTTCACAACAACTAATGAATTGAATGGATGGACCGTTATCGACGACAACAACGACGGTCGCAAATGGGCGTTGATGAACGGAATGAAAGGCGTTGTTTATAACGGCAACACCACAGAAGTCGCTGCCAACGATTGGTTGATTTCTCCTTCATTTGCTGTTGAGAGTGGTCAGCATTATATAATTGAATACACTGTGGCTCAAAGAGGAGCGTTCAGCACAGACATCATCAATGTTCACTACGGTTCTGAAGTTACAACTTCATCATCAACATTATTGATTGAAGAAAAATTTGACCATCATACAGGCATGGTAACTCGTCGTTGCCACATCACAGCACAACAAAGCGAAAATGTGCAATTAGGTTTCAATATCGTTTCTGCTGCTTCAAACGGACTCGTCACTTTGAAGTCTGTATCAGTAAAGGAAACCACAAACCAAAGACCTGCTCAAGCTCCTGCAATGGCTGTCAGCTCTAACTTCACAGACAAGACTGTCACAGTCAAATGGGTTAACCCTCAACGCGATGTCAACGATATCATCATCACTCAACCGATGACAGCTAAGATTTATGCAAACGGCACAGTAGTGGCAACTCTCGAAAATATGCAAGCCGGCATCCAAGAAGAATATACTTATAGCCCAGAAAATTTCTATGGAATGGTGGTCTATGGCGTTACATTGTCTATTGACGGCCTCGAATCTGAAAGCATCGAACAAGAAATTAATCTCGACGACTATCAAGGTGAGGTGACAACTTTAGTTACATTGCCTATCAACAACTCTTCCGATTTCGCTAACTGGGAAGTTGAAAACATCGACGGCGGCACAACATGGGAATATTATAACAAAGGTGCTTCAATAGGTGGGTTTTCTAATGTTAACGACTGGTTGTTCTCACCAAGTATTGAACTTGAAGCTAACACACGTTACGTCCTTTGCTACAAATTAGCTTCTTCACAGACATTATGCGCTGACGTAGAAATGACAATAGGTGCAGGAACATCAGTATCATCACACACACAAGTCGTTGACAGCTACGACAATTTATATCAAAACGGCTTCGCTGAATTCCAATCACCACAGTTTACAGTGCCAGCAACAGGAACTTACAACATTGGTTTCCACGCTACATACGTCGGCAATTATTTAGATGTTAAAGATATCTCTGTCGGATACGTCATGCAGTCGGGCAACGGCGGCGAAGAAACAGGCGACCTTGAAGTTGAAGAATATGTTGAGACAGTATTGCCTGATAATGACAATGGCGACTTGACATATACAACAGACTACTTCACACCTATGACTATGGAAGGCGTTGATTTCTTCGGCGCATACTCACACGCTCAAATAGATGCCTATACTTTGGCAGAAAGCGGAATTTATGAGATGCCATTCGAAACAGGTTTCACTCCAGACCTTGAATCTCCATTGTTGCAGGCTGAAGTTACCGGCGGTGTTACTTATTACAACGGCAAGATTTATTGCAACACATACGACGATGATAGCAATATTCAAGAGCAAAAACCAGTATGGAAAATCTACGACGCTACAACATTTGAATTGTTATCAGAAAATGAACTCAACGACAACTGTGAAAACACAACAGTATGTCTTGCTTACGATATAACAACTCATAAAATCTACGGATTGGTGAAAGACTATGTCGATACATGGCTCGTCGAGATTGAACCAGAAACAGGCGAGATGACAAGAATAGCAGACCGCCTCGACTATACAAAACGCTTCCTCACATTAGGATGTAACGCAAAAGGCGAACTCTACTGTATTTATATGACAGAACACAGTGTTACCGGCGAACAACTTCATTACCTCGGCAGAATCAACAAAAACGACGGCTCTATCGCAGAAGTAGGCTTGATGCAAGCAGCTAACTTCATGAAAGACGACTATATCTACAACATGAAATATCGTCAGGTGCTTTTCTTCGACAACTCATCAGACACAATGTACTGGATGTTCTGCAGCTCAAGCTTGGCATTAGGTTCACAATATGCTGCCATCGCTGAAGTCAACAGATATAACGCAGTAGTAACTTTGAGAGCATATCAACTCGACTTGTTCTCAATCACAGGAGGTTATTTCAATGAGCCATTGATGGAAGCTCCATCTGTCATCACCGACTTCGAATTCGTTGACGCTCCTGACGGCGCTAACAGCGGAACAATGAAATTCCGTCTCCCAGCAACATCATACAATGGTGAAGAATTAACAGGCACTGTCGATTATAAAGCATACGCAGATGGTATCTTCGAATTCACAGGCAGCGGTGCTCCTGGCGAACAGATTTCTATTCCTTTACAAGCTGACAACGACATCATCACTGTCAGCCTCGTAGCTTCTAACACTTATGGCAGCAGCCCTGTAATAGAACGCGACATCTTGGTAGGTTACGACTTGCCTGAAGCACCAAAGAATATCGTCTTGACTAAAAACGAACTCGAGACAACATTGACATGGGACGCTCCTGAGACAGGTGTTCACGGCGAAGACTTCGACGTTGAAAATCTTAGCTACACTATCGTTAGATTCCCTGGCGAAGTGGAAGTGGCAACAGGCCTGAAAGAAAGAGTATTGGTTGAAAAACATGGCGGCGACATGACTCGTTATGTCTATATGGTTTATTCATGCATAGGCGACGTACGCAGCGAAGGCGCTTATTCCAATAACCTAATCGTTGGTAATCCTCTCAAAACTCCATACGGCGGCGTGTTCAACGACGTTTATGATATGTACAACTACTACACAATCCTCGACGTCAACAAAGACAACTACACATGGATCTATGACGAATTGAACCATGCTGCTGTTTATCGTTACAACTGGCAATATGGCGGCGACGACTGGATGATATCTCCTGCTATCAACTTCAGAAAAGACGCTGTCTATACATTGACATTCGGTGCCTTCTCTTCTCAAGAGAATTATCTCGAGTCATTGCTGGTAACTTTCGGCGACGGATACACTCCAGAGTCTCAAAAAGAAATACTCCTCGATATCCCTGAATTGCCTGCTATCGAAGACGGCATGTATAATGTCTATAGCCTCGAAATAACAGTTCCAGAAGATGGCGTATATCACTATGGTTTCAAATCTTATTCTAAACCTTACCAAGATTACTTATATCTCTACGACATTAAACTTACTTCAAACAAAGACGGTGAAGTGATAAGCGATATGACAACTAACAGCAGCAAAGTCATCGTTACTTCAGAACATAACGTCCTTAAGATTTTCAACCCTGAAAATGAGGAAATCGTGATATACAACGCATTAGGCGTGATGTTATATAAGTCTAACGACAATTATATCGAGACAAGCCAGAAAACAGGTTTGTATATCGTGAAATATAATAATGGAAGCAGAAAAGTAATTGTTAAATGATAAATAAAATAGTCATGAAAAATATCGCAAAAAAATTATCATTATTGATTTTAGGTGTTCTTTTATGTACAAGAATCACCGTTGCACAAAATTATGAGTCATTCGAGATCTTCGAGAATTTTGACGATGACTCTCATTTTACAGAAAGTTCTGTAGTCCCTGACGGATGGGCTTCTATCGGTTCATCACCAGCAGCTCGTACTGAAGCTGGCATGTATATGACAGGCTACAACTCACATAGCGGCACTTATGTGTTACATTCATCAGACAATATTTCTGTCGTACGTGATGAAGTCATCTTCACTCCTATGATGGAACTCGCTGGCGGCAAAGACGCTGTCTTGTCATTCTATCTCTACGCACCAGGCGGAAGCCCTGCTGCAGCTTTCTATTCATATATCGAAGTCAAAGCTGGTACAGCTCAATCTATGGAATCACAGACAATAACATTAGGTTCTACTAGTGCAGCTTATTCTTCATGGACTGAACTGGCTTTCTTGTTCACTCCAGAGACCGACGGCGAATATTGCTTCTCTATCTCACTTAAACAATCAACAGAACTTGTCCGTGACCACGGATATATTGGTATTGACGACGTGACAATCACAGGTTATACCAACGCTGGCGGTGGCGATGATGACGATGATGACGAAGGCGATGACGAACTCGTACCTAATCCTGACAACTACGTGAATGCGATGTCAGTCCCTTATTTTAACACATTCGACAACTACGACGGCGATTACGACGGCGAGTCATATTTGCCAAAAGGATGGATTTCTACAGGCGTGTATCCTTTCTTTACAGCTAATGTCACAGGCCTCGACGCTGTTACTGGCACTTATTATCTCGTAACAAGTGAATCTGATATCGATAATCGTAACGACCGCCTCTATACTCCATTATTCCGTTTAAGCAACGAACATGAATATGTCATCTCTTACTATCTCTATATGCCAGGCAATTCAGGCGGCGGCGTGCTGAGAGCAACAGACCTTGTCGTTACTGTAGGTACAGAACAAAGTATCAATTATCATCCTGTTGTGGGACAGACAATAGAAGACCAATCAATAAGCGAATGGACATATCAGGAATTCACTTTCAAACCTCAGTTGAGCGGCGCTTATTGTTTCGCTTTCTCTTTGAATACTGAAGTCAACTACTCAGGAATGGTAGCTATCGAAGACTTTAAAATCACTGCTCCTGGCCTTGTAGAGAATCCTATCGCAGACTTCGCTATCGGTGGCAACTTCAACGTGATAGACAGCAGAATGGTGGTTTATAAAGACCAGTATGTTGACCTTACTAACTTATCTGAACATGGTGAGGAATACTTATGGGTAATAACATCTCCTACTGGCTCAGTTCAACATTCAACAGATGAAAATCCTTCTGTCTTGTTCGATGAATCTGGCGAATATAACATTGAGTTGACTGTAAGCAACAGCGCAGGAACTCGTTCAACAAGTCATAAAGTCGAAGTTGAATACATGGACTACAACAATCAGGATTATACTATCATGACAATGAATCCAAATCAAGACGAATTGTTGGAACGTGGTGCTATCCCTGCTTTTTCAGCTAATGGCGTTGAAGATTATGACTACGATTTCGTGACAGGATATAACCGTTATTATAAAAAATATGCTGAACGTTTTGAAATTCCATCCAACGTTAAAATGGAAATTTCTGTAATTAACACATGGTTGGCACACTATCGCAATCGTGTTTACACAACAGGTTCTGATAGCGATAAACCATTTGAAGTGGTATTCTATGGTGAAACTAACGGTCAGCTTGACGAAGATAAAGTATTCGCACGCATTTCTATGACATTGAAAGATGCATTCGGATCTACAGGCATCGGTGCGGGAGCTGGTGAAGGTCGCACAATAAACTTAGTCGATTTCTATGGCCAGCCTGTTGAAGTAGAAGGCACATTCTACGTCGCCTTTGAATTCGCTGATGACATGACAATAATGGCCGATGACCCTAACATAGGACGTTCTTATATCGCATTGAATACAATAAAACATGCTACAAAAAATGCTACATTGTACGTCAAACCTACTTCAGTGCCAGCTAATTCTGAAGTAGAAGCTGATGGCAATTGGTATCCTGTAGATATGTTAGACAACACAATGAGTGGAGTTGGCGCTTACATAATTCTCTGGGTAGCTAACGAGATAGAAGGCGGCGGTGACGATGATGACGATGATGATGAAGAACCAGAACTTAATCCATCTGTTGAGATAACTATGGGCGAAGTTACAACAACAACAATAGAAGCTACTTTCACTCCAAACGACGACTGCGCATCATATCATCTCTTGTCAGACACACAGTCAAACATGGATATGTGGGGCACAATGATGGGCGTTTCTTTGGAAGAACTTATCGTTATGTGGGGAATCGAAAAGAATTCAGAATATACTCACACATGGAATGACTTTGCACCAAATACAGAATATACAGTCTATGCTCTTCCAAAAGACACAGACGGCAACTTCGGTGAGTTGGTAACGACAAAAGTCACAACAGAGCAATCTGGCGGAGCAGGCACATCAGTCATAGAAATTGTCGTTGAAGTCTTGACAAAAACATCAGTGAAAACAACAGCGACACCTAATGCAGAGACAGCGGTATATCATTACGGCCTGATAGAGAAATCATATTTCGAAGAGATAGGCGAGGAAGCATTCGTTCAATATTTACGCGAAGAAGACCCATATCCATTGTATGAGGTTGACGTATGGGAATGGATAGAACTTACTCCAGAAACAGACTATTACGCAGTGGCTACAGGCCAGAACTCAGAAGGCGAATGGGGAGAGACAACGATAGTTCCATTCAGA
>JAZQZR010000026.1:0-39467 GCA_045634185.1 Bacteroidales bacterium | reverse complement strand
TCATATTGAAAACAGATAAAACACCTGTCAATTAAGCATTTAGTCAAAATACATTTTTTCGCAAATGTTTTCCATAAAACTTGGTTTATTTTATAAGAACAACATTTGCATCTGTTCGCCTACATGGCTGATATACAATCTTCGTGTAGCAATTAATGCAACAAGGATAGTAAATCACAGTATCTTCACTTGAATCAATCAGATTCAAAATCTTCTTTTGAACAAGCAACAATTGCGAATCTGTAAACATACATTCAAAAACACTAAAATTCACCCTTGTACCATATTTCTCAAGAACTTTAGATATACGGTTCCTTTTTTTGTCATCAACTATATCATAAGCTATGACATAAAAAACTTTCTTTGCTCTCATTTTTTTTACCATTTTGCTATATATGGACGAAAAGTCTTTCCACTATCTATAAAGTCTGCAATTTCTTTTGTCTGATAATTTATAATATCACACAAGCGGCATTCTTTATCACGATAATTTTCATAACGATGCATACGTTCTATAAGATTCTGCATCAATAGTTTTTTAGTATCATCGCTTAAAAGTCCATTTTGCACTTTCAGACTTTCACCTTTCTGTACCAATGATATCACGACTCTATCGACGGCTTGCGTGCGAAACAATTCTATCACATCATAAGCGAATGTCGGTTTTGCCTGATTTTGTTCATGAAGCACTCCATAGGATGGATTCATTTGTCTGTATAAAAGGGACTGCCAAACTCTGGCATACAAAATTGAATACCCATAGTTTAACATTGAATTCACCAAATCGGTAGCACCTTTTCGTTCACGGAATTGAAAATCCACATTATCGTCAGCTATCAATTCTCGTATATAATTCCAATATGCCACCGCACCTGCCGCTTCAAGTCCCATAATCTCTTGTCTATAATTTTCTGTCGGTTTATATTTAGACAACGATACCAGCAATGATTTCAGTTTTGGTTCCACCTCATTATAAACAAAACATAGATGTTCTGATGTCTTCTTATGGTATTTATGAAAATACTTAATCAGATTCAACTGATTTTTCAATTTTCCATATATAATCCGACTTGCCAGTTTTGCTTTCTGTTCCAACGACATAGCGACCTGTTTTTCCCACAAGTTAACTTTCGTCATTGTACTGGACAATATGCTGGCCGTATGCTGTCCTGCACCAGAGAAAAAATCAACAGATATTTTATTTTGCATACAATAAGCGATTGCATTACTTGAAATGCTTACGCCATTACACAAAATAGAAATATGCTTCAAATTGCTCATAGGTGGCAATTTCTGCTGTTTTCCATATAGTTTCAACGACAATTTCCCATAACTGACACCTATTGAAGTTCCATATTGAGTAATAACCAATTCAGCACCATCTGTTTCAAGTTTTTTATATTCTCTCTTACGCTGTTTTACCAATGTCTTATTTAACTGCTCATTGCTGTTATTAACGTTAGCATTTTTAAGATTCAAATAATGGTTTATCAAATCACCTCGGATTTGACCTTTCATCAACAGATTTGTATTGGAATAAAACTCAATGTTCTTCAATGCATTTGTCAGAGTTGTTTTGTTAGGTATTCTTTCCCATTCCTGTGTTATGATTTCTTTTAAACGAGAAATCAGAATCTCATCAAAAGCCAACAGATATTTTTCAGGAAGTAAAGCAGCATAATAATTCTTTATTCCTGCCAATTTCTTCAACGACTTTTTATCGAATTCTCTTTCACGCCATTCTAATTCTTTAATTCTCTGATGTAAGTCATCTTGCTTTGACTCCGACAAAGACAAGTCTTTGTTAGTTATCGTTATTCCTAGAAATTCTACGCCGTTATTCGTTTCAAATATACGAGGCTCATTCAGGTGCAGTTTCAGTCTATTCTCTAAAAACTCCGACCCTTCTTTCAATAATTGTTCAGCCTCACTACGGGTAGTACAGCAAATCAAGAAATCATCTGCATACCTCACATACATTTTTGTACGAGTCAGTATATATTGGTCAAAAGAATGCAAGTAAAAATTCGCCAATATGGGAGAAAGCACTGCACCTTGTGCCACACCTTCGGTTATTTCATTCCAATGCATTTTCTTGTCAACCACACCCATTTTTATGCATAATTGAATAAGTCTGACAATTTCAGTATCAGATACTACAGACTGAACCCGTTTAAAAAGAATTTCATGATTGATAGTATCAAAATAATTGTCAATATCAAGTTTTAACACAAATGGATATCTTTTATTTTGCAGACAGTAGCGTGCAAATTTAATAGCACGGGCATGACCTTTATCTGGTCTGTATCCATAACTATTGCTGACAAATATTCTTTCGAATCTAGGTTCTATCAATATTTTGATAGCCTGTTGAACGATCTTATCCTTGATGGAAAGCAGTCCAAGCTGACGTCTCTCTGTGTTCTTTTTGGGAATTGAAATACGCAGATACGGTTCAGGATTCCATTCTCTAGAAATAAGTTCTTGCCTAATTTCTTGAATGGTGTTGCCAATATCAGCATCCATATCCTCAATTGTTCTTCCATCAATTCCACCTGATGTGCCTTTTTGTTTTACTATTTTCCATGCGGATAACAGTGTTTCGATCTTACATAGCTTCTCAAATAAACTTTCATTCATAAAACAACAATTTTAAACCATATGAATACCGCTTCCGCAGTAGAAAGCCTTTCTCTTTTTTCCCGCAAAAAAGAGAAACAGAAAAAGCTCGCCGCTTGGTAAAGACGCAAAGTCTCAAAGACGCAGTGTCTCAAAGTTTCTTTGTGTCTCTGAGTCTCTGCGACTCTGTGTCTTTAATTTCTTGACGCGATTTCTCCGAGGCGGCAGGATTGACTACATAAACAAAGATTTGACCTAAAATCAAAAATCTGTTGTCTGTTGACTGTTGTCTGTTGACCATTATTCCGCTTCCGCAGTAGAATTTGAATTCAAATCTTATAAATAAATTATTGTCGAACTTTAAAGTCTCAATACCGCTTCCGCAGTAGACTTTGAATTCTAAACTTTGTAATGGTGAGATGACTTGGGTCGACTTGTCTCAATACCGCTTCCGCAGTAGACTTTGAATTCATTTTGGATATTTTATAAAAACAGAAAAGTATGAAGTCTCAATACCGCTTCCGCAGTAGACTTTGAATTCAATGTTTAATCTAAAATCAAATTATCATGGCAAAAGTCTCAATACCGCTTCCGCAGTAGACTTTGAATTCCAAATGCCTTCGTGATGTGGGTAGAAAACCAGTTAGAGTCTCAATACCGCTTCCGCAGTAGACTTTGAATTCAAAATTGATAGAAATTTATAAGGACTATTAATTGTCTCAATACCGCTTCCGCAGTAGACTTTGAATTCACTAATACTTATACATATGAAAATCTATTGTCTCAATACCGCTTCCGCAGTAGACTTTGAATTCAAATAATTTCACCGAAAGGTACTGCTGTTAAAGAGTCTCAATACCGCTTCCGCAGTAGACTTTGAATTCTGAACAAATGTTTAACTTAATTTAATTTATTTGTCTCAATACCGCTTCCGCAGTAGACTTTGAATTCTCTACGTTAGAGACCTTATCAAAGATTCACAAGTCAAGTCTCAATACCGCTTCCTCAGTAGACTTTGAATTCTAGATTCTTATGAGTACTATGAATCTATAGAAAATGTCTCAATACCGCTTCCGCAGTAGACTTTGAATTCCTCCGGAGATAACTGTTTCGAATTCGCAACGTATGCGTCTCAATACCGCTTCCGCAGTAGAATTTGAATTCGTAAATACCGATTCTTATGTTAAAGGAACACAATTGTCTCAATACCGCTTCCGCAGTAGAATTTGAATTCAATATATGAGATGTCAGTACTGTGGAGCAGAGAGGTCTCAATACCGCTTCCGCAGTAGACGTAAACCTTTCTCTTTTTTACCGCAAAAAAGAGAAACAGAAAAAGCTCGCCGCTTGGTAAAGACGCAAAGTCTCAAAGACGCAGAGTCTCAAAGTTTCTTTGTGTCTCTGAGTCTCTGTGACTCTGTGTCTTTAATTTCTTCACGCGATTTCTCCGAGGCGGCAGGATTGACGGCAAAGATTAAAGATTCTGCTTCAAACCCAAAGTCTGTTGTCTGTTGACTGTTGTCCAATGTTACAGGATGTCAAAGAACAAATATCTCTTTTAAATCATATCATTGGCGGGAAATCACTTCTATAGAATAGCTTCCCATTCCGTATTGCACGTTGTTGCCAACGGCAGCATACATGCCCCAAAACAGCAATGGAAGATATCTGCAGGACACTTTTTTGAAGACCATCTCCCCTTCATACCCTTCCATAACATAAACATACTTCGATTCCTTCTTTGGCGTGCCATAAATCTTGCGGAGGCGCAATGCAGCTTCGTCTAAAAAGGCCAGCGATGATGATTCTGCAAAAGCATCCAGTTCCTTCTCAAACTCCTTCGCCTCTACCTCCGAAAAATCGTTGCCATAGAGCATTGACAGCGACGCCCAGCGATATGTCAAAGAACGCACCAGCTGATAGAAAGACGGAAAGCCGTTCATCTTATGCTGATAACTCAGTTCCGGCTGAGCTTTTTCCTTCAGCTGATACAATGATATGGGTGTATGAAATGTGAGACGAATGTCGGCAAATTCGTTTATATCTGCCTCATAATCTGAGATTCTGATAGCATTTTCTGGCATATTAAAGAAAACGGTGTTGCTGCTATACAACAGACGGTTTTCTCCATTGGCGTCTTGCTCAACAATATCGACCATGCTCAACGGTCTCAAAGGATGTCCTATGCCAGCGGCAAACATCTTTTCCAACGTTTGCACTACCATTGGGAAATAGCGTACGGCAGCACCGATGAAAACGATATGAAAAGCATGCATATTGTGAGGCAACACTCCCCTGCGGTTTCTAGAAGGGATTTCCCTAAAATCGAAGAACACTCCTTTAGGGAAACCGCCTTTCATCTGATTGTAATATGCATGATTTGGAGACAATGGCAGTTCATCCAGACACTCACGAAGCGAGACGCCCCTTTCATCGCAGACCGATTCCGCGAAATAGAGGAAACGATTACGGAAGACCGCACCTATCCACGCATCGAGACAAACGTCATCAGCAGGATAAAAACGCACCGTCACACGATAGCATTCCAATGATGACGACAATATTTTATCTAACATTTGCATTTACTCTTCAATTTTCAGTTGACCATAACCTACATTAGTCTTTGCACCCACGCCCACTGTTCCGAGAATATTTTTAAATATTTCCAGTTTATCCTTTTTACTAAATCCATTAGAATCTTTCAATTGAAAACGGAACTCTATTTTACAACCAGGAGCTATCTTAAGCATTTTGATAGGAGTCGGATTCTTCAAAGGACCTTCGGTATGAGGAGTTATAGAGTCATCAACTAGGAAACTATCCTGATTTTTATCATTTCTAAAAGGGCTCTTGATAACCGCATCAAAGAAAATATCACGATTGTAAATGGACTTATTATCATAACCTTTTACCAACAATTTACCCTTATCATCATATTTATCCTTTTCCGTATTACGAACCTTACCTGAAAAAATATCTTGTACCAAGTCATCAACATCAAGATCACCTTCGTAGAACTCTTTGAAATATTCACGTAGTACACCTTTCACAGAAGAACCGTAAACGATTGGCATGCCCCAAGTATAGTCAAAGTGCATGCCGAGATTATATGCACCATCCAGTTTCTTTGAATCATGAACCAGACCTATTCCTGTCAGTAACCCTGGATACAATATTTTGAAGTGAATAGATTCTTTATTATCAACTATCGGCAAAGCTGGTATTTCTTTAAATTCAACATTCTTAATCTCATCATTGCGACTAATAATGGCTTTTTGGGCATTTTCATCAGGCGCATTATTACTAAGCACATGGTTGAAATTAAATCCATTTTCCTCTTCCTTAAAGTAATCTTTAAAGAAAAGTTTGTATAAATTTTTCTTATTCATCAGGATATCAATTCATAAGTTCGTACTACTTGCTTTAAGGCTGTAGAACATTCTATAACCCTTTTTTGCAAAACATTCTTTTCATTATCAGAACTGTGCAGTGCTGTATCCAATAACACTCTAGCGGTTTCATAGCCTAACATTGTAGCAATGACTTCAAGTACATTTTTACGGCATACATTATCTTTATTATCTTGGTAATAAACGACCAAAGCCGGAACCAATCCTATCATCAACACTGTCACTCCCAAAGCCGCGACATAACCATTGTAGCTTTTGTGTATTTTTTGGTGAGACTCATCATCGAATAAATTACTATTCTGTAATTTTTCGTCAGCCATAATCACCAATGTTTCATACTCTTGTTTATTCATAATCCAATATTATTATAATTTTACAAAGGTACAATAACCATAACCAATTGTTGCATTAGCACCAATCTGAATAATCTTACCATCCAAAGCTTCAACTAGGTTATTATCGTTTGTATCAATAAAAGTTCCAAGAACTGATTTTGAAGGCAATACCTCTTCATACCACAGATTATCACTTTCTCCATTATTCAATCTGTTTCTTGCAATAATCGGCAATTTTTCAGGTCCACAAAGATTATTGAAATTACATTCATTGAATATTTGACCTTCTTCAACATTTGTAGACTCACGAATTTTATCCAATATCATATTCAACTCTATATTTACGTCCAAACGCGTTGCTTTGAATACAAACTGCTCTATTATTTTTTCATCATAAGCCATCTTGAAATAATATTGTCCATCTGTATTCTGTACAGGAAGTGTTAAAAGTTCTGCATCAAAAAAAACCGCTCTACCTTTTTGGACATCATCATCTCTTCCTTTTTCAGAACCGAACAACTCTTTACATGACACTTGTTTTTCTTTATGTTCCTCATTCCATTTTTCTGACACATATTCCTTAATAGCACCCTTTAATGAGCTAGAATGAATACATGGAATGTTAGTTACTGCATCTCGTTGGATTGATTGGTCTATCACTCCTATATTATCGATACCTTCGTCACCTACGTGCAAATTTGTTTCGGCTATAATAAGCCATGCTGATTTATTTCCCATAATTACATTTTTTATTTGCAATAATTATATCCTATTTGAACAAACTCTTTTTTACCTTTAATAATTTCTTTAAATTTTTCCACATCACTCACAAAAAACACCGAACCTGCTGCATATAAACTATATCGCTTACTTCGATTATTAAAATTGTGCATGATATTGTAGTTTTCAGTTTCTACAGTAGTATTTAAAAACTTGAAAGACTTGGTTTCAGACACTGCGTAGTTTATCAAATCCGTTTCTGGAATATAAGCATCCGACAAGATATTTACTTTTCCTAGATTAGTATCCGTTCTCTCAGTATAAGATTTAGGCAAGTAAACATCTATACTTCCTTCTTCAATCTCAATTATAAACATAGAACCATCAGCTCCAACAGACACCAAATGCTTGTTGTACTTCGTCAATATTATATCATCAGCGACCTCTGCATTAAAAGCAAAGCAAAATCCATTATTCAGACGATAAGCGATCTGCTTGTAGAATGCCTCATCTTCAGTCTTTCCATTTGTTCCTTTTCGTATTCCGATGCGACTGTCTTCAATAAAGATATCATCATCTTTCAGCATATCGCCATCATATGCTACATAACATTTTTCTATACCATCCTTCGACTTATATTCCTTTTCGCCAATCATTATCTTTGGAATATATATTGGTTTTCCATTCAATTTTGCAGTTACATCATCCTCTAAAGCACCAATCTTCAAGTTATAATCGAAAGGAGCCTGATAATAATATTTATTATCCTTGCACAAGAAACAGGTGCCTATACTTTCGATTTTGCCGAATATATTCTTATTATTATCATCATTGACGGAAAAACTTTTTGTTCCGATTAATTTTACGGCTTCCTCTTTATTTGTTATTTTTTGAGTTTTATTGTCAAAGGCTTTATTATCACTATCAGATAACAACAAGAAACGCATCATACCCAACAATGATGTTTGTTGAGGGAACTTCATGGAAGTTATTATATAGGATGAGAATTTGTCATTATGCTTATGATATACAGTTTCTTTCTGGTCTTTTTCATCTTTTCTTTTGTTATCCTTTTTTCCAACAGTGAATGTCATATCACCGCCAAAGAAAAAGCGTCCTGTCGGAGTCAATTTTACAATATACTTTCTCATTTGTCATCCTCCTTTCCTTTTACAAATTTTGCAGTACGCAACATATCATAGACAATCTTTGTCAACTTTCTCATCTTTTCCAGTTTATCTGTTTCATTTGATAAAACACTGGCATTTTTATATACTTCAAGTAACAATTCTTGTACTGCATCCATATATTTTACTGCCGCATCACTCTTGCCTTCAATGTCAATAATCTTATCAAAGAAGTTTTTAACACGTTGTTTACGCATATTTTCATCATTGACATCCAACCACAATGAAAGCAAGACTTCATTATGACGTATTTTATGAGATACTGCGGAAACCAATTGTTCGTTTTCTGTGGCATTTATAACATTTATCAAAGCATTATACAATCCTGTCATATTCTTAGACAACTGCGCTTTAAATGAAGAACCACTATGTTTTTGTAAATTCCATGCCACAGCATTTTTTTTATCTACGTTCTTTGCTATATCAAACAACGATTCTCTAGCTTTATCCAAGGCTTCATACAATGGATATTTATGATAAGTCATGCTGATACCATATGACATAGATGTATGAGCAGAATCACCTAATTTATCATCCACATACTTCTGAACTATTTTATAATGTTCATCCAAAGTATTTATCAAATCGAAAATAGAACCATTTGAGGTCAACACCGGAGCCAAGAATAATAAATCATCGCCACCAGCATAGATTGGAAGTCCGCCATATTCACGTATCGTGTTACAACTCGTTTCTCCAAACGACAATAATTTTTTAGACAACTCAACTATTAATCTTTCTGGCAAAGAAGACACTACAGAACCCATATTATCACCATCAGCCTGCACAATGCAAATATATTTATCTGACTTGTCATTATCACCCTCAAAAATGTCATAAGAAGCAATTGTTTCAACGGAACGTTCTTTAAATTCTTTCCCAACTTTTTTTACCAATAAGTTTTGGTTATCTCTCAAATAATTAAAAACCAATTCCTTTGCTTCTCCATTCACTTCTTTATTGCACAATTCCATTCTGTCCAACAAACCATTCAAAAGCATAATATGACCTTCCGTATCTTTCAAGGAGATATCAAAATCTTTAGTAACAACCATAATGTTGAAATATGGTTTTACCTTTTCACCGTCAATGCCTAATTCTTCAGCAAATGTTTCAAAAGCATCATCCAGTAGTTTTTGTTCGATTTCACCTTCCACAAAAACCCTATCTGGATACAATCCAATTGTTTTGTCTGCTTTATCTGATAATTTTGCAGGTGATATTACTTTATCATCAGGCAATTTATCAATAATACATTTCATCAAATATGAGAACATATAACTAGCGGTCCACAGTTCTCTTGGTTTTTTGACCAACGAAAAAGTTGGTATAATTGGACCTATATTAATTCCTGTGTATTTCATATTTGTTATTGTTCATAAAATTCTACATATATAAATTTTCCTTTATTTATATTCACTCTCCAGTTATCTTGTTTTCGTAGTATAAATTTATTCACAAATCTATCAATATAACTTAATGAAGCAATACTTGAAGCATTTAAGGTATACTCAGAACTTAAAGGTATGTTACTATCATATTTTCGTTTCAATTTATCCATCATATCTCTATCAAACATAATATAAATCGCATAATAATTATTATCATCATCATCTTTGTATGATACTGGTTTAAATATGATAGGAGCAGGTATTCTTTCAACATCATCATTTACAGGAAAATCCTTCATTGCCTTTATATACGATTCTACGGATGAAATATTTTCACAATTGGGTATAGTGCTTTCCTTTATATACTTTCTCAACTTACTCCAAAAAGTATCTATAATTTTAAATAAGTTTTTTTGTACTACAAATGAATACATATTGTCTATGGCAAAATCCATATACAAAGTTGATTTGGAAATGTAATAAGGTTTAGTACCCAAACTATTAACCTCAATTATACAATCTTCATCTTTCATTAAAGTAACAGTAAAACTTCCAAAACCTTTATTAGAACGTTGACCAAAATTTGTATTAGCAAAAAAATAGGGAACATATTCCTTTATTTCTTTATACAGATCATCTTTTATGCTAAAAATATCCAAATACACATTTTTATACATAGAAAAATTTAGCAATTCATCTACTAAATCTCTTCCACCCATATTGGCAAGCAACAATGGAAAATCTTCTGTTGTATATTTCCCTTCTCTATTGGTTTTCAGATTTAATGAAATATTTACATAGTCATTTTTATTAACTTTTATCTTCATCTTATAATCCAAAGCAGGATGATCGCCTTTTCCGACAAACCATTTTTTGTCTTTCGCAATATCACAACCTTTTTTATAATCACCATTTCCCAATTTAGTCAGTATAAACCTATCCAACTTAGGTTTAACCTCTGAGGCTCTCAGAGTAGCACCATACTGATCGTGCTGGAAATGAATCAGCGGCGTATGTTGTTTTAATTTTACAGTTAATGTCTTCATGATACTTTATCTTTTAATAACTGATATGTCTTTTCTACTTTCTTTATTTCTGCGTCTAAGTTTTCGGCAGTTATAGGTTCCATGTTTTCTGACAGAAGCAAATGAATCATAGCAACTTTATCCATATCTATCTGACTAAGTTTGTTTAGCTTTTCATCAACTTCCTTCAGAATATCTTTCTTTAATTTTTCATCAGATTCTTTTTTTGCATATAGAGTATTAATTGCATCCTCTCTCTCTTTCTTATTTCTAAATTCCAGTTCAATCAGATTCTTTTCATGTTCATTTTTAAGTTCAATTTTTCTTTTATGAAAATTGCACAAAAGCCTTATAGATATCAATATGCACAAAATGACTGTTGCACATATAATCAAAGTAATCAAAACAATTTTACACATAACTATTTTCTCCTATTTTTTAATATTTTACGACATAAGAACACCGATGTTGTTATAGTAACTATAGTGATAAACAACACCTGTGCGCCCAAACTAATCCATTCCTTATTTCCTCCAAAAGGATTCATACCAAAAACACCTGACAGCAATGTAGCTGGCAAGAAAATAGCCGCCAACAGATTAAGTTTCTCACCATCCTCGTTGCGACACTTGTCAATCATCAGTGTGACATACTGGTGCAATTCACTGATTTCTTCGTCCAAATCTTTTATTTGAGATGCAGAATCAAATTGACGGAGCAGCATTTCATACATTTCAATGCCTTGGTCTTGCGTTGTCACACTGCGGAAATAAATCTGATTGATAAAGCGAATATATTCCTTATACAGAGAAGCGATTCGTTCGGATAATTTCATGTTGTCATTACCTTTTAAAGCACTCACTTTTGTAACTTCACCCGAAAAACGAAGCATAGAAGCTCGTTGAAGGATGACAAGTTCAAACATACGAGAATAAATGGTTCGCATATGCACTGCCAAAACATTCTTTGCAAACCATTGGGCGTCAGTCAATGCCACCATAGAATATCTAGACAATCCATATAAAGTACCTTGTTTTTGCCATCTGCTGTAAGTGGATTTTTCCAACAATTGCTTCTTCATATCCTCATTCTGACATGTAACAAAATCACCATTATCAACAAATAAATACTTATACCATAAATCAGAATACAAAAATGGCACTTTTCCATCTTCATCAATAGTTTTTATCTCATTCGACAAAATATCATCTCCATACCAACAATTCACCAGCATACGATCATCAATGACCGGAGTCACCTTCATATTTGGAGACAAATCTTCGATTAAATGCTTGATAAACCACGCTGGCTGCCAAACACATTCGAATCCGCGTTTCAAAGAAGTACCAGTACCTTTTACATAATCAAAAGAATCTGAGTAACGGAGTTTATCTCCAAGCAGACCTATGATTTGAATAGATTCTGCCACCATGTCACGTCCACCTTGAGAGAACTCACCGCAATGAGGAGGCATAATGCGACGTCCAAACTGATTTATATCTCTTATCGAATTCTCGTCTTTCTGACTCTCTTTCTCATTCTTTAAATAGAAAGACATGATGCCGACACCTGTAGAATACAAGTTCACATTAAGAGCATCCAAGCGCAAAACATACGTTTTATCCTTGACTTTGATATGATATTCAACATTACTTTCTTTTGGTTCTCTACGTTCATAATGATGTATAATAGAATTTTCCATATTTTTCATATCATAAAGAACGGGATGCACAAAATCAAAATAGTACTGACGTTCTGCAAATAATTCCTCTTGTTCCTTTGTGTCTAATTGAGAATGCTGTGAATCGTCAATCTGCACACGTTCCCACATAGAACAAGAAGAAATAGGTATATTATCCAAATCCACTTGTTCGGATAAGATTTCGTTTTCTTTTCCTTTTATCTCCCACTTGAAGGGAAAATAAAAAATATGATAACTATAGAAATCCATAATTATATGTTCTTTATTCTGTTAATCATTTCTAAAATCTCGTCTTTACTGTAAACATTCTGCTTAACACCTACATATCCTTTTTCGCCACCTCCATAGAACAAGTTTCCTAATGAAGACTCAACGGCGAACAATTCCCGAACACGACCGCAACCTTCTCCATAATACATCCATTCTGAATCAGTGTAAATCAAGAGTTTATCATAAGGGAATAATCTGTCGCAAATAGGAGAAAAGCGAGAACACAATGCATACACTATTATCATGTCATCTTTCTTTTCCAGATGATGTTCTATAGCCTTTTCAGCCATACGTTCTTCTTCTTCCGTTACTCCTTGAGCCTTACGATCTGCTCTGCGGATAGAAGCTATCTCTTCATTTGTAGCATTTATCTCCATCATTCCAGGAATATAAGCTTTGTCATTTGCAGCAACCAATTGTTCGTAGCGATTCATTGGCAGATGAAGTATTTCCATCACCTGTTCCAATGCACAAGGCGAATTTGACAATTCATTATGATGGTCTATACTTCGATAACAATCCGGTGGTATAATGTCTTCACGCAATTCGACCCCATATATTATTTGCCCATTCTTGACAGACTGCAATTCAGACTTATAACTGCTCAACAAAGCATTATCCCATCGTAAATTGTTATCGACAAAAGGAACACCTTCGCGACGCAACACATCACGAATAGTCTGCATTTCCAAATCCGCTCCACCTAATAAGAATAGCAAATCTTTATTCATCATTTACGACAAATTATCTTCAACAATTCCTTGTCTTTTTCAAGCAGTTTACTAATTTCAAGATGTGTACAAGCTTCTTCACGTAATAATTTAGAAGTAGATGACTCATCAGTAACATTCCATGTTAGCAATATGACATCTGTTTTCAAAGCTTTCAATTTCTTAACCAACATCTCATGGTCAGCATCGCCAGTTATCAACACCACATAATCAAAATCACGATACAATGACAATTCATACGCTTCCAGAGCAAACCATACATCGATTCCTTTCTCTATAACGACCGTAGTTCCATCTTTCTGCATCTCACGTAGGTGCTTATAATGGAATATCACGTCATTTTCTATCAAAGTATCTTCTAATTTTCTTTCTAATAGCAAAAGATGCTTATTACTAGCATCGTGCGCACGATAACGGCCACGGAAATAATGCGCTTCTGTAATAAAACATTCGTCCAATGCAAGACCATGCATACGGACGATTTCAGAACGAATAAAACTAAAAAGACCTGATATATTTATATTAGTTGAAAGATTATCTTGCAAAGCTTCATTTATTTTAGCAAAATAACCACCATCTATAAAAACGCCAATTGATTTATGTTCTAAACTCATAATATTATAAAGTATAAAGGTTAATTTTACTTTGCAATATTAACCTTTTTTTTCCAAGAATTCAAATATAGTTGATGTTTTTTTAAGAAACAAAATCTTCATTAAAAACTCACCCTCTTTGAACCTTTTCTCTCTTTATTAGTTTATAGGTCAATAAATCTGAATCTATGAAACCTTTTTACTTTTTCATATTGTTTTTAGCCGTCAGCTGTCAGCATTCAGCCGTCAGTTGTCAAGAGACAGTGTCGAACAATGTCATTGATTTCCGGAGGGCGGTTGATATGATGTTGGAGAATAATGCGACGATAAGGGCTGCTGAGAAAAGTACGCTGCTGGCGAAACGGCAGTCGCAGCTGATAAACGCGAGCTGGCTGCCTACTATCACAATGACGGCGGATTATACTATGATGTCGAATGGGATTGGCGTCTCGCAGGATTATGCTTCTCTGCTTGAGCCTTTTAAGGAGAAATATGCGGAGACGCCTCTCGTGCCTGAGATTCTCAATATCATCTCTAACGAACTGGGCGACCTTGCCTTCGAGGTGCCGATATTTGAAGACGACTTCGGCTCAATAGACTTGGAAATTCTATATCCTATTTTTACTGGTACGAAAAGATTGTACGCCAATAAGTTGGCTAAAAGCAACGAGGCTTTATCAGAAATCAATAAAGAATCTGTTGGCGCTGCTAAATATCTAGTACTAGCTAATGTTTATTTCTCTTTAAGTCTCGCTGAGTCAATGATTAAGGTCTTGAAAGAGACTCACGAGATGACTAACAATCATTACTCGCAGGCTCTTAAGATGGAGGCTATCGGCATGTTCGACAAGGCGGAACGCCTCATCGTGAAAGTCGCTCTGGATGAAAGCGAGAGAAATCTCAAAGACGCTGAAAATCAAGCGGAAGTTCTTAGAGAAGCGCTGTCCTTTTTATTGGGTCAACGGACAACAGGGCCTTCGACAGGCTCAGGCACCGTTCCACTTTCCACCTCTACTCCACTGTTTATCAATGAGAAATATCCGCAGTTGGAGTGGTTCAAGGATATGATGAAAGAGAATGCTTACGTCTTTCAACAGGCTGATTTACACAATGACATCGCGAAGGCGAATCTACGATTGAGTCAGTCGAATTATTATCCTGTGATTTCGCTTTACGGCAAGCAGACTATAGCCTCGTATCAGATTCCTAAGAATATGATTCCCAATACTATCGGTGGAGTGAATTTAGTCTGGGACATCTTCGACGGTCTCGCGAGAGAACGTAACATAGAACTTACGAAGATAGAATCTGAGATTGTGGCAGAGACACAGCTTTCGTTGAAAAATGATTTGGAAGTCGCTGTGGATGAATGGTATGCAAACTTGAAACAAGCGTGTATCAATGCAGAGGAGCTGCAGTCGTCGTTGGAACTCGCGCAAGAAGTGTATCGCATCAGGAAGAAATCGTTCAGCGAGGGTCTCTGCACTTCGCAGCAAGTGCTTGACGCTCTTAACCTTGTCAACAAGACGAACTTGCTTTTGCTGACGACTTATTTCGAATATGACATCGCTCTGGCGAATCTGTGTTGTTTGTGCGGGATTCCGGAGTTTTTTGAATCTTTTTTAGGAACTGAGGATTTGAGGAACTGAGAAACTGAGAATTTGAGGAGCTCATTTGTATTAGTAGCTGCTGGTGCGTTAGGGATTGGAGCGGCATCCTTTTGGAGCGAAGCGGAAAAAGATATAGCGGAAAGCCCGACGGCGATAGCCGGAACGCCCAAATTAGCTTTCAGCTTTCAGCTATCAGCTATCAGCTATCAGCAATTGAAGAATGAAAATTAAATAATAATAATCTGCTCGTGGCTCATTGCTCACGGCTCAATGCAAAAAAAAATGAAAATTTCTAATAAAATATTATTCGTTTTGTTCGTAGTTATCTTATTGACAATATTGACTTTATCTATTCTTGGGATTTTTCTTATGAGGGATAAGGAGGTTGTGTTGCAGGGTCAGATTGAGGTTGAGGAGTACAATATTTCTGGTTTGTTGCCGGGAAGGGTTGAGAGTATTTTGGTCAAAAAAGGTGAGCGTGTTGGCAAGGGCGACACTTTGGTTCACATCGTTTCGAAGGAGGTCATTGCGGAATATGAGGCGCAGAAGGCTTTGGAGAATGCGGCGTCTCTGCAGAGTGACAAAATCGACGCCGGCTCGCGTAAGCAGCTGGTTTCCATAACGAAGGAGTTGTGGGAGGGCACTAAGGCTGACCTGAAACTGGCGAAGACGACGTACGAGAGAATCAAGGTTTTGTATGTGGATTCCATCGTGAGCCTGCAGCGAAGAGACGAGACCGAGGCGATTTATAAGTCGGCATTGGCGGCTGAGCGCGCGGCGTATTATCAGTATCAGCTCGCTCTGGAGGGCGCGCAGGAAGAGGACAAGGCGTCGGCGAAGGCGATGGCAGTGGCTGCCCAGAACAACAGCGAGGTGGTGAAAGCGCTGCTCAACGACGCTAGTCTGACGTCGCCAATATCTGGTGAAGTGGCGTCTATCTCATTGAACGAAGGCGAGTTGACTTCGATAGGAACTAACATCATGACGGTCATCGACATCGACAATCCGTACCTCGTCCTTAACGTGCGCGAGGATTTGCTGCCGCATTTCAAGATGGGCGGAACAATACTGTGCTACATCCCGGCTTTAGGTCTGAAGGAGGTGCCTTTCATCATCAACTACATCTCGCCTCTCGGCAGCTTCGCGACATGGAAAGCGACGAAAGACACTGGAGGTTATGACATGAGAACCTTTGAGATACAGGCGGTTCCAGCGAGGAAGGTGGAGGGATTGAGAGCGGGGATGACGGGGTTGGTTACAGTTTGAGTGTAGAGTCTGTTAAAGTTCAATTGACTGCTGATTGCTGATAGCTGACAGCTTATAAATTATAAATTATGAATTGTGCATTATGAATTATGAATTTATGAAAGGTGGTTTTTGGAATGTGGTGAAGAGGGAGTGTTTGGTCTTGACTTCGAGGCCGTTGTATCTCTTCACGGCATTGGTTTTTCCTTTGTTTGCTTTGTTTTTCATGACGACGATTTTCGGTGATGGGATGATTGACGATATTCCTGTCGCCATCGTGGATGAGGACGACAGCCGTATGTCGCGTAACATCACGCGGCTATGCTCGGCGGTGCCCGAAATTCGTGTAACACAGGTAGTTGCTAACACCGCCGAGGCTCGCGACGCTCTTCTCTCGAAGGAGATTTACGGTTATCTCATAATACCGAATGAGTTCGAATCCGACGTCAATGCCAACAAAAACACCAGTCTCACTCTTTGTTATCATTACGCATTTTTAAGTGTAGGTTCAGAAGTGCTACAAGGTTTTCTTAACGTATTAAGAATCATTGCTATAAATCCATTACAAGAGACTGCCAATTTCCTTGGCATCGACGAGAAGACTGTGGAAAGCATCGCCTCGCCGATAAGCATCAGCGCGCATCCGCTTTATAATCCTTCGTTGAACTACACGACTTATCTCACATTTCCTTATTTCTGGGTTTTGTTCCAAATCTTAATATTACTTAACATAGCGTATTCCTTCGGCAATGACTTCAAAGACAGAAGAAGAACAAGAGACTGTCTCATAGCGGGAAACAGAAAATTCATAAACGTGGTTTTAGGCAAGATGTTTCCTTACGTTATAATATTCTCGTCGGTGGCTATATTCGCTAACGTACTGATGTTTAACGTATTGGATTTCGATTTAAGTTCTAGCATTTTTGCAATAATAGCGGTATGCGTTCTTTTCATACTCGCAACATGTTCCATCGCAATCTTCCTTTTCTCTATATATCCCAACTTACCGATAATCATCAGTTTCATCTCGATGTTCGGTTCGTTGGGAGCCACTTTTGCCGGCGTGACTTTCCCCGTAAACGCGATGTACCCGTTCTTCGAAAAACTATCGTACTTCTTCCCGATTCGTCACTTCGTCGTGATGACCGACTACCTTCGCTATGAAAGTCACGCCTTTATCTATTACTGGGACCATCTCCTTATCTTAATGTCTTTTAACATTTTGATATTGTTGGCGACAGTGATTTTGAAACACAAATACAAGGCTGCGAGCTACGGGCTTTGAGCTGAGAAGTAATGAAGTAATGGTAGAGACGTATCAATTACACAATAAAAATTAACAATATGTAATTGCTGCGTCTAAAATAAATGAAGAATGACTGTTGTCCGTTGTCTGTTGACTGTTGACTAAAAATTATGAACGAAATCATCAAAATAATATCCAATGAATTCAGGGCGATTGGCACCAATATCCCGATTTTGATTGTATTGATTTTGGGTAATGTCGGTTATGGTTTTCTTTATAACTTATTGTATAACACCAATGTTTATAAAGAAGCACCGATTGCTATCCTTGATATGTCGCAATCTGATTTGAGTCGGCATTTCATTGATTATATCGACGCTACTCAGCAGGTGAAGGTCGTTTCAAAGACGATGAATTTCGATGAGGCTAAGCGTATGCTTATCGAGAGGGAAATCGTTGGTTTTCTTTATATTCCTAGTGAATTAAAAGAAGAAATAATGAAAGGCAATCAGGCTCAATGTGTGGTTTATGGTTCCACGCTTTCGTTCCTGGATTACCTTAATATATATGAGGCTGTCAATTTTGCTTCTTTGGATATCAATAGCGAGTTACTTCCTGAGATGGTAGAGTCGCTCAATATGATTGACGTTCTGTTTCTTGCGAACGACAAGGCTGTCAATATCGTGAACGAGCCATTATATAATTCATCAGAAGGCTACGGCACATATCTCATTCCGCCTGTCATGGTTATCATTATCTTTCAGACACTTATGATTACAGTAGCGATGAGATGTGGGGAGGAATATGAAAAGTCGCAAAGTCGCAGAGTCACAAAGTCACAGAGTCGTTGGATTGTAGGTTTTTGTAATTCTGCTAAAATCGTTTTAGGTAAGGCATTTACTAATGTGATGATTTATAGTGTATTTTCAGTTTTCTTCTTGGGATTGTTGCCTTTGATTTTCGACCTTCCGCATTTGGGTGATTCTCTAGATATTATCATCATGATGATTCCGTATCTTTTCGCGAGTGTGTTCTTCTGTCTTTCATTGTCGCCTTTATACACCGACGGCGATATGCCTTTGTTTTTCATTGTGTTTATGTCGGTTCCGCTAGTCTTTTTAACAGGCATCTCCTACCCTTTGGAGCTTATGCCGTGGCATTGGAAGATACTCCATTACATTATCCCGACGGCTCCCGCGACTTTAGCATTCGTGAAACTCGACTGCATGGGAGGCGATTTGAGCAATGCCATTCCCGAGATGATTACACTCTGGGGTCAATGCGCAGTGTATTTCATATTATCCACGATAATATTTCATTTTCGTCCACGAAGAATTTTGTCCACTAAAGAACACTAATCTTACACGAAATCGTTAGTGAAAATTCGTGAAGTTTCGTGGATAGTTTTTCTCCACTAAAGAACACTAATCTGACACGAAATTATTAGTGAAGATTCGTGTAGTTTCGTGGATAGTTTTTTGTCCACGAAAGGACACTAAACTGACACGAAATGATTAGTATAAATTCGTGTGGTTTCGTGGAAGTCAATGGTTATTTGTGGGTTGATAAAAAGAGCCCTTGAAAAGTAATCAGAATCGAAAAAAAACAACAAAAAAGCGATTCTCTCTTCAAGGGCTGAGATAGAACGTTTTTGCATTGGGAGTGCAAAAAATTACGTCACAATTATTAATAAAACCGAATGCAAAAGTATATCCGAAAGAATGGCTTGGTATGGTAAAAATCAGTTTTCGGCAATAACCAGCAAGATAACGTTTAAATTATAATTTTTATTAACTAAAAAAGTCGGAATAAATCCGACTTTTCTCTTTTGGTCAAACATTATTTCTCAAATTTTGAAAAGCGCCGGTATAAAACAAACCAAAAACAACAAAAAACAAATTTGAAATACCGACTTTGTTTGATCCTAAAAACAACCAACCAATTTTGTAACAAAAATACGAACTATTCTACCAAATATTTATTAAGAAATAAGTTTTCGGTACAATTTAGTAAGTTAACGGAATGCAAAATATATGTATTAGAGATAAAAAATTAGAAGAAATTGTAAAATAAGTTCATTTCATTGAAAAAACTTGTTTTTATTATCATTTATTTAATTTTTCTTCTAATGCAATTATCAAATCTCTGTATTTTGCAGCAGCCATGAAATCAAGTTCTTTAACGGCTTTTTCCATTTCCTTTTTGGCATCAAGGATAGCTTTTTTAATGTCTTTTTCTGACTTATATTTAGTTTGTGATTCCTCAGCCACAGACTTGACTCTTTCTTCTACAGTAATATAATCTTTAGGTTGTTTTGACTTACCTAATGAATTGTCTATTGCTTTTATGATAGTCTTTGGTGTTATTCCATGTTCTATGTTATATGCCATCTGAATTTCTCTTCGTCGCGCAGTCTCATCAATGGTTTTACGCATCGAATCTGTGATTTTGTCGGCATACATAATCACCAAGCTGTCAGCATTACGCGCTGCACGACCTGCAGTCTGAGTCAATGAGCGCTCTGATCTCAAGAAACCTTCTTTATCAGCATCCATAATTGCAACCAGCTGAACTTCAGGTAAGTCAAGACCTTCACGAAGTAAGTTGACACCTACAAGAACGTCAATTATTCCGCTTCGCAATTCTTTCATTATCTCAACTCTTTCCAAAGTATCGACATCAGAATGTATATATCTTGTATTGATTCTCAAATTGTTAAGGTACGAAGTCAATTCTTCTGCCATTTTTTTAGTCAAAGTAGTAACCAGAACTCTTTGGCCTCCTTCCACCACTCTATGTATTTCATTTATCAAGTCATCGACTTGGTTTTTGCAAGGACGCACTTCTATGACAGGATCCAACAAACCTGTAGGACGAATAAGTTGTTCGACATAAATGCCCTCTGTCTGTTGCAATTCATAATCTGCTGGCGTTGCGCTTACATAAACCGTTTGTGCAGTAAGAGATTCAAACTCATCGAATTTAAGAGGTCTGTTATCTAATGCTGAAGGTAATCTGAAACCATATTCCACCAAAGTTTGTTTTCTTGAACGGTCGCCTCCATACATAGCTCTAATCTGCGGGACAGTGACATGACTTTCATCGATGATAGTAATGAAATCATCAGGGAAATAATCAATCAGACAGAAAGGACGAGTTCCAGGCTCACGGCCATCGAAATAACGCGAATAGTTTTCAATACCGCTACAATATCCGAGTTCTCTAATCATCTCAATATCATAGCATACTCTATCTTCCAGACGTTTGGCTTCTTCAAACTTTCCAATCTCCTTATAATATTCTACTTGCTTAAACATATCAAGCTGAATCTCATTAGTAGCAGATTTTATCTTATCTTTAGAAGTGACGAAGATATTAGCCGGGAATAATGTCAGACTTGAAAGCGCTTCGATGCGAGTTCCATTCACCGGGTCAAAAGATTCTATCTCTTCAATTTCGTCATCCCAGAATATGATTCTATAGGCTATATCAGAATAAGCTGGAAAAACATCGACAGTATCACCTTTAACTCTGAATTTTCCATGTGTGAATTCTATGTCATTGCGACTATACAGAGAATCTGACAGCTGTCTCAACAAATCATCTCTGTTGATACGTTTTCCCACTTCAATATAAATCACATTCTTGCCGAAGTCATCAGGATTTCCTATACCATAAATACATGATACGGAAGATACTACTATAATATCACGACGTCCTGACAATAATGAAGTCGTTGCGCTGAGACGCAATTTCTCAATCTCATCATTGATGGAGAGGTCTTTCTCGATGTATGTATTTGTCTGAGGGATAAATGCTTCTGGCTGATAATAATCATAATAAGAAACGAAATATTCTACAGCATTCTCAGGGAAGAACTGTTTGAATTCACTGTAAAGCTGAGCTGCAAGAGTCTTGTTATGACTAAGAATCAATGCAGGACGATTCAACTCTGCCAACATATTAGCTATGGTAAAAGTCTTTCCGGAACCAGTAACACCCAAAAGTGTCTGATATCGCTCGCCATTCAATATTCCTTGTTTAAGTTGCTCTATGGCTCGCGGCTGGTCGCCAGTTGGCTTAAATCCTGATGCTAACTTGAAATTCATTATTCTTCTCCTAAATTTTCAGTTTCCTTTTTTATATTAAAACTCATTAACAATGGATAATGGTCGGATGTGGTTTGTTTAATTCTGTTATAATCAACAATTTCGATATTGTCATTATACCAGAAATAGTCAATTCTCAGTAATGGGAGTCGTCCGCAATATGTCTTGCCAATTCCTTTTGACACAGCGAGAAACGCATCTTTCAAACCAGCTTTCGACATCTGATTATATGTATATGACAATGGTGTGTCATTAAAATCACCACAGATGACAAGAGGAGTATCATCATCAGGCAATTTGTCAATCAAGACCTGCGTACTTTTCGTCCTTAATTTAAAGCCTCTTGTAAGTTTTGTAATAACTGACTTACCATAAATCTCTTTATCTTTTACTATATTTTTTGCGTCATTGATATACTCTATCTCTTCATTAGAGATACCGAATGAGTTAAAATGACAATTCACCAGATAAAAAGATTTATCTTTATCTATTCTAACTTTCTTGATATCAGCGAATTTGCTTATGACTTCATTGCTAAACCCTTTGACATCTTCTAAAGGAAATTTAGAGAAAAAGCTGTTGCCGTTGGCAGTGTTCACGCTATAGTATTTATAACCAATCATTTTTGAAAATTCAGAAGCTCTGTTTTGTGGCCATTTGCCCGATTCTTGAAGACATAAGATATCAGGATTTTGTTCCTTAACAAGTTTTGCCAAAGATTTCTTCACATCAGTAACAGTGCGTGAATTTACTTTATAATCTCTGAACACTCCTATGTTATATGTCATCACTTTGAGCGATGCAATATCAGCATCTTCGTTTTTCTCACCCATTGAATACGACTTCGCCAATCCTGGTATTGACAACATAAGCGCCAATATTGGTATCAGCAGTGTTCTTCTAGATTTCAGGAATATTAATATTAAGAGTATTATAACATTAGCAAAGAATATCATCCAGAATGCCAATCCGAAGAATGCGGTCCAGACAAAAGAAGACGGACTGATAAAAGGACATATCGCGCACAGAAATGCAGATATCAAAGCTGCAATACCGCAAATGCCTATTATCAGTTTTCCAAAGCCTTGGAAAAAAGTGTTCCTCCTCTTTTTCTCCTTCCCTTGTGCCATCACTTCTTGCTTTGTCTGAATAAAAACTCTTTTTCTTTATCGCTTAAACTAGAATATCCATTCTTAGCTATTTTCTCAAGTATTCTGTCTGTTTCCTCTTGTTCCATAGCACGTTCAGCATTATACTGCTCGTCGGTCTTTGGTCTTGAATGATAATTATCGGAGTTAACAGTCTTGATTCTTATCTTGGCTTTTTTCTTGAAAATCTTATAGATATCGAAGTCATTTTTTAACATATAGGCATATAAGAATCCCCATAATGCACCGCCGAGATGCGCAATATGGCCTCCTGAGTTTCCTTTAGAAATACTTAAGAAGTCGATGACAACGAATACGATAGCGACCCACTTCATCTTGACTGGTCCCAACAAGAAGAGATTCAATGTATAATCAGGACGATATGTCGCTGCTGCTATCATAATGGAAAGCACTGATGCAGAGGCTCCTAATGCAACAGCTTGTCCTTTCATATTTTCAAAAACAGGGAACGTATTGAATGCCAATATGAAGAACAATGCACCTACTAATCCTCCGAAGATATATGTGAGCAACAATTGCCTTTGTGAGAAATACTGAAGAAATATCTTTCCACCGTAATAAAGCATTAACATGTTGAAAAACAGATGCCAGAATTCTTCTTGAAGAAACATATAAGTAAACACTGTCCATGGCTTCTCTGCCAGTGCCGAAATGTCTGAAGGCACAGCGAACAATTTTGTCACGAAAGAAATGTCACTTATGTTGAAAAGCCAGGTAAAAACACTGACAAACAAACATATAAGCCATATAACAATATTGATTTGCATCAATCTTGACAATATGGTTTTCTGCATGAAAAAACTCTTTAATCCTTCAAGGATATTATTTTGCAAAGGTCTCATAATCAATAAAGGTTTCCTTTCTTCTTCCAATAAAGAATTAATATCAATCCGAACAGCATACCGCCCAGGTGTGCGAAATGAGCCACTCCGTCAGCGGCGCCACCCAATCCTGAGAACAATTCAATCACACCATACAACAATACGAACCACTTGGCTTTGATAGGGATAGCGAAATAAATGTATAGCGTTGAATTAGGAAACATCATACCGAAGGCAAGCAATATTCCGTAAACTGCGCCTGAAGCACCTACTGTCGTCAGCAAGTTGAGATATTCTCCCATTGGGACAATATGTCCGCCCATGTTGACACTAGTATAAGCTTGCAATGTGGTAGCATACTGAATATATTGTACGAGTTCCTGAACCAATCCAGCGCCTATTCCGCAAACGAAATAGAAGAGCAGAAAACGGTTAGAACCCCAGATATTTTCCAGAGTATTACCGAACATCCATAACGCAAACATATTAAAGAACAGATGGGCGAAACTGCCATGCATGAACATGTATGTTACAAGCTGAAATGGCTGAAAATCAGAGGCGCCTATGTAATGCAAACCGAGATAATCAGCAAGGTCAATACGAAATACAGATTGTGCAGCTATTGTAGCCAAGAAAAATAAGACATTTATTATCAAAAGATTCTTTACGACTGTAGGGAGTACAGCGAAACCACCTGGTCTAAAATTAGTCATATCAATTAAATCGTGTTTTTAACTCATTAACATTCAATATTGTATATATCTTCTTGCCGTCTGGAGATATTTCAGATACAGCACAACCGAACAAACGGTCAATCATATCCTGCATCTCAATAGGACTCAACGATTGTCCTGACTTAATCGCCAACTGCGATGCCAATGAACGTGCAAGATTCAGTTTCTTATCTAACTTCAAATCAACGAGATTTGTTTTATACATATCCAAAATCTTCTCAAGAAGAGCGACAGCGTCATTATTCTTGCTATCTGCCGGCGTTCCGTTGATAACAAAAGTAGAACCGTTCATCTGCTGTATTCTGAAGCCAATCTTCTCTAAATCAGACATTATCTCCTTCAACAAAGAGGCGTCATTAGGTCCTAATGTAATGTGCTGCGGGAACAATTCCTGCTGTGACGCTTCGACGCTGTTTTCCATCTCTCTGAGGAACTTCTCATAAAGAATCCTCATATGCGCAAGATGCTGATCAACGACAAGAAGTCCTGATTTCATCGTTGTAACGATATAAGATTGTTGTAATTGCAGATAAAGATTCTTATTCTCTACTACAGAAGCAGATGTCGTATCGTCAAAACTGGTAATTTTATTTATGTTAGTCGAAACGGTATCATTATTATCCTCATACATAATCCTCCAGTTACCTGACGAATGACGTGTCTGAGGCTGCATCTTGAAAGGATTAAAGTTTGGATTATAATCAATCTTAGGCTCAATAACAGGGCGATCCATTCTGCTGGCCTCTCCGAAATCAATGCCCAAATCTGGTGTTACATCGAAATCGAGCATAGGTGATAAGTTATTCTGTCCTATAGCTTTACGTACCGCTGAGTGAAGTATTGCATAAACCAGCTTTACATCCTGGAAATTGACTTCAGTCTTGGTAGGATGTATGTTGATATCTATTTCTTTCGGGTCGATGTCAATGTCGATGAAATAACCTGGGAAACAATCTTTAGGGATGAGTTCCTGATATGCGTTTTCTATAGCATGATGCAGATAAGAATGCTTTATGAAACGTTTGTTCACAAAGAAATACTGCTCACCCCTAGTCTTTCTCAAGAATTCTGGCTTGACGATGAAACCATTGATTGTCGCCGTCTCTGTCTCTTGTTGTACAGGTATTATCTTTTTATCGTAGTCCTTTCCGCAGAGTCCGACTATTCTTTGCTTTAAATTTCCTTTTGGCAGATGATATAGCTCTTTTTCGTTATTAGTAAGGCTAAATCCAACCTGAGGGTTCATCATAGAAACGCGGAAAAACTCATCGGTAATGTGACGCATCTCCACCTCGTTAGACTTCAAGAAGTTACGACGTGCAGGAATATTAAAGAAAAGATTCTTGACTGTAAAATTCGTTCCTACCGACATTGGTTTAGGCTGCTGTTCTTTCACAACAGAACCTTCGATAAATATCTTAGTTCCCAATTCATCCTCTTTGCGACGTGTCATAAGCTCCACTTGTGCCACAGCAGCGATACTTGCCAAAGCTTCGCCTCTGAAACCCATAGTTCTGATTGAGAAAAGGTCTTCAGCCTTTTTGATTTTAGAAGTGGCATGACGCTCAAAACATAAACGCGCATCAGTTTCAGACATGCCGCAGCCATTGTCAATGACTGTTATCATGGTCCTGCCAGAGTCTTTTATTATCAAATCAATCTGTGTCGCTCCTGCATCTAAAGCATTTTCCATCAATTCTTTAACAACAGAAGCCGGACGCTGAATAACCTCTCCGGCAGCAATTTGGTTCGCAACTGAATCTGGTAATAATTTAATTATATCGAAGGACATAAATCTTGATTTTATTTTCCTAAACTAAGAAACATTTCTATGAAATTTTCAATTAAAGGTGTTCCAAAGATGACGTATGTGATAAATCCTATCAAACCGAAAAGCACAATATGACGCATACTATTGAAACTGAATTTCTTCTTCTCTTGCATTTCCTCAGGAGAATAACCGAAACCCCTTCTGATTCTCATTCTGCGCTTCTCTGCTTCAGAAAGTTTAGAATCCAGTCCCATTGCAGCCTTCTTCTTTTCTAGAGCTTCTTTTTCAGGATCGAAGTAACGTGGTATATAATTGAATTGCCTTGGTTTAGGCGTATGAAAAAAGTAAAATCCCATTTTTAAAAAATTTAATTTGTTAGGCCTACAAAGATAATTATTTTTTCTGACTTTTTCATCATCGAACAACGCCTTTTTTCGTATCTTTGGCGATAATTATTTTTAAGATAAAACTGTTAAAAAAATGACTAAAAATTGCCCTCGCTGCAACAAGACTTTCGAATGTCAGCATAGTTCAACTTGCTGGTGCTCAAAATATTCCATCACAGATAATGTAAGATCATTCTTAAAAGACAACTTCTCCGACTGTCTCTGCGAAGACTGCTTGAAAGAAATCATCGAATCACATAAATAATCATGAAAAAAGTCTTACTCGTTTTGTTTTCAATAATATACATGATGAGTTCATGTGACGTCTCCTCAAAAAGCGAGAACACAGGCGAGAACACAAACGATACTTTAAACATAGTTTCTTTTGCTCAAAACTTTAAAATATATCCTTTAGAAACAGGATACAGACTGGTCATCACGTATTCATCAACAGAAAGCGAATACTACCTGTTCAACGACACAGTTTCCATCCCCGACCATTTAGCAAACAAAACAATAATCAGGACTCCTGTCAAATCAGCTGTGGCCTTCTCATCAACACAATGGTCTGTATTCCAAAAACTTGGAGAGATTGACAGGGTAAAAGGAATACTAGAAAGCAATTATACCAAAAACGAAGAAATATTAGCACTCGTTGCAGAAGGCAGAATCACCGACGTTGGAATGTCAACCAATGTAAATGCTGAGAAACTCATCAACTTACAACCTGATTTGATTTTATACACACCATATCCTGGCATCGATTTTTCACACTTAGGTGAATTGAGCGGCGCTACAATGCTTTCATTTCCAGATTATCTTGAAAGCCACCCACTTGGACGCGCTGAATGGATGAAAGTTGTCGGACTTTTATGTGGAAAAGAAAAGGAAACCAACGAGTGGTTCGACAATGTAGTAAGACGTTACGAGACATTATCCGAAAAATGTTCTTCAGTTGAAGCCAAACCAACGGTCTTCTCCGACTTGCCTTTTGAAAATCAATGGTATGTCCCTGGAGGCAAAAGCTATATAGCAAAGATTTTCGCTGACGCTGGCGGCGACTATATATGGAAAGACAACGAATCGGCAGGAAGCCTGCACATAGATGCAGAGAGCGTATTGTTAAAAGCTCAGCAAGCTGATTTCTGGAGAGTCATCAACTCATACGACACTCCTTTCACTTACGAAAGACTGGAAAAAGAAAATGAATTATATCCGTTATTCAAAGCATTCGAGAAAAAACAACTGTTAGTTTGCGATGTGAGAGAGTGCGGCTATTTCGAAAAATCGCAATATGAACCAGATGTCTTATTGGCTGATTTCATATATCATTTTCATCCAGAATTATTAACAGATGAGTGGGAAAACTACACTCCGACATACTTCAAGCTATTACTTAAATAATGACACGTAACAAAATAAATATCAGCATTTTAATCACGATAATATTTTTAGGAATATTATTGTTTTTCCTTAATTTATTTGTTGGTTCCGTAACGATTCCATTCAGTGATTTATTCAATGTGTTTTTCGGAGAAGAATCGAATCAAACCATAAAGACTATTGTCTTAGACTACAGATTACCACAGGCAGTGACAGCCATATTTGCAGGCGCTGCTTTGTCGGTAGCAGGACTTTTGATGCAGACTTTATTCAGGAACCCTCTCGCCGACCCTTCCATGCTTGGAATCAGCAGCGGCGCCGGATTAGGAGTAGCCATAACGATATTACTGACAGGCGTTATAGGAAATTCGGCACTGTCCACAATGGGAATATGGTCAAACCTCGGAGTGAGCCTTGCTGCTTTTATAGGAGCGACCTTGGTATTAATGCTGATACTTGGTTTCAGCAGCCGTGTAAGAAACATGACAACGCTGATTATCATAGGCTTGATGGTTTCATATCTCGCTGGTTCATTGACCGACATAATGAAATTCTTCAGTATGAAAGAAGACATCCACGCTTTCGTCATCTGGGGAATGGGCTCATTTTCCGCAGTAGGCAGCAGCAAACTGACGTTTTTCTCCATCAGCATCATCATTGGACTTTTCGCAAGTCTATTCATGACCAAAAACTTGAACATCACACTTTTAGGAGACTTATACGCCGAAAATCTAGGCTTGAACGTAAAGAGAAACAGCTTGTTCATCGTCCTTGTTTCCGGCTATCTGACAGCAATAGTAACAGCATTTTGCGGACCAATAGCATTTCTAGGTTTGGCAATACCGCATCTGACCAGATTCATTTTCAGAACTAGTGACCATAAGGTTTTAGTCCCTGCAACAATGTTAATAGGAATGGTTATCAGTCTCTTATGCAACTTAGTGGCAAGAATGCCTGGTTTTGAGGGCAATCTCCCAATCAATGCCGTCACTGCTTTCATAGGAGCGCCAGTAGTGATTTGGGTTATTTTAAGAAAAAGATAAAGTGTTTGATTTTTAATTATATAAAACATGGAAGTTTTAAGAACTAAGGATTTACATATTGGCTACAAAGACAAAGCCATCTTGCCACCTATAAACGTCAGCTTAAAGGAAGGCAATCTCATTGCTTTGATTGGACCCAATGGCGCAGGAAAATCAACGCTTTTCAAGACGCTGACAGCACATATAAAGCCTATCAATGGAAGCATCGAACTGTTCGGAAAAGAGCTATCTGACTACTCGGCAAAAGAGAAAGCCAGACTGATTGGGCTGGTCCTAACCGAACGACCTGACGACATGTTTTTAAAGGTCTATGATGTGGTCGCAAGTGGCCGTTGTCCTTACACTGATTTCTTTGGAAAGATAGAAAAAGAAGACGAAAACATAATTCAAGAATCACTTGATATAGTTGGTATAAACCAACTGAAAGACAGATACTTCAACACACTTAGCGATGGAGAGAAACAGAAGGTTATGATAGCAAAAACTCTTGCACAAAACACTCCTGTAATATTCATGGATGAGCCAACAGCCTTCATTGATTATCCAAGTAAAATAGAGCTTTTTTCGCTGATGAAAATGTTGACAAAAGAACGCAACAAGACTATAATATTCAGCTCCCACGACCTTGAATTATTGTTACGCTACACCGATGACATCTGGCTCGTTTCTAAAGGCAAAGAACTCATTTCAGCAAAAAAGGACGATTTGCTCGGATGTGAAATCTTAAAAGAATATTTCAACCTTAAAGAAGACATTAAAATCTGATGGAAAACTATATTTTTGAATTGAAGATGAAAGTCCGCGACTACGAATGCGACGGACAAGGAATTGTAAACAACGCTAACTATCAACATTATACAGAACACACACGTCATGAATTCATAGAATCCAGAGGTGTGAAATTCGCCGATTTACACGAACAAGGCATCGACCCTGTCGTTGCTCGTATCTCTTTGACTTACAAGACACCTTTAAGAGGCGGCGATGAATTCTTCTGCAGACTTAATGTCAAGAAAGAAGGAATAAGATACGTTTTTTATCAAGATATTTATAGAGCATCTGACGAGAAATTATGCGTCAAAGCTGTTGTTGAATGCGTATGCGTCATCAACGGAAGACTAGGAACACACGAGATGTTCGACGCAATGTGTGAGTAAATAATTAAACATCAATAGATTGTGCACTTCCGTCTTTCATTACGAGAAGTACATATTCTTTGATTTCAGCCTTTCTTGAAAACAAACGACGTTTGACTTCAGAAGCCTGCTGTTTCCAATATGCTTCTATAACACCATCTTCCGCTATCGTTTTAACCAGCTGATTCTTTCTGTCACGAATCTCGCATCTACCTGAATTATATGTAATTGTAAACATTGTTTCATCCATATTGAAATCAGCATGGTTTACAGATTCACCATTGCCGACTTTTCGTATTATGGTGCCGCTGTCGGTTCTGATAAATGCCTGTCCGTCTGGTTTTATCTCAAAATAATTCATTATATTTTAATATATTTCTTTAACACCTTGTAATCGGTTATTTCAACGCCTTCAGATTCAAGCAGTTCTCTCTGTTTCTCTATACCACAAAATCCGAAGTTCTTGGCTAATTCTCCTTTTGAATTAACCACTCTATGGCATGGTACAATTATCGGCGTAGGATTCTTATGTAACACATTTCCAACGACTCTTGCCAGATTCTTATTTCCTAACATCTCTCCTATCTGACCGTATGTCATAACACTACCACGAGGGATATTGCTGACTATTTCATATATTTTATCAGACAATTCGCTCATTTATTTTGTTATTATTGAAAACTCAGCAATTCCGCAGTTTCTGCTTCCATCCGTGTTTCTCGTAGGAACAAACTTCACTGTCTTTCCTTTTGTATCTTCAAATCTCACGACTTGCTCTATCGGATTGTTCTTGATATTTCCGAAAGTTCCTTTTTCAACCAATTTTCCGTCAATATATAATTCATAATCAACGATATGACGAGAAGCATCTCTGCTTTGATTTGGCAAATACCTGAATCCGCATATTGTCTGTTCTTCATTAAACTCAAATGTAAGCGGTTCGTTGTTGTCGATATACATTGTGGAATATATATTAGCATCTATGATTTTTCTCGTTCCTTCTTTTGGTTCAATAATGTTAAAGAAATCGTGTGACAAGTCGAGTTCTTTTATCGCGACAGCGCTCTTCGAATTAGATTCAACATCGTAAGAAATAGCTTTAACGATTCCGTTCTTATTGAAAATGAAAGGCTTGTCGTATCTTAAAGAATTCTCGTCAGGTTCAGAACCGTCGAGAGTATAGAAAACAGCAGCATCTTTATCAGATGATTCAATCTTTACATAATTATCGAAATCACGGGAAATTGCAGGTTCGGTAAGTAAAACTGGAGCGCAATAAGCCTCTATATTATTGATACACAAAGGACCGCGGCTCTCTTCAAAATAGATTATCAGTTTATCAAGTTCTACAGTGTTGAAACGGACGATACGCTTATAACCAATAGTCGATAATGTATCGAAAGCATTGATTTTAAACCATTCTCCATTCAATTCACCTTCCATATAAAAATCGCTTACCCTCTGACCGAGTGGAATATATTCCTGAAGCACTACCCTATTCATTTTCACCGGATTATCGAATGTAAACGAAATTGTTCCGAAGTTGTAATCGTCTTCCGTTGCCCAGTAAGTATCCCAATCACCATCAATCACGTTTTCTGCTTTGAATTTACTGCCTCTTTCGCTATCAACATTTACTTTAGCATCTTTTAAGACATTCTCTTTCAAGTCATTAGAAATGACATTATACCATTCTAAAGCTCTTATAGAATCTAAAGCAGGAATCTTTCCGTCTAAATTTATCGGGAAATTAAGCAAGAGATTGGCGTTATGACCGACGCTACGATAGTAAATATCAGTGAGTTGTGCGATGCTTTTCACCTGATGGTCTTCGCGTTTGTGATAGAACCAGCCCGGACGAATAGAGACATCCACTTCGGCTGGAATCCAATGCGTTCCGTTTGCAGAACCGCGTGTGAGATATTGGTGATTATTATCCATTTCAGGATTTATCATACACCAGTCAGTGTCGCCAGCCCAGCCTTGCTCATTGCCGACCCAACGTATTGTCTGACAAGTACCTCCGAAAATCATCGCATTAGGATGACGTTTTAAGATAGTATCGCGAGCACGTTCATAATTGTAATATTCCTTAGCGTTTATAGAACGAGACTCGTTAGTTCCGCCGTAATATCCGTTACCGCCGTTAGCGCCGTCGAACCAGAATTCGAAGAGTTCGCCGTAATTGCTTGTAAGTTCGTCGATTTGTTTGTGATAAGTCTCAACATAATCCTCATAGCCATATTCAGCGTGATTTCTATCCCAAGGAGAGAGATAGAGACCGAATTTAAGACCATGTTTTTTGCAAGCGTCAGAGAGTTCTTTCACCATATCTCCTTTGCCGTTTTTATAAGGAGAGTTAGCGATGCTATAGTCGGTGGTTTTAGTCTGCCATAGACAGAAGCCGTCGTGATGTTTTGCCGTGAGAATCACGCCTTTCATGCCACATTGTTTGAGAGTCATGACCCACTGTTCACAATCCAGTTCTGTTGGGTTGAAAGTAGAAACCGGAGTGTTGCCGAAGCCCCATTCTAAATCATTGTAAGTATTCAATCCGAAATGCACGAAGGCGTAGGTTTCAAGTTTATGCCAATCGATTTGTTGTTGTGTTGGTATTGGTTCTATTGCTTCAGGAGCACGATTTGTCACGCTAGAGCAAGATGACAATATACTGATTGTCAATATGTAAAGCAATATTTTTTTCATAAGGTGGATTTTGTTACAAATATACAATTAATTATCGTAACAAAATCCACCTATTATTTTAAATCATCAAAAAAATCAATCTGAGACTGGTCTTACACTATATCCAAAACAACGCATACCAGATGCGCCAAATCCAATAAATCCACCAGCGCAATTTAATTCGTAGGCGCAATTTTGAAGTTCATTATTATATGGCGTAGAAGTCCAATAGTAACAGTCACTTCCAACGCCCTCTATACCATACCAGTTATGACAACCGGCAGCTGGCAAATAGATACTATTACCATTAGGGCCAGTCACTTTATAACCTTGGCCTTGTTTAACCCATTCACATTCTTCATACAACTCTTCCATCTCATTTCTCTTAGGCATTCTCCATGTGCTTCCCCACTTCTTTCTTGCCACGTCATAAACTGGGTCACCAGAGATGTCACCCATGCTTACGCCATGAGTCACGCTATTTTCCGTTTCATAATTCGTTTTGGTCTTAGTCTCTCCCCATGCGTAAAAGTCGCCGTATTCTTCTGTTGTAAACGCGCCCACATTACGAGTAGCCCATTTGGTTCCGCTAGCCAATCCTAAATCGACCCATTCATAACCATTTATCATGCCTGATGTTGGAGGGATGTCGTCAACTGTGGTAAAAACGACTTCTTCTCCATAGCTGGTACCTTTGCTGTTGACAGCATAAGCTCTCACATAATATTTGGTATTAGGTGTCAAATCATTTATTACGACTTCAAAAGAGCCGACGCCGCTACCGCCACCCATCGAGAGAGCATCTTCCATTGTCGGGTTGTTTGTCATGCTCCAGCACACACCTCTTAACGTGACTTCAGCGCCTCCATCTGATGTGATATTGCCACCGCATACCGCAGAAGTCGCTGTGACGTCATATACAGCATTCGTTGATATCTCAGGAGTTCCCACCATATTTTTAGTAGCAAACACATTCATATCACCATAAGCAACGCCCTCGCTATTAACAGCATACGCTCTGATATAATAAGTGGTGCTTGGTTTGAGTTCATTTATCTCGATTTCAAAATTACCCAAGCCGCTGCCGCATCCAACAGACAATCCGTTTTCTATTGTAGGATTGTCAGTGTCACTCCAGCAAAGACCTCTGGATGTAACTTCCGCGCCGCCGTCAGATATCACATTTCCACCACAAAAGACAGATGTTTCTGTTATATCTGAAACCAAACCCGTTGTAACTGTAGGTATATCAAATGATTTTTTTGTCGTAAACACCTTTGTCTCTCCATAGCTTGTACCTACACTATTGATAGCATAAGCGCGTACGAAATATGTAGTAAATGGAGCTAGATTCTCTATCACGATTTCATAGCTACCGATTCCGTTTCCAGAGTTTATAATGGCGTCGTTTTCAATCAGAGGAATCTCACTAGTACTCCAGCAGATACCTCTTACAGTAACTTCCGCTCCTCCATCGTTTGTAACATCACCAATGACATTGGCGGAATTAGATGTGACAGACGACACATCTTTAGTCGATACAGTTGGCTTTTCAGGATCAGGTGTACATGCTACTAGCATTACACACAAAAAACTAATTAAAAGACAGATTTTTTTCATGACGGTATTTTTTTATGTTAGTAATTATTTTATTAGCTTAAGACAGTTATTGTATAAAAAAATCTCTGCAGATGAACAGCAATTCAAATCTTACAGAGACTTTATTTAATAAATTTGTTCTTACCTAATATATGTATTTTTTTATCCATACTATTTCATTTCATTTGCGTTCTGCAAAGTTTGTAATTTAATTCCAAAAAAACAAATGTTTTTTAATATTTTTTTACAAAATCGGGGGGGGTAAATTATTGAGTATCATAAGAAAAGCAGAGTCAACAAGATACCGAAGAACTTTTTAAAATACAATAAATTCAGAATCCAAGAAAGTATCGAGTTTCTGAAATTCTGAGATTCAGAGTTTCTTTTTCTGGGCGTTCCGGCTTTGCCGTCGGGCTTTCCGCTATATCTTTTTCCGCTCCGCTCCAAAAGGATGCCGCTCCAATCCCTAACGCAATGGAGGCTACTAACACCAAGGCGCGAGCAGTAAATATACAAGTTCAAGCCCCGTGGACAAAGTCTGTTGTCTGTTGACTGTTGTCCGTTGACATAAAACAAAGTTTTATTTATAATAAGGTGTCTTTCGTATGATAATATTTTGTACTTTTGAGGGTTAAATATAAATTGAATTTAAATTTGATAATTATGGATACAAGAATCATTGAAGAAAAGTTTAAGTCATTATTTGGCAATGATTATATGGTTTATACCTCCCCTGGTCGCGTCAACCTCATCGGCGAACACACTGATTATAACGGCGGTTTCGTGTTCCCAGGCGCAATCGACAAAGGTATATACGCAGTCATCAATCCTAACGGCACTGACAAAGTTCGCGCTTATTCTTTGGATTACAGCCAACAGGCTGAGTTCGGCATGAACGAAGAGGACGCTCCTCAAGAGTCATGGGCTCGTTATATCTTCGGCGTATGCCGCGAGATGAAGAAACGTGGCTTCGAACCTAAGGGCTTCGACACTGTATTCGTCGGCGACGTGCCTCTCGGAGCTGGCATGTCATCATCAGCTGCCTTGGAATCAACATTCGCCAATGCCTTAAATGAAATCTTCAACCTCAATATCGACCGCTTCGAACTCGCAAGAATCGGCCAGTCAACAGAACATAACTACTGCGGAGTGAAATGTGGCATCATGGACCAGTTCGCTTCTGTCTTCGGAAAGAAAGGTCACCTCATGCGCCTCAACTGCGCTACCATGGAGTTCGAATATTTCCCATTCAACCCAGAAGGTTATAAAGTGGTTCTCCTCGACACTGTCGTAAAACACGAACTCGCTTCTTCTGCATATAACAAACGCCGCGAGTCATGCGAAAACGCCTGCGCTCACATCAAGGCTAATCATCCTGAAGTGAATTTCTTGAGCGACGCTACAATGGCAATGCTCGACGAGGTGAAAGCTGAGATTTCTGAAGAGGATTACATGCGCGCTGTCTATGTCATCGGCGAGAAACAACGCGTCCTCGACGTATGCGCTGCTTTGGAAAAAGGCGACTACGAGACTGTAGGCGACAGAATGTTCGGCACTCACTACGGCATGAGCAAGGAATATGAAGTAAGCTGCGAAGAACTCGACTTCTTGAACGACATCGCTAAACAATGCGGCGTGACAGGCTCTCGCGTCATGGGCGGTGGCTTCGGCGGTTGTACAATCAACCTCGTAAAAGAAGACTTATACGACAACTTCATCGCTACAGCAAAGAAAGAATACCTCGCAAAATACAACCGCGAACCTAAGGTTTACGACGTAGTCATTTCTGACGGAGCGAGAAGAATTAAATAAGCATTTAGCTGTCAGCTATCAGCTGTCAGTAGAGACGTATCAATAACACAATAAAAATTAACAATATGTTATTGCTGCGTCTCAAATAAATAGATAAATATAAAAAAAGTGTCAGCGACAAATTGTGGACGAAGACTGTTGTCCGTTGTCTGTTGACCGTTGACAAAAAAAATAAAAAAAATGAAACCAACATTATTAGTATTAGCAGCCGGTATGGGTTCTCGTTACGGCGCATTGAAACAGATGGACGGCGTTGGTCCTAACAACGAGGCTATCTTGGATTATTCAATCTACGATGCTAAAAGAGCTGGCTTTGGCAAGGTTGTATTCGTGATTCGCAGAGACTTCGCTGAGGCTTTTGAAAAAGTAAACAACACAGAACGTTTCGGCATTCCTGTAGAATATGTATATCAAAGCATCGACGCTCTTCCTGAAGGCTACTCAGTACCAGAAGGCAGAGAGAAACCTTGGGGCACTTGCCACGCTGTTCTCATGGCAGCCGATACCATCAAAGAGCCTTTCGCAGTCATCAACGCTGACGACTTCTACGGCAAAGAGGCTTACGAAGTGATGGCAAAATATCTCACCGAATGCGAAGGCAAAAGAGGCGCTTACAGCATGGTGGCTTATAAATTGAGAAACACATTATCAGAATTCGGAACCGTTTCAAGAGGTGTCTGCACTCAAGACGAAAACAATTACCTCAGGACTATTGTCGAACGTACTTCTATCGCTAAGACTGAAGACGGCGCAGCATTCACAGATGAAGAAGGTTCTCACCCACTCGACTTAGACACTTTGGTGTCAATGAATTTCTTCGGTTTCACCCCTGACTTCTTCGAACATTCAAAAGAAGGCTTCAAGAAATTCTTGGAAGGTCCAGCACAAACCAACATCAAGGCTGAGTTCTTCATTCCTTTGATGGTCAACAACCTCATCAATAGCGACGAAGCTAAGTTGAGAGTCTTGTCAAGCGACGCTGCTTGGTTTGGCGTGACATACAAAGAAGACAAACCAGATGTAGTGGCAAAAGTACAGTCACTCATCGACAGAGGCGTTTATCCTAATCAGCTTTGGAAATAATCAGCTATCAGCCATCAGCTATCAGCCATCAGTAAATTTACTGACTGCTGACCGCTGACTGCCGACAGCTCAAAACAAATAATTATGAACATCGAAAGAATAGAACACGGAACATTGGAAGATGGCGGTGCTATCTATGTTTACAAACTCACTAACGCTAATGGCGCAAGTGTGACATTATGTAACATCGGCGCTGGCATCGTTTCTATTGTGGTTCCAGATAAAGACGGCAAGATGACTGATGTCGTCCTTGGTTACAAAGATTTAAAATCATATATCGGCGACGGTCCTTGCGCTGGCAAGGTTCCAGGTCGTTTCTCTAACAGAATCAAGGAAGGTAAGTTCAGCATCGACGGCAAAGAATTTCAGTTAGTCCTTAACACCGGTGATGGCAAGCATCATCTCCATGGTGGCAACGACGGCTTCGCTAACCAGCTCTGGTGCGGAGAAGTCAATGAAGACGGCAACGTTGAATTCACTTATTTCTCAGAAGACGGTGAATGTGGTTATCCTGGCGAGCTTCTAGCAAAAGCAGAATATCACTGGAGCGACGACAACGAACTCACTCTTACATTGAAAGCTGAAAGCAGCGAGCCAACAGTCGTCAACCTCACCAACCACGTTTATTTTAACTTGAAAGGCGAAGGTAACGGCAATATCTTAGACCATAATCTGAAACTTTACGCAAGCAACTATCTCCCTGCAACAGAAGAATTGATTACAACCGGCGAGATTGCTACAGTGAAAGACACTCCAATGGATTTCACCGAGGGCAAACTCATCGGCCGCGACATCAAAGCTGACTTCCCTGCTTTGGTAAATGGCAAGGGTTACGACAGCTGCTGGGCTATCGACAATTATAATAAAGGCGTGATGAATCCAGCCGCTACATTAAGCAGCGAGGCTTCAGGCATCAAAGTCGATATCATGACAACACAACCAGGCGTTCAGATTTATACTGGCAACTGGTTAAGCGGCTGCCCAGAAGGAAAATGCGGCAAGTCATACGAAGACTACGAAGGCGTTGCATTAGAATGTCAAGCATTCCCTGACGCACCAAACAAAGCCAACTTCCCTAGCGCAGTATTACGTCCAGGAGAAGAATATAAAGAAGTAATTAAATTTAAATTTTCAACATTATAAAAAAATTAAAGAAATGGAAAAGAAACAAGGTAATTTTTTGGCAATCATCGTGATGATTCTTTTGTTCGGTATGATTTCATTCGTGACAAACTTAGCATCACCGATGGGCGACATTTTGAAAAATCAATTCAGCGTCGCTAACTGGATGGGAACATTAGGTGTTTTGGCAAACTTTATTGCTTACGCAGTGATGGGTATTCCTGCAGGTAATATGTTGCAAAAATACGGTTACAAGAAAACTGCTTTAGCAGCTGTCACAGTAGGTTTCGTCGGCGTTGGCATCCAGACAATTTCAGGTACTATCGACAGCAACACTGCTTTCGGTGTTTATCTCCTCGGTGCTTTCATCGCAGGTTTCTCAATGTGTATGTTGAACATCGTTGTTAACCCAATGCTTAACAAACTCGGCGGCGGCGGCAACAGAGGCAACCAACTCGTACAAGTCGGTGGTTCATTCAACTCATTGATGGGTACAGCATGTATCTTCTTGACAGGTGTTTTCGTTCCTA
>JAZQZR010000025.1:0-119390 GCA_045634185.1 Bacteroidales bacterium | reverse complement strand
TGCCACAGGCCGTCCATGACCGCTATCTTATCATTGATGATGAAGTGTGGCTCTTAGGGGCTTCCGTGAAAGATATGGGAAGAGGATTGTGCACAATCATCAAACTTGGTTTCACTCCAGAAGAAATATTAAAAAGAATTTGATTTAAAGATAAAAAATAATCACCCCACTGACAGCTGAACGCTGACAGCTAATAGCTAAAAAATAACTTTCAATTTTCACATTTCAAATTTCAATTTTATTAACCCCACTGACAGCTGAACGCTGACAGCTAATAGCTAAAGAAATGAATCGCATATATCTCTGCCTCGCTCACATGAGCGGCAACGAACAGAAGTTCATACAAGAGGCTTTCGACACCAACTGGGTGGTGCCTCTCGGTCCTAATGTCAACGGCTTCGAAGCCGACCTCGAGTCTTTCGTAGGTGAAAATAAAAAAGTAGTCGCTCTTTCCGCAGGAACAGCTGCTATCCATTTAGCTCTGCTCGCTTGCGGCGTCGCTGCTGGCGATGAGGTGCTCGTACAAAGCTTCACCTTCTGCGCCTCATCAAATCCTATCACTTATCTCGGCGCTACTCCTGTCTTCATAGACTCAGAGCCAGACACATGGAACATGGACCCTCAGCTTCTTGAAGTAGCTATCAATGACCGCATCGCCAAAACTGGCAAAAAACCGAAAGCTATAATTTCTGTCGCGCTCTACGGCATGCCTTATAAAATCGAGGAGATAATGGAAGTGGCCAAGCGCTACGATATTCCTGTCATTGAAGACGCAGCAGAAGGATTCGGCTCTAAATATAAAGGCCAGGTACTCGGCACCTTCGGCAAGTTCGGCGTCCTTTCTTTCAACGGCAACAAGATGATAACAACATCCGGTGGCGGCGCGCTCATCTGCAACGACGAGGCATCAAAACAGGAAATAATGTTCTACGCGACACAGGCTCGTGAGAACTATCCTTACTACCAACATGAAAAAATCGGCTTCAACTACAGAATGTCTAACATCTGCGCCGGCATCGGCCGCGGACAGATGACAATAGCCGACGAACATATAAAACATCATCAACGTCTTTTCCAACTCTACAAAGAACTTCTCAAAGATGTTGACGGCATCAAAGTACAGGAAAATCCTTCTTCAGATTACGACAGCAACTACTGGCTCAACACCATCACCATCGAGCCTTGGGTCAAGGTGAAAGGCGAGGAGAACGCATACGCCGCTACATTGAACGGAGCCGTCGGAGGAGCAGGCAGCGTCACTCATGAAGCAAAGTCATTGACTACAGACTGCCAGCCAAACAATAACGTCGAGGCATTACGCATCGCCTTAGATAAAGCAGGCATCGAAGCACGTCCTCTCTGGAAACCAATGCACAAACAACCTGTATATAAAGACGCTCCAGCTTACGTCAACGGCGTCAGCGAAGAACTCTTCAAGAAAGGAATGTGCCTCCCATCAGGACCATGCGTTTCTGAAGAAGATGTTAGATATATTGTAAAGTGTATAGTTGAGAGTTTATGAAACGCTACTGTCAAACATTGTCTCTCGTCAACGACCCTGAGTTAATCGAGAAATACGTTGAAGTTCATTCTCATGTATGGCCTGAGATTATTGAAGGTCAACGCGAGGTGGGAATTTTAGATATGCAGATTTTCATCAAAGGCAATCTGCTTTTTATGATTTGCGACACTGTCGATGACTTCGACTGGGAACGCGACATGGCGCGATTAGCTACTCTTCCTCGTCAGGCAGAATGGGAAGCATACGTCGCTCAGTTTCAAGGATGCAAAGCAGATGCTCGCTCCGATGAGAAATGGCAGATGATGACAAGGATATTTTAAACTAAAAATACTATCTTTGCAAAAATTGTCTATTATGAACAACAATCATCTTATAATAATGGCTGGCGGAGTCGGTTCTCGCTTCTGGCCTATGAGCACTCCTGAAAAGCCAAAACAATTTATCGACGTTTTAGGCATCGGTAAATCTCTTATTCAACTCACAGTAGAACGTTTCGACACAGTGATTCCTATCGAAAACGTATGGATAGTCACTTCTGAGAAATACAAGAACATCGTCATGGAGCAGCTCCCTGGAGTGCCAGAGTCTCAGATACTCTTAGAGCCATGTATGAGAAACACAGCCCCTTGCATAGAATACGTAAGCCGTAAGATTTACGCGAAATATCCGGAAGCTAACTTGGTGTTCTCTCCTGCAGACCATATCGTCCTCGACGTAAATACATTCCGTGAGGTAATAAAAAATTCTTTGGCATTCACTGAAAACCGCGAAGCCATCCTGACACTCGGCATGATGCCAACACGCCCTGAAACGGGATACGGATATATAAAAGCTATCAGCTGTCAGCTGTCAGCTGTCAGCGAACAACAAGATAAAGCTCAAAGTTCAGAGCTCAAAGTTCAAAGTCCTATATACAAAGTCGATGCTTTTAAAGAGAAACCAAATCTTGAAACTGCAAAATCCTACCTTAACGAAGGTGGCTACTATTGGAACGCAGGCATCTTCATCTGGAATGCGAAGATGGTCGTCAATACTATCGCCAACCTAGTTCCGGACCTCGCTTCTGTCTTCGACAAGATTGAACCTTATTTCTATACAGAAAAAGAACAGGAGATTGTAAATCAATATTTCCCAACATGTCCTAACATTTCCATCGACTATGCTGTGATGGAAAAATCGAAAGAAGTATTCGTTTATCCAGCCAACTTCGGATGGAGCGACCTCGGAACATGGGGCAGCCTTTACACCCATCTTGAACAAGACGAAAACAAGAACGCTACAGTCGGCAACAACATAAACCTCGTGGATTGTAAAAACTGCGTCGTACACACTCCTGCAGAACGTAAAGTGGTGATACAAGGTCTCGACAACTATATCATCGCCGAAAGCGACAACACATTGTTAATCTGCAGAAAAGAAGACGAACAACATATTAAAGACTGGCAGAAATAAAAATCAATAAATTATATCTATATGAAAAACCTTGTAAAGAAACTTGCTTTTGCGTTATTTAGAGGAAGATACGCACCAAAATCATTTTCTAAATGGATAGTATTGCTATTTGACTGCTGCATATTTTTCTTTTCATTCTGGCTATATGTGTTCATCAAATACATATATCATATTGATAACTTAGGTGTTATCGGCATAATATTTCATATAGAGATAATTCATTTCATACCGCTTTTCATCGTATTTCTAATAAACACCTTTATCTTCGGCTCATACCAAGGACTGGTCAGATACAGCGGTTTCAGCGACATCAAGAAACTGGCTTATGTAAGTATCGGTACGTTCATACTTGCATTCATGGCAAAGACTTTAGCTATAAGATTCTTGTCTTTAGACTTAATACACAAATGGTTTGTCTCTCATACAGAGGTTGTCTTCATCTCAATGTTAACCTTCTTGATAATGACCTTGTCGAGATTGGTAATCCGACGTATCTACAACGAGAACATCAGTCATAAACAAGAACCTATCAACACCATAATCTATGGCGCTGGCGATGCCGGTATCATCACCAAAAACGCATTGGAACAAGATACTTCTGCATGTTATAACGTAATAGCTTTTATTGACAATTCTTCCAATAAGATAGGTAAATCCATCAATGGAATTCCAGTGCTTAACCCTTCCAAGATACATAACAAAGAATTCGTCAAGAAAAATAATATCAAACTAATCATCTTCGCCATCCCAAGTCTCAACAATGATGAAAAGACAAGAATCATCAACGAGATAATTGACTTAGGCATTAACGTAAAATCCGTTCCTCATCTCAACAACTGGATAGACAACAAGCTGACAGCGAATCAGATTGAAGACATCAAGATTGAAGACCTGCTCGGAAGAGAGCCTATAGTATTAGGAAAAGAGAATGTGACAGAAGGCCTTAAAGGCAAAGTCATCATGGTGACAGGAGCCGCCGGCTCGATAGGCAGCGAGATATGCCGCCAGGTTCTTCATTATAAGCCAAAGAAACTCATACTTTTAGACCAGGCAGAATCTCCATTGTATGATATTCAGTTTGAACTGAGAAACAACGAGCCTTACCGTTCTTTCAATATCCCAATGGAGTTTATCATAGGCAACGTGAAGGATTATGTCAAGATGCGCGAGGTGTTCAGCAAGTTCAAGCCTCAGATAGTATATCACGCAGCAGCCTACAAACACGTTCCTCTTATGGAAGAGTTCCCATACGAAGCTGTATTCGTCAACGTGCTTGGAACTAAGAACGTCGCTGATTTGGCAGTAGAATTTGAAGTCGAGAAATTCGTGATGGTATCTACAGACAAAGCTGTCAACCCTACCAACGTAATGGGCGCAACCAAACGTATAGCCGAGATTTACACACAAAGCCGCAAGACAGAAAAGACTGCCTTCGTAACGACACGTTTCGGCAACGTATTAGGTTCCAACGGCTCCGTAATCCCATTATTTAAGAAACAATTGGCTTATGGCGGCCCGCTGACAGTCACCGACAGAAACATCATCCGTTATTTCATGACAATACCAGAAGCCTGCAGCCTAGTACTCGAAGCCGGCACTATGGGCGACAAAGAAGATATCTTTGTCTTCGATATGGGCGAGCCTGTGAGAATATACGACCTGGCAAAGAAAATGATAAAACTTTCTCATAAAGAAGGTATTGAAATAGAGATAACAGGATTACGCCCTGGCGAGAAACTCTACGAAGAATTGCTTTCTACAAAAGAGAATACAATACCAACAGAACATGCCAAGATTATGAGGGCTAAAGTCCGTCGCTACACTCAAGAAGAAGTGAACGAGAAAATCGACACTCTCATAAATCTCATTCCGACATGCGACAACTTCAAAATCGTCGCTCAGATGAAAGACATCGTTCCTGAATTCATAAGCAACAACTCCATTTATTCATGCCTCGACACAAAAGAAAATTGATATGAAAAAAATCTTAACACTCTTATTATGCTTGTTTTCAATAAGCAACATCTTCTCTCAAGAAATTCTCGTCCCTCTCAACGACGATTATGAGATGGAAATACAAGCCGCAGCCTACAGCTCAGACTACCGCTTCCATACAGCAGTGAAGTCATGGTCGGAATATCAGTTTAAAGACATTCTGGATATCGACAGTCTTAACAAATCACAATTTATAGTCAAAGACTTCAACAAGAAATGGAAAAACTATGCCTGGAACGCCATCTTCAACACCGATTTCATAGGATTCAAATCTGACGACTATTACATTGCCATCAACCCTATCGTCGACTTCGACTTAGGCAAAGACAATGGAAAAACCACTTGGGTCAACACACGCGGCGCGGAAGTGAAAGGTACAATTGGCGACAACTTCGCCTTCTATAGCAATATAAGAGAAAACCAAGCCGTATTCCCAGATTATGTAACAGAATATGCGAAAGAAAATCATGTTGTTCCTGGACAAGGACACGCTCGCCCTTTCAAACAGACAGGCTTCGATTATGCCAACGCCTCTGCTTATATCGCATTGCGTCCTATGCCATGGCTGCAAGGAGTGCTTGGCTACGGCAAGAACTTCATCGGCGACGGCTACCGCTCACTGATATTGTCGGACAACGCTTTTGCTTATCCTTACGTAAAACTGACAGGAAACGTGTGGAACATTCAATACTCCTGCTTCTACACACAAATGACCGACAAAAACAGACTGCTCAACGATGACACCTACGCCAGAAAATATGCAGTGATACATTATATCGACTGGGCTGTGACAAAACGTCTTAATTTAGGCCTGTTCGACGCTATGGTCTGCAGAGGCCAAGATGAAAACGGAATAAAAAGAGGCCTCGACTTCCATTATATCAATCCTATCATCTTCTTGCGCACAACAGATTATTATGTAGGAAATTCTCCTGACAACGCATTGCTCGGCGCATCCGCAAGCTATATCTTAGGCAAACACACAACATTGTACGCTCAGTTTGTCATGGACGAATTGACAGTAAAAGAATTTATCGGATTCAACGGATATTATGCAAACAAGCAATCATATCAATTCGGTATGAAAAGCTATAATTGCTTCGGAATCAAGAACCTCTTCCTTCAAGGTGAATTCAATCTCGTAAGACCTTATATGTATTCTCACCATAGCGGAGAAAGCAATTACGGTCACTACAACCAACCTCTCGCTCACACTTGGGGCGCTAATTTCTATGAAATCGTTGCAAGAGCGCAATACAACTACAAGCGTTTCTATTTCCAATACAAGATGAACTACGGCCAATGGGGCGACGACATCACAACAGAAGACGGAGAGTTCCAATATTACGGACATGACATCTATCATGATTACAGCGATTATTACCATATCGATGACCAACTTATGTATGGTCACTATATGCTCACTGGTGAGAAAAACACCTTAATGATGAACAACTTCGTTGTTTCATGGCTCGTCAATCCTTCTTACAATCTTAATGTCTTTGCCGACATCACCCATAGAAGCCAAAGCATTGAAGGAGGAAGCCAATATAATAACTTCATCATAAACTTTGGCATTAGAACTACATTAGACAGAAAATATTACGATTTTTGATACTGATATAATACATTAAAACTATAAAACTTGAGTAGACTTTCACTTGGCATAAAACATCTTTTCGACAAGACTGCAGCACTATTTGGAATAATCATATTATCTCCGATAATTCTGATAATATTCATTATTCACAAGATAGTCATGCCTGGTGGAAGCTTTATATTCAAGCAAGAAAGAGTAGGGCAGTTTGGCGTAATTTTCAACATATACAAAATAAGGACTATGAAAAACAATGTTGAAAACAACGACAACTTCGTCACAACTGCCAACGACAACAGAATACTGCCTTTCGGCAAATGGCTCCGCAGGACAAAACTAGATGAGATAGTAGAACTCGTAAATGTATTAAAAGGAGACATGAGTCTCGTGGGGCCACGCCCAGATGTTGAAGGCTACGCCGATAAACTAGAAGGCGATGACAGAAAAATCCTTGAACTGCGTCCAGGCATAACAGGTCCAGCATCTCTTAAATATATAAATGAAGAAGAGATACTCGCAAAAGTAAGCAATCCTAAACAATACAACGACGAAGTCATTTTCCCAGATAAGGTCAAGATTAACTTAGATTATTATTATAATCGCAGCTTTTGGGGTGATATCAGAATAATACTTAATACAATATTCAGATAAAGTTTTTGCCATGAGCAACAAGCTGTGAGCATTGAGCTAACTTTTAATCTTTCAATTTACAATTTACATGTCCGTCAGCATCATAACGCCAACTTTCAACAGCGAGAGATTCATCGCAGAGACGATACTTTCGGTGCAAGCCCAGACATATAAGGATTGGGAAATGATAATAGTTGACGACTGCTCGACAGACAGAACAGCAGAGATAGTTGCTTCATTTCAAGAAAAAGACTCGAGAATAAAGTATTTATACAACTCTACCAACAAAGGTTCAGCTTTTTCACGCAATATAGCAATACAGAAAGCCAAGGGAAAATGGATAGCCTTTTTAGACAGCGACGATTTGTGGCATCCGGAAAAACTCGAGAAACAAATCGACTTCATGACTAGAAACGATATCCATTTTTCATATACCAACTACTGCGAAATTGACGAATCTTCAAAAGAAAAAGGCATTTTGATTTCAGGCCCTGAAGTCATCACCAATAAATTAATGAGAGCATATTGCTGGCCAGGATGCCTTACAGTGATGTACGATGCTGAATTTTTAGGCTTAATGCAGACTGCTGAAATTAAAATCAACGAGGAATATGCATTGTGGATAAAAATTAGCAGTGTAGCAAATTGCCATCTCTTAGATGAAAATCTGGCAAAATATCGCAGACATAATAATTCACTTACTGACAAATCATATCTGGAACTCACCAAATGGCACTATATCATGTTTAGAGTCGCGGAAGGCAAAAACATAATTGCCTCATTGCTCTTGACATTAGGAAACCTTATTTTCGGAACTTACAAGAAAATCTTTTTCAGAAAGAAATACAAGATATAAGCATGAGTCAATATCGTTTTTATAAAAACACATGGATTTTTTTAGAAGAGAGCCAGGAAAAACCAATCTCTTCAAAAGAAGCATGTAGTCTATTAAAAAAACGAGGACTGATGATTCGCAACACATACGATTTCGACACAAAAGAAAAGACTTTATTCTGGTTTGTTATCAAGGATAAATTGGAAGATATTTCCGAGCTGCCGTCATCGACACGTAAAAAGATACGTAAGGCATTGAAGATATACAACATTAAAAAAATCACCCTTGATGAACTCGAAGCAATAGGTTATGAAATCGTTCTTTCAGCAGAGAAATCATATAAGAATAAGGCAAGACAGACAACACCAGAAGGTTTCAAGAACCTTATAATTGAATACAAGACAGACAACAACAAAGAATGCTGGTGCGTTGAAAACAAAACAACAGGAGAGATTGTAGGCTTTTCTGTTAATACTATAAAAGGAGACAGCTGCGAATATGACAATGCAAAATGCAAGTGGGAATCACTTCACGATTGTTCTCAACCATATTATGGTTTGTTTTATATCATGAACCAATATTATCTTGGTGAGAGAAAGTTAAAATATGTAAGCGATGGCAGCCGTACAATTACGGAGCATTCCAATATTCAGGACTATTTGATGTATAATTTCAAGTTCAGAAAAGCATACTGTAAACTCAAGATTTATTACAAATGGTGGCTAAGTGTCGTCATAAAAGTGCTTTTTCCATTCAGAAAATTGGTTCCATTTAGAAATATAAGGGCTATTTTAAGGATGGAAGAGTATTCTCGCCATTCACAATAAAGTAAATATCAATAACTTACAAACAAAATAAAAAATTTTTAAAAAAAATTCAAAAAAAGTTTGTCAGGTTTAAAAAAAGATGTACCTTTGCAATCGCAAAACGGAGATAAAAAACGTTGTAAACGCCTCCTTAGCTCAGTTGGTTAGAGCATCTGACTGTTAATCAGGGGGTCTCAGGTTCAAGTCCTGAAGGGGGCGCAAAGAGAGAGATTACAAAGTGTAATTTTTTTATGTTTCATGTTATTAATTGAAGAAGATGGTTGCCGCTCAAGCAATCATTTTCTTTTTTTTGTGCCCGGATAAAGGCCAAAGGATTGTTGAATATCTGAATAATTAAAATTAAAATATATGAAAAGCGTTATTGGAATTGGAAGTGCTTTAGTTGACATTCTGACAAAAATCGACGACGACAGCGTACTCAATGAATTAAACATCCCTAAAGGCTCGATGCAGCTTGTTGACGAAAACTCAGCAGCGTTGATAGAAAAGAAGCTTGAAAATTATGAAAGCTCGATGGCTCCTGGCGGTTCAGCAGCTAATACAATTCACGGCTTGGCAAAATTAGGCATCGAGACCGGATTCATCTCATATATAGGCAATGACGAAACAGGCAAGTTCTTTGAAGACTCTATGAACTCTGTTGGTGTCAAGCCAATGATGTTCCACACAGACACAGCATCAGGCACAGCACGCACTATAATTTCAAAAGATGGCGAACGCACCTTTGCTACAAACCTCGGAGCTTCTGTAGAACTCAACGAAAGCGTCATCACGACAGAATTATTCAAAGGATGGGACTACTGCTACGTTGAAGGCTACCTCATAGCCAACAGACCATTATTCAAGAAAGCGATAGAGACAGCTAAAGAATGCGGATGCAAAGTCGTTTTAGACCTTGCGAGCTACAATGTAGTAGAAGCCAACCGCGATTTCCTGAACGAACTTCTCCCACAAGTAGACATCATTTTCGCCAATGAAGAAGAAGCCAAGAGCTTGACAATGACAGAAGCAGAAGAATCATTGGAATACATCGCATCTAAAGTAGAGACCGCTATAGTGAAGATTGGAAAGAAAGGCTCTTTGATTAAGAGAGGCGAGGAAAGAGCAGTGATAGGCTGCAACAAAGTCAACGTCATCGACACCACAGGCGCCGGCGATATGTATGCAGCAGGATTCTTATACGGCCTCATCAAGGGCTACGATTTGGAAAGATGCGGCATCATTGGAAACCTTTTGGCAGAAAGCATCATTCAAGTCATTGGAGCCAAGATGGATGAGAGCAGATGGAATGAGTTTAGAGAACTTGCTCGAATTTAAATAAGAACTATGAACTTTTTACTATGAGCAGTGAGCTATGAACCATGAGCATTTTTTTGTTTGTGTTTCAAAGCTCACTGCTCATAGCTTCATATCTTAAACTTTTCTCAATTTATTGTGATAAAAATATTTGTATTATTCAATTGAAATATGTATTTTTGCACTCCAAATTGGGTAATTGCCAATTTTTGTTATATCAATGAATTAATTTATTACAAACATGAAGATATTCCAAACAGAAGACATCAGGAATGTTGCCCTCATTGGCGCAGCTAAATCCGGTAAGACAACGCTTGCTGAAAACATGGTTTTCGAAGGTAAGCTCATCAACAGAAAAGGTACTACAGAAGGTAAAAACACTGTATCAGACTACCGTCCAATCGAAACAGAACGTGGTATTTCTGTAAATGCTAGTTTGTTACACACTATCTACAACGACAAAAAGATCAACATTTTAGATACTCCAGGTTTTAGCGACTTCTCAGGCGACATCGTTGCTTGTTTAACAGCTGCTGACATGGCTGTATTCACAGTCAATGGACAATCAGGTGTTGAAGCAACATCTGAAAACGCATGGAAATATGCAACAAAGACAAACAAGCCTGTTGTGTTCTTCATGAACCAATTAGACCACAGCAACGCTAACTTTGATGATACAATTCGTCAATTAAAAGAATATTTCGGCGACAAAGTTACTCCAGTTCAATTCCCAGTTTCTACAGGTGAAGGTTTCAATTCAGTTATCGACCTTATCACAATGAAGATGTTAGTCTTCAAAAACGGTAACGGCGCTCCTGAAGTACAAGACATTCCAGCTAACCTCGCTGACAAAGCTCAAGAAATGCACGAACAACTCATCGAGCAAGCAGCTGCTGGCGACGACGCACTCATGGAAAAATTCTTCGAAGAAGGTACACTCTCAGCTGAAGACATGGAAAAAGGTCTCCACCTCGGTATCATCAACCGTGACATGTTCCCAGTATTATGCGGTGCTGCAAAATCAGGCGCTGGCGTAACTCGTCTCCTCGAGTTCATCATCAACGCATGTCCATCACCAGCTCACGTTCACGCAACAAAAGCTGCTAACGGCACAGAATTCCATAACAGCACAGAAGAAGCTCCAGCAATGTTCTTCTTCAAGATCTCTAACGAACAAAACGTTGGTGACGTTGCTATGGCACGTATCTATGGCGGTACAATCTCAGAATCACAAGACCTCGTTAACCCACGTACAGGTAACAAAGAACGTATCTCTCAACTCTTAGTTTCTAATGGTAAAACACGCGAAAGAGTAGAAAAAGCTTGCGCAGGTGATATCATTTCAACAATCAAATTGAAAGACGTTCGCGTTAACGACAGCTTAGTTGATGCTAAGATTTCTGACACAGCATTCGAAGGCGTTCCATTCCCAACACCTATCTTCTCAACAGCTATCAAAGCCGTTAACTCACAAGAAGACGAAAAACTCGGCGGTATCCTCGCTGATTACCACAAAATCGACCCAACAGTCATCACATCAATGTCACGTGAGTTAAAACAAAATATCCTCCAATGTCAAGGTGAATATCACCTCAACACAATTAAATGGTATCTCGATAACGTACACAAAATCGCTGTTGAATTCGCAGCTCCTAAAGTTCCTTATCGCGAAACTATCACTAAGACAGCTAACGCTGACTACCGCCACAAGAAACAATCAGGTGGTTCAGGTCAATTCGGTGAAGTTCACATGAGATTAGCTCCTTACTATGAAGGCTACACAGACCCATCAGACCTCCAAGTTCGTGGTAAAGATGAATACGACCTCCCATGGGGCGGTAAACTCATCTTCTGCAACTGTATCGTTGGTGGTTCTATCGACGCTCGTTTCATGCCAGCTATCTTGAAAGGTATCAACGAACGTTTAGAAGAAGGCCCACTCACAGGTTCTTACGCTCGTGACATCATCTGCTACATCTACGATGGTAAGATGCACCCAGTTGACTCAAACGAAATGGCATTTAAGATCGCTGGTCGTATGGCATTCTCAGCAGCATTTAAAAACGCTGGTCCTAAGATCATGGAACCTATCTACGACTTGACAGTTCGTATGCCAGAAGATATGATGGGCGCAGTTAACACAGACCTCCAAAGCCGTCGTGCTATCATCATGGGTATGGATGCTGACCGCAACTATCAAATCATCCGCGCTAGAGTTCCTCTCGCAGAAATGGATAGATATTCAACTTCATTGAGTTCTTTGACATCAGGCCGTGGTACATTCACAATGGAATACGCAGAATACGCTCAAGTTCCAACTGACGTTCAAACAAAACTCTTGAAAGCTTACGAAGAAAGCAAGAAAGACGAAGATTGATAATAATCAAAAAAATCCCGACCGATTGGTCGGGATTTTTTTTTGTTCAATCAATAACTCCACTGCCAAGAACTACAGGCTCTGTCTCGTGATAGATGATACCAAACTGTCCAGCAGCGACGCCTGAGATAGCTTCATCTGAAATTATCGTCAAGCCTTTATCTGTGAGCTTTAAATTACCAAGATTAAATCCAGGCTGATGGCGAATCTTATAACGCACTCTTTGTCCGTCAACCAAAGTGATAGCTGGATTCATAGCCATGACATCAACCAAGTCGATGTTGTTTGTATATTGAGCTATTGGGTCGTAGCCTTTTGAGACATAAACAAGATTTCTTTCTGTGTCTTTCTTCACCACAAACCAAGGACCGCCGCCTAAACCCAAACCTTTTCTCTGACCTATTGTATGGAACCAGAATCCCTTATGTTTTCCTAGCTTCTTACCCGTTTCCATCTCAATGATGTCGCCTTCTTTTTCGCCAACATATTCTCTGATATAATCGTTGTAGTTGATTTTACCCAAGAAACAAATACCTTGAGAGTCGTGACGTTGAGCGCTAGGAAGCTTATGAAATTCTGCCAGTCTTCTCACCTCTGCCTTTGGCAAGTCGCCGATAGGGAACATCGCCTTTGACAATTGATGATATGTTATTCTAGCGAGGAAGTCTGTCTGGTCTTTAAAAGTATCTACTGCTGTTCCGAGCCATGAGATGCCGTTTTCGTCATACCATTGACGAGCGTAGTGACCGGTAGCTATTCTGTCGAACTGATAGCCCATCTTTTCTTCAAAAGCTCCGAACTTAATCATTCTGTTACACATGACATCAGGATTAGGAGTGAGTCCTTTGCGAACCGAATCCATAGTGTAACTTGCGACGCGGTCGTAATATTCTTTCTGCAGATCCACGATATCGAATGGACATCCGTATTTCTTTGCGATATATGTCGTTATTTCAATGTCTTCTTCTGAAGGACAATCCATCAAATCGTCTTTACCTTCGAGACCTATCTTAATATAAAAGATATGAGGGTTGAATCCTTGTTCCTTTAAGATAGGAACCATTACTGAGCTGTCGACGCCACCTGATACTAAAGCTGCTATTTCCATCGATTTGTTTTTTTATTTTTCATTAAAAGAAGAAGACTGTTTCTTGATGACTGCCACATAGCCTGAGTTCTCGAATTCTTTTTCAGCAGAGCCATAAAACGCGCCTAGACGTTTTCCTTTATAGGCAGCCCAATAGCGGTCACCATACGAGTAATGCCACCATTGTCCAGGATATTGCACGAAATCCTGTGATTTCATCAGTTTCAGAATATATTTCCGATTGTTCTTCTGTTCTTCATTTAAAGTCACCGATTCCGCGTGTTTGTCGTGGTATTTTGTTCCGAAATCCAACTCTTTTCCATTAGCATCGCATAATGCAAGATCGACTGCCGCGCCTGTATCATGACCTCCCATGCTGCCATCAGGGCTTGCCACCTTCCTCTTAAGCTGCAGCAACATTTCTGCGCGTCCGAGATTTGGGTTCTCACGTTCCATCTTTTCGAGTTCAGCCTTCCATATTTCATAAAGCTTTATGCGAGAACGATATGCGCTATATAACTTGATATACATACCTTCTGGCAGTTTGTCTGCTATTTTGCAAAGACGTAATGCGACTTTTTTACGCAGCATCACTGGTTCTTCAATAGTGCTGCTATTGATGATAATCTTAGGATGACGTACTAATTCCACCAAAGGCTCATACGACTCAATCAAGCGAACCATGCCGATATTTTTTTTCGACATGCGTTTCTTAAGTCCTAACTTATATAAAATGAAGTTGATATAAAAAGCAAGTTTAAGACGACGTTTTTTTGAACGTAAGATATAGAACAGCAGATAAAGTACGGCAAGAACAATAGCTGCTATGATGATTTCCTCTTTATGATAGATGATATAATCCATGTTTATCTATTTAATTCAACGACGATAGGACAATGGTCGGAGAAACCGACTTCTGGCATTATCGAGACATTCTGTAATGAATCATTAAGATTTTCTGTTAGTATATGATAGTCGATACGCCATCCTTTGTTATTCTGTTTTGCGTTAGCGCGATAGCTCCACCAGCTATAGTTGTGAGGCTCTTTATTCAAGAATCTGAAGCTGTCGGTATATCCGTCGTTCAGGAATTTAGAGAACCATTCTCTTTCTTCAGGGAGGAATCCCGACGACTTAGCGTTACGGATAGGGTCGTGGATGTCGATTGCCTCGTGACAGATGTTATAGTCGCCTGATATCACGAGTTGAGGGCGTGACTTTCTCAGTTCGTTAATGTAATTGTGGAAGAAGTCGAGCCATTTCATCTTGAAGTCCTGGCGTTCGTCGCCGCTTGTTCCGGAAGGATGGTAAACGCTCACCACCGACAGATCGCCGAAGTCGGCACGAATGAAACGGCCTTCATCGTCATATTCAGGATTGCCCATGCCATAGACCACATTGTCGGGTTGTATTTTAGACAATATAGCCACACCGCTGTAACCTTTCTTTTTGGCAGGGAACCAGTAGTGATTGTAGCCTAGCATCTCTATCTCCATGAGAGGTATCTGGTCGTGAGTAGCTTTTATTTCCTGTAGACAAATAACATCGGGAGAAGTAGCCTCAAGCCATTGAAGCAGACCTTTTGAGATGGCAGCTCTAATACCATTTACATTATAACTGAATATACGCATCTGAGTGTACTTTTTTTGCAAAAATAAAAAATTATTTAGTAAAAATCACTCATATTATAAATTCATTTTTTATATTTGAAAACTGAAATTTGAATACTGTGGATACAAGAATAAAAGCACGCATAATATTGATGGCGCAGAAGATTAACAAATGGCGTTTCACGCATATGTCGGAGAAACAGTTCATGCTTTTGTTAAGTGTGCCTACCGGTTTTCTTGCAGGATTATCTGCCATTATTATCAAGAAGTTAGCTCATTACATCAGGGACTATTTCTATAACATCGCTACACATGACGATCATTATGGATTTTTGTTTTTCATCCTTCCTGCAATAGGTATTTTGCTTACAATCATCTTCTGTCGTTTCATCTTGAAAAGAGATGTCGGTCACGGCATACCTGGCATCTTATATGCCATCCAGAAGAACAAGGGAGCGGTGAAGCCATACAACACATACGCCTCTATAATCACTAGTGCTTTGACAGTAGGTTTCGGTGGTTCTGTCGGACTTGAAGGGCCGTCGGTATCCACGGGTTCTGCCATCGGCTCCAACATAGGTCAGCTGCTGCGTCTCAACCAGAAAAACATTGTAGTGCTCATCGGCATGGGATGTGCCGCTGCGCTCGCATCCATCTTCCAGGCGCCAATCACAGGCATCATATTCGCCATCGAGGTCTTTATGATTGATATCTCAATGGCATCGTTGATACCAATTATCACATCATCGTTCGTGGCTATCCTGACCTCATATTATTTCTTGGGAAGAGCCTTCGAATACACCATCACTACAAGCACCGCGTTCATGCCTTCCAACTCTTTGTTCTACGTAGGCCTGGGATTATTTGTCGGTCTGGTGTCGGCTTATTTCATGTATGTATATTTCAAAGTCGATAAAAAGGTAAAGAAGATAGAGTCGCCTTGGATGCGTTTCGCATTAGGCGTCAGCGGACTAGGTATCTTAATCTTTATCTTCCCTGCTTTATATGGTGAAGGCTACGAAGCAATCAACGCTGCTCTCAACGGCGACAACTCCATCTTATTCGAGAACCAAATCTTCTCCAGCTTCCAGGATAACAAATGGATAATATTAGCGTTGATGCTAGTCATCATCCTTCTTAAAGCCTTTGCCACTTCGTTCACCTTCGCGGCAGGCGGCGTGGGAGGCACCTTCGCCCCAGCATTGTTCCTGGGCGCATTCTCCGGAATGTTCTTCGCCACATTCGTCAACACTCTCGGACTGGGAAGCCTCAACATCACCAACTTCGCCCTCGTCGGCATGGGTGGCGTCATCGCTGGTATGCTGCACGCCCCGCTCACCGGAATATTCCTTATCGCTGAGATAACCAACGGATACTCACTCATGGTGCCTATGATGATAGTGTCGGCTATGTCGTACGCCATCAACAGAACATTCTTCAAAGACTCCATATACACCAAAGCCGTCAGCGAAAAAGGCGTACGCGTCACTCACAACAAAGACGTCAGCATCCTTAATATGATAAATCTCAATAAACTTATTGAGACCAACTTCATGACAGTACGCTCCGACCAGACATTGAGAGACTTGCTCCCAATAATATCATCATCAAGAAGAAACATATACCCTGTAGTGGATGAAAACGGCAACTTCAAAGGCCACGTGCTTTTCGATTCCATAAGAAACATCATCTTCGACCCGGAACAATACGACACTACAATAGAAGATATCATGCTTTTCCCCGACTATCTCATCACTACGGAAGACAGCGTTGAGGAAATCGTCAAGAAATTCGAACGCTCAGGCAACTATAACATCGCCATAGTGGAAGGAAAGAAATACCTCGGTTATATCTCAAGAGCTCTTATGTTCACAACATATCAAGCTACTTTGAAAGAGATATCGGATGATTGATGACTAATGATTAATGGCTAACGGCTAAGGATGAAAAACTTTTGTCATTAGTCCTTTGCCCTTAGTCTAAAAATTACGAATTATGAATTACATCAAGAAATTAAAAGAATTATACAAAGACAAGAGATATACTTCAACGATAGATGTAGCGCTTTTCATCTTGTTGATTTTCAGTTTTCATTTCCTTTATCTGGGATGGCAGGCGCTGAATTATTTTCCTATCGGTGAATATATTGATAAATTATTCGATTCTGCATCTACATTATTATTCAACCAGAGCTGCTGGGTGCTGGAACATATCTTCGACGTTGAGATATTGACAAAAGACCACATCATCGGCGTGATGAACTGCAACGACACTTATTCGTTAATCAATGTAGCTCCTGAATGTACGAGCCTCAAACAATGGCTGCACTGGCTTTTCCTGATGCTGATTTTCCCTGGTCCTTGGAAACATAAATTATGGTATATCCCAGCAGGACTCGTCATCATCGAATGGATTAACGTGCTAAGAGTTGTGGGAATAACACTTTGTATGATACCTTTCCCTGATCATTTCAATTTCTTCCACGACTATTTCTTTAAAACATTATTCTACTTTTTCATATTTATAATGTGGGTTATTTGGGTAGAGAAATTTTTACACAGAAAAGAAAAATAAAATATCATGGATACAAAAAAAATCATCTTCGTCCTCGATGCCGGCGGCACAGGATTCAAATTCTCAGCAGTACAAGATTATAAAGAAATCGTTGAGCCTTTCACTATCAAGACAGCCTCAGAGACTTTAGAGGAACAGCTTCAAAAAATCATCGATGGCTTCAAGCGCCTCAAGGAACAATGCGGCGAACCTGCAGCTATCAGTTTCTGCTTCCCTGGTCCTGCTGATTATCCTAACGGCATCATCGGCGACTTGGCCAACTTGCCTTTGTTTAGAGGCGGCGTCGCTTTGAAAGATATGCTGGAAAACGAATTCAAAGTGCCGGTATATATCAACAACGACGGTGACTTGTTCGCATACGGCGAGGCATTGGGCGGCGTACTTCAAGATGTAAACGCTCTCCTTGAAAAGGCAGGCAATCCTAAGAGATACAAAAACCTCGTAGGTCTTACACTCGGCACTGGATTCGGCGGCGGCGTAGTCCTCGACGGACGTTTGTTGCAAGGCGACAACTCAGCTGGCGCAGAGGTATGGTGCATGAGAAACATACTCTATCCTCAGACAAGCGCAGAAGACTCTATCAGCATCAGAGGCGTACGCCGCGTCTATGCTCGCGAGGCAGGCATTGAATTCGATGCAGCACCTCAACCTTTCGACATCTGCGAGATAGCATTGGGCAACAAAGAAGGTAACAAAGAAGCAGCTCTTAAAGCATGGGACGAATTCGCAACAGTATTAGCCGATATCATCGCCAACATCGCTACTGTCATCGATGGCATCGTGGTTCTCGGCGGCGGTCTCTCTGGAGCAGCAAAGATTTTCATGCCTAAAGTGGTAGAACATCTCAACACAGCATATCCTGGCTTAGACGGAAATAAAATACCTAGAATGGAAATTTCTGCATATAACCTCGATGATGAAGAAGGCCAAAACGCTTTCACAGCAACATCAGGCAAAATGATTAAAGTGCCTTTCTCTGATAAAGAAGTATGGTACGACCCATCAAAGAAAATAGGCATCGCTGCAACGAAACTCGGAACATCATCAGCAGTATGCATCGGAGCGTATGCTTTTGCAATGAACAAATAAAGTCGCAGAGTTTATAAGAGTATGAGAAAGATATTAATTTTTTTGATATTTTTTTTACTAAATCCTTGTAGCAATCAGGCGCAAGGATTTAGTCCATATCATACAAATATTATTGATTATAACGGTTACTCTTATCCTTTTTTCCCTGGTTGTGACGAATGGGATGACATGAATTATTCTCAACGTTTAGAATCTCTCCAGATTCCATCCGACACTTTGGAAAATATATCTACATCAAGATTGCTGGAAACCTGCCTTTACTATCCATACAACATAGATATTTTGTATTCTGACAATTATTTTACAGGTTTTGAAAATATACGAAACGATTTTAATGGATACACTGAATTGTTTCTGCGCAGCACTTTCATTCAAGAACTGATTGATTTATATGCTTCAAGAGATGTGTTTTTTATTGAACAAATAAATGATGATTACGACTGCGGTCAATACTCTTTTGATTTCATGTTATTAGAACTATTGATATTTGAAGGCATGGAGCACGCAACTGAGACGCAGCTTAATCAAATCATTACATTAGTGACAATTAAAAAAAGTCAACGAGAATCTCTTAAAGAATATTACAGCAACAATGGAATAGCAGACGAAATCTTAAATAAAGCAGAAACATTAGAAGTCAAAAACGAAACTATTGAATTCGACATCAAAATATCACCGAATCCTTTGACAAATATTCTTACTGTCACTTATTCGTTACCTCTTGAAATACGCCATGCCATTATAACCATTTACGATTTAAGCGGAAGAAAAATCAAGAGAGAAAGACTTGATAGCAAAGAAAAGACATTGACTTTAAATCTTGAGAATCTCCATCCAGGGACTTATATTTATACCATCAATTGCAAAGATTTTTCAAAAACAGGAAAACTGATTAAAAAATTATGACACTAAAAATAGCTTGTGTGCAGACTGATATTATTGCACGAAACCCAGAAGAAAACTTCAAACATCTTGATGAACTTTTTGCAAAAATTCAGGATGACAGAGATATAATAATTCTTCCAGAGACATTCACTACTGGATTCCCTGCAGAGGCAGAACTCTTCGCCGAGACAGAAGACGGTCCTACCATGACATGGCTCCGTAATAAAGCAAAAGAACGTAATTGCGTGATATGCGGAAGCTTTATCACTTCGTTTGAAAGTCAACAGACAACAGACAACGGACAACAAGCAAAGGCTAATCACAACACTCTCATCTGGATGAATCCTGATGGTTCTTATCATGCTTATAACAAACGTCATACTTTCATGGGCGGCGAGAAAGAACTTGATTGCGGTCAGGATCTTATCACCATAAATTACAAAGGATGGAAGATAAGACCTTTCATCTGCTACGACCTTCGTTTCCCGGTATGGCTCCGCAACAGTTATAAGGAAGGCGAGTTTGAATATGACTTGGCAATACTCATCGCCAACTGGCCACAGCCTAAGGCATATATCTGGAACACTTTGTTGTCAGCTCGCGCTATAGAAAATCAGGCTTATTTCATTGGCGTCAACCGCGTTGGTATCGACCATAACAAAGTGCCTTACATCGGAGAGACTAAAATCGTCAATGCTAAAGGAAGAACAGTGGCAGAACTTACGGGCGCCACAGAAGACATACTCGAAGCTGAAATAGATATGGAATCTCTCGTAAGTTTCAGAAATCATTTCACAGTTTATAAAGACTGGGACGATTTTAGAATTATGTAAGCGATTTTTTTCGTACCTTTGCGTAAACTATAAATTATGAATATTATCATAGCAGGAGACGGAGAAGTTGGCATGCATCTGGCTGAGGCCCTTGAACATGGCGATCATAACATCACCATCGTTGACCCGCATGAAGAACTTCTTAAAATGATTGAATCACAATCCGACTTGATGACAATTGTCGGCGACTCTACTTCTATACGTGTGTTGCAACAGGCTAATGTCAAAAAAGCCGATTTGGTTATCGCCGTCTTACATGATGAACATATCAACCTCCTGACAGCTATCCTCGCGAAGAAACTCGGCGCCAAGAAAGTCATCGTGCGCGTCAACACTATGGAGAGTCTCAGCAAAGAATCGTTCCGTATCTACCAGGACCTCGGTATCGACGGCATCGTCTCTCCTGAAGACATCGCTGCTCAGGAAATCATCAACTTGTTGAAACAGAACGTGGCAACAGAAGCTCACGACTTCGCAGGCGGAAAACTGGAACTTCTTATGATTAAGCTGGAACCTACCGCCATCGTAATCAACAAGACTTTAGAAGAAGTTATTGAAAACTATAAGCATATCGACTTCAGAGCTCTGGCTATACATAGAAGACAAAACACCTTCATCCCAAAAGCCAACGACGTGTTTCTTGAAGGCGACCTCGTTTATGTGATAACCAAGCCTCATGCCATCAAGGAACTGATGGAACTCAGCGGCAAGGAAAAATTCAATATCAACAACGCGATGATAGTAGGAGGAAGCCGCGTAGGTAAACTCACAGCAAAACGTCTCGAAGACGACCTCAACATAAAAATCTTCGAAATGGATAAGGAACGCTGTTTCGAACTTACTAACTTCCTCTCAAACACATTGGTCATAAACGCCGACGCTCGTGATGTCGACCTACTCGAAGACGAAGGCATCAAAGATATGGACGCCTTCATCGCCGTGACCGACAACACCGAGACAAATATCCTGACTTGTCTGCAAGCCAAGAGCTTCGGCGTGAAAAGAACAATAGCTCTGGTAGAGAACATCGACTATATCGATATCTCTCAAAACATAGGCATCGATACCATCATCAATAAAAAACTTATCGCTGCTAGTTACATGGTGCGTTATACTCTCGGCGGCAACGTCTCTTCTCTCAAATGTCTCAGCGGCATCGACGCCGACATCGTAGAGTTCATAGTGCGTGACGGCGCCGCTGTTACCAACAAACCTATCAACAAACTCGATATGCCTGAAGGCGCCGTGATAGGCGGTATCATTAGAGGCGAAGACAGCTTCATCGCAACAGGTAACTTCCAGATTCAGGCTGAAGACAGAGTAGTAGTTCTCGTATTGCCTAAGACAATTCAAAAAGTAGAGAAACTATTCCGTTGACACCATGAAGAGATTGTCCGCAACCATAATAACACTGAACGAAGAAGATAAGATTCGTCCTTGCCTCGAATCATTGAAAGACATCGCCGACGAGATAGTGGTGGTCGATTCTCTTTCAACAGATTCTACAAAAGCTATATGCGAGGAGTTCGGCGTCAGATTCGTAGAACAGAAATGGTTGGGATATTCAGAACAGAAAAACCTCGCTAATAGAATAGCAACCTACGACTGGATATTATCTGTCGATGCTGACGAAGCGATATCTGAAGAGTTGAAGATGTCTATCTTAAAGATAAAGGAAAGCGACACCGACGACAATGTCGTTTTCTCTTTCAACAGATTGAACAATTACTGCGGAAAATGGATTCATCACTCTGGATTCTACCCCGATAAGAAGATAAGAATATGGAACCGTAATATAGGAAAATGGGAAGGCTTGATTCACGAAGTCATCAAATTCGACAGAAAAGTGAAAGAACAACATCTGAAAGGCGACCTCTTGCATTTCTCTTATTCCAAACCGGAAGACTTTGAAAAACAATTGTTCAAGTTCGCCGAGATGAGAGCTCAGCATTATTTTGAAAAAGGAAAGAAGAACGCATCACTGCTCAGCATCATCTCTCCTATATATTATTTCATCCAGCATTATATCATAAGGCTAGGATTCCTGGATGGGAAAGAAGGTCTCACGATGTGCATGGTAGGAGCCAAAGCGACAAGACATAAATATAGAAAATTAAAAGAGATTCAGAAACTCAGAAACTCAGAATTCATAGAAAACAAATAAATACATTATCAAATGAAAAACATAGAACAAGTCAATTTTGCTGGAAAACGCGTTATCGTTCGCGTCGATTTCAACGTTCCATTGGACGAAAACTTTAATATCACTGACGACACTCGCATCCGCGCAGCGATGCCTACTATCAACAAAGTCATCAACGATGGCGGTATGATTATCTTGATGTCACACCTCGGTCGTCCTAAGAAAAACCCAGACGAAAAATATTCACTCAAACATATCGTAAACTATCTCAGCCAAGTCATTGGTAAGGAAGTCATCTTCGCTGACGACTGCATGAAAGCTGCTGAAAAAGTCGCTGCCATGAATCCAGGCGACGTCCTCTTGCTCGAAAACCTCCGTTTCTACGCTGAAGAAGAAGGCAAGGTTCGCGGCATTGAAAAAGGTGAAGAAGGCTACGACGAAGCAAAGAAGGCTCTCAAAGAAAGCCAAAAAGAATTCACCAAGACTTTGGCATCATACGCCGATTATTACGTTAACGACGCTTTCGGCACAGCACACCGCGCTCATGCTTCAACAGCGCTCATCGCCGACTATTTCGACGCTGACCACAAGATGTGCGGCCTCCTCATGGGCAAAGAAGTTGATGCTATCGACAAGGTCATGAAAGACATCAAACGTCCTTTCACAGCTATCATGGGCGGTTCTAAGGTATCAACAAAAATCGATATCATAGAGAATCTTCTCACTAAGGTTGACAACCTCATCCTCTGCGGCGGTATGACATATACATTTAAAAAAGCTCTCGGTGGTAACATCGGCAATTCAATATGCGAGAACGACAAATTAGATTTAGCTCTTTCATTATTACAAGAAGCCAAAGATAAAGGCGTGAACTTGGTCTTGGCAGTAGATGCTGTCGTAGGAGACAATTTCAGCAATGATGCTAACACTTTAGTTGCAGATCCAATGGATATTCCTGAAGGATATGAAGGTATGGATATTGGTCCTAAGACAAGAGAATTATTCGGTGAAGTAATCAAAAATTCAAAGACTATCTTATGGAACGGTCCATGTGGCGTATTCGAATTTGACAACTTCTCACATGGTTCACATGCTGTAGCAGAAGCCATCGTTGAAGCTACTAAGAACGGAGCATTCTCATTGATAGGCGGCGGCGACTCTGTTGCATGTATCAACAAATTCGACATGGCAAACGACGTTTCATACGTATCTACAGGAGGCGGCGCATTGTTGGAAGCTATAGAAGGAAAAGAGCTCCCAGGTATAGCTGCTATAAAATAAAAAGAGACGCTTTAAAGCGTCTCTTTTTATTTTATAGCAGTTATTCCACTATCGTCATTTCTTCAACTAATCTTGTTGCACCAGCGTATTTGTCGATGATGAACAAAACGTAACGAATGTCGACAGAGATATTCTTACAGATTGATGGGTCGTAGATTAAATCGCTCATTGTGCCTTCCCATGTGCGGTCGAAGTTGAGACCGAGGAGATGACCGTCGGCATTCAAGATTGGGCTGCCTGAGTTACCGCCTGTTGTGTGGTTGCCAGCTATGAAAGCTACATGCATGCTGCCGTCTTTGTCGGCATAACGGCCGTAGTCTTTGTTTTCATAAAGCTCACGGAGACGGTCTGTAACAACGTAGTCGTAGATATCAGGATTTTCCTTTTGCATGATACCGTCTAATGTTGTGAAATGTCTGTAGTTGACAGCATCTCTTGGACTGAAGCCACCTACCTTACCATAAGTGACGCGTAATGTGAAGTTAGCGTCTGGATACATTCTCTTTTCTGGTTCTTGGTCTGCGTAATATTCCATCTGACCGCGCATAAACACTCTTTGCATATCAGCGATTTGGCTGTTGATGTCGGATGCCTTTTCTCTGACGTTAGCGAGATAGAAATCCATGACGTTGTTATATGCCATGAGAGCAGGGTCCTTAGCGAGTTTCTTTGCCTTAGAAGCCTTGAACTCGTCTAAGAATTGATAGATGCCTTCTTCAGAAGTGAACATTGTCTTAGCGAACAATTCTTCAACGTAAGCTTCTACGTTGTCATATTTCTTTTCTATTGTGTTGAGAAGTTCTGGACGGAAATCTGCTGGTTGGTTAGCGATATATTCTGTCAACATAGCGACAGCAACTTCTTCATCGATAGGTTGATAATAATCTTTAAAGAAGACCTTTGTTGCTTCTTTAGCAGCAGCAATCATCTCGTCAATCTCTTCTTGAGGAGTTTCTTTTGTCACTTGAGAGAGTTTGTTGAACTCAGCAGCGAATGTCAAAATCTCGATGTTGAGAGCAGTCTCTGAGAGATATGTTATAGCGAGACGATAAGGTTCATATTCAGCATAAACTTTTTCGAAGTCAGATATCAATGTGAGGTAAGCGCCTCTCTGACGGCTCTTGTAAGCCCATGCTGTGAATTTTTCGTCGAATGCTTTTTTCTTTTGTACGCCTTTGAAGTTGTTGATACCTTCAGTCACGCCCATCCATTTTTTCCATCCGTTGCCGAGGCTAGCGTGTTTTGAAGCATATTGTATTCTTACTTTAGGGTCTTTTTCTTGATGTTTGTTGTAGATGTCGAGAATCTTGCCACGGAGGTCAACGCTGACAGGATTGATGACGTTAGCTTCTTGGTCGACAGCAACAGCTGGGAGATATTCGTTTGTACGAGCAGGGTAACCGAACACGAAAGTGAAGTCGCCTTTTTCAGCGCCTTTCAATGAAATAGGGAAGTGGTAGTTAGGTTTGTAAGGAACGTTATCTTCGCTATATTCAACAGCTTCGCCTTCTGGAGACACGTAGATACGGAAGATAGAGAAGTCGCCGGTGTGACGAGGCCAAACCCAGTTGTCAGTGTCGCCACCGAACTTACCGATGTTTGAAGGAGGAGTACCTACCATACGAACGTCTTTAAACACTTCGTTATAAATCATGTAATATTTATTGCCATGATAGAAAGGTTTGATGACGACTTGATAGTCTGTTGTAGCTTCAGCTTCTTCCTTTACTTTCTTGATATTTTCACTAACGATTTTTGCTCTTTCTTCGTTAGATGTCTCTTTTGTGATGCCTTCCAAGACAAAATTAGTTACATCTTTCATGCTTTTGAGCATTACAGCTGTGAGGCCAGGACAAGGGAGCTCTTCTTCCATGCTCATCGCCCAGAAACCGTCTGTGAGGTAGTCGTGTTCTACGGTGCTATGATATTGAATCCAGTCGAATCCGCAGTGATGGTTGGTGAGGAGAAGACCTTGGTCGCTGACGATTTCACCAGTACAACCGCCGCCGAACAAAACGACAGCGTCTTTCATACTGCTATTGTTGATAGAATAAATATCCTCTACTGTGATATTCATACCCATCTCTTGCATTTCTTGTTCATTGTTTTGCAACAACATAGGAATCCACATTCCTTCGTCGGCTCTTAACTGCAAAGAGAACGACATCAATACGATAAATGATAAAAGGAGTTTTTTCATATTTAAAAATTTAGAATTTTTCTCAAGAATGCAAAGATAATGAAAAAAGTCTACAAGACAACGAGACTACAAGACAACAAGATTTTTTTGATACAAGAAATTCAGAAATTCAGAACCTCAGAAGAACTTTGGCTATTGAACTTTTTTTAGTGATGGAGCCAGAATGATATTACCTCAATTCCTGAAATCCTAAACTCCTCCATCCACGAAACCACACGAAACTACACGAAAATGTTTTTTCCGCCTGTCTGGGAGTTGTCGTTCCTTCGGAACTATTTTGAATTTAAAACTGAAAATTACTTTCAGTTTTAAACTTTCAATTTCCATCGCCCCTTTGCGTTAGGGATTGGAGCGGCATCCTTTGCGAGCGGAGCGTTAGCGGAGCAAGCAAAGATATAGCGGAAAGCCCGACGGCGGAGCCGGAACGCCCAAAGAAAAAAATCTCAGAAATTCAGAAAAATTTTGAGATTCTGAAGTTCTGAGATTCTAAATAAAAGAGACGCTTCAATGTGCTTGTATTTTTAGTTAACATTGAAACGTCTCTACCTTATTTTCCTGAATTCCTGAGTTTCTGAATTCCTTATTTAACAATGATTTTCACCATTGTTTCATTGACTTTCATGAATCCACTCAGTAATTTTTTGCTCTAACTCCGCTGCGGTGCATAGTACTGTTCGTGGTTTGCAGCGCACAGCCTCGCCAACAATACCCGCCGTCTCCAACTGTTCCAGGATGCGACCTGCACGATTGAAACCAAGAACAAAATCATGTTGCAGAGCACTCGCTTGCGCTTTGCCCGTTTTTACTACAAATCTTGCCACCTCAACAAACAGAGGATCGGCTTGCGAAAAATCAAATTTCTGTTCCATAGGTCATATTAACTTAATGAATTATTCAGATAGTTCTAAAAGTTTTCGTGCGGCACTACCAATATAAGGAAGCACCCCTTCACGAAAACTCTTTGTTTTTCGACGTGCACTCGGGTGACTAGTCCAGATAATTTTGGTTCGATACTTCTCTAATTCATAAATAATTGCAAACTCATTAGACTCAACCTCTTTTACACCTAATCCTTCGAGTACATCCATTCTCTTCCCTCTTTCGCCTAAAACAATTACTAAATCAGGAGTTTCATAAGCCTCGAATAGTGTTTCAAACCGCTCCATTTTACGAACATAGGAGCGTAAATCCTTAACAAACTCCTTATCTATTTTCTCGTACCCCTTGAGTGTCCCCAACCAACCTTTCTTTATCTCTACCAAAGAGAGATTTCCGTAAGCAGCTCCTTCTAATAGGTTATAGTGCTTTTTCTCGAAATCGGTTACATTTACCCATTCGCCTGTCATAATGTAGATGTAGAGTTTTTGACAGAATGGCCAAAAACGAGACATATGATTACATCTCCACGCGGTATTCTTATCAAGGCTGTGGAGGTCAGTTCCATCTTGATTTTCTCCTTGAACGGATACCACTTTGGTGTTCTTCTCAAAATAACTATCAATGTTGTTGTTGCTATAATCAGTCAGCATTTCAGACGTTTTTATCCAACCCGCAGTGTCGATTCCGACAAAGAATATCTTCTTCTTAACATTGGCATAGTCATTAAATGTGTATGGAATGAAAATACCTGATTCGGGCTGATAGTCTGGAATTTGCTGTAATTTTTCACAAAATTTAGAAATAAAACTTCGATAATAATCTTTGTTAATGGTCTTATTCATAATATTTTGTTGTTAAATTTTCTACAAATGTATGGAAACAGACTGATAAAAGAAAGCAGAGTTAAAAGTGATGGATAAAATAACTTATAGTAATGCTGTCACTAAATTCAAATGAGTCAACAAGAATATAAAAAGACCAACAGCCATTATACAACGGCAAGATGTGACAAATCTCTCGATAGTATATTTGACCTTAAACTCTAAATAATTTACTTTACTATTGCGATAAAAGAATCTACGCGACAGAACCTCCTCGACATTGTTGTAAGCAAATTTAGCTATACAAATAGCAGGAATTATTGATGTGATAGCAATTATAGCACCCCACAGGCAAAGACTCGTGGTAGAAATAAGGCCCTTATCAACAACTATCAGCAAAGGTATTGCTAACAGAAATAAAGCTACTCCAAGTGCTATCAATGAATCACGAATCCCCTTTCCAGGCATAGTCAAGCCGACAAATGCTGCAAATAAACAAAGAATCGTATTTAATCCGTTCTCCGAGTTTGAAACGTTCTCCGAGTTTGAAAAAACCTCACCAGTTTTTATCAGACACACTATTAAAACTACTGTTAATGATACCACAATAACCTCAGTGATAGCTTCCAAATTGGCTATCAGCCAACTCTTAAATGTATTTTTCATACCTATGCTTAGTTAGAATAATTTGGTTAGATATTTTACAACAGATGTTTCGGGAAGCGCATCATAAAAGACTGTTGTATATGGCGCATCTTCTACATTTTCAGGATCTTGTGTTGGCATAAAGAAAAACGTACACTCTTCGCCATATATATCACAAGTTATTTTTGTCGTTGGAATCGAAAGGAATAACATAGAATGTGATACAATATCCCCCTGCTCCCAAGCATCTATATAGTCCATATAAACGTCATATAAATCGAGGAGATGTCGTTCAGATAAACCAGCGTCTAAAAACATTTTTTTGCCATCATCAGCATCTTTTACGACATAATTGGCTTTATTTATCATTGACTGAATCTCTACCGCAGCTGCGTAATAATGAGCAAAATGCGCATTATCCATATGCATCACCACATCGTTGATATTAGACCACAAAGCTCCCGATTGTAATCGCCCCGAGGCACTTATAATACGTTTCTTATTTTGAGTTAAGGATTCCAAAATAGGTGTGCTTATTTCTTCGTCAGCAATGCCTATGGGCGCGTATAATATGGTATTAGAATACGATGTTAGTATTGAGAATCCTACATTTTGAGTATATTTTCCATCGCTACAAGTTTTACCACCAAACAATAATTCGGGAGCATACCCGGAATCTAAAAGCGATTTGTCAAACTCAGATGCATTGTTATCGCAGATGCTCTTGTTTCGCAATGTGGTGAGGTGACATACAAGAACGGTCTCTTGATTACTCTTGCGGATATTAGTGGCGACTTTGGATATTATTTTTGCGGTGCGGAATTCTTCTGCATCCAAACTATCCTTAGTAATGGTGCGTTGAAACTCTTGAATGCCTATTTTAGCATCATAAGGAATGCTATACATACCAAGTACATGATCGAAGTATTCATTGAATTCCAAACTCAAGTAATTTGAAATCTCGCCAAGATTAATCTTTCGTATTTTCATACTATGTTAAGGCAGGTTCTATTTATTGATTTTTTTCTCTTTAATTATGGACAGAACCGCATTATTCCACAATTAAAGATTCTTTTTGATTTTCGTTCCGCAAAGTTATAATTTAAAATCAAAAAAACAAAGGTTTTATAATATTTATATAAACTAAGGATGTTGAACCAAAAGCTAAGAACTATGAACCAAGAACTCTAAATGCGGAATAAGTCTGTTGACTGTTGTCTGTTGACATAACTTCTGAGATTTTGAGATTCTGAGTTTCAAAAAAAAGAACCCCAGAAAAAAATTCTGAGGTTCTGATTTTCTATAGTTCTAGAATTTTAGAATTTTAGAATTCTAGAGTTCTAAAGTTCTTATTTAACAATGATCTTAATCATTGATTCATTGACCTTCATGAAGTACATGCCAGCGTTGAGGTTTGAAACATCTATTGTGTTTGTTCCTTCGCTGATAGTCTGTGATGAAACCATCTGACCGTTGATAGAGTAGATGCTTACTTCTGCTTCTTTGATGCTTTCAATCATGACGTAGTTTTCTGCTGGATTTGGATATACAACGAATGCTACTTCATTGTTTTCATCGATAGATACTGTCACTTGAACAGTAACAGGACCTGCGTGTGATGACTCGCCTTCTTCATAAACTGCTGTCACTGTGTAACGATATGTTCCAGCTGTCAAGTCTTCGTCGGTATAAGTCATCTCTGATGTTGTCTTCACAGCTGCGTCGTTTCTATATACTTTATAAGATGTAGGTGTTCCTACTTGTGGAGCTTCCCAGCTGATTACAGCAGCGTCTTCGCCAACGAGTTCTGCGCTGACGTTGGTTGGAGGATATAAGAAGTTAGCTGCTTTGAAATACATTGAAGATGCTTTATAACCCATAGCGACGTCGGTATAGACGACACATGGAGCGTCGTATAACATTGTGAGTGATTGGTATGAGTCTGAGCCTGCTTCTGAGAAAGCTCTTTGGCCTACGTAGCTCCATTCTTCGCCGTCATATTTCATGACAGACATCTTTGATTCCATGTTAGAGTCGGAATATGATACGTAGAAGTTTTGTTGGCTGTCTAAAGCAACATCAACGCCTTTGATAGGACCGTCAGCGACGTTGTCGCCTAACAATTGCCATTCTGTGCCGTTGTAACGGAACACTGTAAGATATTGTGTTTGGTGAGCGCAGTAAGCGAGATAAACATTGCCGTCGTTGTCAACGATAACATCTTGATAATAATAAACAGCGATATCTCTTGAGACAGCGTCACCACCGACTTTAATCCATAAGTCGCCTACGAGTTTAGAGACGTACATCAAGCCGCCTGCGTAGAAGTCAACCCAAGAGACGAAAGGCACGTCGTTTTCATCGATAGTGATTCTTGCCCATGAGCCGCCGCCTGCTGTGACATGAGTTGAGCCGACGCGTTCCCATTCGTTGTTGATGAATCTCTCAACGAAATAGTAGTTGTTTTCGCCGAAGTCGATATAGCTGATATAAAGAACGTTTTCTGAGTTGACAGCGAGTTTTGGCACGCTACCTACTTTACCGAAAGTACCGACATCGCTCCATTGGCCGTTTTCATATTTCTTTACTTGGATGAAGTCGTTGCTCAAATAAGCGTATGTGATGTAGATAACGCCGTTGTTGTCGATTATCATATTACCTTCGTAGCTCATTTCGTCTGTTGGCATAGAGAGTTTTTGCCATTGGTCGATTTGAGGGTCGTATTTATAAACTGCAGGCATATTCAATTCGCGGCAGAACATATAAACACATCCGTCGTATGTTGCTGTGCTGAATGTATATGTTGTACCGGCTGTGAATCCGCGGTCGCCAACAACTTCCCAGTTAGAATCCAAAGCGTCTTCAACTACGATGGTATAAGTCTGATAAACTTCATAGTTACCATCAGTAAGTCTGATAGTGACTTCATATTCACCTGGAGTTTCTGTTGTTCCATAGATAGCTGCTGAACGGTAGTCATATTGTTCGAATGTGAGCCATTCTGGTTTTTCTTCTACAGACACTGCGAGTTCTTTGTTGTCTGTATCATAGAAGTAGATGTTATAGATATAATTAACGAAAGCGAAGCTCTCTGTAACAGGAGTAGAAGTGAATTTAGGAGCAGCGTTTTGTTCGCCGTTGACATAAGCACTTTGACCTGCATTGTCGATAGTTCCGTCTGGAGCAATCAAGACACCGATGACTTTCAAATAGTTGTGGTCGAAGTTTTCTGGGACAGTATATGTGAATGTATGAGTGTAAGACTGACCAGCAGCGAGAGTTGATGGCATGCCTGTCTCGCCGTTGTAACCACCGAGGAGGTGACGAGCTACGTGGTCGAAAGCCATTCTGTTAGCTGGAACAGGGTTTGGAAGGTTTTCAAAACCGCCCATTGGGAAGTAATAGTTTGAATATTGGTTTGCTTGGTTATATTGAGGTGCTGGACCTGTAACAGCGTCTTCTGTGATGATAGCGCCGATTTTGTAGTTGCCTTCAATATTTTCGATGGCGTCGATTGTTATTGTTGAAGTGAGCAAACGTGTTGACTCATTAAATTGATTTTCTACAGTAACAGTTGACTTAGGCTGCACCGCCATTTCTTGTTGAACGAAGTTGAACCATTGGTCTGTTGATTTGTTTTGGTAACGACGACCGATGTTAGCTTCTGGAGCTTGACTGAAATTTCCTGCTGTGAAATATTCTTCAACAGCCATTACGTCATTTGTGTGAATTGCTACAGCGATGACATTGTCGTACATTGTCACCAATGAGTCGATGTAGTAAATACCTGAAGGACAATACTGACACCAAGTACCTGTTGCTTCTTCAAGAAGCACATTCTTTTGCGCTGTCAAAACGTTTAATGACATAATTGCGCAAAGCACTAATAAAAACTTCTTCATAAATAATTTTGTTGATTAATTTTTTAAGGGTGCAAAGATAAGAAAAAAGTCAACAAGACTACAAGACTACAAGACTACAAGTTTTTTTAATTAGGAGTTAAGGGTTATTTTTGAACTTTGGCTGTTGAACTATGAACTATTAACTATGGACCACGATTACCGCCGTTCTGTTCATTGGCGATTTCCATCTCGTGAAATTCTATGTCTTCAAGAATGACATCTATTTTTTTATTGTAGTCAAGGTCGATATTATAGGCGTGAAATACCTGAGGTATGCTTTTTATCTTCGTCAAGAAAAGCTGGTAGGTAGATTCTTTGATGTAGTTTCTTATAATGAGAAGAAACTCGGTTTTTGGTTTGAAGGAGACCCATTCTTTGTTGCCCGATATCAGACCGACAAGATTGAAGGTGTTAGAGTTTTCTCCTGCATCATAACGATAGAAGGAGTAGAAGTCCTCACCGTTATTGGTGATACTTTTATATTTAATCAAATCTATTTTGAGATTTTTGTTGAGGAAATGCGCCAACTGATAATCCATCATACTTGTATTGATGCCTATTATCCTAATATCATCAAAAGGTTCAATAACAAGCTTGTTCTTTCTCTTTACCATCACGCATTTTTTTTACAACAGTGCAAACTTAAGAAAAAATATCGAACTGAAATAAAAAAGTAGAGACGATTTTTGACATCGTCTCTTCACGTCAAAAACCTATTTGACAACAACTTTCTTCGTCACCGTCATGCCGTCTTTCATCAGACATTTCACGAAGTATATTCCTGGCTTGTATTGAGCGACATCAAGCTGTTCCCTGACATCGTTCATAAGTCTTGTACCGGCGACGCTCTTTCCAAGCATATCGTATATTTCGTACGATGCTACATCACCGACGATATTGACATAGTCTACTGCAGGATTAGGGAAAAGCATCAGCATTTCCTCCTCTTGTTGGCAGGAGTCGTCGCTGAGAGGAATCGCGTTGGTCAATATCGGGAATCCCTGATTGGCGAAAGCAGCGTCATACATCCACACATTAGTGTTGTTGTTCAACATCGTGACAAAATCCAGCGACTGCATCACACTTGCCGACAACGCCTCACCATATTCATCGTTCTGATCTATGGAAGAGTCGAGATAATAGACGTTTTCCACTTTAGCGGTGCCATCCAATTTTGCAACAACAGCTCCTTTATACTCCGCCATATCATAGGCGTCAATGTCGCCTGCATTATAGCAGTTCATTATCGTTCCTTTAATAGCTCCAGATGTGATGCCGCCTACGTAACCACTTCCGTTGACAGCACCCATATTATAGCAATTCACTATATCAAATTTTGAGAAAGCAGTGATGCCGCCTGCAAAAGTGCCAGCATTGATATCACCATAATTGGCACATTCTTCAATAGCATTGGAATACATTGCCACCAAGCCGGCGCCTTCTTTTTCTGTCTCGACATCAACATCGGAGACACATCTAAATATATTGCCGGAACGTCCTGACACACCTGCGCAGGTTTTGTTATCCACGCTAATATAACCTTCAACATAAAGATTTTTAACGACAGACTCACTATGCAACTCACTGAACAAAGCGGCATTCGTATTGGCATACCAGATAGAGTTATTGTCGGCAACGACAGAATTGTTGTCAATGTAAAGTCCTGTTATCTTATGACCGCCGCCGTCGAAAGTGCCTTTCATGCATTTACCGTAGACAGTATTACCGCCGCCAGCGCCTATCGGCAGCCATTGGTTGTCTTCACTTCCGTTAAGGTCGATGTCTGTTTTCAAGAGGAAATACTTGCCTTCTGTCCATTCGGAATAATCATAATTTATCAGATAGGCGAGCCATGCCAGATTTTGAGCGTTCTCGATGAGATAAGGATCCGATTCTGTGCCAGAGCCTTTTCTGATAGCTTCGCGCTTGCCGTCCCATACGCTTTGTGCGCCGAGACTCATTCCCAACAAGAGGAATATGATGGTATATGTTAATCTTTTCATAAGGCTTATTTATTTAAGTTGTTGATAAAATAATTTCTGATATAATCCGCCCACTCATTCATCTCATCTCTATCGAAGGCATCAGATGGCCAGTAAGTCACGAAAGCCTTGTCGATGACATGAACCTCGCCGCTGCCGAAGTTGAATGGTCCTGATGAAGCGAGGCCTCTTCTGTCGCCATCGTCATTAGGGCTGCCATCGACAGCAGTTTCTTCGCACCATTCTTGCACTCCTGGATTAACGCCGCCTGTTCCCCAGTTGTCAGGGTCGGAGTTATGAGGGTACATGAATCGGCATGGTATGTCGGTGACGCCTTCGCTGCCTGGGAAGCCATTACCTCCATAATGTATCTTCACGCCATTTTTCCATTCTGCCTTAAGCAATCTGTAGTATTCTTCAGCATTTTCCGGATCGCCGTGATATGTAACGTCATTAGTATGATAGACGAAGCTGCACATACCTAAACGTTCATTATCGACCACGCCATCGCCGAATCCCAATCCGTTGACGCTCTCGTCAACAATCTGGAATCCGTTCTCATCGAACTTAGGATTATCGACGCCATCTGCTAGCATATCAGGACCGCCCAAAATCATAACCATCTGTGCAGGAGGATTGTGACCATAAGACTCAGGCTCGCCATTGCCGTCTATAGGCAATGCATTATATCCGTAATAATATCCTCGCTCAACATTACATCCGATAAAATCGTCCAATGCATAACCAATATCGAAATCGGTCCAGTTGCCGACATATACATTATTATAATCGTTGTTAGAACGGTTGTAAATCCAGGTACGCATGAAAAGAGTGTTGTTCAACATTTCATCGCCAGGAGCATAGAATCCATACAACATACAATGCAACTCGAATCCGAATGCCTCACCGCCTGATTCTGTATGAGCACTATAGTTGTCATTATAGATGCAATACAATGCCATGTCGCCGAGTATGTCAGGATAATCGCCCTTGCGAGGGTCGTAGATTCCGTCGTTGTCGGTATCAACGAAAGGAGCGAGGTTTGCAGCATAACCATCTTCTACATTGCCGTGAGCAGGCCATGTCAGGACGTCTTCAGGGATGTCGGCGGCTGTGTTATTGATGATAGCTTCAATATCAGAGCGTCTCACTTTCCACACATGATGGTAGTCCATCACCGCATAGATATCTGTAGAGCCGTCGTTGACGCGCAGCGGTCCCGACCAGAAGTCATCGCCCACTTGGTTGAAACGTACTGCAGAACAGTGAATATTGGCATTGCCGTCGAGTCCTGCAATCCATAAGGTATTACTATAAATAGTGCCTGCATCGCCATTGGCAGGGACTCTAAAGTTTTCAACATAGCCGATGCCATAAGAACCGTTACCACCGCGCATAATGCCGAAATTGCCTGTTCCATAGAAGTCTGTCTTAACATTATTAACGTCCATTTGTGCCTCGGGATGCCACTGAGCGCACAGACTGAATGCCGCAAGGAGCATTACTGTAAGAATAATAATTTTGTGTTTCATAGCGATATAATTTTGAATTAACGACGCAAATATATGATGGCGATTATAGGGTTTGCAAGAAAAAACTCTATGCATTTTTATGCGTTTTTATGCGTTAAATCACATATCATTTTGGTTTTCAGTTATATATAAAAAAATAGAGACGACATACATGCCGTCTCTACCTTATTTATAATAGATTTGTCAAATATTAATAGATGACAATCTTATGTGTTTTCATTGTGTTGCCTAACACTTTAACGAAATATACACCGCTTGGGAAGTCAGAAACGTCTATTGTTCTGCTGCCGCTGAAAGCGAATTTCTTCATTTCTTGACCTTGAGCATTCAAAATCAAGACGCTCAACTTACCGTTTTGGTAATCTGATGAGAAGTTAAGATTTGAAGATGCTGGGTTAGGGAAGATGTCAACATTGTAGTCGACGAGGTTTTCATTAACATCGACATTGCTGCCATCGAGAATATTGATATTATTACTGTAAGTAACAACTTTACCTGAGACGCGAAGAACAGGGTTGTCAGGAGCGTCACATTTTTTACAGCCGTTTTGACCGTTTACGCAGTCAGGGTAGTTAGGGTGACATTCGTCGATGTAAGTTGGGTCTAATTCGTAGAAGATATTAGCGCAGCCGTTGTTTACATAGTCTGTGAGGTCGAAGTCCCAAACCATAGCGATGCTACCTGGGCACCATCCTGAACGTTGGTAAGTCCATGTACCAGCTTGTGGTTGGCAGCCTGCTGGGTTAGGGTTACATGTTCTCCACAAATGTTGGTCGTAAACCTTAACATCGTTGATTTTAATTCCGTGAGTTGCTTCGTAGAATTCAGCAGCATTACCTGTGTTATATGTATCATTAGCGCCGCTGCTCCAGTTGTGACCTGAAGAGATGATTTTCAATCTTGCAGCTTCTGTATATTCTGGGAATGTATAATCTACGTCAGGGATAGGTTGTTGGTTAGCATAGTCGCCGAATGAGAAGATGTCGAACCAGATTTCGTCAACGTTGTAGTAATCAAATTCTGGATCGCCTTTTGTCATGTCGAATGTAAGTGTTGGGTTATAACCGTTACCGTTCCATGATTCGAAGTACAATTCTAATTCTACCAGACCTTGGAGTACTGAAGAGAAGTCTGTCACATCAAGATTGTCTTCACATTCTACGCCGAAAGGAGTTGTATAGCGGAAGAGTTCCATCCATTGTCCGCGGTAGTTTCTTACTTTAACACCACCAACGCGGTCGTATGTATCACAGACGCCGTCGACGCAATTGTGGTCGTAATGAGCTTTGATGTTGTTGAAAGCGCCTACGTGAGTTGGCATTACGTAGTTGCCGATAGCAGAATGGATTGAAGGTGTACAGATGAGGTCACCGTTGATTGTTGTAACGCTGACGTCATCGTAATCTTTTGTAATATTGAATGAAGAAGTTTTTGTTGTGACGTTACCGCCTGATGTTGTAACGCTTACTGTCATAGTATGTTCGCCATAACGTGCTGGAGTCCAGTAGTTATAGAAGTAACCGTTGTCTGGGTTGTTAGGAGCGTCTGTGCTTAAAACAACATCTTCGCCATCGATAGTACATCTTACATCTTCGAAGAGAAGAGCGTCGGCGTGTTCAACTTGGAGGCTGACGTTCAAGATGATAGGTTTCAATTCTGGGAGATATACGTTTGTTGCATCATAAGGACGACGTATTGTAATGTCTGTTGAATAAGCCATTGGGTCGATTACTTCGAAAGTCTTCACTACGTCAGGAGCTGCGAGCCATTCGTCATTACCAGCTTGAGTAGCTTTCAAAGATACTGTACCGACTTCACCTGTGAGTGTCAAGATGTTGCCTTCAATCGTAGCAGGACCGCTAATCATTTCGAAAGAAACAGGAAGACCTGATGTTGAAGTAGCTTCCAATGTATAAGGAGGGTTGATTGTCAATTGTTTTGGAACGTCAGGCAAGTTGATGTATTGCATGTTGCCTTCTGGCATTTGACGTACTAAGAAGTTGTCGAAACCGCCAGTACCACCTTGGCAGTGGAAGAAGATGCCATCCCATACTTTATAGTCGCGCATGTCGCCAGAACCTGGAGTCATGCCCATGTTGAGTTCTGTAGCTTCTGAGAGCTGCATCCATTCGCCCCAGCTAGTACCGTTGAAGTCTTTAACGAAAACTGTCAAAGAACCAGCGCCGTCGTATGCTGAGAAGTCGAATGACATTTTATATCTTGCCCAGTTTTCTTGACGATAGTTGGTGATGAGGATGTCTGTTCCATTAGGAAGGACGATGTTAGGATGTCTGTCGTTGCCGCTACCAGCTATACGGAGATAGACGCCGCCGTCGCCGTCTGTCATGCCTTGAAGGATGTTGCCATCGCCGTCAGCGTCGTAACCAACGCCAGCGAAAACGCCCCACCATGCAGGAGTGATGTCGAATTCAAAGTCGATGATGCCACCGTTCTTGAAATTGAAATCGAAGTTGCTTGAAGCTTTACGTGTAGCTGTTCTACCAACGCCAGGACCGCCGTATGGATAATAAACAGCAACGCTTTCGTTAGGTGACAACAAACCATCGCAGCTGTAGTCAACGTCGAAGTCTTGTGAAGTTGACGCTGTTTGATAGTGTGTCGACCAGTTATCTTGTCCATTAAGACATTGAGTACCTTGTGTATAATTGTCAAAATTGATTACGTACTCAACTTGTGCGTTAACAACTGTTAAGCACAACATCATTGATAATAATAAGAATACTTTTTTCATCTGTTAAAAAATTTTAATTATTAATCTGCCATCCACCATACTTTGGTTTCTCTTGTGTCGCCATGACTCATAGTCTTGACTTGTTCGTTATAATTGTCATAGTTATATGTGACTTCTGATTGAGGATAAGGCAATCTGTATGTAACAAGTTTTTGATGGTCTATTGTTGTTGGTGTTGTAGCACCAGTATCTTTTGTACGACGAGTGAGGTTCCATGCTTCATTAGCCTGACGGAACAAGTCTAACCAACGTTGTTGATAGATGAATTCGAGATAAGCTTCTTCTGAATAAGCGAAGTCGAGGTTGTTATAAACCATTTCGTTGAACACCTTAGAAGCGTAAGCATAAGAGATTGAATATAAATCACCTTCATCCAAAATCTTTTGAAGGTCTTCATATATATATTTATATGTAGCTTCTGTTCCATAGATTGGGAGTTGTAACCACATGAGGAATGAGTGTTCAATACCTTTTCTAATCATTTCGTCTGTCATCATGCCGATGCCGCCAGGAACGATGCCTTTAATCATCATTTCAGCTTTGATGAAGCATATTTCAGCTGGGCTTATCATGATTTGAGGTACGAAGACGTGGTCGCGGATGAGGTAGAAGTTGAATGGAGAATACAAGCAAGCAGGGCCTTTAAATCCGTAGTTCTTGTCTCTCGCTGATGAATAAGGAGAACCGCCTTCTGTAGGAGTGTTAGCATCTTTCAACTGTGGATATGCTCTCCAAGCGCCTTCTGGATAGTCGGCTGTCTTGTTGTTTGTATCGAAGAAGATATAAACTCTTGGGTCGAAGATTTCGTTATCTACAGAGTCTGTTGGCTTTGACATCTGAGCGAAGACAGTCTCACCCATTCTTAAGTTCTTGTGTTCTCTGAATGACCATCCTTCATCGCCGAATGTATTGCCGAGATATTGTGGCCACAATGCGAAAGCGCCGTTGCCGCTGTAGTAATAATCGTCGATAGCAGGTTGGTTGTAAGCTGTCTGTAATAATGTGTCAGCGAAACCAGGGTCTTTGTCGCGCATTCTCAAGCCATGACGTAAAATCAAGGAGTTAGCGATTTTGCCCCATTTGTTATAATCGTTATGATACATAACATCGTATGCGCCGAGTGAATAATATTGGTTGCCGAGTGATGTTGTTGCAGCGCCGCCATTCAATATTTCTCTTGCCCATACCAATTCTGCCAATACAGTCTTATAGATTGACTCTTGAGAATCGTATTTTGGTTTTCTGTTAGCTTCTGTGTCGTACCAGATGTAACCGGCTTCTGAGTAAGGGATATCGCCGAACATATCAGTGACTTTGAAAGTCTTGTATGCTTCTAATACGATGAGCTGAGCTCTTACCTTATCATCTATTTCATTGTCGCCAGTTTTCTCACACATCTCATCGAGACGTTTGTCGATGTCGTGGATGTTAGCCAAAGCGAGGTAGTAGTCGTTCCATACAGCGTCAACGCCGATGCTGTAGTTACCCCATGCCTCTGATGTGAGAGCTCCGAGTTCTGTCTCAGGATAGAAGATTTCATTCCAAAGATAGAACTGTTCGTTGCTGTTCCAGCGGAGGGTGCTGACGACGCCATTGAACATAGGACCGATGTCGGTGCCTGTAGGGTTCATAGGATTTTTGTTCATCTCTTCGAATCCTCTGTCACAAGAGCCCAAGAAGAGAGCAGCAACCATTGTTGATGCCAAGAATATGTTTTTAAGATTTAATATGTTCTTTTTCATAATTTTTCTCCTTCCTTTATTAATTAGAGACCGAATCTGAGTGAGAAGATAAATGAGCGTGTCATTGGGAATGAACCATATTCGAGACCTTGAGCGTTACCTGTTCCCAAAGTACCTTCTGGGTTGATGTTGTCAGGTAATGTTCTGTAGATATAGAATAAGTCACGTCCTGTCACTGAGATAGAAGCGTTTTGGAACACCTTGAGTTTTTCAAGTATTCTGCTTGGGAAGTTGTAGCTGAGTGTTACTTCGCGCAATTTAATCCAAGTGTTGTTTACGATACCTGGTGTTGTGAGGTAGTTGCCCCAGCCGCCGAAGTTAGGCATGTAGTTATAATAATAATGTACTACTTCTGTGTTCTCTGTTGCTTCGCCTGTTTCTGGGTCGACATAAACGCCTGGGAGAACGACGCCGTAGTTACCTAAGAAGTTACCTTCTGCATCGTAAAGAGGGAGGCCGTTACCTTCACGTTCGTATAATGTCTCGTTGCTTTGACCAGTCTGCATTGCGATGACGTAAGAACCGCAGTAGATTTCACCGCCGAGTTTAGCGTCTACCAAAGCATATAATGAGAAGTTCTTATAATTATATTTCATGTTGATACCGCCTGTTACCAAAGGAGCGCAGTTGCCAACAGGAACGCGTTGGTTTGTCTTGAGATATTCTGTTCCTTCAGCATTGATGAGAGGAAGTGGGTTGCCGTTGTCGTCATAGAAAGGACCTACGACAGTACCGTCGGCTGTTTCCATTGTGTAAACATAATCCCAACCGTAGATTGTACCATATTGCTCGCCTTCTTGAACAGCGATAGCAGGACCGTTAGAGCCCCATACTTCAGACAAGATGTACATATCAGCGCCGCCTAAGTCAACGATACGGTTAGTGTTTCTTGCGAAGTTAAGACCGATTTGGAGGTAGCTGTCTGGCTTTTGGAATACGTTATAGTTCATGATAGCTTCGATACCTTTGTTAGTGACGACACCTGTGTTGATACGAGCGCTGCTTGAACCTGATGACACTGCCATAGGAGAAGCAAGGATTTGATCCCATGAGTAGATGTCGTAGTATGTGAAGTCCATATTGAACTTATCCCAGAGGCCGAAGTCAACACCGAATTCGTATGAACGTTGACGTTGTGGTTTCAACTGGATTGGAGGTACCTGTGTTGGAAGTGTTGATGACAACTGACCTCCGAATGAACTTGTGTTGTATGTGAAGTCTAACTGATAAGGACTGTCGTCGCTAGCTGTCATAGCAGCAGAGCCTCTGAATTTCAAGAAGCTGATAGGACCCCAGTTAATCTTGAAAGCTTCTGTAGCGATGAAACTCAATGTTGCTGATGGATAGAAGTAGCTGTTGTTATCCATTGGCAATGTTGATGACCAGTCATTTCTTCCTGTGATATCCAAGAAGAGATAGTCTCTATATGATACGTTCAAGAAACCATATAATGAGTTGACTTGTTTTTCATAACGTGACTCACCTGGGAGCATGCCTGATGTGATAGGGTTAGCACCACCGCTGATGTAGTTGTAGAATGTGTATAAGTCAGCATAAGCCCATGTGCCTGTGCCTGCCCATAAACCGTATGTATTTCTGTAGAAACGTTCACCACCGAATGAGAGTCTTGCGTTGAACAATGAACCGAAGATATAATCTTTATGAGCTGTCAAGAGGAAATCTGCATCAAGAGTGTAGTCTCTTGTCATGCTTTGTTTGTAATAACCGCCTGTCATTCCGTCTACTGCTGTAGGCTTGTTCTTGGTTTCATATTGGTCTAAGCTGAAGTCGAGAGCAGCCTTACCAGCCAATGTCAACCAATCTGTGATGTCGTATGTGAGACGCATAGAACCATAAGCCTTATCACGGTCGAGAGTTGTGTTGTTGTTATAGAATGACCAGAATGTATTTGAGTTGATGTATTGGAAAGGATAGTTACCCCATTCTGTCATTGAACCGTCGGCTTGTTCGTATGTTGTCGACTCTATACCTTGCCAGCTTCTTGGCCAACTGTAGAGAAGACCTTTGTTGAAGTTGCTGTATGATTCACCGAGCACTGGTGAGTTGAGACGATGGAAATCGAAATAAGTGAAAGAGATGTCGGCCTTGATCTTTTCTGAGATATTCAACAATGAACCTACGTTGAATGTTGTTTGCTTGAGGTTACAGTTGTCGATGATAGCGTCTGAACGGTCGTCGGTGACAGAGACTCTTATTGAACCGAAGTCGCCAGCATTTTGGAATGAGATGTTGTTAGTGAAAGAATGTGAGTTCTTGTACAACATGCTGAGGTTGTCTGGCTGTGGAGAGTAGCTTCTTGAGACGCTGTCCCACCAGAGCATTTCAGTTCCGTCCATGACAGGGCCCCAAGAAACAGCGCCGCCGTAATAACCGAAGGTGGTATTAGTTGGCTCGCCTTCTGGACCTTGGTCTGAGTTATAGTTGCCGTTATAAACATAATTGCCGTTAGCGTCTTGTGTAAGAGTTGGTGTCATGAAAGAAACAGGACCGCCAGCGCCGTATTTGTTTTGAACGTCACGATAGCCGTAAGGATTGGTAATCTTGTATGTTGAAGAGAAGTTGATACCCAGACCTTGTTGTTTCTTACCTTTCTTTGTTGTGATGAGCACGACACCGTTACCGCCGCGTGAACCGTAGAGAGCTGCTGCGGTAGGTCCTTTCAAGATGCTGAGGTCTTCAATATCTTCTTGGTTGATATTGTTGAGAGCAGTACCCCAGTCCTGGCCGCCGTCCCAACCTGTGACACCGCCTTCGTTGGTCATAGGGACACCGTCAACGACGATGAGTGGCTGGTTGTCGCCAAAGATACTGTTGTTACCACGGATAACGATACGTGAAGAACCGCCTGAGACACCGTCACCAGTGATAATCTGAACACCGGCAGAACGTCCGCTCAATGAGTTGATGACGTTGTCGCTACCAGAACGTGTCAAATCGGCACCGCTGATGTCTTCAGTGGCATAACCTAATTCTCTCTTCTGACGTTTGATACCCAACGCTGTGACGACGACATTGTCCAACATCATAGCATCGTTCTTCATAACGACATCGATTTGGCTTCTTCCATTGACAGGGATATTCTGTGTCTGATAACCGACATAAGAGAATGTCAATGTGTCTCTGGATCCAACAGTAATCGTATAATCACCGTCTATTTCAGTGATAGTACCATTACTTGTGCCTTTAACTTGAATTGTAACACCCGGCAAACCGTAACCGTCTTCAGCTGAGGTCACATAACCGGAAACTTTAATATCCTGTGCCTTAAGGGAGAATCCCATACAAAGGAGAAGGATTAAGAAAAAGTAAACTTTCCTCATATCAATAAAATTTAATTTTCGAAAATAAAATTCCCACAAAAATAATAAATATATATATAAGTGGCACAAGTATTTTTTTAATTTTGTGAAAATTTAAAACGATAAAAAATGGCTAAGACTAAGACTGTATTTTTTTGCAAGGAATGCGGCAATGAATCGCCAAAATGGATAGGTCATTGTCCGGGATGTGGAGCATGGAACAGCTATGTGGAAGAGAGCGTTGTGGTTGGTAAAGACAGTAAATCGGTGAGGAATTCCATACTTCCCGAGACCAAGTCGAAGCCTACTCGTGTAGCGGAGATAAGCAGCGTGAGAGAAGCACGCATCGACCTTGGTTATGAGGAGTTGAATCGTGTCCTGGGCGGCGGACTCGTCCCTGGTTCTCTTATCTTGCTTGGCGGCGAACCTGGCATCGGAAAATCGACTCTTCTGCTGCAGGTGGCTCTCAACATCAAAGACAAAAAAGTGCTTTATGTATCTGGCGAAGAGAGCGCTCAACAAATCAAGATGCGCGCCGAGAGAATAGGAATACGCAACGAAAACTGCTTCATCTTGACAGAAACCAACACCTCCGATATCATCAAGCATTTCGAATCGGTGAAACCTGATATCGTCATCATCGACTCCATCCAGACTCTGGAGTCACCTGCCATTGAGGCGACAGCCGGAAGCATAAGCCAGATTCGTGAGACTGCCGCCGAGATGAACAAGATTGCCAAAGCTCATCATGTGCCGACCTTCCTCATCGGTCATATCACCAAAGACGGCACCATCGCCGGTCCTAAAATCCTCGAACATATAGTCGATACCGTCATACAATTTGAGGGCGACCGTCACTACGGATTCCGCATCTTACGCACAGTGAAAAACCGTTTCGGCTCATCATCGGAGCTTGGAATATTCGAGATGAACGCCGCTGGTCTGCGCGAGGTGAACAACCCGAGCGAGATTTTGCTTTCACAACGAGAAGAGAATGTAAGCGGCATCGCCGTCGCTGCCATGGTAGAAGGATTACGTCCTATGATGATTGAGACTCAGGCTCTTGTGAGCACCGCTGCATACGGCACGCCACAGCGCAGCTGCACCGGATTCGACACACGACGCCTCAATATGCTGCTCGCCGTCTTGGAAAAAAGAGCAGGATTCCGACTCTCTTCTAAAGACGTCTTCCTCAACATTGCAGGTGGCCTGCGCGTCGATGATCCTGCCATCGACCTCGCAGTGATGGCAGCAATTTTGTCATCGAACGAAGACATAGCCATAAGCAACAGATACGCCTTCGCTGCTGAGGTAGGACTCTCGGGTGAGGTGCGCGCCGTCAACAGAGTGGAAGCACGAATTGCCGAAGCCGACAAACTAGGAATGGAAAAGATTTTCGTCTCTAAATACAACTGCCGCGGACTCGACACTTCGAAATATAACGTAGAAGTGGTGCCATTGGCAACGATAGGTGACTTGTTTAAAGAATTGTTTTAAGTTAAAACTCAGAATCTCAAAAACTCAGAATCTCAGAATATGTTTAAGACACGTTTTGTTAATTGCGTAAAACTTGCAGGTCCAAGTGCTTTCAAGACAATATGGTGGCTCACCAAGATAATGGTGATATTGTCATTCGTAATATTATTATTGCAATATTTTGGCATCATAGAGTGGATTTCATATTGGCTCACTCCATTGTTTTCTCACTTCGGCCTTCCTGGTGAAGCAGCACTCGCATATGTATCTGGTTATTTCGTCAATTGTTATTCTGCCATCGCTGTGATGACAACCCTGGACTTAAGTGCCAGAGCAGCGACTATATTATCTGTCATGGTGCTCTGTTCTCATAATATGATTGTGGAGACTGCCGTACAGCATAAGACTGGCTCATCGGTGTTGAGTATCGTTTTAATCAGAACATTATCAGCATTCATCTTAGCTTGGGTCTTGAATAAAATCATGCCTGGAGGTTTCGAAAATATCATGGTTGAAAACTCTGTACAAGAGCAACTTACATTTGCAGTCATGTTGAAACAATGGGCGCTTCGAACAACAAAGAATGTCGTCACAATGGCATTGTTGGTATATCTTCTTACTGTATTACAAAAGGTGTTAACTGAATTCGGCATAATACAATACATCTCCAGATTCCTGAAACCTGTCATGATATTCTTCGGATTGTCACCAAATACAGCGTTCTTATGGTTGGTATCAAACACCTTAGGTCTGGCATACGGCGCTGGCATTATGATTGAGGAAGCAGAGAAAGGCGAGACCACCAAGGAAGAAAACGACCTCCTGAATAGACATATCGGGATATCGCATAGCAACTTAGAAGACCTCCTTCTTTTCTCGGCAGCTGGCGGCGCATACCTATGGATGCTACTGTCACGATGGGCGATGTCGTTTGTATGGGTGTGGCTGAAAAGAATTGCCATGATGGTGTCACGATGAATCAAATCTTGAAAAATCAAGTCAAGAAAAATATTTCTCGTAAAAAAAGCGTCATTTTAACACCTTATTTTTATTACATCGTTAAAAAAACTATGTGACTTTATCTTAATTTTCTTTCACAATTTATTGATTTTTAAAGAAATAAAAAAAAAGTTTCATAAAATGTAAAATTTACAATTTTTATTGTAGTAATTTTGCACGTGCGAAGCGTTATACATTTCGCCACGATTTTTTAAGAATTTAACACATTTATATATATGGTAAAGAATTTAGTCATTGTCGAGTCTCCTGCCAAGGCGAAAACCATTGAAGGTTTCTTAGGAAAAGACTTCGTTGTTAAGTCAAGCTACGGTCATGTGAGAGACTTGAACAAGTCAAACTTAAGTTTGGATATGGACAACGGCTTCCAACCATTGTACGACATTCCGTCAGACAAGAAGGCTTTGGTAGCTGAGTTAAAGAAATTAGCCGAGAGCGCCGAAATGGTGTGGCTCGCATCCGATGAGGACCGTGAAGGAGAATCTATTTCATGGCACCTTTTCGAGACTTTAGGATTGCAAGACGATAAATATCGTCGTATCGTTTTCCACGAAATCACAAAAACCGCTATAAACCACGCTATCGACAACCCACGTAAGATTGACATGGACCTCGTTTCTGCACAGCAGGCACGCCGCGTCCTCGACCGCCTCGTTGGTTACGAATTGTCACCACTTCTTTGGAAAAAGGTGAAGCCAGCACTCTCAGCAGGTCGCGTTCAGTCTGTTGTCGTACGTCTCATCGTTGAATGTGAAGAAGAGATAAAGAACTTCAAACAACAAAGCGCATTCCGCGTGACAGCAGTGTTCACATTCACCATCGACAATCATGAATATTCACTCTCTGCAGAATTGCCTCATCGTTTCGAGAAAGAAGAAGACGCTCACGCTTTCTTGCAAAACTGCAAAGACGCTGCTTATAAAATCAAGTCTGTCGATAAGAAACCTCTTTCTAAATTACCAGCTCCTCCATTCACAACATCAACATTACAACAAGAAGCTGGACGTAAGTTGGGTTTCTCCGTCAGCAACACAATGCGAATTGCCCAACAACTTTATGAGTCAGGTAAAATCACTTACATGCGTACCGACTCCGTCAACTTGTCGCAATTTGCTCTCATGTCAGCAAAAAAAGAAATCGAAAACTTATACGGTCCTCAATACGTTAAGAATCGTCAGTTTACAACAAAGAGCAAAGGCGCTCAAGAAGCTCACGAAGCTATACGTCCAACATACCTCGACCAACAAACTATTAAAGGTACAGCCGACGAACGCAAGCTCTACGAACTCATCTGGAAACGTACTATCGCTTCTCAAATGGCAGAAGCTCAGATTGAAAAGACAAATGTTAGCATCGAAGTATCTAACTCCGACAAAGAATTTACAGCAAGCGGCGAAGTTGTTTTATTCGACGGCTTCTTAAAAGTATATACCGAAAGCACCAGCGACGAACAAGGCGAAACAACAAACACAATGTTGCCTCCTCTCATCGTCGGCCAGGCTCTCGACTTGGAAAAGATGGAAGCTCAACAAAGATTCACACGCCGTCCTCCTCGCTACACCGAATCAAGCTTGGTTAAGAAGATGGAAGAACTCGGCATCGGACGTCCTTCAACTTACGCTCCAACAATCTCTACAATACAAAAGAGAGGCTACGTTGAAAAGAAAGACATCCAAGGTGAAGTTCGTAACTATAAAGTCCTTACTCTCAAGAAAAACAAAATAACTGAAAAGACAGGAAAAGAAACTATAGGCAACGAGAAAGCTAAACTCGTTCCAACAGATATAGGCGTGCTCGTCAACAGATTCTTGATTCAGTTCTTTGAAACAATCGTCGATTATAACTTCACTGCTAACGTCGAAAAAGAATTCGATAAAATCGCTGAAGGCGAATGCAAATGGAACGCTATGATTAACGAGTTCTATAAAGATTTCCACAAACAAATAGAAGATACTTCCGACAATTCTGGCAAGTTCAGCGGTGAGAAATTCCTCGGTGTTGACCCTGTATCAGGCAAAAACGTATTCGTGAAAATAGGTCGCTTCGGTCCTGTAGCTCAAATCGGTGACACCGACTCTGAAGAAAAACCTAAGTTCGCCGGATTGCATAAAGACCAAAGCATCGAATCTATCACTTTGGAAGAAGTACTCGACTTGTTCGCATTCCCACGTACACTCGGTGAATACGAAGACGCTGAGATTCAAGTTGCTATCGGACGCTTCGGTCCTTATATCAAACATAACAACACATTCTACAGCCTCTCCAAACTCGACGACCCTTCATTGGTGACATTCATGAGAGCTGTTGAAATCATAGAATCAAAACGTAAGGCCGACTTAGATAATATCGTTTCAACATATCCTGAAAACGAAGACTTGAAAGTCCTCAAGGGACGCTTCGGAATCTATATCGCTTTCAACAAACAAAACTATAAGATTCCAAAGACTTACGACCCAACAAACTTGTCATATCAAGATTGTATGGATATCATCAACGACCCTAACAACGCCTCAAAGAAAAGAGGAAAGACTAAATAATGTCTAAAGTCTAAAGACAAATGACTTTTGCCGTTTGTCCTTAGACTTTAGTCTTAATCAATGCGCTTCCAGCCAGTTAGTTCCAGTATTGAGATTTACTTCAATAGGGACACAGAGTGGGAGCGCATTTATCATTTTATCCTTGACGATACCACTCAAGAAGTCTAGCTCTTCTTTGTAAACATCAAAAACCAACTCATCGTGCACCTGTAATATCATCTTAGACTTCAATTTATTGTCTATCATCTCTTTATGGATATTAGCCATAGCTATCTTTATCATATCGGCCGACGTTCCTTGGATAGGAGCGTTGATGGCATTACGTTCTGCGAAGTTACGAACAACGCTATTTCCAGCGTTAATGTCTTTTAAGTAACGACGACGTCCGAGCATTGTCTCAACATATCCGTATTGTTTCGCGAAATCAACTTGTTTGTCGATATATTCTTGAATGCCAATATATTCCTTGAAATAATTCTTTATAATCTGCGATGCCTCACTTCTTGAGATTCCGAGACGTTCTGCCAGGCCGAATGCCGACATTCCGTAAATTATTCCGAAGTTGACAGCCTTTGCATTACGACGCATCTCTTTTGTAACATCGTTTATATCAACATTATACACACGTGATGCCGTATCGGTGTGAATGTCTTTACCGCTACGGAATGCCTCTTGCATGACAGCGTCGCCACTGAGATGAGCGATGATTCTCAACTCAATCTGCGAATAATCCGCTGCCAGCAATATATGATTTTCATCTCTCGGAACGAAAGCCTTTCTAATCTCACGGCCTTTGTCGGTTCTCACCGGAATATTCTGCAAGTTAGGATTGTTGGAACTCAATCGCCCCGTAGCTGTAATCGCTTGATTATATGAAGTATGAATCAATCCGTCATTAAGATTTACCAAAGAAGGTAAAGCATCGACGTATGTCGACTTTAGTTTCGTCAATGAACGGTAGTCCAAGATATTCTGAACTATAGGATTCTCATTTACAATCTTTTGCAGAATCTCTTCGCCTGTTGGATACTGACCTGTCTTGGTTTTCTTTGCAGGCGCTTTGATGTTCAGCTTTTCAAAGAGAATCTCTCCAAGCTGTTTTGGCGAACCAATGTTGAACGAAGTACCCGCTATCTCATAAATCTTATTTTCTATCTCAAAAATCTCCTTAGCCTGCTCCTCACTTATCTGACGCAATCCCATAATATCGATTTTAACGCCATTAGATTCCATTGTCGATAAAACCTTAACTAACGGCATTTCAATCATATGGAAAAGACCTTCCAACTTGTTTTCGGTAATTGTAGGCTTGAATTTTTCATAAAACTGAAGAGTTATATCGGCATCCTCAGCAGCATATTCCTTCACTTTCTCAACAGGGACATCGCGCATACTAATCTGATTTCTACCTTTTCCGATAAGTTCTTCTATTGCGATAGGAGTGTAGTCGAGATAAACATCAGCGAGATAATCCATGCCATGATTCTGCTCAGGTTCAATGAGATAGTGAGCTATCATAGTATCCCAGAGATTATTTTTTATCTCTATTTCATATCTCGCAAGAATAGACAAATCGAATTTTATATTATGACCTATTATTGTCTTTTCTTCATTAGAAAATATTGGTAAAAACTTATTTAACAACGACTTACATTGTTCTCTATCAGCAGGAAGCGGTAAATAATAAGCCTCGTGCGCTTTGACGGAGAACGACATTCCAACCAAAGAAGAAGAGTAAATATCCAAGCCCGTAGTTTCAGTATCGAAAGCAAAGACATCATTATCATTCAATAACTGAAGAAGCTCTTCTATCTGATTTTCATCTTTTACCAAATGATACTTATGCTCCTGCGTCTGATAATTTTTCTTAGATGAAAAAGAAGAAAAGACGCTGCTGTCACCATCAGCGCTACCAAAGAGATCCAACTGACCATTTGAACTCTGAGAGACTTTATTTTTATCACTATCAACACCCAACTCCTCATTCCTAATTCCTAATTCCTCATTATCAACTTGTTGCCTTGTTGTCTTGTAGTCTTGTTGACTTACCTTAAGTCTCGACATGAATGTTCTAAACTCAAGTTCTTCAAACAGCTGCGCAAGATATTGATAGTTAGGTTCTTTCATTCTAAGACACTCTTCATCAAACTCAATAGGAGCATCAATATTAATTGTTGCCAATTGTTTTGACAAGAGACCTTGTTGCGCGAAGTTAATCACATTTTCACGCATTTTACCTTTCAGATTATCGGCATTATTGATGATATTCTCAACAGAATCATATTCTGCTATAAGCTTAGCTGCTGTCTTCTCGCCAATACCAGGAATTCCAGGAATATTATCAGAAGCATCACCCCAAAGTCCGAGAATGTCAATCACTTGTTCTGGACGAGCGATACCGAATTTCTCGCACACTTCTTTAGGGCCCATCACTTTTGCAGGCTCGCCGCCTTTTGCTGGTTTATAAATAAGAATGTTGTCGGTTACAAGCTGCCCGAAATCCTTGTCGGGAGTCATCATATAAGTCGTAAAGCCCTCTTTCTCGGCTTTTTTTGAAAGAGTACCGATAACATCGTCAGCTTCGTATCCTTCACATTCGAAGATAGGGATATTAAAGCCTTTGATTATCTCTTTGATATAAGGCACTGAAATCTTGATGTCGGGAGGCGTTTCCTCTCTATTGGCCTTATAATCCAAGAAAGCTTCGGTTCGGAGAGTAGGAGCACCCAAGTCGAAAGCGACACCTATATGAGTCGGTTTCTCATTCTTGATGACTTCATACAAAGTGTTAAGGAAACCCATTATCGCAGAGGTATTAAGGCCCTTGGAGTTAACTCTAGGATTCTTGTTTAAAGCGAAATATGCTCTATATATCAATGCGTAAGCATCGAGTAAAAATAATTTTTTCATCTTAATAAATTTATAGTAAAAATATGAAAAAAATCTTTATGAAAATGAACAAAAAGACCAAAAATATTTTATTTGTAATATACTGATTATCAAGATTTGGCTTTCTAACAATTCAAAATAATCAAAAAAAAATACTTCCATTAAAAAAAATGGTTTAACTTTGCAAAGATTTTTTTTCGAGCAGAAAAAATAAAGTATTATTAACTTAAATTTTTATAATCATGGCAGACGTAAAAGAAAAAGTTGTGTCAATCATCGTTGATAAATTAGGTGTTAATCCTGAAGACGTAGTAGAAACAGCAAGTTTCACAAATGACTTAGGTGCTGATTCACTTGACACAGTTGAGTTAATCATGGAATTTGAAAAAGAATTTAACGTATCTATTCCAGACGACCAAGCAGAGAAAATCTCTACAGTGGGTGATGCATTGAAATATATTGAAGAAAATATCGGATAAAACAAGCAATAATATATGGAGTTAAAACGTGTAGTTGTCACTGGATTAGGTGCTATCACGCCTATAGGCAATACAGTCTCAGAATTCTGGGACGCATTATGTAAAGGTGTTAATGGCGCAGGTGAAATAACCCGTTTTGACTGCACAAAGTTCAAGACCCGCATTGCTTGCGAGGTTAAGGACTATGACCCACAAAAATTCTTTGACCGTAAAGAATCTAGAAAATTAGACTTATACACACAGTTTGCAATCATTGCATCTGAAGAAGCTATTTTAGATTCTAACATCACTAAAGACAATACTGACTTTGATGAAGTTGGTGTTGTCTTTAGTTCTGGTATAGGTGGCATCAACAGTTTCTACGAGGAGGTCGCAGCATATGCCACCGGCGACGGCACTCCACGTTACAACCCATTCATCATTCCAAAGTTATTACCTGATTTGGCAGGCGGCCATATCTCTATCAGACATGGTTTCCGCGGACCGAACTTCTCAACAGTATCGGCTTGCGCCTCATCAGCTAATGCAATCGCTGAAGGTTATAATTACATTCGTTACGGCATGTTCCCTGTCGTTGTCGTAGGCGGCTCTGAAGCAGCAGTATCACCTCCTGGCATCGGCGGCTTTGAAGCAATGCGCGCCATGACAACACGCAACGACGACCCTATGACAGCATCACGTCCTTTCGACGCAGAACGCGACGGATTCCTTATGGGCGAAGGCTGCGGATGTCTTGTATTGGAAGACTACGACCACGCTATCGCTCGCGGCGCTAAGATATATGGCGAAATGGTGGGCTGCGGACTCTCAAGCGACGCTTATCATATCACAGCTCCTCATCCAGAAGGACTAGGCGCTATGATGTGTATGCAACGCGCTCTTAAATCCGCCGGATTACAACCTACCGACATCGACCATATAAACACACATGGAACTTCAACACCTGCTGGCGACACTTCTGAAGCAATGGCTATCAGTAGATTGTTCGGAGAGCATATTGCAAATATGCCTATCAACTCTATCAAATCAATGACAGGTCACCTGCTCGGAGGTTCAAGCGCAATAGAAGCAATAGCAACAATATTGTCGTTACGCGACAGCATCATACCGCCAACAATTAACCACTTCACCGACGACCCATCCATAGACCCTAATCTCGATATCGTCTATTGGAACGCTCGACAAAAAGAAATGACCTACGCCATAAGCAACGCTTTCGGATTCGGCGGTCATAATGCAAGTATCATATTCAAAAAATATCAATAAAACTTAAAGCCTTGTCTCTACTAGCGTTTTTTAGATATAAAAATAGTGAAGATAGAGCATTGGCTGGTTCTATCAATAACATCTTTGGCTTCTATCCAAAGAATATAGAGTTGTATAAACTCGCTTTCACTCACAAATCTTTATCTTCAAAGACATCTTCTGGACTCACCATAAGCAACGAACGCCTTGAATATCTCGGCGACGCTGTGCTGAGTTCCGTAGTGGCAGAATTCCTCTTCAAAAAATTCCCTACTAAACAAGAAGGTTTCCTTACAGAAATGCGCTCAAGAATTGTGAGCAGAACTTCATTGAACAAACTATCTATCAAATTTGGCTTAAACGATTTAATACATTATGCCAAGTCACACGAACAACATAAGTTCAAATCAATGGGAGGTAATGCCTTTGAAGCTTTTACCGGCGCTTTGTTCCTCGACTTCGGCTATAAATTCGCGTATAAAATAATCGTAAACAATGTGATTAAAATGCACATCGACCTCGTCGAACTTGAAAAGAACGAGAAAAACTTCAAGAGCAAACTCCTCGAATGGGGTCAAAAAGAAAAACATCATATTGTCTTTAAACAAATATCAGCAAAAGGCGTTGGATATAACAAACTCTATGTCATCCAAGTTGAAATAGATGACAAAGAATATGCTCAGGCATCCGACTATTCCATCAAAGGCGCTGAACAACTCGCAGCTGAAAAAACTTGGCAAATGATGCACGAAACAGTAGAAGAATAATTCTTCTCCTTATACTATTTTTCCTATCTTTGCACCTATAAAAACCAATTATTTTTTGAAACATGGCAGCACATAACGACTTAGGTGCTATGGGCGAACAATTTGCGCTCGAGTATCTCCTTGAAAAAAATTATCAAATCCTTGAAACCAACTGGGTGTGCGGACACAAAGAAGTAGATATCATCGCTAAAGACGGCGACACTATCGTTTTTGTTGAAGTGAAAACACGTCATAACTCATGCCTCGTCAACCCAGAAATAACCGTAGACTATTACAAACAACGACACCTCATCTGGGCTGCAAATTCTTACGTCAACCGATTTCAATACGACTTAGACGTAAGATTCGACATCATCGCTATAGTAATAGATAAAAACAATGAAAAAAGGATAGAACACATTGAAGATGCATTCTATCCTTCTCTTAAATAGACGAAAGACAAAAGTCTAATGGCTAAAGTCTTTACCTTTAGACTTTCGTCATTAGACTTTAGCCAATTATCCAACAGAACTTCCTGGAGCTACAGGCTGACTTGGTGACATAACAACCAAACGTCCGTCTTTGTCTTCAGCTGATAAAATCATGCCTTCGCTGACGATGCCTTTCAACTTACGTGGCTCGAAGTTAGCGATGAAGCATACTTGCTTGCCGACTAATTCTTCAGGATTTGGATAATATTTAGCGATTCCTGAAACGATAGTACGTTTGTTCATACCGTCGTCAATCAAGAATTGTAATAACTTGTCTGCTTTTGGAACTTTAACGCATTCTAAAACAGTACCGACTCTGATGTCCATCTTGCCAAATTCATCAATGTTGGTGTTAGGTTTGATTGGATTTGGAGCCCATGCGTTGAGTTCGTTTTGTTTCTTTGTCTCTTCCAATTTATTGACTTGAGCTGCTACTGTCTCGTCTTCAACTTTTGTGAACAACAATTCGACTTCACCGATAGTAGCGTTTTCGTTCAATAAAACTGTTTCTTTAGCTTGATTCCAGCCGCTTACTTCCAAGCCAATCATAGATTGTAACTTCTTAGCTGAGAATGGCAAGAATGGCTCTGACAAGATAGCGAGTTTAGCAACGATTTGCAATGAAACTGCGAGAACTGTCTTGACTCTTTCTGGATCTGTCTTGAATTGTTTCCAAGGTTCGTTTTCTGTGAGGTAACGATTACCGAGACGAGCGAGGTTCATCAATTCTGTCAAGCCTTCACGGAATTTATAAGTGTCGAGAAGGTTAGCAATCTTATCAGGATATTGATTCATTTCCTCGATAGCGGCTTCGTCTTTTTCGTTAAGGTTAATCATAGCAGGAACCTTACCTTCGAAATATTTATGTGTAAGAACCAAAGTACGGTTTACGAAGTTGCCGAAGATAGCGAGTAATTCGTTGTTATTTCTATCTTGATAATCTTTCCAAGTGAAGTTGTTATCTTTTGTCTCAGGAGCGTTAGCTGTCAACACATAACGAAGAACGTCTTGTTTTCCAGGGAATTCTTCGAGATATTCGTGCAACCAAACAGCCCAGTTACGAGATGTAGAAATCTTGTCGTTTTCGAGGTTGAGGAATTCGTTAGCTGGAACGTTTTCTGGAACGATATAATCGCCGTATGCTTTCAACATGCAAGGGAAGATGATGCAGTGGAAAACGATGTTGTCTTTACCGATGAAATGAACGAGTTTTGTTTCTTCGTCTTTCCACCATTTTTCCCAGTCAGTACCTCTTTCTTGGCAGATTTCTATTGTGTTGGATATATAACCGATAGGAGCGTCGAACCATACGTAAAGCACTTTACCGTCGGCGCCTTCAACAGGAACAGGCACGCCCCAGTCGAGGTCGCGAGTAACAGCGCGAGGTTGGAGACCATTGTCGAGCCAGCTCTTGACTTGACCGTAGACATTAGGTTTCCATTCTTTATGACCTTCGATAATCCAATCGCGGAGCCATTGTTCGTATTGGTCTAAAGGAAGATACCAGTGTTTTGTAGCTTTCTTGACGAGTTGAGCGCCGCTGAGAGCTGAGTGAGGATTGATGAGTTCATCAGGGCTCATTGAAGAACCGCATTTCTCACATTGGTCGCCGTAAGCGTGGTCGTTGCCGCATTTAGGGCAAGTACCGATGATGTAGCGGTCTGACAAGAATTTGTTACGTTCTGGGTCGAAGAATTGTTCTGATTCTCTTTCGATGAATTTGCCTTCTTCATAGAGTTTCTTGAAGAAAGCAGCAGCTGTCTCATGGTGAGTCTTTGAGCTTGTACGAGAATAAATGTCGTAGCTGATTCCGAGTTTTTCGAAAGAATCTTTGATTATATTGTGGTATCTATCGACGATATCTTGAGGAGTGCAGCCTTCTTTTTCAGCTTTGATAGTGATAGGCACGCCGTGTTCATCTGAGCCGCCGACAAACAAAACCTCTTCACCTTTCATTCGGAGGTAACGGACGTAAGTATCTGCAGGGATATAAACACCTGCCAAGTGACCGATATGCACTGGACCATTAGCATAAGGTAATGCTGTCGTTACCGTGTAACGTTTGAAATGTTTGTCGTTATTTTCCATTGTATGTGATGTTTTAAAAGATATTAATTAAGGTGCAAAGATAATAAATATTTCTCTGAGAAATGTTAATAAGATTAGTCATCTTACAAGCCAATTTTTATCAAACTTCTATCATTATCTCCTGCCTTATCGACTTTGTTCTGTTTGTATGAATTGAAGTTATAAGATATTCCAATCCACAGCATTCTGCTTTTCTGCTTGCTGAGATTGGTTAAATCGTAAATCCTGTTGTATGAATGTACTTCCCATTTGTAAGTATTGAAGACATTCTCTTTCAAAACGACATCTTCAACTTCAATTTTAGCTTTGTTAGGAATTATTTTTATCTCTTCTTTTACATAACCAACGAAATCAAAAGTGAGACGCAATTCCTCATGTGACTGCTGAACTTTCAATGCGAAAATACCTTCGTCATTGGTGATGGCTCCAGTTATTATTTTATCATCCTGATAGACAGCGACAGAAACATAAGGAAGAGGAGCTTCATTCTCATCAATAACTTTACCTTTAATCGATGAAATATTGTTTTGCGCAAAGACATTCAGATTAAAAATAAAGAACAAACATAGAATTAAAAAGTGCTTTGTAGTAATTGTGATTTTATTCATATTATATATTGTTAGTAAATAGAAGGAGTTATAAAGACGCGCCAGGAGCCTTTATCATCTTTAGAAATGTATCCTTTATCTTGCAATGAAGATAACATTTTTTGTAATGCAGAACGATTTATGCCTATTTCTTCTTGCAAATATGATAATGTAGCTTTGGGTTCTATCCGAATTGCTCGTAATATTTGATTATAAGTTGATGTACGGAAAACAACACGTTCTCCATCATACCACCAAATATTTTCATCATGTTCTGTTAAAAACAAAATATCATTACCTATTTCTTTGGTTATTGAATCTATCATATGCTTATGAAACGGACGAATACTTTTTAATGAAGCATTCGCTCCGTCAATTGGCGCAGGACCTACGTTTAAGTCAGCACGATGTAATGCTTCCAAATAAGCATATTTCATCCTGCTTCGTACAACTATCATCGGATAACCATGCCTTGATAGAATATAATTCATCAATAAACGGGCTATACGTCCATTGCCGTCTTCAAAAGGGTGAATTCTGATATAACGATAATGGAATAATATCGCCAAATCAATTGGAGAAAGATTACCTTCTTGTTCCTCTTTATTATACCAATCGACTAAATCCGTCATCAATGCAGGTGTTTCTTCCGGAGAAGCATAATCGAAACGGTCGCCATAACGTGTGATGACACTATTAGGACGTGTCTTGTATTGTCCGGCATGAATCACATAACTTGTAATTACACCACCTGGTATATTATGGTAAACCGTATAATCTTCCCTTAAAAGTGTACGATGTAATGTTCGAATAAAATTCTGAGTAAGAGGTTGTTTTTCTCTAGATTCCATCAACATCATTTGTAAGCCAACATTACTAGCTTTCATTTCTTCACAGTCACGGAAATCAGCTTCACCTATTACTTTACCAAACAAAAGCAATAATTCTGTTTGACCGTATGTCAACGTATTTCCCTCAATATGATTACTATTGTAATTAAAATCGATAGTAAATCTTTTGCTTAATTTTTCACGGTCTTTTTCTGATAATGGCTGTATTTTCTGCCAATTCTCTAATACTGATTGTAATTTTTTATTTTCCATAGTTTCACTTATTTTGTTTTAGCCACCTTTTTTGGTGGTACCCTTACCACCAATTTACCTACAAAGATACAATTTTAATTTAAAATAAGTTTCTGTTTCAAAAACTTTTTTTCCTTAATTTTGTCTTTCATTAAACATTAAAATAAAATCATCATGATAACTTTTGAAGAACAAATCCGTAACGAAAATATCAAGGACATCGCCAATAAATTAATGTGTGCAGCTCGCACCGCTCCTAAGGCAAGAGGCACCGACAACCTCGTGCTTGCCGTCGCGACAGACGATACCATCGTTACTTTGGCTGAGAAAATGAAACAACTCGCAGCTGAACGTGATATGGAATTCCTTAACCGCGACGCTGAAAACATCTTACAATGCGGCGCTGTCATTTTGTTCGGAATGAAAATAAGCCCTCTTGGATTGAACTGCGCAGCATGCGGTTTTCCAACCTGCGGCGACAAACCTAAAAACGTGCCTTGCTTCTTCAACGCTAACGACCTCGGCATCGCTATAGGTTCAGCTACTTCTCTCGCAGCCGACTTCCGAATTGACAGCCGCGTCATGTTCTCTGTTGGTCAAGCAGCATTGGAACTCAATCTCATGCCAGAATGCAGCATGATATTAGCGCTTCCTCTCTCCGTAAGCGGAAAAAGCATTTTCTTTGATAGAAAGTAATTTTATAAGAAATTCAGAAACTCAGAATCTCAGAATTTTATGAGTATAAAAAAAGGCTAAAGGGGTTCAAATTCCTTTAGCCTTTTGTCTTTAGCCTTTAGCCATTATTTTATAACAAGTTTCTTTGTAACAACTTGTCCACCGATTACGTTTACAAAATACATTCCAGGTGCTAAGTCTGAAACGTCTATTGTTGTTGTTTCGCTGAAGACAAAGTTACGTACTTCTTGTCCTTGCATATTCAAGATGTGAACACAAACCTTACCTTTTTCATAGTTTGTTGTCAATCTTAAAACGTCGTTTGCTGGGTTAGGCAATAAGTTAACTTCAAATGGATCTTTGTGGTCGATTAAAGTAGGAACTTCTGTGATTGAGTTAACGTCATTGCTGTAAGAAACGACTTTACCAGAAACTCTCAAGATTGGGTTGTCGGCTGCTGCACAGTAAACGCAAGTCTGACCATCAACGCAATCAGGGTGATTTGGGTGACATTCATCGATGTATGATGGGTCGAATTCGTAGAACAATTTAGCATGACCTGCAGCGACATAATCGTTGAGGCTGTAGTCCCAAACCATACCTAAAGAACCTGGGCACCATCCTGAACGGTTGTAAGTCCAAGTACCTGCTTGTGGTTGGCAACCAGCTGGGTTAGGGTTACATGTTTGCCACAAATGTTGGTCGTAGACTTTTGTATCGTTGATGATGATGTTATGAGTTGCTTCCAAGAACTCAGCGGCATTGCCTGTGTTGTAAGCGTTGTTTGTACCGCTGCTCCAGTTGTGACCTGTAGTGATAATCTTCAAGTTAGCTTTTTCTGTTTCAGGAGCGAAATGATAATCGATTTCTGGAACTGGTTGTTGATTTGCATAATCGCCGAAGTCGAAGATTCCGAACCACAATTCGTTCATGTCGATGTATTTGTATTCAGGAGCGCCTTTTGTATAGTCGAAGATAGCAATTGGATCATAGCCGTCGCCATTCCATGTTTGGAAATATAATTCAAATTCTACCAAACCTTGAAGGACTGTTGTATAATCTGTTACGTCTAACTGATCTTCACATTCGCCGCCGAAAGGTGTAACATAACGATAAAGCTCAACCCATTCACCGCGGTAGTTTTTGACACGGCAGTAACCAACTCTGTCGTAAGGGTCGCATGTACCGATACAGTTGTGGTCGTATTGCATTGTGATGTTGTTGAAAGCGCCTACATGTGTTGGGAATACATATTCGTTATAACCATATTGTTGTGATGGAGTAATCTTAAGGTCACCATTCATAGCGGTTACACTGATGTTATCGTAGCTGTTTGTTACTTCGAAAGTATTTGAAACGCTTGTTGATTTACCGCCTGATTGAACGATTGTTGCAGTCATGTTGTATGTACCGTAATCTGCAGGTTTCCATGAAGCATACCAGTAACCGTTTGCTGGGTCATCAGGATAAGCTGTCATCAATTTAACTTCTTCACCGTCGATATCGCATGTTACAGATTCAAATTTGATAGCATCGCCATGTTCGATGTAAGCGCTGAGAACTAACATAATAGGGGAGTTCAAATCTGAAACATAAACCATTGTGCCATCGTAAGGACGACGTATTGTGATTTCTGGAGTGAATTCATCTGGATTAACGACTTCGAAAGTACGTGTTACAGAAGGAGCTGCTTGCCATTCTGTTTCATTACCATTTTGGCTAGCTTTTACTTTTACGATACCAGCCTCGCCTGTCAATGTCAAAGTGCTGCCTTCTAATGTAGCAGGGCCTTCCAAGAGTTCGAATGTTACAGGTAATCCTGATGTTGCAGTAGCTTCCAATTGAATAGGAGCTGCTGATACAAGTTGATCTGGAATCAAAGCAAAGTCAATGAATTGTGATGCCAAACCTGCTGGGATATGACGAACAACTAAGTTGTCGTAACCAGCATGAGAGCTGTTCAAGAAGAAGATACCGTCCCATTTTGCTGGGTCGAAACGGTCGCCTGAACCTGGTGTCAAACCTGCATTGATACCTTGAATTTCAGGAACTGGTTGGAATTCACCAACACATCCATAGTCAGCAAATAAAGTAACGCTACCAGCTCTATCATTAGCCTCAAGGTCTATCATGATTTTCCAACGTGTCCATCCAGCTTGCTCATAATCGAAGTCAACAGCTAACTGGTTATTAGGCAATACAATACCATTGACGAATTTAGGTCTCTCATCAAAACCTGTTGTTGTGAAATAAATACCGCCATCTTGAGTAGGTAAATTAGGATTTGGCTCTGTTGTCTCATAATTCATTGGAGGCAAAACAACGCCATCGCCGTTAGCATCATAACCTACTCCGAAAACAGTACCCCAGTGGTTACGCAACACATCTAATTCTATCTCAATAGTACCGCCTGATGAAAAATCAAACTGGAAATTTGAAGTTGATTTATGTGTAGCAATTTCACCATAGTTAGTATTAGCATTGTCAAAAAAAACTGCTAATGACTCGTCTGGAGAAGTTTGTCCGCCAGCACCTAAATATTCTACCTTAAATTGTCCGCCGCCTGCACTGTGTGCTCTAGCAACCCAATTATCTTGACCATTCAAGACAGCATCTTCATTGTAATTGTTAAAGTCTATTGATATAACTGATTGTGCATTAACAGTTAATATCATAAAGACAGAGAGGAATAATAATGCAAATTTTTTCATATTATCTTCTTTTAAAATCATTCTTTAACAACCAATTTCTTTGTTGTTGTATTTTCACCAATAACTTTAACAAAGTAAACACCAGCATTCAATTCATCGATGTTGACTGTTGTTTCATTCATGAATGAAAATTCTTTAATAACTTGTCCAACAGAATTGATGATTTGAACTTCGTTGTTACCGTTGAATTCGCTAGCTATTGTCAATTCGTTTTTAGCAGGATTTGGGAACATTGCAACAGCGTTAGCAATATTTTCTTCTACTGATTCTGTATCTAAAATAGCTAATGTTGAAACACAAGCGATGTTCATTTGTGCATAACGTTGTGACATTTCAAATGAGTTTACACTTGGTCCAATCATATCGTTACCTGTATGGATGTATGGGCTGTAGTTTTGATAATCTTCGAAAGGATAGATACCCATGAAACCATTGTTGTTGAATGAAGTATGGTCGCTGTCTCCTGCTTGGAAGTTAACGTGGCGAACTTGCATTTCTGGGAAATAAACATTAGCGAGGTTCATATAATATTCACCTATTGGTTCAACGCTGTTTGGATAAATCAAGTCGATGTGAATTTCATCACCTGGATTTAAGTAACCGTTCATATCATTGTTGAAATAACCAACTACGTTCATACCCATTTCTGCGCAATATTCTGCGTAAGCAGCACTACCAATCAAACCTATTTCTTCAGCACCGAAAGCACAGTATATAATTGAACGTTCAAAATTATGCTGTGATAAGATTCTTGCTGCTTCCAAAACTGATGCAACACCTGTAGCATTGTCGTCAGCGCCTGGACACATACCTGAGTAGCTGTATGAATCTAAGTGGCTGCCACAAACTACAAATTCTTCTGATTTTGTTGTACCCCATTGAATAGCAATAACGTTTGGTGCACATGGGTTGCCATAATAAGAAACAGGGAATTGTTCTGTTTCAAGAACTTCTAAATTGTCAAATTGTTCTTGAATCCAGTTAGCTGCGTCATAAGCTTTTTCTGAGTTGTAATATCTTTCTTCGTAAGCTTGTAAATATTCAACTGTTGATGTTAAATTTTCAATGCTTACTTGATCCATAAAACCTCTAACTTTTTCATCTTCCTCTGTTATTGAAGGGAAGTCGCGTGTTGCCTTTGCTAATCTTGCAGTCTTGTTGCTGATAGCAACCATACCATCGTTTTTAGCTGGTCTTAAGTTTGAGTTTAAAGGTTTAACGATGTTGATGTTAGCATCGCTGTAAAGAACTTCCATATTGTTCTTTTCTCTGCTTGCATAACTTGCTTGTTCGCTTTCGTTACAGTAAATAATGAAATATAATTCGTTAGAAGCAAATGAATTTTCATCTAACAAAATCATATCTTCACCAAGGTTTTCTGATGTTGCAAGAACAAAATTATCATTGTAATAATGAATGTTAATGTCTTGTCTTGTAAATAATTCTTGTAAATTTTGTTGATTTTTAACTTTAATCATGACAAAATTTTCTGCATACATCATTGTTGAAACGAATAATGCTAATAAGAGTAATAAAGTTTTCTTCATTTTTTATTGATTTAATTTGTTAATATTTTTCCAATATTCTGAAAAAGATTCCTTTGCAAATTTTGGCAGTTCTCTTCTGTTTCCCCATTTTTTCTTAATGTGAAAATTCAACTCTATGTCTTTTAATGTAGATCCATGTTTATCAAGATTTTTTCTGTTACTCATTTTCTTGACCAGAAAAGAAAGGAAACTTTTTTCACTTATCAATGATTTATCTTCTTTGACTAAGTCTTTTCTATTTTCTAAAAATAAGTCTTTCAATGAGATATCAACAGGACAAACCTCATCGCAACGACCGCACGATGTGCACAAAGAACAGAAATGAGCAGAATCTTCCATTCCTTTAGTCAATGGTGAAATTATTGACCCTACCGGACCAGGAAGACAATTATCATAAATATGACCACCTACTGTATTGTAAATAGGGCAAACTTGTACACAGGCGCCACATTGTATACATGATAAAATTTCTCTTTGCTTTTCTTTAGCTAAGACATTGGTTCTATTATTATTAAGCAGTATTAAATATAACTTCTGTACTTTATCTCCTTCTGTTTTAGGTTTGTTTACAAAGTTATAGAAAGATGAATTTCTGTTAATTTCGTAATAAGAAGATAATGGTAATAAAACAGATAATTCATCAATGGAAGTTATAATTTTATCTATACCTGCTACAATAATATGTACTGGTGCAAAAGTACTAGATTTTAATATGTTACCTTCATTTTCTGTCAATACTACTGTTCCTGTATTAGATACAAGAAAATTAGCTCCTGTTATTAAAGTTTCAGGATTAATCATTTCGCTTTTTAAAAGCTGCTTTGTACAGTTTGTAAGCTGCTTGGCATTGCAATTTTCTTTTATACCAAACTTTTCTGTGTATAATTCAGCTACTTTCGATGTTGTCTTATGTGCTGCTGAAGAATGAATATCGTAAGGTCTTTCATTGAAAAGGTGGCAAACAAAATCACCTATGTTAGTTTCAACAACCTTGACTTTTTTCATTTCTAGATAAGGTATTAATCCTATTTCTTCAATGGTAGAACTTTTTGACTTGACGATTTTTTTTACTTTCTCCTGATTTAAAATATTATAAATCATTTGTTTTGCATCGTCTGCATCATTAGCCCACAATATTTTACCGCCATTCTTGGTAAAATTGGTTTCGAAATCGACAAGAAGATTTGGTAATTTTTTAAAAGCTTTGATTCTTATGTTGAAAGCTCTTTGCTTTTCAAGATCAAAATCTGAATAATAATTGGTGTAGTTTTCATTATAATGCATAAATTGTTGATAACGAGACATCATCATTTCATAATGTTCGTCATCAAATGCAATGTTTTTAGCATTCTGGTTAAAAACTACACCATTATCGTTCATATAATATTATTGTAAGTTGATTTTTGCAACTCTGTTAGCATGACGACCGCCTTCGAAATCTGTTGTCAAATAAGCTTGAACTATTTCCCAAGCAAGTTCATTACTGATAAAACGACCAGGAAGTGTTAAAATATTTGCATCATTGTGCTGACGTGCCAATTTTCCTAATTCAACATTCCAGCATAAAGCAGCTCTTACATTTGGATGTTTGTTTGCTGTCATCTGTGCGCCGTTGCCACTACCGCAAAGTATGATGCCCATTGGGTAAACACCATCTTGAATGTCTTGTGCAATTGGGTGAATGTAATCTGGATAATCAACACTATCTGCTGAATTTGTACCATAATCTTTTACTTCATAACCGCTTTCTTGCAGTCTTTCAATTAGATATTGTTTCATGGTAAATGCACCATGGTCACAAGCTATAGGAATTATTCTTTTCATATTACAAATTGTTGATAAATTTTTACAAAGTTAAAAAATTATTCCTTATCAAAAATCTTTTTTCTCACTAATTATGAACATTTTAGAAATTAATAACTTTTTTGTTTAAAACGCTATCTGTTTACTAGTCAATATGGTAATACTTATCAACAATTTTGATGTTAAAAACTTTATTTTTTGTTAATAAAATTTTAAAAATTCACAGTTATTAACAAATTCACTTTTATCAACAGAATTTATCATTTGTTTTTAACATGAATTAACATAGTTATCAACAGTAAAATTTAATGTAAAATATTGTTATTATTACACTTAATAAGTTATCAACAATGACTTATTCATCCATTCAATTCTATTAATTTTTTAAAATTTAAATTAATAAATAGATAGATAATAGAGCGTTGTTAATTTCTTTTCCAGGTGACTTTTAATAACAATCCGCTTATTGCAGTGAAGACAGCGTAGAATGGATATATGAATTCCAAAGGCAATGTCCATTTCAAAATTTTGCCTTGATTCATAAAGTTTGTGATGCTTTTTAAAATAGGGAAATCTATAAAGAATTTAAGCAACGTTAACAAAAAATATAAACTCCATAAAGCTGGTATGAAAAACGCGCTTAAAAACAAGGAAACTATGCTTAAATTGAAAAATAAAACAACTAAAGCTGTTAATATAATTTTACTATTTGTGTAAGACTTGCTTTTAGAAACCCAGCGTCTTCTTTGTCTGAAAAATTCTTTTATGGTTTTGCAGGTCTTTGTCTCAACAATCGCTGATTTGTTCAATAAGAATCTGACATTTTTATGGCCATAATTTTTTAAGAATTGCTCTAAAAGAAACATATCGTCACCAGAAACTATGTTGAAATCATGACGTAGCTTTTCCACCTCCAAAGCTGCTTCTCTTTCGTATGCCATATTAGCTCCGTTGCACATTACTGGGCAACCAATGCTGGCTGAACCCGCTGTGCTTGCAATCAGACTTAAATGCTCCAAAACTTGCATCTTTTCAAATAAATTGTTTGCAGGCGACAATAAAACCGGAGCTAATATCATCTTACATTTTTTATCTTGATAAAAAGAAACAACGCTTTCAATCCATGTTGATTTTAATACACAATCGGCATCTGTGACCATAATAAGTTCATTCTCTGCATTATGTAATGCCTGAGAAATAGCTCTTTTCTTTCCTTCCGATTCTGCATTTAAAACTTTGATGTTGATATCTTTATGATTGTTGATAAAATCTTCTATGATTTTTTTTGTATTGTCTTCCGAATGATCATCAATTATTATAACTTCATAAAACTCTTTAGGAAAATTCTGATTATAAAGAGATTGTAATAATTTTAAAATATTTTTCTCTTCATTGCGAGCAGCTATTAAAACAGAGACTTTGACAATATTCTTTTTGTTGAAATAATAGAATTTCTCTTTCAGATTATATAATCCAAATGTGAATGCTGCTATGAGAATCAAATATAAGGCAGCAAATACCAAAACTATATTTAACAATATTTGAAGAATGTCAAAGTTCATTTTTATTTCTGAAAAATTTTAAATGATTTGTTAAAAATAATCCTATCAAAGCTGGTATAGCTATGTTGAAAATCCAAAGCAATGAACTAGCTGAAAATACCATCGCTCCAAAAGAAGGGTTTATTTCATTCATTATCATCCATTTTTCAAAAACTAAAATGCTAACAGAACCTCTTACAGCTATTTCTGTAATAGTTATAAAAGGAACTATCATCATCAATAAATATGTTAATGATATAGGAATCATTGAATTAAAATAATTTAAAGGTATTTTAAAAGCCCAGATTAAAAGCACGAATTGGAATGTGTATAGAAAATATCTTACAAAAGATAAAATCAAGATATTCAATAATTCTTTTTTGTTGTATAAAGAAAAAACTTCGAAATATTCTTCAGTCTTTACATTTAATTTTTTAGGAATTAAAAACTGAAAATATTTTAACAGATGAATGTTGAAATACATTGATATTAATAATGTGATGATGAAAATTACACATATTAATATAATAAGTCTATCAGTAAAAAATAATAAAGCTATTAATCCAATACTTACTGTCGCAATCATCTGAGCCATACCTCCGACTAAAGTCGTTAGAGATGCTTTGATTCTATCAGCTTTTTCCAACATAAAAATTCTTCCTAAAAAATTACCCATTCTATTAGGAAAAAACATACCTGCACTAATGCCAGTAAATATAGAAAGAAATGATTTCCAATTACTTATATTTTCTATAGGTTTTATTTGAAGTTTCCATTTGATACATTCTAAAAAAATATTAAGTGGAACTAATAACAAGGCAATAGACATCAAAAAAAATTGATTTTTATTTGTAAATGTAGATTCTATCTCTTTAAAAATTTCACTAACATTTTGATTAACAATCAATTTTTTATATAAAACAAAAATGCCTAACAGTACTATAGCTATTTTGACTGTCAGTTCTGTTAATTTTATTATTTTTGCTTTATGATTCATTTCGGATTGTAATTCCACAAAAATAATAAAAATTGGTTAAAGAAAGAATAATATTAGGCATCGACCCAGGAACAATGGTGATGGGATATAGTTTGATAATGCAGAGAGACAAACAGTTATCCTTATTGAGAATGGGAGTTTTAAAGTTGAAACAATATGATAATCAAGCTTTAAAACTAAAGAAGATTTTTGAAAGAGTTCTTGAAATCATAGAGGAATATCATCCTGATGAGTTAGCTATTGAAGCTCCATTTTTTGGAAAAAATGTTCAGTCGATGTTGAAATTAGGTCGTGCACAAGGTGTTGCGATGGCAGCAGCTTTATACAGAGACATTCCAATTTTTGAATATTCGCCAAGAAAAATAAAACAGTCAATAACTGGAAACGGAGCAGCTTCCAAAGAACAAGTAGCGCTTATGTTACAGAAGATAATTCAGTTTGAACAGCTTCCTGAATTTTTAGACGCTACCGATGCAACAGCAGCTGCTGTCTGTCATTATTTCCAACGTTCACTCAATATTGTAGGTGATAATGATGAAACAAAAACCGTTAAAATTCCTAAAGGAAAAAAATCTTTCAACAGCTGGTCTTCCTTCCTTGAAAATAATCCAGATAGAAAAATATAATTAATTAGTCTTTACATTAATTTTTGATAGAATTGCCACCATTTATCAGGCAGTTCGTTTTCCATTGCTATTTCATAGTCTTCCCTTGAGCAAGGTATGTAATGATGTCGTTCGTATTTTTCTTTGTCTTTGCTCTTGAAAGACAAATCCATCCACCATTTTCCGCTCACTTTGTGACAAAGGAAAACAATGTCATCGTCAACATCTTCAAGTCTGACATTATAACGTTTGAAATCTTTGCTATTTTTTGTAGGATAATCGTCCATTCTAAGACTGAAACCTTCAATAAAATACCATATCATCTGTGATATAGTATTGGCTGTTATATCATTAACATCACAAGAAGGATTATATTCAAAGAAACCTATAGAAGTAAGTTTAGGATTTAAACCAGCATAACGTGTCATTTTGCATCCGTCTTCTGATGAGAATCCATTTGGTGAATTATATCTAACACCTGGAGCATCAGCAGCGCAGAAAGCTGACGTATCAATTGTTACAATGTCGGCATTGCGGATAAGAGGTTCTGTTACAACAACATTATTTTTTATATTTCCAATTCTATGAACATCGAAAAGAAGGTCTTTCATTAAATTAACACTTTGGTTGTCAACATAATAACTTTGATAACCTATATTAGTGTAATTGAAAAGGAAACTAGGTTGATGTAAAATAATATAACTTAAATAAGAATTGGAATTGAGTTCTTCATTATCTTGACCTATATCGAAACGAGAGTCTATGGATGTGATATTCACAAGTTTACCAGTGTTTTCATAAACTTGGTAAACAGGATATGTCAAATCTTGGCTGCCTCCTAAAATGATAGGAACGATACGATATTTCATCAAAGTCATGACAACTTTATTGAGAGCGAAATAAGTATCTTCAATACCGAAACCTGTTTTAATATTACCTAAATCGATGATTTTTATGTCTTTCCAATGATTGAAAAGTTGATACAATGATTTTCTTATTGCGTTAGGAGCGTCTTTACAACCTTTATTATTGAAAGAGTTGCGTTCTTCTTCAACGCCTATAATAGCAAGTTCAAATCCATCTAATTCTGGAATATCATTTTCATCTTTATAAATTGTAATGCTGTTTCCTATTTGATTTGGATGATACAAATTACAACTTTCTAAAAATTCTTGCTTTATATTATTAAGAAAAACACTGATTTCCATTATCTTATATTTTATGTTTATTTTTTTCAAAGTTATAAAATTATTCTGATTTTTTTCTTTTAAAAAATGTTTAAATTTGCTTATGAAAATTTTGTTTTTGGTTATCGGCAAGACCGATGAAAGTTATTTAGAAACAGGAATAAGCAAATTCATCAAAAGGTTGGAACATTACATACCCTTTGAAATGAAAGTTATTCCTGACATTAAAAATAGGAAGACTCTTAACGAAGAGCAGCAGAAAAAACTTGAAGGCGACCTGATTTTATCTCAAGTCATGCCTGGCGATGATTTGATTCTATTAGATGAAAATGGTAAGACTTTTTCTTCGGTTGCTTTTTCTCAATGGATAGAAAAACAAATGAACACCAGTACAAAAAGAATCATATTCGTTGTTGGTGGTCCATATGGCTTTTCTAAAGAAGTTTATGCGAAAGCTAAATTCAAAATTAGTCTTTCTGAAATGACTTTCTCACATCAGATGATTCGCCTGATTTTTGTCGAACAACTTTACAGAGCGTTTACTATTATAAAAGGTGAGCCTTATCATCATGTATAGTGAATATATTTTAACAAAAAAAAATTGTTACAAGTATTGACAAACCCTTTTTGATTTTGTATATTTGTGAATTCATAACTTATTAGTAAACTTATTATTAACTTAAAAAAATAACTATATGGAAAACTTAATTGAATTACTGAAGCAGCAGCAAGAAGGCTATGATGACATCAAAGCAGAAAAAAAGTTAAGCTTGTTTTACCACAAAGCTAATTCTGCAGGAATAAATTCTTTTTTAGATGAATTTTTTGAATGGTTGTTAATAAACAAAAACATGGATTACAAAGATATCATGAAAATGACACATGAAGAATTGCATGATATTTATGAAAAAGAATTCAAGAAAAGATAAAATTTATCGACTGATATTTAGATTAAAAAAAGAGTTATGATTTACACCATAACTCTTTTTTATTGATTGCCACAAACGCTTCTTCAGGATTTTCGATATTCAGACAAAGAGTTTCCATTGGACATAAACCGTCGCCTTTTCTGTTTATGATTCTCTCAACTTCTTTATCGTAAATGATTTCAATATTATATTTTTTAAATACTTTAAGTGCAGGAGCGCTAATAGTCGGGGTATAAACTTCTTTAACTTTAGCATAAGCCATAAGCAATGCTGCAGCCTTACCAATCACTTTATCGGCAATCATCGCACCTTGAAGTTGTGATTTATCTTCTTTTAATAATTTCATTAAAGGAGCAACGCCCCTGTCGTTTGAAGTATGAACAGAGGCGTCGTTTTTATATATCACTATAGTGTGATTTTCCTTTAACAAAATATTTTTTAAATCAAATATATTGTTGATAATCATTCTTATGATTTGATTTTATCAGTCTGACTTAAAATGAAGTAACATCCAAACAATTGAACCAACATTCCAGGAATACCGATTCTAAAGTCTTGGATAGCAAGATAGAATGATGATGTCATTGCCCATTCTGCTAAAGTACCTACAACTTGATAAATCAAAATTACAGCTAACAAAGATATTAAAGATACTTTATTTGTTTTATTAGCTATAAATGAAGCTGCAACAGCCAAAAGGATTGATTTTGTTAATATTGCAGGAAGTATTGCAAGAGCAGGCATTCCGAACACGAGACTATTAATAATAGGTGATAAAACAGCTGTCATCAGACCTACTTTAAATCCATATTTGTAGGATGCTATCAATGTGAAGAAGTAGATTGGCAATAAAATTTTACCTCCATTAGGAATCATATGGCATAATTGAGGTAATAGTAAATTACCAATAACAAAAAGAGTAACAAATAAATATGTTTTTAACTCTTTAAATCCGTAGTTGTAAATTCTTATTTCTTTTTCCATATTATCTTAAATTTCTTGCTACAAATGACTTTAAATTATCGCCGCTTAAATTTTTAGCGACTATTATACCTTCTTCATTGATGATAACATTTTGAGGAATAAAAGCAACGCCGTATTCAGTAGCGGCAGGGCAGTTCCATCCATTCAATGCTGAGAGATGATTGTTCCAGCTGAGATTATCTTCTTTAATGCCTTTAAGCCATGCTTCCTTGTCTGTGTCTAATGATACGCTTACTATTTCCAAGCCTTTATATTTGTATAATTCGTAAGTTTCAACGACATTAGGATTTTCAACGCGGCAGTCAGGACACCATGATGCCCAGAAATCAATCATTATAAGTTTTGACTTGCCAACGAGTTCAGACAATGTAACGGCTTCACCGTCAATGTTATTTAAAGTGAAGTCGATGTAAGGCTGACCAACTTCTGTACGTTCTAACATATGGATATATTCTCTGATTTTTGTGAAATATCCGCTGTTGATGTCACGTGAAAATTGTTTTGCTAATGTTTTAAAATCATTCAAATTGAAAGCCCATTTGTAACGATATAAGATATAAGGTGCCAATGCATTGCTTCCATTATTGATAACATAATCAGAAACAATCATTTTAACAACGTTATCATCAGATTGGCTTAATTTTCTATTGATTTCATCTAAAGTTTTTTGTGTTTCTGATGCAGTAACATTGATTTTATGATAAGCATTAAAATCACCTTTTATCACAACATTTTGATTGTCGGCGAAGAAAGGCAAAGCGCGTCTCCAACCTTTAATGTAAAGATGGTAGGCGTCGTTGTTATCACTTTTTTTAACATCGAAGATAGCCTTATTGTTTTCTATCAATGCTGAATCGATGTTAACCAATTCGTTGTCAATCATTCTTTGGAGATAAGCAGTCTTTCCGTTGGCATTTTGCATCTCAACGTCAACGGTAAATTTATTTCTGCTGCAAGAGAAGAATGATAAAATTACGAGTGAGCAAATTATTATTTTTTTCATATTGAGTTTTTTATTTATAACAATTTTATTTAAGAATTTCTTCAACTTTATTTCTTAAATCTTCACCTCTTAAATTCTTGGCAATGATGATACCGTTTTTGTCGATTAAGACGTTGCTTGGGATGGAAGATACTCCGTATAATTTAGCTCCTTCGTTGTTCCAATATTTCAAGTCAGAGATATTGTGCCAGATAAGTCCGTCTTTTTCAATAGCTTCAATCCATTTGTCTTTTTCCATATCTAAAGAAACGCCGATGATATCGAAGCCTTTTTCGTGATATTCGTTGTAAACTTCAACAACATTAGGATTTTCAGCGCGGCATGGACCACACCATGATGCCCAGAAATCAATTAATAAAAGTTTAGATTTACCAACGAGTTCAGAGATTGACATCAAGTCTCCTTCTGGAGTTTCCTGTGTGAAATCGACGAAAGTTTGGCCAATATCAACGCGTTGAAGAATAGCTATAAAATCGTTGAGAAGTTTTGAAAATTCGCTTTCAACTTTAATATTGAAGTTGTTAACATAATCTTCAAGTTCATTCAATTCATAGTTGTAACGATTGTTATATAAAATATAAGGAGCGATGAAATTGTGTGAATTTTTTGTCAAGAAAAGAGAAATGTAATTGTTTTGATTTTTCTCTACTTGGTTATATTCATTTTCAATTCTTTCCAATTCAGCTTGATCGCCTCTTTGAGATACTTCTCTAAATTGTTGACCTAATTCTCTCAATTGATTGTAGAACTTTTTGTTTTCGTTGTTATATTCTTTTATAAGTTCTTGAGCATTAGAACCTGTGACAGAAATGTTTTTATTGTCTTTCACATCACCTGTAATTGACATGTTATTATTTTCACTGAAGAAATTTATTGGATACTTAGCACCTTCAATGCTAATTGAATAATAATCAGCAATATTACCGCTTTCAACGATAAAGTTGGTCTTATTATCTTGCATTACGGCTGAATCAATGAGAACGAATTCTTTATCGAGCATTTTTTTCAAATAAACCATTTTGCCTTCAGCATTTTGTAATTCAACATTAACATTAAATGTTGATTTGTTGCATGATACGAGTGCAATTGTTGCGATAATGAATGTTAATAATCTGGTTTTCATAGCGTTAATTTTATATTAATTTCTTATTTGATTTCTTGAAAAGTAAAAGTATGATGAAAATCAACATCAGAGAGCTGAATACGCTCAATAATGTTTGAAGGAATATTGTTCCTAAGAGTTTGAAGCTAAAAGCTTCAAGTAGGAAAAGTGTAAAATTATGTATTGTTAATAATATTATTGAATAAACGATGAACCAGCTGAATCCCATATTGTTAAGTGAAGGTTCGTCATTCATATTAATATCTTTTCTTCTTGTCATATTGTTTATAACATAAGGCCTGACGAATGCTAGTAACACTGTTGCTGCTGCGTTGAGACCTGGTGTGCCGTTAAATAAATCTACTGCTAATCCGGAGAAGAAACCGAGTAAGAGCAGCTGCCATTTTTGGATATTGAATGGCAATAAGAAAATGAACAATACATAGACGCAAGGATGAATATAATAACCAAGTCTAATGTTATCAATCACCAAAACTTGTAGCAGTAGTAATCCTATAAATCTTAAAGTATTTAAAATCAGTCTGTTGTTCATTTGTTTACTTATTTGATATAAGGGAATCTATTTCTGTTTGGTTTAAATTTTCGATTACATACACATGGCGTAGAGTGCTGAAGTTTGTTGAGAAGCGAATCTTTGCTGTGTTGAAATCTTTAGAGTCGTTATCTATCATTTCCTCGATAGTTCCTATCATTATATCAGCAGGATATATATTGGAGAATCCGCTTGTAACGAGGGTGTCACCTTTTTGAGGAAACAGATGAAGAGGAATGTCTTTTACTGTTCCGAAACGATAGTCTGTTGTTTCCCAGCTTACATTAGCGAGGTGTTGGTTTTCGGTGAATCTTGCGCTTATGACTGAGTATGGGTGGAGCATACTTATTACTGAAGCATAATTATCACTGACGTTGGCAACTTTACCGACGATGCCATTTGCGCTTATCACACCCATGTCTTTTCTGATACCGTCTTTTCTACCTTTATCGATAAGTATGAAGTTGTTAGGATGATATATGCTATTGTTGATGACATTAGCAGGGATGAATCTATAGTCTGATTTGACGGAATCTTTTAACGTGATATTGTCGTTGTCAATATACAACATACTCATAAGCATAGCATTATGATCCATCATCAACTGGTTTTCTTCTTTAAGTGAGAAGTAATTGGTGAAGTTGGTTTTTGATTTAAAAAATTTGCCGGAGATGGCGTTGCCTACGCTTACGAGTTTGCGTTTCTGATATGGAAGATTGTTTACCAAGAGTATGATACACAATACTTCCAATATCAAAAACATCAATATGTTGCTATATTTTTTTAAAAATCTTAATAGGTTATACATGACCTTGTCAATCCGGATTATTTAATCAGGAATGGGAATTTGTCGAAGTTCTTAAGTGCGATACCGGTACCGCGAGCGACGGCTCTAAGTGGGTCGTCGGCTACGTGGATAGGGAGCTTTGTTTTTGCGTGGAGACGTTTGTCGAGACCACGGAGCAGAGCGCCGCCGCCAGTGAGATAAATACCTGTGCGGTAGATATCAGCTGACAATTCTGGAGGAGTCTGTTCCAAAGCGTTAAGCACAGCAGTTTCAATCTTAGATATACTCTTATCCAAGCAATAAGCTATTTCTGAATATTTTACCTTTATTTCTTTAGGGATACCAGTGAGCATATCGCGGCCATGAACAGCGTATTCGTCTGGTGGATTTTCGAGTTCTGTCAAAGCTGAACCGACTTCAATCTTAATCATTTCAGCTGTTCTTTCACCTACGTGCATATTATGTTGCTTGCGCATATATTCAACGATGTCGTCGATGAAGTCGTCACCTGCAGTGCGGATAGACTTGTTGTTGACGATACCTCCGAGGGCGATGACAGCGATTTCACTTGTACCGCCTCCGATATCAACGATCATATTGCCTATTGGTTCGAGAACGTCGATGCCGATACCGATAGCAGCTGCCATTGGTTCGTGGATGAGTCTGACTTCTTTTGCGCCAGCTTGTTCTGCAGAGTCTTTTACGGCTCTTTCTTCAACTTCTGTGATGCCAGAAGGAATACAGATAACCATCTTAAGAGCAGGAGGGAATATGCTGTTGTGGAAGTTGATCATCTTGATCATTTCTCTCAGCATATATTCTGCTGCTTGGAAGTCGGCGATGACACCGTCACGCAAAGGTCTGATAGTCTTAATATTTTCGTGAGTCTTACCTTGCATCATCATAGCGCGTTTACCGACAGCCATGATTTTTTGAGTGTCTCTTTGTATAGCGACGATGGATGGCTCGTCAACGACCACCTTGTCATTATAGATGATGATGGTGTTGGCGGTTCCAAGGTCAATAGCCAATTCTTTATTGAAGAACGAAAATAATCCCATTGTTTGTTCTTTTAATAATTAGTGTTTAAAATGACGGTAGCCAGTGAACACCATTGCCATATCGTGTGCGTTGCAGTAATCGATAGAGTCTTGGTCTTTTATTGAGCCACCAGGTTGTATAACAGTGGTGATGCCAGCGTTGTTAGCTATTTCAACACAGTCGGCAAATGGGAAGAATGCGTCTGATGCCATCACTGCGCCGTTGAGGTCGAACTCGAATGAACGAGCTTTTTCGATAGCTTGTTTCAAAGCGTCAACGCGTGATGTCTGACCGATACCTGAAGCGTACAATTGTTTGTTTTTAGCGAGGACGATAGCGTTTGAACGGCTATGTTTAACTATTTTGTTAGCGAAGATTAAATCTTCAATCTCTTGTGCTTCAATGTTTTTGTTTGTAACGGCTTTGAAGTCTTCAACTGTTTCAGTATGAAGGTCACGTTCTTGCATCAAGATGCCGTTGAGAGCTGTTTTGTATGTCTTTGTTGGGAAGTCGTTTGATTTGAGTTTCAAAACGATTCTGTTTTTCTTTGCGAAGAGGATATCCAAAACACCTTCATTATAATCTGGAGCGACTATAACTTCGAAGAATATTTTGTTTATTTCGTTAGCTGTTTCAACGTCGATAGGTTTGTTGCTTACGAAAACGCCGCCGAAAGCTGATACAGGGTCGCCTGCCAATGCTGCTTGATAAGCTTCAGCTATTGTTGGACGTGAAGCGATGCCGCATGGGTTGTTGTGTTTCAAGATAGCGAATGTTGGTTCGCTGAATTCGCGGATGAGGTTGAGACCAGCTTCGAGGTCTAACAAGTTGTTGTATGATAAGTCTTTGCCATGGAGTTTTTCGAATACTTCATCAAGTTTGCCGTAGAATGTAGCTTTTTGATGAGGATTTTCTCCGTAACGCAATTCGCTGCGGTCGCTGATGTGGATGTTCAAGTCTGCTGAATCAGAATCTTTAGCAAACCAGTCGTAAATCATGCCGTCGTAGTGAGAACTTGTAGCGAAAGCGTATTTTGCAAAACGTTTACGATCTTCTAAGCTTGTGCAGCCGTCTTGTTTTTTGTAGAGTTCCATGAATTCGAGGTAGTATTTTGAATCTGGAACGATGACAGCTTCTTTGAAGTTCTTAGCGCCAGCGCGAATCAATGAGATGCCGCCGATGTCAATCTTCTCGATAATCTTAGCAGGATCGTCGGTTGTCTTAACTGTTTCTTCGAATGGATAAAGGTCAACGATTACGAGGTCGAAAGCTGGAATTTCGTATTGCTTCATTTCCTCAACGTCTTTCTCATTATCTAAACGACCTAAGATGCCGCCGAATACTTTTGGGTGTAATGTCTTTACACGGCCACCGAGAATTGATGGGTAACTTGTCAACGATTCAATTGTCTTGACTGTGCTGTCAAGTTCTTTGATGAAATCATAAGTTCCGCCAGTAGCGTAAATTTGAACATTTTGCTCTTTCAATAAAGCAACTATTTTATCTAAATTAGTCTTGTAAAAGACTGATATTAAACAACTTTTAATCTTTTTCAAGGGACAACGATTTTAAAATTAAACATATTGCAATAATAATAAATATATCTTATTTAAAAAAGAATTTCTGTAACTTTTTTTCAATGATTTATGAACAATTTTCAATGTTAAAAAACAAGGCTTCATGTGTTTTTATAAAAGCGGTTTGCGCTCTAAATCTTTGAATATTAAACAAATATTTTTTTATTTAATTTAATGAAAAAAAACTTGGAAAAAGTAATTATTTGTTGTAATTTTACAAGTTCAAAAAAAATATTGTGAAAACACGTTGGATTATAAATAAAGAAGTTGACAGACAAACTGTTGGGAATTTATCGAATGCCTTGGGTATCGATGAAAACCTTTCTACTTTATTGGTACAACGTGGAATTGAGAACTATGACGATGCCAAAGATTTCTTCAGACCTTCTTTAGAGCATTTGCACAATCCTTTCCTGATGAAGGATATGGACAAGGCCGTTGCGCGAATCAAGAAGGCTTGCGAAAATGGAGAGAAGATTTTGATTTATGGCGATTATGATGTTGACGGAACAACGGCTGTCGCATTGATTTATATGTATCTCAAGAATTTCATCAATAAAAAGAAAATTGAATTCTATATTCCAGACAGATACGATGAAGGTTATGGCATATCTTATAAAGGTATAGATTATGCTGCCAAAAATGGCTTTAACCTCGTTATCGTTCTCGACTGCGGTATCAAGGCTGTCGATAAAATCGAATATGCAAATAACCTTAATGTCGATTTCATCATATGCGACCACCATCGTCCAGGTGATGAGATTCCTAATGCAGTGGCAGTCCTCGATTCCAAACGTTCCGATTGCGAGTATCCTTATAAAGAATTGTCAGGCTGCGGCGTAGGCTTTAAACTTATAACAGCTTTATCGATGGAACTGAACAGATCTATCAATGAGGTTTATGAACTCCTTGATTTGGTAGCTGTTAGTATAGCTGCAGACATTGTCCCTATTACAGGTGAAAACAGAGTCCTGGCATATTATGGATTACAATTAATTAATAAAAATCCACGCCCAGGTCTGGAGGCTGTTTTGAGTCACGCCAACGTATTTCGTCTTGAAGAAGACGTTACCAACACTTCTGAACAACCTCAAAATGTTCTTAACAAAGAAGTTACCATCAGCGATTTGGTGTTTATGATTGGACCAAGAATAAACGCTGCTGGACGTCTTGAGAAAGCCAGCGATTCAGTACGTCTTCTCATTTCTGAAAGAAAAGAACATGCTGATAAATTGGCCGCTTCAATCAATGACTTAAACGTAAAACGCCGCGAGTTCGATAATAAGATAACAGAAGAAGCTCTTGCAATGATTGCAGAAAACGAAAAGATTCTGAATGCAAAGAGCACAGTCATCTTCAATGAAAACTGGCATAAAGGCGTTATTGGAATCGTAGCGTCTAGACTTACTGATACTTACTATCGTCCAACGATAGTGTTGACAAGATCAAATAACCTTATCACAGGTTCGGCTCGCTCTATTAAGAATTTCGACATTTATGACGCAATAGATAATTGCTCTGATTTATTGGAACATTTCGGCGGTCATAAATATGCTGCAGGTCTTTCATTAAAACCAGAGAATCTGGAAGAATTTTCAAGACGCTTCGAAGAATATGTAGCCGAAAATATTGACAGAGAAGAACTCATCCCAGAATTAAATGTCGATCTTGAAATAGACTTCTCCGACATAACTCCAAAATTCGTGAGAGTCCTGAAACAGTTTGCGCCTTTCGGCCCGGGAAATATGGCTCCTGTATTCTTGTCAAGAAACGTCGTAGATAATGGAACATCTCGTTCCGTCGGAAATAAAAAACACCTTAAACTCACTATAAACCAGCAGCAAGACTCAAGCTTGGTTTTTGCTGGCATCGCATTCCAAAAGGGCGATGACTATATGAGAGTACATTCTAAAGAGCCATTCTCAATCTGTTATTGCATTGAAAAGAATTTCTGGCAAGGAAAGACAAATCTCCAGCTTAATGTAAAAGACATTAAGTTCTCAAACGAGATGGAAGAGATTGGTTTATAATGAGAATGGAAAGAAACACACTCTTATAATAAGATATAATCCAAAGAGTATAAGGGCAATCCCTGTTATTTGATTCAATCTTTTTAACATGCTCTCAGTGAAGAATTTCTTCAGTGAATATGCACCGGCAGCTTTTATAATGTCGAAAAACAATACTGTGGCGAAAACACCTATGAAGAATAAAATCAATGAGTTTTTGTTGCCGCTGTAATTACTAGAAGCTGTAGCGACACATGTAATCCAGAATATCCAAACAAAAGGATTGAAAATATTGATAACGAATCCTTTGCCTATATAAACAAACCAAGAAGGTTCATCGTCGAATTTCTCGTTCATCTTTTCGATGGTTCGATTATTGTTTTCACTTATGTTGATGATTTTTTGCGGAGATAGGTTGAATGTGTATATCCCAAATATTATCAATATGATACTGGCACTTATGCCTGCAAGCGTAAGGTTTTTCTCATCTGTAATATTAAACTGAAGATTAGTCATCATCATTAGGCAAACTATCATCACGTCATTGAGAATGATACCTAAGTCCAATAACATAGCCGATTTGAAACCTCTATTTATACTGGTCTGAATAAGTGTGAAAAATGACGGACCGAAACCCATAACTAAAGCTAGGGAGAGTCCGATTATAATACCTTCTATTATTATCATTTGTTAATTTTTAATGAGGAAATGAATTCTTGCCAATCTTCGTATCTCTTGCCTTTTAGTACGCGCGGGAATTTCGTTGCTCCGCCAATCTTTGCTGTTTTTTCCATAAAATCATAGAAGACGTGTGTCGGCAAAATATCTATATATAAATTTCTCAGAGCCTCTTCTCTTTCAACGCGATAGTCGTCGTTCAACACTTTCAGATGTTCGTCGATTCTCTTGATGGCAGCTTCTTTGTCGATAGGTTCATCGCAGCCTAGATACCAATGATGTGCAAATGAATTGTCTTCGCGGAAACCTGCTACGGTAAACTCATTGATATCGACTTTAAATTCATTGGAAATGTTTTCAACTGCTTGATTCATATTGTCCTGTGATAGATGTTCACCAACAAGACTCAAGAATTGTTTCGTTCTTCCTGTGATGATTATCTCACATTTTTCTTTGTTGACAAATTTGATGACATCGCCGATGAGATAACGCCATGTGCCAGCATTGGTGGAAAGTAAAATGGCATAATCTACGTTTTCTTCAATTTCGTTTATTGTAAGTGATTGACAATCTTGTTTTATGTTGCCATCTTCTGTGAAATTATTGTCGTTGAAAGGAACAAATTCGTAATAAATACCATTATCGACGATAAGTTGCATTATGCGTTTGTTCAAGTCAACTTGATAAGCGATGTAACCTTCTGATGCCAAGTAGCTTTCGCTGTATACTACAGGCTTTCCGAAGAGTTTTTCGAAACTCTTTTCATACGGAGCGAAAGCAACGCCACTATGGACATAAGCTGATAATGAAGGCCATAAGTCGTGTATTGTGTTCAAGTTGTATTCTTTAATGATACGTTCTAAAAGTATCTGTACCCAAGATGGTACGCCAACGAGAACGCCGATATCCCATGAAGGGGCTTTCTTCACCATCTCATCGAGTTTGGTGTTCCAGTCGGTTGTTTTAGATATTTTTCTTCCTGGCTTATAGAAATACTCGAACCAGAATGGCAGTTTGGCTGCTGATATTCCTGACAAATCGCCGGAATAATAAGTGCCGTTATATTGTAGATGCGTGCTGCCTCCTATCATCAAGAAGCCTTTGTTGTAAAAATCCAAAGGGAAATCATATTTTGTAGCAGCTAAAATTTGTCTAAGACTGGCTTTCTTGATGGAATTCAGCATATTGTTGGTGATAGGAATAAATTTGCTTGACGATTCTGAGGTGCCAGAACTTAAAGCAAAATATTTTATTTTTCCTGGCCATGTGACAAATGTTTCACCATTCAAAGCGCGGAACCACCAATTCTTATACATTGAGTTGTAATCGAAGATAGGAACACTCTTCCTATATGTATCAAGTATATTGTCGGATTTAAGAATCTCTTCAAAATTATAATGTTCTCCGAAAGCGGTGTTGGATGCTTTTCTGAGTAATTTTTTTAGTTCTTTAGTTTGAGCTTTTATAGGGTCTAATCTTTTCTGTTTGATGTCAATAGGTATATTTCCAACAGAATAGACAGTTTTCATTAGTGAGCCAAGAATCTTAGACATAGTGTGTATTTTTTTTAATTGTACAAAAATAGAAAAAAACTTTTGTTTTTAAAAAAAATGTTATTTTTGTAGTCAAATATTAACAACTTAAAAAATTAAAAATCATGAAAAAATTTTTACTTTTAGTAGTAGCATTCTTATTCTTAGGAATCGGTGCTCAAGCTCAATCAACAATGAGCAAAGGTCAATTAGTAGGTAGCGCTAAAGTTGGTTTCAGCGATTACGGTCTTCCATTAGGCATCGCTTTGGATTATGGTGTAGCAAGCGGTTTCATTAACGGCAAAGGCGCTGTTTCAGTTGGTGGTGAACTCGGTCTTTATCTCAGCGATGAATACACACACTTATCAATTGCAGCAAGAGGTAATTTCCACTATGAATTCGTTCAAAATTTAGACACATATTTAGGCTTGAACTTAGGTTTAGTAGGTAGAAGCTTTGCACTCAATGGACATTTAGGCGCTCGTTATTACTTCGGTAATATCGGTGTTGGCGTTGAATTCGGTATGGGTAACCATGCAGCAGGCGGTACAATTGGCATTTCAATGAAATTCTAATTTGTAAGACATAAAAATATAAGAGTCCGTAAGTTACTTACGGACTTTTTTTATTGCCAGAACCGCTGCCTTTCTGATTCTTTTTACAAAACCTTTCATATCGAAAATCTCTGCTTGGATAATATAAATTCCTGGATCAAGAAGATGATTGTCTTCGTCACAGCCATTCCAACTAACAAAACCTTCTTTATTTGTTAAACTGTTATTCAATAAATTATTTACCAATCTTCCTTTTGAATTGAAGATTTTTATGTTTATTGTATAACCGTTTTCGTTCAAATCATAATAGATATTGCAAATGTCATCGAACCCGTCGTTATCAGGTGAGAAAATCTCCGGAACGATGTTTATCTCATTATTATCATCTATCTCTATCACGTCTGTCGTCATTGAATTCTTATATCCTGGTGTCCCATAATTGACATCGTAAGATGCAGAATGCCAGTTGTTTTTATCTGTTGATGGATTTTCTGACGATATTCTCTCTAAAGAGACTCCTTGTGTCTCAACTAGTAAATCGTAATGCATCTTTTCTGAATAAAAGGTTTCGTCGATTATATTTCTGCTTTTGTTACATATTATAATATGTCCTTCTTCATTTGGTAATGACGGTAGTGATTCTATGTCTAAGAATTCGTCTGAATTGCTATCGTATTGATATTTTACAATTTCGCTATCTGTGGATACCAGACAATAAGATTTAGGAAGCAGGATTCTCCCTGTTGAAATCAATTCTTTCACGATAGTGTCTGCCGGATTAGGAAAACTCTCTTTTATCGTTCCAATCATGATTTTGCTTAAATCGATGACTTTATCAGAGCGATTGTAAAGTTCTACGTATTCTACACCTGGCGAAATTGGGTTGAAAAGTATTTCATTTATAATTATGTCATTGTTTTTGATTTCGGATGGAATTCCGAATACAATATTGATTTCGTTTTCAAGATTTATGTCTTTACAGTTTCTTACATTATTAATATTAAGTGTATATAATCTTCCTTCTTCGAATTCCTGATTGAAGATAAGTTCGATGTGATTCTTCTCATCAGAAGAAATATAAACTTCATAAGGATTAATTTGCATTTCCTTAATGAAATAGCTTTCAGTATTTTGCAATGTTTCAACATTCATATTTTGATTAAAATATAATTCTATGATATTGTTTGAGACAGTATTTACATAATCGATTTTGGGAATGATAATATTCTCTTTTTTAATGGAATTGCTTCTTCCTGGAGTGCCGCCTTCGTTGCAAGTCGAACTTCCCCAATTGTATTTTCCGGCGCAAGGATTATGAGCATCAATCTGTTCCAGCGACCAGCCTCCGTCTTTTTTGTAATGGGAATCGTGCCATGAGATGTCAAAGTCTATAGATGAAATATAATTCTCATTTTTATCCATCAGTGTCAGTTTTGTTCCGGAATTGGTTATCTGAAAAGAAGAAAACGAATGACATTTGCCAAAACTCGACAATTCATCAACGGCATCATTATGACATAAGATTAAATAATCATCAGTTTGTATTTCGACGTTCTCATTTATTGAAAGCTCCGTATTTCCATTGATGAATTTCCAATCTTTTATGTTGATGGGAAAATCTGTTGTATTGTATAATTCTACATATTCCCAATCGGGGAGCTCAATTTGCGGTGAGGGGTCATGCATTATCTCGTTGATGACGATATCATATTCTTTGGCGTTGTAATATAGGAACTTATGAGTTATATCTTCAGAGATGTTTCCTTCTAAATCTTCAATGTTTTTTATTGTTAGAGTATGATATTTACCTTCTTCGATTTCATTTTTAAATGTTAAAATTAAGGTTGAAATATTATCATTATAATTTACATTTTCAGGATTATGATTTTGATTTTCAAGGAAGAAATTTTCTTTTGTTAAAGATTTTTCGCTTATAGCTTCATTGAAATTAAGTAGTAAGTTAAAGTCATCAATAATCTCGCAATTCAATAATTCTGGAGCTATGCTGTCGATTATCTTTTCACCTATATATATATTGTCGAAATAGAATTGCTTTATGTTGCTGTTGGTGTAAGTGCAGCAGAAACCAAAGTGCGTGCCTTGGTTCCAAGAGGCGAATTTTTCATCAAAAGCCGTCGCTTCTAATTTGTAGCTTCCGCTTCCGTCTTTGTCGATATAAATATTCCAAGTTCTTGATTCATCGTATGTTACTTTTACATAAGTGGAGAATGATGAAGCGATAAATGAATCGGTGCCACGACAAAGACTTGTCGTTTCTCCATTGTCTATTCGCAGCAGTTCCACAACATCATCGCTCCCCGATTCTCCGAAACGTAAAATATATGATTGATTGTTAGTCTTTAGATTTTGACTGTCTCCGCACAGATAAACATCGCAGAAGTTTTTAGAAGAAGGCGAGAATTTTTCCTTTATCCAGAAGCGCCATTCCATTTCATTATGTCTTTCATAAACTACAGAAAGCCAAGCGTCGCCACCTGATTCCGCATTGAGCTGTAATTGCTTCTCGTCATTAATTATAAAGAGACTGTCACTGCCAAGCCAGGCAGGATTCTCGTTGAAATTACCATCGGAAAAATCATCGATAACCTGAGTCCGACAAACGCCAAATATCAATAAAAATGAAGTTAACAATAAAATGGGTTTCATAGTTTTCAGCTTTTTACATTTTACACTTTTAAGATTCCTAATAAATTCGTATTTTTGCAGATAAAAGTACTGCTTTTTTTCTTTAAGTTCTTGATTTTTAACTATATTTAACTTTTGTGTTAATAATTGTTAAAAATTAACCTGAAAAGGGTACAAAAAAGCCATTTTTAATTAATATTTTTTAAGAAATGAAAGTAGCTGTTATAGGCGCAACAGGTTTGGTGGGACAAAAAATGTTGCAGGTTTTGGATGAACAGAATCTGCCTATTGACGAATTGATTGTTGCCGCATCAGAAAAATCTGTTGGAAAAAAGATAATATTTAAAGATAAAGAATATACTTTAATATCTGTAGAACAAGCTGTTGAGGAAAAACCTAATATAGCGATTTTCTCTGCTGGAGCAGAAGTGTCTCTTCAATATGCCAAGAAATTTGCAGCAAATGGAACTTATGTAATTGACAACAGTTCGGCATGGCGTAGGGATACCGATATTCCTTTGGTGGTCCCTGAGATAAATGCATCAGATATAACAGTTGATAATCATATAATTGCAAATCCTAATTGTACTACAATATGTATGTTGATGGCGCTGGCACCATTGCATAGAAGATTTAATGCCAAAAGATTGGTTATTTCAACATATCAATCTGTGAGCGGAAGCGGTCATAAAGGTCTTAATCAGCTGGCTGCTGAACAAAGAGGCGAAGTGTCTGATAATCCAGCATATCCTCATCAGATTCATGAGAATGTAATTCCTCACGGCGGTTCGTTTTCTGATACAGGCTACACCGCTGAAGAAGAGAAACTTATGTTCGAGACAAACAAGATTTTACATTCCGACATTGCTGTCACTGCAACTGTTGTCCGCGTTCCTGTTTATGGCGGTCATTCTGAAAGCGTCAATGTTGAGTTTGAACAACAGTTTGACATAGATGAAGTTAGAGACATATTGTCAAATGCTTCTGGTGTAACTCTCTACGATAATCCAAGTGAAAATATTTATCCAACACCGGTGATGGCATACGATAAAGATGATGTTTTTGTCGGTAGATTACGTCGTGACTTCAGCATCGAAAAAGGATTGAATTTCTGGGTCGTTTCGGATAACATCAGAAAAGGCGCTGCCACCAACGCAGTGCAGATTGCTAAATATATAATCGAGAACTTTGGAATATGAAGATTTACAATAACTTCTCGGATTTTATAAAAGTACCTAACGCAATAGTCACTATCGGTACTTTCGATGGTGTTCACCTCGGTCATCAGGCTATTCTGAAAGATATGGTGAAGACAGCGAAAGATATTGGCGGTGAGACAGTTGTGATTACATTTTATCCTCATCCTCGACAAGTTCTCAATATAAATGCTGCTAACCTTAGATTCATAACAACACAGGATGAGAAACTTCAACTCCTGGAAAAATCTGGTATTGATAATGTGATAGTTGTGAATTTTACAAAAGAATTTTCACGCGTATCATCAGAAGATTTCATTCGCGATTATATCATTGAACATATAAATCCAGTGAAACTCGTAATAGGTTATGATCATCATTTTGGAAATAACAGAATGGGTGATTTTAATCTTCTCAGCGAGATGCAGAATAAATATAACTTCCAAGTTCAACGTATTGAAGCTCATGATGTTGAAAATATAGCTGTCAGTTCTACCAAGATACGTCATTCTTTACAGCAAGGCGATATTGAACGCGCCAACGCTCTCCTCGGTTATCAGTTTTCATATATCGGAAAAGTCGTTTCGGGAAATAAGATTGGACGAGAAATAGGATATAGAACAGCGAATATCGAGGTAGAAAGAGAATTTCGTCTTATCGAGACTTCCGGGGTTTATGCTACATATGTAGATTACGAAGGAAAAGAGTATAAATCAATGACTTATATCGGTAAGAAACCTACTGTCAATAATGATGAAGTGGAAAATATTGAAGTTCATCTCTTTGATTTTGCTGGCGACTTATACGATAAAGAGATAAAAGTGCGTTTCGTTAAAAGAGTTAGAGGCGAACAGAAATTCGAGAGCCTCGATGCTTTGAAAAGACAAATACAGATTGACGAGAAAAATATTAAAGAAATATTATAAATAATTGATTAACAACATTTAAATTTATTTGATATGAAAAAACTATTAACACTTTTAGTTATGATGTGCGTAGTTTCCTTTATGAAACCAGCACAAGCATGTACCAACTTCTTAATCACTCCGGGTGCTTCTGCAGATGGTTCTTCTATCGTTTCATACGCTGCTGACTCACACGTGCTTTATGGAGAATTGTATCACTATCCAGCAGCTGACTATCCAGAAGGCGCAATGAGAGAAATAGTTGATTGGGACTCAGGAAGATACGTTGGTAGAATTCCAGAGGTAGCTCATACTTACAATGTCGTTGGTAATATGAACGAATGGCAACTCGTTATCGCTGAGACAACATACGGCGGACTTCCAAACATGGGTAATCCTGAAGGTCTTATAGATTACGGTAGCTTGATTTACATCACATTACAACGTTCTAAGACAGCTCGTGAAGCCATCAAGACAATGGCTGAATTAGTTGCTAACTATGGTTATATGAGTGATGGCGAATCATTCTCAATCGCTGACCCTAACGAAGTTTGGATTATGGAACTCATCGGTAAAGGTCAAGAAAAAGGCGCTGTTTGGGTAGCACTTCGCGTACCAGACGGTTACGTAGCAGCTCACGCTAACCAAGCTCGTATCACTACTTTCCCATTGGCTAACAAACAAAACAAAAACAGTATCACTTCAAAAAATATAGACAAACTTTTGAAGAATCCTAACATCGACTGTGTTTATGCAGAAGACGTTATCTCATTTGCAAAGAAAAATAATTTATATGCTGGTCCTGACGGTCAATTCTCATTCTCAGACGTTTATGCTCCAGTAGATTTCAGCGGTGCAAGAGCTTGCGAAATGCGTGTATGGGCAATGTTCAATCAAATCGTCGACGGCATGGATCAATATTGGGACTATGCAACAGGCAGAAACATCATGCGCGCTAAACCTTATGTAAGCGGCGAAGTTCAAACTCCAGAAAATTTCCCAACAAACAGAATGCCTCTCTGGGTTAAACCTAACGAAAAAGTTAGCGTTTTAGACGTTATGGCATATATGCGCGACCACCTCGAAGGTACAGAACTCGATATGTCTCAAGATGTTGGCGCTGGTCCATTCCACTGCCCATACAGATCACGTCCAATGGGTTGGGAAGTTGATGGTGTTTCTTACGTTCACGAACGCGCTACAGCGACACAACAAACAGGTTTCTCATTCGTAGCACAATGCCGTCCTAACACAATCAAGGAAATAGGCGGTATCATCTGGTTCGGTGTTGACGATGCAGCAAGCACAGTATATTGCCCAATGTACACATGTATGACAGAGATTCCACTCTGCTATCGCGAAGGTAACGGCGGTATCATGGAATATTCTGAGACAGCAGCATTCTGGATTTTCAACCAAGTAACAAACTGGGCTTATACAAAATACGATTATATCCACCCAGAAATAGCAGAAAAACAAGCTAAATATGAACAAGGTTGGGTTGAATCTGTAGCTCATGCTGATGCTCGTGCTGCTAAACTTTATGCTGAAGATCCAGCTAAAGCAGTTGATTTCCTCACTTCATTCTCATGCAGAGAAGCTGAAAGATTGACAGCTGACTGGAGAGAATTCTACAAATATTTATTTGTAAAATATATGGACTTCAACATCAAGACTGCACAGCCAACTCCAAAGAGCCATAAATACATTGCTCCAAAAGTTGAACAGCCTAAATATAGCGAAGAATACTACAGAGCAATCATCGAACAAACAGGCGATAAACTTAAGGTTTATTAATAGTCTAATGACAAAAGAGAAAAGGCTAAAGGGGGAGTAACCTTTAGCCTTTTTTATTTTCAATATCTATAAAGATACGTGTTGCGGAGACTTTAGAAAGGACCGCTGCCGCCACCGTAAGTGGTTACCATTCCTGAGATTGTCACGTTTTGGTCTGTTGTGCTTCCTGTGTATTCAGCGCCTGTGAAATATCCGTGGAATTCTTCGCCGCCTGATATTGTTCCTCCTTGTTTTACAGTTATTGTACCTTGTTGTAAATTAGCAGAAGAGAACAATAATGCGATGTCGCCACCGCCGCCTGGAGGCCATCCGCCGCCACCGCCACCACCTGGAGGCCATCCGCCGCCTCCGCCTCCATTGCCGGAATAGGTTGGCATTTGGAATGTCATGAGGTCTTCGTTGTTTTCATTGACGATGCGCACTGCTGTGCCATTAGTGATGCCGTTATAAACGAGAACTCTTTGTGTACATGCTGAAGATGTTGGTGTTGAATGATGACCTCCAACGCCGATGAGAGTGCCACCTGTGACAGCAAAAGTGTTTTGGTCGCAGTCGAAAGCACCTTCTGGAGCCATCTGTCCTACAGCGACGAGCAATCCGCCGTTCATATACATAGTGCCGTTAGAGTCGATGGCATCGTTGCCTCTTGAATTGGCGTAGATTGTGCCACCGTCAACTTGAACGTTATATTTGCCGTTGATAGCGTCGTCGTATGTGTCGATGATGATATATCCGCCTAAGATATAAACGCCGTTCTTGCTTTCAAGACCTTCGCCTCCGTCATTTTCTGTGTAGATATTGATGTTACCTCCATAGATATAAAGATTACCTTCTGCTTTGAGAATCTTAGGATTTGCATAGTCGGCGTCTTCGCCATATCCTGACTCGTAGAATTTCTCGCCAGTAGTCTTCATATCCATAACGAGTTCTGTCTCGCCATTTTCTACGCCAATATGTATTTCGCCTTCAGCGTCGATACATTTTCCACCTGAACCTGTTGCTTCGAGTGTTATTTCGCCATTAATAATATGTATGTTGCCATCGGCTTTGATACAGCATGATTTGTATGAATCTGGGTTGCCTTCTGAGTTGGTGTATGTATCGCCGTTTGAATTTGATAAAATATTAACAACGCCATCATTGATGATGATGTTGCCGTCCACTTTGATACCACGACCAGCATCATTGCTTTCTGGAAGAGTGATTGACAGATTACCATCAACCATTTCGAAGTTACCGTCAGCTCCGATTGCTGTACAATAAGTTGGGTCGTAACCATTGTCTAATTCATCCAAGGTGAGTGTTCCTGAAGAAACGACAGTGATATCGCCATTGATGATGGTGATGTTGGTGTCCGATTTCAACCCTTTTGATGCAGCAGCGCTGTGGTTGATGTTCAATGTGACACCATTAATAATAATGTCGTTATCGGAAGAGATGCCGTGTTTTTTGCTAGCATTGACAGTCAATGAACCGCTGCCACTGATGACGGTGGTTCCTTTTGTGTTGATAACAGCCTTGCCGTCGCTGTCTGTATTGTCTGTAAGAACGTTAGTTGTTCCGTTGGCAACGATGATTTCTCTATCAACTTTTTTAGTAAGATTCAAAGGCACGTTTGAAGAAGATGTGATGTCGACACCATTTAGAATCAATTCGAACTCGGTGTCGCTTTCCAATGAGAAAGAGCCATCGGAAGTTTGTCCGCTGAGATAATATTGAAGATTTTCGATACCAGCATTTGTTACGATGCTGACGTTTGCGCCTTCCACGTTAACAACAAAATCTTCAGATTCGATCTCATGAAGAACGGTTGCTCCGTTGTTTGAAAACTCGACAAAAATCATTGTTGGTTCAATTTCTTGCATTGGTTTAAATACGATGCTGTCGATGTTTTCTACAGAGAAATTGTTGTCGTTTCCGTTTTGAAACAAAAGCATATTCACCATATTGGAGGTGAAATTCAATGAGTCGATTTCAGAAACTTTATATGTTGTTATAGTTCCGTTGGAATTATAAATCCACATTGCATTTTGAGCGGACAATCCAAAAGACATTATAAGACTTAATGTCAAAGCAAAAAATATCTTTTTCATATCTTATTGAATTTTAATGTTTGACAATTAGTTTTTATTAAATAAAGGCCTTGTGGAAGTGAAGAAACATCGATGTCTTTTCCGTCATAATTTTCTTTAAGAATCAATTTTCCATCAGTAGAAAATATTTCTATCTCCTGATTTTCCACACCGAAAATCTTAATCTTATCTTTTGCTGGATTAGGAAATACGAATGATGCTTCGTCTTTGTTTAATTCAGTGATAGCGACTCCGTTTTTAAAATAAATCTTATTGATTTCAGCGAGGTCGTACTGATGTGTTGCAAAACTTTCATTTTCCACAACGATGAGTGTTGTTTCTCCATCGAAAATAATGTTTCTCAATGACTCGTGAGTCCAGACCGTCTCACTTTGGTCGTTCATTCGTATGACGAGTTCATACGATTGGGCCCTCAGTCCGCACATGAAAAGTGCAAACATAAACGTTAATGTTAGTTTTTTCATCTTGAAATAATTTTTTGCAAAATAGAATTTTAATAAACTGTAAAATAAAATATTTGTTTGAAATGGTAAAAAAACGTTTTAAAATAGAAAAGACACAAAGTGGCGGAATTCATTCTGTCTTTGTGTCTTTACGTCATATATCAAGATGTTGAAAGTTTACTTTTTCAGCATATTGAAGTAAGTCTCCAATAATTTATTAGCTGCCATATAAGCGCTTATTCTTTTGTCTTTTACATCTGTTTCGGTAAGCGCTATCATGTCTTTGATAAGAGAGTTCTCGAAGAAGTCGTTTCTAAGAGCCTGTTCGATGCTGTCGTACATTGTCTGAACATCTTGTCTAGCTCTTTTCTTGGCGAGGAATCCGGAGTTACGTATATTTTCTACGTGTTCGGTCACCATTTTCCAGACTTCAGGGACGTTGTGATGAGTCAATGCTGAGCAAGTCATTACGTTGACCGGTTGTCCTGATTCTGCGAGAGGGAAGAGGTGAACAGCGTTTTTCACTTCTGCCATAGCGCGGTTAGCTCTTTGTACGTTATCGCCGTCGGCTTTGTTGACCACGATACCGTCGGCCATTTCCATGATGCCACGTTTGATGCCTTGGAGTTCATCGCCGGCGCCGCCGATTAAGATGAGCAGGAAGAAATCTACCATAGAATACACTGCTATTTCTGACTGACCGACGCCAACTGTTTCTACGAATATTGTGTCGAAGCCAGCGGCTTCACAGAGTATTATAGCTTCACGTGTTTTACGTGCCACGCCGCCGAGAGTGCCTGCGGATGCGGAAGGACGGATATAAACATTACGTTGTTGCGACAACTCTTCCATACGAGTTTTGTCGCCTAGGATACTACCTTTGGAGCGTTGGCTGCTAGGGTCGATGGCGAGGACTGCCAATTTGTGGCCGCTGCGACTCAGTTCCATGCCGAGAGCTTCGATGAAGGTGCTCTTTCCTGCGCCAGGGACGCCGGTGATGCCGAGACGTATCGCGTTGCCAGAGTAGGGCAGACAGGCTGTTATAATATCTTGAGCCATCTTTTGGTGTTCAGGAAGTGCGCTCTCTACAAGAGTGATAGCCTTGCTCAAAATAACAATGTCGCCTTGAAGAATGCCGTCAACATAATAATCGAGAGGCATCAGCTTCTGACGTTTAGCCATAATACGTTCTAAAGCCTTAGGGTTTACCTGTATAGGCTGTTCGGTAGGAGCGTTCACTTGAAGTGCAGACTCCCACTCGTGCTTCTGATTTTCAAAATGCTCGTGTAGTTCCATAATGTGGCAAAGATAAGAAAAGACCAAAGACTAAAGACAAAAGGCTAAAGTTTTTTTTAGTGTGTAAAAAAAAATTAAAAAAATACTTGTTTATTAAAAAAAAGTTGTACTTTTGCACACCGAAACAAATGCTTCCTTAGCTCAGCTGGTAGAGCAATTGACTCTTAATCAATGGGTCCAGGGTTCGAGTCCCTGAGGGAGTACAACCTTAAACGCCAATTCGTTGATAATCAGCGGTTGGCGTTTTTCTTTTTTTGTGTTTTTATCCATATTTTGTCCACAACAACACGTTACCTCAATAAAAAAAGCACCAAAGCTGCGGTGTGTCGTTGAAACTGTCATAGTTGACTCGTTGAATCTACCCGTGGTAATTTTTCGTGTAAGAATTTGTTTTTAAATTATTATTTTTAACTTTGGGCGTTAATTCAAAAAAATAATAAACAATGAAACGATTTTTTATTTTTTTACTTGTCATTTGCTTGTCGGCAAACACTTTTGCCCAAATTACAAAACAACAAGCAGCAGATTTAGTATTGAACACTATTGTTGGAAATAAGATAGATAGTGTAAATATTGAAAAAGAGAATACAATCATGCCTATTGATAGTCTAAATATTGCTTGTTTTGATGTATATGGTGATAGTTTTTATAATTTGTTAACATGGAAAGTGCCGGCTTCGGTAAATTTGAAAGAAAAGCTTCTGTCGTGGTCGAATGGATGTTCCATTAATGCCTTTGCTATAGGTGTTCCTGAAGATAGAGATGCTGCTCATAGATTTACAACAGATGACATCGCCGAATATGTCGGTTGGAAAGTAAAAAAAATAGGTTTTGTCCCATTATCGAACGAAAATATTCATGCCGTAAAAATATGGAATAAAATTGGTGATGAAATTGTATTGATATATGAAGAAGAACTTGATAATAAAGATCTTGTTATTAGTGATTATAATAATGGAACTTGGAATTATGTGGAAGTAAAGAACGATATTTATATTGAAGCTGATAAAGAATTATGGGTTGGTTTTTCTTCAGATGGAAGCGATTATAACGTTTTTCCTGTTGACAACGGCTATGATTATAAAATGGAGGAAAGGAATTGGTATAAAGTTGGAAATAATGATTGGGAGGATTTAATTCCATCAAAAAATTTTAGTATTCAGGCGATAATAGAAAACGAAGAAGGAAGTCAAAAAAACTTATATGAAGAACCTCGGTTGACAGGCTATAATGTCTATGCTAATGACATTCTCGTAAAAAGCATTCAAGAACCTGTTATTACATATTATTTGGATTTGCTCTCATCTTTTTCAGACATCCAATATTGTGTGACTGCTGTATATGGCGATGTTGAGTCGGAATTGCTTTGTATTGAATATGTTTCTATAGATGAGATGGCAGAAACACATTCAACGCTGAATGTTCATCCTAATCCAACGAATGGTAAGATAATGATAGAGAATGTAAACGTAAATTCAGTGGAGATTTATAATACACAAGGACAAAGTGTTGGTAGATTCAATACTAACGAAATCGACATGGCAAATCTTCCATCGGGAATGTATATCTTAATGGTAAAAGATATTGAAGGAAACGTAAATGTCGCAAAAGTGGTGAGGGAATAGATTTCAAGGCTCATCTGTATTACGGAATAAATATTACATCAAAAGAATGATAATCTTATGATGCTTAAACTATCATTATGGAAATCAAATAATATAATAACAACTGCCTGATTTCTTAGGCAGTTGTTGTTTTACTTAGGGTTTCCCATACCTTCCATGTTTAACATGTTTCAGTTGGGCGGAGAGAATGTCCGTTTTCGAGGATACGCAGTGATGATATTATCATGGCAGGCGTTATTTTTTTTGAGAATAACATCATCGGAATATTTATCAATATGTTTGGTGCTTTTCTCAACTATTGGGATTGTTTTGTCAAATATTTTCAAAAATCTCAAATTTTTCTTCCATAAATCAAAAATTTTTGCTTAATTTTGTATTCTTGTAAAATGTCAAATATGGAAAAGACAAAGGTATTATTTGTTCATCAGGAAATCACGCCTTATTTAGAGGAATCACCGATGTCTCTTATCGGTCGTAATCTCCCAGAAGGCATTCAATTGAAAGGTAAGGAAATTAGAATCTTTATGCCACGCTTCGGTAATGTCAACGAGCGCCGCAATCAATTGCATGAGGTGATTCGCCTCTCAGGTATGAACCTGATCATAAACGATACAGACCATCCTTTAATCATTAAAGTCGCTTCTATCCAGAAGGCAAGAATGCAAATTTATTTTATCGATAATGACGACTTCTTTACAAAACGTAAGTCGACAATTGCCGATAAAAATGGTGTGTTCTTCGAAGATAACGACGACCGCACAGTGTTCTTCTCACGCGGTGTCATCGAAACAATACGCAAGCTTAACTGGCCTCCTGACATTATCCACTGCCATGGTTGGATGTCGTCGCTTATCCCTATTTACATCAAGAAGGCTTTCAAAGACAATCCTTTGTTCAGCGAGACAAAGATAGTTTATTCTCTTTATGACGAAGATTTCTCAGAGTCATTCCGCGCTGGTTATGACAAGAAGATGAAATTGCCAGGAATAGCTCCTAAAGATGTCAAACATCTTAAAGATGCAGACTATGTCAATATCATGAAAACGGCTATCGACTTCTCTGACGCTGTCATTTACGGAAGCGAAAAGATAAACCCTGAACTTGTGGAATATGTTAATTCTACAAAAAAACCGGTTCTTGAATACCAATCTCCAGAAAATTACGTTGATGCATATAACGATTTTTACGATAATTTGTTAAAAGAAAAAAACTAATACTTTGAAAACAAAACATTTCATCTTAGTCTCGTTATTATTGTTGATTGGTTTTGCATCATGTAGAAAACAACCACAACAGATAGGCGAATCATTATTGCCTGACAGCAGCAATATTCAGGTCGAATTTTCTGGAAGTCAAAACATAGTAGCTGAAGTGCAACGCGTCGATTCTCTTAGCACCAAGTCGGCAGCATTGGCATTGGTGGGCGACCTCAACGACCCTCATTTCGGTAATTCCAACCTTAGCTTCTATACTCAGATAGGCTTGACAAGTAACAGCTTGCAATGGGGCGAAGGCGCAACAGCCGACTCTATCGTGATGCAGATATTGTATTCTGGTTACTACGGCGACACTCTCACTCCATTGACATTAAGAATACACGAAGTGACTCAGGATATGGCTGGCGATTCTGCCATCTATTACTCAAATACATCCTATGAAGTTGGCGAAGAATGGGCTAACTATACTTTCACTCCTCGTCCTAAGACAAAGACATTTATCAATGGCACCGATACGGTAGGTTATAATGTTTTGCAAATGCCTATCAATGTCGCTCTTGGCGATAAATTCATGGAAAGCGATTTCGCTTCAAACACAGACTTCATGAATTACTTCAAAGGTCTTCGCTTCTCATGCGAACCAGTGGCAGGAACAGGTTCAATCTGTTATTTCAACTTGCTCAATACAAAGTCTTACATGAGAGTTTATTATCACAACGACTACGATACCACATTCTATGATTTCAACGTCAGTGATAAATATATTCGTTTCAATCACTTCGATCACGATTATTCAGCAGCACAGGCTCCTATCATATTCAATGACACAGCAACAGAATATCTCTATGCTCAATCAACAGCTGGTGTGAGAACAAAATTGGTCTTCCCAAATCTGGCACAATGGGCAAAAGATATGAATACCAACGTTCTTGTCAATGAAGCTAAACTTATTCTTACAGGAGCTAACGATTTGATAAACGGCGTTACAAACGATACAGCGATATTTAACCAACCAGTTCAATTGGTTGTTGTTAAGGCAAATGCAGACGGTTCATACGGAATATTGCCTGACCAATTGGTCGGAACAAGTTATTTCGGAGGATATTACGATCCTAAGACAGACCAGGTGTGGTTCAGAATTTCTGAATATGTACAAGACCTTATTCTTGCAGGACCTGATGCTGAAAACTACGGACTTTACATCTATACATACGCTGGCGCATACAACGCAAAACGCTGGATTTTCCATGGTCCAAATAGTCCGATAGATGAATATAAAATGAAATTAGAACTTATTTACTCACGAATAGACGATTAATTATGAAAAAAATTTGTTTAATAATTTGTATCTTATTAGGTATGACAGCACAAGCACAAGAAAAAGAAACATTAGTCTTAATCAAGACTACAAAAGGTAACATCACAGTTAAATTATACAACGACACTCCATTACATAGAGATAATTTTATAAAATTGATTAACGAAGGTTGGTACAACAACTCACCATTCCACCGTGTAATCAACAACTTCATGATTCAAGGCGGCCACAACCAAGATGGCAGCGTTGATCCAGGTTATACAATTCCAGCAGAATTCCGTGCTAACCATTTCCACAAAAAAGGCGCATTAGCAGCAGCACGTCAAGGCGATCAAGTAAACCCACAAAGAGCTTCAAGCGGTTGCCAATTCTATATCGTTCAAGGTCAAGTTCTGACAGAAGCACATATCGAAATGTACAAACAACGTTATGGTTTGACATTCACTCCAGAACAAGTTGAAGCTTACACAACAGTTGGCGGTACTCCTCACTTAGACGGTCAATATACAGTCTTCGGCGAAGTCGTTGAAGGTCTTGAAATAGTTGACGCTATCGCAAAAGTTAAGACAGGTTATATGGACGTTCCAGTAGAACCTGTTGTTATGTCTATCGAAATTTTAAAATAATAATTAACAATGACAATTGGCAAAAAACTGTTGTCTGTTGTCCGTTGTCTGTTGACTTAAAATATATAACGATGAAAGAAAAAATAGCTCAGATTTTAGGAGAGATTAACTCTTTTAAAGCAGAAAGCAAAGAGGCTTTAGAAAACTTCAGAGTCACATATATCAGCAAGAAAGGTGTTATCCCAGCATTGTTCGCCGACTTCAAACAAGTTGCTCCTGAGATGCGTAAAGAAATCGGTATGCAGCTTAATGAATTGAAGAACAGAGCACAGGAAGTGTTTGATGAACAAATGCAACAGTTCGATACACAGAGTGAGACTAGCACCGACCTCGATTTGTCTTTACCTGTCGATGCAATGAAAGGCGCTCGTCATCCATTGTCGATAGTTAGAGAAGAAATCAACAATATATTTGAGCGTTTGGGTTTTGTCATCAGCGAAGGTCCTGAAGTGGAAGACGACTTCCATTGCTTCACAGCATTGAACTTCCCTCCTGACCATCCTGCACGCGATATGCAAGACACTTTCTTCATCAGCAAGGATCCAGACGTATTGCTCCGTACTCACACATCAAGCGTACAAGTTCGCGCTATGGAACAAGGTCAGCCTCCTATCCGTATCATCGCTCCAGGAAGAGTGTTCCGTAACGAAGCAATCTCAGCTCGCGCTCACTGTATCTTCCACCAAATAGAAGGCTTGTATATCGATAAAGACGTTTCTTTCGCTGACTTGAAACAGACATTGTTCCACTTCGTGAAAGAATATTTCGGTGAAGACACAAAGGTTCGTTTCCGTCCTTCTTACTTCCCATTCACAGAGACATCAGCAGAAATGGATATCTCATGTAACATCTGCGGCGGTAAAGGATGTAACATCTGTAAACATACAGGCTGGTTAGAAATCTTAGGATGCGGCATCTGCGACCCTAACATCTTGAAAGCTTGCAACATCGACCCAGAAGTTTACACAGGTTTCGCTTTCGGTATGGGCGTTGAACGTATTGCAATGCTTAAATATCAAGTCAACGACTTAAGATTATATTTCGAAAACGACGTAAGATTCTTACAACAATTCGAAAAAGCATAATTAGTGTAGAGTTTAGAGTGTATGGTGTAGAGAATTGGTAATTACACTATAAAATAAACAAAACTGCTCCCAGATTTTAGGAGCAGTTTTTTTATGGCTTGATTTGAAATAATTATTCGTATTCGTAATAAAACTTATAGTTGAAATTTTCATCGCTTTTGCTTACAGGGAATTTTCCGTCGTAGGTATAAAGATATGTCTCTAGATCTATATCTTGTATTCCAAAAAGCGATACGATATGTGTCATTTCTGTAACGTTGTTTTTGCTTGCTTGACCGCCAGAGACCATACCTGTTGGGGACGTCCATAAATCGCAGAAAGGATTCTGCATATTGTCATATTTGAACATCATTTTTTCAGTATGATTGTCGCTGTATTCTATCTCCACCATTGAGATATTGTTGCCTAACCATTCAATATCAATTTCATATCCACCCAATCTGCGAGTCTCTTGTGCTTTAAGCACACTCTTGTTGATGACTTCCAATGATTCTTCTGGCAATATGAATTTGAGAGGATTTAATGTGTTATTGGTGTTTTTAAATAAACCATTTTCAACAACTTTTATTTCGGATAACTTATTATCGTCATATTCGAATAAATAAATTTCGCTAACCTCGTCATTATGATATGATACGATTTTATCGAATCTGTTACCGTAATAAAAATATTTCGTTGTCAGATTATTTGTAATATCAGAAATAGAGACGATCTGGTCTTTGTCGTTATATGAGAATATATGAGTATAGGCAATCTCTCCGCTAATCAAGTCGTAATAATCTATGGTTCTAAGTATTTTGCCGTTCCAGTTCCATGATGAAGTGAGTTGTTTCCCTTCGCCGGTGTCAAGATAGCTTTTGCTGATTTTTTTGTTTGGGTTGTAAACGCCTTCTTTGTCACAAGAAGTGAATGATAGTGCTAAGACAAATAATGTTAGTAATAATGATAGTTTTTTCATAATAAATTAGAGTTTAATTAATAATCATTTAGATAACGAATTGTAAATATAAATATTTTAGAAGATTAAAAAAAATCAGAATCTCGTAGTTTTACAAAGATAAACAAGTAGAGAATTGAACATTTTTAGATGGAGATTTGAACATTTTTGGAGATAGAATTGAACATTTTTAATAACAAAAACCTCCGTTAATAAGATGTTTAATTCTATTAACGGAGGTTGTATTGATTGATTTTAGAGATAGAATGCAACTACGTTTACCGTGCTGCTATTTAATATTTCTTTTTTATAATTATATATTATAAGAGACGCAGCAATGAACATCGTGTTTATCTTCAGATGTGTTCATTGATACGTCTCTACAAATTCCTAATTTCTAATTATTCTTCACTGCTTCACCAATTGCCTTGCCGAGATTGTAGAGTCTCTCTACGTCTTCTGGGCGATAAGGAGCGCCTTTCACTTCGACAGATTCAACTGGGCATTATATCTCCTTCAGAAAGCGAAGATAACAGAGTCCTATCTTTGGCCATCTGAATCCTAGTTTCCTAAGTTCGTTTATGGTGAAATCGGAACTTATCGGGATTTCTCTTGATACTGCTGCCATAGAATTATAAAATCCAAGTACTGCAACATCTTTATCGTCTTTACAAACCCTCAATTTTTTCTCAAATTCGCTCTGAGATACTTTCCTTATTCTGAACGAATACATCTTACTCAATGTCTTAATGGAATAAGTATGGTGGTTGTACATGTGATATACATTATTAACTTTTTTATGGAAGCACAATTCGACATAGGCTCGTGCGCATGCATCAACCGGGGTAAAGTCGATAGTATAATCTGCAATCTGTTCCCCATATATTCCTAACTTCAAAACTCCTCTGATACGTTGTACAAACCCGTTGCTTCCAGCATTTATCTGGAATTTACCATCGTGAATCCGCCATGTCAAGTTGCCGATACGGAAAATGTTAGCCTTAAGACCCTCACTTCTCGCAATCAGCACTAGTTCTTCCGCTTTGTATTTTGAATGGATATACACATTCTGCTTATACTTCTGACCGATATTCAGACAGAATTCATTGAATTCCACATCCTGCAATCTTTGCTCGACTGTTCCTGAACCGCTCACACTCGCTGTTGATGTATGTTGCAATACTGCTCCTGACTCTTTGCAGAACTCAATCACATTCTGAGTACCGATCACATTAATGCGTTCGAAATCTTCATAATGTCCTGCATGACTTACCTTTGCCGCCGTATGTATTACCATGTCTACACGTTCGACCAGATTCGCATACATCTCGTCGGAAAGCCCTAATTTCGGTTTTTCAACATCACCTTCGACTATAACATAATGAATGCTGCTCTTTTCTTCCGGGAAGTAATACTTTAGAATACGGTTCAACTTCAAATAATCTCTCACCAGACAGATGACGGTAGCATTCCGTTCATTCAGTTCTCTAAGTATATGAGACCCTAAAAATCCTGTCGCACCGGTAAGAAGAATGCATTGTGGTTCTAAATCAGAATCCAGATTTGCGTCGCGGCGTAATAATTCATTGACATCAACCACATCATCTTCCACTCTATCGGAATCTGCTGAGGTAAGATGTTTTTCCAGCAGTTCAGCTGTAGGATGTGTATAAAGGTCTTGCGTCTGTATCCCTAAAACCAAGGCAGTCTCCATTGCTGCTAGACTGTCGCCACCCATATCAAAGAAATCATCCTTGATACTGATTCTTGAGCGGCCGAGTATTTCCTCAAATGCAGAAACGATTTTTTTCTGCACGGGCGTGGTCGGCGGCACATACTCTTCAGAGTTCTTCTGGATAAGCATATCAATCATCTGCAAGGCTTCCTTACGCTTCACTTTAAGAGTAGTGGTTTTAGGGAACTCTCTCGGTATGAAATCATATGCTACAATCTTCTTATATGACGGAAGATCTGAATTACATTCATGCAAACCTCTTTTGATAGAGTTTATCACACCAGCATCATTGATGTCGGAAGGATAAATAGCAGCACATATTTTACCGTTACGCTCATATACCATGACATCCTTGACTCCTTCAATTGTCATCAAAAGCGATTCCAGTTCTTCTGGATAAATATTCTTACCATTTGCGAGAATTATCAGATTCTTTCTACGTCCAGTAATATACAGATACCCATCTTCATCCAGATAGCCCAAATCACCTGTGCGGAACCATCCATCCTTTGTAATCACCTCAGCTGTGGCTTCCGGATTCTTGTAGTAACCGAGCATGACACAATCACCTTTGGTAAGGATTTCCTCGTCTTCAATCTTTACCTTCATGCATGCAATCGGTTGACCGACTGACCCAAGGCGGTTTGCCTTCGGATAGTTCGTTGCGACCAAAGGAGCACATTCAGTAAGACCATATCCCTGATATATGTTTATACCCAATTCGTCGAACATCTCTGCAACTTCAAGACGGAGAGCTGCACCACCGACAACAATACTCGAGAAATTACCTCCAAACTTGTCCAATACGCTTTTATAAAGTTTTCTCCTTATGTCAATATTGAAGCGCTTGAGCAGTCTGCTCAATTTCTTCGCGAATGCGACCTTACGTCTGTTTTCCGCCGAAGCCATACCATCTTGAATTTTTTTATAGAAAGCCTCGGCTATGGCAGGTACAACAAGGAGGATAGAGGGTTTAAACGTATTGATGTTTGCCAGTATATTTTCAAGATGGTCGTTGATACATATTGTAATACCACGACAAAGCATTCCCAAATGTCCTATAGTAAGTTCATATGTATGATGAACCGGTAATACCGACAATGCAATTGGAGGGCAACTGATGTTTTCGAGAATATTCATTCTGTAATATTCCGACATATTTGCCGTAATGTTTTTCTGGCAGAGCATGACACCTTTGCTGATACCGGTAGTTCCTGACGTGTAAAGTATTTCAGCAAGGGAGTCTGGATCGGGAGCAGGAAGCTGAACTGGTGATGTTGCAAGTATATCATGAAAATCATCACCATCGAAGCGTACCACATCTCTCCTGTTGTCTTTATCTTTCTCTATCTCCTGCAGCAGATCTTCAAAGTCATCAGAAGCGAACACTACATCTACATCACCTGATTCAAATATATTCATTATCTCTTTTCTAGAGAGCAGCCTGTCGATAGGGAGCACAATGTTTGCACTGCAGATTATGCCAAGAAAGGTTGCAACCCACTTATAGCTGGTCGGACCGATTATGGCAATATGCTTTCCGTAATAACCCTTGTTCACCATCCACGAAGCAATGGATTTCACATCATGCGTCAGTTCCGAATAGGTCTTGTCTACTATCATGTTCTCGACATGGTATCTGTATGCAATCTTGCTTCCATATTCCCTGTCAATTTCATTCAGAAACATATGCAGATCGGTCAGCTTGCTCAGATTTGAGATTTGTTGTTTCATAATTCACCATTGCTGTCCGGTAAAAATTCCGGACGATTATTATAAAGTTTAATAATTGAAAAATTAGTTTTTTACAAAAATATGATATAGTATTTTTTGCAATATATAAACGATAGTCCAAAACGGGCAATGGTCCAAATTGGACTACTAATCATTCAAACTTTCAGAATAATATTTGAAGAAGTCGTGGTTTAATGCTTTTGAGATATGTAATAACTGTGCCGTGTCAATAACTATTTTTGAAAATATTTTATTCACAGTCCGTGGTGTGACACCAATTTGTTCGGCAAGCCAATTGTTTGTTTTTGCTTGTCTTCTCAATTCATTACGAATTAAGTTACCAATATGAATTTCTTTCATACACCTACATTTATCGTGTCACCACTTACTATATAACAGACTTTTATCAAGGCACAAAAAAAGTGGACTCTACATTATCCACATTCTGAGGCCCTGAGATTGCCTATTATACCGGATAAGTAAGCCCACAATGACGTAGGCATTTACAACTTATTCGCAGGTATAATTGTTCTAAAATTTCTCAGGTTTCAGAATGATACCGAATAAATAGCAAACACTAGATTAAAATAATATGTATTATTTAATATTTCTTTTTCTTATATATATGTTTATTATAATTATATAATGAGACGCAGCAATGAACATCGTGTTTATCTTCAGATGTGTTCATTGATACGTCTCTACAAATTCCTAATTCCTAATTTCTAATTATTCTTCACTGCTTCACCAATTGCCTTGCCGAGATTATAGAGTCTCTCTACGTCTTCTGGGCGATAAGGAGCGCCTTTCACTTCAACAGATTCAACTGGGCATTCCCATTGGTTTTTCTCGACTACGCCGTTGATATATTTAACGCCGCCGCCGCCCCAGCTCATGCCGCCGAACACGCCGTAGACTTTGTTCTTAGGCTTGAACTCTGTGAGCTCGTGTAACAATAAAGTCATGTTAGGGAATACGCTGCCGTAGTGAGCGCAGGCACCAATAACGCAGCCTTTATATTTCCAGATGTCGCCGATGATGTGTGACACTTCTGTCTTAGCGACGTCATAAATCTTGATGTTTTTAACGCCAGCTTCTGCTACGCCGCGAGCGATGATGTCGGCCATGAGAGCTGTGTTGCCGTACATTGAACCATAAGCGATTACGACGCCTTCTTCGTTTTCGCCAGTGCTCCATTTAACGTATCTCTCGAGAACCCATTGCAAGTTGCTGCGCCATACCAAACCGTGTGATGGAGCTATCATCTTGATGTCGAGAGGTCCGAGTTTTTGTACTGCCTTCACTGCTTGACCAGCGACTTTACCAACGATGTTGGCATAATAACGACGCATGTCGTCTTCGTAGAAATCGAGGTTGGCTTCATCGTCGAAGATGCATCCGTTGAGAGCTCCGAAACCGCCGAAAGCGTCATTAGAGAATAATATCTTGTTGGTTTGTTCGTAAGTCACCATTGATTCTGGCCAGTGGCACATTGGCACCATGAAGAACTGAAGTGTATGTTTGCCGAGGCATAATGTCTCGCCTTCTGCAACGATTTTCTTGTTGTTCAATGGTCCGTAGAATGCTTCGAGAGGAGCGAATGTCTTTGCATTGCCGATGACTTCAACCTCAGGGTATTCTTGTACGATGGCACGTACAGCGCCGCTGTGGTCTGGTTCGTCGTGGTTGATGACGAGATAATCTATCTTGCGGTCACCGAGTATGCTCTTGATCTTGAAGAGGAATTCAGCCATGAAGCTGACTTCAACAGGGTCGATGAGAGCTACCTTATCATCAACGATGAGGTATGAGTTGTAGGAAACTCCGTTAGGAAGTTCCATGTGGTTTTCAAATAGTTCTGTTTTTCTGTCATTAACGCCGACATAGAAAATATCATCGGTTAAGTTGATTTTTAGCATATTAGTATTTTTTAGTTAAAGTTTATTCAATTTTCTCTTTTTCCCGACAAATTAAATACGCACGAGTCTATAAACTCATGCGTATTGATGATATTGTCGATTTATTTTTTCATATCATTCTTCTACTGAGAAGTCTTCTTTTCCTACTGCGCAAAGAGGACATGTCCAGCTTTCTGGTAAGTTTTCAAAAGATGTACCTGGTTGAATTCCGTTATCTGGGTCACCTACTGTTGGGTCATAAACATAACCGCAGACATCGCAAACATATTTTTTCATATTTCTAATTTTTTAAAGTTAAACAATAATATATTAATGTATATCGTAATTTCTTCTTAAATATTGAAGACGTTCTACAACGTTGATGTCTTCTTTCTTATTTACAATGCCTCTGAAGTTTTCAACATTGCTGAAGTTGTGTCTGTCCATCCAAGCTTCTACGTCGGCATTCATCTGTTTGATATAGTCAATGCCGTTGCGATATAAGGTGCTGCAGACTTGTACTGTCTTAGCTCCGGCGAGGATTTGTTTCACTACGTCTTCACCTGTATAAACACCTCTTGAAGCAGAAAGTTCACATGGCAATCCTTGTGATGAGAGGAGAGAAATCCAGCGTAAGGTGTTGTGGTTTTCTTCCGGTGCTGATATTGAGTTGCCAGGGACAGCTTTCATCTTTTCGATGTTGATGTCAGGGTTGTAGAATCTGTTGAAGAGTACCAGTCCTTTAGCGCCTGCTTTTGTGAGGCTGAATGCCATGCGGCTGATATTGGTGAAGTGGTCGCCGAGTTTCACTGAGACAGGGATGTTGATGTTTTTCTCGACATCTTTAAGGATGTTAACATATTCCTCTTCGATTTTTCTTGGGTCGAGGTCTCTGTCGAAAGCGGAGATGGCGATGTTAAGTTCGATGGCGTCGGCGCCTGCGTCTTGAAGTTCTCTTGCGATGCTGGTCCATTCGCCGTCGGTTGAACAGTTGACACTCGCAATGATAGGGATGTCGACGCTCTTCTTCGATTCACGAACTAATTTCTCATAAATCTCGATTTCAGTTCCACGCATGAATGTGTTGAGATATTCTTGTGCTTCAGGATAAAGGTCGTAGATTTCGTTGTCGGTGTATCTCTCTTCTCTTCTGATTTCCGATAAGATTTGTTCTTCGAAAATAGATTTGAGGATAACGGCACCAGCTCCTGCTTCTGCACAATGTTTAATGCTTTCTACACTGCCTGTCAAAGTTGAACTGCTGACAATGATAGGAGATTTGATTTCTAAACCGAGATATGATGTTTTTAGTTTCATTTTTATAATTTTTAACTTCACAAAGATAATATATTTTTTGAAGAATTAACAACAGATTCCTATAAAAAAAAACGATACTGCTATCAATTTTTTCGATTTAAAAATCTATTTTTGCAATCTATTTTTTTTGATATGAACACAAAAGTAAAGGGATATGTTTTAGCAGCCATCTCTGCTGCCACATACGGAATGAATCCTTTGTTTGCTCTGCCTCTTTATGAGGGCGGCATGGATTTGTATTCCGTCTTGTTTTTCCGTTATCTGTTTGCGATACCAATCCTGGCGGTGATGCTCAAGATGCGCCGTCGCGATTTCTCGATACAAAGAGCCGATGTCATGCCATTAATTATATTAGGTGTATTGTTCGCCCTGTCGTCGATAACATTGTTCTCAAGTTACAACCACATGGATGCGGGCATCGCCTCGACGATACTATTCATCTATCCTATTATTGTAGCTTTGATTATGTTTATCTTCTTTAAGGAAAAGATATCAAAGAAGACGATGGCTTGCATCGCTGTCGCTCTTATCGGGATTGTGCTTCTGTGCAATAGCGGCGAGGGTGCAGTCGTAAGCACCAAAGGCGTACTCTTTGTCTTCGGTTCTGCTCTGTCATATTCTTTATATATTGTCTTTGTGAATAAATCGCGAATAGGAAAGATGGCGACGATAAAACTCACCATGTACGTCCTTGCAGTAGGATGGGTTATCTTCGCAGCTAAGGCTTTGATAAGCGGACAACTTTACACTCCGTCGCCTGAACAATGGTATCTTTGGTTTAATGTCCTGGCACTGACAATCTTCCCTACGATAATATCTTTGATATGTACAACAGAAGCAATACAATGTATAGGCTCGACACCTACAGCGATACTCGGCGTTTTGGAACCGGTGACGGCGGTGTTCTTCGGGGTGCTTGTCTTTGATGAGGTATTGACGCCTCGCATCATTTTAGGATTGATTCTGGTTATTGTCTCAGTGACATTGGTTGTTGCAGGCGGTCATACCGGAAAATTATTGCTGAGACTTAGGAAGATGTTTCCTGTTAAAGTCAACAAGACTACAGGACAACAAGACGACAAGTAAAGTTTATTGTTAAACAAATATAAAACAGATATAATATGAAAACTATAGCTCTCGTTGCGCATGATGCAAAAAAGACAGACCTCTTGAATTGGGTCACTGAGCATGCCGACAAACTTATCGGTAACGAATTTTATGCTACTGGAACAACAGGTAAGATTCTTTCTGCAGTCTTGCCTAATATCAACAGATTGAAATCTGGTCCTTTAGGTGGCGACCAGCAGTTAGGAGCTCTCATCTCTGAAGGTAAGATTGACTATCTCATCTTCTTCTGGGATCCTATGACAAGTCAGCCTCACGACGTTGATGTCAAGGCGCTCTTAAGATTAAGTGTGCTTTATGATGTGCCTACAGCATGTAACAGAGCATCAGCCGACTTCCTGGTCAACTCGATGCTATTCGGAAAAGATTATAAAGGTGAACCTTCCGATTATTCAGATTATCTAAATAGAAGTATCTAAAAGAAAAAAGTCCGTGTCAGACGTCTGACACGGACTTTTTTATGCATATTTATGTAGTCTTAGAAAGGAAGACTGCTGCTGCTTGGTATCTCCTCTAATTCTTCGATGAATATTTTTCTTTGTGGTTCTACATAACCTTTCTTGTAATATTCTGCTGGGTTGAGCAGTTTGCCGAATGCGAAGTCTTGAATCATGACAAGTTCTTTGTTGTTTTCAAGATAAGCGTATTTATGGTCAGGGTCTTCGTCCCAGTCTTCTTCGTAGAAACCGAAGGCGTCGGCATTGATTTTCATTGTATAAGTTGTTATGACGTTTTCTTTTCCGTCTTTTGTCACGAGAGTGAGGCGTTCCTGATAAGGAGAGTTGATGATAGAGTCGCGGCGTTCTGTTGCTATGTCTGTCAAGAATGCTTCAAAACGTACGTCTTTGAAAGAGGTGAGTAAGTTAAGAACGCGGATAGTATCGAAGTCGATGTTAGAACCGTCGTGAGGATTTTTCATCTCATATAAATATTGACCTATCTCATTCAAGACGAAGCTCTTCTCTGGCTGGTTGTTGAATTCCAGTTTAACAGAGCTGATATCGTTGATGTTGTATGAGAAAATCTTATGGTCGCGCCAGTCTTCAGGGTTGGCAGAGAAACGAGAGCTGATGAATCCTCTGAATCCGTGGAGGTGAACGATATAAGCTTTGTCGGCGCCTTCTTTCAGGACGTATGTTCCGCTGTTGTCTTGTGTCACGTCGCCGATATAGAATACTTTGGTGAGTTTCTCGTGTGGGAAAAGTTTCACCTTATTAAATAAGTTGATTCTTGGAACGATTTGATAAATCTCGACTTTGGTGTTGGTACCTGCCATACGTTTGATGACGTTGTCGTGTGATGCCAACGACACTGGCATTTTTATTCTTAACTTGTCGAGAGTGTAAAGGATGTTGTCAATCATGACAGGCTGAGCGTCATATTGGTCGTTGACTTTCCATCCGCTTTCTGTTCTGTTTAACAACACTTGGTTGCCGCTCTTGTCAGCGAAAAACATTCGTGTTATTGATGCGGTGTCGCGTACTGTGAAGTCGTAGGCGTCGCCTCTTAAAGTTGTTAAATATCTGTTGTTCCATAAAAGGACGCCAGCTACGATGATTAAGATAGATGTTATTATTATAGCAATACGATTCTTTTTCATATTTTTTTATTTTGTGAATTTTCTTTTTCTAATGATAGCTAGGATGAAACCGAATATTACGACGATAGCACTTGGTACCACTACGTTAACGATTTGCCAAAGTAAGATATTGTTGTTTACTTTGTTCATATCGAGGAGACGAATCTTCAACTCGCGTGATCTGATACCTATGAGGCCTTCGCCATCGACGAGATAGCTGACAGCATTCTCGATGAAGTCTTTGTTGCCGTATGTGATTTGTGTGTATTGGTCGAAGCCGAGAGGGAGAGGGTAGCCCTTAGGGATATGGAACTGGTTGCGAGTGATGTCGCCGTCAGCAACCACAATCATTGATGTTGGTTCGCTGCTTGTTCTAAATCCTATCTCTTCCGACTCCATGATAGCACTTGTCATTCTGTTGGCATAAAGTGATTCAAACTGACCTTTCAGCAGATATGCCACGTTCTGACCTTTTTGTGAGAACATACGTTGGTCGGGAGCTTGACGTAACATGCTGAGTGAGATGAATACCGGAGCAGGTGATATTTTAGTATAATCAGATGTCTTCAACAATGGAATCTTCTGAACATCAGAGTCGGAGATGACTGGTTCGATGGAGCTGGCGAAATCAGCTTTTATAGGGTTGATGTTCTTGACGATGTTGTTGTTTGACGCTGCGTTCAACAGAGGGAAGTAATACCATCTGAAATATTCTATTTGAGCCTGGCCGCCCATCTGTCCTGTTCTTAAAGCGATGGCTGCGCAGTTGTAGTCGAGGAGAAGGTTCTTGTTGAGTCTCACTCCATATTTGAAGAACATATCATCGAGGTTGAGGTTGAGCGTGTTGCCCATCGTCGATTCAGAGCTTTGGAGGCTGTCCATAGTAGCGAATACAGGGTCGACGAGCCACAAGACTTTACCGCCGCGCATGATATATTGGTCGATGATGAATTTGTCTTTTTCAGAGAATGGTTTTGTAGGTTTAGCGATGATGATAGCATCGTAGTTGGAATTGATCAAGATGCTGCTGTCTTGAGTCTCAGTCCTTCTGTTAAGAGAGGTAATCTGTTCGTTGATAGCTACTCTGCTTACGTTATATTTCTTTGAGAGACTTTTTGTGATGTCGTGAACCTCATTCTCATTCAATTCGCCGTGACCTTCGATGAAAGCTACGCTAGGCTTCTTGAGTTGAGAGAGGTCTTTGATAGCAGTTATGAATTTGTATTCAAGGTTTTGAGCAGAGTTGTTCAATGCTGCTTCTGATGACTTGCCTACCTGTGTGTCGAGCAGGTCGAGAGGCATTTCTTTGTTTTGATAACTTACCAATGCGCCAGGCCAAATCACAATCTGTTGAGCGCCGTCTTTGCTCTGTATGGCGAGTTCTGTTGGGTTGAGGCCGCTTTGGTACAAAATCTTGTAAGTCTCAGCTCTCTCTGCAGCGTCGTTGCTTTCAGATGGATTGATGAAATCGTAGTCGATGAATTTGCTGTAAGCGCGGAATTCGTCGAGCATTTCTTTTGTCTCTTTTCTTAATTTCTTGAAACCTGCAGGAAACTCGCCTTCGAGGTATATTCTGAAATATACGTAGTCGTCGAGGTTTCTTAAAATTTCTTTAGAGGTGTCGGAGAGTGTGTAACGTTTTTCGCTGGTGAGGTCGAAACGTGTATAGATGAATGAGCCGATGACATTGACAACGATGATAATCACCAATGTGATGGCGAATGTGATAAGCTGATTTTTCTTTAGATTCTTACGTTCGTTTTTCATCATCACCTCCTTTTACCATTTACGGCTTGACAAGACTAGCTTAGTCATTGACAAGAATAAAACAATCAGACTTATGAAATAAAGAATGTCGCGAGTGTCGATAACGCCGCGGCTTAAAGAGCTATAGTGTGACGACATGCCGAGATGTTGTATGAACAAATCAACGCTGCCGAACAAAGCCATAGAGTAAATCATGTCGAATCCTATGTAGAGGAATCCGCATAAGAACACTGACAGCAAGAATGCGAGTATTTGGTTGTTGGTGACAGAGCTGCAGAAAAGTCCTATAGAGACGAAAGCAGCGCTGAGGAAGAAGAGTCCGATGTATGAACCCCAGATTCCGCCGGTATCGACATTGCCAACAGGGAGGCTGAGACGATAGATGGAGAAGAAATAAATGAATGTCGGTACTAATGCCAAGAGGACGAGGACGACGCCTGCGAGATATTTGCCCCAAACGATTTGCCAGTCAGACAGCGGCTTGGTGAAGAGCATCTCTATGGTTCCGGTTCTTTTCTCTTCGGCGAAGCTACGCATCGTGACGGCTGGCACTAGGAATAAGAACACCCATGGTGCGAGGATGAAGAGACTGTCGAGGTTGGCATAGCCGAAACTCATGATATTGAAGTCACTTTGGAAGACCCAGAGGAACAGACCAGTGATGAGAAGGAAAATCACCACCACCATAATTCCTATGAGTGAGTTCAAGAAGTTACTTATTTCTTTTTTAAATAAAGCGTACATATTTATTTTTATGAAAATTAGCTTACAAAGATACGAATTTTTCAGAACTCTAAAACTCTAGATTCTAGAATTCTAGAGTTCTAAAGTTTTAGAATTCTATATTTCAAAAGCGTCCCACGGCATTCCCGATGGTTTAGGTGCTTTGATGTCGATGGCTGTCTTCAATGTTGGATGTTCAAAATGAAGTTTATAAGCGTGAAGGCTTATGGAAGCATCTGGGTTGGAGCGAGGGAAACCATATTTAAGGTCGCCTTTGATAGGGCAGCCCATGTGAGCCAATTGAGCTCTGATTTGATGATGACGACCTGTGATGAGTTCTACTTCAAGAAGATAATAAGAGTCGGAACTTCCAATGACGCGATATCTCAGCTGAGCGAGTTTGGCACCTTTGGTGTTGGAACTTACGATATATGACTTGTTTTGTGACTCGTTCTTTATCATATAGTTGGTAAGTTCATCGGCGTCTTTAGGAGGCTTGTTCTTTACGATGGCGAGATAAATCTTGCTAAACTCACGTTCTTTTATCTTTAATGTCATTCTGCTCAACGCCTTGCTTGTCTTGGCGAAGATGACGGCGCCGCTAACAGGACGGTCGATACGATGCACCAATCCTGCGAAGACATTGCCAGGTTTGTTGTAAGTTTCTTTGATATATGATTTCACGTCATCGAGAAGACATACATCGCCGGTCTTGTCGCCCTGAACTATCTCTGAAGGCAGTTTGTTGACAATCAGCAGATGATTATCTTCATACAACACTCTATCCTCTATAGGTTTTTTCATATTAATATTGCTCGTTTTCGTTAGGGAAGTTGAAGTCTTTCACATCGTTGATATATGCCTGTACGGAATTCTTGATGCCGTCGTAGAGGTTGTTATATCTTCTCAAGAAACGAGGGGAGAAGTCGTTGCTGATGCCGAGCATATCGTGAAGCACGAGGACCTGACCGTCGGTGCCGGCGCCAGCGCCAATGCCGATAGTAGGTATTCTTAACGACTGTGTCACTTCTGTTGCGAGAGCTGCTGGAATCTTTTCCAGAACGATGCTGAAGCAGCCTTTCTCCTGTAAGAGAAGAGCGTCTTCGCGGAGACGTTGTGCTTCTTCGTCTTCTTTAGCACGAACTATATATGTGCCGAACTTGTTGATGCTTTGTGGCATGAGACCGAGGTGGCCCATCACAGGGATACCAGCGCTGATGATGCGTTCAACGGATTCTGCTATCTCACGTCCGCCTTCCATCTTGACAGCATTGGCACCTGATTCCTTCATGATACGAATGGCAGAACTGAGAGCCTCTTTTGAGTTGCCTTGGTATGTTCCGAAAGGCAAGTCGACAACGACGAAAGAACGTTTCACTGCGCGACATACTGATGAAGCGTGATAAATCATCTCGTTCAAAGTGATAGGGAGAGTGGTCTTATAACCTGCCATCACGTTGGATGCACTGTCGCCAACCAAGATAATATCAATGTTTGATTCATCTAAAATCTTTGCCATAGAATAGTCGTATGCTGTAAGCATGGCAATTTTCTCACCTCTGTTCTTCATGTTTTGAAGCACGTGAGTCGTTACTAAAGATACGTTATGTGATAAATACATTTCTTTTATTTTAAAAAAGCAAAAATATGCAAAAAAATAGTATCTTTGCCCATCTCAAATCTATTTAATATGAAAAAAATTAATCTGTTGCATATATTATTTCTGATGCTTTCAATTGTCGTGCTCAGCTCTTGTGAGACAGGCGTGAATATTTACGAAGAAGGCGAAGAAACAACTATAGTTTACGGATATCTGGATGTTGACGCAGATACTAATTATCTGAAGATAACCAAGTCGTTCGTAGGCAATGTCATTGAAGGCGGACCAAATTATAATTTAAGCAATTATGACTATAAATTGGATGTCAGACTTACAGGTAAGTTCGCTGATATGCCAAATGCGTATTCAACAGTGATTTTAGACACATGTCATGTTTATAAGCCTTACGATCCAGATGCTATTTTCTATAGTGGAAGAGATCAGGTTTTGTATTACACAACAAGAAAGTTGAAAGAGAACGAAAGATATATGCTTGAAATAAGACGTAATGACGGAGTGGTGATTACATCAACAGTTGAAACAATTAACAATTGTGCAGTTACAAGACCTTCGAGCAATATTAGTTTTGAGTCGTCTGCTACTAACCAAATAAGATGGAAACCAAATAATCTGTTTAAGCGTGCTGCCTATTACGAAGTGGTTGGTTATTTCCATTATGGACAGCTCAATCCAGGTGAGACAGACACTGTATATCATACAATGAGGTGGTATTTAGGTTCTGGAACAGGTGATGAATTGTGGAACAGCAGCGATTATTATATGGCTGTCACTTATACTCCTGACAATTTCTATAAACAACTCGAAGCAAATAATAACATCGTCAATAACAGCCCTGATTGGGTACAACGTTTTGTCAAAGGTTTTGAGATTGTCATAACAGCGACAGGCGAGGAGTTATACAATTATATATTAATACAAAATTCATCAGGCGCAATACAAGACACACCAGAATATACCAATATTGAAAACGGAATGGGTATATGGTCGTCACGTTCACAATGCCGTAAGATGGTTGACGTAAACGAAATGTCTGTTAACACCTTGATACGCGATTATCCACAATGGGGATTTGTCAAAGTGTATAACTAAAAATATGTCGTTTTGTCATTATGAAAATAATGATGTCAGATTATAACTGAAAAAGTAAATTTATATTAACATAATGGAAACCACTATTTTAGTGGTTTTTTTATTTTTTATAACAAACATTGTGACATGAAAAGACGTTTGGCATAATGATTGACAAAACGAGTGTCAGAAAATAAAAAGAACAATAAATATAACAAAAAATAGGAGAAACAAATTATGTCAAAAATTATTGGTATTGACTTAGGTACAACAAACTCATGTGTTGCAGTTATGGAAGGTAACGAACCAGTAGTTATCCCTAACAGCGAAGGTCACCGCACAACTCCATCAGTGGTAGCATTTACAGACAACGGCGAACGTAAAGTCGGAGAACCAGCAAAACGTCAAGCTATCACAAACCCATTAAAGACTATCTATTCTATCAAACGTTTCATGGGTGAATCATACGACAAGATGGTTAACGAAATCGGCCGCGTACCTTATCAAGTCGTAAAAGGACCAAACAACACTCCTCGTATTGACATCGACGGTAAATTATATACTCCACAAGAAATCTCAGCAATGGTGCTTCAAAAGATGAAGAAGACTGCTGAAGATTATTTAGGCCAAACAGTGACAGAAGCTGTCATCACAGTTCCAGCATATTTCAACGACGCTCAACGTCAAGCTACTAAAGAAGCAGGCGAAATCGCAGGTCTCACAGTACGCCGTATCATCAACGAACCAACAGCAGCAGCTTTGGCTTACGGTCTCGACAAGAAGAAAAACGACGTTAAGGTAGCAGTATTCGACCTCGGTGGCGGTACATTCGATATCTCAATCCTCGAACTCGGCGACGGCGTTTTCGAAGTTAAATCAACAAACGGCGACACTCACCTCGGTGGCGACGACTTCGACGGCAAAATCATCAACTGGCTCGCAGAAGAATTCATGCACGACGAAAACATGGACCTCAGAAAAGATCCTATGTCATTGCAACGTCTTAAAGAAGCTGCAGAAAAAGCTAAGATTGAATTGTCATCATCAACAGAAACAGAAATCAACTTACCATATATCACAGCAACAGCAACAGGACCTAAACACTTGGTTCGCAAGCTCACACGTGCTAAGTTCGAACAATTATGCGACGACCTCATCCGCGCTACTATCGAACCATGCCGCAAAGCTTTAGCTGACGCTAACATGACAGTAAACGACATCGACGATGTTATCTTAGTTGGTGGTTCAACACGTATCCCAGCTATCCAAAACATCGTTAAGGACTTCTTCAAGAAAGAACCTTCAAAAGGCGTTAACCCAGACGAAGTCGTTGCTATCGGCGCATCAATCCAAGGTGGTGTTTTGACAGGTGAAGTTAAAGACGTTCTCTTACTCGACGTTACTCCATTGTCATTAGGTATTGAAACACTCGGTGGCGTTATGACAAAACTCATCGAAGCTAACACAACAATCCCTACACGCAAGTCAGAGACATTCTCAACAGCTGTCGATAACCAACCAGGCGTTGAAATCCACGTATTGCAAGGCGAACGTCCAATGGCAAATCAAAACAAGACTATTGGCAAGTTCCACTTGGATAACATTCCTCCAGCACCACGTGGCGTTCCACAAATCGAAGTTACATTCGACATCGACTCAAACGGTATCTTGAACGTTTCAGCAAAAGATAAAGCTACAGGCAAGTCACAAAGCATCAGAATCGAAGCTTCATCAGGTTTGAGCGAAGAAGAAATCAAGAGAATGAAGGCAGAAGCAGAAGCTAACGCTGACGCTGACAAGAAAGAACGTGAACGCGTTGACAAATTGAACGCTGCCGACTCAATGATTTTCCAAACAGAAAAACAAATGAAGGAATACGGCGACAAATTGCCAGCTGACAAGAAAGCAGAAATCGAAGGCGCACTTGGCAAGTTGAAGACAGCACATCAAGCACAAGACATCGCTGGCATCGACGCAGCAATGGCAGAGATGAACGCTATCTGGCAAAAAGCATCAGAAGAGATGTACAAGAACGCCGGAGCACAAGGCGGTCCACAAGACCCTAACGCCGGACAAAATCCAAACAACGGCAACGACGACGTTACTGACGTTGATTTTGAAGAGGTCAAGTAAAACCTTGAAATAGGTCAAACAACAATAAATAAAATTAAAAATAAAACCCCTCGTGGAAAGTTCTGCGAGGGGTTTTGTTTTTTAGATTAGAATGGAATATTATGTTCTTTACAATAGTTTTCTATTTCTTCGTCTGATTCGAATATTTTATCGCAATTTTTTTCAAAGCTTAATCTTGCATCGCCTGTATATTCTTTAGATGCATTTATGACTTTTGACAATTGGGCAATAAATGTACTGAAATCAGGGTTAAGGTTGCATAATTTCTCAATAGTGTTATATTCCAGTTCTTTTTTACGAGCAGAATAAAGAATCTTGTAATCGTTTGCTTGCATTAATATTATACCTATGCCGAATGCATTATTCAAGCGTTTCATTTCTTCATCTAAATCTTCGTTTATTTCAAACGTGACAAGATATCCATAATTTGCCCAACTACTATTGGATAATGCTTGAAAATAACATTGCTTTAACTGATAATCAGATTCTATTTTCTTTTTTAATTCATAAGAGTAAATATGTACGGTTTCTTTTGGCTCTGTTGCTTTCAGCAATGATAAAGTAGCATCATTTTTAAACTCTTCGAATTCAACTCCAATAATGTCAGGGTGTACCCATTTTTGTGCGTTGTCGGATTTTGTTGAAGACTTTTCATGGAAAATAGTCTTTGCATAAATGTTTTTATTTCTAAGAGAACTGCAGAATAATTTATGTAATGAACGTTCGTCAAAACATTTTTGTGGAATGTTTTTTACATTCGTTGCTACGATAGGGATTATTTCTTTATTGTTGTTTATTAGCATTTCGATTTCAGATGCGTACCTAGTAATATCACAACATGTGCCAATAGAACCAGTAGAATTCTTTAATTCTTTAGACATGTCTTTTCGTTGTATCACATTATCGTTCCACTTTATATTTCTGCGGTGTGGAAGTTCTGTATTAGGTACATAATAATAGTCACTAGTAATGGTTCCAACGTAGTAAAATCCTTCTCCAGATGGAGATAGTATAATGTCACCTATTTGCAAACCTTTTATAATTGTCCATAAAAATCCGCAAGCGAGTCCTGCCGAAGTTTTGGATTTTTCTGGCATATTTTCCATCCATATTGGAATATACTTGGAATTGAAATCTCTCCAGTTATCATAAAGCGAATCAGAAAGGTCTTCATTGATGTCAAAGTTAGCTCCGATATATCCGTTTTCTCTACACATTTTGGCATATTTGCTGCCTTGACCTAACATTACTCGATTATATTTCTTCATATAATTTACGATTTTAATCATTATCGCAAAAATAATTAATATTTTATTTAAGTCAATTGGTTGTATATTTTTCTTCACTTATTTTCCTATAATCTCCCAATGTCCCTTTTTAGTCGCCCCTACATGACGAATCTTTCCTGCTTTTTTTAATTTGTCCAACTGCTTTTTGATACCATCAGGTGTTGTACCTATTACTTTTGCAAGTTGTTTTTTTGATTGTGTTTTTAGGTGTTTTACATAGCTCTTCATTGTATTTTCGAGATTTAAAATTAACATCATAAAAAATTATTTCTTACAGAAAATATTTGTAATTTTGCACAAAACGCAAAGAAGTTGCATCATGAGCAAGGAAGATATAAACAGATTGAAAATAGTTCTTGTAGAACAGAAACGTACAGCAAAGTGGTTAGCAGAACAAATAGGTCGAGACCCTGCCACTGTCTCTAAATGGTGTACAAATACTGTACAGCCTACACTTGACACTTTACGTCAGGTGGCGAATTTGCTTGATGTGGATATAAAGGAACTACTCAATTCATCAAAATAAGAACCAGTTATACATTATAATATATATGGTACCATCTATTAATATAGAAGCACTACTGGCAAGTGGAGAACGTATCAATTTGGAATGTAAGAAAGCACAATCAAATGTGCCAGTTGACGTATGGAAAACGTATTCTGCATTTGCAAATACATACGGTGGAACTATTTTGCTTGGTATTGTAGAACATTTGAAGGAGAAAGATCTACAGAAACGCTTTCAGATTGTGGGTGTTGAAGATTCAAGGAAGATTGTTACTGATTTTTGGAATACTATCAATAGCAATAAAGTAAACGAAAATATCCTCTCAGACAGTGATGTCGAAGTTATAAATGTGGATGGCAAGGAGGTTGTATGCATCCATGTTCCTCAAGCAGATTGGAGTATTAAGCCAATCTTTTTGAATAATGATATCTACAAAGGAACATTTAGACGCAATCACGAGGGAGACTACCATTGTAAAGAACGGCAGGTGAAAGCCATGATTCGTGATTCGTTTGAAGATGGAAATGACGGAATATTGCTCGAACACTACACAATGGATGATATTGATCTTGATTCGTTACATCGTTATCGCAATCTGTTCCGTGTATGGAATACAGATCATGTGTGGAACGAAATAGATGATAAATCATTCCTTCGAAATCTTGGTGGATACATTGTGAACCGGGAAGAAGGAAAAGAAGGATTATCGCTGGCTGGATTGATGATGTTCGGTAAGGGACTGCCTATCAGGGAACGCTTTGGCAACTTCCGTATGGACTATCTGAATTTCTGTAATCTTATTGGAGAAGAACGTTATAGTGATCGCCTTACCTACGACGGACGTTGGGAGAACAACCTTTATCAGTTCTTCAGTATAGTATTGCCAAAAATGACATTTGATCTTCCAAGACCTTTCCGGATGGAGGGTATGCAACGAGTAGATGACACCCCTCAACATAAGGCTGTCCGTGAAGCTTTCACGAATGCTATCATCCATGCTGATTTAATGATGGATGCTGGTATCTTGCGAATTGAAAAGCATGATGACAAGCTTTGCTTCCGTAATCCAGGATTATTGCGTTTGCCATTGGAGCAGATTTATGAAGGAGGGAATTCCAAAGCCCGTAACCCACGTATCCAAAACATGCTCCGCATGGTGGCATTCGGAGAAAATATCGGTTCCGGCTTGCCTCAAATCATTGCAGCATGGAAAGAAACCAAATGGGGCGAACTTGAACTGAAGAATAAGATCGAGTTGGATGAAGTGGAATTGGTTCTGCCTTTAGGTAAAGTTGCAAATGTCGTAAAAGATGTCGTAAAAGATGTCGTAAAGGAACTTACAGAACGACAACAGGTTATACTTAATCTCATCAAAGAGAACCCTTCATTAAGTGCTAATGAAATGTCGCAAAAGACCGGAATGACATCTAGAACTATTCAAAGAGATTT
>JAZQZR010000024.1:0-1953 GCA_045634185.1 Bacteroidales bacterium | reverse complement strand
GCTGTTTTCTAACATTACAATAGAAAACAGCCTCTTTTTATGTATTTAAATCGCCAATTATTTCAAATCGAAGATGCGGCGGTCATATTGACGCAACTGCTGAATACGATCTTCCGGAACATAACTTCCACGAATAAAGTCTTTAAGAAGATATGCAGCTATTGTAAGCTAAGTGCAGCTGTACATCAGCGACGAGGAGTCTTCACTTGAGCGTCCGGTGAAGGAGCTTAAGGGATTCAAGAAGGTAGCTCTTGCCCCGGGTGAGACCAAGAAAGTTGATCAGAAGAGCGGTGAATCTTATACCCAACCTATAATATTCAAGCAAAATCAAAACGAATTCGTTTCGATTTTATCCAAAATATTTGTTTGTTTGTTTGTTTGTTCATACCTTTGCAAACCAAATTAAAACTATGGGAGCAGATAATAAAGCGACATTAGAGGAGATTGAAGCCTTCCTAAATGAGTTTAAAACAAAATCAAAAATATTCGGCATCGACTATGACCGCCATAAAGAGGAGAATTTCCAAACTCTCCTTGATTTAGAGATGCCACCAGATGAAAGAACAACGTACTTATACAATCTCGAACCCACTGATTATTATCAAGGACCAGGAAAAAACGACTACGACGACCAAGAAGGAGATGTATGGATGTTCGGTATCGGTATAAAGAAGAAACGAGGGAAAAAGAAAAAGATACCTATATATATTAAGATTTACATAACAAGAGTTAATGGTGCGCCCAACTTTTGTATATCATTCCACAAAGCCAAGTTTGAGATGGTTTTCCCTTATAAACAAGAATTATGATAAGTCCATTTACAGGTGGCAAAGTCACCAGAAAGCACAAATTAGAAACTTTTACATTTAGAAAGGAGAAGTTCACTGTTAAGCGATTCTATTTTGTATGCAACGACACAGGAAGGGAATTCACAAATAATGATGTAGACACCCAGGTCTTCAATGATATTTATAAGCAGTACCGCGAACGCCATGGAATTCCATCACCTGAGAGACTAAAAGATCTTCGAAACAAATACGGATTCTCAGCCCATATCATGTCCAAGATAGCAGGAATGGGAATCAATCAGTATGGATTATACGAAAACGGAGAAATGCCAACAATCGCAATGGGGCAAAAGCTAACATTGCTTTTTGACAAAAAATCATTACTTGAATGTATTGATAAGGCGCAGCCCAAATTAGGTAAAAGCTATCTTAAAATCAGGGCAACCGTAGAGGCCTTCAACGAACCGCAAATTGTCCCAATGGCAAAGGTCTTTTATCGAGACTTCACTGAAATTGTCCAGTCATTAATCTGTAGCAAAGTTGAAGCTATAGACCGCAAGCCAAGATGGGCTACTTATAATCAAGAATGGGCAATGGCATACTAACATAAAACATTTGAGATGGAAACTAAAAACAACATTAAATACAGAATCGATTCAATTAACCAAGAAGAGTTCAGTCTCAATATTGAAGGAGTAGATTTGTCAAACATGAACGATCTTACTCTGAAGTTTCAGTATAAAATGGAAACTCTACTGAAAATGAATGAGGATCTGATTCTTGTTAAGCCAAGCGTTAGACTTCTTTATAATGATAGTCCAGTGTTAACTGCATCAGTTATCGTCAGCTATAGTGTACAGACTCTAGAAGATGCATTTTCTATAGATAGAGACAACCAGCAAATAAATATAAAAGCAGACATCTTACCAGCTTTTATTGGAGCAGCATATAGCACACTTAGAGGTATTGTTTATGTTAGAACAGTCGACACGCCGTTAGCTACGTACCCAATCCCTATGATTGAGTTGCAAACACTGATTAACAAAAATGCCATCAGTGTAGAAGAATAAACCATGAAACAAAAGAAACTAAGAATCACACAAGAAGACTTCATCCTTGCAAACCGCAAGGCTGCAAGGATGGAGGAGATTGAGAGACATGGACG
>JAZQZR010000023.1:0-15065 GCA_045634185.1 Bacteroidales bacterium | reverse complement strand
GAAAAACGACGGAATCGACCCGGATTCGCTCTCCCAGAAGGCGGATCCGCGGGGAATTTCCAGCGGAAAATATCACAAAACACGACTTTTTCCAGAAAAAACAACGCGGCTCCTTGAATGCTTCTTCCACGAAACAACACTAATCCGGCCGCGAAACGGCCTGTCCGCGTATCTGAGCTGAGTCCCTCTGCCCCTCTGCCCCTATAGTCCTCCGTCCGCGAAAGGGCGCGAATCGGACACGAAAGATTTGTCCACGAAAAGGCACGAATCCGGCCGCGAAACGGTTATTTGACAACGGGTGTTTTCTACACCTTATTAATTAATAGAGGAAACATCGGTTTCAGCAGCGACCGCCGCGTTAGGGATTGCAGCGGCATCCTTTGGCGGTGACGGCGAAGATGAAGGCGGCGACGGCGGCGCCAAAGATACAGCGGAAAGCCCGACGGCTCTGCCGGAACGCACAAAAAAAAAAAAAAAAAAGAAACCCAGAAACCCAGAATCTCAGAACTTCAGAAGGACTGCGAGGCATCCGCGAAACATTGATCCACGAAAAGGCACGAATCCGGCACGAAAGGTTTTTTTATAAACGGTATTTATATACCTTATTAATCAGTATACAGTAAAAAAAGAACGGGAGTTTCCATTCTGGTCTCCCCCGCTCTGCAAGTATACTATTTTAAATATAAATTCAGTACAAAGATTCTTCTTCAAAAAGTAAAAAGAATAGTTCCTTCTCTGTGATTTCGTACTTAAGAAGATTCATCAAAGTAAAATTCACAATGATTCTCTCCGCCTCTTTTTTACTTATTCCTGCTTTTTGAATGAATTCTTTTACTGTTATTTTTTTATTTTCATTCAAATATCTTAAAAGAAACATTTCTTCATCTGTAAAAGTCACCTTGACATTTTGTTTATTGTTTTGATATTTCCAAATTTTTAAAAGGATGCCATCTGGAATTATATTTTGATCTTTTACTCTTGTATATACCTTATATACATTATTATGATCTGGAGCTCTGTGTTTATAGTATTTGCTTTTAGGCACAAATACTTCCAAAACAGTTTTTCCATATACATTCCATTCTTTAGCTTTATATTCAACTATTGGCTGACAATACATTTCAGCTGCAGTTTGAATCATATGCTTTTCTTCTTCTGAACGAATTCCAGAGATACTACCATTATCTTTTACACCTATCAATAAACGTCCACCATCAGTATTAGCGAAAGCTACCAACGTTCTGGCAATTTTTCTACTATCTGAAATCTCAAATTTAAAATCCTGCATTTGGTGTTCGCCTTCTTCTATCAACTTTTCTATATAATGAGACATCTCTTTTATTTTAATCTATTTTTATTCTGCAAAAATACGGAAAAGCATCTACATAATAAAAGAAATGAAGTTCTTTTAAATACAATATCCTCCATATTAATTAATAAGGTGTATTTTTATCATAACACAAATTTCAACAACACGAATAAATGAAGACATTTTAGAAAGATTTTACAAACGATTTGATATTATTTCTTAATTTTGTAGAATAGATTTTTAATGATTATATTTCAACTATAAATAGTAATTTATTATGAATGAAACACCTATTTTACTTCTTACAGGTTATCTTGGAAGCGGAAAAACAACTCTTGTAAACAATATACTCACAAATAAAAAAGGCATCAAATTCGCTGTTATAGTCAATGATATTGGAGAAATAAATATTGATGCAGAATTGATACAAAAAGGCGGCGTTGTTGACCAAAAAGACGACAGTCTTGTCGCTCTTCAGAATGGATGTATATGCTGTTCTCTTCAATTCGATATGGTAGAACAACTTAGCGATATAGTAAAATCAAACAAATTCGACTACATTGTCATAGAAGCCAGCGGCATATGCGAACCAGAACCTATTGCTCGTACTATCGCATCTATTCCTAATATGGACGAAAAATATAGTATCCATGGACTTCCTAAATTAGACTGCATTGTCACAGTAGTAGATGCTTTAAGAATGAAAAGCGAATTTGAATGTGGCAACAAATTAGACAAAAACACTATCGAAGAAGAAGACATCGCAAACCTTGTAATCCAACAAATAGAATTCTGCAACATTGTTCTCCTCAACAAAGCGTCAGAAGTAAGTAGAGAAGATTTAAATAAAATCAAAGTAATTATTAACAACTTACAGCCAGGAGTTGAGATTATTGAATGTGACTACACCAACATTGACTTAGAAAAAATCATCAACACCAATAAATTCGAATATTATAAAGTAGCAGGCGCAGCAGGATGGATTCGTCATATCGAAGAGACAACAAGACAACAAGACAACAAGACAACAAGTCATGAACATGAACATCACCATCATCACGACCATGAAGAATGTCATGATGAAAATTGTCCTTGTCATCACCACCATCATCATGGTCATAGCCATGGCGAAGAGTATGGCATAAGCACATTCGTATATTACAGACGTCAATCGTTTGATACAAATAAGTTTGACAGATATGTCACTTCAAAATGGCCTGAAAATATTATCAGAGCAAAGGGAATTTGTTATTTCAGCGACAACCCAGACATGACATATTTATTCGAACAAGCCGGCGTTCAGAAAAAGCTTACAGAAGCTGGACTTTGGTTTGCAACTGCACCACAAGATGAGTTAGAAGAACTTATGCGTAACGACCCTACAATTATGAACGATTGGGATGAAAAATACGGTGACAGAATGGCGAAGATTGTCTTTATCGGACAACATATAGATAAAGAACAGATTACCAAAGATTTAGACGAATGTCTTGTGGAGATTTTTTAAATTAAAAGTTAAAAACTGAAAATGGAAAATTAACTTTCAGTTTTCCATTTTCAGTTTTCCATTTTCATTGGTTTCCCAATGGAGCATCATCAAAATCATGTTTCCATCTACGGTGACTCCAAAGCCAATAAGGAGGGTTTGATTTTATAGTATCTTCCAAAAGTTCAGTATATCGCTGCATGATAGCGCCATCTGGCAATTCTGAAGGCGATTCACAGATGATTTCAACATCAATACGATAACGTCCCAATTTTTCTTTTACAACCTTATAATATAATACCGGCAAGTCATATTTTCTCGCAAATCCTTCAGAGCCTCTGATAAAACCTGTCTTTTGATTCAGGAAATCAGCAACATAACAGCGTTTCGGATTACTTGGATTTTGATCAGCGAGAATCATATACGCAGCCGGAATGTGATTTGTTTCATGATAATTCATCACATCACGAACATTATCATGAAAAACGACCTCTGTTCCATAACGAGTTCTAGCACGATTGATAAGTTTCTCAAACACCTTATTAGTATTATGCGCCCCCACTCCTATTCCATGATGTTTGAATTGCATATCAAGACTCAAGACCATCCATTCCCAATTGTTATAATGGCTCGACATCAGCACGACGCTCTTTCCTTCCTCAAAAAATCTATTGACAAGTTCAGGATTCGAACAATAATAACGTCGCATAACATTATTTTTAGACATCGAAATCATTTTCAACATCTCTACCCCTAGCTGAGTCAAATGCCAATAAAATTTATTGCGTATTCGTTTTTTGTCGCAAAAATTTAAATCCGGGAATGATTTGGATAAATTAATATCGATAATTTTCTTACGATAACCCAAAACGAACGCAAGAAACAGATACAAAGGAAAAGAAATTAGATACAGAAAAAACAAAGGAAGTATCGATAATGGATAAAAAATAAGGTAAAAAGCTATTTTTGTCAGCATTTTAAAAAAATCAAATTTTCGGTGTAAAGTTACAAACATTTTCAGAATTTCAAAAAAATATTTTCCAAAAAAATTACAAAAAAAGAGCATTTTTTTAGTCGATTTGTTTGTTTTACATTAAAATTTAATTTATACATTTGCGATATACAAAAACAAACCTAATTATGATAGAAAGAAACAAAATCAAGGAAGCACTTATTTCATACGGCATCACAGATGTACAAGAAATAATATATAACCCATCTTACGAAGAATTATATGAAGACGAAATGAATCCAGAATTGACTGGTTTTGACAAAGGTGTAATGACAGAATTAGGAGCCGTCAATGTTATGACAGGCATCTATACAGGTCGCTCTCCTAAAGATAAATATTTCGTCATGGATGAAGTTAGTCGCGACACTGTTTGGTGGACATCCGAACAATATAAGAACGACAACAAACCAATCACGCCTGAAGTCTGGGACGAACTCAAAGAAATCGCTCTCAAAGAATTGAAAGGCAGAAAGAAACTTTATGTAATGGACGGATATTCCGGCGCCAACGAAAGCACTCGTCTGAAAATACGTTTCATTATGGAGGTCGCTTGGCAAGCTCATTTCGTCAAGAATATGTTCATTCGTCCTACAGAAGAAGAATTGGCAAACTTTGGAGAACCTGACTTCGTAGTTTACACAGCATCAAAAGGTAAAGTAGCAAACTACAAAGAGTTAGGTCTTAACTCAGAGACTGCTGTAGCTTTCAACCTGAAAGAAAGAGCACAAATAATCCTTAACACTTGGTACGGCGGCGAAATGAAAAAAGGCATGTTCTCAATCATGAACTACTTGCTACCTTTAAAAGGCATCGCTGCTATGCACTGTTCTGCTAACACAAACGAAAAGGGCGAGACTGCAATTTTCTTCGGTTTGTCAGGAACAGGCAAAACTACTTTGTCAACAGATCCTAAGAGAGCTTTGATTGGTGACGACGAACACGGATGGGATGACGACGGCATCTTCAACTTTGAAGGCGGATGCTACGCAAAAGTCATCGACCTTAAAAAAGAAAATGAACCAGACATCTACAATGCTATAAAGAGAAACGCTTTATTGGAAAATGTAACTGTAGATGAAAATGGCAAGATAGATTTCCATGACAAGAGCGTTACAGAAAACACCCGCGTCTCCTACCCTATCTACCACATCGAAAACATTGTAAAACCTGTATCTAAAGCTCCTGCTGCAAAGAAAGTAATATTCTTGTCAGCCGACGCATTCGGAGTGTTGCCTCCTGTCTCAATGCTGACTCCTGAGCAAATGAAATATTATTTCCTCTCAGGCTTCACTGCCAAGCTTGCTGGCACAGAACGTGGCATCACAGAACCAACTCCAACATTCTCAGCATGTTTCGGCGAAGCATTCCTTTCATTGCATCCAACAAAATATGCAGAAGAATTAGTCAAGAAAATGGAAAAGACAGGCGCTACTGCTTACTTGGTAAACACTGGATGGAACGGCACCGGCAAACGTATCTCAATCAAAGACACACGCGCTATCATCAACGCTATCTTGGACGGCTCTATCGACAAAGCAGAAACCAAGACCATCCCTTATTTCAACTTTAAAGTGCCAACTGCATTGCATGATGTAAATCCTAACATTTTGGACCCTCGCGACACTTACGCAACTGTTGAAGAATGGAACGAAAAAGCAGAAGACTTGGCTGCTCGTTTCATCAAGAACTTCGAGAAATTCACACATAATGAAGCAGGAAAAGCTCTGGTAACCGCAGGTCCTAAAATTTGAATCTAAGAAATTCAGAATCTCAAAATCTCAGAATTTTATAATTTTAAAAAAGTCGTTCGAGAAACTGAACGACTTTTTTATATTACACTTGTCAAATAAAAAACTTCATCCAACTATAAACTATACACTCTCAACAATAAACTTTATCTGGGCGTTCCGGCTCTGCCGTCGGGCTTTCCGCTATATCTTTGCTCGCTCCGCTCGCAAAGGATGCCGCTCCAATCCCTAACGCATTAGATACTACTAATACCAAGTCGCGAACATTGAACTTAAATGTCATCAACTAATGAATCGAACTTTCTCTCGCAGAGACGCAGAAAAACGCTGATAATTACTCTGCGACACTTTGCGTCTTTGCGAGAAACTTTCATCTAAAAAAAAGAGCCGCCTTTTTCAAAGCAGCTCTCCTTATCTTATAGTATTGTGTCTTAATTCAACATCACAGGCATCAGAAGCATCAATATATCTTCGTCAGCATTTTGATTGTCGACTGGAGTAATGATACCAGCTCTATTTGGAGCTGACATTTCTAACAATATCTCTTGTTGGCTAAGATTGCCGAGCATTTCCTGGAAGAAACGTGAGTTGAAACCAATCTCCATATCGCTGCCTTCATAGCTACATGAAAGTCTTTCCTTTGCTTCGTTGTAGTAATCCAAATCTTCAGCTGTTAATGTAAGTTCTTGACCAGCGATCTTGAAACGTATTTGATGTGTTGCCTTGCTTGAGAAGATAGCCACACGACGAATCGCTGACAACAACAATTGACGGTCAATAGTCAATTTGTTTGGATTTGATTGAGGAATAACAGCTTCATAGTTAGGATATCTACCATCGATGAGACGGCATACCAATTTGAAGCCTGACATTGTAAATGATGCATTTGTCTTGTTAAACTCAACAGCAACCATTTCGTCAGCCTTGCCAGACAAAGCGTTTTTCAACTGGTTAATAGGTTTCTTTGGAACTATGAATGATGCAAGTGTTTCTGATTTAATATCTAATCTTCTATAGCGAACAAGTTTATGAGCATCTGTTGCCACGAAGTTAAGACCATTATTTGTCATTTCCATGAATACGCCTGTCATAACTGGGCGGATTTCATCGTTACCTGTTGCGAATACAGTCTTTTCAAAACCGCAAGCAAGCACGTCAGCAGGAATTTCCCATTTAGCAGCATCTTCCAAGACTGGAACTTGTGGGAACTCATCGCTCTTATGGCCTGCCATTTTATAACGACCTTCTCCTGTTGTGATTTCAATAGCCAATGTTGTTTCATCAATATTGAAAGCGACAGGGATGTCAGGGAAGTTTTTCAAAATATCAATAAGCAAACGTGCTGGAATTGTCACCTCACCTGCTCCTTCAACCAAGTCTGGCTGAATTGACACTATCATTGTTGTCTCCAAATCTGAAGCAGTGATTTTCAATTCGTTTTCTGAAATATTAAACAAGAAATCGTCTAATATTGGCAATGTATTGTTTGAGTTTATAACTCCGCTAAGCGACTGTACAGCTTTTAATAATTTTAAACTTGAAAGTATAAATTTCATAATTCTTGTATTTATCAGTTTGTAAAATTACAAAAAATCATATATATGAAAGTCTGAATTTATAGTTTTTTTTCAACTATTTTTTCTTCAAAAACTTATTCTCCGTTCCATTAAGCAACCTCTTGATATTCTGGCGATGCGTTATCGGGATGAATATCGCAACTGCTATTGTAAGCAACAAGAAAAGGATTTTATCAGGCATCACGAAGAAATATGTTATGAAAGGTAAAGTTACTGCAGCTGTGATACTTGCGAGCGACACATAACCGAAGCATAACAATACCACCATAAATATTCCAAGAGCGATAAGTGCAGGAATTGGTATCAAACCGAAGCCAACGCCAAGCAATGTTGCGACGCCTTTACCACCTCTGAAACCAGCAAATACCGGGAATATATGTCCAATTACTACTGCTACAGCTGCTATTAAAGACATATATTCAGGCATCTCAACTGACGGGAAATATCCAAAGACAATCTTTGTCAAGAAAACTGCAAACCAACCTTTCAAGGCGTCAATGATAAAGACTGGTATTCCAGCTTTATAGCCTAATACTCTGATTGTGTTTGTTGTTCCTGCATTGCCTGAACCATGTTCTCTGACATCAATTCCGTAGAATATCTTGCCAATCCATACCGAACTTGGAATAGAACCCAAGAGATATGCAACCAAGACTACTATTAATATAGGTACCCACATATTATTTTACGAAGACAGCTGCTGTCCAATTATTTTTCGTTACATGATTAGAATATGTCAAACCAAGACGTTCCGCTTCCTTAGCGATAAGAACCAAGTCTTCTTCATAGAAACCGCTAAAGAAAATCTTGCCGCCATCAACGAGACATTTAACGTATTCTTTCATATCTCTGAGAAGAATGTTTCTGTTGATATTAGCGAGTATTATATCGAATTGTCTATCGTTTAAGGAGTTAGCATCGCCAAGTTCAACAACGATGTCATTTTCATCATTAAGACGGATGTTATCAAGAGCATTTCTGTAAGCCCATTCATCGTTATCTATCGCCACTGTTGTAGCAGAACCTAGTTTCTTTGCCAATATTGCAAGCACGCCTGTACCAGAACCCATATCGAGAAGGTTAAGTCCTGTGAAATCAGACTGCAACATAAGTTCGATAATCTGAGATGTTGTCTCATGATGAGCTGTACCGAACGACATTTTTGGTTCTATGATGAGGTCGTATTTATAAGAACCTTCCACCTTATGGAAAGGAGCTCTAATTCTACAGAACTCGTTAATAATAACAGGTTCGTATGAAGCCTCCCAAGTAGCATTCCAGTCTTGGTCAGGGATGAGTTCCTTTTTCAAGAGTTTGACATTAGCGAACTGTTCCATCTGCATAATGTCGTTAAGCTCATTGTCATCGAGAGCTGGTTCTTGGCAATAAGCCTCGAAACCCTCATCGGTATCCATGAAACTGTCGAAGCCGATTTCTCCGAGCAGTTCCATGAACATATCTTTTAAGTTTTCGTTTTCAGGGTTAGTAAACGAACAAGCGTAATAATTCATACTCGATTATTTTGAAGCCTGCATTGCGATACTTACGAAATCTTCAGCCTTAAGAGAAGCGCCGCCAATCAAGCCACCGTCGATGTCTTCTTGAGCGAACAAGTCAGCAGCGTTTTTGGCGTTGCAGCTGCCACCATAAAGGATACGCATCTGCGCAGCGATGTCTTCACCATATTTCTCTGCAATGAGAGTACGGATGAATTTATGTACTTCCTGAGCCTGAGCTGGAGTAGCAGTCTTGCCTGTACCGATAGCCCATACTGGTTCATAAGCGATTACGATATTTTCCATATCAGCTACGTCGAGGTGGAAAAGACCTTCTTCAACTTGTTGTTTGATTACATCGAAGTGTGTGTTGTTTTCTCTTTCTTCTAAAACTTCACCAACGCAGTAGATTGGAACAATCTGATATTGGAGGAGTTTTGTTATCTTAGTTGCAAGAACTGCATTATCTTCATTGAAATATTTTCTTCTTTCGCTATGACCTACGATGCAGAAGTTTGTTCCGAGAGAGTCAAGCATCTTAGCTGAAACTTCGCCAGTATAAGCACCTGATTCGTTTTCGTTTACGTTTTGAGCGCCGACGTAGAACATCTGTGTATCATCAGACATGTCTGTTGTCATTTCCAAATAAGGGAATGGAGGGCAAATGACTATATCGCAATCAGGTTGTTTATCTTCACAAAGGTTAGCAATGTTTTCTATAAGGTCTTGAGCTTCTTGAAAATCGAGGTTCATCTTCCAGTTACCAGCAACAATTTTTCTTCTCATATTCAATATTTTTTAGTAGTTAAACTTTTTTACTTTTTCTTTAGTTATCAATGACATTTATTTAGTTTTTTCGTATTAAAATCATTGATACGACTTTACGTTTTATGTTGCAAATTTATGAAAAAATATCGGAAAATAATAAGATAATGAAACAAAAAATCATTGTAATTTCATCAACAAAAATCTTGGAAAAGAAGCCGTCGGATTGAAATTAAATTTGACATATTGATATTTTTCTCAATACACTCTCACTCTCGGGTCTAAGATTCCGTAAATGATATCAACGACGATGTTGATTATTATCAGCATAAATCCTATCAGCAAGACAGCTCCCATTATGACAGGAAAATCGAAGGTGTCGAGGGCATCGACTATGATGACGCCTATTCCCTTCCAGTCAAAGACATATTCCACAAAGACCGCTCCTGCCAACAAAGAGGCGAACCATCCCGAGATAGCAGTAACAACAGGCGTCATCGCGTTTCTTAACGCGTGAACAGTAACGACTCTCCATTGTTTCAAACCTTTGGCTCGCGCTGTTCTTATATAATCCATCGACAGTGCTTCCAATAATGAAGTTCTCGTCAATTCCACGACAACAGCTAACGGTCTCAATCCTAATGTAAATGCAGGGAGAATAAGATTCTTCAAATCCAGATATGCGCCATTGCCATAATCGTCAACGGAATAAAGATTGCCCGTCATGCTCAAGCCGGTGAACGACTCCCACACATAACCAAATAACCAAGCGACCAAAATAGCAGCGAAAAAAGAAGGCAACGACATTCCTATAGTGGTGACAAACAACGTCAGTTTATTTACAAAATCGGTGTTAACGACAGCTGACAATACTCCTATAAAAACACCCAACATCAAGGCGAAAGCTATCGCAACAGCCGCTAATATCAATGTGTTAGGAAAGGCTTCCGACAATATCGTCCCTACCGATCTTTTGCTTTGATATGAATATCTCAAATATGGTGTCTTTAAAACGATATCAACATCATCCACTTTCGCCAGAACACAATGCGCTTTGAATTTGTCGTAATCGTTTTGCGATTTTTCATTTCTATAAAAAGAAACTGGCGACAAATCATTAAGATAATCGGTGTATTGTTTAAAGATACTTTGATTCAGTCCGAGTTCTTCTCTTATCGCCTGAACGTCGGCTTCGTCGGCACGTTGACCAAGCATCATTCTCACAGGGTCACCGGGGACAATATTAAAAAGGAAGAACACCAGAGTCACGACACCCCAGAGAACTGCCAATCCGTACAATATTTTCCTGATGATATATGAGGTCATAATTATAAGTCAACAGACACATCCAACCAATCAGACGCATCAATGTTTGTTAATATTTATGTATCATTGATACGTCTCTACGAGTGTATTTATTTCTTTTTCTGAAGGGAAATCAATCTTACTCCATTTATCCAAGACAACGCCTTCATTCATAAGCATAAGTCCAGGATTTGAACGTACCATTGATTTCAGCTCAAGTTCGTCGCCGTAATATACTTCGTCGAACATATAATATTTATCCTGCAACTCATAAACGTATTCCGGATTTGCCGATGTAATCCATAAATAACTGAAACCGTTTTCGTTTGCAAAATCGTAAATACGTTGACATTCTGCGAAGTCCTCTTCTGTCATTTCTTCAAGATAAGGAGCAACAAAGACAAAGAGTTTCTCTGTGTCGAAAAGTATGTCGGTGAAGTCGTCGCCGTCTTCATTCAAGATAGAGAATCCGAGCGACTGAGTTCCGCCTTCTTGACGTTGAGAAACGAATTCCCATTGCGACATCCATATAGAATCGTTCCAAGGATAGTTAGGAGAAACAAACTCTTCAGTCTCGCCTGTCTCAATATTTTTAAATGTAAGGAATATCTCTGCAGGAGCAGCGTCTTCAACAGGTTTCATATCCTTGCCGACTTTCCATTCCATGAAATCGATGACAGGAAGATAACGTACATTATAAACCTCAAAACCGACAAACAATCCCATGAATATAAATGTAAAGAGTGTCTGTCCCAAAACAGTAACTCTTTTATTTACAAATGTTTTATTATTAAAAACGAGAGGGATAAGTATAGAAAGTATAATCAGGTTTTTGAAGAAAGTCTGCCAGTTGCTCATTTTTATCGCTGTTCCGAAGCATCCGCAGTCAGGAACGAGGTTAAGTCTTGCGTCGAAGTAAGTCGTTATTGTAAAGAATATCATGAGCAGCGAAGCGCCGAGCGTAGCGAGGCGCGGCAAGAGATTCAACAACAGACAGATACCGACGATAAACTCAGCCATTATCATTATGATAGCCAACGGCAATGCCAATTCATTGAGCCACTGTATGTCGTATGCGATGAAATAATCGAGCATCTTGTATTTAGTTCCAAGAGGGTCAACGCCTTTGGTAAAGCTACTAAAAATAAAGAGCGCTCCCACCAAGACACGGCACAACGCCAATCCAGATCTGTTATAATAATTGTTAAACAACAAAGCTGCAAGTATAGGAAATACAATTGCAGCTAACATTATCCATGAAAAATTCGGGAAAAATCCGACTGCCACAGCGCATACCAACGCCCATGCAGTAATCGCAAATGATAAAAATCCTGATTTCGTGTATTCTTTCTTCATATTATTTCTCAGCTTGTTCTGATAACAAAATCATACAGAAGACAGCATAATTGATGATATCAAAATAGTTAGCATCCAATCCTTCTGAAATTATCGTCTTACCATCGTGGTCTTCTATTTCCTTAATTCTCAAAAGCTTCATCAAAATCAAATCAGTCATTGAACTGACGCGCATGCTTCTCCATGCTTCGTCATAATCGTGGTTTTTGCATTGCATCAAATCGAAAGCTTCTTGAAGCACGCCTGAATAAAGCTCAGCAGCTTTTGCTGGCTCAAGGTCTGGTTTATCAACAACGCCAAGACGCAACTGAATGATTGCCATAGCAGAATAATTGATGATACCGATAAATTCCGGTTCTATACCTTCGTTAACAAGATGTTCTGCTTTTGTCTGAAGGCTTCTGATTCTGTTAGCCTTGATAAATATCTGGTCGGTGACAGATGTGGTTCTCATTATACGCCATGCCACGCCGTAGTCCATCATCTTTTTAGTAAAAATCTCAGTACATTGTTCAACGACCTTTTTAAATTGATTTTGTGTATCTTTCATCTTATTATTTTTATATTTTTGTAAGGATTTTTGTTTTATTATTATCGATAAAACAATCAATATTTTAAGAACGTAAAATTAAACATTTTTTGCTATGAAACTGAAGATTGGAGAGCATTTTTTTTCATGGGAGCGTCCGCTTGTGATGGGTATTTTAAACCTCACACCTGATTCATTTTATGACGGCGGCTCTCATAACAACACCGACGACGTTTTAAGACATTGTGAAAAAATGTTAACAGACGGAGCCGACATCATCGACATAGGAGCGTTTTCCTCTCGTCCTGGTTCAGAGATAATCTCTGTGGAAGAAGAAAATTCTCGTCTTCTCCCCTCTCTTATCGAGATACGCAAAAGGTTTCCTGAAGCGATAATATCCATCGACACTTTCCGTAAAGAAGTAGCAAAGAATGCATTAGAAAATGGCGCTGACATCATAAACGACATTTCCGGAGGAATCTTCGATGATGAGATGCTGCCTTTCATCGGAGAGACTCGCACCCCTTATATAATGATGCACTGCGGAGGCAGCATCGAATCGCTGCATACAAATCATATTAAAGAAAACCCTTGTGAGATTGTAAAATCCTTTTTTGAAAGACAGATTGAATTTTTATCACAATACGGAGAGCAACAAATCATACTTGACCCGGGAATCGGTTTTAACAAAAGCATGAAATCCAACTTCGAATTGTTAAATAACATTAACGAATATAGAGTAAACAATCTTCCTGTCTTGATTGGCATTTCACGCAAATCCATGATTTATAAAACTCTAAAAATAACATCACAAGAAGCACTCAACGGAACCACAGTCCTCAACACCATTGCATTGATGAAAGGAGCCGACATCTTGAGAGTTCACGACGTTAAAGAAGCCGTCGAGGCCGTAAAACTTGTCAATGAACTTTAGCTGATAGCTGATGGCTGATAGCTGATAGCTAATGAACTTTAAAATTGTATCAAAAAAAATCTTTAGCCTTTAGCCTTTAGTCTTTAGTCTTTTATTATCTTTGTTGCTAAATTAAAACATGTCATGACTGAGCTTTTTGTTAACGCTTTTATACAAATCCGTGTTTGGGACATACTGGATGTCTTGTTGGTCGGTTTATTGTTTTACGGATTATATTATCTCGTCAAAGGAACGACAGCCATCAAGATTTTCTTCGGCATTGTTGCCATCATCTTAGGATTGAAGGTCGTTACCGCTCTTCACATGGAGCTGCTCAGTTATATTTTAGGTGCTTTTGTCAATGTCGGTTTCATCGCTTTGATTATCATCTTCCAGCCGGAAGTGAGACGATTCCTCCTCGGCATCGGCAACACCAAGATTGCCGACTCATTCAAGAATCTGATTGCTGGATTAGGCTTACGTTATAAAGAAGAAGACAGCCTTGATTTAAACTCTATATGCGAAGCCTGCGCTTCCATGTCGCAAGATAAAGTCGGAGCATTGATTCTACTCACACAAGAAAACAATTTAAATGAGATTATCGAGACCGGTGTCTCTATCGATGCCATCATCAGCAAGCCTTTGATTGAAAACATTTTCTTCAAGAACAGTCCTTTACACGACGGTGCTATGGTCATTGCAAATAACAAAATAATGGCGGCACGCTGCATCCTTCCTATCACACAGAACACACATCTTCCTGGCAGCTACGGACTTCGTCACAGAGCAGGTATCGGAATAACAGAAAACAGCGACTGCATCGCGCTCGTCGTCTCCGAAGAAACAGGAAGCATCAGAATCATCAAAGGTGGCAAAGTGTATGACGTCAAGGCTTCCGAGATGAAAGCCAAGATTAAAGAATTGAGTAATAAGAGAAACTGATAAAAAACTCAGAAACTCAAAACCTCAGAATCTCAGAAGAACTTTGAACTCTGAACTCTAAACTCTGAACCTTTTTAGTGATGAAGTGATGTGAAAAATTCCTCAATTACTGGACTCCTCCATCCACGAAATCGCACGAAACCACACGAAATGTTTTTTTTGTGAAAAAACTCTATTCCCCAATTTAAAAGACGCCACAGGGTGACGTCTCTACATGCGCTCTTGTCACCTTGAAACCAACCTCTAATCCCTCTGTCCCTCTAATTCCTAAATCTCTGAATTCCTCAAATCCTCCATCCACGAAACCACACGAATATTCACGAATTTTTTTTCTGTTAAAACCACATCATCCCAACAACTTGTAGTCATGTAGTCTTGTTGACTTGTAGTCTTCTTTCTTTGGGCGTTCCGTCTCCGCTTCGCTCCGCCGTCGGGCTTTCCGCTATATCTTTTTCCGCTGCGCTCCAAAAGGATGCCGCCCCAATGCCTAACGCACTGGGGCGAACTTTAGAATTAAAAAACCGCATTGTACGGACGTGGCTTGCCGCGTCCCTACTCCTAACTCGCCAAGTCGCAGAGCAACGCAGAGAATTAATTACTTTGCGACACTTTGCGCCTTTGCGAGAA
>JAZQZR010000022.1:0-74047 GCA_045634185.1 Bacteroidales bacterium | reverse complement strand
ACAGACAACAGACTTTCTCCACGGTGCCTGAGCCTATCGAAGGCAATTCCTCTGCGTTCTCTGCGTCTTTGCGAGAGGTTTTTTAAAGTCAACAAGACTACAAGACCACAAGACTACAAGTTTTAGTTAGGAGTTAGGAATTAGGAGTTGCTTTAATTTCCTGAAATCCTTAGTTCCTCAATTCCTAAATTGCGGCGTTTTTTTCTGTTTCTCTTTTTTGCGGGAAAAAAGAGAAAGATAATCATTCTAGAACTCTTTAGCGCAATGTCGGATGTAAAACAGCCGTTCTTCTAATGTAGATGTTTTTCTAATGATTTCTCTATGATTAGAAAATCCTACGTTTAAAAAACACTCCCAATCATTGTCGTTCAAATCGGCAGATGCCATCTGCCGATTTAGCAAATCCTTAAATTCTATGTCGGTTGTTGAATTATAATTTATTGATTTATTATTTAATACATGACACCATGCTTCATAAAATATTCGCATATTTTTGATATTGGTTTCTGAAAAACCAGTTAAACCTGGTAGTTCTTGCTGTAATAACTTTGATATTACAGATATAGCATTGGTGTTCCATTTCCCAATTCTGCTATTGACAGACACATAAATTCCCAACCCAATAATATAGAGATAGCACCTCCTTGTTGACAGACCTTGCCGCACGATAACGACTGTCGATAATAGCATTCTTGATTTCTTTTACCGCAAGAACATACTGCGATATTATCATATTGGAATCTTCTTTCTTTTCCATGATTTCTAAATTTTGGTTAATGCTGCAAAAGTGGTGATTTTTTAATGATTTCCTTCTTCAATGGTTGTTTTAATCTTATTTATTTCCTTGATTAACTGAGATTTTGTTGGAAGATATAATTGATATTCGTTAGATTTGTATTGAGACCAGTTCAATTGCGTCCGCAGTGCGGACGCAATCGGGTAGAGCCTGTAAAACTGACGACTTCGTTCTAGCTGCCTGACAGAAAAACCTTTGCCATATTCTGGGATTAAGTTATTCGCAAAATTCTTAATCAGATAAGAACCATAATCAGCTCTGTCTTTCCCTTCTTGTTCCTCTTCGAAGATTCGTTTGCCGATGTTCCAATACATTTGTACACGACAAAAATCAACGCTTCTGACGGCATTCTGCCGAGCATTATCGATTATGACTTTTACATCATCAATAAAATTATTATTGATAGGATTATTGTTTTTCTTTTCCATGATTTATAAATTTTGGTTCTGCAAAACTACAATCGTCTCATCCTTTTGTCAAGCATTTGCAAAGGAAATATTTCGCCTTTAACAATTTTTAACATAAAATCATGGAAATATTAAGAAATGATGTTAAGGATTTTTAAGAAGACAACAGTCAACGGACAACGGACAACAGACTTTGTGCATGGTGCCTGAGCCTGTCGAAGGCAATTCCTCTGCGTTTCTCTGCGTCTCAGCGAGAGGTTTTTTTAAGTCAACAAGACTACAAGACCACAAGTTTTAGTTAGGAGTTAGGAATGAAATTTAATTTTCTCAATTCCTGAAATCCGAGATTGTTTAAGAACTTTTAAATTCACATATTAATTATCCGTCGTAAGAGTGACATTTTTTTTTACTTTTGTGAAATGTTAAAATCTATTAACATTTAATAATTATTTGTTATAAAATGGCAGTAAAGAAATCTGAATTATATAGCACTTTATGGAAATGCTGCGATGAGCTTCGTGGCGGTATGGATGCAAGTCAATATAAAGATTATGTATTGGTAATTCTTTTCGTGAAATATATAAGCGACAAAAGTCGCAGCGATTGGTCTTTTGATATTGATATTCCAGATGGTTGTCATTTTGAGGATTTTATCGCTTTAAAAGGTAATCCTCATATTGGAGAAGAGATGAACAAAAAGATGTCCGCTCTTGCAGAGGCTAATCAACTTGATGGCATTTTCCTGGCTGATTTCGATGATGAGTCAAAATTAGGCAAAGGCAAAGATAAAGTCGATACTCTCAGCAATCTTATTGCCGTCTTCCAAAATGAAAACCTCGACTTCAGTAAGAACCGTGCAGCTGATGACGATCTTATCGGCGACGCTTACGAATATCTGATGAAAAACTTCGCCACAGAAAGCGGCAAGAGTAAAGGTCAATTTTATACTCCGGCCGAAGTTAGTCGCGTGATGGCTAAAGTCATTGGATTAGGTAATGCTAAAAATGGTAAGAAAACCACTATCTATGACCCGACTTGTGGTTCTGGTTCTTTGCTGTTACGTGCTATGTATGAAACACCTGATGGCGCAACGGTATATGGTCAGGAAAAAGATAACGCTACTGTTGGTCTGGCAAAAATGAATATGATTCTTCATAACGAGACTTATGCCGACATAAAACAAGGCGACACTATCAATGACCCTCAGTTTAAAGAGAATGACCAGCTTAAAACATTCGATTATATCGTCGCAAATCCTCCATTCTCAACAAAATCATGGTTGAAAAGCGCAAAGGCAGAAGATGAATTCCATCGTTGGGGTGAGGGTGTCAAAATTGGCGTTCCTCCAGAAAAGAATGGCGATTATGCTTTCTTATTGCATATAGTGCGCTCATTGAGACAGACTGGTTGCGCTGCTTGTATCTTGCCTCACGGCGTTTTGTTCCGTGGAAATGCTGAAGCACAAATTCGCAAATATCTCGTAGCAGAGAAACAATATATTAAAGGTATTATTGGTCTGCCTGCAAACTTGTTCTTCGGTACAGGTATTCCGGCATGTATCATTATCATTGAGAAATCTGAAGCTCATAGCCGTAAAGGTGTCTTTATGATTGACGCAAAGAATGGTTTCACTAAAGACGGTGCAAAGAACCGCTTGCGTGAACAGGATATCCGTCGCATCGTGGATGTGTGGCACGCCCAACGTGATGTGCCTCATTTCGCTCGCTTCGTCCCAATGGATGAAATCGCTAAAAATGACTATAACCTCAACATCCCTCGTTATGTCTCTGCTCCTGATACAGAGATTTTACAGGATATTGACGCTCATCTCAACGGTGGTCTTCCTAAACATGATATTGACCAGCTTAACGATTATTGGAATGTTTGCCCTTCATTGCGCACAGATCTTTTCTGCGAACATCCAACACGCAAGAACTACTATTCTATAAACTGTAAACAGGAAGAAGTGCGTGACGCCGTTGCCGCTAACACTGACTTCTGCAGACAAGGCGAGGTGTTCAAGAAGAGTTTTAAAGAGTGGTGCGACAAACATAGCAAACAGTTGTACGAATTGTCTCAATCTTTCGCGCCTAAAGTGCTTATCGAAAATCTTGGCAATTCCTTGCTGGAAATATTTAGTTCCGATAAATCTCTTGTTGACGCATACGATGTTTATGATTGTCTTATGAACTATTGGGGAGAGACTATGCAAGACGATTGCTATATGATTTCATCTGGCGGTTGGGAAGTGCAACTCTATACTCCGCAGCCTGCGTCTAAGAAAGGTGACAAGAAAGAGAAGAAAGCAGCAACGCCAGAAGATGTGACATGCGACTTGCTTCCAGTTAATATTGTTATTGATGAATATTTTGCCGAGAAACGTAATCTGATTACTGCAGCAGAAGAATTGCTCGCACAGAATGAAACCTCGCTTGCTGAACTTGTTGAAGAGCAAAGCGAGAACTATCTTGATGAAGACAACTTCGTTGACGGTAAAATTTCTGATACTAATGTGAAGAAACGCATGAAGGTTCTTGACAAGAAATCTGATGCTGAAGAGATTGCCGTATTGCAGAAATATCTCGACCTCAAAGGCGACATCTCACTTAACAAAAAGCTTATAAAAGACCGTAAGTATGAATTGCTGACTGCGCTTATGGTTAAATATGCAGCACTCTCCGAAGATGATATAAAGAGACTTGTGATAGAGAAGAAATGGTTTGCTTCATTATCTGCACGTCTCGATGCAGAGATGCAACGCATAAGCCAGCAGTTGACATCTAAAGTTTCTGCACTTGCCGAACGATATGCACAGACACTTCATGAGATTGATGCAGAGATAAGCGACTTGGAGGCTAAAGTTGCTGAGCATTTGAAAATGATGGGATATTAAAATAGAATGTTATGAAGAAGAATTTGAGTATAATATTATCATCAATTGCAATTGTTGGCGTTATTACGCTTGCAATGATAATGATTTTTAAAGATATAACTCTTTCAAATATCTCATTAGAAAGCTTTATTAGTATTATTGCGACTTTAATAGGAATCTTAGTAACATTTGTTGTCGCATGGCAAATTATTAATGGTTTGGAAATTAAAAACAAACTTGCCGAAATAGACTGTTTAAAGAAACAAATTGAAGAACAAAGCATAACTATTGAGAATTTAAGCAATAAAACACTTCATCACATATCATTAACGATGGCGCATGACACACTGGAACATGATGAAGCAGAAGAAGCATTCCGTTATTGTCTTACATCTTTAGTTACCACAATGAAACTTGGTACTCCTATCAATATTGAAAAAACATTAGAATTGCTCAACGAATGTACAAAGCATTTTAGAAATGAATGTAGAGTTGGAAAAGAATTTTACGATGAGACTTTAAAACTAGATAAAGAGATAAGATTGTTGCATAATTACGATTTTATACGTACACAATATGAACCGCTGATTGAATTATATATTCAGAAAGTGAAATGTTGTTAGTGTAGATTATAAAATATATTATTATTATGAAAAAGATATTTGTGCTTATAACATTAGTGTGCATGGCAATATTATCATTTGCACAGCCAAATATAATAAATGTACAAAAATTAGAAAGCTCTAATTTAAAACATATTGAATATCAGCAATTTGTTAATATGATAAATATGCGTATAGATTCAATAACATTTTCTCATCAGCAAGTTGTTGATATGCTAAATGCACATGTAGACTCTTTAATATTAGCACAACAACAAGTAATAGAAAAAATATCTATCGAAACTAAAGATAATTGTACTTCCTATTATGATAGATTGGATAATGAAATGAGCAGGGCGCTTACAAAGTTTTCAATTATTTGGGGGTTAATTGGTGTTTGTCTAGGAGTAGCAGTACCTTTAATTGTTAATAAAGTATATGAACGTAGTTTGAAAGATGATATAAAAGAGCTTAAAGTATTTGTACAACAAAGTTTAAGATCTCAAGATAGAATAACGGCGAGTAGGTTAAGAGAACAATATAAAGAAATAGATAGGCAGGTAAAAGATCAGAATAAAACTTTTGGAAGAAGATTTTCTGAACATAAGGCATATATTGATAGAGTTAATATGCAAATAAAAGAATATGAAGAAAAAATACAAATTAATAATATGTTAAGTACTGCTCAAAATATTGAAAAAAAAGATAAAGAACAAGCTCTTATAATATATACAAATGTATTAGATATTGATAATTCTAATCAGGATGCGTTGCTTGGTAGGGGCATAGTTTATTTGCAAACGCAAAAATATGAATATGCTCTTGCTGATTTTAGAAAATTATTAAGTATTAACCCAAATCATGCACGTGCGTATAATAATATTGCAAATGTATATGTAGAAAATAAACAACTTGATTTAGCTAAAGATAATTATTTAAAAGCTTTAGAGATAAAACCAAATTATGCAATAGTATTATCTAATTTAGCTTTATTGTATTCAGATGAAATAGCCGATTATTCAACAGCATTGGATTATTGTGATAAAGCTATTGAAATTGACAATAATTTATTAAGTACACATAAACTAAAAATCTGGTTATATACACAATTGTTAAAAAGTGAAACAGATGAGAATGTGAAAAATGAGTATCGTGAAAAGATAAGAACAGAAAAAAGAATTATTGATAATATAAAAGACAAATATATTACAGATTTAATTCAATAAATTTTGATAATGAACATACCTCAAGGATATAAACAAACCGAACTCGGAATAATCCCAGAAGATTGGGAAATTGTTATCATTAAGGATATTGCGGATATTACCACAGGTAATAAGAATACGCAAGATGCAGAAAATGATGGTAAATATCCTTTCTATGTGCGCTCACAAAATGTTGAAAGAATAAATTCATATTCATTCGATTGTGAAGGTGTTATTACTGCTGGTGATGGTGTGGGTACAGGTAAAATATTTCATTTTGCAAGCGGTAAATTTGGGTTGCACCAACGAGCATATTTAATATACAATTTCAAAGACTTCTCAAGTAGATATTTCTATTGGTATTTTAGTCAGAATTTTTATGATCGAATTAATCAGATGACTGCAAAATCTTCAGTTGATTCTGTTCGAAAAGAGATGATAGAGGGTATGCAGATTTTAGTTCCTCCACTTCCAGAGCAAAAAGCAATTGCTGAAGCATTAAGTGATGTTGATGAACTGATAACAGCATTGGACAAGAAAATTGCTAAAAAACGTCTTGTCAAACAAGGCGCAATGCAAGAACTTCTCACCGGCAAAAAACGTCTCCCAGGATTTACTGACGAGTGGGTGGAGGTTGCATTAGGAGAAATCCTTTCATACGAGCAACCAACTAAATATTTAGTTTCATCAACAGAATATTGTCAAAGTGGTATACCTGTATTGACAGCTGGAAAAACATTTATACTTGGATACACAACAGAAACAACAGGCATATATACAGATATTCCTGTAATTATCTTTGATGATTTTACAACAGATAGTAAATATGTGACAACTCCTTTTAAAGCAAAATCTTCAGCTATGAAGATGTTGCAATTAAAAGATAAAAGATATAATTTACGACTAATATATGACTTGATGCAATTGATACAGTTTCCATTGTACGACCATCAAAGATATTGGATATCTGAATTTAGTAAAATAAATGTAAATATACCGTCTTCTTTTAAAGAACAACATGCAATCGCTACGATATTGAGTGATATGGATAAGGAGATTGCAGATCTCGAAGCGCAACGTGACAAATATCGTCTCGTTAAATATGGCATGATGCAGAAATTGTTAACAGGGGAAATAAGATTAAGAAAAGAATAAAACTAATAATAAGATGGGAAACTTAAATTTTGAACTACTTTGTGTTGATAGTAGAGGTAATACTGTCATCAAATCCGAACAGAATCTATTAAATAGAGTTATAGGTAATGGCACTATTTGGAGTAAACCCAAAATTACAAAAAATAGCATAACCGATGATGATTTAGGAATAAAATTAACTTGCAAAATAGTAAAAAGCAATCCAGACACCTCAAATATATCTATTGCAATAAAAGTCGAGGGTGATGATGAACTTGAATCTTTTCGACTAAAACTAATAACACATCTGAAAGACGAGAGGTTTGATTATGTTTATATAATAACTGATGATGTATCAAAACAATTTTGTATTGATATATATCCACACATATATACATTAGAGAATCTACTGCGAAAATATTTAACATTATTCTTTGCGACAAAACTAGGACCTAAATGGTGGGATGATGTTGCAACGGAAGAAGTGAACAAAAAGATTAACCAACGGAAAAATAACGAAACCGTATTTTCAAAGCGTTCTATTAACGGAAAAGACGAACCTCTATCTGACACCAAATCCTTTTTGATTGATTTTAAGGACTTAGGGGAGATTATATATCGAGTATCCGCAGGAAATCTTAAAACAGAAGACATTATCAAACAAATAGAAGCATTAGATGAAAAAAATTGCGATTCATTGGTTGTTGCGGTAGAAGCTTTAAAAAAAGCTGTCAAAGCAAATATTAAAAAGTTTTTCCCTTCGTTCGAAGAAATCGACTTTCAGAAAAAATGGGAATATTTGTATGGTGTAAGAAATAAAGTGGCTCACAATGGTTTGATTGTCGAGGATGATAAAAATAAAAGTATTCGGTTCGCTCAAGAGATTATTTCATTCTTGCAACCTAAATGTGACGATCTAGTTGAATTAACCATAGATGATGAAGATGATAAAGATATTATTGAGCAGTATCAGAACACGATTGTAAAAAATAGTAGTAAATATGCAATGATAACTAAGGAAGAGCTAGCCAGGGAATTATACAAAATGGATGATTGGACGAAAAAACACAATCGTCAGTTTATTGGACTAAAATATTTCGTAGTTAACATTCTAGGTATCAAAGGATTTGACATAGGTGCATCATATGAGATCATTAAACAATTAGAGGCTGATGGATATGTAGAAACGTATTTTTTTGAAGAACCAAATGCTGCAGGTGTCAAACCTACCGCAATTAAGATTATAAAACCGTTGGCCGAAATATATAATATTACAAAAGAATAAAACTATGGACACAAACATCGGGGCAATAGAGCGTGTAACGCAAAACAGATTGATAGGTCTTTTCAAAAACGTCTTGAAATATTCCTATCTCGGAAACTGGGAAAATCGTGAAGGCAATAGCAATGTTGAGGAAGACCTTTTAACAAAATATCTTTCTCGTCGTGCTTACACCGACAAGGAGATTCGCAGTGCAATAATCAAACTTAAGCAGGCTGCTAATTCACTCGGAAACGGTTTGTATAATGCCAACAAGGAAGTCTATACATTGTTGCGTTATGGCGTTAACGTACAGGCAGAAGTGTCCGAAAAGAAAAAGATGGTCCATCTCATAGATTGGGCAAATCCAATGGAAAATGATTTCCAGATTGCTGAAGAAGTGACAATAAATGGCGCAAGCGACCGTCGCCCCGATATGGTCGTTTATGTCAATGGCATCGCTCTCGCAGTAATAGAACTCAAACGTAGTACAGTGTCCGCACATGAGGGTATTCGTCAGAATATCCGTAACCAACAAGATGGTTACATACCAAAATTCTTCACTACAATACAACTGCTTTTCGCAGGCAACGATACAGAAGGTCTGCATTATGGTGTAATCAAGACTCCGGAAAAATTCTGGCTTCGCTGGAAAGAACCTTGCGGAGAACCATGTCCTTCATCACGCTTTACACCAGAAGAATATCCAAACGAATTAGAACGCAGTGTGTTGCAGTTTTTTGATCCAGTAAGGTTATTAGATTATATCCACAACTTCCTCGTCTTTGATGGCGGCATCAAAAAGGCTGCTCGTCCAAACCAATATTTCGCTGTCAAGCAAGCGCAACAAAGAGTGCGCGATAAAGATAATGGTATCATCTGGCATTCCCAAGGTTCAGGCAAATCACTGACAATGGTTTGGCTGGCACAATGGATTCGTGAAAATATAGAAGACTCTCGCGTTGTAATTATCACCGATAGAGATGAATTGGACAAACAGATAGAAAGCGGCTTCAAGAGTACTGGAGAACAAATAAAAAGAGCCAAGAGCGGAAGCAAACTAATTGAGATGCTCAATGCCGCTGACCCTTGGTTGATTTGTACGCTGATACATAAATTCGGAAATAGAAACGACAACGAAGCAATTTCGGTAGGAGATAAGAAGGCGACAAAATCTCTTGATTTATATCTTGAAGAATTATCAAAGTCACTGCCAGAAGGTTTCAAGGCAAAAGGAAATATCTATGTGTTTGTTGATGAGTGTCACCGCACACAAGGTGGTATGCTGCACGAGGCAATGAAACATATTATGGGTGAAGATGTAATGCTGATAGGTTTTACTGGAACACCATTGTTACGCAAAGACAAAAAGAAATCTGTAGAAACATTCGGCAGATGGATTCATAGTTATAGATTCAATGAAGCGGTAGATGACGGCGTCATCCTCGATTTACGTTACGAAGCACGCAATGTGGAACAGTATTTAGGCAGATTTGATAAGATTGACGAGTGGTTTGAGACAAAGACAAAAGGTCTGAGTTCCGTAGCACGTGCCGCATTGAAGGAACGCTGGGCAAGGATGGAGAAACTCTTTAGCAGCAAGGAACGTATTGATCGTATTGTGGCAGACATTTGTCAGGATATGAATACCAAACGAGCTTTGTCGGCAGGATATGGCAATGCGATGCTCGTCGCAGATAGCATATACCAAGCATGTCGATATTGGGATGTCTTCCAATCTACAGAACTTAAAGGACATTGTGCTGTTGTTACAAGTTACGATGCGAACAGCGCATCTGTCAAAGATGAATATCAAGGCGATGGCGAGACGGAAGATTTGACGAAGTATGAGATATACCAGAAAATGATTGGCGACAAGACTCCTGAACAATTCGAAGCATGGGCAAAACAAGAGTTCATCGAAAATCCAGGTAGCATGAAACTTTTGATTGTTGTGGATAAATTGCTCACAGGATTTGATGCACCGTCAGCGACATATCTATATATTGACAAGAAGATGCGTGACCACAATCTTTTCCAAGCAATCTGCCGTGTGAATCGAGTGGATAGTGAAGAGAAAGATTATGGTTATATTATAGACTACCAAGATTTGTTTGGAGCAGTTAAAGGCGCAATTGAAGATTATACCAATGGCGCATTTGATGGATATGATGCAGAAGACATTGACGGTTTGCTTACAAATCGTATTGCAGAAGCACGTAAGGCATTGGAAGAAGCTTTGCAGGCAGTACATACAATGTGTGAAGTTATTCATCCACAAACTCGTGAAGGTTATTTCTCTTATTTTGTATATGCTGAGACAACACCTGTTGATGAGCAGCAAAAAGAGTGTGAAGCAAATGCCAACAAACGTGAGACTTTCTATAAACTTGTCTTGCGTTTGGTACGTAAATACATTGACTTGGCAAACGAGATGGAAGTGGCGGGATATACTTCAGAAGAGGCGGCAGAAATCAAGAGACAAGTCGATTATTATAACGACATCAAAGATGAGATAAAACTCAAGAGCGGTGATGCTCTCGATTTGAAATACTATGACCCAGCAATGCGTCAGTTGATAGACAATTATGTAAGGGCAGAAGACAGTGAGAAATTAGTCGATTTAGCAGACATATCATTTCTTGACATAATTGATATTGACAAAGACAAGGCTATAGAATTGTTGCCTAATACTATCAAGAACAACGAACGTTCGGTAGCAGAATTATTGGCTGCGAATATGCGTAAGATGATAATCAGCGAGCGACCTAACAATCCTGCATATTTCGACAAGATGTCTGACATTCTTAATAAGTTATTGCAAGAACAAAAAGATGGCAAGATGCAATACAAAGAACTGATAGAGAAACTTATTGAGAAGTTAAAAGAATCACGTTCTGCATCTAGAGCAAGATATCCTAAATCTATTGATACAAAAGGCAAGCAAGCGTTATACGATAATTTATGCTCAGATGAAGAGTTGGCTCTTCGTGTACATGAAGTTGTCAAATCCAATGCCCGTGATGGATTCAGAGATATGGATGGCAGTGGATTGCGCAAGATGAAGGCATTGCGTAAAGCTGTGGAAAACGTATTAACTGATACGGATTCTGAGAAAATAGATGATATAATGCAGATTATAATAGCCCAAAAAGAATATTGATGAAGAAGATTGCTGTTGCAGACATATTAGCAGAAGTTGAGTGGAAAGAGATTAAGAACGTTCATCTTACAATCTATCCACCAGATGCTCGTGTCCACGTGTCCGCACCGATGAATATGACTGAAGAATCAATAAGACTTTTTCTAATTACGAAATTACCTTGGATAAAGCAAAGAGTGTCGCAAGTACTTGAGCAGAACCGTCAGTCGCCACGCACTTATGTATCTGGAGAAAATCATTACTTCAAAGGACGTCGCTATCGTTTGAAAGTAGTTAATCATACTGCGGCTGCTAAAGTTGAGCTTCAAGGAAGTGAATTCATAGTCATGTACGTTCGTGAAAAAGCGACAGAAGCGCGTAGGGCAGAAGTGCTTAAAGAATGGTACCGTGCAGAATTTAAGGCGATACTTCCATCACTAGTTACAAAATGGGAAGCGATACTTGGTGTTAAAGCCAATAAGTGGGATGTGAAGCAGATGAAAACATTATGGGGAAGTTGCAACCACCGAACAAGAAATATAATCTTCAACTTAGAACTAATAAAGAAACCTTTACATTGTATTGAATATATTGTCGTACACGAATTGTTACATATCAAAGTACGACTACACAATGAAGAGTACACAGCATTGCTGAACCGACACTTCCCAAACTGGAAACAGTTGAAAGACGAATTAAACGAATTCATTGTCTGACGCCAATCACTCTAATTCCACGCAAAAAAAATCTTTATCCGCAGCGGCGAGCTTTTTCTGTTTCTCTTTTTTGCAGTAAAAAAGAGAAAGGAATTAACCTCTCTGTCGTGCCTACAGCACTTTGATATTAGTCCGGTCATATTCGCAGGCATTCCGAGCTTCGCTCTCCATACCTGCCTATGAACTGTCGTCCCTAACGGGACTCTTTTTTGAGTTAAAATTTGCTGTGAACTCTGAGTTGTCAACAGTCAACAGACAACAGACTTTAGAATTAAATCGAATCTTTGTTCTTGGCAGTAACTCCTGCCGCCTTGGAGAAATCGCGTTAATAAATTAAAGACACAGAGTCGCAGAGACTCAGAGACACAAAGAAATTTTAAGACTCTGCGTCTTTGTGACTTTGCGTCTTAACAAAGCTGTCAATCCCTGCCGCCTCGGAGAAATCGCGTTAAGAAATTAAAGACACAGAGTCGCAGAGACTCAGAGACACAAAGAAACTTTAAGACTCTGCGTCTTTGTGACTTTGCGTCATAACCCAAGCGGCGAGCTTTTTCTGTTTCTCTTTTTTGCGGTAAAAAAGAGAAAGGAGATTTTTAAAGTCAACAAGACCACATGTTTTAGTTAGGAATTAGGAATGTGGAATTAGGAATTATTTGTTTTGGATTCGCGCCTTGAAAATAGTAGCTTCCGATGCGTTAGGGATTGGAGCGGCATCCTTTTGGAGCGGAGCGGAAAAAGATATAGCGGAAAGCCCGACGGCGATAGCCGGAACGCCCGAATTAGCTTTCAGCTATTAGCTATCAGCAGTCAGCGATTGAAAATTGAAAACTGAAAGTTGAAAATTGAAAAATAATGCACTCTTATAATGCTCATTTTTATGTCAATTTCCATGCTTGAAACGAAGTGAAATCTGTAGTTTTATTTTTTTGCATTTTATTAAAATTTTTCAAAATATTTTATTAAATTTGCGAATTGTTGTAAAAAATAAAAACTAAGGCTTTTGAGCTAAGGTTTTTGAACTAAATGGTTCAACGGCCAACGGTCAAAGGTAGAGACGCGTCAATGATTCCTATGAAATATAAACGAACATTGACACGTCTGGTAAAAAGATAAAATTATGGAATATCAATTTTTAAAATCAGAAATAAAAGACAACGGCGTATGCGTGTTGACAGTGTCGGCTCCTAAGTCGTTGAATGCTTTGAATTCAAGAATATTAAGCGAGATTGACTATTTCGCAAGTAATATAGATTTGTCAGTCGTCAAGGCTCTCATCATCACCGGTGATGGCGAGAAGGCTTTCGTTGCCGGCGCCGACATCGCTGAGATGAAAGACAAGAACTACGCTGAGGCATTGGAATTCGCTAAGTTGGGCGCAGCGGCTTTCAAGAAAGTGGAAGACCTTCAAATCCCAGTCATCGCTGCTGTCAACGGTTTCGCCTTGGGTGGCGGCTGCGAACTCGCCATGGCATGCGACATCCGCATCGCTTCGACAAACGCCAAATTCGGTCAGCCTGAAGTTGGCCTCGGCATCATACCTGGTTTCTCTGGAACATACAGATTGCCTAAACTCGTAGGTCCTTCTTACGCAAAAGAACTCATCTACACAGGCAAGCTCATCGACGCACAGGAAGCACATCGCATCGGTCTTGTCAACGCTGTCTATGAACAAGCCGACCTCATGGACGAAGCCATGAAACTCGTCAAGATGATTTTGAAGAACGCTCCAATAGCAGTGGCTTACGCAAAGAAATGCATCAACGACAATTACGACATGAATATCGACGAAGCACTCGCTTACGAAAACGAATACTTCGCAAAATGCTTCTCAACAGAAGACCAGAAAGACGGCATGACAGCATTCTTGGCTAAAGAAAAAGCAGTTTTTAAAGGAAAATAATTCACATAACTATAATAACTTAATAAAATTAACACTATGAAAGTTTACGTTATCGGAACAGGTACAATGGGCGCTGGCGTAGTACAAGCATTCGCACAAGCTAACATGCCAGTAGTAATGAAAAGTAGAACTCAAGCCAGCTTAGACAAAGCGGTCGGCAAGATTTCTAAATCATTGGCTAAACTCGTAGAAAAAGGTAAAGTTACACAAGAATATATGGATTCTGTCATGGCAAACATCAGCACAACAGTCGATTACGCTGATTTCGCCGATGCTGACCTCGTCATCGAAGCAGCATCAGAAGACATGAACCTCAAGAAAGAAGTCTTCGCAGAACTCGCCAAAGTTTGTAAACCAGAAACAATCTTCGCAACAAACACATCTTCATTGTCAATCACAGAGATTGCTGCTATCACCGACCGTCCAGCACAGTTCATCGGCATGCACTTCTTCAACCCAGCTCCAGTGATGAAACTCGTTGAAGTCATCAAAGGACAAATGACATCAGAAGAGACAAGCAACAAGATTTTCGAATTAGCAACAGCAATCGGCAAGACACCAGTTATGGTTGAAGAAGCTCCAGGTTTCGTCGTCAACCGTATCTTAGTTCCAATGATTAACGAAGCTGTTGGCATCTATGCTGAAGGCATCGCTTCTGTTGAAGACATCGACAGCGCAATGAAGTTAGGTGCTAACCACCCAATGGGACCACTCGCATTAGGCGACCTCATCGGTCTCGACGTCTGCTTGGCAATCATGGAAGTTCTTTACAATGAATTCGCCGACAGCAAATATCGTCCACATCCACTTTTGAAGAAGATGGTAAGAGCAGGTTTGCTCGGACGTAAATCAGGTCAAGGTTTCTATAAATATTAATGAATTAAATATATACGATAATGAACTTTAGTTATTCAAAGACAGAAGAATTATTCTTACAGATGATCAGATCATTTGCTGAGAATGAAGTCAAGCCTTTGGCAGCTGAAATTGACGAGCAAGAAAGATTCCCAATCGAGACCGTCGAGAAAATGGCCAAGTTAGGTTTGATGGGTATCCCTGTTCCAAAACAATATGGCGGCGCAGGCGGCAGCGTACAGATGTACATCATGGCAGTTGAAGAACTCTCAAGAGTTTGTGCAACAACAGGCGTCGTCTTGTCAGCTCACACTTCATTATGCGTTGCTCCAATCTTGGAACACGGCACTGAAGAACAAAAGATGAAATATTTGCCAAAACTCGCTTCAGGCGAATGGATTGGCGCTTTCGGTTTGACAGAACCTAACGCTGGTACCGACGCTGCTATGCAACAGACAACAGCTGTTGACGCCGGCGACAAATGGATTCTCAACGGTACTAAGATTTTCATCACCAACGCTTCAAACGCTGACGTATTCATCGTCATGGCTATGACAGACAAGTCAAAAGGCACAAAAGGCATCTCAGCATTCATCGTTGAAAAAGGCTTCAAAGGATTCTCAGTAGGTAAGAAAGAATTGAAACTCGGTATCCGCGGCTCAGCAACATGCGAGTTAGTATTCGAAAACTGCGAAGTTCCAAAAGAAAACCTCTTAGGTCAGTTAGGTAAAGGTTTCAGCATTGCTATGAAGACTTTGGACGGCGGCCGTATCGGTATCGCTTCACAAGCTCTCGGTATCGCTCAAGGTGCAATGGATGAGACAGTTAAATATACAAAAGAAAGAAAACAATTCGGCAAGTCAATCGCTTCATTCCAAAACACACAATTCCAAATGGCAGACCTTCAGACTAAAGTCGAGGCAGCTCGTCTCTTAGTTCGCAAGGCAGCATGGAAGAAAGACAACGGTGTTCCTTATTCAGTTGACGCAGCGATGGCTAAATTGTTCGCAGCAGAGACAGCGATGGAAGTGACAACAAAAGCTGTTCAGTTCCACGGCGGTTATGGTTACACACGCGAATATCCAGTAGAACGTATGATGCGTGACGCTAAGATTACTGAAATCTACGAAGGTACTTCAGAAGTTCAAAGAATGGTTATCGCCGGTAATTTATTTAAATAGGAGGGAAGTAATATGAATATAGTAGTATGTATTAAACAAGTTCCAGATACAACAGAAATTAAGATTGACCCGGTCAAAGGTACTTTGATTCGTGACGGCGTTCCAAGCATCATGAACCCAGACGATAAAGGCGGCCTCGAACTCGCTCTCAGAATGAAAGACAGCTGCGGCGCTAACGTAACAGTCATCACTATGGGTCCTCCACAAGCAGAACTCATCTTGAGAGAAGCTATGGCAATGGGCGCAGACAGAGCAATCTTATTGACAGACAGAAAATTCGCAGGTGCTGACACATTGGCAACATCATACGCTTTAGCAGGCGCAATGAAGACAATGGACTACGACCTCATCATCGCAGGTCGTCAAGCTATCGACGGCGACACAGCACAAGTAGGTCCTGAGATGGCAGAACACCTTGACATCCCACAAGTGTCATACGTCATCGACGCACAACGTTTGGAAAACGGCAACCTTCTCGTTAAGAAAGAAAGCGAAGAAAGCATCCAGACATTAGAAGTAGAAGGCAAATGTCTCCTCACAGTCTTGGCATCAGCATTCGACGCACGTTATATGACAGTATCAGGCATCGTTGAAGCTTACGACAAAGAAGTAGAAATCTGGTCAGCAGAAAAAATCGACGTCGATGAAGCAAAATTAGGTCTCAAAGGCTCACCAACAAAAGTGTTCCAATCATTCCCTAAAGCAATGAAGGCTCCAGGTGAAGTACACGAAGTAAGCGAAGAAGAAGCTGTAGAACTTATTGTTAATAAACTTAAAGAGAAACATATTATCTAAAAGGAGAAGTTATGAATATTCAAGATTATAAAAACGTATTCGTATTCGCTGAACAACGTAACGGCGTGATTCAACCAGTAGCTTTCGAACTTTTAGGTAAAGCACGCGACTTGGCTGACTCACTCGGCGAAAAAGTAGTTGCAATGTTACTCGGTTACAACGTAAAAGACCAAGCTCAGAAACTCATCGAGATGGGTGCTGACGAAGTCCTCGTTGCCGACTGTCCAGAGTTGAAAGACTATATCACAGAGCAATACTCACAAGCAGCATATCAAATCATCACAGAATTCAAACCAACAATCGTTCTTTACGGTGCTACTACAATCGGTCGTGACCTCGCTCCACGTCTCGCAGCAAGATTGAACACAGGTCTCACAGCAGACTGTACAAAACTCGAAGTTGCTGACACAGAAGCAGGCGACAAGCAATTCCGTATGACACGTCCAGCATTCGGCGGTAACTTGATGGCTACTATCGTATGTCCAAACAACCGTCCACAGATGTCAACAGTACGTCCAGGCGTTATGCAAAAACGTCAACGTGAAGAAGGTAGAGCAGGCGTTGTCACAATGTTCGCACCTAAGTTCGACACAGCACGTTTCAAAGTAAGACTTGTTGAGACAGAGATGAAATCTTCAAGCAAGGAAGACATCGCCGACGCTAAGATTTTGGTATCAGGCGGTCGTGGCGTGAAGAACGCAGAAGGCTTTGAAAAGTTACAAGCATTGGCAGACACATTAGGCGGCATGGTAGCATCATCACGTGCTATGGTTGACGCCGGCGTTGTCGGACACAACATCCAAGTAGGTCAGACAGGTAAGACTGTACGTCCTGAGTTGTATGTAGCATGCGGTATCTCTGGTGCTATCCAACACTTAGCAGGTATGGAAGAATCAGGTTACATCATCGCTATCAACAAAGACAAGTACGCACCAATCTTCAGCGCAGCCGACTTAGGCATCGTTGGTGACTTACACAAGATTGTTCCAATGTTGAACGAAAGAATCAAGAAAGAGATTGAGAAATAATTTCGGCTAAAGACAAAAGTCTAAAGTCTAAAGATAGTAGAGCTGTCATGAAAAGTGGCGGCTCTATTTTTTTGTATTCTACTTCCTATTATCAATAATATGTAATGTTTCTTTTAATGTTTTGACATAAGCTTCTTCTACAGGTGATAATATTTGATTTTGATATTTTCTATATTCTGACATTGCTTTTTCTAATGCTTTTTCATTGCTTATGCTTCCTGCATCGTACAATATCTGTCTGTCGCCAGTTGTAAGCAATCTGTCTAATAAATTGATATAATCTTTCATATACATCGGTTTATGTTCCATTGCGTTTATTTCTGCTAGATCAAAATAACCAGATACGAGATTTTTTAATATCATAAGTTCCTTTTCATTAAGATAGTTTTTTGCTATTCCGACATCTTTGAATGTAGGCAAGTCGCCGGTAAAGGATGTGAGCCCCATAAAAGGTTTGTCAGAATCTGCTCGTTTAAAGATGAGTTCTGCGGCAGTGTGACCATGTACTGCGTAATGCAATTTGTTTTGAACGATCTTATAGAATAATATTGATTCTTCGCTGTTTGGTTGAAAGTCAATGCTTGTAGAATAAAGATCTAATACTTGACGAAAAATTACTTTCTCAGAAGAACGAATATCCCTGATTCTGTCGATAAGTTCTTTCCAATAATTTCCACCGGCATTACCTTTTAGACGTTCATCATCCATGGTAAATCCTTTAATCATATATTCTTTTAGACGCTGCGTCGCCCAGATACGGAATTTTGTTGCGATAGACGATTTAATGCGATATCCTAAAGATATTATCATATCAAGATTATAGAATGTCGTAGAGTAATTTTTTCCGTCTTTTGCAGTTGTTCGGAATTTCCGAACAACTAAGGATTCAGTCAATTCGCCTTCTTCAAATATATGCTTTATATGTTCACTTATATTTGACTTACTAGTCTGGTAAAGTTCAACCAATTGTTGTTGCGATAACCAAACTGTTTCATCTTGAAGATTTACGTTAATTCTAGTATTACCATCTTCCGATTGATAGATGACAATATCACCATTGTGATTTGTAATGTTTTTCATAATATCTTGGTATTTTTAAATTGTGTTCTCATCTACAAAACTACAACCATCTCATCCTTTTGTCAAGCGTTTGCAAAGGAAATGTTTCGGGTTTAACAATTTTTAACATTAAATCATGGAAATATTAAGAAATGATGTTAAGGATTGTTAAGAAGTCAACAGACAACGGACAACAGACAACAGACTTTGGGTATAACTATTGTCATATCCAGTTCTAATATTATCATAAATCAAAACTTTCCATTTCCAGTTTTCAATTTTCAATTATCCTTGGGGTGGGGCGGGCGAAGTCTTTGTCACTCCGCCCGCAGCAATGAATCGTGATTGTAATCCAAACCACCAATTATCTTTTAAACTTTGGCTCTTAGCTTTTGACTGTTGAACTCTTTTGTCTATAGAACAGATAAATGAGAGGTTTGTTTTAAAGGATGTGATTTTTTTTTTAGTCGCCAAGTCGCCGAGACACCGAGTCGCCAAGTTACTTTTTATAATTCATCAAACCCTCAATTCCTAACTCTTAATTCCTAATTCCTAACTAAAAAAACCTCTTGCATAATAGTTTTAAAAATCGTAAGTTTGCCTACATAAAAAAATAGTTTTATTATGGAAAAAATCAACAACGAAAACATGGGTTTGCCTGAAAACGCTCAGCGTGAATTGGCTCCTGGCGAGGTTTATAAACCGATATTATCTGCGGATAAGAAATACAAGGAAATCACTGTATGGTCCGTCACTATCGGTCTGTTAATGACAATCTTATTCTCTGCAGCTGCTGCTTATCTCGGATTGAAGGTGGGACAGGTGTTCGAAGCTGCTATCCCGATTGCTATCATCGCAATCGGTCTTTCTGGCGTGGCAAAGAAAAGTGACGCTCTCTCTCAAAACGTCATCATCCAGTCTATCGGCGGCTGCTCTGGCGGCGTGGTCGCTGGCGCTATCTTCACATTGCCTGCCTTATATATCTTACAAGGTAAGGGCTATGCCATCGAAATAAATTACATGCAAGTGTTCCTCGCTTCGCTCTTGGGCGGCATCCTTGGAATACTTTTTTTAATTCCTTTCAGAAAATATTTCGTCAAAGAACAACATGGCAAGTTTCCTTTCCCTGAAGCTACTGCAACCACACAGGTGCTCGTTAGCGGACAGAAGAAAGGCAAGGATTCTTTGTTACTTGTCGTAAGTGGTTTAATAGGCGGTCTTTACGACTTCTGCATCTCTACATTCGGACTCTGGACAGAGACACTTTCAACAAAAATCACTACTTGGGGACTCGCTGTCGCTGATAGCGCAAAGCTGATGTTTAAAGTCAATGTAGGCGCTGCTGTGCTCGGCCTCGGTTATATCATCGGATTGAAATATGCATTCATAATATGCTGTGGCTCAATGTTGGTATGGTTCATCATCATTCCAGGAATGAACCTCATCTGGGGCGACGCTGTCATCGACTTGATGAATTCTGGCATCACTCAGACTTTAGGTTCTATGAGTCCAGAAATGATTTTCAAAGAATATGCACGTCATATCGGTATCGGCGGCATCGCTATGGCAGGTATCGTAAGTATCATAAAATCATGGGGTGTCATCAAGTCATCTGTAGGCTTGGCTGCCAATGAGTTTAAAGGCAAGAAAGAGAATGCTGAGAAAGTTGAACGCACACAAAGCGACCTCTCAATGAAATTCGTCGTCATCGGTATCATCGTTGTTTTAATCATCACTTTCTTCTTCTTCTGGTTCGGCGTCGTTCATAACGTCAAACATGCGCTCGTCGGTATCTTAGTCGTTGCTGTTATCTCATTCTTATTCACAACAGTAGCAGCCAACGCTATCGCTATCGTCGGTTCTAACCCTGTAAGTGGTATGACACTCATGACATTGATTTTAGCTTCTTTAGTCATGGTAGCAGCTGGATTAAGCGGCGCGATGGGTATGACAGCAGCTCTTATCATCGGTGGCGTGGTTTGTACAGCATTGGCTGTCGCTGGCGCATTCATCACCGACTTGAAAGTTGGATATTGGATTGGAACAACACCTAAGAATCAAGAGATTTGGAAGTTCGTCGGCGTTGCTGTCGCAGCAGCTACTGTGGCAGGTGTCATCATGGTTTTGAACAAAGCTTACGGTTTCGTTGGTGACGGCGCACTCGTCGCTCCACAGGCAAATGCTATGTCGGCAGTCATCGAACCGATGATGTCAGGCGGCAGCGCACCATGGTTGTTATACGGCATCGGTGCTGTCATCGCATTGATACTCACTTTCGCTAAAATTCCAGCACTTCCATTCGCACTCGGTATGTTCATCCCAATCGACCTTAATATACCTTTATTAATAGGCGGCGCAATCTCATGGTACGTCAGCACACGCAGCAAAGACGAAGCGCTCAACAACGCTCGTAACAACAGAGGTACTCTCATCGCATCAGGTTTCATCGCTGGTGGCGCATTGATGGGTGTCGTAAGCGCGATACTCAAATTCGCTAATGTAGATATGATTGTCAATGTCGGTGGCGTTCCATTCGCAGAGACGCCATGGGCTTCATTGGTGGCATTAGTCATGTATGTCGCTGTCATCGCTTATATGATTTGGGATTCAAAGAGAGCTAAAACAGAATAATAAACCTAATAATATGTTGTTATGTCTAAAATATTAATGCTTAAATTCGTCGACGGCACTTCGAAAGAATGTGAAGTGACCGGAAGAGAAATGGGCGGTGATGATGTTTATTACATGCCTTTTTCGTCTTTGGAATTAGGAAGAGTAGCGTGGAATAATAAAGACACATACATGAATCATTATGTTGAGGTTTGTGAGTTGGGCGCTGATTTTGTCGTTGTTGAAGTTTATAATTGGAGAGGAAACAAAATGGGCGGTCCTTATAAATTATATGCTGGTGACAAAAAAGGAGGTAACTATTACTTTGGCGAATGGTGTTATAGTTATTCCGTATCTCTTGAATGGAGTGAAATGAATTAAGATTAAATAAATTATATATGGAAAAGTTATTAGATAAATTTTTAAGATATGTCTCTGTCGATACAATGTCAGATCCAAATTCAGAGACACAGCCAAGTTCTGCAAAACAATTTGATCTTCTCAGAATGCTTCGCGATGAATTAGAAGCGATGGGAATCAAAGCTGAGTTAGATGAATTCGGTTATGTAATGGCGACTATTCCTTCAAACATCGACAAGGAAGTCCCTGCAATCGGTTTCATCGCTCACGTCGATACATCACCTGATGCTTCTGGCAAAGATGTTAAACCGCAAATCATTGAGAATTACCAAGGTGGCGACATCATGCTTAACGCAGAGAAAGACATAGTGTTGAGAGTCTCTGATTTTCCAGAAATGCAGAATTACATCGGAAAGACGATGATTACCACCGACGGCACAACATTATTAGGAGCCGACGACAAAGGCGGTGTCGCTGCTATCATGTATGCTGCTCAATATCTTATGGAGCATCCAGAAGTGAAACATGGTGAGATTAAGATAGGTTTCACTCCTGATGAAGAAGTTGGTCGTGGCGTGGTGAAGTTCGATGTCAAGAAATTCGGTGCTAAGTATGCATACACAATCGACGGCGGTGAGATAGGAGAGTTGGAATACGAAAACTTCAACGCTGCAGGTGCCAAGATTCACATCCAAGGAGCAAACATACATCCAGGTTATGCAAAAGACAAGATGGTCAATTCAATGCAGATTGCTATGGAATTGAACGCCATGTTGCCAGTTAACCAACGTCCTGAATTTACATGCGGTTACGAAGGATTCTTCCTTCTCACAGAGATAAAAGGAACAGTGGAAGAGACCTCGATGCAATACATCATCCGTGACCATGACAGAGCTAAGTTCGAGGAAAAGAAAGAGCTGCTCAAGTCAGTCGTTGAATATCTCAACAAAAAATACAATAATGCTGTCACATTAGACATGAAAGACCAGTATTATAATATGCGTCAGGAAGTCGAGCCACATTATTTCATCGTTGAAAAAGCTATCAAGGCTATCGAGATGGCAGGCATCAAGCCAAAGGTACAGCCAATCCGTGGCGGCACCGACGGCGCAAATCTCAGCTTCATGGGATTGCCATGTCCAAACATCTTCGCTGGCGGTCACAACTTCCATGGAAAATACGAATACGTTCCATTGGAAAGCATGGAAAAAGCATCAGAGGTGATTTTGAATATTATTAGTTTATTTGTTTAATGGCAATGAGCTATGGGCAGTGAGCAGTGGCATTTTTGCTGGCATTGCTCGATGCTCACGGCTCAATGCTCACAGCATGAAATATGGCAGTAGATTTATCAGAAGTATTAGTCGTTGGCGTTACGGCGCGTGCCTTGTTCAATCTCGAAGCGGAGAACGACATCTTCGAGAAGGAAGGTGTTAAGAAATATAGAGAATATCAAGATAAGAATCAAGACGTTCCGTTGGAGATGGGAACGGCGTTTTATCTTGTGAAAAGCCTTTTGGAACTCAACAAACAAGCGCATAAGCCAGTTGTTGAAGTCGTTGTCATGTCGAGGAACAGCCCAGAGACAGGGATAAGAATCCTTAAATCTATAGAGAAGTACGAGCTTGATATCACTCGACTTGCGTTCTCTGGAGGCGAGCCTATATCTCCATATATAGAAGCCTTTGATGTCGATTTGTTTTTGTCTAAAGATGAAAATAGCGTTCAGACGGTCATCGACTCGCATAGCAACTGTGCAGCGGCTGTCATTTACGAGCCGCCTACCGAGTTCAATCCTGCTACAAATGCTGTGAGAATAGCCTTCGATGCTGATGCGGTCTTGTTTAACGAAGACTCAGAGTTACGTTATAAGAAAGAAGGCATCGACTCATTCAGTAAGTACGAGAAAGAAAACAGAGACGTCCCTTTGCAAGAAGGACCGTTTGCTAAGTTATTGAAGAAACTATCCAAGATACAAGAATGTCTGCCTGTTACGGTAGAACTCTCTCCATTGAGATTGGCGATTGTCTCATCGCGTAGTGCTCCTGCGCACATGAGAGTCATCAACACTTTGAAGAAGTGGGGCGTTTATGTCAACGAAGTATATTTCCTTGGAGGCATGCCAAAAGACAAGGTCTTGAAAGCCTTCGGCGCGCATATCTTCTTCGATGACCAGGATATACATCTTGAAAGCTCCAGCAAGGTAGTTCCATCAGGAAAAGTTCCGTACAGCTCGAATTCTCCTTTGAAGAAGTTAGAATCTTGATATTAGCAGCTCCTGTTGCGTTAGGGATTGGAGCGGCATCCTTTTGGAGCGCAGCGGAAAAAGATATAGCGGAAAGCCCGACGGCAGAGCCGGAACGCCCAAATAAGCTGTTAGCTATTAGCCATCAGCTGTCAGTAGTTGAAAATTGAAAGTTAGCGTTAAGCGGTCAGCGGTCAGCATTCAGTGTCAGAGTCCTTAGTATAAAAGACTTAGATAAAAATTTATTAAGTATGAAAAAGTTAAATTTTATTATGATTTTATTTGTGATGTTGTTTTTGACATCATGTGAGATTCCAACGTCATTAAAGTTTGATTATCATCTTAAAAAGGTGGAAAACCACAGTGATGACTGGACTGAGGAAGAATGGGATATGTCGAAAGAGAAATACCGTCAGTTGCTGAAAGAATATGAAGAGAATTACGACAATATGACTCAGGAAGAAAGAGACAAGGTTAACAAAGCCATCGGTCGTTACAATGGAATTCTCATGAAGAAAGGGATTGAAAAAGTTGACGAATCAATCAATAGTTTCATCGACCGACTTCCATCTCTGTTTGAAGGATTTATGAGCGCATTTGAAGAAGAAACAGAAAACTATGATACTTATGAAAATTAAATATTTATTAACACTATTGACATTAAGCATATTTATGTCATGCCAAGCGCAAACGGATTTTAAATCTGTTGATATAAAAGAGTTTAAGATAGAAATTGCGAAATCGGACGTGCAATTAGTCGATGTTCGTACAGTAAAAGAATATTCGGAAGGACATATTCCAGGAGCGATGAATATTGATGTCAATGCCCCGGATTTTGAAGAGAAGATAAAGGTTTTGGACAAGAAAGAAAATGTCGCCATATATTGCAGAAGCGGACGACGCAGCAAGATAGCTGCTGAAAAGATGACGGCGGCAGGATTTAAAGTCATAGAACTCAACACTGGATTCCTAAGTTGGGAAGGGGCAGTGGAGAAGTAAAGAAAAAGCATCTTGAGATTTCAAGGTGCTTTTTTATTGATATTTAATGATTTAATAAAATTATAAAAAATCTTAAAAAAGCTTGTAGGATATAAATTTATTACCTATATTTGCAATGTTAACTTTAAAACCGATATTTATGTCTGAATTATTTAGAATGTTTGGAATAAGATTTTTCTTTTATTCCCGAGAACATGAACCAATACATGTTCATATTAAGAATGCCGATGGAAGAGCTAAGTTTATGATTCTTCCAGATAGAATAGTGTTAAGTGAAAGCAAAGGTATAAAACCCAAAGATTTGAAACTTGCAGAATCTATTTTAGAGGAAAACAAAGAGTTGGCTATTTCAGAATGGAACAAACACTTTGGAAACAAAAAGTAAAAATGTGTTTGGTCATGATTAAGACACAATAAAATTACATAGCTATGAAAATCACTAAAATCTGGTTTGAGAATGACCGCATTTATGGCCTGACTGACGATGGCCGCACTTTGTGGCAGTCGTTGTTGTATTACAAACACTTGCTATATGCAACAGAAGAGCAGCGTAATGACTATGAAATGTCCGATGAAGGTATTCATTGGGAGAAACTTGATGAGGACGTGTCTTTCGAGAGTTTTGAATATGATGACCCAGAACCTGTTGGCATCTCGAAATTCTTTCTTTCTCATCCAGAAATAAACGCATCGGCGATAGCTCGTAGATTAGGAATACAACAGAGTCTGTTCGCAGCTTATATCAATGGAACTAAAAAGCCAAGTAAGGAACGTGAAGAATTGATTCTGAATGAAATAAGAGCATTGGGCGCAGAACTGCAAAATACGAGTTGGTGATTACTTGCTAACTCAAAAAAATCACTACTTTTGCACATTATTTAAAATTATATAGTAATGAAAAAGTTTATTATGGGATTAAGCGTTTTTGGATTGCTATGTAGTTGTAACACAAGCAACCAACAGACAGCAAACGGCGACTTCAAATATCTCGTCGATGAATTTGCAGACATTAAAATCATGCGTTACCAAATTCCTGAATGGGAAAACCTTACACTTCAACAGAAGGAATACCTTTATTATTTAGGTGAAGCAGCAAAATGCGGCCGCGACATCCTCGCTGACCAGAACTTCAAGTATAACCTCACAGTGCGCAAGACCAACGAGGCTATCCTTAATTCCTACAGTGGAAACCGCGAGACAGAAGAATTCAAAAACTTCGTGACTTACGCAAAACGCGTATTCTTCAGCAACGGTATCCATCATCATTATGCAGAAGATAAGTTCTTCCCAGAAATCACTGAAGCTTACTTCGCAGAACTCGTCAAAAACTCTGATGCCAAACAACTTCCTCTCGCAGATAATGAGACTGTAGAAGAGTTCTTGACATTCATCACTCCAGTGATCTTCGATAAGGATTTATATGCAACACGCAGAAGCGGGGAAGAGGACATCATTAAAAACTCTGCTACTAACTTCTACAAGGGCGACATCTCTAAAGAAGAAGTAGAGAAGTTTTATGATGCTCAAAGAAAACCAAACGACGCAACTCCAATATCTTACGGCTTGAACTCTCAACTCGTGAAAGAAAACGGCAAGATTTACGAAAACGTCTATAAGTCAGGCGGTCTCTATGGTGAAGCCATCGACCAAATCATCTTCTGGCTTGAAAAAGCTAATGCTGTAGCTGAAAACGAAGCTCAACGTAATTACACAAATCTCCTTATAGATTATTACAAAACCGGCGACCTCAATACTTGGGATGAATACAACATCGCTTGGGTACAAGACTCAGTGTCGACAATCGACTTCGTCAACGGTTTCATCGAAGACTACGGCGACCCAATGGGAATGAAAGCCACTTGGGAAGCTGTCGTTAACTTCAAAGACATGGAAGCAACAAAACGCGCTGAACTCATCAGCCAGAACGCTCAATGGTTTGAAGACAACTCACCAGTCGATGAACGTTTCAAGAAAAAAGAATGTAAAGGCGTCACTGCAAAAGGTATCATCGTCACAACATTGGCTGGCGACTGTTTCCCAGCACCTCCAATCGGTATCAACCTTCCTAATGCAGACTGGATTCGTAAGGATTATGGCTCAAAATCAGTTACAATCACCAACCTGATGGATGCCTACGACAAGGCAGCTCAGGAATCTCCAAAGAGCGTCTTGGCTGAGTTCGCATACTCACAAGAAGAAATAGACCTCTGCAAGAAATACGGTTCCAATGCTGACGTGGTACACACCGACTTGCACGAATGTCTTGGTCACGGTTCAGGACAACTCCTCCCAACAACACAGCCTAACTCATTGAAAGAGTATAACTCAGCACTCGAAGAAGCACGCGCTGACTTGTTCGGTCTCTACTACTGTGCTGACCCAATCATGGTTGAACTCGGTATCATGCCTGACATGGAAGCTTATAAGGCTGCTTACGCTAACTTCATCCGTAATGGTATAATGAGCCAGCTCTCACGTATCGAATTAGGTAAAAACGTGACAGAATCACACATGCAAGACCGCAAGCTCATTTCAGAATGGTGCTATGAAAAAGGAATGGCTGACAATGTAATTGAAAAGAAAATCAAAGACGGCAAGACATATTTCGTTGTTAACGATTATGAAAAATTACGCGTGTTGTTTGGTGAACTTCTTAAAGAAATCCAACGTGTCAAATCAGAAGGCGACTATGAAGCAGGTAAACAACTTGTAGAAACTTACGCTGTTAAAGTTGACCCAGTCTTACATAAAGAAGTTAAAGAACGTTACGATGCTTTGAACCTCAGACCTTATGGCGGTTTCATCAATCCAGACATCGTTCCAGTAGAAAAAGGCGGCAAAGTCGTTGATTACGTTATCAACTATCCAAGCGACTTCGTACAACAACACCTCGATTATGGTAAGAAATACGCTTTCTTGAAAGAAAATCACGCTGCTCCAACACACTTGGTTGTTGACATGCTTTACGATTTCATCGATGGTTCATTGGCATGCGGCAACGCAGAAGAAGCTGTCAAGGAAGTCGTTAAATACATCAACGCACACCCAGAACAAGAAGTCATTTACATCACCGACTGCCACCCAGCAAATCACAGCTCATTTGCAGAATTCGGCGGCATATGGCCATCACACTGCGTTGAAGGAACACGTGGCGGCGCTATACACGAAGCATTCTATACAGATGTAGTAAATCCAGCTAACCGCCCAGATCCGGCACGCAACATCTTCCGCAAAGGCTGCAAGCAGGACGAAGAACAATATTCAGGTTATGAGTCAGTAAACAGCAATGGCGTAGCTTTGAAAGACTATGCAAACAAAGACGTCGTTATAAGCGGTATAGCAACAGAATATTGTGTTAAGAACACAGTGGAAGAATTCCTCAACTCAGGACGCAATATAGAGTTGTTGCTTGAAGGCCTCGGTTATGTCGATTTTGAAGGACATAAGAAGACAATCAAGGAATTGAAAGAAGTTGTTACAGTTGTAGAATAAAACTTCCGAACTTCATAATTATAGAAATTTAGAATTATAAAACCTCAGTACTTTAGAATAATAAACAATCTGAAGTCCTGAGGTTTTTGTTTTTTTTAAACACCCTCTAAACCCTCTAAAAAAAAACTTGTAGTCTTGTGGTCTTGTGGTCTTGTAGTCTTTTTTTTATTATCTTTGCGTAATTAAAAAAATAAAATATTATGGCATTGAATTGTGGAATCATCGGTTTGACCAATACTGGTAAAACAACTATATTTAATTGTATATCAAATACTAAAGCTGAGATAGGCGGTTTCGCTACAAAGACAAACATCGGTATGTGCGAAGTACGCGACGAACGCCTTAAATTAATCGACAACATCTCTCATTCTAAAAGAATCGTTCCTGCTACAGTGGAAATAGTTGACCTTCCAGGTCTTACAAAAGGAGGAGAAGGCGTCGGTAATAAATTGCTCGCTGAAGTTCAAACCGTTGACGCTCTTATTCATGTGCTTCGTTGCTTCGACGATGAAAACGTTCCTCATAGCGAAGGCTCTGTAGATCCTGTACGTGATATGGAACTCGTTGACTTGGAACTTCAAGTCCGTGACCTCGACCTCGTGACTCGTAAGTTACAACGTGTAGAAAAACTTATGAAAAACGGCGAGAAAGACAATAAGAAAGCTTACGAAGTGCTGTCAGTATATAAAGAAGCCCTTGAAAATATGCAGAACGCCCGTGATGCAAAAGTGGCTGACGAAGACAAGAAATACATTCAAGATATCCAATTGCTTACTGCTAAACCTATTATGTACGTATGTAACGTCGATGACGCATCAGCGCTCACTGGCAACAAATATTCTGAAGCGGTGAAGGCCTCTTTGAAAGAAGGTGACGAAATGATTGTAATCGCTGGTAAACTGGAATCAGAAATCGCTGAACTCGAAGACGAAGACAAAGCAATGTTTATGGAAGACGCTGGTCTCACAGAACCTGGCGTAAACAAGCTCGTCCGTTATGCATATCAGACTCTTAAGTTACAGTCATTCTTTACAACAGGTACTGACGAGACTCGCGCTTGGACAATTCATATCGGCGACACAGCTCCTGTTGCAGCAGGCGTAATTCACTCCGACTTGCAACGTGGCTTCATCAGAGCAGAAGTGATGAGCACAGACGACTTCCTTAAATATGGTTCGGAAGCTGCAGTTAAAGAAGCAGGCAAATTCCGTGTAGAAGGCAAGAACTACATAGTACAAGACGGCGATATTTTAAATATCAGATTTAATGTCTGATAAAGTCTAAAGACTAATGATTAAAGTCAAAAGTGGTTTAAAGGCATAAAAGGAAACTTCTAGCAACAACTTTAAACTACTCTAAACTCTAAACTCTAAACTATACACTTTATATGCAAGAATACGTAGTACTCGTTGATGCTAACGATAATCCTATCGGATTGATGGAGAAGATGGAAGCTCATGTCAAGGCTGAGCTGCACCGCGCTTTCTCTATTTTCATCTTCAACACAAAAGGTGAGATGCTGCTCCAACAAAGAGCGTTTTCTAAATATCACACTCCAGGATTATGGACCAACACATGCTGCTCACATCCTCGTCATGAAGACACACTCGAACAAGCTACATCACGACGCCTGCAAGAGGAGATGGGAATGAAATGCCAGCTCGAAGAGATATTCCACTTTACATATAAAGCTGATGTCACACAAGGACTTATGGAACATGAGATAGACCATGTCTTTGTTGGAACAACAGACGATACTCCAGAAATCAATACTGACGAAGTAGCTTCTTGGAAATATGATACAATGGAAAACATCCGTCTCGACATAGAGAAAAATCCTCAAGTATATACTCCTTGGTTCAAGATAGCATTTGCTGAATTGTTAAAACATTATAACAAATAATTATGGAACTCTCTCATTTCCCTTTCCTTGAAAATCTTAAGGAAAACAGATTCTTTCTGTTGGCAGGACCATGTGTCATCGAAGATGAAGAATCGCCATATAAGATTGCTGAGCAATTAGTTAAGATATGTGGCGCTTACGAAATACCTTTGGTTTTCAAAGGCTCATACCGCAAGGCAAACCGCTCACGTCTGGATTCATTCATGGGGATAGGAGATGAGAAGGCACTTAATGTACTCGCTGGAATCAAGAGAGAGTTTAATGTTCCTGTAGTTACAGATATTCATGCTGTAGAGGAAGCCCAGCTGGCTGCACAATATGTCGACATACTTCAGATACCGGCATTCTTGTGCAGACAGACAGACCTCTTGATTGCGGCAGCAAAGACAGGCAAGACCGTCAATATCAAAAAAGGACAATTCTTGTCGGGCGCATCAATGCGTTTCGCCGTTGAGAAAGTGCAGCAGTCAGGAAATGATTCCGTGATGTTGACAGAACGCGGCAACTTCTTCGGTTATCAAGACCTTGTCGTCGACTACAGAAATATATACGACATGAAACAATGTGATGTTCCTGTTGTTATGGACGTGACTCATTCGTTGCAGCAGCCTAACCAGACATCTGGCGTCACAGGAGGCAAACCGGAACTTATCGAATTGATTTCCAAAGCAGCAATAGCTGTTGGCGCCGATGGCATCTTTATGGAGACACATCCTAACCCTTCGGAGGCCAAGTCGGATGGAGCAAATATGCTGCGTCTGGAATTGGTGGAGCCTCTGATAGAAAAACTGGTAAGAATTAAAGAAAGTCTATAATTTGATTATTATATCTTTTGGATTGTATAGAATCCGAAGTCTTAATTAACAATGAAGTGAATCCTGTAACTTCATTGTTTTTTTTATTTGTTTTAACTTGTTGCATTTTACTGTTTCTATTTGTTAAAAAGCAAAAAAATGCTATTTTTGTAAAATGCTTGCGGTTTGACATAATATGAAAAATATAATGTAAACCACAATGTTAGTTATAAATGAAAATAAATTAAAACACTATGAAAAATAATAAGATAACAAAGATACTTTTTGTCTGCCTCGGTAATATATGCAGAAGTCCGATGGCTGAATTCGTTATGAAGGATATTGTTGAAAAGGCTGGATTAAGTCATGAATTTGAAATAGCATCAGCAGCCACATCGACATACGAGATAGGCAACCCGGTGTATCCGCCAGCACGCCAGAAACTCGCAGAACATGGAATAAGCTGCGCTGGTAAGACTGCTCGTCAGATAACTAAGAAAGATTATGAAAACTACGACTATATCGTAGCTATGGATAAAAGCAACCTCCGCAATCTGAGAGCGATGTTAGGTGAAGACATTCATGGCAAAATCTCTCTCCTCATGGATTATACCTCACGTCCTGCTGATGTGGCAGACCCTTGGTACACAGGCGATTTCCAGGCGACATGGGAAGACGTCAGCGAGGGCTGTAATGAATTGTTAACATTCATCATGAAGAAAAACAAATAAGCATGAAAAGATTGTCAGTATTGCTGTTGATAGCAATGATGTCTTTGGCATCTTTCTCTCAGGAAGTTAATGTGCTGCTGAAACAAGAGACTCGTCTCACAGCACGCGGCAACGATGCTGAGCTGATTTTGAAGGCGATGGTGCAATATAAAGATGGAGGTGAAGCCGTTGACTTGCAATCCATGAAGTTGAACCTCGATGGTACAACGAGAATAGCAGATGTCGCTGAAGTCAAGGTATATACCTCCGGACTTGAAGATTGCGCCAACAACAGATTTCATGAGAGCGCCTCATTGGTTGGCAGCTGCGCTCCTCAGTCTGGCAACTTTGTATGTGAACTCGACGGACAACTTTTAAAAGGAATCAATTATCTTTGGCTTGCCGTGCGCGTGTCGAACAACGCTGTAGAAGGCAATTTCATCGATATGTCATGCCTCGAGATTGCTACATCCGAAGGCGCTTATGAAGTGAAAAACACCTCTCCATCAGGAAAAAGAGAGATTATTCTTGCTCGTACTACATTATTGCGCCCAGGCGACTATAACTCAACGAATTATCGTATACCTGCCGTCATTACCGCTAAAAACGGCGACGTGGTTGCTGTCACCGACAAACGTAAATATAACAACGGCGACCTCCCGGAAGATATTGATATAGTATGTAACGTAAGTTCCGATGGCGGCTACACTTGGACAGAGCCATACACCATGGCTTATGGTACAGGCTACGGCAAAGGATTCGGCGACTGCGCATTGGCATTGACAAACGATAACAACGGCATCATCGCTGCTTTCGTCGGAGGACCTGGCTTCTGGGGTTCTACACCTGAAAATCCATTGAGAATGTATATCTCAAGAAGTAACGATAACGGCATGACATGGACCGAACCAGAAGATATTACTCATCAGATATATGGTGCTGAATGTGACGATCCGGAACGTAAAGACTGGTTAGGCGGATTCTTCGGCTCCGGCAATGGCTTGCTGACATCGACAGGCCGTATCATGTTTGTCGTGGCTATGCGAGAAACCGATGCCCGCGAAGCCGTATGCAATCATGCTGTGTATTCTGACGACAACGGTATCACATGGAAAGTCTCAGAACGCGCATCAGTAGGAGGTGATGAGGCTAAAGTCACAGAACTCGTAGATGGACGTATCCTGATGAGTATCAGACATGGAGGTAATAGATGGTACAATATTTCAGAGGATGGCGGACAAACATGGCAGACGTCAACTTCAGAATGGACAGAAATAAACTCAACAGCTTGCAACGGTGATATGATTCGTTACACCTCAGTTAACAACGGAGATGACAAAAACAGACTGCTGCATTCAAGTCCGGTAGGCAATTCAAGAAAGAACGTCACAATATTCGTAAGTTATGATGAAGGCGAGACCTGGCCAAAGAGCCGCTGCATCGTCCCTTACAATTCTGCTTATTCTTCATTATGTATTCTTCCAGACAACACAATCGGTTTCTATGTGGAAGAATCATATCAAGGAGAAGGTGATTACTGCACCGTATTCTATAACTTCAGTCTTAAGTGGCTGACAGAAGGCGAGGACGAATATGTAGATGTTCCTGAGATAACAGATGACTCTGAAAATGAAGTGGAAATATATCCTGTCCCAACATGCGACATGATAAATATCAATGCAGCAAACGCATTGAACATCAATATATATAATGTAAACGGACAACTGGTTTATTCTGCTGAAAATAAAAATGAAGATATTTTTACGCTAGATGTTTCAGATTGGAAAAAAAGTGTTTACTTTGTCGAAATAATAGATGAAAATCTGAACAAAAAGAACGGTAAGTTTGTTGTGAAATAAATGCCGTTATTTTAACAATATTTTTTCATTGGACTAGTTATAAAATATGTTGAATTTAAAATAACCGTTATGAGATTTAAATTATTATTAATTAGTTTTGTAGCAGTTTTATTAAGTGGCTGTTCACAAAAAGACTATGCCTATAAATATATAGGTGATTATGAAATGTTTGTTAAACCTGTGATATATCAAGAAGGCTATTTCGGGGAAACAAATGAAATTCATCTGGATGCTTCAAGAATGTCATGTTCTATAATGGAAAACACACGCAAATCAGTTCTTATAACAGTGTTTATAAATGATATTATTCTGTTTTCTGAAACTGCAAAATGTGATGAGAACAATATCTATATCGACAACTTTAATATAGACAAAAGTCTTGATTTGTCAGTTTTTGGTTATGGCTCCATTGATTTCGATATTGAAATTGGTTCAGCGACAGCTGAATATACAGAAGCGGGAGACATAAGCTGGAAGTCGGGAATGGAAGGCATGGTTTCGACTAAATACAACGGATATTACGTTGATATTCCTATTGAAGGAGAAATTATGTTTTATGGTAAAAAAATTATTAACAAATAAAAAAGTTTTAATATGAAAATCAAGATGTTATTAGTTTGTTTGTTGGCTGTTATCGGATTTAGCAGCTGCAATAATGAAGATTATACTGATTTATACACAGGCTATTATGACGTTAAAGTAACGCAGAACCTTAAAGTAATCGCTCCGATTTATGGCGAAATTCCATTGCAGGAAGAAAACATCTATGGAACAGCACAAATCGTTAAAGATGAGAATGAAGGCGATTCTAATGTCAAGATTCTGATGTCTTTCAGACAAGGTGGTATTTATTATCTGGATGCATATTGCGATCAGACATGTATGCGCATTGAAAATAAGGATGTTAACACCACACATATTATTAATTCATATAATAACGTCCGTTTCGATTATACCCTCAATGGCGCTAACGTATATCCAGATGACATGTCATGGACTTCAAGAGTGGCTGGAACATGCACAACCAATGCCTGGGAAAATTCTCAGAAAACATATGAAGTCAGTGGAACTTTGAAATTTACTTTTACACAAAACACAAATGATTAACAATTAAGAATATCAATATGAAAATCAAGACATTATTATTTGCCTTATTATCATTTGTAATATTAACATTTAGCAGCTGTGGACCTGATAACGAAGAATATGCTGACAAAGTGGTTGGCAGTTATGATGTTAAAATAACACCAAATCTTACTGTCAGATATGAAGGACAGCAGATGCCTGTTTTTTTTGATGCCATCAACACAACATGTTATATCTCAAGCGTTGGCGACGATGCTGATGTGAAGATAGAAATCAATGGGGTAAACGGAATGATAAATGATATCGTTATGGATGCTTTCTGCAGCGGCCTCGGCATGGATGTGGAAGACTGTTCTTACGATGGTATCATCGCAACAAATGATAATATAGTGATGGATTGTAATCTGAGTTTGAAGAATTCATCATCGACTATTTCAAATGCAAAGATTCTGAGCTGGAACTCATCTGTTTCAGGAAAATGCGAGTTTGAATATGTCGGACTTAACATCACATGCAATGTGAGCGGAACAATCAACTATTATGCTACAATGAAAACTGCAAAATAAACCATACTATGAACAATTTCATTTATAACATACCAACAAAAGTTTATTTCGGTGAGAATCAGCTTTCTCATCTCTCTGAAGAGCTCAAGAGATTTGGCAGTCGTGTCCTTATGACATACGGTGGCGGCTCCATCAAGAAAATGGGTCTTTATGACAAGGTGATGGACGAGATGAATAAGGCTGGTCTGGAAGTCTTCGAACTCTCAGGCATTGAACCAAATCCACGCATCGACTCAGTGAGAAAAGGAGCGCAGATGTGTAAGGAACATAAAATCGATGTCTTGCTTGCAATAGGCGGCGGCTCAACGATAGACGCAACCAAGTTCATGGCGGCAGGCGCATGTGTCGATCACGACCCATGGGATTTCTTTAACGAGAAAAGAGCTCCTATCAACGAGGCGCTACCTGTTGTCACAATATTGACACTCTCTGCTACAGGTTCTGAGATGGATACCGCAGCAGTTATAAGTAACCCTGAAACTAACGATAAGATAGGCCGTCTCGACCCTAACGTCTTGCCAAAGGTCTCTTTCCTCGACCCGACAAATACTTATTCTGTAAGCAAATACCAGACAGCATGCGGTTCGGTAGATATCATGTCACATATCATCGAGGTGTATTTCAATATGGAGCCAGACCTTTTCATGCTCGACTGTTTTATGGAAGGCATGTTGAAGACTGTCGTGAAATACGCGCCGGTGGCAATGCAAGAACCTGATAATTACGAAGCACGCGCTAACCTCATGTGGACATCATCATGGGCCATCAACGGATTCATCAATGGAGGCAGAGCCAAGGCTTGGAGCTGTCATCCTATGGAACATCAGCTCTCTGCTTTCTATGACATCACTCATGGATTAGGTCTCGCGATACTCACTCCACGTTGGATGGAATATTGTCTCGACGAAACAAATGTGTCTAAATATGTGCAGTTTGCTGTAAACGTATTCGGCGTTGACGCTAACCAAGAGCCAATGGCGATAGCAAGAGAAGGCATTCAAAGACTCTATGATTTCTACTTCAAGACATTAGGCCTGCAAAGCACATTGACAGAACTTGGAATAGGAGAGGAACACTTTGCAGAGATGGCGTATAAGGCATGCGGAGGCAAAGTGCTTAAAGGATTCAAGGTGTTGACACAAGAAGACGTTGTCAATATTTATAAGATGTGTAAATAAAAACATTTAACTTCATTTATATTAGACGTATCAATGAGTTTTCCAACTGGCTCTTGATACGTCTTTTGTTTCATGGTTTAAAAGAGAATGTTATGGCTATTATGATTGCAACAAAACATGGTGAAGAGAATCTGGTCGGTAAGACCCATTGGTGGGGATTTCCTGATATGCCTGCTGATATGGAATGGCCTTGTGGAGAGGACGGCGAGCTGCTGACATTTATCTGCCAGATACGGATGGAAGATGTAGCTCCTTATGACTTGGAAGGTCTTCTTCCACATAAGGGGATGCTTTGGTTCTTTGCTGACTTGGATTATTTCTTGGGAGACATCGATGCGCCATGCGGCGGGATAGGAGAGTGGCAGAAGGAATGCTATAAAGTAGTATATTCTCCAGATATTACGCAGCTATATACACATGAATATTATTGGGAAGACGGCAGCCCTGCTGTCTTGGATGCAGAGGAGATAGAGTTTGGATTTGCTGAAGATTCTGAATATGGACTAAAGCTTTTGGGACAGCCATCGATGACAGAAGGCTATGAAAATGAAAACGAAGGCTTGGTGTCCTTGCTTCAGATTGACGAAGAGGAACGCTGGAACCTTCGTTTCTTTGACTGCGGTATGATTAATTTCATGATACCTGTCGATTCTCTTGCGGCTCTTGACTTTGAAGCCGTAAGCTTAAAGCTGCAGTCGTTGTGAGAAACGGACAAAGCAAATCACGCAATTCCGAATAGTTCAATTTCGAAAATCAGTGTTGAGCCGCCAGGTATTCCTGGTTGTGAGTAGTTGCCGTAAGCCATTTCTGCTGGGAGGTAGATTTCCCATTTGTCGCCTATGCACATCTGCTGCATAGCTATTATCCAACCTTCGATTAAGTCGCTCAGGCGGAAAGCGATTGGCACGTTTTCATCGCGGCTGCTGTCGAACACCTTGCCGTCTATGGTCCAGCCGGTGTAATGTGCAGTGACGACATTACGAGGAGTAGGATGGATGCCGTCGTTCTTGCCTTCGCTTATCACCTTGTAATAAATTCCGCCAGGAAGAGCCTTGACGCCTTCTTCTTTAGCCTTTGCCTTGAGCCAGTCGATGTTGGCTTGCTTGTATTCTTGTTTGTTCATGATGTTTTTTGTTATAAAAGTTGAGAGTTCAAAGTTAAGAAAAATAATGGAAAGATGAGAGGGAAATAAAATATATGAATGTTAAATTCTATCACTCCTCTGAAATCTGTGCAATCTCTCCTGATACGATTGCTTGTACATTCGTTTTACTTTTTCTTCTAAAAATGAGTTCTCAATTAGTTCGTAAACCTTTGGTTGCTCGGTTGCGAACATCTCGATGATTGCGGTTAACTTTTTAGGGAGAACGCCAATGCGTGTTCCGAAGGTGATGAAGTCGTCTTTGCAAGGATGCAGAGTTTGTGAGTATATGTCTGAATACGATGATTTAGGAATCAGTCCGTCTTGCAATGCAAAGTCTCCATCATTTACATGTATAGAGGTGTTCGTCAAGTCATAGGCAGGAGTAAGCACATAGTCTCCAGCATCAGTTTCCTGAAGTGAGAAGTTTTTCAAGTGAGCATCGCCATTGCTAAAGATATAATTAAACACTACAAGAGTGAAGAACTTTTCCATCTCTACCTGCCAGGCAGAAACACTTTGTTTTAAGAGAGTCGCTATATCCTCATAACTACCAGAATATTTGAAATCCTTTCCGCCGTTTCTTTCAGTTTTTCCAGCAATAGACGCAAAGTCATCTTGCTTAATCTTTGAACCATCTTCCTTGTAGTCAAATCTTTTAGTTATGTAAAAAGGATTGCCATCTGCAAAAAATGCAAGTGCATTAGCAGCTGTATTGATTTTATAAACCTGACTTGCAATCTGCATGGTCAGATGCTCATTTGCAGGGATATTATTCCTGAAGCGAAGACTCTTGTATTCGGGAATAGGTTTTATAATGTAACGCCCTGATTCTCCTTCAGGTGTGATAATGATTTTTCCTTTTTTTACTATCGCAGATATCTTCTCCTGCACGCCAGAGATAGAGATTTTATTGATAGATGCAACAATCTCACTTTCTGTATCATCATTTATAGATAAATCCATAATATGGCTAACCTTTTTGCCTTCAAATACTTTTCGTAGGCACGAAGGACTATATGTATCGAATCCCGGTGCAAGTGTGCCAGGACAAACATCTATCGTTCTCATAATTTCTCTATTGTTATAGCACCTATAGTATCGTGTTGAGCTGTTGCTAATAATATACCGAATGAATCTTTTTCATCTATTCTCAATGTCATGCATTGGGTTGCCTTGTTAGCACCTTCAGAAAGCATGTTGTAAAAGAAGGGAAATAGTTCATCAGAGACATACTCTTCCTTGCGTTTAGGAAAAGCCAGTGAAATTGCGCGCAGTTCGGGATTGATAAGATACTCGTCGTCATATTTGAAAATATAACGCATGTCATCTGTTTCAGTCAGCGTGCCTGCAACTATTTTATTTGCTAAAACTAATGCTCGTCTCATTATTCATTGATGGTTTTAACTTTCATTATTAATTCTAATCCAAGAACCTCAGCAATCTTTTCCAAAGTCTTCAATGATGGATTGCCTTTCTCTGATTCTACACTTTTTATTATACGCAAGCTAAGCTCTGTGTAATCCGACAAATCCTGCTGGGTTAATCCCAATATAGCTCTGCGTTCTTTTATCAATTCACCATACTTCATAGTGCAATATATTTCACTTTTTGTGCAAAAATATAAAATGTTTTTTACTAAAACAAATAAATGTGCAATATAATGCACTTGTTGTGTAAAATATTTTTTGTATGAGTTTGTTTAAAATTGATATGTAAATAAATTCTTTTGCATTTTGCTAAAACGAAAGTTTTGTTTGTAAATTTGTAGTATCTAATAGCTGTTATATAGGACATATTGGGATAGATATTGATGAAAATTATATGAAAATAGAAGAAGCCATATTGTATTGCCTTGCAAGTCAGAACCGTGGGATGCGGACGGAGCAGATTGCCGAGATGATAAACAGCAAGCGACTGCATATCCGCAAAGACGGACAAGCTGTAACATCAAATCAGGTTTATGCTGTGATTTGCCGCTACCCGGAGATGTTTGTCAAGGCGGAAGGAATGATAAGATTGATGATATAAAAAAGAATAAAATCATGCTAGCATACTCATACATAGAAAAAGGAAAGTTTGCTTTGGTGGAGAAACCGAAGCCTGTATTGATAGAACCAACAGATACCATCGTCCGTGTGACGATGAGCAGCATCTGTTCCAGCGATATTCATATAAAACATGGAAGCGTGCCTCGTGCGGTGCCTGGAATAACAGTCGGCCATGAGATGGTGGGCGTGGTGGAAGAAGTAGGAGCCGAGGTGACTAATGTAAAACCAGGCGAGCGCGTGACTGTCAATGTCGAGACTTACTGCGGAGAGTGTTTCTTCTGCAAGAACGGTTATGTAAACAACTGCATCAATCCTGATGGCGGCTGGGCTTTAGGTTGTCGCATCGATGGCGGACAGACTGAATATGTGCGCGTTCCATTGGCAAATCAAGGTCTGAACCGAATCCCTGATAGCGTTTCCGATGAGCAGGCTTTGTTGGTCGGCGATGTCTTGGCGACAGGATTCTGGGCTGCACGTATTTCTGAGATAACTAAAGACGACACAGTCTTGATAATAGGAGCGGGACCGACAGGAATCTGCACCTTGTTATGCGTGATGCTGAAGCATCCTAAACGCATCATCGTTTGTGAGAAATCTGAAGAGAGAAGACGATTCGTTCAGGAACATTATCCAGAAGTTTTATTGACGACTCCAGAAGAATGCAAGGATTTCGTCTTGAATAACAGCGACCATGGAGGTGCTGACCGCGTACTCGAAGTGGCAGGCGCAGATGACACTTTCCGTCTCGCATGGGAGTGCGCTCGTCCGAATGCCATCGTAACGGTGGTGGCTCTTTACGACCATCCTCAAATTCTTCCTTTGCCTGAAATGTATGGCAAGAACCTCACTTTCAAAACCGGTGGCGTCGATGGCTGCGACTGCGAAGAAGTCCTCAAATTGATAGAAGAAGGCAAGATTGACACCACACCGCTCATCACACATCGTTTTAAATTAAATGAGATAGAGGAGGCGTATCGTATTTTTGAAAATAAGTTAGATGGCGTCATTAAGGTGGCGGTGATATAAAAATGTACGAGTATGAAGGAATAAAAAGGCAGTGAATAATGATGCCAAACATCAATAACACAAATTTATGTGACAATGAGCAGATTGGATTATTTTGAGAGAGGCAGGGAACTCTACAACGGTAAGAGGTACGAGGAGGCAGCGGAGCATTTTCTGCTGAGCATCGTCAAAGAATACTATAACGTGTCGATGGCATGGCTTGCGGACTGCTATGAGTATGGGCTAGGAGTGGAGAAAAACCTGCTCATGGCAAAAGACTTGTACCAGGTCTCCTATAACAATATCGGTTATTCTAAAAGAAACACTAAGTTTTGCGCATGGGTGCAAGAGCGTCTGGAGCAACTGAAGGACGTCGCCGATTGCAACAGCATGAGCCGTTTCATTGACGATATTGGTAATGTGAAAGTTATGAAGAGTCTCAATGGTCCGGTGAGACCGCAGTTGAGATATAACATAAACGAGACCATCGTGTCTGGTAACCTGAAAGACACATTTGCCGAATTGTTCTACTTTGCCGAAGAGAACATTCCGCGTGTCAACAAAGAGTGGACATGCGATGGCAAGAACAGGTTCCACGACGGCTATACACTCGACACTCACCATTTCAGTCTGTTGGTAACGAGAGGCAGCAGCGACAGTTACAGCACACGTCTCGACGGCCGCGACTGCTACGTCACATTCCCGAAGAATGCCAATCTCAATTACATCTATGTTCAAGAGACAATTCTCAAGAAGGTGAAGGAGGTGATATTCAAGAGAGCGCAGGTAGTCATACCTCAGGTGCTGCAAAGAGTGTCGGAGCGTATCAATGCTCAATATAGAAATTGCATCGTTGTGAAGGCACTCAGGGGATTTTGGGCTTTATACGATTTTGACACCCACGATGTCACATTCTGTGCCGGCTGTGTGCAGCTGCCCGAGAAGAGTCTCGAGGCGCTCTGCATCCATGAACTCACTCACAGCTTTGTCCGAGGCCACGGCAAAGACTTCCATGACAAGATGCTCGAGCTCGGCGGCCAGGAGATGTGCGACCTTGACAACAATCTTTGGAAAGAAAAGAAATGGTTGTATTTGGATATGTAGGAGGGAATGGGGTGTTTTTTAAAAAAAGTAGATGGTAAAATGTTGTTTCTATATGGGATTTTCAATAGATTTGCATAATTATAACGTATCGATTATAGCATATGAAAATTGAAGAAGCCTACCGCATCTTTGACAATAAGTTGGATGGAGTTATTAAGGTGGCGGTAATTTGAAGTAGTAACATAAAAGTATAAAATGATGTAAATATGACACAGCAAGGTTTTAATGATTATATATTCGCTGTCTATGGATACAAAAATGGTACAGCTAAGAGTTATATAACAGCAATCCATATTATAGATGAAATGTTCTTGTATGATGATGTTTTTGATTTACAAGGAGAATCCATCACTTGCATAAATGATATAGAATTATTAAAACGGATTGAAGTATTTGTTCGGGCACAACAATCTCTCTTTAAGAAGGGCGAGGATTCTATTTTTCGTAATATAAGTAGTGGACAGAATAGCTATCCTGGCAAAGGATTTTGTTCTGCTGCCCTCAAACAATTACTCAATTATTATTCCTATGATTTGAAGGAAAAAGAAGCTTCGAAAATTCTAAAAGAAAGAACTAATGCAAAGAGTATTTCAAAAGATTTGATTACGCTGTTTAAAATTGATAAAGAAGGCAATGAAGCAACTGTTACAGCAAGAATAAGATTAGGACAAAACTATTTTCGTAAAATGGTTTTACATAATTTCGGAGGTAAATGTTGTGTAACAGGTCTAAATATACCACAAACTCTTCGTGCAAGCCATATTGTAGCGTGGGCATCGGATAAAACAAACAGAATGAATCCAGAAAATGGTCTGTGTTTAAGTGCAACATACGATGCTGCTTTTGATAAACATCTAATTTCATTTGATAACGACTATCGAATGATTGTTAGCAAAGAGATCAAGGAGTATTATACTAATGAAGTAGCTAAAACTTATTTTGGAAATTACGAGGGAAAACAGTTAATATTACCATCTTTGTATTTGCCAAGTAAGAAATTATTGGAGAAACATCGTAGTTTAATGATAGGATAAACTATGGTATTATAATTCAATAAAGATGCAACCTCCCAAGATAGACAATTCCACCAAAGAAGTAAGGCTTGCCTATGTCCTCGAAGCCTGGAAATGCCTGCACGATTGTGAGGCTTGAGGCAAGTGTCGTATCCTAAAAGGTAGGGATGCGGAAACGCTATATACTAACTACATCGAAGGCAAGCGGAGTTATATGGATATAACATTGGAGATTCGGAACTGTTCTATAAGGTAACAATTAGGGCTGTAACGTAAGAAGAATCACGATACAGCTTCTTTATTTTGCTGTAGAAATAAATGTTAGATTTCTCCAAAATATTGTGGTTTATTCCTCCGTAAGTATATAAAAAGTATCGATTGCGGAGAAATAAAGCGGCTTTTTCTTTGTTTTTAAACATGAAATTCCTAGAAAAAGTCGAATAACTTGCCCTGTTGCTTTATATCAGGAGCTAGAAACCGAACTCTCTTAATTTCATTTCTATCCCTCAAAACGCAAGCTGAGTTCACAATATATTGCGAATTAGGTCAAACATGAATGGCTTTTAATAGTGTTTTATGATAAAATCTTAGAACAATGAGATTATTCTATTTGTAATCCGCCAATATATAATTAAATAAGGAGTAGCAATCACTATATTGGCTACTCCTTGGTTGTAAATGCTGTTGCTTTCTGTAACAATGGATGCCTATACTCGTTGAGTAATTCGCGCAGCAGTTTGAATGTCTGAAATCTGTACGCCTTGAGCCACGAGATTTTGTCGTATTTCATCGTAAACATTAGCTTCCAACGAATTGTCCGATATAGTCATAATAATAGTAAACGGTATACCTTCATTGTCTACAATATTAAAATCTCTATCTTCTCTACTTACTCGTAGCTTCCAGGGACTATAATGTGTAGTACCTCTTTTGAATTCCTTATGATATACTTTAATGGGCTGCCATTTCATGTTCTCATTTATAAGTTGCCACTCATACTCTCCATGTTCTCTAACAGCCTCCTCCTTGTAAAGCGGTTTTAAATAATATTGTGAAGATCCATTGTCTTTGGTCTGTGACAGCGTAACATTTAGATTTCCTCTAATCATTTCATCTCCATAATTATAATCAATAGTAGGGGTACTTACCAATGTGATCTTTATATCACCATAACATTTATTATTTCTAATTAAACATTGTGGCCACATAAATTCAAAGACCATCTCTTTCTTTGGCTTAATACGCGATGCAAACACTAAATTTATAGAATGCTCATTCCCATTTAGTATATCGTGAGCTGAATTAGGCATTCCATAACCTATCAAATCTTTGAGCATAGAACGGTATTCAGGTCTGTCAAAAGCCGATGGAACATGTGAGTTTTGTACCATTAGTGCAATAAGGGTTTCTCTTGATACAGTTCCTTCGATTTGTCTCTCCACCAAAGCCATAGTTTTTGCGACAAGAGGAGCTGAAAAACTTGTTCCACAATTATAACAGATATTACTATCGTTATCTACGGAGTATAATCCTGTGCCAATTCTAGGATCAATATATCCTAAACCTCCGAAATGAACAAAATCAGGCTTGACAGTTAAGTTGGACCCCTTACCTCTGCAACTGTATGATGTTAGTCCTTCATTAGTTGGATTTAATGCTCCGACAGAAATGTTTCGACAACTTTCTGCTGGCATATATACGATATCATCAACACGACTATTCAACTCTGTAATATTGTCATTAGGATTATTGCTCCATTCAGGTCGTGGATCAATAAGATTCCCTGCTGAAATTACAAACACAATATTATGTTTAACTGCTAGCTCATCAAGAACTTTGGCAAATTCGCCATAATCCGATGAAAGTCGAGCGCAACGTATATTCATGCTCAAATTAAATACACGAACATCAGTACGACTTAATATAGTTGGAATAGCGACATTAAGTTCATCTAAAAAATCATCCAGTGAATTTGGATAAAAAGAAGAATACTTGTCTTCCTTGGGTAGCATACATAAGTCAACTATTTTACAACCGTCAGGATCTTTACATACACTATCTCTATTTAATGACTGCCCATTCACTAATAATCCAGTTATAAAGGTTCCGTGAGTAGTATCACGCATATTCACTGATATATTATCCCAACTATCAACGATCCACGGAGTGTATATTGCCGAGATGCCAGTATCTACAACTGCAATAGTTGGATAATCTGACCCCACTGAGGGTTGTGGTATTGTAAACTCTTCAGTACCATTGATATTGAATGATGGTATCGGGTTACATTCAATAATTGGTACGATATCAATACTCTTAACTATAGGATGTCCAGATATAAACTCTAGCAATGACACGTATTTTTCTATGTTATGTGTAACCTCAGTTGTTGAGTTATATTGAATAGAATCAAACAACGAAATAGTGATATCTTCTTTATCAGTTAGTAGTAGTATGAATTTTGTGTCAGAAGATAGAACTTTAGAACGATATATGCATAATCCACTATGAGTTTTAAGCCCATTAATGAAACTTGATTGTAATTTATACTCATCTTCCATTAATGTATCCCAATCCTGCTGGGGGATTGGCTTGTCAAACAATTCAATCAATAACTGACATGTTCCGTATTTCTCAACCCAAGAGATAATGTCTTCTGAGGTTATTTTTAGTTTGTCTTTTGCACCATATGGAATGATACTATCTATTGTACCAACTTCACATCTCCACTCACTAGGTCTCTCCGTTAGTACACCATCTTTGTTCATGCTTTTGCAAGGCTCATCCTCTGCATGTTCTATAATTCCGTGTTTTATTAGAGATGCAGACTCGGCGGATAGTCGTACTAGCATTTCACCCTGACGTAATCCACCAACCATTTTGCATCCATTATTAGAAGTAAAAATCTTACCAATGGGTCTATGGCTCTTAGCCCATGCATTTGTTATTAATCTTACTTTTGTGTATCCGATTGATGAATACTGATTCTTGGAAAAGGCTGCACTGACAGAATCTAACTGTGTTGTTATTTTTTCTTTGTGTGAAGAGAATAATTCATTTCTACCACTATAAAAATCTTTACGACTACCACCAGGGTGAGGTTGAACTTCTTGAATATATTTGTCACTATCTAAGATGACTTGTACTGGAAAATTTGCCATATAATTATTCTGTTTTATTATTTTTTTGAATCATCTTACAAAATGATGAAGGTGTCATATTAAAAATTTCTGCTATATCTTTTTGCTTTAATTCTGGTGATAACGCTTTAAGACTTGTGTAAATATCATCGGGAGTCTTAGTAATAATTTCTTTTACTTTATCACTAATCCTTCCGGTATTTAAAAGTGTATAGCGTTGCATTAGATGATATAAGCATTCATTTTTATATTCATCTATAATACTCATTCTTTTCAACCAATTTGAAAGTTTCTGAATATCTGCTCCAGAACAATCTTGTAAACACCATGATAAGAATGATATTTCTGCTTCATTATACTTTAAAGGCCAAATGAAATTTTGCAATAGTGATGGTATGATAGAATTTGATGGTTTAGGAATCTCTATCTGTACATCAAATCTTCTCCATATGGCAGGATCTAACAATTGCTCATGGTTAGTGATACCAATGGTAAATCCTATTTCATCTCTAGAGTCGAGGCATTGCAATAACGTGTTAACTATACGTTTAACTTCTCCTACTTCTTGAGGGTCATTTCGTAATTTTGCAATAGCGTCAAATTCATCTAAAAGAAGTATGCACTTATATCTATTTGCAAAAGTGAACAAATTTCCAATATTACGAGAACTAGTTCCTAAGAATGAAGATACTATGCCATCTAACTTCGCCTGTACTATAGGTAATCCTAATTGCTTTGCTATCCATTTTGCTAAATGAGTCTTTCCTGTTCCTGGTAAACCATATATAAGACATGAACGAGATGGAGTAGCATTCATATTTATTAATTTATCATAGTTTGACCATTCAAGAATGACAGAATCAACGGCTTCTTTTATGATGGTATCGAAAATCGGCTCATTAGATGGGAGATCATCAGCATAGATTACATCTAAAATTGGTGTGGATGTTTCTTTATCAACGGGTATGATTGTTTTGGGTGTCAAGATCTCTCCATGCAAACATGTTGATGATGTAATAACACTTGATTTTAAGACTTCTTTATTTTTTGCATTATTAAGCATCTTCTCCAATGCCTTTGCTTCATCTATATTGCCGTCGGCACGATATGCGGATATTAGTCTTTCTATTTGATGAATCATAATATCTAAATCTGAAGAGAAACATGCTCGACATAACGATTGGATAATATTAAAGTATTGTATCATATTTTTATAAGTATAAAATATTTCCTGCAAAAGTATATATATTTCCTGAAATATACAAATAATTTCCGTATTATATTGTATAATTTCCTTTATTTGTTAAAAAATAGCTTGATACAGAATTTTTAAAGCATTGTATTCCGTTTTATTGCAATTCCGAGCGTGATTGTTTCAAATGTTTTTAATTGCATAGCTATATTAGAAGCAATTAAAACATCTTTTTTTTATTACAATAACCATTAAAAACATTAATAGTTAAAAAAAACAAGTATATTTGCATATAACTTTCAAGAAATACTATTTCATGGATAATTACGAAAAGAACAAAATGCTTCCAATTAAGCTTAAACAGCTTAGAGAGACATCAGGGCTTCCACAAAGAAAAGTGGCAGCAGTTTTAGATATTGACACTGCAACATATAGCAAATTGAAACTGGAAAATTTATCCCAAGCAAAGAGCAGATCCTCCAGATAGCTAAAATATTTTCTGTAAACGAATCTGAACTTTTAGAATTGTGGATGGCAGAGAAAATTGCAGCCATCGCTGAAAGTGATTTAAATTTAGCCCCTGCAGCAATAAAGTTGGTGGGTGAAAAGCTTAATATAGATTAACAACATGATAAATTTTATAGATTTATTTGCAGGTTTGGGAGGGATACGCATTGGATTTACACAAGCTGCTAATGACTTAGGACTAGAAACCCGATGCGTGTTTACTTCTGAGATTAAAGAATCTGCATTGTGTGCTCTAAACCACAATTTTCCTAATGAAAATATTGTTAAAAGGGATATTACCAAGGTTGATAGTAAGGATATTCCCCATTTCAATATTTTGTTAGGAGGTTTTCCTTGTCAGGCATTTAGTTTTGCAGGTAAACAAAGAGGTTTTCTTGATACAAGAGGTACCTTGTTTTTTGAAATTGAGAGAATATTGAAAGATCACTTAAATGATGTTGATGGATTTCTTTTAGAAAATGTCGAAGGACTTCTGAATCACGACAAAGAAAACAAGAAAGATGAAATCGGCAAAACTCTTACTGTTATCTTGAACGTGTTAAGACATTTAGGATATAACACAAAGTATATTTTGCTTGATGCTTCTAATTTTGGAATACCACAGAAGAGAAAAAGAGTGTATATTGTTGGTTGTAAAGAGAGATTTGGGGAAATTAATCTGGAATTTAACGATCCTGTTATTAGAACTGTAGAAGAGTGTATTGATAAAGGTCAGGAACTTCTTAACACCAATTTTACCAAGTTGTTACTTACTTATTACACACCTGAAGATTTGCAAGGTAAATTCTTGAAAGACAAGAGAGGTGGTGAAACTAATATCCATAGTTGGGATTTTGACTATAAAGGAAAAGTGTCAAAAGAGCAAAAGGATTTGCTTAACAAATTGTTCAAACAACGCAGAAGAAAGGTTTGGGCTAAAATTATTGGTATTGATTGGATGGATGGAATGCCATTAACAACGGAACAAATACGCACATTCTTTAATGTTCCAAATCTACAAGAGCTTTTGGATGATTTAGTAGAAAAGAAGTACCTCGTTCTGGAGCATCCAAAAAAGAAAGTGACAACAATAGTAAATGGAGGATCATACTCAGAACGTATCTATGACGAGACCAAGCCCATGGGCTATAATATAGTAACAGGAAAACTGTCTTTCCCAATTAGCCATATACTTGACAATAAAGGACAAGCACCGACGATTGTAGCAATGGATATGAACTGTTTAGGTGTTGCTGATGGAAAGGGAATTAGACGATTAACCCTTCGTGAAGGATTAAGATTATTTGGCTATCCAGAAGATTATTCGTTGGATTTCTATAGCCATGACCAAAAAGGCATTAAATTGGGATATGACTTACTTGGTAACTCTGTATGCGTTCCTGTAATTAAAGCTGTAGCGAATAAATTACTCCACCAAATATATATCGTTAATCATGAGTAAAATAAGCCTTAGAGACGCACTTAGAACAACAACAATGTTTTTATGCGATAGCAATATAGAAGCCTATTATGATAATCTTCTTAATACACAAGTGGCTGCTATGAAAGAAACATTAAGCAGCGTCGGTACTATTGAGGGGTTGAAACAATATGTGCGCTCTGAAAAAAAAGCCATAGACAACATTATTACCCTCCTCGGTATTAGTGGAGAAAAATTTAAGAGAGTTGTATCTTGGATTAGATTGTCGAAAGGATTCACATTTGATTCAGAATGGTCTTTATCTTCTCTAAGAACGAAGATGATTGAGGATTCTCGACTAATGGAAGAATTTTGCGAACTATTTATAAATGGTTATGCAAGTACAAAATTCATTTCTATTGTTCCCCGTTTTATCCTACAGGATTTTAGAATTGACGATGAGGTTATGCGAAGATTGACAAGCGATGATTATGTTCGCAATTTAGTAAAGGACAAAGTTACTACAGAATACAATACAAGGTATGCAGACTTATATGTAAAAACGTTACATAATAAAATAAAAAGAATAGCTCAGACTCATGGATTGGAATTTGGGAAAATGCAAATACCTAATTATTCTTCAGATGAACTTGCATTGACATATGCAGGGAAATATATTGTTATAAATCATCATTTCTATCTAACAACAAGTTCTAGTCAAACAAATTATTATAACGATGTGATACAGCCCAAATATGCAAAAGCTCAAGGTATGCCAAATGTAAATGTACTTAACATATTGGATGGTGCCGGATGGATAGGACGCGCAGCTGATTTCAAAAAGGTTTTTGCAGACTGTAATTATTTCCTCAATCTTAAATCTATAGACAAATTAAACGATATTATCACAGAATTCTTTAACATATAAAGCTATGACTGCTGAAGAAAGAAAAATAAAAATCAGGGAGATTAGCGAAGGTGTACCTGTAGCAACTGGAACTAAACTCAAATATCAAGGAGAAATTCGAGAGTTTAATGTTTATAAAATACCTCTTGAATTCTTGGCGTACAATGTGGAGAATGGTCGTATTAGCAGCCTTGTAAAATCGTATAAACGAGAGCATGGCGATCTTGATATGACCAGATGTGCTGATGCTCAAAAGATAGCACAATTCCTATTTGAATCAAGCGAGGATCGTAATAAAAAAACGATGCGTGATCTGGCTCAGAATGGACAAATGGAGCCTGGTATAATTACTATGGATGGTGTAATTGTAGATGGCAACAGACGTGCATCCCTCATGAGAAGAATAATTGATTCAAGAGATTTCGACCAAACGACTAAGGATAAGTGTTCGTATTTTTTAGCAAGAATACTTCCTGAAGATGCTGACGAAAAGGAAATTTTACGTCTTGAAACATCTTATCAGATGGGAGCTGACAGCAAGGTTGACTATAATCCAATCGAAAAGTATCTTCACACTCGAGATATGTATGACAAAAACTTCTCTATTGACCAGATAGCAGAGTATATGGGACTTTCTTCAAACAAAGATGTTCTGCTGAATTTAGAAATCATGGAGTTAATAGACTCTTATTTGGATACTTATGGATATACAGGCATATATACACGGTTGCCAAGAGGTTGTGAGGATGATTTTTTGAAATTGAATACCGCAATAAAGAAAATTAGAGGAGGTAAGATTTCATGGATTCAGTCGCATGAATTGGATGAAGTTGAAAATGATCTTAGATTGATTTGTTTTGACTTTATCAGACTTGAAGAAAAGGGAGACTTTGACTTTAGAATGTTAGCATCTACTTCAAGTAGCAATTTCTTGGCAGATGAAAAAACATGGCATTCTTTTGTTGATTCTTATTATAATTCTGAATCAAAACAAGAAGAAGCTGCAGAAGAAGTTCTGAATAGAGCTACAAATGATGAAGAGGCAAAACGTCTTCTTAACCAACGTGACAATCTGTGGAAAAATAATGTTAGAGAGCATTTGATGGATTCGTTCCGTGATTGTAAAAACCAATTGGAAAATAAGAAGGAAAAAGATAAACCTGCAGCTCTTTTAAAGAAGGCATTTAATGCCCTCTCTGAAATTGATATAGAATCACTTTCATCAGCAAGTAATAAATTAGAACTCGTCGAGAGAGCATCTGAATTACAGGTTCTACTCCAAGGTATTAAAACATCATTAAGTAACTAATGAATCAAATTATTCTTTCCTCTTCTTCGGAAACTAAGTATGTATTAACAGGTGCTGTAAATCTGCTCCTGTCAAACAAGCGTGCAAGGTCTCTGTTAAAAGTGAAATTAAAAATCACAGAAGAACATGATCGTCTCATTATTGATTCTGAAGAACCAATAGAACGCGTTGCGCATCTTTTGGGATTGGCCGCAAAATACATAAATGCGGAAATTGTATACGATAATAATATTGCTTCTGATATTCAAGAATTTCACACAAAAGAACTTGAATTTCAGGAGTTTGGAGAAAAGGCAAAATTAATTAAGGAAAACAAATGCGATATTCCTGATTTCGTTGCATTTACAGAAAGCCTAGAGTTGAACATGACGAACCGGCGATTATATCCGTTACAGTTGCTTTCTGCATATCACCTAGCATTTTCTCAAAATGCATGCAATTTTTCTGTACCAGGTGCAGGTAAAACAAGTATTGTATATGGAGCATATACATATTTGAAAAATTTACCTGAGACTTCCAATAAAAAGGTAGATAAAATCATGATAATTGGTCCATTGAGCGCGTTTGGTCCCTGGGAGTCAGAGTATCAAGAATGTTATGGTTTCCCAGCAACCTGTAAACGCATAAATGGAGGATTGTCATCTGAGAATAAAAAGCAATACTTCTATGGGGATACAGCGGAACTTATCTTAATTAGCTATGCATCTGTTGTCAGCATAAAAGAATCACTTAAATATTTCCTTAAAAACAATCGGGTTATGGTTGTTTTAGATGAAGCTCATAAAATTAAAAATACCAATGGTGGAATTACTGCTTCATCTATTATGGAATTAGCTTCTGTATGTACTTCGAGAGTAATTCTAACTGGTACTCCTGCACCAAATGGTTATGAAGATTTGTATAATCTGTTTCATTTCATTTGGCCTAATGTTGATGTGCTCAAATATACGATAGGTCAATTAAAAGACATGTCTCGTACAGAAAACGATTCGAGAATTCCGAATTTGATAAAGAACATTGATCCTTATTACATAAGAATCAAAAAAAGTGACCTAAATATTCCAACTCCAGTGGAGCATGAACCTATCATGATTCCAATGAAGGAAGATCAAAGAAGAATTTATGAGTTTATTGAGGAACAATTTGTGAGTGAGGTTGAAAATAGGGAAAGTGATATTCACTCTATTTTAGTAAAAGCAAAGGCTATTAGATTACAACAAGTCGCCACAAATCCTATTTTGCTACGAGCGCCTTTATCTCAATTTGCGCAAGAAGCAGGAGTCGATTTTTCAACAGTTGAACAGGAAGATTCCATGATAATGTCGGATGTGATGCGTTATTATAAAGATGTAATTCCTGCAAAATATGAAGCATGTGCGCAACTGATCAATAAGATTATAGCAAAAGGTGGTAAAGTTGTTGTTTGGGCAATATTTATCAAGACGATTGAAACTCTCCAACTGTACCTTGATTCTGTTGGAATTAAGAGTAAGGCATTATATGGCGCGACACCTGTTGCAACTGATGGTATGACCGAAGATGATATAAATTATGAATTGACAAGAGAGTCTATAATTAAGGAGTTTCACAAACCGGATAGCGAATTTAAGGTTATTATTGCAAATCCTTTTGCTGTTGCCGAATCAATTTCGCTTCATAAAGCATGTCATAATGCAATTTATCTGGAGCGCTCGTTTAATTGCGCCCACTTTGTCCAATCAAAAGACCGAATCCATCGTTATGGATTAGCTTCTGATGTTGTTACAAATTATTATTATCTTGTATCACAGGACACAGTTGATTGTACTATAAATGATAGACTTCAAGTTAAAGAAGCTAGAATGATTACAATAATCGAGTCTTCTCCTATACCTTTATTTAATAATATTAATGATGATGGGAATGAAGATATAAAAGCAATAATAAGGGACTATGTTAAACGAAAGAATAGAAAGATTCAGTGAAATAGCAGATTCTAAAGGACTGTTTTTTGTTTGGCAAAGTATTGGTCAGGGAGTTGTATCTATCAGCTCTTTGACCCAATTGCGTTCACATCATACTGGGAAATTATGCTTAAACATCTTGCCAACATTACTATTGTTAGAAGGTATGGGGTTTGTTTCAGTAGAAGAAAATAATATCGAAGTTTGTTCATCATTTAAGATGTTCGATGATGAAGAAAAATTTATTGAATTCTTTTCTGATCTATTGGTTGATTATCTGTTGCAAGAAGAAGTTATATCTTTGGAATCGTTAAAGTACAACAGTCAGGATGATTGTTTTGTTTTAGCAAGAAATGGAATTAAATATAAGCACGCATCTTATAGAAATCTCCTTCTATCATTGAGAGTTATGATAAAAAGAGATGATGGTAATTTTGTGTTTAAAAAAAAAATAGACACAATCATAGAGATAGCTCCATGCAAAAACAAAAAGAAATCAGAGGAACGCTTGCTGCAAGAATTAGAACAACAGCGTTTAGAAGGACTCGCAGGAGAATTATTTGTACTCAAATATGAGAAGAATAGATTAGATAAGCATCCATTCTTAGATAAAATCAAACAGATATCTGTTATTGATATTGCGGCAGGATTTGATATAATTTCTTTTGATGATATTACGTCAGCAAAACTCAACAGATTCATTGAGGTAAAAACCTTTAAGGGGAAACCTCATTTTCATTGGACTGTCAATGAGATAAGAACCTCTAAAGTACGTGCAGATCATTATTATTTATATTTAGTTAATTATGATAAAATAACAGAGCAAGATTATGAACCAATAATAATTCAGAATCCATCTTCATATTTTACATGTAATAATGATTGGATTTGCACTCCAGAATCATTTTTATATGAGAAAATTAATGGCTTATAAATGTTTAAAATTCTTGCTACCATTCATTTAAATTTAAAATAACACATTTGTCCTATTCTTAAAAATAATTTTATAAGAATAGGACAAATGGTATAAAATAGAACGTTTGGTACTGTTGACTTAGGAGTCAATGCATAGCAGTTTTATTATCTACTTTGTGTAAAAGCATTGCATCTTAATCATTGAAAAAACAATGGTTATAAATTTTGTTTCATAGGTATCGTTGTTTCAACAATTTGGGTACTAGTATTACCGCTCCAATACTGACAACAGCAATCCCGATGCTCCACCCGAAAATCTTCCAAAGTAAACCGGAGTTTAACAAATGAATATTGGCAGCCACCGTGCAAATGAAAAAACAAAAGAGTGAGACAAAGCAGATGATTGAAATGTAGAATACGCGCGTTGGCACTCTGATGCTATCTTCATCCTTAAGTCCCTTCATTCGAACTTCGAATTTGGAGTACTGAACATCCAGTTCGTTACTGAGTTTATTGACCAAAACATTCCCTAAATTTTCAGTCTGCTTCAAGGTTTCATCAGCAATTTTGTATTCATAATGCTGAACGGCATTAGCCAATTTCTCAAGTCCAGTACGCATCTCATGGATATTGTCGTTCAGTTTCATGAGTTCTTCGGCATTAACCTTCAAAAGCCTGTTCTCCTCCTCATAATTCTCCCGATATTCCCGATTTGCGCGAGCTTCGGAACTTTCTATCTCTGCTGAAAAATCAAATTTCTTCTTTTTAATCTAAACACCTTCTTTCCTCATCCTTATGTGACGCATCTCATCGATAGCCGACAATGTCGCTATGAGACATACTGCTGCAGAGCTATAGACGGGTTCAATAAAACCGAGTGTTAAAGGGAAAAGAAATAATATAAATCCTGTGGCTTTATTCAAAATGGTATGTAGGGATATCTGCTTTTTGTTGCAAATCAAACCCCAAACAAAATTGCCTATTTTAATGATGGCTATAATGACAATCCAAATCCATAGCCAAACAGGAAATTGCATTGTTGGCAGTATCTTTACAAAACACACTGCTGCAAATACACTGTCGGCAACCGTGTCTAATATTGCGCCCAATTCACTGTCGGATTTTGTTCTCCTTGCAATTGCTCCGTCTGCCATATCCGTAATTCCACAATATATGTATATGATGTAAAAACTAATGGAAAAAACAGGACAGAGCAACAGACATATACTGCTTAAAATTCTGCTTGTTGTAATTATGTTCGCTATCTGTTTTCTCATCACTCAATTTGTTTGAGCAAAGATATGCAATTCGCTAGAAAGTACAAGGTAATTTCTGCTCTTACTTTGAGTGTCATTTTTACATGATGATATAATTGACGTTCGGTTATTTGCGGAAATGAGTTGGGAAAATGTGAAATGATAGCCTTTTTATAGTGGGGATTATGTGAAAATATTGGTTGTATTGGTACGGAAAATGTGAAATAATTTAAGATTTATAACCTAGATTATGTGAAAAGTGTTATCTTTGCAGTTGTAATAAAAGATTTTAGATATGGATAAACTGCTTAGAAGAAAGGTTGATAGCTATTTGATGGCTTGGAAAAACAATCCAGATAGAAAACCGCTAATTATTAAAGGTGCCCGTCAGATTGGAAAAACACGCTCTATCGAGTGGTTTGCCAGTCAAAACTATAAAACAGTTATACAGATTAATTTTGTAAAGCAACCTAAATACAAGAATATCTTTGAGGATGGTTTTGAGGTTGATACCATTCTTAAAAACATATCGTTACTAAATCCTGAACTTAAGTTTGTACCAGGTGAAACTATTTTCTTTTTTGATGAGCTACAAGCCTGTCCCAACTGTGCTACTTCATTGAAGTTCTTTAAGCTCGATGGACGCTTGGATGTTATCTGTTCCGGTTCATTGATGGGAATCAATTATCGGGAAATCGAATCCAATAGTGTAGGCTATAAGGAAGATTATGAAATGCATTCCATGGATTTCGAGGAGTTCCTTTGGGCAAAAGGATACTCTGAAGATTTTATAGATGAGCTATATCAGCATATGTTGGATGTCAAGCCACTTGCTAAATTGCAGATGGATGTTCTTTTTGAATTGTTCCGTGATTATGCAACTATCGGTGGTATGCCTGAGGTGGTAAATACATATATCAAGAACAAGAATTTCAGTGGGACTTTGGGCATACAGAAACAATTGCTCAAAGATTATGAAGAGGATATCACTAAATATGTAGAGGGCTTAGACAAGGCAAAGGTCAAAGCTGTATATAATCATATTTCTACTTTCTTGGCTAAAGAAAACAAGCGCTTCCAGATAACCAAGATTGCCAAGAATGCTCGTAATAGAGATTATGTTGGTTGTGTAGAATGGCTTGCTGATGCAGGCGTTATAAACGTCTGCTATTGCCTGAATCTACCTGAACTTCCCCTAAAGGGCAACTATGATCCTAAACTCTATAAGATTTATTATAAAGATACAGGACTTTTGATTGCTTCGCTTGACGAAGAAGCTCAGGAGGATTTGAGAGCTAATAAGAATCTTGGCACATACAAAGGAGCTATATACGAAAACATAGTAGGAGATATGCTTGTCAAGCAAGGCTACAATCTTTATTACTACAGCAGCGATAGGCCTTCTCTTGAAATGGACTTCTTTGTGCGCGATGCCGACTCCCTTATTCCTGTGGAAGTAAAAGCTAATGATGGCGCAACTGCATCATTGAATAATTTGCTGAAAGAAGATAAATATCCTGATGTAAAATACGGTATCAAGTTGAGTTATAAGAATATCGGATTCAATGGCAAGTTCTATACCTTCCCATACTTTTTGACTTTTTTGTTGAAGAGGTTTGTGGCGAAGAGAAGAAGTTAATTGCTAGATTTATTAAGGAAACTAATTTGGATGATGCAGATAGGTTAGGCATTTCGCTAAGTAACTCTTAAACGGTCAAAGCTAACATAGAAAAATGTGCTGGCGAACTAGGGTCAGATGATAATTAAAAATTACAATTGAAATTAATAAATATGGTTAACGAATATTTCAAGCAACAAAAGGTGTTGAATGGACTTGATCTTGACAAACCAATATATAAATACATTTCTCTTAAATATGTTTTAGATATGTTTAAGACAAAGAAATTATTTATGGGTAAAGTAAAAAGTTGGGAAGATACTTATGAAAATTTCTTTCTTAAACAAGATTTTCGGGTAGATGGTACGATGCTTAGAGCAGACCATTTAGCCGATCAAATTTACGGTCAATCATGGACTTTACTGAATGAGTCAGATGCGATGTGGCGTATCTATTCCAACATCAAGAAGACAAACGAAGTCGCAATAAAAGTTAAGACCACATCGCGTAAGCTCTTTGATGCTATTTATACAAATGATACATGTAAGGCTACAACCTCAATAGGACTAGTCAAGTATTGTTATAAAAATGAGATGACTAAGTGGTTAAAAGGACTGAATCTAGAAAGTGCTAGTGATTTTGGTGAGCACGTTGTTACTTCAATGTATATGAAACGAAAACCATTTGCACACGAGTTGGAGGTTCGTCCAATAGTATTTTTAGATCACGATGCTGGTAAAGGTCTTCTTTATGATATTAATCCTTCTATTTTATTTGATGAGTTTGTTATTGACCCTCGTTTAGAAAAGGAAAACGCAACAAAGGTGATGACAAAACTTCTTAAAGCCGTTAGAGACCCACGTAAAGTAAAGCAGTCATTACTATATACATTCACTCCCAATGTTATTCAGTTTAAGTAACAAAGATTGAAATAATAGTATGCTTAAATTTTCCACAAAGGTACTGTAATTATTCCAAAACCATCCTTAAATGCCCTTAAAAATGTGATTTGAACACGTTGTAAGTAACTACATTACATGCAAACCGAGAAGATGTTGGACAACATTTTCAGAATATATTATCGGGGGACAAGGATTTTTACAATAAAACATGTATCAAATGCAAATTTGTCCATCAATTTGCTGATATAATCATTTGCTTTTTAGTTGTATATTTTTGTATTCTTGTGTTTTAAGCCCTAAAAATAGCTGTTTTTGTCCCCCGAAGTGCCCGAGGGACAAGAAGGGACAAAAAAATTACGTCCCTCGAGTGTCTGGGGCACAAACGAGGGACAAAATTGATTTTTGGGGCTTTGCTTATTATAATTGTAAAATTGTTCTATTTGATTGCTATTCAGTATGTTAGCTTGCGATTATTGCTTAAAATTATTAATTTATATAAAATTAGTTAACATATTGGCTATCAATGAATTAACTAATTGCTATTTCCCGATGCAAAACCTGCCAAAAATATTATTCAAGACATCACCACTGCTAATCTCACCGGTAATGCTGCCTAGATAATAAAGGACTTCCTTTAAGTCCTGGGCAACGAACTCCGTGGAGATACCCATATCCAAGCCTTCTTGGACCTTCACCAAGGATTCGGCTGCTTTTATCAAGGCTTCGTAATGTCGTAAGTTGGTGACTAACACCTCGTTTTCGCCTACTGTCAGGTCTCTACCAAAGAACGCTATGTTTTTCTTTAACTTCTCGATGTCTTCTTCGTTCTTCGCTGAGATGAAATCGTATTTGATGAGGTTCCTGATATCATAGCAGTCTTGTCCCGTGATGCTGTATTTGTACTCGTCAAGCATATAGCCGCCGTTGTCTTCTATGTTTTTCTCAATGGCAGTACGTAGATTGTCTATGATATATTCTGTGTCCATCCACATGGCTTGTTGGTTCAAATCTACTTTGTTGAATATCAATATCATCTTTTGTTTCAATAAGTTGACATTGTCTATGATGAATCTTGCTGAATTGAAATATGTGTTCGAGCTTTGATTTAGGTCGAGGAGTCCTAATACTATGTCGGCTTCTGAAATCTTCTTGAAAGCGCGTTCAATGCCTATTTTCTCAATGGTGTCTTCTGTCTCTCTGATGCCTGCTGTGTCGATGAACCTGAATGTCTTTCCTCCGATATTAAGTGTCTCTTCGATGGTGTCGCGTGTGGTTCCTGCTATGTCGGAGACGATGGCTCTTTCTTCACCGAGCAGCGCGTTGAGCAGGGTGCTCTTTCCTGCGTTGGTGTCGCCTACGATAGCGACAGGCGTGCCTCTCTTTATGGTGTTGCCAAGTCTAAAAGAATCAGTGAGTTTGTTGATGTGAGTAGATGCCTCGTCTATCAAATTGTTGAGTTTCGTGCGGTCGGCAAATTCCACGTCTTCTTCGCTGAAATCGAGCTCGAGTTCCATCAATGAGGTGAGGTCTAACAGCTTGCTTCTAAGCACTTGCAACTCTTTTGAGAATCCGCCTTTGAGTTGGTTCATCGCTACACGGTGTTCTGCTTCATTCTGTGATGAGATAAGGTCGGCAACAGCTTCTGCCTGAGTGAGGTCCATCTTGTTGTTGACAAACGCTCTCATGGTGTATTCGCCTGCTTCTGCCAATCGCGCACCGCTCTGAATAAGAATCTCTAAAATCTTGTTCTGAATGAAAATAGAACCGTGACATACAATCTCGACAGAGTCTTCTCCTGTATATGAATGTGGAGCCTTGAAGAAAGTAACCATCACATCATCAATGACTTTATCTTTTAAATCGGTGATTTCGCCATAATACATTCTGTTTGGAATAACAGCGTCTTGTGTCAATTTTTTCTTTCTTATAAATCTTGAAAGTGCAATCTTATGACTGTCTTTCCCCGACATTCTAATCATTGAAACTGCTGATGTTCCTGATGCTGTAGCGATGGCGCAAATGGTGTCTTTACTCAAAAAACTCATGTCTTTATCTTTTAATTATATGAAACTCAATTTCTTCTGCTTTAATATTCTTTGCAATTATCTTTTTCTCTTTATCTAAAATGTAAATCGTCGGTGTAGTCTTTATATCGTATTGAACTGCAATATCTTGACTTACATTAGAATAATTTTCTTCGCTTATGTTGATATGTAAAATCGTCAGATTCTTCTGCCTTTTCTTAATCAATCCTAAAATGCGTTTGTCTCTGATACATTTCTGACAATCAGGTTTGTAGAAAAATAAAACGGTGTTTTTACTGTCAATTTCCGATAAGTCGATTTGTTTTCCTTCATCATCAATATAGGTGAAAGTAGGAGCGAGGCGTCCAATAGTGATTTTCCTTAATATATCGGCTCTCTTGACAATCTCTTTTCTGATATTTTCAGTTAAATTATTGATTTCCAATTTTGAAAAATAAACGTCTGACAAGTGTGTGTAAATTATATCGTTATCAAAATATTTGGAATATAAATACCATAAGATGTAATCTCTCACTTCATGATTGACTAAGTCTTGAGGAATGTCTCTATATCTAGATGTTGTTTGATATATTATATAATCAATTTTTTGAAGAACAACATCCGTAGTTTGCTTCGACATATAATTATTGAAATAATCGTCTAACTTGTTCTTTAACAGACGTGTATTTAAGATACGAACGTCTCTCAAACTAATATCATCAAAATAATGGTCAATGATATATTGTTCGGAATTGTCTTTATATTCTTGAGGTACGATGATTTCCTTGTTGAATCCTATATATGTTCTTAGAAATGAATTTCTATCTTTTATTTTTATCGATTCTAGATATTCATTGTGATTCAATTTTATGGAATCTATTTTTCTTGCATTGTCAGGAAAATGCTCAATTTCACTTTCTAATGCTTTGATATAAAGTCTGTTGTAATTGGTTTTTGCGTAAATGTCAAAATAATCAGAAGTCTCTTTGGCACCTTTTACAATATAAGTCTCATTTCTTGTCAAATCTCCGACATTTATCGTGAATTTTTGGTCTTTGCCTAAAAACATTTCAAAGACAGGATTTTGCTTGCTGTCGGCAAGAACATAAATTCCTTCTGGATAATTGCTGCTTTGTCTGAAGGTTTTATTGCCTTTAACTACTGTGCTACTGTCAATTATGATGAGTGATTTGTCGCTCTTATATTTTAAAAGGTAATAAAGACTGTCATCATGGTTTTCAATATCAACACTTATTTTCACTTGCGACATCATTGCGATAGGGGCAAATGTTAATAAAAATATGAGTGAAATTTGTCTAAAAATCGAAAACATTGTTAATTATTGTTAAAAAGCGAACAAAGATACTCAGAATATTTTTTCAATCCAAAATTAATCTATACTTTTGCTTCCGAAACTAAAATTGTGGCCTTTTATTATGAAAGTAAAATTGTTATTTCTATTGTTATTTGTTGTATTTCAATTGTTTATAAATAAGGAGATACAATCGCAGGAAAATGCCGGCATAAGAGTGGCATTTTGGAATTTCGAGAATTTCTTCGATCCTTTTATCGATACGACTCGTACTTATAATGAGTTCACTGTGGATGGCGGTCAGCATTGGACTGTTTCTCGTTTTTATCGGAAAAGAAACAATATGTACAAGGCTATTCTTGCTTTATCCGATGGTAATCCTATTGGTATTTTGGGAATATGTGAGATTGAAAATACCTTTGTTGCATCGATGTTGTTTCATGAGACGCCTCTCAAGAAACATAACTACAGAATCATTCATTATGAAGGTGACGACAGGAGAGGAATTGATGTTGCTATGGCGTATTCTATTGATAAAGTGCAACTGATTCATAGTGAGCCGATAAAAATCAGAGATCCTGATAACAAGTATTTTAAGACACGAGACATCTTATATGCTAAATTTTACGATAGGATAGGTGATACCTTGCATTGTTTTGTTAATCACTGGACTTCACGTTACGGAGGTGAAAAAGAGACTATTCACCTGCGTGAGATGACGGCTCGTCTGTTAAAAAACAAAGTCGATTCGTTAATAAGAATTAACAAAAGCATTCCTAAAATTGTCATTATGGGTGACTTCAACGACACTCCTTACGATAATAGTGTTTTGAATGTTTTATCGGCTAAACCTCCAGAGGATTTTTCTGATAATGACACTTTGATAAATCTTTTTGCAAACGGGAAGAGTCTTGGTTTCGAAGGCACATTGAAACATCAATACAGATGGCAGATTTTTGACCAGATAATAATCAGTAGTTCTTTGTATAATGATTATGAATCAATACATTATAAGAAAAAATCTGCCACCATATTCCATGACGACTTTCTGTTTGTCGAGGATGAAGCCTATGGTGGCAAGAAGTTATTCAGGACGTATATAGGGCCGAAATACCAAGGCGGTTACAGCGACCATCTTCCTGTATATATCGATTTGAACCCCAAGTGATTATATCAATAGCCTTTAGGATGTTTCTTGCAGATGCTCTTGAAACTGCAATAGTAACAATTGTCTAATTTAGAGGTTTGAGTGAATTTAATATCAGGGTTCAAAATCTCTTCAATAAGTTCTTTGAAAAGTCTGTCGCAGTTTTCCATGAAAGTCTCGTCATCGCATTCTTCATCGCTTTTAAAAACCTCACTATGATTGACAAGAGGAAAATAAACATTGTCCATTCTCAACATGCCATAAATCGCTGGTTCAATCTTGTTGACTTTGACATTGTTTTTGCCGTTATTCATTTTTCTGTATAAATACTTGTAAATCAATAGTTGCAATGATTTTTCAGGTATATCGCTAAGTGAAGTTTTCTTGTCACTGATTCTAACATCTTCATCTTTTACGTTGCCGGTCTTGTAATCTATGATTCTTAAAGTCTCATCTCTGCTTTCAATTACCTTGTCTATTCTGTCGGCAAAGCCTGTCAGATTGATTCTGTCGCCGTTGTCGGTTATGAATTCATGATGTAGTTGTTCCTCTAAACTGATGATTTTTAATTCCTTATTGTTAAGGAATCTTCTTTCATGTTTGATGAAGTTCTCGATGAGTTCCTTGATTAAAATTTTACTTAAGTAATTGAAGCCGGTATCAGGCAAGTCGTTAGGGAAGTTGTTTTCAATCAGGGCTTTATGATATATTTCATCATATTTGTTTTTAACAACTTCATCGAAATCTCTTTGGTTAATTTGCTTGTTGCCGAATTCCTTATATAAAAACTCAAAGAATGAGTGTATGATGCTTCCTATTTCGTTTGACTGTATCAATTCCTCATGTGTGTCTTCTCTCACATTTTCAATGTTTTCTAGATAAAACATCATAGGACATTTTAAATACTTTGAAATGGAAGTAGGTGACAATCCTCTTTTTGAGCCGTCTTCTTTGTCACCGTAAAATCTTTTTCTGATTTTATCTAATATCTCATCTGTCTTTGTGATTTCAAAAGTAGTGGAACCGCTGACGTTGATGTCCGGATTCTTGTATATGGTATCTACTATTTCCACATTATGGGATTTGAGCGGCATTTCGTGAATGATTTGGCGAATGAATCTGCTTGGTTCACTTTCACCTGTGCTTCCTGCTAATGTGTTGTAATATATATTAACTGTCTTTGCATTCTGGAGCAGCCTATAGAAGTGGTATGCGTAAACGGCTTGTTTGTTTTTGTATATAGGTAGATTATAATGCAATCTTATATCAAAAGGAATCAGGCTGTTAGCGCTTTTAGACTGTGGAAGTATGCCTTCGTTGACACTCAAGATATGAATTACGTCAAAGTCGAGGTTTCTTGTTTCCAGAAGACCCATTATCTGCAATTGTCTTGCTTTTTTACCAGACTTCGATGTTTGAGAATCTTTGTTTTTCTCCAGCTTTATGCTCATGTCGTTTGCAGACTGTCCATAAAGCATTTCTATATCCTCGATCTTAATGAGGTTTTGATATTTCAAGGAAAGTCGTTCTATCTTGTTGCAAATACGTTCAGCCACAGCGACTTGTTTCTTTATAAATCCAGATTCTTTAGATAATGAATCGTTGATGAACTGTAATATTGGCTTTATTAAGGATATGCAGTTTTCGGGATTCCATTTGTTTTTTATCTTGTCAATAAAATCCAATAGTCTGCCGCTGAAATATTTGTCTAAATCGTTGGCATCCAGATAATAAGTGGAGTTGTTCAATAAATCCTCAATCGGAGACAATTCTTTTTTTGAGAAAATGATTCTGATGAGTTCTGTCTCCATTAATTTCTTTAAAGCCCAGAAATATATCTTTCCATCTTTTGCGTTGATGTATTTCTGGAAGGTGAAAAGATGCATGATGAACTGGTGCAATACCGTTTTTGAATATGGATAACCCATAGTTACTATGATGTCATCGTAACACTTTGGAATAGAATTCAATACAGGTATGAGTAATGTCTCGTCTGACAAGACAACGACTTCGTTCAAATCATTTTCATTGCTTTTTTGATTCAATTTATGAATCAGTGCATTTGTTTGAACTGTTGAGCCGGAAACGCCTATGATGTTGATGTTCTTTTTGTTATCGATGTCATTGAAATGGTCGCTAATAGGATTGCATTTGATGTCTTTATGTTTTTTGAAAAACTCGCGTGCGAAAAATCCGGCCTCTTGTCGTTCGTCTTCAAAATAATATCTGTCTAAATCCCAAAGAATTTCAGCCTTTTCGTTTTGGACAAGTTTGACTATAATGTCTTCTTCTGTCAATGTCATAGCATTGAAACCTGCAAAGATAATTTTGTTGTCGCCAGCAGCTTTAATGAGTTCAGTGACGTCTAGTTCTGATAACTTTCTGGTAATCATTCCATAATATCCGCTATCGTTACTTTCAAGTGTCTCTCTGATTTCTTTGTAGTAAGTATAAAGCGAACTGAAGAAATCGACATATCTTTTCTCGATGGAATCGTCGGTGTGGTCGAGGTTCCATGTTTCTAATGCTTTGACATCTTTGAGATATGCAAAGATGCTGTTGGCTGGAACTTTGTATTGGTCGATTTCGTCAAAGTCTTTTGCCATTTGCGAGGCTAGTCCGAAAACGTTATTGTCTGAAGAGAAATTGTTTTTGTTAAGTATCTTTATCAGTTCGAAGACAACATCAATGTTTTCAACGAGTTGCATTCCACTCCACATCGACATTGCTTCTTGAATTGAAAGTATCTGTGGTAGCCAGATATTCTTCTTTATCTTCTCAAGTTCCTTTCTCAATACCAGGGCGGCACGCTTGTTCGGGAAAATAATGGTTAATAAATCTTTAGAAAGATTGTATTTGCTTGTTATATAATTACTTATTTCTTTGATAAAAGCCATGATGACGCCTCCTTAAGTTGTTCTTGAGTTCCTAAATCAAACCAATAGTTTGCTTCTGTCAATTTCGACCTGACGTTTTCTTTTTTAGCAATTGCTTTGTATAAGTCGAAGACATAACATGCGCTTAGTTCAAAGTCCTTGAAATGTTCTGGTCTGATGATATGCAATCCGCTGAAAGATAATAACTTGAAACTCTCCTTTAAAGGCGTTTCTCCGTCATATTCATTTGTTTCCAAATTCAATCTTCCGACAAAGTTATCATTCTCGTCAAATACTATTTTCCTTTTGTTGTTGCGATTCTGTGTTAGAAGCCATGCGGCGTCTTCAGATTTGATGAAGTTGTCGTAAATAGATTGGAAGTCAATGTCGGAGATGATATCTACATTGTGTATCAATACAGCTTTGCTTTCTTTGAAATAGGGCAGTGCCTTGATGATTGCGCCTCCTGTATTGTAAAGAAAATCCCTTTCGTCGGATATCTCTATCTCTACATTTTCATATTTTTTTGACTTGAAAAAATCAATGATTTTATCTGCGAAATGATGGACGTTGATTACAAAATGATTAAAATTTTGAGAAATCAAGTTTTCAACTACTACTTCAAGTAAAGGTTGTTTATTCAACTCAACCAATGCTTTAGGTTTGTCGGATGTTAGCTCCTTAAGTCTTGTTCCAAGTCCTGCGGCAAGTATGAATGCAGTTCTTCTTTCATTCTGTTTCATAAACGTAGTTTTTGTGTTGGGCAATATGATTTAACACCACTCTGATGTTAGGATATTTCTCGTGTAAAGCCTTTGCTGTCATTTGTGCGAAGAAGACAGAGCGATGCTGTCCGCCTGTGCAGCCGAAATTCACGAACAGATTCTTGAAGTTTCTTTCTAGATAATTGTCAACAGACTGTGATACAATAGATTGTGTCAATTCAAGGAAATGGTGTACCTCATCATACTTATTTAGATACTCTTGGACAGCAGCGTCTTCTCCTGTCAGTTTTTTATATTCTTCATAACGTCCTGGATTAGGCAATGCTCTGCAGTCGAATACGAAGCCTCCGCCATTGCCGCTTCTGTCTTCAGGTATGCCGCCATTTTTATATGAGAAGCTATTGACGACAACTGTCAGCTTTTCATTTTCAGTATGTTGGAATTTGGAAAGCAACAGATCCATCTGATTTAATACGTTGGATAACTCTTTTATTTCAAAAGGAAAACTAAGTCTCTCTTTTAAGGAAATGAGCTCTTTCAATGCGAAAGGAATGCTTTCAAGGAAGTGCTGCTTTTTTTGTATCAAACCTCTAAATCCGTAAGCGCCAAGAACTTGTAGCAATCTCAATAAAACGAAAGTGTCATAATATTTGTCGAATTGTACTTCTTCGATATCCAGATGACGACTCAATTTATCTTTATAATGTAAGAGCAACTCGTTTCTGTGAGATTCATCCAGCTGAGCTTTGACCTGATACAAAAGAGAAACGATGTCATATTGCAATGGTCCCATTCTTCCGCCTTGATAGTCAATGAAATAAGTACGATTGTCTTTTATCATAATGTTTCTCGACTGAAAATCGCGGTACATGAAATATTCAGAAGGCGCTCCTATTGCATAAGAGGCTAGTTTTTGGAAATCATCGTTTAATCTTGTTTCATTGAAATTTATTTCCTCATTGACTTTCAGGAAATAATATTTGAAATAGTTGAGATCGTTGATGATGGATTCCTTGTCGAAAGTAGAGGTGGGGTAAGCTGCTGAATAGTCGAAATTGTTGCATGAACTTCCTTTTATCTGGAAGTCGATAAGGTTATCGATGGATTGTTTGTAAAGACACAATGTCTCATCATCGTAGGAGTTGTTTTTCAGACATTTCTTGACATAATCGAACAAAGAGACATCACCGAAATCGGATTGCAGGTAGCAGCATTTGTCATCGCTTATAGCAATCACTTCTGGCACGGGAAGATCTCTGTCTTTAAACTGTCTGCTGAACTCGAAGAATGCATTGTTTTCTTCCACGTTGGAATTGTATGTTGCAATAAAAGTCTTTGACTCTGTGGACACTCTATAGTATATGCGCGACGAGCCTGAAGCAGGCAGCATTTTTATGTCTATGATATTTTCTGATAAACAGTTATTTATCAAATTGATAACAGATTCTTTTGATGATTGAATATTTTCCATCGAAATAATATTGATTGACTACAAATTTACAACTTTTTAAACTTGTATAAAAGATAAAAATGATATAATTTTGCGCTTATCACTTTTTTAAATGAAATAATAACTTAAAATATTGAATATTATGCATATCGATGAAAACATGGGCTTTAGCTCAAAAGCAGTTCACTCAGGTGCTATCGACTGTTTAGGTAGTGCTGTTACACCAATTTTCCAGACATCAACATTCGGATTCAGAGATGCTGACCACGGCGCACGCTGTTTCTCTGGCGAAGAAGACGGATATATTTATACACGTATTGGCAATCCTAGCATTACAGAATTAGAAGACGCAGTGGCAGCTTTAGAAGGCGGTTACGGCGGCGTTGCTGTCAGCTCAGGCATGGCAGCTGTCAACACAGTATATATGGCATTCTTGTCACAAGGCAAACATTTGGTTGCTCACAATTCTTTATACGGCCCATCAAGAGGCGTTATGGAATCTATCTATCCTAAATACGGCGTTGAATCAACATTCGTAGATGCTACTGACGTTGAGAACGTTAAAAACGCTATCAAAGAAAACACAGCTTTGATTTATCTTGAAACACCAGCTAACCCAACAATGGGAATCATGGATATCGAAGCAATCTGCAAATTAGCTCACGAACGCAATATCCCAGTCTGTGTCGACAACACATTCTGCAGCCCATATTTACAACAGCCATTGGCTCTCGGTGCTGACGTCGTTTTGCATTCAGTGACAAAGTTCATCAACGGACATGCTGACATCGTTGGTGGTATCGTAGTCGCTAAAGAAAAAGAAAACTATACAAAATTACGTTCAATCATGGTTAACATCGGTTTCAATATGGACCCACATCAAGCATGGTTGACACGTCGTGGTTTGAAGACATTGCCAATCCGTATGGAAAGAGCACAGGAAAACGCAATGAAAGTCGCTGAATTCCTTGAAAACCATCCAAAAGTAGAATGGGTTCTTTATCCAGGATTGAAGTCACACCCACAATATGAATTGGCACAACGTCAGATGAAAGGCGCAGGTTCAACGATAGCATTCAGCCTTAAAGGCGGTTTGGAAGCAGGCAAGAAGATGATGAACAACGTACACCTCGCATTGTTGGCAGTGTCATTGGGCGGCATTGAAACATTGATTCAGCACCCAGCAAGCATGACACACTCAAAACTCAGCAAGGAAGCACGTGAAAGCGCAGGCATCACTGACGGTTTGATCCGCCTTGCTGTAGGTATTGAAAATGTTGAAGATATAATCGCTGACCTCAGCAACGCACTTGATGCGGAATAAAAAGACTACAAGACAATAAGACAATAAGTAGAGACGTATTAATGCTTCCTATGATATAAAGGAACATTGATGCGTCTCTTTGTTTAGAAGTCATTTGATTTTCTAAAATTCTAGAGTTCTAAAATTCTTGATTGAAGCATTAAAAAATCCTAATTTTTTTATACTTTTCTTTTCTTTACGTCAAATAATTTTTATCTTTGCAAATTAAATAAAAGTAAAAGGGTTGTTCGTTTTTTTAATCGTACAATCTATTAGTTATCAACACCAATCGAAATCTCGAAAGAGATGGAGAATTAAAATTTTAAAAATATGAATACTAACGAACGTAATGAAATGGTAAAGCCTGAAGAGCTTAACATTATGCCTGAAGCTGTCCAAACAGAAGTGACAGATGTGAATCCTATTGAAGAGACAGAAAATGAAGTTGTAGAAGACATCAACGCATTGACAGATCTCGGAATGGGTGTGGATGATGATGAAGAAAACGAAGAAACTGAGACAGAATATGATTTCTCAACTTTGAATAAATTACAGTTGATTGAAATCTTGGAAGAGACAGTACAAGATACGGACGTTGTAAAGATTAAAGATAAAGTTGTTTCTATCAAATCTAACTTCTTGAGAATATGTAAAGAAGAAAGAGACCAAGAGATGGAACAATTCATATTGGATGGCGGCGATAAAGATAACTACGAACATGTTGAAGATCCTCTCGAAATACGTTTCAGAGCAGCTTTCAATATCTTCAGAGACAACAAGAATAAATTCAATGAATCTCTTGAAGAACAAAAAGTAGCTAACCTCCAACAAAAGAACGCTATCCTTGAAGAGCTTAAACAACTCATCAATTCAGAAGAAACATTGAAGAAGACATACGATGAATTCCGTGCTCTTCAAGACAGATGGAAAGAAATAGGTCAAGTTCCTGCAACAGAAATAACAAACCTTTGGAACAACTATCATTTCCTTATCGAAAAATTCTACGATAAAGTTAAAATCAATCGTGAATTACGTGACTTAGACCTCAAGAAAAACTTGGAAGCTAAGATTGAATTATGCGAAAAGACAGAAGAACTCCTTCTCGAAAAATCAGTTACAAAAGCTTTCAAATTATTACAGAAATATCATGACGAGTGGAAAGAAATAGGCCCAGTTCCACAAGAAAAGAAAGATGAAATCTGGGAACGTTTCAAAAACACTACAGATAAGATCAACCAAATCCGTCGTGAACATTACTCAAAGATTCAAGACGAACAACAAGCTAACCTCGATGCTAAGGTAGCAATCTGTGAAAAGATAGAAGAACTTTTGAACGACAGCATCAACAGCATCGGCGCATGGCAAAAGAAATCTAATGAAGTAAACGAACTCTTCAAGGTATGGAAGTCAATAGGCCCAGCTCAGAAGAAACAAAATGACGAGATCTGGAATCGCTTCAAAGGATCTATGGACTTGTTCTTCAGCAACAAGAAGGAATTCTTCAGCAAACTTAAAGAACAACAGATAGAAAATTACAACAGAAAGATTCAACTTTGCGTTGAAGCAGAAGCTCTTGCAGAAAGCAAAGAATGGAAAAAAGCTACAGACCAAATAAAGAAACTCCAAGAAGAATGGAAGAAGGTCGGTCCAGTTCCAAAACGTCACTCTGACAAGATCTGGAAACGTTTCCGTTCAGCATGCGATACATTCTTCACAAGCAAGTCAGAACACTTCAGCGGTGTTAAAGGTGTTGAAGAAGAAAACCTCAGACTCAAGAAAGAACTTCTTGAACGTATCAAAGCATACGAAATCAAGAGCGGCCGTTCAGAAAATATGGAGGCTATCAAAGGCTTCCAAAGAGAATGGATGGCTATTGGCTACGTTCCAATGAAATATAAAGATTCAACACAAAACGAATATCGTAAGTTGATCGACGGCTTGTTCGACAAGATGAAAGCTACAGAAAACGAAATCTCTACAGCTGAATATCGCAATATGGTTGAAGGTATGAAAGATGATCCAGAATCACGCGAAAAAGTAAGAAGAGAACGTAACATCTTGACAAACAAGATTACAAAATTACGTGAAGAAATTATCGTTTTAGAAAACAATATCGGATTCTTCTCAAACAGCAAACAATCAGAATTGATGAGAGCTGAATATGAAAAGAAGATCAACAGAGCTAAGAACGAAGTTAAAGTCTTAGAAACAAAATTGAGAATCTTAAACGAGCAGTAATAAATTTGTAAAGCTGCACTGAAATGTGCAGCTTTTTTTATTAATATGGGCGCAAACACATTTGGAACGAATTTTTGTCTCACCACATTTGGCGAGTCTCATGGCGAAGCAATAGGTGGTGTCATCGACGGTTGTCCTGCAGGATTGCAGATTGACTTTAACATGATAGAGGAGGATCTGAAGAGAAGAAAGACTGCTTCAACATCAACAAGTTCACAGAGAAAGGAATCTGATAAGGTTGTATTCCTGTCGGGTGTTTTTGAAGGAAAGACATTGGGCACTCCTATCGCGTTCATGGTGAAGAACGAAGACGCAAGACCAGCGGATTATGACAATATAAAAAATGTGTATCGTCCATCTCATGCCGATTTCACTTATCAGCAAAAATACGGCATCCGCGATTACAGAGGCGGCGGAAGAGGCTCAGCAAGGACATTGCTGCCATGCGTGGTGGCTGGTTGCCTCGCCAAACAGATACTCTCATCGCAAGGTATAAAAATACATTCTTATGTGACACAGATTGGCGATGTGAAAAAAGACATGTTCTCACATGAAGAGATGCAGTCAGTTCTTCAGAAAGTAAAAGAGGAGAGAGATACAGTTGGTGCTGTCGTGAGAGTTGAGATTGACAATATGCCAGCAGGTATAGGCGAACCATATTTCAGAAAACTGCAAGCCGTTCTGGCTCAGGCTATGTTCAGCATCAATGCGGTAAAAGGTTTCGAATATGGAGAAGGCTTCAACGCCGCATCGATGAGAGGCTCGGAATGTAATGACTCTTTCATAAATGACAACGGCAGGATAAGAACCAAGACCAATCATTCCGGAGGAATACAAGGTGGCATCTCCAACGGGGAAAAGATATATTTCAATGTGGCATTCAAGCCGATAGCTACTATCATGCAGCCGCAATGCACTGTTGACATTGATGGCAATGAGATGGTTTATGACATAGAAGGACGACATGATGTGTGCGTCGTTCCAAGAGTGCTCCCGATAGTTGAAGCTATGACGGCGATGGCTATCGTTGACGTGATGGCGACATCCTTAAGATAATTAAATCCTGAACCGTTGAACGCCTTTTTTTTTCTGGGCGTTCCGGCAAAGCCGTCGGGCTTTCCGCTATATCTTTTTCCGCTGCGCTCCAAAAGGATGCCGCTCCAATCCCTAACGCATTGGAGGCTACTATTTCCAAGGTGCTCACACAAAATAATAATTCCTAATAAATCAGACGTGTCAATGTGTGTTTGTTTTTTAGGTAACATTGACGCGTCTCTACAAATTTTCAACTTTCAATTCCTAATTAAAACTTGTAGTCTTGTTGACTTAAAAAAAACCTCTCGCAAAGACGCAAAGAAACGCAGGGGAATTACCTTAATACTAAAGAGGAACGTATCTTCTTAGATTCATTAAAGGATATTGTTAAGTCGGCGAGAAAATATGCCTACTCGTCTATATGTTTTGCACAAGTTCAATCAAATTGGCTGCTCGGTAAACGTATTGTGGAACAGATACAAAAAGGCAGACACTGTCTGCCCAATTGGAGAGCGAAAATCAGCAAATAAAGAAACAGAAGGAAATATATCTAGAATCAAATTTTTATAAATCTTAAACAAAAAAGGAGAGGAGAAACTAAAATTCTTCTCCTCTCCAAATTATAATTCATTCTAAATGCTAATTACAAACTTTAGCCTTTAGCCATTTGTCTTTAGCCATTTATCATTCTACAGGAATGTCTTTGTTGACATTCTTTGATCCTACTAAAGCGTAGAACAACAAGAATGCGAGACCTGCTGCAACAACCCAGTAGCTTACTAAGTAGTTGCCGCTCAAGTCAACGACGAGGTTTTGTACGAATGGCAAGATACCACCGCCGCAAACCAATGCCATGAAGATACCAGATGCTCTTTCTGTGTATTTGCCGAGACCTTCAACAGCCAAGTTGAAGATGCCGCCCCACATGACTGATGTGCAGAGACCGCATAATACTAACAATGCTGCGTTGACAGGAACTTGTGCTATGCCGAAGCCTTCTGTGCCTTTGAATACTGGAAGACCGACAACTGTTGCTGGGTTTAAGAAGATTGCCAATGCAACGAAAATGAAACCGATACCTGATGCTACTGTCAACATTGCTTTTGCTGAGACTTTTGCACCTAATGCTGCACCTGCCAAACGACCGACGAGCATCAATAACCAGTATGTTGCTGTAACTGTACCAGCGATAGCTTCAGCACCTGTAGCTACGTTCAAACCGCCGTTTTGTAACCATTTTTGCAATACGTTTGGAATACCAACTTCAACACCAACATAGATGAAGATAGCGATAGCGCCAAATACGAAGTGACGGAATGACATTGGTCCGTATTGTGATTTTGCACCTTTCTCGATTTTTTGTACTGGGTTTTCTGGGATGTCTGTCATTGAAATGACGAGGAATGCTAAAGCGAAGATTCCTAATGCGATGAACATCAATGGGAATACTTGGCTGATTTTAGCGTCAACGATGCTAGGAACGAAAACACCTGTCAAGAAGATACATGCTGTACCCATCAATGAGTTAAATGATCCGCCGACTTGTACGAGTTGGTTACCTCTGTTACCGCCGCCGCCGAGTTTGTTAAGCATTGGGTTGACAACGATGTTTAACATACACATTGAGAAACCTGCGATGAAGGCACCAAGCAAATAGATTGCGAATGAGCCTGCAAAACCAGAAATTGTCTGGATGGCAACGCCTGTGAAACCTACAGCGATAGCTACCAACGCTGTCTTCTTGTAACCATACTTCTGG
>JAZQZR010000021.1:0-1529 GCA_045634185.1 Bacteroidales bacterium | reverse complement strand
GGAAATCTTTGCCTGTGCGATTTTCTCTTCAAGAACACCTTTCCACTGACTAAGCTGCACAATGTCGGAACACGAAAGTATTTCATCTTCTGTCTTGTTGATGTATCTGTTGTAGGACTCGTTCATAATGGTATAAATTCCTGTGTTTCAAAATCGTGGAGTTCGTTTCCTATAAATTTCGCCCTTTCCATTCCTCGTTCAACGAAAGGTTTTACTAAAAAATAAATTTCGTTATACTTTTCCCGGTACTCTCTGGCAAAGTCCACCATCCACTCCTGGGATACTGGTTTGTCGGTTGCTATACGAATAAAAGCATCGCCTTCCTCAATTATGTAAAACCATTTGTTATTGAATGTCTGTTTCATAAGATATTGTTTAAAGTGCAAATGTATAAAAACCCCTCAACATAAATGCTGAGGGGCGGTGTAAAGATTTGAATAAACAAAAAATCAGCGAGTTTTTTTTCTCGCTGATTTGTATTATTCGATGAGTCCGAATTTTCGAAGATTTTTCTTGGTCTCCTTTGGTGATGAAATTACCGCCTCTGTAATCAGCCGCAAGTCTTCCTCATCAATCTTGCCAAATGACCGGCAATTATATCTGTCCGTAAAGTTCTCAAGTGTTATCTCCTTGAGCTCGCCACAATCGGCATAGCGGTTTTTCAGTAGGAATGCATACTTTGACACTGCCAATGGGTAATGCAACTGCTGTAACGGCTCAGAAAGATTATTATTTATCTGTGAGTTTATGACAACGAAACCAATGAGTTTGCCATCGTTTGTCTTGCCAAGCACAATGAAATATTTGTTTCTTGAGTCATCGCCCTCGTTCTTGGGTGTTATGCCCTCCTCGGGTGTCAGTTTCATTCTTATGACATCGCCCCTGTCTATTGTAGAGAGTAGGTTCTGCTTTGAACTGCCTGTAAGGAGTTCTGCCAATTTCGCCATATCTTATGCCTCTACAAGTTTGTCAAAGAATTCGTTCTCTCTAATGTACTCAAGTGTTGCCTCTGAAGCTCCGGCGGCGCGTGCCATCATCAACGGATTTATGGGAGAGTTCTGCTGTCTGTTCCAAGCATCGTGCCAAGCGATGTCGTGAGATTTTTCAGATAGTTCACCGAATGGTATATCCTTATTCTCTGCAATTGATTTGTCGAGCATCTCAATATCTGATGCAGAGAGTTCATCCATATCTGGCAACTCTTTGCTGGATACATAGTAATCAAACTCTTTCGATGGCAAGAATATCGAATCGGATATAATTCTCAATTCATCGGAGCATCGTCCACCTTTATGTTGATGTACTTTTATAGCATCATAGAGGAATGAAGGCACAGGGCCGTTCTGCAATGCACAGAAGGTATCATTGACTATGCGACGACCATAGACGGCATAATGCTCCTTATCAGCGAAATAGAGTATCTTGAAAAGGTGCAAGAAGTCAATATCCTGACATTTATTGATAACATACAAAGCAGCCGCTTTGAGTTTCAATATTTCATCTATGTTCAATTGCTTGATTCGTGCCAT
>JAZQZR010000020.1:0-39042 GCA_045634185.1 Bacteroidales bacterium | reverse complement strand
GTAATACTAAAATCTCTTGGTGGGAAGAAACTGTTTATGAAAAGAAATATTATATGGACAATGACGGGAATCAAAAGAAATGTTATTCTAATAATTATCAAGCAGATGGTTGCCAAGGAGTAATTTGTGATAAATGTGGCGAATTTTCTAATATTTTAAATGATGATTTCAAAAATTGGAAAAATCCTCAATATCAAAATAAGTTAGGAGAGTTTATAAATGAGTTGTAATTTAATGAATAAGAAAGATGTAGAAGAAGGAAGATGCGTCTGGTGTGGAGAAAAGAAAGTTGTAATGCACCATGATTATTGGGATGGAACAAGTTATTGTCCCTGTGGCTGTGAAGGTGAAAAGGAAGAAAAACGATTAAAGGAAGAAATTAAGAAGGCTGAGGAATATCTTAGAGAATTAAATATTAAATTGAGAAAACATCGTCAAACCAGTATGTATTATAAGGAATTGACAAAAATGTATGCAAAAAGGGATAAAGTAGATTACGAAATTGAAAAAATGAATGAGATAAAGTACGATATGAGTAGTAATTATGAATTGCGTATGATGGTAGTGAATGAAACCAATCCAATTGATATTTAATATTACTGACATTTAAAATAATATTAAATTGAGATAAGTAAGGAGGTAGCTTTTAATAGCTACTTCCTTTTTTTATTTTATTCAATAGTATCGGTATCTGCCTCAGATTCAGAAACATCAGAATCGGTAGAAGATTGAGTCGGTTGATAAGGTTGATTTTTATAATAGGGCTTTTTGTAGTAAGATTTATTGTTGTAGGGTCTATAAGGCTTCTGTTGATAAAATGAAGTAGAAGAAATATTAGGGTCAAAAACTTTGTCGAGGAATTTACCTTCATCAGTTAAAAGAAAAGCTAAGTCATTTAGAATTAAAGAGGTTGGAACTGGATAAAGAGAGGGATGAATAGAAGAATAAACTGGAGTGCGTAGAGTAAGGTTGACTGTGAGAGTGGAGGTTGTTGGATTATAGATTGGAGAAAAGTGAGAGATGTTGTCGATATATGAGAATGAGGTGTGTGGGGGTGATGAAAGAGATGTTGTGCGATATTTTAGAATCATTGGAAGAGAGGACTCCTTTCTTATAGGATGAAGAATAGTATATGTTAGAATGACGAGAAATATGTATGATTTCTAAAAAATTTTTTAAAAAAATTTAAAAATTTTATTTCCGTGTCGAATACTACCTCATATGTAAATAAATTGTATATGCAATTTATTTACATATGTAAATTAACCCTTATGATGATAAGGGTAGGTTTGCAGAGCCTTGCCGTAGCTAAAAGGCTTAAGAATCTGGCTACATACCACATTTCACAGGAGGTCTCACAATGACTATCATCGCCATCATCGTTCTTGCCATCATCGCTATCTCCGCTATCTCCCTCTGCATCGCCAAGACCGCTCCCGCAACCCCCGCTTCTCTTGCTTCCGTTCCCTCAGTTCTCCCCATTAGCAACAAAAACAGCACTTCTATCCCTATTGCCATCGCCCCCGTCTCTGAGGAAAAATACAAAACCTCTAAGATAGCATATAACGCTATCAATATCCCTGCATACACTTCTCCTGATGCCGATACAATCCTTAATAAAAAATGGCAGATGTTCTCTAAAAAAGATTTAAACAAGATTGTTAACAAACTGAGCATCGAAAAAGTTAACTGGCATAAAACAGACTGCTTTATGCATGGCTTCAGTTATAATTATGCCGATTATAATGAGAATGGACAATGGTTTGGTGTACATTGTCATTGGAATGATGACCGTAGATTCCGTTCTGCTTTGCGCTGCATTGTTGATGTTTATTATTTTAATGATGTTGACGAAAAGAGAGAACGGGTTAGTTTGTTCGAACACCGCATCAACATCACCTCTTATAGAGACCTGCGACTATTCATTGAATATGCTCTCAGGGTAAAAAGGGAATATATGAAGCAAACATCTATAGCTTAATCCACAGACCTGAGCAAGTCTATAAACTACTTAAAAATCAAATCCCGAAACAGAGAGTTGCTAATAACTCTCTGTCGTGCAAGTAGTGGTTCTCTTGCACCTGATGATGGGAAACCAAAAATCAGCATCTCCTATAGACAGATAGAAGGGAGGTGAAACAAATGCAAGGATTGTTGCGGTTCATATTGAACGCTATGCAGGATGCTCAAACGTTTGAAGGAACCTACAACAATATCGGCAACCTTTTGTATACTATTAAGTATACAAAAGGTGAATATGAGCTTTTTAATGAGTCCCATGAAAAGCTTGTTGGAGCCGATATGCAATTGTACACAAGTACAATTGCAAAAATCTTCTTGATTGTTATCAAGGAGATTTAATCCTTAGCGACTCAAATGGTGGGTGAGAGTATAATAATCCCACCAACTAAATAATCTATAAAGCCTATAAATTAAAAATAAAAAGTAAGTAGTTACTTTCTTAACTACAGTTAGCAAGGTTACTACAAACCAAGGGTAGTGAAAATCCGCTATCAGTAAATTGGATGCGTATTAAAGGAGGTCTATAAAATGAAAGCTCTTGAAATCATTACCAACAGCATCAACAAGTCCATGCAGAAAGATATGAGAACTCTTGGGTTCTCTCGTTCCCAGTATGATATGGTTTCCGAAATAGTCCCGCATCTACATGTTGCGTTTCGTAATGGGTACGCAATGAACGTCTATGAGGAGGATGGAGGAAAGACTTTAGAGGTTAACATCATGAGAGATGGTGATATCATTGAAAAAGAAAACAATGATTATGCTATCGAGTTCCTTAATGCCATATTTAATAATCACACTTACAATGAAAAGGATGGTTGCGCTTATAGAATTGGTTGTTATTGTAATCTAAACATTAGGCACTTTATTGTCATGTTCAAATATTTTAAATCTATCAAGTAAGCATTACTGGGGCCACTGAGATTACAAGTCTCGGTGGCCCACTTCGTTCTAAAGGATTGACGAAGTAAAATAAACAGTCCTATTCCAAGGTGCTTTATAGCACCTACTCCCGTACATAGAGAAATAAAGATAGAAAAGGAGAGATAGCTATGGGAGTTTTTATCTTTTTCCTGAGTGGATTTTTTACTCAGGAATCACGCCATGTTTTTAAAATATCTAGAGGGATATTTTAAAATAAGAAAGGGGGGAATAATATTACATTATGGGCGCAAATTTAGCGAATAAATTATTCTTAAAACAATAATCCAAGCCTTTTTTAAAACCAATAGCAAGAATCGCCAAGCGACTTTAAGCATTGTTAGAGAGACTGATTGAAACATATCAGTCTTTCTATAGAGTGCTTAATAAATAAGCAACTCTAATACAAAAAGAGCCGTAAAACGGCAGAAAGGATGGTCTAAAATGACTATCATGTACACAATTGGTATTATCCTCATGTCTATCGCATTCGCCCTTGCCCTTTATGACATTTTGTTAATGTCCGAAGGAAAACTCAAGATTTACCCTTTACCGATTTTAGTGGTAATAGGAATCATGCTTATTCTTGTAACCACTAGTACTCCAAGACTTGATAAATACTTTCAGGTAAATAATCCTCATAGTTATCAAGACATATTCCCCGATGCGTTTAATGAGGGTTATAATAAAGCCATTAAAGAGGCTATTCTGATTGATATGACTGAAAGTGGTTATATACTCTCTTTTAATGGAGAAGAGCACTTTTACTACAACAAATAAGGAGGAAATAAGAATGAAAAACAACAACTACACCCCTGCCAATTTGATTGGTTATTTTACCAAAGCAATTGAAGTGCAAAGACATGCTTTTAAACCTGAGTTTGCTACATATAAATTAAATCAGTCCTGTGAAACACTAGTTAAATGTGGTTTTTGCGGCAAACATAGAGAGTGCTTTAAATGTGCTTTGCAGTGTGTCCATAATGACACCATTAAAGCGTTAAAAGACCCCAGTGAGGTACAACGCAGATATGAAGCTTATGTTAAGCGCATGAATGAACACAATGCACATACAAATTACGGAGCTAAACGAAGCGTTAGTAGTAAAGGTCATGTGACGGAGGTGATGCATTGTGGCAAATAAGGAGATGAAAACTGAAACTCATATGTATTGCAAAAACAGAGAGCAGAGAAAGAACCGTTACACCAACAAGTTGAAACACAAAGGAGATAGACAGTATCAGTTTCTTTCCAAAACTCGTAAAAAGAAAAGAGAGGAGTGGTAAATATGGCATATTGGGTTGTAAAGAGAGGAAAGGAGTATATATCTGGAACTGATGAATACGGCTATCCATTGCATACCAAGAACAAAGAAAAGGCTTGGAAATTTCATGATTTTAATGTTGCAATGAGCTTTGTTAATCTTGGTGTCGGCTATTGCGCTATTAAAGAATATTAATGGGAGGATTAACATGAAAAACGTATCAATTAAAAACTCAATGATGTTGTGTGTGGGCAACAGAAATTGGATGATGCCTAAGCATGTATTGGTTGAAACAAATGGTAGGCATGGAGAAATGCTTGCTGATATAGCTTACACAGCATTTGAAAAATACAAAAAAGAACAGCAGGAAGATGATATTTATCTTGTAAGTTATGAGTATTATGGCGATGTTGAAGTAGTGGAGGATTTAACATGAAAAAATATTACACTTGGGATGAGTATAGAAAACACCTTGAATCTATACTCAACAAAAATTTCGTAGATGCTTATTATGAAGAACTCTTTTCAGAGGAAAAATGGAGCACCTACGTTTGGAGATACAAACACTTGGTAATGCCCGTAATAAAAGCATTGGCTCCTGACATTGACCATGAAGCCATGTGGGAGAAAACCAAAAATACATTTACAAAGGAGTTGATTTTGTACTGTTGGAATAAAAGTAAGTATCGTACCAACAAATATCATCATCTTGGATATAGAGATGATGATGTTGAGCATCTTGTATACGATGTGCTTACGAATGAAGGAATCAAATGCAAAATATAAGGAGGTGAAATAATGAGGTTCTTAGAATGGACAGATAAGTGTCTTATTCAAAAAATGATAATTGAGACACTTGAAAAAGCGTTTGATAAAGAGCTAGTTCAAGGAATTTATCTAGCGTATTCAGAGGCCGTATTCAGAGAAGTTGAAAACTCTGAATGGTTTCAGGATGAGAAAGACATTATGATTGAGTACATCAGTCAGATACTTGTTGGACTCATGATTGATTCTGCAAATTTTATGTTTGAAGGAGAGTTTGAAAATGAATAACAAAGAAAACAAAAAAGTCACGTTCACATTCAATATTGCACTAGTGATTACACTGGTGTTGGCAGCTTTAAAGCTTGACAATATTTTGAGCATTGGTTGGATAATCGTCATTCTCCCCATTGTAATTGACGTTTCTTTGGGTCTCATTATCACTATTTTAGTGATGCTTTGGATGCTCATTCTCAAGATTCGAGATAGCATTAAAGAAATGAAATACAGCAAGCTTGTTTGCAATAATCGCACATATGGCAGTGCTATTCACTGGGACTACAAAACTCAGAGTTTTTATGATGCAGCAGGAAACAAGATTGAATACCCCGTTGGAGAAGAGCAGGATTAATTCCTGCTTTTTTCTTATTTACACACAAACACACTACACATATAAAAGGAGAAAAATATTATGAAGAACACTATCAACACCAACGCCACCATCGTCATGCCTGCCAACAATCTGGTTAATATTAAGGCCAAGACTGAGCCTCTGGTTCGTAAACTCATGGCCCAACTTGAACAGGAAAACGCAATCCGTGCATCTTTTGATATGCCTGCTCGTAAATGGACCTTGGGAACCATACCTATGGAATATATCAATTTTGGTCCTTGCTATCAGAGAGAAGGCAACAAAATGAAAAAACTCGATATGGCTGTAAATTACGATACTGATTTGGAAGAGCCTATCACTTTGGTTTACAATCCCATTACTGGCTACTTTGATTGTACTGATGGAGGACATCGTGGGTGGTCTCAGATGAAGAATGGATACAAATTCACTGAGGCAAGAAACTTTTTCGGAATGAGTGTAGAGGAAGCAGCAAATTTGTTTGTAAAACTGAATAGCTCTCGCCTCAATGTTAATGCCGTTGCCAAGTTCAATGCTGATATCATTGCCAAGAAGACTTATGCACTTGATATTAAAGCCTTGTGCGAAGAATATGGTCTTACTATCAAGGCAACTGGCGCAAAGAAGGTTGACCGTAATATCGGTTCCATCTCTATTTTGACCAAGACTTATAAGGCCAAGGGCTATGGTTTGGGTGCTTTGCGTTTCATGTTTGATTTAATGCGTGATAGTGGATGGATGGATATTGCAGGTGGCATGGCTCATGATTATCTGCTTGTTGCATATCACGCATATAAGTATTGCAAGGATGATGACCAGATGCGTGCAACCATGGTAATCAAGATGCAAGCATTGGCACCTGATAGCTTTGTTGGAGCAGCAAAGCATATGTATTCTACCATGTGCGGCAAACATGGTGAAGGTTCTATTCCTTATTATGTCCGTTACATTCTGACTGGTAAGGAATAATTTATATATATAAAAATCAATTAAAGGATGTGATGCTAATGTAGCAACTTAAGCGTTTTCCACTCCCCTAGCATTGCAAGTATCCACCAACAAATATTTAAATTAGCGCCTACTGCTAAGTGTAGGAGAAAGTGAGATTATTATGACTAACATTACTAAGACCAACACCAAGAAGTCCCTGTTCGAAATTGTTTCTGAGATGCGTAATGGTCAGACTGTTGAGTTCTTGTGCATTGATGGTATTGTACTTGATGGTAAGCACAGCATGTGTATGGCAACTCTGAGCTATGCTGACGAAGAAAGCAGAGAAGCAGCTATTAGCTTCATTCAGAAAATTATCGACAACAGTGATAAGCGTGGCATGGAACTTGTTATGGAAGTTGCTGAGGCTTACCAGATGGCAGCTATGCATCATGAACTTGGTGTGCCTGCTAACGCAAAGCCTGAAATTGTTAAGGTAAATGGCAAGGATATGAATATCCTGTACGATAAGAAGGCTATCTATAACAGTGATTGTACTAAAGAAATCGCTAACTGTACGGATTTGCCTGATATGCCCAAGGAAGCTATTAAGGCTGTTCTGATTGAGCGTGCTAAGAATACTCGTGGATGATTAACATAATAGGGAGACAGGTGTAAAAGCCTGTCTCCCTTTTATATAATCACAAACACAAAAGATTAAAGGAGAGTTGAAGATGGATATTAGACACATGACTATCACACAGAGAATTGCAGAGTTTTGGAAAAGACATGAAACTGTTGATGCCTCTCTTGTTCCTGACACTTGGCTTACTTGGACTGGTAAGCGAGACAAAAAAGAATATCGCAAATATTACCAACTTTCTACTGGCATTGTAACCGAGGATAAAATTCCTTGGCTTAACTATAGTGCTAATGGTCAGCCAGCATATTATAACAACTGGTTTAACAACCCCGATGACAGTCTTCAGGGCATTGGTCATGGTCGAATTAAAGATACCAATAAGCTTATGCTTAATGCTGGTAATGAGTGTCAATATTACTATTTCAAATATGATGATGAGCTTGAGATTATCGAAATCTCTGTTATTTACGTTGACACTCATCGTTATAATACAAAACTTTCTCAAGAAGAAAATGTTCGTCTTTGGAAAAGAAGCCCCAATTACTCTATATTCTTTATGGAAAGGGGTAGTAAAACTAAGTATGACATCCATGGTAACATCATGCTTAGTTTTGATTATGAGTGGAAATGGTATAACGAACCTCGTGTCACTCAGACTGCTGACTTCAGCGATTGGCTCAAAAACATGAGGCGTATGAACGTTCTCAAAACTTGTGCTAAAGAATTTGAGCGCTTTGGTGCAGGTAGCCTATATGGGGCTTGTGGTAGAGCATTAAACCCCTGTTACACTTACGACATTGAAGATTGGTTTTTGAGAGACAATGGTTATAAAAACAAAGGCGCTATCGGTAAGAAAATTGATGAGCTTTGTGACAAGATTACACTAAACCTTGACCACTTAAAAAATATTTATAAAGAAGAGCCAGCTCCTGCAAATTTTTGTTATTATAGTGCAAACGATATCGTTTATATTGATTTAACAGCAGACAATAATTGGGCTGTTTTGCGTTATATGTTCAGAAGAAACGATGGCAGTCTTGATGAAAGTTATCGTGTATTTGTTCATAATAATGGCAAAGTAATACTTGCTCGTAAAACTGGTCCCAACACTTGGACTACTGCAACTAATATCTCTAATGGTTGGAGAGGGAGTAAGGGAAAGATTGTTAATATCCATGAGATGAGAAATCATCGTAGACTTTCTTATATTGCTGATATGGTCGAATCTTTTCCTGAGACTGCTCGACTTGGTAAAATTATCACTATTCTTCGCAATCCTGTTTCTGAACAATTATGGAAGGCTGAACTTCCAAACATTGTTACTAAATTACTTGCTAATAACAAATTCAATGAAAATGTTCAAAGCATGTTCGGTGAAGTTAATCTTAAAGAAAAGAATCTGTTTGCTAAGTTTGGTATGAATAAAAGGCAAATGGAAACTCTTGATGACTTCCTTGTTAGCGAGAATAGCACTCATAGCTCTTATAGAACTTCTAGCGCTTGTATGATTAAGCAACTTTTTGGAGTAAACGATATCTCTCACATTGACATTGAAACCTTTGAAAATCTCCTTGGTATGGTTGAAATGATGAGAAAAGCTTGTTACTTTAGAGATATACAAAGTGGTTTTGGTCTCCCTGCTGAACTTGGTTTAAATATTAATCAGCAAATTAAACTCTGGCTTCGTCTCTATCGTTTAGGGCTTAAACATCAAAGAGATTATGACGGGATAGGTGGTAGAAGCAATAATGTGTTTAAACTTCTGCATGATACTATTAATTTGTATAACAGATTTCCTGCAAGTATGAAGCCTGATTTTGATATTCAAAAGGTTGACTCCTACTCCGATGTCATAAGACTTCATGATGGCATTACTGCTTTATATAATGCACGTCAGCAAGAAATTGCTGATGAGAACAACAGAGAAAAAGAAGAAAAGATGAAGAAGCTTGACGAAAAACGCAAGAAAGTGTTTGAGGCAGAAGATGATGAATTCTTGATTCGTCTTCCTGTTAAATTGAGTGAAATTATAAGAGAAGGTGGTAGTCTTAATCATTGTGTTGGTGGATATGTTGATAGACATGCAACTGGTTCTACCACAATCCTATTCCTCAGAAAGAAGAGTGATAAGGATAAGAGTTTTTATACTATTGAATGTCATGGCACTGACCCTAAAAAGGGGATTACAGTGACTCAGATTCATGGACAGAGCAACAAGTGGTTGGGGAATAATCCCGAAGCAGTTCCTTTTGTCCTTCGTTGGTTGAGAGATAAAGGAATTAAGTGCAGAGATGAAATTGTTCTCAGCACTGCTAAAGGATATAGTTCTTGGAACGCAACAATGATTCCTAAACCTGCGATTTAAGGATTTTGCATCGAAAGATGTTAATCAGTAGTTTACAGTTATCTACTTTAAAAATAAACCGACTCTCCTTAAAGACCTTAGGAAGTGTAAAAGGCGTATTATATCGTAACGGAGGTATTAGTTATGGGTATTGCTCAGTATGATGTAACCAAGGTCAACGCACTAGGAACCGAGAGAAAGAAGTATTTTGAAGGGATTGGTGTCAATGTCCAGCAGGCACACAGTCTTGAAACCGCTATTAATGTAAGCGGTTTAAACTTTGAGGTTGCCAAATATCCTATGTCTTTTATGACTCAGGTGCCTCAGCAGTTAGGAACGCAGACTGTTTTGGTAGACGTGCCTCATCCTTTCCCCAACCAGTTTGCTACGGTTCGTACTGACACACTTGAACCTTTAGGTGTGGTAGGTAAGGACTATCAGATTCTTCAGAATATTGAAGCATTTGACTTTTTAGATAGCTTGGTTGGTGATGCCAAGTTTGAAACTGCTGGTCTGTATGGAAATGGAGCCAAAAGCTTCATTACTATGAGCACCGAACCAATGAAGATTTTGGATGATGAATTCGCTCCTTATATCCTGTTCACTAACAGCTTTGATGGTTCTGGAGCAATTAAAGTTATGTTTACTCCCATTCGTGTCTTCTGTAGCAATGCAATTGTGCGTGCCATTAAGAACGCAACTAACAAACTAAGCATTCGTCATAGTATTAGTCTCCAGTCTCGTTTAGATAATGCTCGTTATGTTCTGCTTAATAACACCAATTATCTTAATGCACTTAAAGCAGAAGCTGAGAAGCTAGCAGTCACTCCTTTTAGTGCTGAAGCATTTGAGGCTTTGGCTCGTCAGTTGTTCCCTGTTAATACGGAAGATAAAGAGTTTGTTCAGGTGCGTAATGAGGCTCAGATTGAGGCTCTTTTGCGTGCTTATCGTCAGGATGACTTGGAAAACTTCAATAACACTGCTTATAAGGTAGTACAGGCAGTTGCTGATTTTGAATCTCACAAACCTGCATTCCGTCAGACTTCTCAGGTTAATCTCAAGAATATTAAGACTGTAATGCTTGGTATGCCTTTGCTCAATCAGATTACCGAGCATATGTTGGCTATTGCATAATAGCCATTTTTTATATAGTCAACAGAGAAAGCGGATGAGTGAGAGTAATCCAACTATAATAGGGGGTATTACAAATGAAAAAGATTATTACCATTGTTCTTATGCTTATTCTCATGGTTACTGTTTATATTGCAGGATACCAAGAAGCGAAGTTCATTTATGAATCTGAGCTTGAAAAAGCTGTTCATCAATACGAAGAACTTAATCTGAAAGGAACAGCTTCTAATCCTGACTTTTATTATGGAGAAGCATATATTATTAATCAAGAAAAAACAGTCAACGATGTAGTTGTTGTAAGTTGGCAAGTAAATTATTCTGACACTCATTGTTATCTCACTTACTTGTCTGATTATTTGAATGAAGACTACCCTTATCTACTTACCATTTATAGCAACAAAACTGAAGATGTTTTGGATGATGAGATTGCTGTAATTTGGCAAGCAATTCAATAAAAGGAGTGGAAACATGGCAACCAAACATTACAAAAAAATATATAGCATATATAGGGCAGGGTGGAAACCTACTATTCAAGTCCATCTTGTAAGAGAAACTAAAAAGACCTATATAGATATTACTTGTTCAGTTACTCGTGCTCACAAAGAAAATGGGAATTATCCTTGGAATGGTCACGTTAGATATTTTGGTAGGATGCTAAAAACAAATGAATACGAATTAATATCAAGCGATTATTGTATTCACATGTTTGGCTCTGATTTAGAAAAACTCAAACAAGCATGGGCAGAAAAAACAACTCCTGTAAATGAGGATGGGTTTGAATTTAATTCTAACAGCACTGACATCATGGTAAGCAAACTTAACAACCAAGAAGAAACCGAAACTGGTGAATGGGAGGATAATTAATGGGACTTAAAATTATCAAAGAACGAGAATCTAAAGAAAGTATAACTTATTCCTTAGAGTTTGATTACAGGGATGATTCGGGAGGAGGTTTTACTTTCCCTTGTAATCAGCAAGGCGAGATTCTTGAAGATAAAATGCCACAGACAGCTATTGATAATTATCATAGATGTTTAAAGGACAATCGTCTTACTCTCCCATATGTTCGCACTCACAAAAACCACTGGGTAGAACCCGCTATTGGTGAATGTGTTTGTGGCGCACAGGTTGTACTTGAGAATCAATATATGGGAGCTTGTCAGTGTCCCAAGTGTGGTCAGTGGTACAACTTTTTTGGTCAATCACTCATTCCCCCCGAACATTGGGAAGATAATGAATGCTAGGAGGATTGTTGTGCAACCTAGTCCGATTAGGGAATTCTATTACTGTGAGACTTCGGGTAGATATTATATCAATCGAGAAAACTTCGAAGAAAGTATTGTAGATGGGCCTTTTTCTACCTTTGAAGAAGCTCATCTGTGTGCTATGAAACACTATCCTGACGATTGTGATTATGGTGTATTTGCAAGAGAAGGAGAGAAAATTTTCTATTATTCCAACAATAATCATCGCAGAGATATTGAAATAGTACCTGCACAATGGGAAGTTATTTTATAAAAAGACATTTTAAAAGGAGGCAATATAAATGCACACGATTAAATACAAAAACTGTTTGGCCCAACAAAATAATAAAACTTTGGAGGTGACTGTATCTAAAAAGGATTGTCCTAGCATTTGCTATCAGTACGACAAAAAGTTGTCTGGCAAAGAAATGCGAACTATTGTAAATCGTTATTTGTCTGAGGTAGGAGGTAAATAATTATGATGTATGCACTGGTATCTGTTGTTGAAAGAAACATTCTGTTCTCTGGCTTGAGTGCAGATAAGACAGACGTAATGGAGCTTATGAGGGATGAGCTTCTTAAACACATTAAAGAAAATCAAGGTGAATATACCGAAGATGAGGTGTATTTTGGTCTCGATAATGGAGAAATTGGCTTGACCTATGACAGCGCATATTCTAATCTCGATGATGATAAGAATTGTGACTGGTACGTTATTGAGTTTAACCCTCTGGATGCACTGTTGTTCACTGACCTTGAAAAGATTTGGTTGCGAGAACTTCTGGATACTGAAAGAGGTCAGCAACTTGGTCTTGCAAAACTTGAGCATATTGCTGCTCTTGGTAGTTTGACTAATGAGGAATCTGTCATGCATGAGATTAATGCAGACAATCATCGTGCTTATGCTCGTAAGTTGAATGTTTTGGTAACAAAGGTGGTGTAATATGGCTCAAAAAAAGGTTGCTTATAAATATAAAGGGCCTGTCTATAGATTTGAGCATATTGCAATAAGCAAGTGGGAGGCAGTCACAATGGCTGTTTCCCCTCAGCAAGCCTTAAACAATCTAACTTTTAGAGCCAAGGCAACCCTTAAATACAGCAAAGACTCCAAATTAACTCTTGACAAAAAATGTCTAATGGAGGTATAATATGTATACAGATTACAATATAAAGAAGGCTATGGAGAAAGCCATCGAAAAAGGAGAAACAGATTTCACCTACAATGAGGAAACTAACAAGCTTTACCTCAAAAGTACTGGTGAAGCTGTTTGCACCTTTGAGGAGTATGCAGAATTAGTACGTGAAAAAGCTGGATGTGCTTTTGAAACTGTTTTCTATGAGCACGGTACTTTACAGCATATTGTTCGTTGTAAGAAATGTGGTACGGTTGTGTTTACTGGTGATGATGAAAGATATGAACCTCAGCTTAAATGTCCTGTCTGTACCACTTATAAACCCCGTAATTCTTACTGGACAAGAGAAGAGATAGCTAAAGACCCTGATAAGCAACAGACCATTACCCACTATGAAAACTGGCATAAAGAAAACAAAGAGGTCGAAGAGCGCAGACGGAAACGTGGTGGTCTTTATGACTGGCAAAGATGGCAAAAGAAAATCTATACTAAGAATCATCACATTGTAATTACTCATGAATGCTTTGGCTGGGGTCAAAAGACATGGAAAAAGTTTCGTACTCTTGAAATTGATGATTATGCTCGTGATGGAAACGGAAGCTTTTCTATGGGGTGCGGGATGGGGCATCATTGGAGTATACCTCTTAACGCATATGCTTTTTATATTAAATATATCTATCCCCATACTAAGAAGGGGAAAGGTGAATTAGATATATTGGAAGGAGATGATAAGTTTGAGTAAGCCAAAGTATGAGGTTCACCTATGTGCAGGCTGTATTAGGATGTTGGACGAAGACTACCCCTATATCATGCCTCGTGAACAACTCAACATCGTTGAAGTTCCTATTGCCCAGTGCGATAATCTGGACTTGGATAACTACAACGAAAAACTCATCAAGCGCAATCCAGAGTGGCATTAACCTACACTATCAACACTTTGCTAATTTGAAAGGAGAAAACATTATGACTACTTCTATGATTATCAACAAGCTGGCTACCAAGCAGAACGGTTCTTATTTCAAGATTCGTTGGGCTACCGAGCTTCCTCTGACTGCTGCGGCTAAGAAGCTTGGCATTACTGCTTATAAGCTGACCGAGGCAACTTGTCGCAAGGGAATTGATTACAAAAGTCAGAAGTCTGTTCAGGCTAAGGTTGACGAGGGCAAAATTCTCACTCATGAACTGCCTTGGGGAACTTGGCATCCTGAGCATAAGGGTTTGGTTATTCAGCATAAAGGTAAGGATTATATCCGCCTGTATATGGGGCCTAATAAGAGTAAGACCACTTATATTCTGAATGGTGCTATTTGCTCTTATGATGACCTTAAGAATTCTGGTTATGTTCAGAACTCTTGGTTCAACAAGGCAGAATCTGGTGAAAAACCTGATGCTCTGACTCTCAAGAGCGAAAGCATCCAGATGATTTTCTAATCTATATAGTCTGTGCTATCGGACTAATACGGGCAATAGAAACAAAGGATTTTAATGGGAGGATTTTGTCATGAGATTGAGATTCGATATTAAAGAATATGATAAGGTATATGATGTTTTGGTTAATGTTTTGGGATTGGGGCAAGATTGTTTTTTGACAGATGATTGTATTGAGATTGACAAGAAAGATTTTGATACAATAAAAAATATCTTGATTGATGTAGAATTTAAAAAGATTTAAAACAAAGGAGTTGACAATATGAAAAAGACTAGGTATATCTGGTCAAACCTTCATCACAAAGCATATCCCAATAAAGATGAAAATCTTGAAGAATATCGTGAGTTCCTTGAAATCAATAACGAACCTGTCCCTGATGAGATTGAGGATTCTGATTTGGATGAATATATTGATAATTGTATCAATGAAAATTTGTCCATTTTAGCATCTGAAATCAGACACTATGAGCGCACTCATGGCGAAAAAGAGTATGTTATTATTGCAGATTTGGGTCTGTGGAATGGTAGACAAGTTGGCGGTAAAATTATCAAAGGTTTGTACAGTGCTATTCGCAAAACCTTTGAGGATTATAATACCGTTGAAATGAATGGCAATAGACTCACGGTAAGCGCTACTCATCATGATGGCACAAACCACTTCGAGATTAAAGAACTTACTCCTAGAGGTGTTACTTTTAAGAATCACAGTGGTTGTAATATGACTGATAAAGAGCTTCATCATAAACTCTTTACTGATTCTCATTACTCTCGTGAAGTAATCATGTTTAAAGAAATCTATGGGTGGTAAGAAAGGAGATTAATCATGGCTATTATTCCTGCAAAAGATTTAGACGGAATTAATAATAAAGATATTTTGGAATGTTTTTGCAATCAAATTATGGAAAACATTTTGGAAGCAAACAAACAAGGCAAAAAACATATTACTTTTACGCTTCCAGAAGCTGTTTACGGCAATCCTAAAACCAAAGAAGTATCGAAAAAATGGGAGAAAAACTGGCCTTGGTGTCCTTACCATCAAGAGGATTACAGAGAAGAAATAGCTCAAATGTTTAAAGATGCTGGCTATCGAGTGTATAAACCTAATGGTTGTTTATATGAAGTAGTTGCATGGTAAAGGAGGTATTATAATGGCTATTCATCAGAAAAACACAAAGAAAGATTCGGCAGGTTATCTCATTAAAACCACCATGGATAAACAACTCACAAAAGTCACTGCTGCAATCTTTGTCCGTAACTGGGCAAATATTGCAGCATTTTTTGACCCTAAAATTCTTACCCAAGCAGTTCATCAATTTAAAGTGAGAGATTTTGCGACCTTTGATTATGTAAGAAGAGAACGTATCGGTCAACTACAGCATTACGATTCCAAAGGATATATCCTTTTGACTCCAGAACCTGTTATGGCTTATGTTACTGAGTATTCTGACCACAATGGTGGTGGTTGGGAACGTAGAGTTCAGAAACTTTGTTACGAATATATCGTAGCAGACAACTATCAGTGCAGAGAAAATGACCTTATCATGGCTGCTCTGCTTTTGGAATTCCCTTATCTTGCTAAATATGGTGTTCAGGCATACCATATGGACAAAGGATGCACTAGAAAACAAATTGAAGAATACAAGAAAAAGCAAACTTCTTCTTATTTCACTGGTGGCCCTGATAACTACTTCGGTGGTGAGATTTATGTTCATGTTAAGGACAAGTATCAGAGTATTTATGTCCCTTATTTAGCTCTGAAAGAAAGAGACCCTGATATGATTATCGCTCGTCATACCAAATATCATGAAAGCTATTATGGATGTTTTAGTCACAAAAAAGACAAAAGGGAAGAATATTTGAAAAAGTCTTTAGATGTACTTGATACTCCTGAAGCAAAGAGATTCTTCAAGCACGTTAAAGAAGGCAAATAAGAAAGGAGAATAAAAATGGAAAATGCATTAAGAAAAAAGCGCCGTGAAAGGTTGGAGCGAATTGGTCGTATTATGGATAGAGCCGAAAGTTTGGGAATTATACTCCGAACTCAAAATCCTAGAGTTACTTTAATGATGGATTTAGAGTATACTCTGGATGATGAGCAACTTCGTAGACTTGAGAAGTTTACAGATAATAGTTTCATCCATGATATCACTGGTATTCAACGCTATATGAACAGAGATGAGCTTACACTTGAAGATGACACATTTGTTCCTCGTTGTTGGGGTTGTTAAGAAAGGAGAGTAAATATGACTACTAAAAAGAAACCTCGGTCTCTTTCTAAGCGTAAAATTTCTTGGCTTGCTCATCGAATTATTAAAGTCTTAGAAGAGCAGTGCCTTGCAAGCGATATGAGTGTATACTTTAATAATAAAGTTATTCGGATTTCTCTTAAATCTATCAAATATGATGGTGAATTGATTCCTGTTTGGAAAGAGCGTCATTACAACAATGTTGACCCTCATGATTATTTTGAGTATGCGGCTTATAACCATATTATCAGTATCTCTACTGAAGGTGGTTTGTATGACAGACTTAATTATGATTCTGGTGAGTTTCCTGAGGAACTTGAGAAATTATTCCGTGACCATGGCATCTATTACGAACTTGGTAACGCATGGAATCTTTCTTTCTTCCCCGCTATCAATGATGATTCTCACATTGCATATACCAGATATCATAAGCCTAAAGAACCTATTTATATCTGGTGCACCATGCCTGAAGAGGATTGTCCTGTTGAACTCATGAACATCATGAATAAATGGTACTATCTTTCCTCTAAGACTGGAGATAAAGGCGGTTGTGTCATTGGAGCAAAGATGGAATTTGAGTTTAAAGGTGATATTTATCACATGGCTCCTTGTAGTCCTTGGCAAGGCGAATGTAGCTGGACTCCTCATGTAGAGTTCATTAAGAAAGAACTAGAAAGCATTGGCGCTACCAATATCCATTGGGATTATGGTAGACTTGATTAATTATAGATGAAGACCAGTTAGAAGAATTGGTGCTTAAACTTGTTCCTGTACTTTTGAAAGGAGATGACTAACATGACTCTTGAAAGTTATCGTCAGCTTATAATTAACATCACCAAAATGCATATCAAAACTACTCAGAATGAGCTTGACAATAACATCATGACACCTGATGAGCGTTTATTGAAGGAGGGATATATCAATGGATTAAATCAAGCTGTTTATACCTTGGAGCATAGTGAGTTCCTCACTAAAAAAGAAGAAGAGGGTGACAATGAAATAGTGAATTTCTTATTAAAAAAAGAAGAAGGAGGTGAAAACCAGTGAATAGACCTGAATACTGTTATTGCTACAAATGTGGTGATGACGTGCACGGAGATGCAAAGTTGTATGACTTAAACAATATCGGAATTGGAATGGTTTGTGAAGACTGTTTTATGGCATATGCTGAAGATTGCAACTTGCTCTCGGAAGATGTTATTGCCTCTAATTCCCCTACCACACTCGCAGACCTACTTGATATCGAGCATACAACTGTTACAGAATATCTCGATAATGAGTATACTCTTATGCTTGAAGAAAAAGAAGAAGCAAGAAGAGACATGGACCTCTAATCCACTCACACACTCTATATACAAATATTAAGGAGGATTTACAAATGAGTTACGTTATGGATTTCTACAAGGCCAAAGAGCATGATTATGAAGGTTTCTTTTCCCAGTTTGAGGAAGATAGTGAGGCTATCAAGGTTAAATCTGAACTTAATTCTCTGTTGAAACTGGTTGAAGAAAAGACTAGCGCCTATACCCTTCTCTTAAATAAGCGATACAATGCAATCTACACCCCATTAAGCAAAGGCAACATTCTTTCTTATCAGAATAGAGATGGAGCCACTTTCTATTTTGATGCTTCTAATGGTTATCCTGTTTCCAGTTTGGGAGACAACAATATTGAAATTACTCTGGATACTAAATCTGGAAACTTCTCGCATGTTGCTGGTTATTGTTATGAGTTGGGCGCAGTTTTGGTAAAACACTATAGATATTCCATTCCTACTAATAATGCTAAAATCAATCTGCGATTGGTTAGTGAAACTTTGGTCCCTATGTTCGAAGACACGGTTTTTAAGACTACTCTCAATGGAACATCATTTGACATTATCACAAATACGGGGTATAATCGTAGCAATGTGCTTTTTGCGCTTGGTCGTGTCAATGCCACCGAATTTATCCAGAATTTCTATGGGGTGGATAAAAAATTCCACTTCTCTCTTGATGCAATGAGAAATTATTTGCGTAACAATAAGAGCTTTGAGATTATCATCAAGACCTGTGAAGATGAAAATCTGATGAAAACTTTGCTTTCCTTCAAAGTGGATAAGGCTGCTCCTCTTCATGAATTGGTTGGCACTACTAAAGCTGATTGGAAATATGCAGAAGAATTGGGAGTTCTCAATAAATTCGTGCAATTTAAGAAAAGTCTCAGTTCTGAAGCTTATTATTCCAATGCTCGTTTCAAGAACGCTCTTTCTAAAACTGATAAGGAATGGATTGAGTTTATCGAAAAGATGAAGCACTGGGAAGAAGACCTAGCTTTCTATACCATTAACTATCGGGGTGATTTGTTCAGTACTCTCATTAAGGGATATGTTGGTGGTGAATATCCGTTCTATTGTGAAAAATTGCCTGCATATTATCCTTTTGGGAAATTCTGTTCTTATGTGGTTGAAGAAAGTATTAATCAGGGCTACACTTCTGTTGAAACCTTTATCAAAACGCTTGGAGACTATATCAGAATGTGTGATGATTTGGAAGTAACTCCTACTTTGTATTCCAGTTATCTGAATCAGACTCATGATATTGTCGCTCGTAACCACAAAATCAAACTTCAGGCAGAACAGGAAACCATATTTGCTAGTCGCTATTCTGATTTCAAGCCCTATAAGGATGATGAATATACTGTTGTTGCCCCTGCTAGCTCTCATGATTTGCAGAAGGAGGGTGACACTCTTAACCATTGTGTTGCTAGCTATATTAAGCGTGTGGTTGATAATGAGTGTTTGATTTTGTTCCTGCGTAATGTCCTTACTCCGTTGGAATCTTTGGTTACTCTGGAAATGAGAAAGAATAGCATTGTTCAGGCTCGTGGTCTTCACAATCGTCAGATTACCGAAAAAGAACGTTCTGCTCTTTATCGGTTCGCTGAGAAGAAGGGGTACACTGTTAGGGTTTAATGCCCTAACAGTATTCCCATATATTAAAGGAGGTATACGCATGACAGTCAATGAAATGATTTATGCAACACTCACTACCAAGCAAGACAAAATCCCTAAATACAAAGAAGCATTGGAAGCCATGGGATATGTTCTCAGCAATACTCATGACTCTAGCTCTTATGATTATTGGGGCATTGTTCTTTCTAACAATCCCAAACATCGTTGTTTTCTTGTGATTAGCAAGAGCTACTATGTTGGGAAACGTATGCTTTTTGGCAATATGGGAATTATTGACACCCATGATATTAAAAAGGTAGATTTTGTCAATCTAATTAAAATTCATCAGAAAAGAGAACGTTTTGAAAACATGAGATTCAAATATTCTTGGGATGGTTCTAGTCCCAAAATTAAACGATATAAGCAACTCATGGATGAATGCAAAAGACAAAATTTCTCTGTTAAATACGATGAAGAAAAACTCAAAAAAGCAGAGGAGGATGCTGAAAAAGAAATTGCATTTCGGAAACAAATGCTTGAAACCTCACGACAGAGACAGGCAAAAGCTACTGCCGAACTTTGGGCTTGGCGGGTAGAAAATCTTAACAAAACCAAATAAAGGCATATTTATAGATAGAAAGGACAGTTTGCCATGGAAATCACTATTCAAAAGCACTCTCTTCGTCTCGACACTAAACGCTATACCTTGGAAGATATTCATAAGGAGGTGATAGAAGACTTTGCATTACTCATTTCTCTTGGTTATGAAGATTTGCTAAATAAGGAAGTCAGAATTAGGTGGGGTAAGAAAATTAGAGCTTATGGAACCTGCAAGCGCATTGGTTATCAGTATAACTCTGGTAAGACTCTATATGAAATTCAAATCAATCAAGAGTACATAGCAGTTGCTGACCCTAAGGGAGTTCATAATACTATTATGCATGAGTGTATTCATTGCATTGATGGTTGTATGAATCATGGTGAAAAATGGAAAGCAATTGCTAGAAAAGTGAATGACAAGTTTGATTTCACTACTATCAAACGCACTGGTTATGATGAAGCATATCATGCTATTATGGAAACTAAATACAAGTATGAAGCTATTTGTAACAAGTGTGGCACCGCCTATCGTTGGATGCGTCAAAGTAGAATTTATAATAGCTGTGCGATGGGCAAAGCCAAATGCTCGTGTGGTAGTAAGGAATTCACTTGTAAATCCATTCACTAATTATTTTAAGGAGGAATATTATGTACAACTACTACGCAGAAACTGCAAAGAAGGTAATTCCCAATCTTTCCAATGAAGAAATCGAAGCCATCTATCGCTACAAAGAAATGGAGTATCGCATGGAAGATGTTAAAGCCCATGCAAACGACATGTACTCTGATGAGGAACTCACTTACTCTGAAATGGTGTATGTATGTGATGCTGCTGAACTTCTTGCAGAACGTTATCTCTATAAGTGCAAAGATTGTTCTTTGGCTGAAAATGACGTGTTCCGTGAGATGATTCGGAATTATGTTAAGGATGAAAAGGACAATATCCCTATTATTGAAGAGGAGGAATAATATGACTATTCAGGAGTTCAAATCTGCAAAAACTAGCATTAATTCCAAACGACTTCCTGCAATTTATAACAAACTTAATTGGTCTAAGCTTAGGAGGGATAGTATTGCTATCCCTCCTGTTATTTTACCTGTTGTTTTGGATATAGGGGCTGGTAAGCATATCACACACATTGAGAAGTTCGTAGAGTCTCAAGGATTTGCTTATGCCCCTTATGACCCTTACAATCTTCCAAAGGATATTAACAGAGCCTCCCTTCGACTTAAACCCGCAGCGGTCATTTGTTCTAATGTGTTCAATGTGATTAAAGAGAAAACGATTCACCATATACTTCACGATTTTATTCGTGATAAAGATTGTCCTTTTTTCATCACAGTCTATGAAGGAGATAAAAGCTTTGTAGGTCATCCAACCATGAACAATCAATCTTATCAGCGCAATGAAACTATTGATTCTTATATCATGCGTTGGGATGAAATCGTTTATAAAAAGGTAATTACATTGCCTGATTATAAGAAATATATTCAGTGTTAATTTAAAGGAGGTGATACAATGGCAAATTTTAAACACAAGGTCAAGATGATTCAATACAAAAAATTTATAGGAGGTGTCATAGAAACTGATATGGTTGCTCTCTTTGATGGGAGAGATTTTACTGCAAAAGAAATCAAAGCCATTATTCAAACTCATGATTTCTATCATGGCGTAATCATGATTGATAAAGAAACCTATGAGATGGTTTTTCGGTCTCTTATAGCAAAATAACCTTGACTTCTACAAAATTCCATGTTACAATACTTTATAGACAGAAAGGAACGACACATATGTACAACACTAAAGCTATCATGACGGTTTATAATAACAACAAAGAGAATGGCGTAATTTACAGAGGTAAAGCTACCAACGGTAATCAGAAACTTGGTAAAGCTATCTTTAACATTAATCTTCCTCCTGTTCTTACTTGCAACCCCGAAGCTCCTTGTTTTAAGGAGTGTTATGGTCGTAGAGGTCACTTCTTGTTTGCCTCTGCTCAAAACAGTATGTTGAATAATCTTATGGCTTTTTGTCAGAATCCTGACCAGTTCTTTGAGGATATTGCTTATCAGACCAAACTCAGTCTGTATGTCCGTTGGTTTGGTAATGGTGATATGCCTAATGATACCTTCCTTGCTGGTATGTGTAAGGTAGCTCGCAAGAATCCTAATGTACGTTATCTTGCTTTTACTAAGCAGTATCATATCGTTAACGATTATATTGCTACTGGGCACAAGATTCCTCGTAATTTGCGTATCGTGTTCTCTTGCTGGAAGGATTGGATTCCTGAAAATCCTTACAACTTCCCTACCACTTGGGTCAGATTCCCTGAATCTGGTAAAGCTAAAGCAGAGAATATTTCTTATAACAGCAACATTCCCACAAAAGCTTTTAAGTGCCCTAGTAATTGTGCGGAATGTCAGGCTTGTTGGCATCTTAAGAAAGGAGGTTCTGTAGAGTTCCACAAGCACTAATCACAAGTTATAATTTACAAAGGAGGTAAAATATAATGCCTAAACAAAACAAGATTCGTTACAAGTACCATTTTGAATTCTTTGATGCTTCTGGCAAATGTTATTCTAGAACTCGCCGTTTTGACCATAAAATCACTGATGAAGAAGAAGTTAAGTTGACTCAATACTATTCTTACCTTCTTGGTTTACAGCATAACACCTGTATCTATTCATCTTCCACTTCTTATATTGGAAAGGAGCCTTTTAATGAAAAATACGTTACCAATCGAAAGCATTAAAAAAGAGTTGTCCAAATATGAATGGACTGATGATACTTTTGGTATCTCATTTGATTATGAAAATGTAGATGGTCATGAGATTCATCTTTTTTGCGATATCAAAGACCTTTGGATTGACTGGTGGACTAAGTGTAGTTTAGTTCCTGAAAATGGAGCTATTTGTCATAATATTGACATCATGCTCAAGGATAATTCAATTCATTATTATTTTGATAATGATGAAATTGATGCAGTTTGCTATTCTTTTGAAAATCTCATGGGAGATTTAGCTTATTGCCTCACTCTTGAGACTATTGAATTTGATAGAATTGGTTGTTAATTAAAATTTACTAAGGAGGATTTTTATAATGGAAGATATTACTGTTAGAGGTTTTTGTGAGATGTGTGTGGAGCCTTCTCTTCAGATGATTAATCTTTACGACTGCGATATTGACGATGTTGTTTGGAAAGGCTTTGCAGATGATGTTCCTGAGGAGTATGAGGATTGGTATATTAGTTCTTGGGATTGTATTATCTCTCCTTCTGCGACACTCACTTTGAATATTATTAAAGAATTTTAAGGAGGATTTATGCCGTCTGAATTGTCGATAAAGAGAAATTTTCAGAAGGCTAAAGCAGCTTCTACGCTTTCTGATTTTCCTACTCATAAATTGGGTGCAATAATGATGTTGGGTAACAAGGTCTTGGCGGTGGGTTATAACATCACCAAGACCCACCCTATTCAAAAGAAATATAATATAGAAAGGGGATATAATCCCGATGTAAAAAACAATGGTCAAATTCATGCGGAAATGATGTGTTTAATTAACACAAAATATCTTGATGTTGATTGGTCTAGGGTTAGTTTGTACATATATCGTGAACATAAAGACCATACAACAGCAGTCGCAAAACCTTGTCCAGCTTGTGAAAAAGCAATCCGTGAACGTGGAATTAATCAGGTGTATTATACCACTGAAGAGATTCCTTACAAAAAAGTCAACTACAAAAGATAATGGAGGGTTACTTATGTCTAAGGTCAAAGTTAATGGTGTGGAAATGGAATCCGACTCTATTGCTTACACTAACATGGTTATTGAGGAAGCTATTAAAGATACAATTCTTGAAGCTGTTAAACACTTTGAAACCTCTCGTCCTCGCTCTTATGAAGACGATTCTCGCTTTTTCTATAAGCAGAACGAACTTGATATGTTTTGGAGTTTGTTTAAGGGAAATCCCAATAGTCTCAAATGTAATACTATTCTTGATGATAATGGAGGAGTATTTTGTTATGAAATTTGCAGAATTGAACGAAAGCATCGAGTTTGAAAAGTATGAAATTATGAGCACATACCTTAGTGAATTAAAGGAGGATGAAAAAAATGATTGAGGTTATGATATTTATGAGTACTAGAGCGCCCCCAACTTCGAGAAAATCATTCTATGTAGTTCTATTTAATTCTGATTAATAAGAGCTAACTTAACAAAAGAAAAGAGGGATAAAATTTTGAAAAATAAACCTAAAGAACCTATTTGGCCTTATGATAGACCTGATTTTTGTCAACTTTCCCATCAAGAAATTGTTAAATTGAAGGAGGAATATTATAAAGATTCTAAAAAATATTGGGAAAAATATTATCTTCAAAGAAACCCATTAATAAAAGAATCTAAAAGCGAGCTAAAATCTGTGATTGAAAGATTGGTTTGCTCAACATTCTTTGTTATTTGTGGAGTAATTATTCTATTGGGGTTTATTGGAATTTTGTGTTTAATTCTTGGCAGTCTTCCAGATATGGATTTCAAGGGATGGCTGTTAATTTTAGAACTTGTTGGATTAGTTTTGTTTTATATAGCTTGGAGATAAAAATTATCTCCAAGCTATTTTTATAAAACAGAAAGGATGATTATATTGATTAGAGCACCCCCTTAGCTTAAGCATTTTTGAAAATTTTTATTAGCCTTAGCGGGGAATTTTTTCTTTTTATTATCAGGGAGAATTTTATTTATCTATGGGGGGGATATTTTTTCTTTCCCCGCCGCCCACCCCAATTTTCCGCCCTTAAAGGCCACTTCTCCCAAATCCAGCGGTCTGTAATTTTTTACCCTCTCTCTATCCGTACTACTGGCGTTTAGGGGCATCCTAATAGAGTCAGAGTATCCTAACCCATTTAAAATTAAAACATCTCCTAGGTCCTTTAAAATGTTTTGCAGAGAGTGTTTTTATTCTCACATTTTTATATTATTTTTGCCCTATTATTTTCACATTTTTACAACAAAAAAAGAGAGGCTTTTACACCTCTCTTGTTTTTTATTTAATTTTATTTTATTTGATTTTATTAAGCCTTCTTTTTATTCTCTCTATGGTTTCTCATTCTTTCAGCCATAATAGCCTTTTGTTCGTCACTAAAGGTTTTATTGCTATAAGGATTTTTCCCAAATCTAAAAGGCCACAAAGGACAATCTTCACAAGAACACAGATTAACCTCTACTCTTTGTCCACAACAACAATCTAGACATTTAAGCCTAATTGCCTTTATAGGTGAGATTCTTTCTTCAGACCCTGAGAGTTTTTCTTTTAAATTTTTAAAGGTAGCAGCGTCACTAAGTCTCTGACCCTTTTCATTTTCCAATGTCTCAGACTCCAATTCTTCTTCTACTTCCTCTTCTAGCGCTTCATATTCAGACTCATACTTAGTGTTCATATTATGTACCCCTTTATTTTATATATTCTTTTATTTTGAGAGTAAATTATTCAAATTATTTTTTAACGCTTTAGATGATATTTTTATATTAGTCACTATTAACTAACAACAAAATGAAGGTAGATTATTCATAGAAACAAAAAATAGAATGGTTTTAAGTGCTGTGAGGCAATTTTAGTTAAATTTTTCTTTTACCCCTTTACCATCATTGATTAGCCAATTATCAATAAGGTCATTTAATTCTTTGCCACATTCATGACATAGACACACTCTATCTAAGCTCACATTTCTATGCCATGGAGCCATTCCAGTTAAATAAGTTAAATTAATATTTCTTTCTCCTGAGACAATTTTTTTGTGGCAACGATTGCACTCAGGAAGTTTGTCATACTGTGCCTGAGTTAAAAATTCATATCCCTTCGGAACTGTATTTTCTTTAATTGCTTTAGTCTCCTTAATTACCTCTTTTACAGAGGTAATAGATTCAGTTTCAGGTAAGGGATTCTTTCGAGGTCTTCCTCTTGGCATTTTTATCTCCTCCTTTCTTATTTTCTTCAGTTTCTTTTACGGCTTCTATTAACAACCCTATATCTACGAGACCAGCGGCAGTAGAAATTTTCATGCACTTACCTCATCATAGTTTACCCTATCTAGTTTGGCAATAGCCTTCTTCATATCTTCTTCGGAACATGGAACAATAGACAGAAGAGAACGGCTTCCACCACCAGCAAATACAAATACATAACCACGATAATAATAAATTTTGTGAGATTTATACTGGTGACTATAATGATTTTTGAGATAACGATACATATTATATGTAATACCTCTATCAGCATAGTTGTCACAATTTAGTGCGCTAATCTTGACACCTTTATACTTAGCAGAATGTGCTAGTTTCTGAATCTCAGACTCTTTATTAATGCCAAGTCGTTCAGCAGCTCTCTGCTTTGCATGATAAGTTATCTTAATCTCACGATGGGAAATCTTACCAGTCTTTTGATAGTCGCTCATAATTACATCTCCTTTTATTTCTTTATTAAGGGGAAAGTTCACTGGAACTTACATATAAATTATAGCATATTATATACAAGCTGTCAACAAGTTAATTGAAGCAATTTTAATTAATTATAAAGATAATTATAAGGATAATTATAAAGATAATTATAAAGAAAAGAGACCCAATCCGAAGATTGAGTCTCTCGCATCTGGAGGTGATGCCATACAAAACGAAAACAACCCATCATTACTAAGCGCTTTATCTTAACATAATCAAAAACCCAATATGTAGATAAATAATTGCTGTTAGCGCTTAAATCCAAAAGCCGTATTAATGGTGGGCAAGGTGGGACTCGAACCCACACGTCCTCTCGGACAACAGATTTTGAGTCTGTCACGTCTACCGATTCCATCACTAGCCCATATTTAATTGAAACAGACTAAGCTCTTTTAATTAATATCTTTTTTATTCCCAAAATAAATGATTGTTAATTAATAAAATTGCTGTAAGAGCTTAACAAATAAAATATTTAAAAAAAAGGAACGGATTCTATAAAAAGAATCATGGTAGGGGAGATGGGACTCGAACCCACACGCTGTTTCCAACACGAGATTTTAAGTCTCGGGTGTCTACCTATTCCACCACTCCCCCATATGAGTAGGGGCTACTCACCATAGGCTTTCACCCCTTATATTTAAGTTGCAGAAGCAACCGCAGAACAAACCACAGAACGAACCGCAGTCTCAATAGCGTCATAACGCTTAACAGAGATGGCCTCAACCAGTGCATCATAGGGGTCTACACAGTTGGTCATGACGCTCTTGCAAACGTTAACGCTAAAACCAGAGACAAGAGTTACACCAAGCTCATTCTGAACCATGGGAATAGCCTTGGTACGGCTGTTCACGTTCCAGAAGATTAGGTGAGGCATAATGTAACCTGCCTGCTCAAACTTATGCTTAATGTTATCAAACAAGGTCTGAGAAGGAGCCATACGTCCCCAAGCTCCACGAGAATGGTTTGCAGAAGCACAGGCGTCAAACTCCATATCACTTACAATCAGAATGTTTGCGGGAATCTCATCCTGAGTCATGTGATTACGCTTTGCAGTCTCAAGGATTAGCTGGAATACTGCCTCAATGTTGGTGTTTGCACACTCATCATGCTTAAGAGCAATACGCAGGTTCTTGAGTAGAGAGCCACCATTCAGGTTGACAATCTGAGGAGTCATAGAGAAAGTGATATACTTATTCTTAAACTCACCCTTACAGCGCTCTGCAAAGTAAATTGCTAGAGCATTAGCTACCTCAAGAGCAGATACGTTAGTCCCACCAACACGAGTGGTCATAGAACCAGAACCGTCAGCAACTACGATAGTAGAAGCTTCACCCTTCACCATATCAGGAAGAGACTTCCACATGGCCTCTAGAGCAGGGTCTTCATGACTCTTTAGAGTCATACGCCAACCACTCACAGTGGCATACTTGTGTACAATGTCATGAGGGAAGGCAACGGAAGAATTAATCTTAGCTTCACCCTTCTCAAGAGCACCTAGGAAGGCATTACGGCGGTCATAGTCATGCTTCAGGAAAGCCTTGTTATAGCGCAGGTTGGCCTGAGAAGGTACTGCCTCATAATCAATGGCCTGCCAATTGTTAGAACTCATCTTGCGCTCAACCACATCAACATGCTTACGAAGAGCAGATAGAGTCTTACGATACTGACGGGGGGACATCTTAAGATAGGAACTGATAATACCAGCCCAACGCTTCATGTCCTTGTTAGAAGCCTGCTCGGAAGGAATCCACTTAGCCATCAGGGAAATAGACTTACCAGCATTCATGCCCTTGATATCCTCGGTCCACTGCTGCTTAATAGACTTAAGAACGACAGTCTTGCACTTAGTATCAAGCAGACCAAGAACATCGTCCCAACGACCATACTCAGCAAAATGAGGAACCAGAGCATTAACTAGTGCAGTCTGATTCTGCTTGGCTAGGTCCTTTACACAAGCACGGAATAGATTACGCTCACCAAGACCCTCACGAGCATCACGGGCATAGAACAGCCAACGCATTGCCAGAATAGGATTCTCATTGAAAGCGGCACGGAACATCTTTGCAATCTCCGCATCAGTCTTACCACGAAGGGAAGCTACAGCGAAGTTCATATCCAGTAGCTTAGAGCCAGTGGTCTTGTGAGCTACAGCACCATTCTCAGTCAGAGTCAGGTCATACACAGAAGAACGAGTCTTCTCCATAGCGTCCATAAAACCACTAGAAGACTTACGAGTAGAGGTCTTAGTAGTGGTAGAAGCAATGGCAGAATAAGCAGACTTAGGAACACGAGTTACCTCAGGCTGAGGGGACCAAGGCTTGTTAGTATTACGCATTTTGCATTTCTCCTTAAATTATATTTTTGTTTTTTAAGGACTAAGCTCTTTTCATCCTTAATTCACAAGCAAGAATTTGAAAACAAAAATTGCTGTTAGAGCTTATCCAATTGGCGAAGAGGAAAGGACTTGAACCTTCACACCGTATTACTACGATTACTGGTTGATTAGCAATCAACTGCCTTACCAAATTAGGCTTACCTCTCCAAATCACAAGTTAATTATAACTTATCAGTCGCTGTTTGTCAATAAGTTAATTTGAAAATTTTTCTTTTTTAATTTTATACTAAGCACATTTTTACGTTGTTCTAACCATTGAACTAACCCACCACAATGGCGATGGGTAGAGGAGTCGAACCTCTATCTACGGCGTGACAGTGCAATTATAACTTTGCTGTTAGTGCTTAAATGGCGATGACTTTCGGACTTGAACCGAAACATTTTACTTTTATAAAATTACTGGCTACTTTCGAGGTAGCTTCCTTACCAATTAGGATTAAGTCATCTATTTTTTAATTGGCTACCAGATAAGCGATAACACCAGCTATCTCAGGAATCGAACCAGCCTCTTGTAAGGTAGCCCTCTTACAAGCGTACACCCAATACTTAGAATCGAACTCTCCCTCTTATCTGATTTGGCGGCGCAGGTAGGATTCGAACCCACAGACCAGTTCAACGCTGGCACACAAGATTTCAAGTCTAGGCCGTTATAACCATTTCGGTACTGCGCCATATAAATTAATTTAACCTTCTAGCTTTCTTAGCTTACGTTTTAGCTTCTTAATAATATTGCTATTTTCAACAGGATTTCGCATCTCTAGAAGATGGATACGATTCTTAATCATCATAATAGGGTCGCCCATAAAACATTCCTCCACAATATCATAATTAATGTATAAAGCCGTTTTTCACTAAGGAGGATAACGGCAAACCTAAGCCGACTTTAGCCATTTTGTTTTTTACACATGCTTTAAATTGTTATCAACTGTTTTGTATTTATATACAACAGAGACAAGGGAAGGAGGTCCACAATTTCAATTGTCAAAAACAAACAAAATATTTTAATAAGTAATAAAGCTGAAAACAATTTATAATGTAGAATGTAATTAGATAAAAAGATATCATTAAAGATAAATAACTTTCCACCACTAAAGCATTTTCTTTTTTGTTTTTCTTTTTATTTAATCATTTGCCATTTTTGACTCTTGGATGGCTTTCCGCAACCATATTTATTCTTTGTATGGATTTTGTTTAAAAGTCGCATGTGTTCTGTATTAAGGTGTCATCAGCTAAAGTTCACCATATTTATGCAATCAACTTTAATTAGGAGTGTGGTTGCATAATCCATATCTCCTATTGGCACGGGTGGCTGGATTCGAACCAGCGAATACAGGAGTCAAAGTCCTGTGCCTTACCACTTGGCAACACCCGTATATAAAGGAGAGGATTTCCCCTCCCTTATATTTTATACTTAGTTAGAGAAAAAACGACTCTTCTTGAGTTCATCAACAGAAGGGACCTTAGAATAATCTACACCCTTCTTGTCTAGATAATGCTCAACACCAGCAAGCAGACCACGAACATCAGCAAGAAACTTACGTAGTCTAGAATCTAGATTCTTGTGATACTTATTCATAACCTTCTTATAGGCGACATTCTTGCCTTCAGTCTCATCATAAACATCACCATCATCAGTGTTAACCTTAGCAACACCACGATAGCGGTCACTCATCATCAAGTCCTTAGAATCAGTAGAGTTAATACCGATAAAGCCTAGATAACGGCTATTATTAAGAACTAGCTTCCAAATAATGTTTTCCAAATTGTTGCCGCAACCTTCTAGTGTTGCAATGGTCTTTCCTGTCTGAGGAATGTGTCGATAAGTAATTCCGCCATTCTCATTCTTAGTAGTATTCATGTACATTCTCCTTATTTTATAATTTTTTATGGAGTTAAGAGGTTTGTTACTTTCCTCTTGACATTAAGTAGTATAACATAAAAAGGCAAGGTTTGTCAATAAGTTAATTGAAGTTTTTAAAATTATTTATTTCTTTAAATTTATTTATAACACTTAAAGCAAAAATAAAAGAGCTACTTAATTATATAAGCAACTCTTTTGTATAAAATGGTACTCCCAACCAGATTCGAACTGGTGACTTCGCCGTGAAAGGGCGATGACTTAAGCCGCTTGTCGATGGGAGCATTTGGAAGCGGGGGTGGGATTCGAACCCACGATTTCCAACTTATGAGGATGGCGAGATGACCTACTTCTCTACCCCGCAGTATTGAATTGGAGCAAGATACCAGATTCGAACTGGCCCCTTCAGTTTGGAAGACTGACATGCTAGCCGCTAACACTAATCCTGCGTTCTCTAGGCACTGAATAATTCTTTTAAATAAAATAAAACTTTTATATTTTTATCAATTAATATAACTTTTAGTATTTGTTTATGTATAAGAATAATCAAGTTGCTGTAAGTGCCTAATCCTCGAAAGGAGCTTTTACAAATTCCATAGGGCATAGGTCTTTCACCTATACGGTGATGAAGCTGTTGGTCGTAGCTACACTTTTCTCATTAATATCATATAACCCAACAACAAATCTCTAATCCTTTTGTCACATCACTTTGAATATCAAATACTTTTAAGAGATTTTCTTTTTGGTCGGCATCATTGGGATTCGAACCCACATCTCGGCCCTCCTACGGGCCGTGCTCTACCCTTAAGCTAGTTAGCCTAATCTCTGCTACCTCATGAGAGAGTTGTACATCCTCTCTAACTCATGAGTTGTACAGTGTAGCATATTTGACATTACATCTTGCTCTGTCACCTATGAAATTATAATTTGTTCTTTCTTGTTTTTAACTTTGTATTATTATATTAACATATTTCTTTTAGTTTGTCAATAAGTTAATAAAAATATTTTAATTAATTTTAATTAAAGTCTTGGCAGGAGCTAAAGGATTCGAACCCTTACCAACAGTTTTGGAGACTGACATGCTAGCCAATTACACCAAGCTCCTATGGGGTGACTGATGGAACTCGAATCCACAACCTTTGGAGCCACAATCCAACGCTCTAAACCATTTGAGCTACAGCCACATGGAGATACTGGTAGGATTCGAACCTACGAATAACAGGTTTGCAATCTGCTCTCTTAAGCCTCTTGAGTACAGTATCATATTGGTCGGTGGCGGTGGACTCGAACCACCCGAAGGTTTCCCCGCTTGATTTACAGTCAAGGCCGCTACCTGCTACGGTATACCCACCGATATTATAATAAGTATTATTTAATGTTTATTTAGTTTATTTTAATTACTAAGCTCCGTTTCATAATTGTACCTGCGGCTGCCACTTTCGCCACTGATAATCTATGATTATCAGACAGGATTCGAACCTGCACGTCTAAAAAGACAGGGGATTTTAAGTCCTATTATTATAAAATTGCTGTAAGAGCTTATGGCTGGGGTAGAGGGATTCGAACCCCCGACAGGTTGGTTAACAGCCAACTGCTCTACCTACTGAGCTATACCCCAATATTGGCTCCGATTAAGGAGCTATATGTATTATTACAGCTATTAAACTATTTATTCAATAGCTGTAATGCGTTCACCTAGGATTTGAACGACTGAGGGTTTCTAGTATTTATACCCACAACTTTTGGCGACTCCAACGGGACTCGAACCCGTGGTCTCAAGCGTGACAGGCTTGCGTGTTAGCCGACTACACTATGGAGCCATATAAATAAATTAAAAGAATTAAAATTTTAAATGGTACGCCTGAAGGGACTCAAACCCCCGACCCACTGCTTAGAAGGCAGTTGCTCTATTCACCTGAGCTACAGGCGCATATTATAATTAATTAAAGGCTGTTCATCTCACTCCATTTACTACAGCTTCTTTGTCATTAACATTGGTTACATTCTAAAATCAGGCGATTTCCCTCGTGCGCTTTACGAGTACTACTTTCTTCCTGAAAAGCAATGTTAGCTTCGTAGCACCTTTTATTTAATTATGGTCTAAGTGGTGAGACTCAAACTCACGGCCTCCTGAACCCAAATCAGGCGTTCTGTCAACTGAACTACACCTAGATATGGTGGAAAGGGGTATATTTCAAGTGCGCCTCTCCCCGTTACCGCACATTGGTGGACAAGAAGGGATTCGAACCCTTACGCCATCACTGGCACGAGAACCTAAATCTCGCCTGTCTGCCAATTCCATCACTTGTCCATTTTATGTAATTGACATGGTGGGCCAGATAGGAGTCGAACCTATTACACCTTGGGCTTCAACCAAGTGCTCTACCAGTTGAGCTACTGACCCATTTAATTACTAAGCTCTTTAAATCTAATCAATATCCATGGCGATTATATTTGTAATATTGCTGTGAGAGCTTAAGAAAGGAAAGATTCTATTAGAAAAAAATAGAACTGGTGTCCGTGGTGAGGCTCGAACTCACGACACCCGCCTTAAAAGGGCGGTGCTCTTCCAACTGAGCTACACGGACATATGGAGCTGGTGACAGGAGTTGAACCTGCAATCTACTGATTACAAGTCAGTTGCGTTGCCAATTGCGCCACACCAGCATATAGACAACCTACACGGAACGGCCTGTCTTCCACTAGTACACCTAACTTCCTCAGTCCTCGGTTGTCTCGCTTAAAGGCACTTAGCGTTTAGCCCTTGGTACTCCTAGTCAGATTCGAACTGGCATTTCAACCTTGAGAGGGTTGCGACCTGAACCTATTAGTCGATAGGAGCATTTGGTGGACCTGATGAGATTCGAACTCACTACCTCCTGAGTGCAAATCAGGTGCTCTCCCAAATTGAGCTACAGGCCCATATATTATACCCAATTTATGTTTTAGTTATGTATTTATTTCACACAAACAAAAATGACCATAAAATACAACAGGTCATTTTAAGACTAAGCGGTTTGAGTGCATACGGGATTTGAACCCATATTAATTCTTTTTCAAGAGAATCGTCTTAACCATTTTGACTAATGCATTAACGTTGCTGTATCCGCTTAAATATCAACTTATGTACTATATGAATCCATTTGCCCCAACCCATTTAAGAACAAAGGAGACCCACTAATTAATTACTAAGCACTAATTTTCTTTTAAGCTCTATCCAATTGAGCTACCCAACAGGGTTATGCCTGTTGAGGTTGGATTCGAACCAACAACCACTTGTTTATAAGACAAATTAGAATTTTGAAAAAATTGCTGTGAGTGCTTATTTTGAATTTTGAATTTTGAATTTTGAATATATTATAACATGAATTCCTGTACTCACGAAATAACCTTTTTAATTACTAAGCGCATTTTCAATTTTTACCGTTGCTCTGCCGACTGAGCTACTTCCCGCATTATGGGCAGGAAGGTAGGACTCGAACCTACGACACACAGTTCCCTAACTTGAAAAAATTCCTGATTGCTGAGTGCGCTTAATTATAACTTCATTATATTATGTACTTAAAGAAATTAATTATTCACCAATAATGTCTAGAATGCGCTGACGAATTGCTTCGTTATCAGCAATCATCTTATCAGCCGAAGTTCTCTGGGACTGAATGAAAGATTCAAGCTCAGATAGATTACCAAGCTTAGTACGAAGACCATCATTAATAGTGTCTAGCTCTACTGCTGTCTTACGGAATGCGCTTAGAGCGTTATCCTTTTGCATGGATAGACCATTAATGTCACTGGACAGCTTGGTGGTTGCTAGCTTAATAATAGATTCTGTGGTTTGCTTACGCATTGTAATTTCTCCTTCTGTTTTTGTTTTTGTTTTTGTTATTACAACCTAAATATTTATCATCGAAGCACCTTAAATGTAAGAAACGCTCTACCAATTGAGCTATATTCCAAAAAATGGCTAGAATAATTGAAATCGAATCAATGACCTTTTCTTAATAAGAAGTTGCTGTGGGTGCTTATTACGATAAATATTTAGCTTGTAATAACTTATTTTTTAAGAGGGAAAGTTTCTTGTTGAAACTCGGCAGGAATGGAGGGGACTGCCTCTAAAGTCACCTGTTTAACAGGAAGAAAATAAAGAATGTTACAACCTTGTTGGTTGCCGTCACCTCTATAAAGAGGAATATAAAGAAAAGGGGGTGAGAGGCTTTCGCCTCTGGTATGTAAAGCAGTTTTACTGCAAAACATCGCTTGTTTCTCTTTGTGTTTAATATTATATCATAAATTTTTCCATTTGTCAATACCTTAATTGAAATTTTTTGGAAATTTTTATGTTTTGTGTTTAACACAGAGAATTATTTACTAAGCCCGTTTTCAAACTCGTTAGATTAGCAGTCTAATGTTTTATCAAAATTGCGGTAAGGGCTTAAAATGTGGTCCTCGTGTCAGGATTTGAACCTGCATCTGCCGATTATAAGTCGGCGGCTCTAACCAGTTGAGCTACACGAAGTTTTGTAGTTCACCCTCTTGACATTATGTATTGTATCACATCTTAACATAAATGTCAAGAGGTTAATGAAACTTTTTTAAAAATTAAAAACCAGTTAACTTAATCTAATTCTGGTCTTCCTTAGGTGCAAATTCCTTTAGGTCCTTCCACTTAATCTTTACAATTAATCTCTTGCCTAAACGGTCTCGCATTTCTACCATTGGACGGCCTACTAGTCCTTCCATATCAGCAGTTCCAAATGTGCTCTTGGGATGCTTTAATACATAGTTTACACCATCATTTAAAGTTCCAGTTAGAATAATAGGTACTACATCAATATTAAAGAACTTCGCAATATCTTCTACAGATTCACGCTTTAAATAAATATATCCAACCTCAGGAGATAGTACCTCTACATCAAATAGAATGAAAGAAACATCAGAACGATAATTCCCGCCACCTTTAGCAATCTTAGGTCCATATCCTTCTCCATATAAAGTGACTTCCATTTCTCCAAACTTCTGCTCAAATAATTCCTCGTTTACAGTACCACCAAACATATCGTTTAGCTTGTTTACTAAAACAGCAGGAATTTGTGCATCATCAGTTCGTCCACCAAAAGATACTCTGTGACCATCCCAATGTACACGAACATTGGTTCCATCAATCTTTTCAGTAAATACCCATGGGCAATCCTTTAGAAATTCTACTGTCTCATTACGATAAGACCCAAAAATTAGCTTCTTGGTTCCCTCTAGGTCTCTATTAAAAAGAGTTTCAATCTTATTATATTCCTTCATAATTTATAATTTACTCCTTATTTAACCCACATTCTCTGCTTAATAGCTCACAGGAAATATGGGCTTCAGTCTTATAACAAGGGATGTTAATGTTAATTTCATGGTCTGGATTTGCATATTCACGTAGACAAAAGGTATGATACCAAACAGTAGGAGAGTTGTCAAGAGTGCAACTGCCATGACCAATACTGGTTAACTCATAGTCAAACAAATTATAACCACGAGACTTCATATAAGAATTGAGCTTAATCATAGCTTCCCCTAAAGAAATATATTCAGTAGGCTTGTTAGACATCTTAAACAACCTCCTTGATTGACGATGTGTGATTAACTTAACTTACAAATTAAGTATAGCATGAATGAAGAGGATTGTCAATAAGTTAATTGGAAAAGTTTGAGAAATTTTATTTAAACTAATAAAAGATATGGAGATGTGCGTATCTCTCCATCTCTACCAGAAGCAAGGGAAATCCTATTAATTTAAATGAATACACAAGGAAAATCGCCCAAAGTTATCCACATTTTCCACATAGTTATCCACACCCTTATGGAGTTATCCACATACTTATCCACATTTTTAAAAATTATCCACAGAGTTATCCACATTCTAACTCTACTTCTGCAAGTTATCCACATTTTTATCAACAGGGCAACTCAAGTTATCCACATTTTACATACTTATCCACATACTTATCCACATTGGCACTTTTTAAGCAAAATTATCCACAAAATTATCCACATACCCTAATCATACAATTACTCAACAATCACTCAGACTGCCATTCATAATAATCCAACCAATCCTCAGAAAGAATATCCTGATTAGTAGGTTGCCATTCTTTAATAGTACGTCCAAGGTTTTCATTTAAGAAAGATATAATTAGTTTGGGAGTATTCATTCTGCCGACAACTCTTGCACCAAAATTAGTAGTTACAGTTAAATACTGAATTTCACTTAAATCCAATTTATCAGCTACGATATAATTCTTATCCAACCAAATAGCACGAATCATTTTAAACTCAGGGTCTTTTTTAGCCTTTTCAAGAGCTTCACCAAAAGTTAAAAAAGAATACTGTCGCATATATTATACCTCTTATTCTTATTTAATTTTAACTCACCAATGCACACAGAACAAACCAAAATCCACATTAACACTAAAACCATTCTGTTCCATAATCTCTTTAAACTTACATCCAAGGTTCTTATCATAGTTTCCCAAACGAGCTTTCATTTTCAAAATAGTATCACTAACTTCAAAGCGACAATATCTTTTACCCTCACGACAAGCACTAAGGATTTCATCACGGACAATACTATCCACAACATTCTCATATCTATTATTAAGGGCAACGACAGCTTCTTTAGCAGATAACATAATAATTCTCCTAACTCACCATGTAATACTTAGATAAGGCAAACGATAAGTGTATTCATAACGAATTCCATCACCCTCAAACTCCTTTTTATAAAAGAGTTCAACAACATAATTCTTATTAATTAAATCCATAAGTACACGATAAACAGCAGACTCATAATAGTTTAAGTTTTCATAAAACTTATTATTTTCGTATCTATAATTCAAATGATTTTTATAATCCCAAAAAGCCTTATAAGCCTTATGTTCATAATATTTTAAGGCTTTATTTATTTTCTTTATACTAATATTCAAGAATTTTTCTAAAATATTATCTGATGCAAGACAGACATCAACATGTCTTTTACCCGAATGAGCAGCAGAAGTAATTTTTGATAAAATATCTACACCCAATTTACTATAAAAATCATTTTCAAGATAACTAATTTGTTTATCAGTTTTTTCAGACATATATTCTGCCATAGGCAAGGCTTTATTAAAATCAAAAAAATCAGCAGTCATTATTTATCTCCTTATTAAAACTCAAAATCATCCAAATCTTCTTCTACATCATTACTATCAGTTTGATTTAAATTAATTTCTTTAACACTATTAATCTTCTCAGTTTTCTTTACTTTCTTCTTAGGTTTATTTACAGGAGTTTCTGTAGTCTCCACATCGTTTTCATCCTCAGATAATACATCATCATTACTTACACTATCAACTTCTCCTAGAGCCTTTAAGCAAGCTTCTAGAGCATCAATTTCCTCAGGCTGATATTCTTCCATATCACGAAGCAGAGTAATTTTTCTACCTGTTTTTTTAGTACCATCAGTAGCACACTTAATAAATCCCATAGACTCTAATTGTTCCAAAGCAGTTTTAATAGTATTATGAGATTTATCACCAATCCACTCTTGTAGCATAGGATTAGTAATAACCATAGTAGTACCTACGACAGAGTTATTATTTCCCCTAGTTGTACCGATACTACCAGACCTACCTGTTTTTTGTTTCTTGTAAGACTCCCGATATTTCTGTTGCAGTAGATACATACCCACAAGGTTTCTAATAGCTTCATAGACAAGGATAGCATTATCTGATAGACCTTGAATATGATGAAGAGCCTTATAGTCTTTCATGTATGGTTTCATAGCAGAACCATTCTTTTTATTTTCTCCAGACTTAAACTTAATGTAAGCATCTACATCTTGTTGAGAAGGAGAATATGTAAAAGTATTTTTATTTCTGGACGTAGACACTCACCTACCTTTTGCTTATTGACAACAAGAGGATATTATAATCCCATTGCTACAGATAATATACCACAAGCAAAGAGATTTGTCAATAAGTTAATTGAAATTATTTTCCTACAGATTGAAATATGTAAGTTAGAATAGAAGTAGGAAAGGTGCTC
>JAZQZR010000019.1:0-1538 GCA_045634185.1 Bacteroidales bacterium | reverse complement strand
TGATGGCGAGTTCATAAACGCGGACAACTCTTTGCGTATTCCGCCATTGACAGACTTGCGCGAACTCATTGCAGCAAGCAAGGAAATTGAGAAAAGCGAGGAGGTTAATGCACTCCCCGAAAAACGATGGATTGCTCAACTCGTCCAGCCCGGTTCATCGCTTGGTGGTGCAAGACCGAAGGCAAATGTTATAGATACAGACCGCAGTATATACGTGGCTAAGTTTCCATCATTGAAGGATGACTATAATGTGGGATTGTGGGAACATTTCTGCCATCTGTTAGCCCAAAATGCAGGCGTCAGTGCTGCAGAAACAAGGGTGCTTGCGATAAACGACAAGCATCACACACTCCTTTCTCGTCGCTTTGATAGAACGGATAACGGCAAGCGAATACATTTTGCATCGGCAATGACATTGCTTGGATTGAACGATGGTGACAATGCAACAACAGGTAACGGCTATTTGGATATTGTTGATTTTATCATTAGTGGTTGTACCGATGTTGATGCGAACTTGCGAGAATTGTTCCGTAGAGTTGCGTTTAATATATGCGTAGGTAATAGCGACGACCATTTCCGCAATCACGGTTTTCTGCTCACTGCAAAAGGTTGGACCCTTTCGCCTGCATACGATATGAACCCAACGCTGAATGACCATCAAAGCTTGCTAATTAACAGCAAAACTAACAAGTCTGACTTCTCCATTTTGCTTGACTCTTGTGATGAGTATATGCTCACTCATGAAGTGGCAAAAGGAATTATCAACGAGGTGGTAGCTGCTGTTAAAGATTGGCGAACATTAGCAAATAGATTAGGTATTGCTAAACGAGAAATGAGTTTGTTTGAGGGAGTGTTTGATAATAGAGTTACTAATGTTAAATAATCTTCTATATGGAAAACAAGAGAAGTGAATTCAAGAAACTATTAGAAGAAACGGTTATACCCGAAGTTATGTCTTATGAAGAAAGAGAACCTCTGCTAAAACCGTTATTAGAATATGTGCACAGCATAATACCTCAAAAATTATTTAGATATCGTGATTGTTCTGAAGCCCAATTTGATGCTTTTTACAATGATAGAATATATGCAGGTAATGCTCAGAAATTTAATGATCCATATGATTGTCTTATCAGGTATGATAAACAATACCTATATGACTCTATAAAACATGGTGCTTCAAAAGAACATATAAGAAAGCTAAGAGACAGTTTAAGAGAAGGAGAACCTTTTCCTGAGTTCGTAGCATCATTATATGGTGAGGAACGCACAAAAATACTGAAAGAAACCATCTTAAACGCAACCGACGAAGATATAGAAAAGAATAATCTAATCTTCGGAATGAGTAAGGACGAGTTTTTTAATCAAATTGAAAATGTTTTCCGTGAAGCAGAATCTTATTTAAGACGTAGTACTTTTATTGCCTGTTTTAGCGAAACTGTCAAATCTGTTACAATGTGGTCACATTATGCAAACTCTCACAAAGGTTTTGTTTTAGAATACGACTTGAGAAACAGACAAATCAAATGTGATAATTGTGA
>JAZQZR010000018.1:0-102174 GCA_045634185.1 Bacteroidales bacterium | reverse complement strand
CATTCGTTCAAAGAACTTCGCTTCAACAACCTCTCCTCTTTTCCAGCGCCCCGTTCCCGTTGTTTTGCGAGTGCAAAGATACTGCTTTTTCCTTTCCCTCCAACACTTTTTTAAAATATTTTTCACTTATTTTCACTTTTTTCTTTATCCGCTGAAACTTAGCGGCTTACAGACAGAGAAAAGGGAAACGCAGGCTGAAAAACGACGGAATCGACCCGGATTCGCTCTCCCAGAAGGCGGATCCGCGGGGAATTTCCAGCGGAAAATATCACAAAACACGACTTTTTCCAGAAAAAACGATGCGGCTCCTTGGATGCTTCTTCCACGAAACAACACTAATCCGGCCGCGAAACGGCCTGTCCGCGTATCTGAGCTGAGTCCCTCTGCCCCTATAGTCCTCCGTCCGCGAAAGGGCGCGAATCGGACACGAAAGATTTGTCCGCGAAAAGGCACGAATCCGGCGCGAAAAAGCCAAAAGGCAATTGCGATTTTTTACACCTTATTAATTAATAGAGGAAGCATTGTGACAGGAGCGACCGCCGCGTTAGGGATTGCAGCGGCATCCTTTGGCGGAGACGGCGAAGACGAAGGCGGTGACGGCGACGCCAAAGATACAGCGGAAAGCCCGACGGCTCTGCCGGAACGCACACAAAAAAATAATAAAACTTGCAAGACATCCGCGAAACATTAATCCACGAAAAGGCACGAATCGGACACGAAACATTGATCCACGAAAGGGCACCAATCGGACACGAAACATTGATCCGCGAAAAGGCACGAATCTGACACGAAACATTCTTCCACAAAAAGGACGCAAATCCGGCACGAAAGGGTTATATGACAACGGGTGTTTTCTACACCATATTAATTTATATATGTGATGGAAGTTTATTGGCTAAAAATTACACGAATATATTAAATAAAAAAAGCCGCTTCACAGCGGCTTCTTATTACACTCATTCATGTTATTACATGTTATTATTACTTAATTTTTTCAACTATAGCTTTAAATGCTTCTGGATTATTCAAAGCTAAGTCGGCTAAAACCTTACGATTAAGGTCGATGTTAGCTGCGTGAAGTTTACCCATGAATGTGCTGTATGTCATGCCGTATTCATGTGCTGCGGCATTGATACGGATAATCCATAATGAGCGGAAATCACGTTTTTTGTTTCTTCTATCGCGGTATGCGTATTGTAAACCCTTTTCGTAAGAGTTTTTAGCTACAGTCCAAACGTTTTTACGTGCGCTGAACTGGCCCTTTGTTTGTTTTAAAACTTTTTTGCGTCTTGCTCTTGAAGCGACTGCGTTAACTGATCTTGGCATTTTTTTACTTTTTATTCCGTTAGAGTGCCTCGCCCTTTCGAGAACTTTCCTACTCTAACAAGAGTTAAACAATTTTTTTTAAATTACATGAGAAGCATTTCTTTCACAGCTTTCATATTAGCTGGCTCAACAATTGTAGCGTGACGTAAGTTACGTTTACGTTTTACTGACTTCTTTGTTAAGATGTGGCTTTTATAAGCGTGCTTTCTCTTTACTAAACCGGTGCCTGTTACTCTGAAACGTTTTTTGGCAGCGGATTTTGTTTTCATTTTTGGCATAGTAATATCTATTTTTTTAAATGAGTGTCTATCTTATTTTTTAGGAGCTATCATCATGAGCATTCTCTTACCTTCCAACTTAGGCATTGATTCTACTTTACCGAAGTCTGCCAAAGCTTGAGCGAACTTCAACAAGATAATTTCGCCTTGGTCTTTGTAAGCGATTGAACGACCATGGAAAAACACGTCAACCTTAACCTTTGCTCCATCTTCCAAGAATCTCTTGGCGTGATTCAACTTGAATTCGAAATCGTGGTCGTCAGTTTGTGGTCCCAAGCGGATTTCCTTGATAACGACTTTTGTTGTCTTAGCCTTGATTTCCTTTTGCTTTTTCTTTTGGTCGAAAAGGAATTTCTTGTAGTCCATCAACTTACAGACAGGAGGATTTGCATTAGGTGAAATTTCAACCAAATCAAGTCCGTGCTCATCAGCAATTCTCAAAGCATCTTTGATTGAGTGAATCTCATTATCAACGCCCTCGCCTACGACTCTCACCATTGGAGATGTAATTCTCTCGTTTATACGATGAGGATCTTCGTTCTTCTGTCCTCTTTGAGGGCCTCTTCCGTTGTTAACTGGTAGTGCTATAATTTGTGTCTCCTATATTAATTATACAATCTTTATATTTATCCAATTTTTTGTTCGTCTTTAACTTGTTGCTCTATCATTGCGATAAACTCTTCTACAGACATTGAACCGAGGTCGCCTTGACCGTGTTTTCTTACTGATACTGATGTTTCGTTCATTTCTTTTTCGCCAACGATAAGCATATAAGGCACCTTCTTCATTTCGGCGTCACGAATCTTACGTCCGATTTTTTCACTTCTCATGTCGATTAAAGTACGGATTTCATTTCTCTTCAACATTTCGTTGAGTTTTTCTGCATATTCGTGATATTTTTCACTTACAGGCAAAATCATGACTTGATCTGGAGTGAGCCACAATGGGAAGTCGCCAGCGCAGTGTTCTAACAATACTGCTACGAAGCGTTCCATTGAACCGAATGGTGCTCTGTGGACCATAACAGGACGATGTTTTTCGTTGTCTGATCCGATATAGCTGAGGTCGAAACGTTCTGGCAAGTTGTAGTCAACTTGGATAGTACCGAGTTGCCATCTTCTTCCGAGAGCATCTTTTACCATGAAGTCTAACTTAGGACCATAGAACGCTGCTTCACCGTATTCAACGACTGCCTGGAGTCCTTTTTCTTTACATGCTTCAACGATAGCTGATTCTGCTCTTTCCCAGTTTTCGTCTGTACCTACATATTTTTCTGTGTTATTTGGGTCGCGCAAAGAAATCTGTGCTTCGAAGTTTTCGAACTTCAATGCTTTGAAGATGATTTCGATGATTTCCATAACGCGGATGAATTCTTCCTTAACTTGGTCAGGACGACAGAAGATATGAGCGTCGTCTTGTGTAAATGAACGGACGCGTGTCAAACCGTGGAGTTCGCCGCTTTGTTCATAACGATATACTGTACCAAATTCAGCAAGACGTAATGGAAGGTCTTTGTATGAACGTGGCTGCCATTTGTAAATCATACAGTGATGAGGGCAGTTCATAGGTTTCAACAAATAGACCTCACCTTCTTCAGGTGTTGTGATTGGCTGGAAGCTGTCATGTCCGTAATGATCCCAGTGACCTGATGTCTCATAAAGTTGTTTGTTACCGATATGAGGGGTCATGACTTGTTCATAACCATATTGTTTTTGAATCTTTGTCAAGAATTCTTGTAAGCGAAGACGCAATGCTGTACCTTTTGGCAACCACATTGGGAGACCTTTGCCTACCATTTCTGTGAACATGAAGAGTTCAAGTTCTTTACCGAGTTTACGGTGGTCGCGTTTCTTAGCTTCTTCAAGGAGAACGAGATATTCTTCAAGTTCTTTCTTCTTCAAGAATGTGATGCCATAGATACGAGTGAGCTGTTTGCGTTTCTCGTCGCCGCGCCAGTAAGCACCTGCTATAGATAATAATTTGATAGCTTTGATGCAGCTTGTGTCAGGGATGTGTGGTCCGCGGCACAAGTCTGTGAAGGTACCTGTTTTATAATAGGTGATTGTACCGTCTTCCAATTCGCTGATGAGCTCTTGTTTGTATTCATCACCTTTTTCAGTGAAGTGAGCCATAGCTTCTGCTTTAGAAACGTCAACGCGTTCGAAAGCTTGCTTTTGTGATGCGAGTTCCATCATGCGTTTTTCAATCTTGGCAAGGTCTTCTTCTGTGATGACATTTGTGCCGAAATCTACGTCATAATAGAAACCGTTTTCGATGCTTGGTCCGATACCAAATTTAACTCCGGTATAAAGTTGCTCGATAGCTTCTGCCATCAAGTGTGCTGAAGAATGCCATACTGTAGCCTTTCCTTCTGGGTCATTCCATGTGAAGAGTTGAATTTCTGCATCTTCATTAACTGGACGCATTGCATCCCACATTACACCATTAACCTTGGCTGACAACACGTTACGAGCCAAACCTTCGCTGATACTTTTAGCGATATCGAGAGGTGTTACACCTGCTTCATATTGTCTGACTGACTTATCCGGAAATGTTATATTAATCATCTTATTATACTTTCTAAAAAACGAGTGCAAAGATAATAAAAAGTCTAATGATAAATGACAAATAACTAAAGTTTTTTTTTAGAATAAATATCTTAGTCAGTTGAACTTCAAACTTTAGTCCTTCGTCTTTCTACTTTTGTCTTTTTTTCTGGGCGTTCCGGCTCTGCCGTCGGGCTTTCCGCTATATCTTTGCTCGCTCCGCTCGCAAAGGATGCCGCTCCAATCCCTAACGCATAGGGGCTGCTAGCAATGAGCCTCGAGCTATGAGCAAAACCTCCCACAACTCATGGTTCACTGCTTCAAATCCACTTTCTTCAAATTAAGCATATTCGTCGGATTGCTTCCCAATCCTTCTACTTTTTTGTTAACGAATCTTAACACTTCATCGTAGAACAGAATCACGACGGGCGCTTCTGTCATCATAATACTATCCATTTCATGATATATCTTCGCTCTTTCTTCAAGATTGTTGCATGTCAACGATTTCTGGTAAAGCTCATCAAACTTTGCATTAGAATAATGAGTGTAGTTCGGTCCTTGCGGAGTGAAGTTGTTCGTCGTGAACAATGAGAGGTAATTCTCTGCATCGGGATAGTCTGCCACCCATGATGAACGGAAGAATGGAAGGTTTCCGTTAGCACGTTTCTCTCTTAATGCCGCAGGCATCATCTCCTCTACCCTACAGTTCAAGCCTATCTCAGTCAAGGCCGACTGCACAAACTTAGCTATGTCGATATAATCCTGCGTGGTGTATAATTTCAACTCATAACCAATCAGATTATTATCCTTCAACAACTGCTCAGCTTTTTTAGGGTTGTATGGGTAACCGATATTTATAGTCGCAGAGTCGCAGAGTCGCAGAGTCGCAGAGTCAGATTCAATCTTTGCGTCTTTGCGTCTTTGCGTCTTTGAGTCTTTAAATCCTGGCAATCCTGCAGGAATGATTCCTTGATTTCCTGGCGTGCCTATTCCATTGCGCAGATAACGCAGCATCTTCTCTCTATCGATGGAATAGCTGACGGCTTGTCGCAATGCGAGGCTTCTGTCTTTTCCCAAAGTGTCATCATCGCCAAGGAAGAAAGCGAGATATTCTGTATTTAAATATGGTTCTCTTATCAAATAAATTTCGTCTTCATATTCAGAACGTAATTGTCCGTCTCGCGTCAAAAGTTCATCTTTATATCTAGCATCGATTCCCGACATGAAGTGAAACTTGCCTTTTATAAACTCCATGAAAGCTACTTGCTTGTCAACGATAAAACTTATTGAAACAGCATCTAAATATGGCAATCTTATAGTCGCAGAGTCGTAGAGTCGCAGAGTCGCAGAGTCAGAGTCAGAGTCAATCTTTGCGTCTTTGTGTCTTTGCGTCTTTGTGTCTTTAATAACCTCAAAATAAATCGGATTCTTCCTGAACACGAGCTTCACTCCTTCTTTCCAATATTGATATTTGAAAGGTCCTGTTCCTACAGGATGTCGCCCGAATTCCGCTCCGTAATAATCGACGGCTTCTTGCGGCACGACAGATGCATACGTCATCGACAATATCCCTAAAAACGCCGGAAAAGGCTGTGTTAGTTTTATCTCTAAAACAGTGTCGTTGATTGCATCAAATGCATACACATTAGAAAAAATCCAGCTTCCAGAAGAATTCAGTTTTCTGTCTAAAACACGGTTGAAAGAATAGACGAAATCTTGAGCGACAACTATTCTAGTCGCAGAGTCACAGAGTCGCAGAGTCACAGAGTCTTCATCTCTTTGCGTCTTTGCGTCTTTGCGTCTTTGCGTCTTAGAAACAAAACATTCATCTTCATGAAACCAAACGTCATCTCTCAAAATGAATGTGTATGTCATTCCGTCGTCGCTGATATTCCACGATTTTGCTATCGCTGGCACGACGTTCATCTCATCGTCGAAGGCGACGAGACCGTTGAAGATTTGGTTGCACGCCCAGATATGAGGAAGGTCTTTGGCATAAATAGGGTCTAACGTCAGAATGCCTGCCGACTCATTGTATTTAAATATTTTAAGATTTTCGTCAGAAGCATTATTTCTTCCGCAAGATAATAATAATGGTAATAATATTATAGTTATGAGCTGTGAGCTATGAGCCATTAGCGCATTAACAAATAATTTAATTTCACTTAATCTTATCATACTTCACTTGTTGTCTTGTAGTCTTGTAGTCTTTATTTCTACAAAAGTAGGAAAAAGTTGAAAAATTAAAATTGAAAGTTGAAATTATTTTTTACTAAGGCTTTTGGCTATTGGCCACGTCCGTACATTAAGGTCTATGCTCGCGACTAGGAGTTAGTAGTCTCCAATGCGTTAGGGATTGGAGCGGCATCCTTTTGGAGCGCAGCGGAGAAAGATATAGCGGAAAGCCCGACGGCAGAGCCGGAACGCCCAAAAAAGGACTAAAGACAAAAGACTAATGACTAAAGTCTTTTAATGCGTAATTATAAGTTTATATAAGGTTAAAAATGCTGTGTAGATAAGCAATGTGGGAGATGTTAAAATAATGTTGAAAAAAATTTCAAGAACACGTTTATGACATAGATATTTTTTCATAATTTTGTTTCCCGAATTAAGGTTTTCAACGTGATATAATTCACTAGGAATGAAAAGGGAACTTCGGTGCAAGTCCGAGACTATACCCGTAGCTGTGAGTTTCTCAAACACTCCGCGCATTCATGATGGTCACTGCCGATTAAGCGGGAAGGCCGTGCGGACGAAACAAGTCAGAAGACCTGCCTTTATTTATTTTTGATGCTTTCGGGATGTAGAGTGTCAAGATAGAATCTGTGACGACAACAGAATTTCATCTGCATCATTCCCACGAGCACCGTAAAAGCAATAAATTATGACATTATGATACACACAGTAGTTAAAAGAGACGGCCGTATAGTCGGCTTCAACAGAGAAAAGATTGCCGCTGCAATCCGTAAGGCTATGCTTACGACAGAAGCAGGCGAAGATGACGTTCTCGTATATAAAATCGTCGACCGCATAGAGTTCCGTGGCAAAGAACAATCGTCGGTGGAAGAGATTCAAGACATGGTGGAAATGGAGCTTATGGCTTCTCCTCGCAAGGAAGTCGCCAAGAGTTATATCGCCTACCGTGACAAGAGAAGCATTGCCAGAAAGGCTAAGACACGCGAGATGTTCCTCGAGATCGTAGAGGCTAAATCCAACGACATAACACGAGAGAACGCCAACATGAACGCCGACACTCCAGCTGGCATGATGATGAAATTCGCATCGGAGACTACCAAGCCTTTCGTCGACGACTATCTTCTAGCCGAGGAGACTCTGTGGGCTGTGAGAGGCAATTACCTCCACATACACGACAAGGATTATTATCCTACTAAATCGCTCACATGTATCCAGCATCCATTGGACAAGATACTTGAAAACGGATTTGAAGCCGGACATGGCGAGAGCCGTCCTACAAAACGCATCGAGACGGCGTCTTTCATGGCATGTATCTCTATGGAGACCGTACAAAACGAGATGCACGGCGGCCAGGCTATCCCTGCCTTCGACTTCTATCTCGCCCCATACGTTCGTCGCAGCTTCATCGAAGAAGTGAAGACAATAGAAGAACTTACAGGTTTCGATTTGAAACATCTGTATGACATCGAAATCGAAGACTACATATATCAGGAACTCGACCTCTTACAAGGCGATGAGAGACTGAAACAGCACGCCATCAACCGCACAGTCAACAGAGTGCACCAATCGATGGAGGCTTTCATACACAACATGAACACCATACATTCACGAGGCGGCAACCAGGTCGTGTTCTCATCTGTCAACTACGGAACAGACACATCAGCTGAGGGACGCTGCATCATCAGAGAGCTGCTCCAATCCACATACGAAGGCGTTGGCAAAGGTTCCACAGCCATCTTCCCTATCCAGATATGGAAAAAGAAACGTGGCGTGAGTTACCTCCCAGAAGACAAAAACTACGACCTCTACCAGTTCGCATGTAAAGTCGCAGCACGACGCTTCTTCCCTAACTTCGTCAACCTCGACGCGACATTCAACCAGCACGAGAAATGGAACGAAAGCGACCCTAAACGCTACCTGTACGAAGTGGCTACTATGGGTTGCAGAACACGCGTCTTCGAGAACAGATTCGGAGAAAAGACTTCCATCGCACGCGGCAACCTGTCATTCTCAACGATAAACATCGTTCGACTTGCCATAGAATGCATGGGAGAAGAAGACAAATCACGACGCATCGGACTTTTCTTTGCAAAACTCGACGAGTTGTTAGAGATTACAGCAAAACAACTTTGCAACAGATATAACTTCCAGAAGACTGCACTTGCAAAACAGTTCCCATTATTGATGTCGGCTCTTTGGTCAGGATGCGAGAACCTCAAGCCTAACGACACCATAGAACGCGTCATCAACCAAGGTACACTCGGCATCGGTTTCATCGGTCTCGCTGAATGTCTTATAGCATTGATAGGAAAACACCATGGCGAGAGCGAAGAGGCTCAGGAACTCGGATTACGTATCGTCACTTATATGCGCGACAGAGTAAACGAATTCTCAGAACGCTATCAACATAACTTCAGCGTGTTGGCGACACCTGCTGAAGGATTGTCAGGAAAATTCACACGCATCGACCGTAAAAAATATGGCGAGATACCTGGCGTCACAGATAAGGAATATTATACTAACTCAAACCATATTCCTGTATATTATAAATGTTCACCAAAACATAAAGCCGAAATCGAGGCTCCATATCACGACCTTACAAGAGGCGGACATATATTCTACATCGAAATAGACGGCGACGCCACACATAACCCTCAAGCCATAATGGATATCGTTGACTTGATGGATAAGAATAATATCGGATACTGCTCTGTGAACCACAACCGCAACAGATGCATGAACTGCGGTTATGAAGACGCTCAGCAAGAGTTAGACAAATGCCCAAGATGCGGCAGCGACAACATCGACAAATTACAGAGAATCACCGGCTACCTCGTTGGAACGACAGAACGCTGGAACAAAGCAAAATTGGCAGAGTTAAATGACAGAGTCATCCACAAATAATATCCGTGTTTTAGATATCAAATACGGGACATCCGTCGACGGCATTGGTCTTCGCACCTCAATATATTGTGCAGGGTGCCAAAACCATTGCCGAGGATGTCATAACCCACAGTCGTGGGATGAAAACGGAGGCGAGCCTATAAGCGTCGAAGTGTTATTCAAGAATATCGTAGATGCCGATATGAACGTGACATTCACCGGAGGCGACCCTATGTTACACCCGGAAGGCTTCATCGAACTGGCACAGATGATTAAAAACGACACCGACAAAAACATCTGGTGCTATACCGGATATAAGTTCGAAGACTTGATGCTACATCCTATTCGCCGCAAATTAGTCGATCTATGCGACGTCATCGTCGACGGACGTTATGTCGAATCCGAAAGAGATTTGTCGTTACATTTCCGTGGCAGCCGCAACCAACGTGTCATCGACGTACAGAAATCATTGCACGGAGATATTATCTGCATAGAATTCTAAAGAAAGATTTCATATCTTTGCACATCGTTTTTCGTCACCGTAAGATTTATAATTATGAATGAAAGTATTAAAGTGTTGATTACCGGAACATCTCAAGGCATAGGCAAAGCCATCGCTGAACATTTCCTCGAGATGGGACATAACGTCATAGGAATTGACCGGCAAGAACAGTCAATAAACCACGACAGATATTTTCATCATCTATGCGACATAAGCGATTACGAGAATCTTCCTGAGATTGACGATGTTGAAATTCTTATTAACAACGCCGGCACTCAGAACGAAGACGACATCGACATCAACCTCAAGGCGTTGATTAAGGTGACAGAAAAATACGGAATACAGAAATACATACGTTCCATTTTGAATATCGGTTCGGCAAGCGGACACACCGGTTCAGAATTCCCGGAATATTGCGCCAGCAAAGGCGGCGTGATAGCATATACGAAAAACGTGGCGCTGCGTGTGGCTCAATACGGCGCGACATGTAACAGCCTCGACCCTGGCGGAGTGCTGACACCGCTCAACGACTGCGTCGTCAACGACAAAAAAATGTGGGACGAGATTATGCAGCAGACGCCGCTCAAACGATGGGCGACACCAAAAGAGATAGCACAATGGGCGTATTTCATGACGGTGACAAACAAATTCTGCACCGGACAAAGCATCATCGTGGATGGTGGAGAATCTATCAACTCACACTTCGTGTGGCCAAATATTTAAAATTAAAAATTGAAAATTGAAAACTTTAGTACAGACGTGTCAATGATGTCTTTTAATTCAGACGACTCATATTTATATACAATTACATCATTGACGCGTCTCTACTTTAAACTTTAAAAATATGAACAAGGTCTCGGAAAACCCTTTAAAAAACCGATTTGATAAGAGCGACTCTTATACAATCATCGCAGTGTTTTTCACTGTTTGTTACATCGTCTCCAACATAATGGCTGTCAAAGTCGTTGGAATCTTCGGATTATTTTATTTTGATGCGGGAACAATTACCTTCCCTTTAGCTTACATGTTAGGCGACGTACTGACTGAAATATGGGGATACCGCACAGCGAGAAAGACTATCATACTCGCGTTTCTATGTAATGTGTTTGTCGTGATATGCACTCAGATTGGAGTGTGGCTGCCTTCTCCAGATTATCTAGACGTCACATCAACAGCGTACAACACGATTTACAGTTACGTACCACGCATCGTCTTTGCCTCACTCACAGGATTTCTTTTAGGAGAGCTCTCCAACGCCTGGATTATGGACAAGATGAAGAAACTCACCAATGGCAAGCATTTATGGTTCCGTACGATAGGAAGTTCCATCGTCGGATATATCTTTGACACCGTGCCATTCGTGCTAATCGCTTTTGCAGGTTCGCTGACCACTCGCGACATATTATTGATGATATTATCGCAATACATCATAAAAATAGCCATCGAAGCATTGTTTGGAACCCCGATGGCGTATGCCTTGATAGCATTTCTTAAGAAGAAGAATTGAAAGTTTCTCGCAAAGACGCAAAGTATCGCAAAGTGATTCTCTGCATCTTTGCGAGAAGGAAATTGTTTCTTATTTTTCTTTAGCAGCTTCTAATTTGGCTTTTGCCTCCTCTACTCTTTTGTTAGCTGCTTCAAGTTCTTTTTGCTGTTCTTTTTTCATCTCAGCAGTCCTGACCGATGGTCTGGAAAGTCGTTTCTGTTCTTCAAAGAAAGCCTTGCTCTCCAACTTGGTTGCCTGATAATTGGCTTTATCAATCTGACGTTGAAGTTTAGCGCTTTCTTTCATATCACGGAAAGCTCTCTTAATGAAATTATCTTTCTTACCTTCGTCAACGCCTTGCGCATTCAATGCCACGCTGCTAAATAGTAATAATGCAGCGCTGAATATTTTACCTGTATTCTTCATTGTTAATTGTTATTTATTCTTTATCAAGAAATTTATCAACAAATTTGTCTTCTATCTTTTTATAAGTTCCGACGACAGCATCTTCTACATTTTTGTAAGCGTTAACTACGCCGTCTTCGATTTTTTTATAAGTGTCGACGACCTTTTCTTCAACCTTGGTCTTTTTTAATTTGTATTCGCTCATGTTAATTATGAATTATGAATTGTGAATTATGAATTATCAAATAGTGATTCCCACGCCGATTTTGAAATAATGGCTTTCTGTTCCTTTGCTGTGTCTCCAGACGCCGTGGTGCATATCGTAGCCGAAGTTGATTGAATATCTTGAGATATCGAGACCGATAGCTGGGTTGATGTTGATATTCATTCCTGTGTTGCATACGTCGAAGTCAACGCCGCCTTTGAAGCTGATGAAAGGACTTGCCAAAGTATTGCAAAAGTTGTATTTAACATCGGCGAAGACAGGGATATAATAAGTAGGAGTTGTTTTGTAATCTGGCAAGAATTCAGCGTAGAAGCCAGCGCCGCCACCTACATAAAGTCCGTTGCCGAAGCTGAAACCATGTGATGTACTGAACTCCCAAATTGTTGGAATTGAACAAGCTAATTCAATGTCAAATTTGTAACCTCGGTCGTAGTTGAGGTTTTTGACGTTTGATTGAGCGTTTACTGAGTTTGCGCAGACTAACATAACAGCTGCAATGATTAATGCTTTTACTTTCTTCATGATTTTGTTATTTTTTTTTGATAATGATTATTTGAATTTTCTTTATTATTAATTTTATATCTTCCCGTTATCTTTAAGCCACTTAGCCTCATCACGCAAAGTATCTTCTATAGGACGCGTCTTATATCCCAATTCTTTTTCTGCTTTGCTGTAATCAAACTGGTTATTTCTCTTTAAATTATATACAGAGAATGTTGTCATCATTGGCATCTGACCAGTCTTAGCAGCTTTCTTTTCCATCTTTTTAGCTATTTTCTCAGCCATCTTGATTGGCAGGAAAAACTTTATCGGCTGGCAGCCAAGTTCTTGATTAAGAAGATTACTCAATTTTTTAAGCGTGATGACTTCATTTCCTAGGATATAACCCTCACCTACTCTTCCTTTGTCGGCTGCTGCTATACAACCCGCTGCCAAGTCTCTGACATCTACGAGATTGAATGAGCCGTTGATACCAATAGGCATTTCTCCTTTTATTATTTTAATGATTGTTGCTGTAGTCTCACTGACAGCATTATCATTTGGTCCGAAGATACCTGTAGGAAAAACCACACAAGCCTGAAGTCCTCTTTTCTCAATAGCTGTGTAAATATTATTAGTTGCCATCGCCTTACTCTTGCTATACCAGCCAACAACTTTATCCAAGTCAAACTCCTTGACTTCTTTAATCTTCTCCTTACGAGGAAGTTCCGGTATTGCACCTGTAGAACTGACATACACCAACTTCTTACATTCTTTATGTTCAAGACATAAGTCAACGATGTTTTCTGTGCCGCCCACATTCACATCAAGAACTATTTTTCTGTAATTCGGGTTAACTGTCACCATGCTTGCCACATGGATACATATTGTTTCTGTGCCTTCTGCAACAGAGAAAAATTTTTCCAAAGACGACTTGTCGCATAAATCGCCATAAACTATTTCTACTTCTTCAGGAATGTATTGAGCAGATTTGTCGCCTTCAAGTACGAAAGCTCTTACTTTGTCACCTCGCTCCAACAATTGAGAACAAACATTGCTGCCTAAAAAACCTGCTGCACCTGTCACAAGATAAAGGGTATTTGCCATTTCTTTTTGATTTTGAATTTTCACGCTGCAAAATTATCTCAATTTTATGTGATAGATTTTCCACTTTTTCCTTGATATTGGTATATTTTTCCTAAAACAAAATCATATAGCTTTTCATATAATTATTTTTGAGTATTTTTGCGAAACAAAATAAAGATTATGACAAATTATTTCGACTGGCAGTCAAAGATTCGTAATACGGTTCCCGACAATATGAGGATTGGAGACGATTTGCTGATACTTGAAAACGCCACATATAAAGATTCTATCAACGAGCCACGCAAAGTTGACGTTACGACTTTCATCTTATTAGACAAAGGAGAAAGCCGCATCATCATAGAAGGCAAGGAATACAACTTAAAGGCACCATGTCTTACGGTGGTGATGCCTAATCAGACATATTCTCTTCTTGAAACTTCTGATGATCTTAAACTTAGAGCCATCATCATGTCGAACAACTTCACTGTCAATCTCATGTCGAGCAGTCTCAACAAAATGATTTTAGGCAATCCTGTCATCGACATCAGCTGCGACCTCGTTTCCTTCAATACATATTATAAGGTATTGCTTCATACAGTAAAATCTCCATTCAAGATGTTTCGTTTTGAATCGGCGAAACACCTCACCATGTCGATGTTATATTTCTACGCAAGGAAATTGGAGACATTAGAATTCGACAAGAAGAAAAAAGAAATCGTCTTCGACAGATTCTGCGACGACGTAAGAATGTTTTATCGCATAAACAGAAGCATACCTTTCTATTCGGGACGACTCGCCGTCAGCTCGAAATATCTCAACGACATCGTCAAAGAAAAAAGCGGCATGACAGCCAACGATTATATCGACAGACAAACTATTATAGAATGTAAAGCATTGTTATCATCGACAGAGATGAGCATCCAGAGAATCAGCTCTATGATGAATTTTCCGTCATATTCGGTATTTGGAAAGTTTTTCAAAAGGATGACAGGCATGACGCCTACAGAATATAGGGAGATGACAAAATGAGCAAGAAGATTACATATTTAAAATGGCGTAATCGCATCGAAGAAATCACGCCTTCCGACCATAGAATCGGTGACGACATCTTGCTAATTGACAACATTCACGCAAAACGCGCCGAAATGACATTAGACAACGAACCTTTCAAAATCGACATGACGATGGCTATCATCTACGAACAAGGTTCTGCCGATTTGAAGATAAATATGAAAGACTATCACGTTGAAGCACCAGCAGTTTTGATAGTCTTAAACGACCAGATTTATCAACCGATGGGACATTCTAAAGATTTAAGAAGCAAGGTCATCGTGATGTCGAGGTCATTCTCCGACAGCATGTTCGTCAATTCAGGAGAGATACTACCGCTGAAATCTTCTATCTTGAAAAATCCTGTGATAAAGATTGATAATGAAGAAAACGTCTTCGGACATTTCTTCCAACTATTGCAAAACATCGCAGCATCACCGCGACAGGAATTCAAGATTGAGTCGGCGCGACATCTCACTTTGTCGATGTTTTACGGATATTCACATTTAAAACATGATGTAAACGAAATAAAATCCGCGAATTCTCGTCAGGAAGAGATTTTCAATCAATTCACCGAACTTCTTGAAAGACATCACAAGAAAGAACGTGAGATTGCTTTTTATGCCGACAAGATGTTCATCACGCCGAAGCATCTTTCACAAGTCATAAAAGATTATAGCAACAAGACCGCACTTGCTTTCATTGAAGAATATGTCATTGCCGAAGCCAAGTCGATGCTGCTTTCAACCACATTATCAATCCAGCAAATCAGTGACGAATTGAATTTCCCATCGCAGTCGGTCTTCGGGAAATACTTCAAGAGGGTGACAGGGAAATCGCCTACGGAATATAGGAGAAGTTGAATTTTGGACTAAGGCTATTGGCTTTTGGCTGTTGAACTAAGGCTGTGAGCTTTTCAAATTGCTCATTGCTCATTGCTCATTGCTCATTGCAAAAAGACGCTTCAATGGGTGTTTATTTTTAAGGTATCATTGAAACGTCTCTACAACATTCCTAACTCCTAACTCCTAATTCCTAATTAAATTTCGGCGTGATTCCCAAGAACACCTCAAAATTGATTCCGGGCATAGGACGTGACAAGACTGAGAGATATTCTTCATTGAAGAGATTGTTAATAGCTCCTTTGATAGAGATATCGGCACATTTGCACGAAATCGTCTTCTCCAAAGCGATGTTACTCATAAAATATTCAGGCAGTTTTCCTGTCAATGTTATATCGTTCGACGACATTGTGAATCTCTCTGAATAATAACACCATTTATACAAGAACGACCATGTCTTCCAAGTGAGTCGGCCTGTCACTGCTGATGAATATTCTGGGACGTAAGGCAACTGTTTTCCTACCGACTGGTCGGCTGGCGAGCGAGGCTCTCCCTCGTTGATAGATGGCGTCCATGATAAAGTTCCATTAAGTCCGAGATGCCAGTCTTTGGACAAAGCGACATCCAAATTGCCTTTTGTCTCGATGCCGTATGCGTGAACGTCTTTGATGTTATCTGGCGAGAAAAATCCTTTTGTGGTCGGCAGCCATATAATCCAATCGTGGATAAACGACTCGAACCAGTTAGCAGATGCGCTCAATGAATAGACGCCGTCTTTTCCTACTGCGAAAGAAACGCCTGCGTCGTAAGTCCATCCGCTCTCTTTCTTCAAGTCGGGATTACCGCCTGGCATGAAGTAAAGGTCGTTGAGCGTAGGATAGCGGAAGTTACGCGAGACAGAAGCCTTAGCTACCACATCACCTTTTTTAGAGATGACACCGTCGATGAAGAAAGCAGGAATGATTGGGGTCCATTCGTTGCCAAACATCTCTTCACGTATAACGACAGACATTCCAAGTCGTTCTGTAGGACGCCATTTCGCAGATATAGAATTAGTCATTTCTATACGCGCCTTTCGATAACCTACCGTTGCCTGATTGCCATCTTGCTGTATGATGCTCTTGTCACGACTCTCCACAAAATGCTGATGAGCTGCGACATTCGCCGTAAACAGCCATTTGTCACCTATATAATATTCACCTTCCATCTGTCCGTAGAAAGTATTGATATTACTTCGCGACTGTATCATGTGAGCCATGACGCCATTGCCCAAATCACGTTTGTAGTCGTAATTCATCTTGGTGTGAATATAACCAGCCTTCGCCCCCATCTTCCAGTTTTCCTTTATATGGTCCCACGACATCACCGAACGGAAGGTATTTTCTCTTTGTCTATTTTCAAACTCCGTCTCATCGCCATAATCGACAGTGAGCATAGGAAGTTCTCGATTTGAATTTATATACCAAGCATTAAAGCCGAATCTGTCACCTTTCTTTGTGTCGTAATATGCTTCTTGCAAGAAATGGAAATCCTTGAAGGCACCGCTGCGATTTCTTTCGATAGGATAATATTGACCGATGATATTCATATTCTCGTCATAAATATTTTCTTTCTTATCATGATTACGATATTTAAAATCGTTAGGCGAAGAAGAATAAACCACACGCGTTGATGTCTGCCAATGTTCGTTGCCGTATGTCAATCTTAAAAACTCATCGAATGTTTTGAAAGAACCTACGCCCTGTATATATTGCAATCCGAAGCCGTCTTCCTTTGCCGGTTTTGTCGAGAGTTGTATCGAGCCGCCGAGACCGCCACCTGTCTCATTGACTGAAGAAGTTCCGTGCAGCAGAGTGGCGTCGTCGATGAAATATGACGGAATCATGGAGAAGTCGGTCATGCCGAGCATCGGGCTGTTAATCTTCATGCCGTTCCACGACACCTGAGTGTGCGAAGCCGAAGTGCCACGAAACGCCACCGTCGATAACGTAGCGCGTCCGTAGTTCTTCACAAATATCGAAGAGTTGAAAGTAAGAATGTCAGCGACAGAAAGAGCGATGTTTTCTTTCAAGACGATAGAGTCCATCTTGGTCTGCTGCACTCCTATTTCCTTTATAGGTCGTTCAGCATAGATTGGTATTTCAGGAAGATTGAGATACCATTTAATGTCATCATCCTGCGACATCGCTAAAACTGGTAAAGCGAGTAACAATAATATAAGGTGTAATCTTTTCATTTCCATAATTTTTATTTCCAACAAAATGCGCCAGGTATGATGCCAACATAAAACTCATCCAACAAATTTCCTTCTTTAGAATAACGATAAATCATTCCCTGCTGAACATAGTCGATGGCATCGGCGACATAGACATCGCCAGTGCGCGGACAAACCGTCAAGCCGTAATATATAGTTTCGTTATAAGGCAAGAATGGTCTTACCGGAACACGCTCAGCGGTGACATCCATCTCCCAGACGTCGTCGTTAATCCAATAGATTTTGTCTTTCGTTCCGTTGAGCTGCACCTCAGAAGGCGCGTCCCCGAACTTGAATTCAAACTGTTTCTCAATAGTAAAGGTCTCAGCATCGATACGATATAACGACGGCGCCTCATGACCATATGGCGAGCCTTCATAACCGCCGTCGGTAACTGTCCATAACTTATTGTTACAATCCATCACAAGAGATGTAGGCTGTATCCCGACTGTCAATTCATCGACAACTTCGTCTGTCTCGGTGTCAATCTTCAAGATACGATTCTGATACGACCAGCAGTTGACATAGACGTATTTTCCATATTGAACCATCTGCTCGGTAGAGCCGCTTTCCATCGTCATATCAGGGATGTCGATATATCCGGTAATCTCGTAACGTTTCGGATTCACGATAAAGATACGGTTGTCCCAAATCTGCGTGACATACGCCTTTTCGTCAGAGATGAAATGCATATATCTCGGAGAAGTGAAATTGGTGATGCGACCTACTTCCTTGAAAGTGTTGACATCGATGGCAAATACGACATGTGAGTTATTAACGACAACCCAGCCGATGCTGTCGCGTATAATCATCGACTGCGCCACATCGCCGAGTTTCATCGCATTGGCACGATAGAACACTTCATTCTCCACGACTTTCGTCTCAGGATTATAATATGACAATGTCGCATTACCATATTGGAAGTTACCTTCGTTACAGATAAACAGACCCTCGCCCGAAGTCGAAGTGTCGAAGTTTTCTTCGAGACCGTAGTCCCATTCCATGCAAGACGTAAAGACACAGAGACACAAAGACACAAAGACGCAGAGACGCAAAAGTCGTTGGCTGACGGCTGACGGCTGATAGCTATTTGCTTTTTTCATAAATCATCTTTTTAAAGTGTAATCGTAAAATCCGCAGACTTCAGTTGAGAGTTCTCCGAGCCATCCGCTCTTGGCATTGACTGCGCATTGCACTTTCACGAAGTCTATATGACTCAGATTAACAGGATTACCTTCGAAATCGATAGCATTGGAAATTTTGAAGAAATTAGCCTTGTCTGACGAGTTGAAATCTGTCGGGCTGAAGTTATCGGCATAACCCCAGTCGTAATGCGGCTGCACCCAGTAAGAGCCATTTCCCGACTGGTCGTAGTTGCGAGGCTCAAGGCGTGTTCCTTTTAAGGTATAAGAATCATCTCCAATCCAAAGAGGATAATAATAATCCTGGTCGTGGTATTGTGCCAAGTAATCTATCTCGCCATTGTTACCGTAATTGTCGGTCCATTGCACCGGCATTCCAATTCCAGAAGGACGATAATATGTCACGGCATAATCTCTGTAAGTCTCGAACTTTCCTGTCTCAGAACCAGCCAGCTCATACCAAGTGTCGTCAGGATAACCATTGCCGTTCTCGTCTTGCATCACCCATACGATGCCAGGTTCAGAAGAACCGTCGAAGGCATTGCCGACAACGCCGAGATTGTAAGAACGATTATTGTCGATGCTATGGTCGAAGCCAACGACCAAATAACCTCCGAAGCCACCTAAAGAAATCCACTTACCTTCGGACAGACGACCTTCTGCGTATGTTATAGCAGCCTCAGGATTATTATGCGAAGCATCGAATCCTCCGGTTTTCAGCTCGTTGATAAATTGACCTGGTGCAGGAGTGTATTCAAAGACCTGGTTCCAATCAGCTTGAGAAGCTCCGTTTTTAGGACGATAGAATTCCTTTTCCTCGTAAACAGTCACTTCAAAATTTCTCGTGATACTAATCGGATTGTCACCATCATCTTTTGTCGCCACAGCATTGATATGATATACGCCTGCCTTATCAGAGATAAAGACGAAGTCTGAAGTTGAGCCTGTCATAGATTCATTTTCCTGAACATTCCAAGAATATTTTACGTCATATACCATATTGGACGGCAATGGACTGATGAGAAGTTTTCTTCCCACCACATTATGCAATTTATATTTCGCGAAATCCCAAGTGAAAGGGATGTCTTCAGGATTTACGACTTCAACCTCAACCATATCACTATGCGCGCCGTCATCGTTTTTTGCAGTAGCCTTGACGATATAGTTTCCAATTTCTTTAGCGATAAATGTGTAATTATATTCATTACTTACAATTACGTCATTGACAGTCCAGGCGAACTTAGTAGGAAGCGAGGTCTCACGCACCGTAGCGTTAAGAAGCACTTCCGCTTCGAGAGTGACGGTCATCTTCTTATTACCTGCGATGCTCACGGTAGGAATCTCCAATTCCACCACATCGATGCGAATCTCTTCCTCATCGCTGCCATAATCTGTGGCGACTTTTAAAGTGACGTAATACTCACCCACTTCTTCTCGAGAGAATGACAAAGACGGTGAAGTCTCAACAACTTCACCATCTATTGTCCAAGAATATGTCGCATTCTCAGCATGTTCGTATGTCGGCCTGATGATTATCTCACGACCATATTTCACTGTATAAATACCAGTTTCATTGTCGAGAGTAATCTTCGGTGCATAGAATTCCTCGTCGATGTTACAAGCACTGAGAGCGACAAGAATGAGTAACCATATTTTTTTTAAAACTCTTTTCATATTTGATACATATAGAATTCAGCTGTCAGCAATTAGCCATCAGCAACTGATAGCTGATAACTGACAGCTGATAGCTGACAGCTAATTATCTAAACACTGTTTCACCTTCGAATTGAACAGCTACGTCATCGTAAGCGAAGTATGCTGGTTGTGAGAAACCATAGCCGTTGTCGTTGGTACCGGCCATGTTAAACTCTACTCTCCATACTTTACCGAGTGATGTCAAGTCCCATTTAGTCCATTCTGTAACGATGCCATCTGGGCCATCAACGAGATAGAATATTGATTCTGAAACCTGTTCGTCGTTAGCGTTAAAGCCTTTAGCTATAATCCAAGTTTTATCGTTTGCACCGATAGGATCGGTCAAGCCGTTACCATTGATATAACAATTCAAGGCATAATTAGAATTATTCACAAAAATGTGGTCGATAACACGTTCTTCTCCATCTCCAAACATGAAAGAAGGAAGCTCCTCTGTGAAGTTGTAGCCTGAATCATCGGCATAACCGAAGTGCATGCAGAAGTTAGCAGAGCCATTATGACCGCCTGCGCCTTCTTCGCCATAGACAGTAAGCTGATTATTAAAGTCGCCGTAGGTTTCATAATCGGTATTAGCGTAATTTGACACAGCATGACCGCCGCCCCAGTAAGCGTATGAGTTATAGTTGTAAGGGAATGCGTGTAGAAGCTCAGTGTTGTTTTCATCGTACCAATAATAAGGTTCGCTGCCGCTCATGTCGTAGATGAGATTATCCATATATTGGTCTTCAGCGATGAGGTCGCTCCATGTGCTGATGTATGCGCCGCAGTAGCTCAATTCGTATGGAGAGAACTTAGCGTCAGCGTCTTCGAAAGTCAAGGTTCTGAGTTCAACCTCCGACACCCATTCACCTGCCATAACATTGACTTTCACTATTGCCATCTTACCAGCTTCAGATACGACAGTGATAGCGATTTTGCCTTCTTTGTCGAAGTGACACATATCTTTAGAAGGAGCCGTTATTGAGAGTGTGTTGTCGCTGTAATCAGCATGCCATCCTTCAGGAACATTGATAAGATATTCATTGATATTTTCTGCCTCTACTTCATAAGTGACGTTTGTACCATATTCAAGTTGTACGAGTTCAGGAGCATTTACGATGACGAACATTGGAGCAGAACCGTCGTAACGAGCGAGGAGAATCACACTGCCGTCAGCCATTGTTACGATAACGTAATCAGGGTTTGAAGCATCGACATTTTGGAAGAAAGAATCACCGTCAGCGCCCTGAGCAACAACGCCTGTAGATGTCCATGTAAGACCACCGTCTGTAGATACCTCCCATTCGTAAGTCTCAAGGTTGATACGAATTTGAGGAGCGAGACCATTAGCACCGCTACCGCCGTCAAAGCCGTTAGCACGTACCTTTGCTCCATCGACAATAATCCATTCGCCGTCGAGAGTCCAGTAATAGTTGCCGTCAACATCTTTCTCGATAGAGATTTGAGGAGTTGAACCATTGGTTCCATTTGTTCCGTTGGTTCCATTTGTTCCGTCTTGACCTTCAGCGATTACACCTGTAGGTTCCCATGTATTTCCACCGTCGACAGAAATTTCCCATTCTTTAGTATCAGGATTGATACGGACTTGAGGAGTGATTCCATCAACGCCATCAATACCATCAGTTCCATTAGTTCCGTTAGTTCCGTCAATTCCATCCTTACCGGTAGCGCGCACCTTGTTGCCGTCAACGATAAGCCATTCACCGTCGAGAGTCCAATAATAATAACCGTCAACATCTTGTCTCACTGAAATAACCGGAGCATTAACGCCATCTTGACCATTAGAAATAACAGCATTTGTTCCATCAGAAAATTGAATGGTATAACCGTCTGATGTAGTGATAACATCCGTTACATAAAGGTTGTTCTGCAAAGCATTCACGATGTTTTGCAAAGCAGCAATGTCGGCATTTGTTTTTTTAGCGATTTCTTCGAGCGCAGTCACACGTTCGTCTAATTCTTCAAGTTGTTGTTTAATTTTTCTGTTACAATTGGTCATTGATACACAGACCAACGCAAGCATCAAAAGAGTAAATACTTTCTTCATGACTTTTAATTTTAATGTTTATAAATGAGATTGTTTAGATTCAAATTTGATTATAGCATCAGCAATAACACTCTTGACATTTTCAATGGAGAGTTCGTTGATGTATATTATTTCGTTAGCAAGTATGTTCAGTTGATAATATTTACTCGTTGACGGCATTTTTTTCAGAGAGCCGACAAATTTTGAAACAGGGATACGCTTGGAGTTAGTAGGATTGGATTTGTCTATAATTGTAATCCAAGCGAAATTAATAGGACAAGCTTCAAGCATGCCATATATAGGATTTGCTTGAGCGCGCAGGATTTTGAAGAATTTCCACAAATTTCTCTTGAGAATACGATTCTCCTGAGTGTGGCTATAATTCTGGATTGCATCCATTGTCATAAGGGTTATATCACGATTAACGAATACGACTTTAACTGCGTAAGCATAGCATAGAGAACGACATTAGCGTATAGCGCAAAAGCGCACGCTTAACGGCGTTAATGTTGGCTAATAATGTTAGCAATTAAAAAATCAGTTGATAACGACCCGTATTCCAGCAGGCGGATATCCATTGAATCATAAGGCAGGTCTTCTGACTTGTCCAATTTGTCGCGCCTTCCCGAACTTAATCAGTGGCAAAGAATGCGGCAAACAAACTCATAAAGAGTTGGACTTACAGCAACTGGAATTGTTCCGGATTCGCACCGGATTCCCTTTTCACTCTTCGTAACGCCTGGTTCGTAAGAGCTCCTTATGCGGAGGCAAAGATATAAAAAGTCTAAAGACAAATGACAAAAGGCTAAAGTTTTTTTTTACTAATGATGTTGACTGTTGAACTTTTTTTAGGCCAACAGTCAACGGAGACAACAGACTTTGGGCATGCGGTGTTAAAACTTTGCGTTTCTCCGCGTCTCTGCGAGAATAAATTAAATTCACCCTCTAATCTTGACAACGACTTTCGACATAGGAATCTTACGCGTCGCTTTCTCCATCGCCATCTCCACCAATTTTATCAAACCAGAACAACACGGAACTTCCATAATGGCAACTGTCAACGATTTAATCTCGGCATTGTCAATCATCTGAATGAGCTTGTTGACATAAAACTCTTTGTTGACATCTAACTTAGGACATGCTATCGCCAACTTCTTATCTTTCAATAATTCAGAATACTTCTTCGGATTGGCGTATGCCACACAGTCGGCTGCCAACAACACATCGGCATTGTTAAAAGTCCCCGACAATGGGTTGATGAGATGCAACTGCACAGGCCAGTTTATCGACACCGCCATATCCGACGGCTGCGACATCGACAACTGTATTCCCGTCACCACTTTGTGTTCGCTCTTCAGTTCCGGAACAGGGATACCATTTTCTTTAAGATATTGAATTCCTTGCTGAAGAAGATTCATCTCACCATGATTTTTAAGATGCAGCAGATGCGCTTCCAACACTTTCTCTCCCTTGGGAATTATCCTTTTTATCACAGCTATCTCATCGTAAGCCTCTACCTCTTTCTCTTCGATAGAAATAGCTTTCATCGGGCAATCGCCAATGCATGCTCCGAGACCGTCGCAATATAACTCACTGATAAGACGAGCCTTGCCGTCAATAATCTGCAAAGCACCTTCGTGACATCCTTTGGCGCATAACCCGCAGCCATTACATAAATTTTCTTCTATTTTTATAATGTTTCTTTTAACTTTCATAACTTTTATTTTTGCAAAAAAATTCCGAGGAAAATCAATTCCCCGGAATAAGTTTCAGTTTTTAATTAACACGTTGTCTTGTTGTCTCGCCATCCTGCTGGCTTAAAAAACCAGCAACGCGTTTATGTGAGTTCATCAGATATTGATTGTAATCCAAATCGTTGACATCTTGTTCTTTTTCCAAAGCGAGGTCTAAGACCTCCATCATCGATGTCACGAAATGGAAGTTAAGTCCTTTTACGTAATCTTCTTTTATCTCAGAGAAGTCGCGTTTGTTCTCGACTGACAAGATGACATCAGTGACGTCGTTACGTTTGGCAGCGAGCATCTTCTCTTGTATTCCGCCAACAGGCAACACTCTGCCTCTCAATGTTATCTCGCCTGTCATCGCCAATTGGTTCTTCACTTTTCTTTGTGTGAATGCCGATGTCAGAGCTGTCAGCATCGTGATACCTGCCGAAGGACCGTCTTTAGGTGTCGCGCCTTCTGGCACGTGGATATGAACGTTCCATTCTTCGAATACCGCTGGGTCTATCTCCAACTGTGAAGAATGTGACTTGATATATTCGTATGCAATAGTTGCAGATTCTTTCATCACGTCGCCGAGATTACCTGTGAGGTGCAGCATTCCGTGACCGCGGCTGAGGCTGACTTCTATAGAAAGTATCTCCCCTCCTACCGGTGTCCATGCCAAACCGATGGCAACGCCTGGGACTGCGTGTTTTACTTCATCGCCATCGTGGAACATGCCAACGCCGAGTGCGTCTTTCAAATCTTTTTCCGACACTTTCTTTTCAAACTCATCGCCCATGACGATGTTCTTAGCCTTACGACGTATCACGCTTGCTATCTGACGTTCGAGGTTACGCACGCCTGCTTCTCTGGTATAATCGTCGATGACTTTCATCACCATATCTTTAGGGAAAGTCACGTCTTTTGATGTAAGACCGTGTTCCTTAAGTTGCTTAGGGATAAGATGACGTTTAGCGATTTCGAACTTCTCTTCACGGAGATAACCGCTCAAGTCGATGATTTCCATTCTGTCGCGCAAGGCAGGATGAATGGTCGAGAGACTATTTGCTGTTGCTATGAACAGGACTTTCGACAAATCGTAATCCATTTCGAGGAAGTTGTCTGAGAACGCCATGTTTTGTTCAGGGTCGAGCACTTCAAGAAGAGCTGCTTGTGGGTCGCCGTTGACGTTATTGCCGCTCACCTTGTCAATCTCATCAAGGATAAAGACAGGATTTGAAGACTTAGCTTTCCTTAAGTTCTGGATGATACGTCCAGGCATAGCGCCTATATAAGTCTTACGATGGCCACGAAGTTCCGATTCGTCACGGACGCCGCCGAGCGACATTCTTATATATTTACGACCTAACGCTTTTGCTATAGATTTTCCTAAAGATGTCTTACCAACACCAGGAGGGCCAACCAGACATAAGATTGGCGATTTCATATCGTTCTTCAGTTTAAGGACTGCGAGATATTCGATGATGCGGTCTTTTATCTTCTCGAGTCCGAAATGGTCTTTATCGAGAACCTTCTGAGCATGTTTAAGGTCGAAATTGTCTTTGGTATATTCGTTCCAAGGAAGTTCTACTATATATTCAAGGTAGTTATGCTGGATACCATATTCAGCTACCTGAGGGTTCATCCTCTGCAGTTTTCCAAGTTCTTTTTCGAAAGTCTCTTTGACTTCAGCAGGCCATTTTTTCTTGGCAGCTTTTTCTTTAAGGACTTTAATGTCAATCTCGTTAGGTGTTCCTCCGAGTTCTTCCTGGATAGTACGAAGCTGTTGGTTAAGAAGATATTCGCGTTGTTGCTTATCCATATCCATCTTGACCTTGTTTTGAATCTGATGTTTCAGTTCGAGCATCTGCACATCATTAGTCAGGATTGCGAGCAATTCATTAGCGAATGTTGTTATATCATTTATTTCGAGCAACCTTTGTTTATCAGGCATCGAATGCACTAGGTTACTTGCGATGAAGTTAACCATAAACCAAGGGCTGTCTATATTTTTCAAAGCGAAAGAAGCCTCAAAAGGAAGTTGAGCCGACTTTTGAGTTATCTGCATTGCTAGGTCTTTTATTGACTGTATCAACGCCTTGAACTGGCGGTCGCGAGGTACGGAAACACCTTCGCCGTATGGGGCGACCTTACCTTTTAAATAAGGTTCTGTCTGTGTTATCTCTTGTAATTGGAAACGGCGTTTGCCTTGGATGATGACAGTGGTGTTGCCGTCAGGCATCTGCAAGGTCTTCATCACCATTGCTATGGTTCCGATTTCATGTAAGTCATTTTGGCCTGGGTCTTCCACGGCAGCGTCTTTCTGTGCCACGACGCCAATTGGCAGATGTTTTTTATATGCTTCTTTAATCAGTCTTATGGACTTGTCGCGACCGACGGTGATAGGTATCACCACGCCTGGGAAAAGCACCGCGTTACGCAGTGTCATGATTGGCACTTCTTCAGGTATCTCTTCTTCACTAATGCGTTTCTCATCTTCCGCTGTCAGAAGTGGAATATATTCAGTGTCAGTCTCTACTATATCTGTCAGAAATAAATCGTGATTTCTTTGATTGTCCATTATATATATGTTTGAAATTACGTTCGGGCGTTCGTCAATAATTATGCCAAAGATGATTAATTAGGAATGAGGTTTTGGGAATTAGGAATGAAATAGATATAAAAAATGGCGACAATGTTAAATCGTCGCCATCTTTTATTTTGAGCTACAAACAAATTATTTGTTAGCGTTTCTGCTTTCTTGGAATTTCTTGTACTTGTTGTTGAATTTATCAACGCGACCTGCAGTGTCAACAAGTTTCATCTTACCTGTGTAGAATGGGTGTGATGTGTTAGAAATTTCTAATTTTACTAAAGGATACTCGTTTCCGTCTTCCCAAACAATAGTTTCTTTTGTGTTGATTGTTGAACGTGACATGAAAGCGTGATCATTTGACATGTCTTTGAAAACAACGAGACGGTAATTTTTTGGATGAATGTCTTTTTTCATTGCTATATATAACTTTTATTTTTCCACTTATTTGAGCGGCAAAGATACTAATTTTCTTCAAACAAAAATACATTTTTTAAAACTTTTTTAATATTTTTACATATCACTATAAATCAAGAAATTAAACATAAAACTGCTTTAAAAATCAGAATAAATGCAGCATTTATTAGGTTCAAATCGAAGCTAAAGCATTACCTTGTTTCAACTTTTTATGAAAAACACGAGAATAGTAAAACCAGCATTGGTGCGATTACATACTTATATATTTGTTCGGAAAAAATTAAAAAAACATTTTTATTAATAAATGTATTGTTTATTGGTTTATTTGTTATCTTTGCCACGTAGATAATTCAATAAAAACATATTTATAAACATTAAATAATTTAGCGATGAAACACAATTTTAACGCTGGACCATGCGTCCTCCCAAGAGAAGCTGTTGAAGCAGCTATTGAAGCTATCCGTGATTTTGACAACACAGGTATCGGTATCCTCGAAATCTCACACCGTACACCAGGTTGGGAAAGAGTTATGGCAGAAACACGTCAATTATGGCGCGAACTCTTGAACATCCCAGAAAACTACGAAGTTTTATTCCTCGGCGGTGGTGCTTCAACACAATTCTTCCACGTTCCAGCTAACCTTTTAAAGAACAAAGCTGCTTATCTTCAAACAGGTGTTTGGGCTAAGAAAGCTGCAAAAGAAGCTAAATTCTATGGCGATGTAGAAGTTGTTGCTTCATCAGAAGACAAGACATATTCATACATTCCAAAAGATTATGTAATTCCAACAGACGCTGATTATTTCCACATCACAACAAACAACACTATCTACGGTACAGAAATCCGTTACGATATGGATTGCCCAATCGACTTGGTAGCTGACATGTCATCAGACATCATGAGCCGTCCAGTTGACGTAAGCAAATACGCTCTTATCTATGGTGGTGCTCAAAAGAACGTAGGTCCTGCTGGCGTTACATTCGTCATCATCCGTCGTGACCTCCTCGGCAAACTCGAAGGCGAACGCAAGCTCCAAACAATGGTTGACTACAAAACACACGCTGCTGAAGAAGATCGTAACATCTCTATGTTCAACACTCCTCCAGTATTCCCTATCTACGTTATGTACGAAACATTGAAATGGGTCAAGAAACTCGGTGGTCTCGAAGCAATGAACAAAATCAACGTTGAAAAAGCTGACCTTCTCTATAATGAAATCGACCGCAACTCTATGTTCGTTGGTACAGCAGCTAAAGAAGACCGTTCTATCATGAACGTTTGCTTCGTAATGGCTCCAGGTCACGAAGACAAAGAAAAAGCATTCATGGAATTCGCAAAAGAACGCGGCATGGTTGGTATCAAAGGTCACCGTTCAGTTGGTGGTTTCCGCGCTTCTATCTACAATGCTTGCCCAGTTGAATCAGTTAAAGCTCTCGTAGCTTGCATGCAAGAATTCGAAGCAGCTAACAAATAATATTTCATAACATTTAAAAAACAAAGAAATGAAAGTATTAGTAGCAACAGAAAAACCTTTCTCAAAGGCAGCAGTTGATGGTATCAGAACAATCGTTGAAGAAGCTGGTTACGAATTAGCTCTCCTCGAAAAATATACAGACGTACAACAATTCTACGATGCAGTAGCAGATGCTGACGCTCTCATCGTTCGTTCAGACAAAGTTACTAAAGAAGTTATCGACCACGCTAACAACCTTAAAATCGTTGTCCGCGCTGGCGCAGGTTTCGACAATTTAGACTTAGCAGCATGTACAGCAAAGAACATCGTTGCTATGAACACTCCAGGTCAAAACTCAAACGCTGTTGCTGAATTAGCAATCGGCATGATGATCTACATGGCACGTAACACATTCAAACCTGGCACAGGTTGCGAATTGAGCGGCAAGAGAGTAGGTATCCACGCTTACGGTAACGTAGGTCGCCTCGTAGCTAACAAAGCTAAAGCTCTCGGTATGGAAGTTTGGGCATTCGACCCATTCGTACCAACAGAAAAAATGGAAGCTGAAGGCGTTACAGTCCCTGCAACATTGGAAGACCTCTACGCAAACTGCGACTATATTTCATTACACATCCCAGCAAACGAAAAGACAAAAGGTTCTATCAACTACGAACTTCTTTCAAAAATGCCTAAAGGCGGCTGCTTAGTCAACACAGCACGTAAAGAAGTTATCGACGAAGCTGGTATGGAACAACTTCTCGCTGACCGCGCTGACCTTAAATATGTTACAGACATCGCTCCAGCTAACCAAGCTGTATTAGCAGAAAAATTTGCTAACCGTTTCTTCGCAACACCTAAAAAACAAGGTGCAGAAACAGCTGAAGCTAACATGAACGCAGGTCTCGCTGCAGCACGCCAAATCGTTGGTTTCATCCAAAACGGTGACGTTAAATTCAAAGTTAACTAATTAATATAATAAGGTACATCTCGGCTTGAGATGTACCTTTTTTTACCAAACACAATTAATACTTTAATACTGCTATAGTCTATGGTTCAAGAAGATAATAAATCAACGACATTTTTTAGATTCGAAGACCTTCGAGTTTACAGCAAAGCCATTGGTTTTGTATCTTTGTTAACCGAAGCAAGCTCATTGGCAACTAATGAAATAGAAAGCCATTATTACAGAAGATTCTTGGAAGAATCTACAAAAATCGCCTTCTTTATCGCTGAAGGCTCATCTAAAAATAAAGCTTCCTTCATCTCCCAACTCAAAGCTGCAAAAACCAGTATCCGCAAATGTGTTGTCTTCTCTGCTATCGGAAGAAAGAACGAATATCTCACCGAAGAAAAAGAAGAAGCTATTCGCTCTCAGTTGATGGAGTTAACAAAGATGATTGGCGCTCTCATCATCTCATTGCAAAAGAGCGGTGCAATACAACACGAAAACGATTATCATGATATCCAACATGATGAGATTGACACAGAAAATGTTTTCTGGTAATAACCGGAGTAAAATATTAACAACAATTAAAAACTTAAAATTATGTCAGTAATTAAACCATTTAAAGGTTACCGTCCTCCAGTAGACATCGTCGAAAAATTAGCATCAAGACCTTACGACGTATTGAATTCAGAAGAAGCTCGCCAAGAATGCGAAGGCAACCCATACAGCCTCTTACACGTTACTAAAGCTGAAATCGACCTCGCTCCTGGTACAAAAGACAGCGATTTGACAACTTACATCAAAGTTGTTGAAAACTTCAACGCTTTCAAAGACTACGGCTGGCTCGTTCAAGATAAAGAAGAAAAATTATATATCTACGCTCAAAGCATGAACCCAACAGATGCCAACGCTCATTGGCAATATGGTATCGTAGCTTGCGCATGGAGCGAAGACTATGTAAACCAAGTAATTAAAAAACACGAACTTACTCGTAAAGATAAAGAAGAAGACCGCATGAAACACGTTCGCATCACAAACGCTAACGTTGAACCTGTATTCTTCGCTTATCCTGCAATCGATGAAATCGACGCTATCGTAAGCAACATCACTAAAGAAGCTCCTATCTACGACTTCATCGCTAAAGAAGATAACTTCGGTCACCGTTTCTGGGTCATCGACGACAAAGCTACTATCGACAGACTCGTTGAAATCTTCGATACACAAGTTCCTTCAATGTACATCGCTGACGGCCACCACAGAAGCGCTGCAGCAGCTCTCGTAGGTCAAGAAAAGAAAGAAAATAACCCTAACCACAAAGGTGACGAAGAATACAACTTCTTCATGACAGTTATTTTCCCAGACAACCAATTGAATATCATTGACTACAACCGCGTAGTTAAAGATTTGAACGGTCTCTCAAAAGAAGAATTCCTCAACGCTTTGACAGAATCATTCGAAGTTGAAGATATGGGAACAGAGATCTACAAACCAGCTAAATTACACGAATTCAGCACATATTTGGATGGCCACTGGTACAAACTCAACGCAAAACCTGGCACATTCAACGACGCAGACCCAATCGGCGTTCTCGACGTAACAATCCTTTCTAACTTAGTATTAGACAAGATTTTAGGTATTAAAGACTTACGTACCGACAAACGTATCGACTTCGTTGGCGGTATCCGCGGTCTCGGCGAATTGAAACATCGCGTCGACAACGGCGAAATGAAAGTTGCTTTCGCTTTACACCCAGTAACAATGAAACAAATCATTGACATCGCTGACAGCGGCAACATCATGCCTCCTAAGACAACATGGTTCGAACCTAAACTCCGTTCAGGTCTCGTAATTCATACATTAGAATAAGTCTAAAAGTCAACAAGACTACAAGACCACAAGTAGAGACGTATCAAAATTCACAGAATTTTGCTGCGTCTCTCTTTTTTATTAATATTTCCCATTCCACGAAGCTTCACGAAATGGTTTTTCGTTAAAAAAAAACTCTCTCCCTCTAATCCCTAACACCTAATTTAAAACACGCCACAGGGGTGACGTCTCTACATGCGCTCTTGTCTCTCTCCTCTATTCCCTCTAATCCCTCTCTCCCTCTAATCCTGAATTCCTAAAAAAACTTGTTGTCTTGTTGTCTTGTTGTCTAAAAAAAGGACCAGAGCAAAAAGCCCTAGTCCATCTAAAACCTCTAGTCCCTTTAAGACCTATATTTCCTCTAAAACCTCTTATATGTTTCTTACTGGTCGTACTGTCATACCATTACGGCGGAGGCTCCAGTTGCAATAGAATTGATATGAACACATATCCAAGAAACAAGCTTTAGTGTATGTTGGAGTTGCACCTTCTTCTTCGTATGGTGTAGATGTCCAATAATAACCATAAAGATTATGGTCTATCAAATCGCCATTCACGCGGAATCCCGATGCTGGAAGGAATATGTAATTGCCATTAGTTTTTGAAGTAACTTGATAACCTGCTACGCCATTAACTTCAGTCCAAGTCCATGTACATTCTTGTGTAAGTTCAAACATCTCTTCCAATGTTGGCATTCTCCAGTCATCGCCCCAGTTTGCAGTAGCTGCATCAAACATAGGATTGCCAGCGATATTGCCTAAATCATCATGGTATGAAGAACAGTTGTCAGAAGTGTACTCTTTCTTTGTTTCAATCTCGCCCCATGCGAAATGATCACCATAACCTTCTGGGAACAATGCGCCCACATTATGTTCAGCCCACAATGTTCCGCTTGGAAGACCTAAATCAACGTATGTATATTCTGTCTCTTCATCGTCGTCATCATCATCTTCTTCATTTTTCAAAGTAGTGAAAGAAACCATCTCACTTTTCACCATACCTTCACTATTTACAGCGTATGCACCAACTTCATATTCTGTTGATTCTTGCAAACCTGTCAATTGATATGTATAAGCGCCTAAGTTCTCTCCTACTTTTACAAAATTAGCCTCTGATGAAGCATTAGCTTTATTCCAATAGAATCCACGTTCTATAACATCAGCGCCGCCGTCTGTCAAAACTTCTGCGCTCAACATAGCTGAATTGATAGTAACTTCTGAAACAGTAACTGTTGTAACTGTTGGTAATACAACAACAATTTCGTCGCCACCATTGTCATCGCCGCCATTGTCGTCGCCGCCATTGTCATCACCACCATTGTCATCACCACCGTTATCGTCACCACCATTGTCGTTGCCACCGTTATCGTCGCCACCATTGTCGTTGCCACCGTTATCGTCACCACCATTGTCGTTGCCACCGTTATCGTCGCCACCATTGTCGTTGCCACCGTTATCGTCGCCACCATTGTCGTCACCATCGTTATCTTCTTCTAAAGTAATGAAGCAGAAATTTTCACCATAAGCAGTACCTACGCTGTTAGTTGCGTAAGCTCTGACGTAATAAGTTGTGTTTGCTAATAAATTTTCAATTGATGAAGTAAATGTTCCAACACCGCCACCATTCGAAGTAAGCATATCATTGATTGTTGGATTTTGGTTTGTACTCCAGCAAACTCCTCTTGAAGTAACCTCAGCACCACCGTTGCTTGTAATTGTACCACCTGTTATTGCTGTTGTCTGTGTGATTTCTGTAACAGCAGAAGTTTCAACTGTTGGCAACACAGGGTCTGGTTTACATCCTACTAATAAAGTGCAAACCAATACGATTAAAAATAAATGTTTTTTCATGATTTGAATTTTATAAAATGTAATGTTAATGTTTTTCAATAAAAATGAAATGAGTTTGCAAAGATAATTATTTTATTTATGGTCTTATTATAAATAAAGGTATAAAAATTCAAAAAAAAAACATTTTTAATTTATTCAATAAAATCATAAATTTGCGATAGTAAATTAATCTATGAAAAATAAGAAAAAAAGACTATTTATGAGAAAATTATTATTTGTATTATTGGTCATACTTTCTTTCAGCAGTATTGGTTTCGCACAAGTGATAGATGCTGAATTGCAGAAAGCAATGAGCCAAAAAAGTGACGAAATGATTAGTGTCAACATCATTCTCAAGTCACAGATGAACCTCAAGAATTTAAGCAAAAGAGCAGAAGGCATCAGCGACAAATACGTCAGACGCGACATGCTCATCGACGAACTTAAACTTTTTGCAGAGAAAGAACAAGCAGAAATTTTATCTATTCTCAAGGCTGAGGAAAAAAGCAAGAGAGTATCCGACATCACAAGCAGTTGGAGTGCCAACTATATCAACTGCGTCACAACAAGCGATGTCATTTATCTCTTGGCAGAACATCCTGACGTAATGATGATTGGTCTCGACGAAGAGAAATACGTTTTCTGGAACGAGGAATCAACTAAAGCTGTTGCATCTCCTGGCGACAATATAATTGAAAACGTCATCAAAGTCAACGCCGACGACGCATGGGAACTCGGAGTCACAGGACAAGGCGTGTTAGTTGCCATCATCGACTCTGGCGTCAACTACAACCACGTTGACCTTGCCGACCACATGTGGGATGGAGGCGCACAATTCCCACATCACGGCTACGACACTTACGAAGACGACAACGACCCTATGGATGAGTTCGGTCACGGCACACACTGCGCAGGAACAATATGCGGCGACGGCACCTCCGGAACCAAAACAGGCATGGCTCCCGACGCCACCCTGATGTGTATCAAATGCGTCAGCGACGAAGGCATGGGCGGCGCTGCCGATATCAACAAAGGCATGGAATGGGCAATAGAACATCATGCCGATGTATTGAGTATGTCGTTGGGTGTACCATTGTCAACAGTACCTGACAGAACAATGCTCCGTCGTACAAGTGTGACAGCATTGGAACTCGGCGTCGTCGCAGCCGTAGCTGTCGGCAATGAAGGTAACAACGAGTTGTTCTACCCTATTCCTGACAACGTAAGAGTTCCAGGCAGCTGCCCTCCACCATGGATTCACCCTGACCAAGCTGGTAATGCTGGTGAATTGTCATGCGTAGTAGCCATCGGCGCTGTCGATTACAACAACGCTACTGCATACTTCTCATCACACGGTCCTGTCACTTGGAAAGCCACTGAGTTCGGCGATTACGAATATCAACCAGGCATCGGTCTCATCCGCCCTGACGTATGCGCTCCTGGCGTTGACATCGTATCTCTCGACTATACCACAACAGATGGTTTCACCAAGATGAGCGGAACATCAATGGCAACACCTTGCGCTGCCGGCGTGATAGCTCTCTTGTTAGACAAAAACCCAGAACTGACACCAGCCGACATAAGCAGAATATTAGAGACAACAGCTCAAAAAATAAGCAATAACAAAAACAACTACACAGGTTCAGGCCTTATCGATGCCTTGGCAGCAATAAACGCCATCGAGAGCGGCAGTTTCAAATATTTAAGCCATATCATCAAAGATGAAGAAAACGGCAATAACAACGGCAACTTGAACACATCAGAACAAGTTGGTTTGCAGGTGACTTTTGAAAACAGCTCTGACGAATCATACAATAATGTCAAGGCTGTCTTGAGAAACGATAATCCTTTGGTAAGAATAGACGACTCTATCGCTCAAATAAGCAGCATCGGAGCAAAAGAGACAATATCAATAACAGAAGGTTTTAAATTCTTCGTTGATGAAACAGCTGATTACAAATGCATGTTAGGTTTCGATGTTTATTTCTATGACGAAAACAACGACCTCATCTCCTTCATCAGAATACCTGTCAAAGTACAAGACAATGCTTTGGAATTCGCCAGTGTAATAATCAAGAACGACAATAACGGCAACGGCATACTCGAAGCTGGCGAGACAGCTGACTTAGGCGTTGTTATCAATAATGTTGGTAATGAATTATTCACAAGTTCAACAGGCAAGCTATCTAGCATCAGCAGCAAAATCACTATCAACACCAGTGAAGTAGAATTCAATTCTATCGGCAGCCAGGCTTCAGAAACAGCATTCTTCAACGTTACTCTATCAAGCAATGTGGAAGATTCATACAGCATTCCTTTCGAACTTAAATTGGAAAAAGCATCATCAACAGATAAATTCAATTTCGATTATTCAAACAAATGCGATATAGTTTTCGAACTTAAAGACAGATACGGCGACGGTTGGGATGGTGCCGCTTTGCTTGTTAAATACAGCGATGGCAGCGCCGACGACGCATTCACCGTCACAGAAGAAAACGGGTCAGGCAGCACTCATACCAGAGAAATTGGTAACGGAGTTGAAGTCACTCTCGAATGGATTAAAGGCGCATGGGACACAGAATGCAGCTTCGTGGTCAAGAAAGGTGACGGCTCCGTGATTTACGAAAGCCCTGAAACTTTAAGCACAGGCGTCTTATATTCATGGGTCAACGACTGCGCTTTCCAAAACGACAGCTACGAGATATGCGATGGCGTTCAGAACTTAGAAGCAGAAGTTGATCTCCCTACAATCATCAAATGGGAAGCACCAGCATCAGGCAGCGCTCTCTATTATGAAGTCTACCGCGACACAAGATTCCTGGGAACAACAGAAGAACTCAGCTATTCTGACGAGACATTAACAGAAGCAGCTAACTACGAATATAGCGTACGTCCTATATTCAGCGACTGCGTTGGCAGTTTAAGCCATATCATTGTTGAATATGACAATGTTGCAGAAAACATCACAATTAACGCAACAGTCTACCCTAACCCATCAAGAAACGACTTCACTGTTGCTTGCGAAAACATGACAAGAGTATCAGTTTACAACCTCATGGGCGCAATGATAATGGACATTGACGTAAACGCTAACAATTACGTCATCAGCGACCTCAATGCCGGAGTCTATTTCATTAACATTGAAACAAATAACGGTTCAACAGTACGCAAAGTCGTTAAATTGTAAGACATTCGTCGTAATATTATAGAAAAATCCAAAGGTGTCGGATGAAAATCCGGCACTTTTTTTATTATAAAAACACAAAAATATAAACACAACAATTTAACAATCAATAATTTACCCCCCCGATTTTTATAAAAAAAAATATTAAAAAAACTTGGAATTTTAGAATTAAATTATAAACTTTGTAGGACTTAAAAATTAAAAATATGAGAAGCAACAATTTTACAAAGCAAGTCCTTTTAATACTGCTGATGATAATCGGAGGTTCTTTGAAGGCACAGAATGATTCCACATACATTTATCAATCATTCTTCGGCAATGACTCGACGAGGGTAAATATATGCGACTCTCATGTTATTGATGGTGCATGGACTTATGTTACATCTATTTACAATAGCGATACCGTTAATATAAATGGAAATTTATATTATAAAACTAGCGGAGACGACTATTTATATAGTGATATATATTACAGGGAAGATGTTGAAACTGGAAGGTTATATCAGTATGTAGAGAGGAATGATATATATGTCGGTGACCTTAAGGTTGAAGTGTTGGTTTGTGATATGTCGCTCAATGTGGGTGACACTTTTCATTTCCCTCATGAACTTGATTATTATACAAACTATTATAACCATGATTGGGAACCTATAATAGGTACTGTAACGGATGTAAGATATGAAAACGGAAAAAAAATAATTGAATTTGATGATCAGGTTTCTTGGCATCTCGGTATAGACTCTAGTTATCCATTAACATTTACAGAAGGGGAATTCCCAAATCTCATTCCAACAAACGGATTGTGGCAATATAACGAATTGTTATGTCAGTTTAAAGATGGTGAGCAGACATACCATAATCCAGATTTCGAGGAGTGTTATTACAAATCGTGGTCTGTTGAAGAAATAGAATCAAGCAATATCACAATCAAACCGACATTATTGTCAAACAGCGAAACAATCTCCATCAAAGCTGATTCTGAAATAAAAGAAGTGAAGATGATTGACATGCTTGGAAGAAAGGTAAATGTTTCCATCGACAACACAAACGGCACTTCATGCCAAGTGAACATGAATCAGAAATGCAACTCCGGCATTTACCTTATCATCGTTGAGACAGAAGAAGGAGAGTTTTATGAGAAAGTTGTAGTTAGGAATTAGGAGTTAGAAATCCGGCACTTTTTTTTATTACACTCACCTATCCTGGAAGAATTTTAGAATTTTAGAACTCTAGAACTTTAGAATTTTCTAGAGTTTTAGAGTTTTATAGTTCTAAAATTTAGATTTTAACACAGTGGTAATCAACAAATTACCCCCCCCGAAAAAAATTAAAATAATCTTGGATTTCTCAAAAATAATTTTAACATTTGTAGGGTAAAAATAAAATTCCAAATCAAACTATAATTAATAAATACAAATTTAATCTTAATGCTATGAAAAAGTTCCTACAAATGTTTTTAATGTTTCTCTGGGCTGTTACCATGAACGCCCAGACTGTTAGCATGCATTATGATTTTGGCAATCCGCATATTGCAAAGTTTGGTGAGTATCATAAGGTTGATTTTAAAGATTGTATGCAATATGGCGAGACTGGATCACCAAGTCTGCCTTACTATTCAGTGAGACTTCTGCTACCTCAAGGCACGGAGGCGTTATCGGCAGAAGTCTATTATTCTGATTTCGTTGAAGTTGAAGGCGAGTATAATTTATATCCTATACAACGATTCGTCTCATATTCTTCGGCAGATACACTTCCTTTTGCCAAGAATGAAGATATTTACGCATCAAAAAGCGAGTATCCACAACAAACTCATACAGATGTTAAAACGCATTATCTCAACGGATATGCTTTTGCTTTCTTGAATTTCACTCCATTGAGATACGTTCCATCAACAGGAAAAATACGATATGCCAAGACTGTTAAGGTTGTCGTTGATGTAGTTCCTGAAAAAGAAGATCATTCTGCAATGTTGAGAGAAAATCATTATAGCATAAATAGTGTCAGAAGTCTGGCGCAGAATGCCGAGATGATGAGAGAATATAAGAGCAGAGCATCCACATTACCGGGATATGATATGCTTATTGTTACAAGGGATAGATTTGTAGATGATTTCTCTGATTATATGGATTACTATAATAGCATAGGAATACGTACCAAGATTGTTTCTACTGAGGATATATATTCTGAGATGGATGGTCGTGATTATCAGGAAAAGATCCGCAACTATATAATCCAGGAATATCAAAATGAGGGAATCTTTATGGTGACGATAGGCGGTGATGTTAATGTTGTGCCTCATAGAGGTCTTTATGCCTCTGTCAATGGAGGGGAAATAGAAGATTCCGGAATTCCAGCAGATATGTATTATTCATGTTTAGATGGCAATTGGAACAATGATGGTGATGAAAAATGGGGTGAAGTTGATGAATACGACCTTCTGCCGGAGATAGGCATTTCAAGGTTGACATTCACATATAGTTCATCTCAAGCAGCAAAAATGATTCATAAAAGTTTGTCATATCAACGCGATCCTGTATTGGGAGAATTTCGCAACGTTTTACTTGGCAGTGAAAAAGCAGACAACACCCCCACCTACGGAGGCGACTACCTCGAACTTATTATAGGCGAACATGATGATAATGACTATCATACAGTTGGCATTCCTGAAGACTATAATTTCACCCGCGTATATGCAGAACATGGCAATTGGAGCAGAATGAATATTATGAATGCTATCAATAGAGGCGCTCAATCCATACATCACGTCGGACATGCCGGCCCTAATTACGTGGCAGCAATGTTTAATGAAGATTTTGAAGATGGTGAATTCTCGTCACTAAACGGCAAGGATCATAATTATACTTACTTTTATTCACATGGATGTCATTGCGGCGCTTTAGACGTAGGGTGTGTTATGAAACGTATGGTCGCCATCGATAATTTCTGTTTCGCAGCAATAGGTAATTCACGTGAGGGATGGTATATGACTGGAACATCAGAAGGACCATCGGCTCATTTGCATAGAGAGATGATAAGCGCTCAATATGGCGATAACATAAGCATATTGGCAATGGCATTGCGCGAGGCAAAAATAAAGACAGCTCCTTGGGCACAAGACATAGATGGATACAGATGGAATAGTTACTGCTTGAATATTCTTGGTGATGGCGCTGTGTCTATTTGGTTAGACGAACCTTGCATTTTGAGAGTTTGTTCGTCTTCCGCAATACAAGCAGGTACAAATTCTTACGAACTGACCCTTAAAGATGAAATGGGCGAATTGAAGTCTAACTTTTGGTGCTCAATGTTTAAGAATGGCAAAATGATAGGCAGAGCTGTAACCGATTCATTAGGATATGCTAATATTATTTTTGAAGAAAATATAGGTCAATACGATACGCTTCAACTTAAAGTTTTTGGAGCTAATGTCTTCCCTAAAACTATCGACATCACAGTCGTGCCAAACAATAAACCATATTTAGTATGTATGGATTATACACTTAACGACACGGATCGTAAAATGGATTTTTCAGAATCACACACTATGAATATTTTATTGAAAAATTCAGGCAATACTGCTGCTAACAATATAATTGCAAACTTGAGTTGTGATAAACCTGAATATGTAAACATAACAGATTCTGTTGAAACCATTGATGTTCTAATGGGAAATGCTGACATAAACTTAAGCAATGCTTTCGCTTTTGAAATAAGTGATGACGTGCCAAATAATACAATTGTTAATTTTACAGTGACAATTACAAATGGTTCAGATACATGGACGTATGATTATGATGCCACTATATACGCACCTGATTTCAGTGTCATAGATGCTGTTTTAGAAGACGCCTCTGGCGATGGTAAAATAGAAGCTGGGGAGTCTGCAATGATTTCTTTTACAGTAAAAAACTCAGGAAATAGCGCAGTTGAAAATGTTGAGTTTTCTGTGTTATGTCCAACAATGGATTTTTATTATGATGAAAATAAAACCGTTATCAAACATTTGCCTGAAACAGAAACTTTCACATACACATTTTCCTTTAGATTGGATGAAATGTTGCCAGATGCAAATTATGAACTCATTTTATCGACGGCTTCCGGTAAATATGTGTCGTATGAATCATATTATATAGTGGTAGGTGGAAAAGAAGAGACATTCGAAACAGGAGACTTCAGCGCTTTCGACTGGCAATTTATAGGAAATGGAAGTTGGGCAATAGATAGTGTCTCGCCATATCAAGGAAACTATTGCGCGAAAGCTTCTTATAAAAATTATGGAGGATGGATGAAATTGTTGATTGAAGTTGAATTTTTGAATGATGCTGAAATATCCTTTTATAAAAAAATATCTTCAACTAAAACAATTGTTTACCAAAATGCTTTGTATTTTAATGTGGATGATTTTTGTTTTGATGATTGGTGTGGAGAATTGGATTGGTCGAAATCGACATATAAGATTGAAAAGGGAAAGCACGTATTAGATTGGCAATTCCAAAGGATTGTTGTCATGGATGAGAATGAAGAATATGCAATGATCGATAATATCATGTTCCCTCCTGATGCCATTGTTTTGGATGTAAAAGTCGAAGAAGAAAAGACTATGTCTGTCTATCCTAATCCAACAAATGGAGTAATAAAACTTCAACTTGATGATAAACAATATGATGTCACGATTTATGATTTTATGGGAAGAGTAATGAATACATATAAATGTATGACTGGATATTGTGAGTTTGATTTAATGGATATGAAAAATGGAATGTATTTTATAAATATTCGTAATGACAATTTCAATACGACACAAAAAATCATAAAAAGATAATAATACTATGTTTTGGAAATTTATACTAAACTAAATAACACTGAAAATAAAATTGGTTTATTCTAAGGAAATGACGATTCCGTTAGATACTATTTGAAATATGCCGTCGCATATCCTAATCCAGGCAGCGATGTAATGAATATAAGAACTGGTTTGCAGAACGCTATTTTAACTGTTTATGATATAAATGGAAGAAAAATTCACGAACAAGAAATTACAGACGAAGTCACTTCAATAGATGCCTCCAATTGGAACTCTGGCACTTACGTTTGGAAATTAGGAGTTAGGAATGAGGAGTTAGGAGTTAAGGAGATGGAGAGCGGGAAGTGGGTTAAATAACAAACTCAGAATAGAAAAACCTCAGAACTTCAAAAAAAATTGAGATTCTGAGGTTTTGAGTTTAAAAAAACTTGTTGACTCGTTGTCTTGTTGTCTTGTAGTCTTAATTATTTCTTTGATATAAATATCTCTTAATACTCTTCTTTGGTGTTCTTTCGAAGGCTTCAGACATCACCTCTATCTTCTTAAGTTTAGCATAGTTAGGCAATTCCTTATTTACTTCTGGCAATGTATCTTCTATATATTTGATGAATGTAGCCTGATCCATGCCTTCTTTCGCTGCTGTATCGAAGTCAGGATAGATAAGAGCTGTGAGACCGCCATTATCTTCGATAACCAAAGATTCGAGGACGTAAGGACGAGTATCCAAAACAGCTTCAACTTCTTCAGGATAGATATTCTGACCAGAAGGACCGAGAATCATACACTTAGAACGACCTCTGAGGAAGAGATAACCGTCGGCATCGATAACGCCCATATCGCCAGTATGCAACCAGCCGTCAGCGTCGAGAACTTCTCTTGTTGCTTCTTCATTTTTATAATAGCCTAAGAATACGTTAGCACCTTTAACGAGAAGTTCGCCAGGTATATTCTGTGGATCTGGAGAGTCAATCTTCATTTCCATATTAGGAACTATCTTACCGCATGAATACAACTTAGCTGTCTTATAATCATCGTAAGTGATGATAGGAGCGCATTCTGTCATGCCGTAGCCCACTGTGAATGGGAAATCCATCTTCTTGAAGAAAGCTTCAACCTCTTTATTGAAAGCAGCACCACCGATGATTACTTCATAGAACTCGCCGCCGAAAGCGTTGATAAGCTCAGTCTTAATCTTATTCATGATGACTTGTTCAAGGATAGGAAGTTTCAAAGCGAACTTGATTCCTGAAGTCTCGATGACAGGTTTAACTTTGCTCTTGTAAATTTTTTCTATGATGAGAGGCACAGCGATAACCAAAGTAGGTTTCACTTCTGATAATGCCTGCATGATAATCTTAGGGCTTGGGAGACGTGAGAGGAAATAAACGTGACAACCTACTGAAAGCTCATACAATACTTCAAACATCAATCCGTACATGTGAGCGCATGGCAACATTGAGACGATACGAGAAGTGTTGTTGAGTATAGGAAGCACCTTCACTGCGAATTCGATATTAGAACGGATAGCACGATAAGGAATCATAACACCTTTTGAGAAACCCGATGTTCCTGAAGTGTAGTTGATGATAGCGAGTTCATCAGCAGAGTCTTCATAATAATTCAAGGAATCTGGAGTGAATTCCATTGGATAATGTTTTCCGAAGAGTTCGTTGAGATGTTCACGACTATCAGAAATCTTTTCGTTAGCTGCATAAAGAAGCTTGAAAGTGTTGACCTGAATGATAGCCTGGAGGTCAGACATGTCAATTTCAGAAAGACCTTCCCAGATGACTTCGTCAACGAAAAGTATCTTAGCTTCTGAATGATTTACGAGGTGGTTGATGTTGCTTGGTTTGAATTCGTGCATGAGAGGCACAGGGACTGCGCCGTATGTTAAAGCCGCAAGGAACGAAACGACCCAGTTGGCCTGATTTCTTGAACATATAGCTACTTTATCCCCTTTTTCGAGACCGCATTCCTCAAACATAATGTGAAGCTTTGCTATTCTTCTAGCCAAGTCTCTATAGTGCAAAGTCACACCTTGATAGTTTGATATAGCCGGTCTGTCCCAATTTTCTTTGAAAGATTTTTCAAAAATCTTGTTTACTGATGTAAAGTTCATCTTCAAAGTTATTAGTTAATAATTTAGTTCATCGCTACAAATATACAAAAAAAGCAAATACGTTTACTATTTTTTATAAAACTCACGACCTCAGAACCTCAAAATATCAAAAGAACACCGATATTTTTAACTCTACCGCTCTAGTTCCTCTATTTTCTCTAATCCCTCTAATCCCTCTAAACCTCTAATCCCTCTAAAAAAAAAACTTGTAGTCTTGTAGTCTTGTAGTCTTGTAGACTTTTTTATATCTTTGCAGAAAATAATAAAATCATGGAAGAAAAAATGTTTGACCCTAATGCAGCAGCTGCTCTTGGCTCTGGAATCTACGGTTTGCCATGCACAGCAGAAGAAGCTGAAATCATAATCATCCCTGTTGAATGGGAACTTACAACAAGTTATAACAGAGGCACTGTCAACGGTCCTCAGGCTGTCTTCGACGGTTCTATGCAGGTCGACCTCCATCACCACGACTACCCTGAAGTATGGAAACGTGGCATCTGGATGGACGAATTCCCACAAGAACTTCGTGAACTCCACGACGAACTCGTACCGCTCAGCGAAGACATCATCGACGGCATCGAAAGCGGCGACGTTGACGAAAACCCAGAAGCATACGAAGACAAATATGTAGCGATAGAAAAAGGCTTCGACAGAATGTTCGCTTGGCTCAAAGACAGAATCGCCTACTGGAAGTCACAAGGCAAGAAAGTAGGTCTTCTCGGCGGCGACCACAGCACACCTCTCCCATATCACACATATTTCAACGAACTCGGTGAAGAATACGGCATCATTCACGTCGACGCTCACAGCGACCTCAGAATAGAATTTGAAGGCTTCAAATACTCTCACGCCTCCATCTTCTACAACACAATGAAATACGATAACATCGAGAAACTCGTTCAGGTAGCAATCCGCGACTACTGCGACCAAGAGAAAGAAATCATCAACAACTCTGAAGGAAGAATGGTTGTGTTCTACGACCGCGACAACCGCAGAAAGATGTATGAAGGCGCAACTTGGAAATCTATATGCGACGACATCATCGCTCAACTCCCTGAAAAAGTATATATCTCCATCGATATCGACGGACTCGACCCTAAGTTATGCCCTAACACAGGAACACCAGTGCCAGGCGGAATGGAATACGAAGAAATGATGTATTTATTGAACAGAGTTAAAGAAAGCGGCAAAGAGATAATAGGATTCGACCTCTGCGAAGTGTCACCAGGCGAAGACGAATGGGACGGCAACGTAGGCGCAAGAGTACTTTATCACCTCTGCGGAATTATTTGATTTTGACTAAAGACTAAAGGCAAATGACTAAAGTTTGATGGATGACATTATCTTTAGCCATTTGTCTTTAGCCATTAAACATAAACAAGATGAGTTTAAATAGTTTTTTACAATTTTTCGTGACTAAGGAAACCAAGTTTTTCCCTATTTACACAAAACAAGCCGAGTTGCTGGTTCATGCAACAAAGACATTAATCGAAATGCTCAAGGTCGACAACTACGAAGAGCGTAAGCTGTTAGGCCGTCAGATAAAAAAAGACGAGACTGATGGCGATGAATTGTTCCGCAATCTTTACAAGATGCTCAACATCACCTTCATCACTCCTTTCGACAGAGAAGACATCAACGAACTCGCCGCTAACCTCGACGACTGTCTCGACATCATCGACGACTGCTCCAAAAACATATTGATGTACAAACCCAAACGCATCGACAGCCAGATAATGGAGACTGCACAATATCTCAACGAATGCGCCTGCTATCTTCTAGAAATCATCAATATGCTCGAACATATCACATTAAACCATAATGATATTATCGAGAAATGTGACAAGATAAAACATATAGAGCACACCATCGACGCCATCTATTCCGATTATATCAGCAATCTCTTCAACGACGAGACCGACTATATCGAGTTGGTCAAGAACAAGAATATCGCTGAGACATTCGAGAGCGCGAGCGACATCATCAAGAACGTAGCTGACACTATTAGAACAATCGTCATTAAGAATTCATGATATGTTAGTCTTTGTCATCGCCGCTTCTTTGATATTAGCGTTGTTAATAACCTTTTTAAACGGCATGAACGACGCCGCCGACGCCGTCTCCTGTCTTATCACGACAAAGGTCATGTCACCTTTGAAGGCTGTAGCATGGGCTGCCTTCTGGGCATTCATGGCATATTTCATCTTCAACTCCCACGTTGCCGAGACCATGTCACACGGCATCGTAGAGAACAACTACATCGACCCTTATGTGGTGTTCTGCGCTTTGACAGGCGCTACCTCATGGATATGGATCTGCACCAAGCTAGGACTGCCTATCTCTTCATCGCAAGCTCTGGTCGGCGGAATCATCGGACCGGTATGGTTTGCCTTCGGCTCATCGGCATTGGTATCAAAAGGCATCTTGATAATAGTAGCATTCACCATCCTGACGCCAATCTTAGGTATGATTCTGGGATTTTTCTTCATGTGTCTTATAATGCGTATCTTCAAAAACGCCAACAAGAAGAAGACCGATAAGATTTTCAAGAAACTGCAACTCATATCATCAGCAGCATTCAGCCTCGGCCACGGCGCCAACGACGCACAGAAGACCATCGGTCTTATCTCCGTAATGCTCTTCACATCATTACAATCGCCTGAGGTTACAGAAGGCCTTCGTCATATCATGGCAGCATTCTTCGACATCGAGAAAGGATATCACGTACCTCAAATCGTTGCCGTTATATGTTACCTCATGATGGCATTGGGCACATTGATAGGCGGCAAAAACGTCATCAAGACCACAGGAACAGGCATCGTCAAGATAACACCTGAGAAAGGATTCTGCGCTGAGACAATAGGAGCTACAACAATCATTACATGCTCCATCTTCGGTATCCCAGTCAGCACCTCACATGGCATCGTCGGTTCCATCATAGGAGTCGGCTTGACCAACGGAGTCAAAAGCATCAACTGGGGAACAGCGAAAAGCATCCTATGGGCTTGGGTGCTGACAATACCAGCACCGCTATTGATTTCCGGCATATTGTACTCCTTAATAAAATAAGAGACACTTAATAAAAAAGGGATTAGATTTCTCTAATCCCTTTTTTTATTTTAAAAATTCCAAAATCCGCCCTACCATCTCCCCGTAGAGACGCGTCAATGCGACATGCTATAAAACGCATTGACACGTCTCATAAACAAAAAAAACATTCTAATTTTCCATAAGACGTGTCAATGTTTCTTTATTTTTTGCAGGATACATTGACGCGTCTCTACAATGAGGTGCAGATTTAATGTTTTCCATGGTAAAAAATAATCTCAAAAATTAAATTAAATATTGTCTAATTAAAACTTTGTGCGTATTTTTGTAACATGAATAGGATTTTATTAGATGTAATAGGTTTATCATTCAGCCATTCGCAAAGTGGCGCTTATGCATTGATATTAGGCGAGAAAAATGACCGCAGACGTCTTCCCGTCATAATCGGTGAAGCCGAAGCGCAATCCATTGCAGTAGCCATGGAGAACTTCGAAAAGAAACGTCCTCTCACCCATGATTTGTTTAAGTCATTCGCAATGGCATACGGCATCAATATCACAGAAGTGGTGATAAACAGATTCAAAGAAGGAATATTCTTCTCAGAGCTTCACTGCGAGAAAGACGGCGAGACATCCATCATCGACGCCCGAACATCAGATGCAGTAGCTATTGCAGTCAGATTCAAATGCCCTATTTATACTACAAGCCAAGTTATGGAAGAGGCTGGCCTTATCATGGATGACATAGAATTCGACAACGACAAAGAAAACGAAGAAGACATGTTAGATGATTTCGGTTATGAAAGAATGGAACGCTACGACATGCAAGACCTCCAACAGCTTCTTCAGGACGCTATCGACAATGAAGACTATATGACAGCTTCTATTTTAAGAGATGAAATAAACAAAAGAAAAGGTAATTAATATCATATGAAACAATATCTGGATTTATTACAACATATTCTCGACAACGGTTTTCAGAAGGGTGACAGAACAGGCACCGGAACCATCAGCGTCTTCGGCCATCAGATGCGCTTCCATCTTGAAGACGGTTTCCCACTCCTAACGACAAAGAAAGTACACCTCCGTTCTATCATCCATGAACTTCTATGGCTCATCAACGGAGACACCAATATAAAATATCTGCACGATAACAAAGTCAGCATCTGGGACGAATGGGCCGACAGCAACGGCGACCTCGGTCCTATCTATGGCGCACAATGGCGCAACTGGAACAACGAAGGCATCGACCAGATTGCAGACCTCATCAACTCATTAAAGAACAACCCTAACAGCCGACGCCATATCGTGACAGCATGGAATCCTAGCGTATTGCCTGACGAAAGCTCCAAAGACTTCGCAGCAAACGTCGCCAATGGAAAAGCAGCGCTACCTCCTTGCCACGCCTTCTTCCAGTTTTATGTAGCCGACAACAAACTCTCTTGTCAGCTCTATCAAAGAAGCGCCGACGTATTCCTCGGAGTGCCTTTCAACATCGCATCGTATTCATTATTGACGATGATGATTGCTCAAGTGTGCGGTCTCGGTCTCGGCGATTTCGTACATACCTTCGGCGATGTTCACATCTATAACAATCATATAGAACAGGTGAAACTGCAGCTCAGCCGCGAACCTCGCGAACTGCCTACAATGCACATCAACCCTGACGTCAAGAGCATCTTCGACTTCAAATATGAAGACTTCAAATTAGAAAACTATAATCCATACGACGCCATCAAGGCAGACGTATCAATTTAACAATTAAGCTAACAATAAAAAATTTCAGATATGAAACCAAAAATTTCTATTGTAGTAGCGATGGCAAAGAACAGAGCTATCGGCAAAAACGGTCAGTTATTATGGCACATCTCTAACGACCTCAAACATTTCAAAAAAGTGACATCAGGCAAATGCGTCATCATGGGACACAACACATACGTCTCATTGCCAGGACAGAAAGCATTGCCTAACAGACGCAACGTCATCATCTCCGACAGACTCGACGAAGCTCCAGCAGGATTCGAATTGGCAACATCAATTCCTAAGGCTATGAAACTCGTCGAAAACGAAGCAGAGATATTCATCATGGGCGGCGGTATGATTTACGAACAATTCCTCGGAATGGCCGACACTTTATATCTCACAAGAGTCGACAAAGACTACGAAGCTGACACCTTCTTCCCTATCATCAACTTCGAAGAATGGAACCTGACAGAGTTAGAAGTCATCGACGACGACCCTCAAGTCGACTGTTCTTACAGATTCGAAACCTGGGAAAAGAAAAATTGATTGTAATTCTATCATTAAAAAATAAAGCTCAGAATATCAGCACTCACTGAAATCCTGAGCTTTTTTGTTGTCCATCGTCATCATACCATTTGCTCATCTATCCACTTTATCTGGGCGTTCCGGCTACGCTTCCAGCTCCGCCGTCGGGCTTTCCGCTATATCTTTTTCCGCTCCGCTCCAAAAGGATGCCGCTCCAATCCCTAACGCAGGACGAATTTTAGAACTATAGAATTCTAGAACTTAAGAAAATTATTGGAGTCCCCTAAAATCCTAAATTCCTAAAAAAAAGAGACGCCACTTTAACAGTAGCGTCTCCACTTGTAGTCTTGTAGACTTGTTGTCTTTATCAATGAACAACAGAGATACGTTGTGTTGTTTCGAATTCAGCTGTCTTAACGTTGATCATATACATACCAGCGTTGAAGTCGCTCATATTGAGAACTACGTTATCTGAGTTGACTGATGATTCATATACTTTTTGACCCATCATATTGAAGATTGTAATATTTTCAATATTTGTAGCTTCAACTGTGATTTGGTCGTTAGCTGGGTTTGGATAGATAGCTACTTGTCCAACTGTTACATCTTCTATACCTGTTTCTGAGTAGTAGAATTTAACGAAGTATTCATTTGGAGCATATAAAGATTTTGCTGGAGCTGACAAACAATCTGTTGATTGGTAATAAGCAATAACTTTATAGAAGTACCAGTTGTCGTATGTTAAAGAGCTATTATCTGTATAATCGTCTTTATTAGCGCCGAGAATCTTGATTCTCATCCATTCGCCATTATCGCCTTCTTTTCTCATGATGTAGTAACCACTTATATCTGAGTTTTCTGGTTTAATCCATGAGAGTTTAGCTTTCTTGTTGTTAGCGAGTTCTATTGTAAGAGCTGTTGCTGGGTCACAACCTTCAGTCAAAACGCCACATGCTTCGTTTGACATAGCTGAGTTACCGCCTTCGCATAATGCTGTAACTTGGTAGCAGTGACCGCCGAATGGCATATCTTCGTCAACGAATGATGTTTCTTGTGTAAGACCGATGAGTAAGCCATCACGGTAAATGTTATAACCGTATGTTGGGTTACCAGCACCTGTCCAAGACAATTTCATTTCGCCGTTTGATGTACTAGCTGTCAAGTTAGATGGAGCATCACATTGTGTTGCATTGCCACATGTATTTTCTGTTGTGAAGAATACGCCTGATGCCATTTCATCTGAACTTCCTGAATAGTTATAAACTGTTTCACCAGCTGGATTTTTAACAACTAAATTGAGAGTATAAGCTGGTTGTGTTGTTGCGTGAGGATTCCATGAGAATTGAACATAACCGAGAGGAACATTGATATCGAATGTTGTTGCAGTTGATGTTGTAGTTGTTTTCTTTTCGAATTCAACACCAGCTGCATCAAATACTGATACTGATGCACCTTTCATACCTTGGAATGCTGATGATTGGAGGATAAGTTTCCATCCGCATGTTGGACCGAACTGGATTTTCTTAACTGTATTGATGTTACCGATTTCACCGTTGATAACAGCGTAAACTGAGTAATCGAAGTAGCTGAAGCATGGAACGTTGTTGTCAACGTATGTCATTGATGCACCTGCTGAAGGGTTATTTTCTTCGTGGATAACTTTACCGTTTCTTTCAACAACGATTTTGTCGATTGATGTGATGCTTAAACCATTGATGAATTTGGTTGGGTTTGTCCATGTGAGTGTTGCTGACAATGCATTGTTATCTGCTGGAGTTACTGTCAGTGAAGTTGGAGCTTGAGCTGTTGATTGATAAACGTCATTTGGCATCCAGTTCATGATAGCTGATGAGTTGACGTGATAATCCATAGCCTCTGTTGTGAAGTAACCGTCGCTAGCACCGCCCCAACCGAAGTTGAAGTGGAACAAGCCGTTGTCATCGTAACCGTCACATACGAAAGCGTGACCGCCACCTTCTTCATCGAAACCTGAATAATAAACAGGGCGACCCATTCTGATTGCATTTCTCAAATCTTCATCCCATGTTTGGTTGTTTTGTCTGTTAACAACTGTTGATGGAGCATATTTGAAGTAGTTGCTGATAGCTGCAGGAACGTCTGTTGAGAATGCACCGCTACCTCCACCATGGTGGTCGTACATCATTTCTACAGAAACACCGCAGTGGTAGCTGATTGTAGCGATAGCGTCAATTTGTTCAACTGGTGATGTTGAAGAAATAGCGTCAACCATATTTTCCCAGTCGTATGTTGTTGCACCGAAGTTAACTGTTTGTTGTGGATATGCACCTGAATGACATTCTTGACAATATGGAACGTATGTCTTTGTGCCTTGTCCTTGTGTTGGATAATCCCAATATGCCATGATTTGTGCCATTGCTGTAGCAACGCAACCAACAACAGCGTGACCGTTTGAAGCCCAGTTAGCTGGTTGATCTGGACAGAATTTGTTGTATGGCCATGATTGGTTCCATTTTGTTGTACATAATGGATCAACGCTTTGACCTCTCATAGCTGGTTTTATTTTACCAGAATTTTCTAATGATTTCCATTCTGACTCGATGTCCAATGCTGCTTTTGCATCGCTTTTGATAGCGTAAGTGATAGCCTCTGTATATACGTGCATCATATCACTGAGACCTGGAGCTACATTGTTAATGTCGAATGTGCTTTCTTCTGAATAAGCAAGAATTGGGTGAGCGCAATCGCTTGCTGAGACCATGATGTAACCATAGTTTTCAACATTGAAAACATAGAAACATGCTTCGCCATTTTCTGAATTAGCTGTGTAAACCAATTCAAGGCCTGAGTTGTTCTTTACAAAGTTGGCGCTAACGAATTTTTGGCCTAACTCTTTTGCTCTGTTAACATCAACAGGTTTTGCAAAAAGAGAACCAAATGCCAACATGATAACGATTAATAAAAATGATTTTTTCATTTGGTAATTTTTTTGTGGATAATTTTCAATTTTAATTAGTCGGCAAATTTAATATTTTTTTCTTGATTTTCCTCAATAAATATAACATTTTGTTGCAAAAAAATGAATGTTATTTTCAATATAACTTTATTCATTTGTTTAACGCCACAAAATTAAACACATCAAATATTACGGTCAAGATTTATTTCATTACATTTTGTGGTATAAATACCTTCATATTTTTGAAAAACAACAACTTAACTTCTCTTATATTGGGCGTTCCGGCTCCGCCTCCGTTGTCTGTTGTCTGTTGTCTAAAAAAAAGAGCGCCCTATCATAAGAGCGCTCCATCTTGTTGTCTTGTTGTCCTGTAGTCTTTACATCAACACGATTCTCTGTGTCATCTCACCGTTTCTTGATGTGACTTTCAACATATATACGCCAACTTCCATTGTTGTCATATCTAATACATATTGATCTGTATCGACAGCTAAGTCAACGACTTTTTGTCCTACCATGTTATATAGTGAAACATTTGTCATGCCTTCTGCATTGATGTTCAAGTTGCCTGTTGTTGGGTTAGGGAACACTATAGCGCCTATAACATTTTCTTCGATAGATGTCACGTCAATCATGACATAATCTTGTTCGCCGTCGGCTGTTGTTGCTGGCATTGATTCGCAGTAGCTGTTATAAGCTGTAACTTGATAGTAATATTTACCAGCTTCAATTGCATCGAAATATTGAGATGCTGATGATTCAACAGTAGCTATTTCTGTGTAATTTTCATTATCCGAGCTTCTATAAACCTTGTATGACTGTGGTTGTCCAACTTTATCCCATGAAATCATAACGCCATTAGTTCCATTATGAAGAACTTCTTCAGCCTTAAGATTTTCTGGAGCCTGACAGTTTTCACAGCTGTTTTCACCTGAATAAATTGTTCCTGGTGTCAAACCTGCTGATGAACCTGAATATTCATAGACTGTTTCGTTTGAAGAATTCTTGATTTTAATTGTCAAAGAATTTATTGGAGATGTTGGAGCAGTCCATTGGATAGACATATTACCTTCTGGAACTGGAATGAATTCATTGATAGGTGTAGAGCTTGTTGCAGTGATTTGTTTATACACTGTTCCTTCTGATGTCAAAAGGTTTAAGAATGCGCCGTTCCAGCCTTGGAAACTTGTTGTTGTAGCGATGAGTTTCCATTCGCAAGTTGGACCATATAACAATGGCTCTGAATTCCAGCGTCCGATAATGCCATTAGAAACGATATATGATGTATAATAATAGCAGTCATATTCACTGACTTCATCTTCAAAAACTACTACTGAACCTGGTGTTACGTTTGACTCTGAATACACTTCAACGCCGTCTCTCAAGATAACGACTTTGTCGATTGCTGTAAGTTCAACGCCTGATTCTGATGTTGTTGGCACATTGACTTTGACTGTTCCTTTGTAAGAATATGCTGTGTTAGCTTTTGTCTCGATAACAGGTGCTGTTGCCAAGCAATCGTAAGCATAAGCTGGAATCATATCGAAGATAGCGTTTTGTCCATCGTTAAACACCCATCCTGGAGGGTTGATTGCATCGATAGCGAAGTTGCCGTTGTAATATCCTGACCAGCCCCAGTTGAAGTGGAAATAACGTGTGTCGGTATAACCGTCACAAACGAAAGCGTGACCGTTTGTTCCGTTGTCATGACCTGCATAGAATGCTGGGAATCCTTGGTTGAAGTTATTGATGAGCATGTCTTCCCATTCTTTCTTCTCGTAATATTCTCTCCATTTGAGTTGCATTTTACCTGTATATTTGAAGTGTGACTCCATAGCTTCTGGGACGTCTGAAGAATAAGCGCCGCTACCTTGTGCGCCGTAACCCATGTTGATACTTACGCCACAGTGATACATCAACAAAGCGATAGCCTGGATATTGACTTGTGGTGATGATGGAGTGATTTGGATTGGCATGTTATCCCAATCATATTCAGCGCCGAATGTCACTGATTGTTGTGGGAATCCTGGTGGGATATATGAATGTTCACCAACGCCTGCGTCAGGATAGTTCCAGTATTTCATAACCATCGCCATAGCGTCGGCAGCGCAGCCAACGTAAGCACGGCCGCCAGGACCGCCAGTAGCTGTTGGGCAATAGTAGTTATATGGATTATCTTGATTCCACATCAAATTAATCAATGGAGTTACAGCTCTGTCAAGTCTGTTTTCTGTAACAACGCCTTTTGATCTAACAAGATTCCATTCTTCTGCTATTTCCTGTTCAACTTCAACGTTGTTTTCTATAGCATAAGAGATAGCGCTTGTATAACGGCTTAAATAATATGACATTGCGCCTGGCATATTGTCAACATCTATTGCACCTTCATCCGAATAAGCCAAGATAGGTTTTGCTCTATCATCAGCTGAAACGATGTAATAACCTTTATCATCGATGTTAAAGATATAAAGACATGCATTGCCTTTGTCATCGCTTATTGTCTTAACGTGCTTTGTTGACTGGAAGTTTCTAAGAGTCTCCATATTAGCTCTTACGAACTTCTCTCCTATCATCTTTGCAGTCTTGACGTCAACTGGTCCTGCAAACAATCGTCCTAATGATAAAACAAGGACTAAAGAAACAAGTAATAATTTCTTCATTTTAATTAAGTTACTTTTTAAATTGTTAATATTATTTTCTTTGTTTTGATTTCATTTTCAGTCTTGACATTTACAAAATACACACCGGCATTAAGACCTGTCATATCAATTTCACAAGAGTCGGCATCGACTTTAACTGCTAGGACACTCTGGCCGACTATATTTATCACTTCCACTTCAACAATGCCATCGGCTTCAATATTGAGTTTTCCATTTGTTGGATTAGGATAAATCGAAAGTGATTCATTGGAATTTTCTATTTCTTCCACATCAAGAGAGCAGTTGTTATCGTATGTCATGAAGACACCTGGCTGCATCTCGCCTTCCGACTGATACAAGACATTTTCATCTTTATCTTTTATCACGAATGAGATTTCGTCACAAGTGTAATATTGCTCTTCTGAGTACCAGCATTTGTTCCAGACGAAAGTCAGTTCGCCATTGAGGAGAGAAAGGGTATCTACAGCATTGTCGCCGTCTTCCAAAGTAACTATAGCTATTCTCTTTCCATCATTAAACACGGAGATGCTGCCGCCTTTCCATCCGTCGCCGCCTTCATCGTTCAAATCGAAAATTATTTCACATTTCTCACCTATTAACATCTGTTCGTAAACCGGCTGAGAATTGCCAGCTTCATTTTTAACATAAACTGAATAATTATATAAATCGGATGTTTCAACTACATCAGTATATGTCATTGACTGACCAGGTTGTACGTCAGTAAATGTTGCTATTGTTTCAAAGTCACGACGCAAGAAAACAGTATCTATTGATGTCAGATTATCACCCAATATCTTTTTTGAAGGATTGGTCCAACTAATTATCGCGGCTGTATTATCATCATTTTCCACAAGAGTCAGGTCTTTGATTTTCTCTGGGTAATGATAATAGTTATCATTATCTTTAGGATAGAAATCGACTATAGCCTCATTCCAAGTGTTGAAGTAATATTTTGTTGTATTGAGAGCGCCTATTGCACAGTAGGCGTCGTCGCGGCCGCCCCATCCCCAGTTGAAATGGAAGAAATTGTTTTCATCGTAGCCGTCACAGACGTAAGCATGTCCGCCGCGGCCTTCATCATCCTGACCGGAATAATACATCGGACGACCTTTGTCGAGTTCTTCTTTAAGCGCCGCAGCCCATTCCTCGTTGTCATAATCCCACATATCAAGCATATCGGCATAGTTATAACCGAAAAACTGACTTGCAGCAAAAGGCACGTCTGAAGAATAAGCGCCGCTGCCTTCAGGACTATACATCATTTCAACAGAGATGCCGCAATGCCATTGAAGAAGCGCAATATTATAAATCTCTTCATCTGAGCTTAACGAATCTAGATTATCCACCATCTTTTCAAAATGATAATAAGTCTCGCCGAAATTGGCTGTCTGTTCTGGATAAGTATAGATTTGATCGTAACTCCAATTGTAAGGTACATATGAATAGGAACTGTTTCCTTTAGCAGGATATCCCCAATAATTCATAACCTGAGCCATAGCTGTCGCGACGCATCCTGCATAAACGTGGCCTCCGTTGCCGGCAGTGTCTTCAGGACATAAAGAATTGTAAGGATAATTCTGGTTCCATGTCGTTGTCAAGAGATATGGAACAGATTTGCTTCTTGCTTCTGTGATACGGCCTTTTGTCTCGACCAGTTTCCATTCCTTGACAATGTCTTCGGTTGCTGCGATATTATTTTTTCTCACATAATCAATCTCTTCTTGATATGATGAAATCGTATAAGCGAATCCATCAGCTATGTTATTGGCATCGAAAGAACCTTTTTCCGAATATGCCAGAACAGGCTTAACTTTCTCTTCTGCAGAAACGATTACAAAGCCTCCTCCTTCAATATTAAACACATATAAAGAAGGTTGTCCTTCGTGAGAAACGAATGTATGAGAATGAGATGCATTTACGGCAGTTCTTTCTCTACCAATTGAAGTACTTTCTTTAGCAAATAATTCTCCTATTTTTTTTGCTCTGTCAATGCTAACATTCTGAGCTGATATATTTGTAAATGCGTACATTACAAACATCAATACAAGTAGAAAACACTTTTTCATATTATAAGATTTTTAAGCCGTAAAGATATGAAAAATCTTGATAAAAAAAAGAGGGCTGAGCCCTCTTTTTTTTATCAAGATTTTATTTTATTATTCTCCTTTATAGAAAGGAAGTTTTACGATTGTTGCAGGGATGAGTTTTTCTCTTACTTTGATGAAGATTTCGTTACCGAATTTGCAGTGTGATTTAGCTACATAACCCATACCGATAGCTTTCTTTACAGATGGTCCCATTGTACCTGAAGTAACTTCACCGATTACGTTGCCTTCTGCGTCGCAGATTTCATAACCGTGGCGAGCGATACCTTTGCCTGTGATTTCGAAAGCGCGTAATTGACGTGTAACGCCTTCTGTCTTTTGTTTTTCGTTGTATTCTCTGTCAACGAAGTCGTTGCCGTCAACGAATTTTGTAATCCATGCCAAGCCAGCTTCGATTGGAGATGTTGTGTCGCAGATATCGTTGCCGTATAAGCAGAATCCCATTTCGAGACGTAATGTGTCGCGTGAGCCGAGACCAGCAGGTTTGATACCGAATTCAGCACCAGCTTCAAGAACTTTCTTGTAGATTTCGATAGCAGCGTCGTTTGGCATGTAGATTTCGCAACCGCCTGAACCTGTGTAACCTGTTGTTGAGAAGATAACGTCTTTTACACCAGCAAATTCTAAGATTTTGAATGTGTAGTATTCCATATCTTCAACTGTTGTAGCTGTAAGCTTTTGCATAGCTTTGAGTGCCAAAGGACCTTGAACTGCGAGTTGTGACCATTGGTCGCTTTCGTTTACGAATTCAACGCCGAGTTCCATACCCATTTCTAAAGCGATAGCTGACATCCATGCCCAGTCTTTGTCGATGTTAGCAGCGTTAGGAACCATAAAGTATTCATCTTCAGCAACGCGATAGACTAACATATCGTCAACGATACCGCCTTTACCGTTTGGTAAACATGTATATTGAACTTTACCGTCTGTCAAAGCTGCAACGTCGTTTGTTGTGCAACGTTGTACGAAAGCGAAAGCTTTAGGACCTTTAGCGCGGAATTCACCCATGTGTGAAACGTCGAAAACACCAACACCTTTACGAACTGTTTCGTGTTCGATGTTAACGCCTTCAAATTGAACTGGCATGTCAAAACCTGCGAAAGGAACCATCTTAGCACCCATTTCACGGTGCATTTCGTTAAAAACGGTCTTCTTTAAATTTTCTGTATTTTCCATGATATAATGAATGATTAAATTAATTTTTTCTAGAACGCAAAAATAATAAAATAATATTCAAAAATACATCAATAAATGATATTTATTTTTTTGCTGCGAGCAATGAGCTGTGAGCCGACTTCGTGTATAATTTTTTTATCTTTGCAAAACTAAATTTTTATTGATGAAGAGATACTTATTAATCATATTACTATCGTTGCTTTCGCTGACAAATCTCAATGCCGCATATATCCTCATCCCGATGGATGAGACTCAGACTAATCACTTGAAGGCTTACGGCGTTGCTTATTGGATCCTGGAACGCGAAGTGGAGATAAGCTGGCTCCTTAATTATAAAGGCGGCAGTTATCTCATCCCCTATCACGATATGTTCGAGAGAGAATGTAAATTACGCGACGTCTCTTTCCAAGTCATAGCCGATGTCCAGGCAGAAGGCATACTCGCCGAAATTGCAGACCCTAACGTCAATATGGACGAGATGAAACTACAGAAGGTTCCTCGCCTTGCCGTTTATGCTCCGAAAACCATTTTACCTTGGGACGATGCAGTAACACTCGCCCTCACCTACGCCGAGATTCCTTACGACATCATTTACGACGACGAAGTGATGGAAGGCGTGCTCCCGACTTACGACTGGCTTCACATGCATCATGAAGACTTCACCGGACAATACGGAAAATTCTGGGCACGCTATCGCAACTATCCTTGGTATCAAGATGACGTCAAGAAACAGGAAGAGACAGCGCGACGTCATGGTTATGACAAGGTGTCACAACTGAAACTCGCTGTAGTGAAGAAGATACGCGACTTCGTAGCAGGCGGAGGATACCTATTCTCCATGTGCTCGGCACCCGACAGCTTCGACATCGCATTGGCAGCAGATGGCATAGACATTTGCGACGTGATGTTCGACGGCGATGGCATGACTCCAGGCGCTCCCCAGAAACTAAATTACGAAAACTGCTTCGCATTCACCGACTTCACTATATCAACAAACCCGCAGGAATATGAAGTCTCTAACATCGACGTCACATTGAACCGCTCTAAATCGGTGAAGGAAAACAACGACTATTTTCTCCTCTTCGACTTCTCAGCGAAATGGGATCCTGTCCCGACAATGCTCACACAGTCGCACGAAAGACTCATAAAAGGATTCATGGGACAGACAACTGCCTTCGACAAGAGATTTGTAAAACCTAGCATCGTCGTCTTGGGCGACAATGCCGCATTGAACGAAGACAGATACATACACGGCAACTTCGGCAACGGATTCTTCACCTTCTACGGCGGCCACGACCCTGAAGACTACCAGCATCTCGTAGGCGACCCGCCAACAGAACTCGACATGTATCCTAATTCTCCAGGTTACAGACTCATATTAAATAATGTATTATTCCCTGCAGCAAAGAAAAAGAAACAGAAAACCTGATTAATGTCAAAAGACAAAAGACAAAAGACAAAAGACTTATTAAATAAAAATCATCTATACTTGTAAACAAATAATTCATTATGAAAAAATTCTTTGTAATAATATCGGCACTATTTTTTATGCTTTCTTTCTTTTGCTGTAACCACAAGCAAGAACATTCTGAAACATATTTAAGAGCTCTGAATTATTATGAAGAAGGCTGTAATTTAATACCAGACACTGTAATAAAAAACGACAGTCTGTTAAAAGCATTCCCAAAATTCATTGAAGCCGCCAGATTGTTGGAAATCCTTCCCGAAGACATGAGCAAAGAAGAAATTTCTCTTGTCTCTAAAACATACTATGAAATGTCTAAAATCATGTTTTTAAAGATGAGCAGACACACTCAGATTGACGCTCTCAAAAGAGCACTTTATTATCAAGAGATGAACATCGACTCAAACATGATGGCAATATTGGCTGCCGATTTAGCACTGACTTATTCTTCAACAACTAACGACACTACAGAAATAATGTATTACATCAGATTAGCAGAACCTTACTTAGACACCACCACCGATTATATCGAGCCATATTTAAAAGTAAAGACTGCACTGTCAACGGCGTTATACTATATAGAAGATGACGACTCCAGTCTTAGGGTAGAACGAGAAAGAATAGCATTTAAGAACAGACGCGGATTAGACACAAGAAGAGATTCGGTAGCCTACGGCATGTGTTTATACGATACACCAGGTTACAAACTTGAAGCAAAACCATACCTATTGAAGACTTTTAATATAAAGGAGTTCCCAGAAATACAACGCTGTGTAATAATGGAGTATTTAGCAGACATATATGAAGAAGAGAATAATATCGACAGCATGAATTTATGTAAAAAATATTCTGAATCTTATTTCAAATTACAAGAGAACAGACATCGTGACGATTTGTATTTAAGCGAACATTACGACAAATACAAGATAGAACTCGAAGCGAAATTAGACACACTGCGTAAACAGAAAAACAAACAAAAAAGAATTATTTACACATCAGTCATCATAGTTGTCATTTTATTAGCATCATATATATTCATTTTCAATAAAAAACAATATAACAAAAACATACTCAAACAAGAAGAGATAATCAACAACGTGCTACGACAAAAAGCATTTACAATTTACCACAAACAGAAAGACAATGTTTACGAAAACATACTAAAAGAATTCAATACGTTTTATCCAGATGCTTTTGAAAAATTCAAAAGTACATACCCACACCTGACAGAATCGCAGCAAGCTGTTTGTCTGCTTTCTTTCCTCTCATTTCGCATAAAAGAAATAGCACTCATCTTGAATCTACGCGAGAACACCATCAGCAAGTACCGTAACTCTATCTTAAAAAGTACAGGTGTAAAATCATTGGATGAGATTATGAGGCCTTTCACTAATTAAAAACGATATTTTTTCACCCCTGAATTCCATATATTTATCCCTACTGCGAAAATCATATATGGAATTCCAATCGTATATTTTATTGAATATCATAAGTTTTATATGAAAAAAGTATTGACTACGACACACGCAATACTTTTTTCATATTTTTTTGTATATTTTTGGAAAATCAAATTTTAGTTTTATGAAAAAATCCATCACATTTTTATCATTATTACTCTTATTAGGAGGCAAGATGTTTTCCCAAGACACACCTCAATATGTCTCAACGAATCCATCACTAAAAAATATGCTCATCGAGGAATTCACTGGAAGAAACTGCCATGCCTGTCCTGAAGGACACATGCTCGCCAATAGACTGATGAGAGAAAACCCGGGACGTCTTTTCCTGATAAACATTCATGAAGCATTGGAACCGGATACCTATCCTAACTTCAAGACTGAAGACGGAGGAACAATCACTCATACCATAGGAGTAGGCTATGTTCCTTCCGGATTGGTGAACAGAGAACCAGGAGATATATCTACAGCATGGTGGGAAAGCAAAATATATGAATTATCAGATGATGTGGCAACATGCAATATCGCAGGTAATGTTGTTGTTGACCAAGAGACCCATAATGCCGAAATTATAGTGGAGATATATTACACTTCCGACAGCGATTTCGACATCAATTATCTAACTATAGCAATGACGCAAGATAGTGTCTGGGGATCACAAAACCATGGTGAAAGCAACCCGGAACAATTTGTCGATGGCAACTATTGCCACATGCATACTCTTCGCGACATCATCACTCCTACTTGGGGAGAGACGATAAGTCCGACAAAAGCAGGCACCTTGATAAGAAAAACCTACAACTACGAAATTCCTAAAACCATCGGCGACCCTAATGGCGTAATAGTCGATCTTAATAATATACATTTCATTGCATTTGTTTCCGATAATATGGATTACGGCATTTCGTTCCCTATACAGAATGTCGCTCAGTTACCATATCTTTTGGGCACTCAAGAAGCTGTATTTCCTTATATAGATAAAATAGAACAAAGAAATGAATCGGTATGTTCGAGCAACAAGACTTTCACTCTCAATATGATGAACCGAGGTCTCGATGAACTGACATCCATCAAGATGCAGATGGAGATAGACAATGGCGACACTTTTGAATATGAATGGAACGGAAAAATAGCTTCTTATGAAACGGGAAAGATAGAGTTTGACATGGAGGTTCCTATAGGAGAACATAAGATAGATTTCAAGATAATCGAAGCTAATGGCGTGGCATTCAACAGCAGCAAGACCTTCATCTCGACAAATGAAGATTTGACGATGCTGCCGTTGGAAGGAGAAAATGACGAAATCACCATTGAAATAATGCAGGACAGAAACGGACACGAGACCACATGGCAACTCTTGGATGATAACGACAACATTGTCGCTTCAGGCGGTCCTTACGAATATTATTTCGGACAGGTATCTGCAACAGAGCTACACACTGTCACAGTAGATGTCTCGGCAGAACAATGTCTTAAATTTGTCATCAACGACATGGTTGGCAATGGAATATGCTGCGATGTAGGCGACGGATACTACAGAATAATCGACGGTTACGGAAATGTCGTCATCGATGGCGACGGCGATTTCGGCTATCAGGCTTCTCATAATCTGTATTCGAGAGAAGGCAATGCCGTGCAGGAAATGAAGTCAGAAGAATCCTATAATATATATCCTAATCCTGCAAAAGAAACATTGACGATAGAAGGTAAATCAATGAAACAGATTGTGATATACAACACAACGGGACAGATAGTTAAGAAAATAGATTGCAATGAAGATGTAATCAATATAAATATTGAAGAGTTTACTACTGGCATTTATCTTCTCAACATCACTGATGAAAAAGGCTACATCGTGACTAAAAAGATTTCAATAACAAAATAAACAAAGAGATATGAAAAAAATATACTTGCTTTTAACATTGGTTTTATTATTGGGTCACAATGCCATTTCCCAGAGTTTCAATCATGATTTTACAGAAGAAGAGCTTGTCAATATGCGTAAGCAGAGGACTTATAAATATGACAGCATAAGCAAACGACAAATTTCAGAAAACACACCATATCTTTGGGAATATGTCTTAGACAATGACCCCGACAGCGATGAGTTATTTGAGTTTTTCGATGCCTTAAAAATGCAAAACAGCAACATAGGCGTAGCCTCTTCATTCTATTACAGAAGCGGTTTCGGCGATTTCTATTCATCGCATCCTGCTGTTGCATTGATATCGCCAGATGGAGAAGAAATAGCACGTAACAATTTCTTCCGTCCGGGTTATACTTCAACGTCAAATGCACCTTATATTTTTGAAAAAGACGGTTACCTTTATGCTCTCTCAACATATAGTCCGGAACACGACTTTCTTAGTTTCAATTATTTTAAGAACTACGACAACCCTCCGACAGATGCCATACTTGCATTATATAAATTAGATGAAGATCTTAATCTGTTGGAAAATCACGAACATCGTTTTCCTATTGACACTATTGAGCATATTGGAAATCCTTCATGGGAATATCATCCCAACGAATTTAGCGGAAACTTGTTTTTGTTTTCAGCATTTGAAGATGAAGGCAACATAATAGGTGCATATTTTAAGATCGTCAGTGCATTCCAAGAGGAAGATTTTGACTCATTGTTTTTCTTTAGAATGAATTTTGACGGTGAGATAATAGCCTCAAAAGGATATGAGATACCATCGCATGGAGGCTGGTTTCAAGCTATTTATCGAAGAAATCAGATTGTAAGTACAGACACACACTATATCCTCTATGAAACTCACAGCCATAATGGATTTCACGGCAAGGCTAATTATTACGACAAAGAGTTTAATTTGGTGGAAACAAAATATATTAGACATTACGGATATAACAATGGTAATATTGACGCAGATCCTTTAAAAGATGTTTCCGTAGTCAGAGGCAATAATGGCTTGACATATCTGTCAACGACAGTTTCCTGCATACAAAACCCCAATAGTGATTTTTGCAACGACTGTCGATTATATAAAATAAATGATGACATTGATGCTTCGGCTGAACTTATAGGAACAACAGAATACATAATCAGAGGATATGCCAACACTTACGAAATATCACCTATGTTTAGAGCTGTTGATGCCGCTCCCGACACCACATTGTATTTCGCATGTGTTTATGATTGGGATGGCAATCCGTATAGCATCATCGAACATATCAGTCCGAATTTAGATACCATATCTACATTGTTTTATGATAGAGAAATCAGGTCTATAAAATCAACAAAAGGAGGCAGTCTGTTAATTTGCGGAGCAGAATACATCACAAAAATTCCGGCATCATTATTTGGTTTTGAAGACACTGAAAAATTACACGAATACGGATTGCACCTCGCTATGGCTTACCCAAATCCAGGCAGCGAAATATTGAATATCAGATGCGGATTACGGAATGCGGTTTTATCAGTTTATGATATGCATGGAAGAAAAATTCATGAACAAGAAATAACAGATGATGTCACTTCAGTAGATGCTTCAAGGTGGAACTCTGGAACCTATATTTGGGATTTGAAAACTGAAAATGGAAAATTGAAAATTGAAGAAGGAAAATGGGTTAAGTAGGAACTGAGGAATTGAGGAATTGAGGAATTGAGGATCTAAGGAATTGAGGGGTATATAAGATAATCTCACGTAGAGCTTTAAAATTTCAAAACCACTTGCTTTTTTCAAATAAAATATAAAATTTGCGGAACATAATAGAGAATAAAAACTACTGACGTGGAAAAAATGGGTTCTATCCATTGATGTAGGAAAATTGATAATAAATAGAACCCACCTAAAATTCAAATTTATGACAAAGAGATTATCACTTATTTTAATGTTGCTTCTTAATTGTACCAGAAAACTGATTTTTATGAATACAAAATTATTTACACTATTAGCCCTCCTATTATGCGGGGTTAATAGTGCTATATCCCAAGAACTAAACAATAACTTTACAAAAGAAGAATTGATTAAGATTCGCAAATCAAAAAGTTATTTAAATAGTGCCAGCGAAAAAGGTACTAGTAACGATCAAACTCCATATCTTTGGGAATATGTCATAGACAATAATCCAAACGGTAATGAGGAATTCAGTTTCTGTGATGCTAAAGAACTGTCAAACGGAAACATTGGTGTAGCCTCCTCATTCTATTACAGAAGCGGATATGGAGATTTTTATTCAGCACATCCTGCTGTTGCCGTCATTTCTCGTGATGGCGAAGAAATAGCACGAAACAGTTTTTTCCGTCCAGGATACACAACAACGTCGTCTGCTCCATATCTTTTCGAAAAGGAAGGAAAACTTTTTGCCCTTTCAACATACAGTCCTGAACACGACTACTTAAGTTTCAATTATTTCCAAAACTATGCCGACCATCCAGGTGATGCTAGATTAGTCTTGTCTAAACTAGACGATGAACTTAATATCGTAAAAAATCATGAGCACTGTTTTACCATAGATACATTTGAAAAGAGAGGTTGGGAACAGTGGGAATACTTGCCAAATGAACACAGTGGCAATATATGTTTATTCTCGGCTTTTGAAGATGAAGGCAATATAATAGGAGCATTTTTTAAAATAGTAAGTCTAGATTATGAGAATCCTCGTGGTCACGATTCCCTTTTCTTGTTCAGAATGAATTTCGATGGCGAGATTATAGATATTAAGGGTTATGAGCGAGAATCGTATGGTGGTTTTATGCAAGCCTATTTACGTAGAAACCAAATGATAAAAACCGATTCTCTTTATATCTTGTATGAGTCATATTATACCAATTATTGGCATGGGAGAATATGGTATTTTGACAAGCAATTGGATCATATAGCCACGAGACTTATGCGTCATTGCGATTATCCGGCTGATGCAGGAATAATTGAGCCTCTAAAGGACCTTTCTGTAATTAAAGACAATAATGGCATAACATATTTATCAACTACAGCAAACAATATAATCAATCACAATAGCAGTGAATACAATGACAGCAGATTGTACAAACTAAATGATGATTTGGAAAGCACATCTGAAGGCACCCCCATACCAATAATAAACTATATAATTAGAGGTAGTTCTACAGCACGCGATCATTCTCCCAATATTAATTCTATAGACATTGCGCCAAATAATACCTTATATTATGCATGTAATTATAACGTTTGGGAAAATATTCAATGGTGTGTAATTGAACGCCTTGATTCAGATTTGGATTCTATACGAACCCTATACTACGACAAAAATATTAATTCATTGAAAGCACTTGACAACGGAAATCTTATGGTAAATAACGGCAAGTCGATTGCCATATTCCCAGCAACGGTTTTTGGGTTCGAACCAGACAACATCGAAGAAGCGCACGCTCATAATCTTCATCTTGCTGTCGCTTACCCAAATCCAGGCGGTGATGAGATGAATATCAGAACCGGTTTGAGAAATGCTGTTTTATCGGTCTATGACATAAACGGAAGAAAAATTCACGAACAGGAAATAACCGACGACGTCACTTCTGTAGATGCTTCAAATTGGCAAAGTGGAACCTACATCTGGAAATTAGGAATTAGGAATGAGGAATTAGGAATTAAGGTGATTGAAACGGGGAAATGGATTAAATGAAGAACTTTAGAATTTTAGAGTTCTAGAGTTCTAGAATTCTCCCCTGCGTTAGGGATTGGAGCGGCATCCTTTTGGAGCGCAGCGGAAAAAGATATAGCGGAAAGCCCGACGGCGGAGCGAAGCGGAGCCGGAACGCCCAAAGAAAGAAGACTACAAGTCAACAAGACTACAAGTTGTTGGGGTGATGTGGTTTTCACAGAAAAAAAATTCGTGAATATTCGTGCGATTTCGTGCGATTTCGTGGATGGAGGATTTGAGGATTTCAGGATTTGAGGATTTGAGGAATTTAGGAATTCCGGTAATGTGAAAATATCATTACGGACTCCATTACCTCATCACTCCATTACTAAAAAAACTTTTGCCTTTAGTCTTTTGCCTTTAGCCTTTTTATTATCTTTGCAAAAAATTGCAATGGATCCAGCATTACTTATATTAACATTAGGAACTTTAGTATTTGCAGCGCACTGGTTTGCTGAAATATTCAGCAAGAAGAGAATTCCAGACGTATTGATGCTTATGTTCATTGGCATTGTCATCGGACCTCTTCTCAAATTGGTCGATGCTGACAAATTAAGTTCTATCGGCAATGTTTTCGGACAGCTCACACTCGTGACATTGCTTTTCGAAAGCGGAACAGAATTATCATTCAAGACATTAGCCGACTCCATCAAGAACACCGTCACTCTGACAATAGTAAACTTCATTGTAACATTCGTAGCCATAGGCATATTAGGATGGCTGGTATTAGGCATGAACCCAGGCATCAGTTTCATGCTTGGAGCAGCTTTAGGCGGCTCTTCTTCAGCAGTAGCGATTCCTTTAGTGAAACAGATAAGCATAGGAGAAAAAAGCAAGACAATACTTATCCTTGAATCAGCATTCAGCGCAATTTTATGTATCGTCGTCGCTTTGGCGATATTCGAATCATACAAGTACGGAGAATTCAGAATCGGCATCATCTTCGGACAAGTATTCTCCTCATTCTTGTTAGCATCGCTCATCGGTTTTTTAGGTTCTATATTCTGGTCGATGGTACTCGATAAGGTAAGAACCATCAACAATTCCATTTTCACCACACCGGCATTCGTTTTCATCATATACGGCATCAACGAGATATTAGGCTACAGCGGCATCATCTCAGCGCTGGCATTTGGAATCGGATTGGCCAATATGGATATGATACACTACAGATGGCTCAAGAAATTCACCAAGAGAAGACCGACTCTGCTCAATCCGATGGAAAAGACATTGTTCAGCGAACTCGTATTTTTGATGAAGACCTTCTTCTTTGTGTATGTAGGCATTTCAATAAAATTTGACAGTCTGACATCATTGTTGATAGGACTTGGAATCTCTGTGATATTGATAATTTTAAGAATACCTATAGTAAGAATATCATTACCGTCAGATATTAATAATGTAAGCAATAAAGACAGAGCCTTTCTGTCGATGATGATACCGAGAGGACTTGCAGCGGCAGTACTTGCCACAATGATTTCACAGTCAGGGCTAGCAGGATCAGAAAGAGTTGGCAACATAGTGTTCTCCGTCATCTTCTTCTCCATCATTTTCACCTCCGTTCTTGTCCCATTTTTGGAAAAATCAGATAAGTTCAGGAGTTTCTACATCAAGTTGTTATATATACCATCATTCGGAAAGAAGGTTATAATTACAGACGAAGAAAGCGACGAAATTATCGACAAGAAAAACGCAACAAGAACAGAAAGCGTTGCCAAAGAAGAAGAGGAAAGAGTTAGTGTATGCGATGATGACGATGATATTCCAAGCATTCTTTTGTAAAAGAAGATAGCTGACATGCTTTATAAAACAGCGTAACTATTTAATAATCTGTAAGATTCAAAAGACACAAAGATATTAGTTCAAAAAAATATATTTTTTTAAAAAAAAGTTTTTTCAAACAAAAAAAGTACTATCTTTGCAGTCCGAAAGAAAGAAGTAAATAAGAAGAAAAATAAAAGATATGTATTTAACTGCAGAAAAGAAAACAGAATTTTTCAGTGCATACGGTAAAAATGCACAAGACACAGGTTCAGCAGAAGGACAAATTGCATTGTTCACATTCAGAATCAAGCATTTAACAGAACACATGAAGCAAAACAAAAAAGACGTTGCTACAATGCGTTCATTAGTTGGTCTCGTAGGTAAAAGAAGAAGACTTCTTGATTACTTAAAGAAAAAAGATATCGAAAGATACCGTACTATCATCAAAGAATTAGGTATTAGAAAATAATAGCACTAAATGTGTGATAGCAAAAAAAAAGGCAATGTAGATTGCCTTTTTTTTGCGTATATTTTATTTTCATACCACAGCGGAATATTATTTATATATAAACAAACAAACAAAACTAAAATGGGTCCAGAAGGAATTAAACAAACCATCCAACTCGGCAACGAAACAATCACAATCGAAACAGGTCGTTTAGCTAAACAAGCCGACGGTGCAGCAGTAGTAACATGCGGCAAAACAATGTTGTTAGCAACAGTTGTAACAGCTAAAGACGCTAAAGACGATGTAGATTTCTTGCCTCTCTCAGTTGATTACAAAGAAAAATATGCGGCAACCGGTAAATTCCCCGGTGGATTTTTTAAACGTGAAGGAAAACCATCAGACTATGAAATCTTAATCTCTCGTTTAGTCGACAGAGCATTGAGACCATTGTTCCCAGACGACTATCACGCAGAAACACAAGTTCAAATCACACTCATCTCTGGTGAAGTCGGCGTATTGCCAGACGCTTATGCAGCTCTCGCAGCATCAGCAGCTATCGCAGTATCTGACATACCATTCCACGGTCCAATATCAGAAGTTCGCGTAGCTTACATCAACGGCGAATACGTCATCAACCCTAAAGAAGAACTCCTCAAAGACGCCGACCTCGAACTTATGGTTGCAGCTTCAATGAAAGACATCTGCATGGTTGAAGGCGAATCAAAAGAAGTATCTGAAGAAGTAATGCTCAACGCTTTGAAAGCTGCTCACGAAGCTATCAAGGTTCACTGCCAAGCTCAGATCGACCTCGCAGCTAAAGTTGAAAAAGCTCAGACAAAACGCGAATACTGCCACGAAAACAACGACGAAGAATTAAGAGCTGACATGATGGAAAAATTATACAAACCATGTTACGACTTCGCTCTTACAGGCAACGCCAACAAACACGAACGCGAAGCTAACTTCGGCGCTATCCTCGAATCTTACCTCGCTAACTTCAGCGAAGAAGAACTCGCAGAAAAATCTTCATTGGCAAAACGTTATTTCCACGATATCCAACGCAAAGCTGTCCGCGACGCTATCCTCATCGAAAGAAAGAGATTAGACGGTCGTAAGTTAGACCAAATCCGTCCTATCTGGACAGAAGTCGACGTTCTCCCTTCAACACACGGCTCAGCTATCTTCACTCGTGGTGAAACACAAGCTCTCGTAACAGTAACTTTAGGAACAAAATTAGATGAACAAACTATCGACGGCGCTGTCGTTGAAGGCACATCTAACTTCATGTTACATTATAACTTCCCAAGCTTCGCCACAGGCGAATGCAAACCAAGCCGCGGCGTTAGCCGTCGTGAAATCGGTCACGGCAACCTCGCCGAAAGAGCTCTTAAATCTATGATTCCTAGCGGCGACGAAAATCCTTACACAATCCGCGTCGTTTCTGACATCTTGGAATCTAACGGTTCATCATCAATGGCTTCAGTTTGTGGCGGCACCCTCGCTCTCCTCGACTCTGGCGTTAAGATGAAGAAACCTGTAGCAGGTATCGCAATGGGTCTCATCACAGACAATGAAACAGGAAAATACGCTGTCTTGTCAGACATCTTAGGCGACGAAGACCACCTCGGTGATATGGACTTCAAAGTCACAGGTACTAAAGACGGTATCACAGCATGCCAAATGGACATCAAGGTTGACGGCCTTTCATACGAAGTTCTCACAGAAGCTCTCGAACAAGCTAAGGCTGGCCGTATGCACATCCTCGGCGAAATGGCTAAGACAATCACTGAACCAAGAGAAGACTACAAAGAAAGCGTTCCTCGTATCGAGAAAGTCTTTATCCCTAAAGACTGCATCGGTGCTGTTATAGGACCTGGCGGTAAAGTCGTTCAAGAAATCCAAAAAGTCACTAACACTGTCATCGTCATTACAGAAGAAGAAAACCGTGGCGTTGTTGAAATCGCTTCAACAAACAAGGAAGACCTCGAAGCTGCTAAAGCTAAAGTACGCGGCATCGTAGCTATCCCTGAAGTAGGTGAAATATATCAAGGCACTGTTAAGTCAATCATGGCTTTCGGCGCTTTCGTTGAAATTTTACCTGGCAAAGACGGTTTGTTACACATCTCTGAAATAGACTGGAAACGCCTCGAAAGCATGGACGGCATATTCAAAGAAGGTGATAAAGTCGAAGTGAAACTTATCGAAGTCGAACAAAAGACTGGCAAATTACGCCTTTCAAGAAAAGCATTGTTGCCAAAACCTGAAGGTTACGTCGAAAAACCAGAACGCCCACGCAACGAAAACAAAGGCGAAAGAAAAGGTAACGACAAAGGCGGCAAACCTGAACACAAAAGCAAAAAATAAATAAAAGTGTAGAGTTGAGAGTGTAGAGTTTAAAGTGGTTAATAGCATAGCTACTAAACTCTAAACTTTCCAACTACTCTAAACTATAAACTTTAAACTCTAAACTAAAATATGAGGCAGTTAAAAATTACCAAACAGGTTACAAACAGAGAGACAGCGTCACTCGATAAGTATTTGCAAGAAATCGGTAAAGTTGAACTTATCACAGCTGACGAAGAAGTAGAATTGGCACAGAGAATCAGACAAGGCGACAAAATCGCTTTGGAAAAACTCACCAAGGCTAACCTTCGTTTCGTGGTTTCCGTTTCTAAGCAATACCAAAATCAGGGATTAAGTCTTCCTGACCTTATCAATGAAGGTAATTTGGGTTTGATCAAAGCAGCACAACGTTTTGATGAAACAAGAGGCTTCAAATTTATCTCTTACGCAGTATGGTGGATCCGTCAATCTATCCTCCAAGCTTTGGCAGAACAATCACGTATAGTCCGTTTGCCTCTCAACAAAATCGGTTCTATCAATAAAATCAACAAGACTTACGCCAAGTTGGAACAGGAGTTTGAACGCGAACCTAACGCAGAAGAAATCGCTGAAGCATTAGACATCACTGAGGCTGAAGTAAAAGAATCAATGAAGAACGCAGGTCGCCACGTATCAATGGACGCTCCTCTCGTTCAAGACGAAGACAACAATATGTACGACGTCTTGAAGAGTGACGAAGTTATCACTCCTGAGACTGAGCTCCTCTATGAATCATTAAGAAAAGAAATAGACCGCGCTATCTCAACATTGACTCCACGCGAAGCCGACGTCGTACGTCTCTATTTCGGTCTCAACGGAAGTCACCCAATGACACTCGAAGAAATCGGCGAGAAATTCGACCTCACACGCGAACGCGTAAGACAGATAAAAGAAAAAGCCATCAGACGCTTAAAACATACTAGCAGAAGCAAAATCCTCAAGAGCTATCTCGGATAATCTTTACTTCTGGAAAAAAATACGACTCAAGACCTCAGGACTTCCTGAGGTCTTGTTTTTTTTAGAAACTCAGAATCTCAGAAAAATTCCTAATTCCTAATTGATTAGACGCCACAGGGGTGACGTCTCTACACGCGCTCTTGTCACCTCGAGAGCCACCTCTATTCCCTCTGTCCCTCTAATTCCTAATTGATTAGACGCCACAGGAGTGACGTCTCTACATGCGCTCTCTTGTCACCTCTATACCCTGAATTCCTAATTCCTAATTCCTAATTCCTAATTCCTAATTAAAAAAACTTGTGGTCTTGTTGTCTTGTTGTCTTGTAGTCTTTTTTTCTATCTTTGTAAAAAATAAAAAAACATCACTATGAAAAGACTTTTCACACTCATTTTAGTATTATGCGTTTTCAATTCATTAGCGCAAAACATTGGCGAACTTAACACAGACTTCGGCAATGACGGCTCATATGTCTTCGAGCCGTCAACAGCTCACGATTTCCTGGAAAAGATTTTGATTCAAGACGACGGAAAGATATTGACAGTAGGCAAAGCCCGCGTCGATGGCAGCAAATATTCTATATATGTGTCACGCCACAACGCCGACGGCACATTAGATGCCACTTACCGCGACGGAGGCATCGCTTATTTCAAAGCTACACCTAACATATATATGAACTGCGCCTTCGATGCAGAACTGAACGATGACGGCCTCCTTTTCGTAACAGGATATACCTTCGACTATAGCAACAACAGCGCTTTTATCCTTTGCTTAGACGAAAACGGATTCGAATACACAGACTTCGGCGACAACGGATACGCCATCTCCGACTACGGTCACGGTATTGTTTATGAAGCTATAGACATCGACACCGACGGCCGCCCAATAGTCGCAGGTTATTACGACGACCAGATTCTTGTCAGACGCCACGATACAAACGGAACTCTCGATTCAACCTTCGGCGACAACGGAACTTCAATAATCATTTTAGACTCCACCCCTTGGGCTTATTGTTACGCATACGACATCGAAGCATTGGAAGACGGCAAAATAATCGTAGCCGGACATAAGGTATCTGCCGATATGTTGTACGAATCATATCTATTGAGACTCAATGCCGACGGCACTTTAGACGATACCTTCGCCGACAACGGTGTCTTATATATCAACGCAGGAGAATATGCCGAATACGCAACGACAATAGGCGTACAAGCCGACGGCAAATATCTCGTTGGCGGACATGACGACTTGCTAACATACGCGCCATATCCAAGATGCGAATCATACATCACCCGCGTAAATACTGACGGTACAATAGACGAGACTTTCGGCAACGATGGCTTCGTAAAGATTGAACAATTCTCTGGCGACGGCTGCACCAACGAATGCTACTCCGTCATGGCAGCTCCTGACGGACAAATATTCGGCACAGTATATTCATACAACCACAACTCATTAGCAACTCGTGCCTATGTTTACAACCTCGACGAGAACGGGCAGTTTAAAGAAGACTTCGCCGGAACAGGCATCATGGTTTTGCCACAAATAGAAAATGAAGAACTAAAAATAACAACATCATCATTGGCACTGCAAAACGACAGCAATCTCCTGGTGGGAGGCTATATAGCATCTGACAACAACAGCAACCAGAAACTTTTCATGTCGTGTGTAAATGTTGACATTGAAAGCGGCGAGGACATCGGAGAATTGGCATCCTCTCTCCTGCTCTATCCTAATCCAGCGAAAGACAAATTACACATCACTATAGAAAGTAAAATCGAAGATATTGCAGTTTATGATATTTATGGAAGACTACAAGACCACAAGACTACAAGACTACAAGATGGAATTAACGTTGATGTTTCCAATTTACATTCAGGTGTTTATTTCGTAATGATAAAAAGCGACAACAAGACACTCATAGAAAAATTCATAAAACAATAAGAACACTACAGACAACAATCAGAGGCGCAGCAAAATTCATCGAATATTACTGCGCCTCTGTTTTATTCACAATTCTACATCCACGAAACCACACGAAACCACACGAAATGGTTTTTCCTTTGAAAAAACCTCTAACCCTGAAATCCTAATTCATAATTCCTAATTTTAAAAAGACTTGTAGTCTTGTGGTCTTGTAGTCTTGTAGTCTTAAAAAATAATTCCTAATTAAAAAAGTCCTCACAACTCTCTATGTTTCAACTTTTTTTCTTAAATTTGCACGTTTTTTTTACGTCATAAAAGGACATTTTAAAGCATCAAAATATGCTCAAAAATCTCGAAATGCCTTTTAAAAAAAGCATACTCACAGACTGTTGTCTGTTGTCCGTTGACTTAAAAAAAGAAAATAATAAACCGAATATTAACTACGACACAAACACCGACACAGAAAAAAAACATACCCAAGGACTGTTGACTGTTGTCCGTTGTCTGTTGTCTTTAACAAACAAAGATGAAAAAACTTTACAAATTACTTCTCATCTGCCTCCTGATAATAGCGGGAGGTGGCAATGCGCTAAAAGCGCAGTCGTATAACAGCGACAACTCCGAGACTGCAAACAGAGCAGAAACTCCTACTTACATCTCTAAGATTGCGGTAGCATACGGAGCAAAGGAAAGCACTCCTAAAGACATTTTGAAGAATAACGGCTTTACCATTATCGATAAAGACCTTAACGATGGCTGCGGTGCATCTTCCCATTATATCTACATGGGATACAAAACAACAACAAACCCAGCTGATGCCATCACTGGTATCTTCTTCCGCACAGGAGAAAATCCTCCTAATTCTGCCACATTCGATGGCGTGACAGCCTACCTGCTAGGTGGAAGCGATGAAACCAATCCCGGCGAAAACACATATGTCGATTTGAATGCAAAAGCCGGCGGCCAATACATTTACACCTACGTAACTAGAAACACAAGCCGCGCCGCTGTAATTAATGGAATGTATTTCGACGGCAGCAGCTCTGCCAGCGGTTATGTCACACCTAACGTTAACCTTAACTCAGGAACAAATGGTGGCGCTATTTATCTCCACTACAAACAATTCTCAGGCAAAGCTTCTGCCACATTCCATTATCTTAATTCCAGCGGAAGCCGCACCTCTTCAACAACATCTGTAAGCGTAAAACATCACCAACAGGCTGTCAACAATACTCCTTCTGCTCCAACAAGCGTAACTTATGATGGAAGAACATGGACCTTGCTCGGATGGAGAGAAGACAACACTGCAACCACAGCAGGTTCCACACCTTCATATACATATATGGACTCAAAGGTATATCGCGCTGTTTACTCTGCAAATGTCAGCTTAACATACAATGCCAACGGCGGCAGCGGAGTTCCTTCAACACAGAACGCCACACAATACATCAACGCTGGCTCTTCTTCTATAGCAAAAAGCAATGCAAGCATTACCATCCCAGCAACTATTCCTACACACGATGCTACTAAATGTAACTTCGCTGGATGGAACACCAGCAGTTCAGCAACGACAGCTCAATATCAGCCTGGCAACAATATCTCAATAAAGACAAATACTATATTATATGCCGTTTGGCCTGAGCACAACGGAACAAAGACATACTTCAACATCGGAGAAAACCACGTCTATACATGGTCGTGCTGCGGCAAATCTATGACCGAAGACCATATATATGACGACGGCATAGACTGTGATTTATGCGATGGATATCCAGCAACACTCGTAGATGGGTATTATCAGATCAACAATGCAAACGAACTCTTATGGTTCGCTGCATACGTCAACTATATTGATAAAACAGCTTCCGCCAAACTGATGAACGACATAGAGATGAACGCCGTCCAATGGACACCTATAGGCACAGACGCTGCATACAACGGTACCTTTGACGGACAAGGCTACACCATCAACAACCTATGGCACAACACTGGCGTGGCTGATGGCGGACGCGAAGGCCTCTTCACACTCATAGGCAGCAATGGCGTGGTTAAAAACATCGTACTCAACAACGCTACCATCTGGGGTGGCAGCTCATACGGCTTTAATTCCTGCGGCGGCATCGCCATCAAAAACCAAGGCACCATATCCAATTGTATAATAGCAGGAAGCACCATACAATTTGGCAACTATGCCCATTTCGGAGGCATAGCTGGACACAACACCGGCACCATCAAAAACTGCGCAGTGAGAAACAGCATCTTAAGACGCCGATGGGGCGGTGTAAACAACCGTAACATAGGAGGTATCACACAGACCAACAACGGCACTGTGACAGACTGCTACAGCTACGACAATATATATGAATACGGTCTGACAACTTGCGCCATTTCAGCCGAAGGCAACGCACCTATAAATTCATACCAATATACCACTTCAACGGTAGCCGACGCAGCAGAAACAGCCAAGACCAAAGCACAGTTCGCTTCCGGCGAGGTGGCTTATCTCTTGCAAGGCGAACAGACAACACAAGTATGGGGACAGAACATTGACAATGAAGAGACAGCACAGCAATACCCTGTCTTTAGTAATGCAAAAGTTTATAAACACACATTTAATGGTGTTACACTGTACAGCAACCACGAAAAATTGGCAGCAGGCGGCAAATGCGGCGACAATCTTTTCTGGAATGTTAATAATAACAACACCCTCACCATCTACGGAACAGGAGCAATGTATGACTATGAATGGCATGAAAATGAGGGCGACATATCCCCATGGCGTAATTTGAATACAGCACCAACATCATTAGTACTTGAAGAAGGAATTACGTATATTGGAGAGCATGCTTTTTTTAATTGTTCTAGTTTCAAAGGTTCTTTGACAATCCCTAACAGCGTAACGACTATTGGAGAGTATGCTTTTTATAAATGTAAAGGTTTCAATGGTTCTTTGACAATAGGAAACAGCGTAACTTCTATTGGAAATTATGCTTTTGATGATTGTTCTGGTTTCACTGGTTCTTTGACAATAGGAAACAGCGTTACTTCTATTGGAAAGTATGCTTTTGAAAATTGTTCTGGTTTCACTGGTTCTTTGACAATAGGAAACAGCGTAACGACTATTGGAAATTATGCTTTTTATAGTTGTAAAGGTTTCACTGGTGATTTGACAATACCCAACAGCGTTACTTCTATTGGAAATTATGCTTTTTATAAATGTTCTGGTTTCAAAGGTTCTTTGACAATACCTAACAGCGTAACTTCTATTGGAAATTCTGCTTTTTCTAGTTGTTCTGGTTTCACTGGTGATTTGACAATACCTAACAGCGTAACTGCTATTGAAGGTTATGCTTTTTCTGGTTGTTCTGGTTTCAACGGTTCTTTGACAATACCTAACAGCGTCACAACCATTGGAAATGCTGCTTTTGCTAATTGTTCTGGTTTCAACGGTTCTTTGACAATACCTAACAGCGTCACCACTATTGGAAATTCTGCTTTTTCTAGTTGTTCTGGTTTCACTGGTTCTTTGACAATACCTAACAGCGTCACCACTATTGGAGATCGGGCTTTTAATGGCTGTTCAGGTTTCACTGGTTCTTTGACAATACCTAACAGCGTAACGACTATTGGGAAATATGCTTTCCAAAATTGTTCCGGTTTCACAGAAGTACATTCATCTGCAGTAATAGCTCCTACATTAGGAACAGATGCTTTTGCAAATATAAATAAGAACGCTATTTTATGTTATCCTGTTTCAAGCTATCAAAGCTATGATGAAAATGGCTGGTTCAATTATTTCCCATATGAAGCTAACGGCAAATGCGGTGACAATCTTTATTGGAGAGTTAATGACAACATCCTCACAATATTCGGTACTGGTGCAATGGAAGATTATGATAACATTGATAACAAAGCTCCATGGCGTAATCTGGAAACACCTCCAACATCATTAGTCATGGAAGATGGCATTACACATATTGGAAATTATGCTTTTCATCTATGTTTCGGTTTCAAAGGTTCTTTGACAATACCTAACAGCGTCACCACTATTGGAGATTGGGCTTTTGATGAGTGTATAGGTTTCACAGGTTCTTTGACAATACCTAACAGCGTCACCACTATTGGAGATCGGGCTTTTTTTAAATGTTCCGGTTTCAATGGTTCTTTGACAATTGGAAACAGCGTCACCACTATTGGATATCGGGCTTTTTTTAAATGTTCCGGTTTCAATGGTTCCTTGACAATTCCTAACAGCGTCACCACTATTGGAAATGAAGCTTTTTATGATTGTGAAGGTTTCACAGGTTCTTTGACAATACCTAACAGCGTCACGTCTATTGGAGATTGGGCTTTTGCTGATTGTAGAGGTTTCACTGGTTCTTTGACAATACCTAACAGCGTAACGACTATTGGAAATTATGCTTTCCGAAATTGTTCAGGTTTCACTGGTTCCTTGACAATTCCTAACAGCGTCACGTCTATTGGAAATTATGCTTTTTATGATTGTGAAGGTTTCACAGGTTCTTTGACAATTGGAAACAGCGTCACGATTATTGGAGATTATGCTTTCCAAAATTGTTCCGGTTTCAAAGGTTCCTTGACAATTCCTAACAGCGTCACGTCTATTGGAAATTATGCTTTTTATCAATGTTCAGGTTTCGATGGTTCTTTGACAATTGGAAACAGCGTCACGTCTATTGGAGATTATGCTTTTTATGATTGTGAAGGTTTCACAGAAGTATATTCATTTGCTGAAACAGCTCCTACATTAGGAACAAATGCGTTCAAAAATACAAATGAGAACGCCACCTTATATTATCCTTCTTTAAGCGAGCAAAGCTATGAAGCAGAAGACTGGTTCGATTATTTCCCAAAACATATAGGATACGATAACGACAAAAAATGCGGTGACAATCTTTATTGGTATGTTGATGATGAACACACACTCACAATATTCGGTACTGGTGCGATGTATGATTATGGCAGCGATAACAACAAAGCTCCATGGCGTAGTTTGAATCTTGCACCAAAATCATTAGTCTTGGAAGAAGGCATCACACATATTGGAAATTCTGCTTTTCATGGATGTTCTAGTTTCACTGGTTCTCTGACAATACCTAACAGTGTTACAACTATTGGTGTTTCTGCTTTTGATAATTGTCCTGGTTTCACAGGTGATTTGACAATCCCTAACAATGTCACTTCTATTGGAAAGACTGCCTTTTGGGCTTGTAAAGGTTTCACAGGGTCTTTGACAATACCTAACAGCGTCACGACTATTGGAGATTATGCTTTTCAATTTTGTGATGGTTTCACAAAAGTATATTCATTTGCTGAAACAGCTCCTACACTAGGAACAGCAGCTTTTTCTGGTATAAATAACAATGCCATTTTATATTATCCTGCTTCAAGCGAGCAAAGCTATGATGAAAATGGCTGGTTTAATTATTTCACAAAACGTATAGGACTAGACAAATGCGGAGACAATCTATATTGGAATGTTGATGATACGAATACTCTTACAATCTACGGAACAGGTGCAATGTATGATTATGAATATTCTGGCGATAATATTTCTCCTTGGAGAGAATTGGAAACAGCACCAACATCATTGGTCTTGGAAGAAGGTATCACACATATTGGAAATTCTGCTTTTGATAATTGTTCCGGTTTCAATGGCTCCTTAACAATACCTAACAGCGTTACGACTATTGGAAATGAGGCTTTTTATAATTGTTCCGGTTTCGATGGTTCTTTGACAATTGGAAACAGCGTCACGTCTATTGGAAATTATGCTTTCGGAAATTGTTCCGGTTTCAAAGGTTCCTTGACAATTCCTAACAGCGTAACCTATATTGCAAATTATGCTTTTCAATATTGCTCCGGTTTCACTGGTTCTTTGACAATACCTAACAGCGTCACGTCTATTGGAGAGGGGGCTTTTTCTGGCTGTTCTAGTTTCACAGGTTCCTTGACAATTGGAAACAGCGTCAAGACTATTGGAAATTATGCTTTTTATTATTGTAATGGTTTCACAGAAATTTTCTTCTACAGAGATACAAATCCTACAATTGGTACATCTGTTTTCTCAGGCATAAATGCTAAGGTTTGTGTTCCTGTAATCTGGGAGTCTTTTGATAATATTCCAGAAGATAAGTTGGTGAAGATGGCAACTTTTGTTGGAGAGCAGTCAGCAGTCAGCGGTCAGCAGTCAGGATGGGTGCTCCCTGAAGGCATGACAGAAGTTAGTGCAGATGAGCATGTGGCTATTAATGCACCGATGGTTATAAGCGGTCAGCAGTCAGCGGTCAGCAGTCAGCAGTCAGTTGCCAATAGCCTTAGTGTTAAATCATTCGGTTATTGCGGTGATGGCACTACCATCAACGGTAGCATAACCATTGAAGATGGAGCTCAGCTTTATTGTGAAATAGCTAATGGTGAGGTTACTGTGAAGAAAGAAATATTAGGCTATCAGCAGTCAGCAGTCAGCAGTCAGCAGTCAGAGTCAGAGTCAAAATGGTACACTATTGCGTCTCCATTGAAGGATACTATCCAAATAATTCCTAATTCCTCATTCCTAACTTCTAATTCAGACTTATATCGCTACGATGAGCCTTCATACACTTGGCAGAATGCTAAGAACTCAGCTAATAATGGTTTCAACACCATAGACCCAAGTCGTGGTTATCTCTATGCTAATGCCGAAAACACATCTTTGAAATTTACAGGTAATATCAATACAGAAACTGTAACTTACAATCTCACAACAGATGGAGACAAGCTCAATGGCTTCCACCTCGTCGGCAATCCTTTCACTCATAACATCACTTTCGCTCATCTCAACGCTACAGAAGGTGCTTCTCTCGTCAACGGCTACTATGTCCTCAACGGCGAAGGTGCTTGGGGCGCAACATTGGGAAGCAACGAAGATGACGTCATCAAAGTTGGACAGGGTGTTTTGGTTAAGGCAACAGCAGAAGGAACATTGGCGATTGCAAAGACGCAGAGACGCAGAGACGCAGAGTCACAAAGTAGAGGTCAACAAGACAACAGGACTACAAGACAACAAGTGTTGGAGATGAGTGTTTCTAACGCTCAACATTCTGACAGGGCTTTCGTGGTATTCGACAAAGGCGTGGGTCTCGATAAGATGAATCACGAGAATGAGAATATTCCTTTGTTATATATCCCAATGGATGATACTGACTATGCTATCGCTATGATGGATATGAACGTTAATGAGATTCCTGTCAGCTTCGAGACTAAGGTAATGGGTGAATATACAATCTCATTAAGACAAGAAAACTGCGAGTTCGACGAGCTCTATCTCTTGGATAAACAGACTTGTGAAAAAGTCAATATCCTCGAACAAGACTATACCTTCATCGCTACATCAAGCGAAAATCCAGAAAGATTTATATTGATGAAGGATGCTCAAGGCTCACAGCTCGAGGCTCACAGCCATTTCGCTTACATCAACAACGGTGACATCGTAATCTATAACATAGAAGGCGATGCCGACATCAAGATTTTCGATGCATTAGGACGCTGCGTATACCATGGCGAGAGCTCAGACGAGACGACACGCATCGCAAACGGATATTCCGCTGGCGTATATATGATACAGAAAGTTGATGATAAGGGAGTTAATGTTCAGAAGATAATATTATAAAGACAACATGTCAACAAGACTACAAGACAACAAGCAACTTGTAGTCCTGTGGTTTTGTTGACACATAAAAATAATAAAATGAAAAAACTTATAACAACAATAATATTCGCTCTTATTTTCGGATTGAACTTGAGCGCTCAGAGTGACGGTTTCTTCTCATACAATAATATTGACAATAACAGAAACGGCAACTCAGACTGGAGCATCGTCCCTAGCCTGCCTTCTTCACATGGCTTCGACTTCGACCAGAGTGCGAACAACAACACGCCTCTTGGCAGCGGTTTATTGCTCCTCGGAGGCATGGCGGTTTTCTATGCCAGACGCAAGAAATCGAATTGAAAGTTGAAAACTGAAAGTTAAAGAAGGCGCTGCTGAGAAGTAGCGCCTTCTTTTTTTCCAAGCCTCCCCCATCCACAAACCACACTATACCCTAAAGAAACATTCCACGAAACTTCACGAAATGGTTTTTCCTTTGAAAAAACCTCTAACCCTGAAATCCTAATTCATAATTCATAATTGATTAGACGCCACAGGAGTGACGTCTCTACCCGCGCTCTTGTCACCTCGAGAGCCACCTCTATTCCCTGAATTCCTAATTCCTAATTTTAAAAAGACTTGTAGTCTTGTGGTCTTGTAGTCTTGTAGTCTTTAAAAAATAATTCCTAATTAAAAAAATCCCCACAACTCTCTATATTTCAACTTTTTTTCTTAAATTTGCACGTTTTTTTCACTCTCATAAAAGGACATTTTAAAGCATCAAAATATGCTCAAAAATCTCGAAATGCCTTTAAAAAAAAGCATACTCAAGGACTGTTGACTGTTGTCCGTTGTCCGTTGACTTTTAAAAAAAGAAAATAAACCAAATATTAACCATGACACAGACTCTGACACTGACACAGAAAAAAGTATAACCAAGGACTGTTGTCTGTTGTCCGTTGTCTGTTGTCTTTAACAAACAAAGATGAACAAATTCTACAAATTACTTCTCATCTGCCTCCTGATGCTAAGCGGAGGCATGGCGCTGAAGGCGCAAAACGTTGATGACACATTCTCCATTGAATCTAAAGAAGACCTCATCACTTTCGCTGATTTAGTCGAAAACAACAAGAGTCTCAACGCAAGATTAAATGCTGACATCGACCTCGAAGGAGGCTATTGGAACACTATCTGCGAGACTGCTCTTTATTACAACTCTTACAGCAACGACTACGGATATTCCGGCACATTCGACGGCAACGGACACGTGATAAAGAACTTCAAAGTGAAAAGTTCGACAACAGCGGATGCTTCTGCCGGTCTCTTCGGTACAGTGTGCGGAACAATCAAAAACCTCGGAGTGGAGAATTTTACCTTTGAAGATGGCGGCAAGGACATCAGAGCTGCTGCCATAGTAGGTCAGCTCATCACTACTGGCGGAAAAATATCTAACTGCTACGTGAAGAACGCCACCATAACTCCAGGCGAACATGTCACAGGTGGCATCGCAGGCTGCGTTTATGACGGAACTATAGAGAACTGCTATGTGGTCAACTCTAACATCAATGGAAGTTCAGGACGTTACGGCCATATCGTAGGAGACAGCCGAGGCGACGAAAGCAGTACCGACCGCCCAGGAACAGTGACAAACTGCTACTCCGACAATACACCTTTAATAAGCGACAGAAAAGGCAATCTGTCTTCTGTTGAAAACAAGTCAGCAGAACAATTCGCTTCCGGTGAGATTGCTTATCTCTTGCAAGGCGAACAACAAACAGATATCTGGGGACAGAACATCGACAATGGCGAGACAGTACAGACTTATCCTGTCTTCAGCGATGCTAAGGTATATAAATTAACATCAAACAGCGCCATCATATACACCAATAAACAAGACTATTTGTCAGATTACCATTGCGGCGAGAATCTTTTCTGGCATGTTGACGAAAATAACACACTCACTATCTTCGGAACAGGAGCAATGTATGATTATGACGACAGCAGCAAGAAAGCTCCATGGCGTGATTTGAAAACACAACCGACATCATTGGTCTTAGAAGAAGGAATGACTTCTATTGGAGATTATGCTTTTTATAATTGTTCAAGTTTCAAAGGTTCTTTGACAATCCCTAACAGCGTCACTTCTATTGGATATTACGCCTTTTCTGACTGCAGCAATTTTGTTTGCGTATATGCTCTCGCAAGTACAGCTCCTGAATTAGGCGATAAGACATTCAATGGCATTAACAACACCATTTTGATTTATGATGAAAATAATGCCATCAGCTATGAAAGCAATGGATGGTTCGGTTATTTCTCTAAAAAACTTAAAAAAGACAACGAGAATTTCCTTTACATTGAATCTACAGAAGACTTCATGGATTATGCTCGTATAAGCAAAGAGACAAGCAACAAATTCAGCGTGAGATTATATGCCGACATCAATTTGATAGGTTTTGAATGGACACCTTTCACCATGGAAAGAGATATGGTGTTTGACGGCAACGGTCATAACATACATATTGAACAAGACTGGAGCGGCAGTGAATCAGGATCCAACTTCGGCCTTTTCCACACCTATAATTATAATGTGATAAAGAATCTCACCATGACAGGCTACGTCAAAGCCAACACTAGCGGAAACGTTGGTGCCATAACAGGTTCGGCTTATCGTACAACCATATCCAATGTCATCTCTTACGTTGAGGTCACCAACATCGGCAGCGGTCGTGCAGGCGGTCTCGCGGGACAGTTCGGCGGACAGCATAGCGGCGAACTATATTCTCTCATAGAAAACTGTGCCGTTTATGCCAACGTGACAGGCAACGTAGCTGGCGGCATTATCGGACACGGATGGAGCGGAAACCAATATTACGACATAAAGAATGTGGCATACGCAGGTGACGTTACAGGCTCTGAAAGACAGGCCGCAGTGATTGCTTACCATGGCAACAACTCCAGTGCTACAAAATGTAAATTCGAAAACATCTACTACTGTGAAAAAGACGCTCTCGGCTTCGTCGGAGGCGGCGGCAACAACTACGACTTAGGAACAGACGTAGCTGCCATGACAGCAGCACAGTTCGCTTCCGGCGAAGTGGCTTATCTCCTGCAAGGCGAACAGGCAACACAAGTCTGGGGACAGAATATAGACAACGGTGAGACTGTTCAGGCATATCCTGTCTTTGGTGGTGCTAAAATTTATAAGACAAGCTGTGGTGATAACTATTATTACAGTAACGCCAATGTAGAGCACAGCTTCAACGACAACGGTTTCTGTAACACATGCGGCAACTGCGAACCTGCTGTATTTGAAGACAACTACTATTTGATTAGCAATGCTGGCAATCTCGTATGGTTCAGCAAGCATGTTAATAATGACAACTTCAGCGCAAATGCCAAATTGATGAACGACATTGAGATGAATGCCGTTCAATGGACACCTATAGGCACAGCCACTGCATATAACGGCACCTTCGACGGACAAGGCCACACCATCAACAACCTATGGCACAACACTGGCGTGGCTGATGGCGGACGCGAAGGCCTCTTCACACTCATAGGTAGCAATGGCGTGGTAACTAACGTAACGCTCAACAATGCCACTATCTGGGGTTCCAGCCCATACGGACTGAACGGCACCGGCGGCATTGCTGTAAGAAATGAAGGCTGCATCACCAACACTATGGTTACAAACTCTTCAATACAACAGGGAGCATACGAATATCTCGGCGGCATCGCTGGATGGAACAAAGGTTCTATCACAAACTGCGCTGTAATAAACAGCACGCTTACACGCCGTTGGGGCGGTGCAAACAGCGGCACCATGGGCGGCATAACACAGACAAACAGCGGCTCTGTAACAAACTGCTACACCTACGGATGTATGTTCAACAACGGAAATAACCTTAACAGTGCCATAGTGGCAAAGGAAAATGCAGCTGTAAATTCATATTACTACACCACAGACAATGTGGCTGACGCTGCAGAAACAGCCAAGACCAAAGCACAGTTCGCTTCCGGCGAAGTGGCCTATCTCTTGCAAGGCGAACAGACAACACAAATATGGGGACAAAATATAGATAATGGAGAAACAGTTCAGACTTATCCTGTAATAAGCGATGCCAAAGTTTATAAACATACATTTAATGGTGTTACATTGTACAGCAACCACAAAACATTGAAAGCAGGCGGCAAATGCGGCGACAATTTATATTGGAATGTTATAGACTATGTCCTCACCATCTACGGAACAGGAGCAATGTGGGATTATAACTATGGTAGCAACAAAGCCCCATGGCTTAATTTGAATCCAACACCAAAATCATTAGTACTTAAAGAAGGAATTACACATATTGGAGATAGTGCTTTTTCTGGCTGTTCTGGTTTTACTGGTTCTTTGACAATACCTAACAGCGTCACGTCTATTGGAGAGGGAGCTTTTTCTGGCTGTTCTAGTTTCACTGGTGATTTGACAATCGGAAACAGCGTCAAGTCTATTGGAGATTGGGCTTTTGCTGAATGTACAGGTTTCAATGGTTCTTTGACAATCCCTAACAGCGTTACTGCTATTGGAAGTTCTGCTTTTAGAGATTGTTCCGGTTTCACTGGTTCTTTGACAATCCCTAACAGCGTAACTGCTATTGGAAATGATGCTTTTAGAAATTGTTCTAGTTTCACCGGTGATTTGACAATACCTAACAGCGTAACTGCTATTAAAGGTTTTGCTTTTTCTGGTTGTTCTGGTTTCAACGGTTCTTTGACAATACCTAACAGCGTCACAACCATTGGAAATGCTGCTTTTGCTAATTGTTCTGGTTTCAACGGTTCTTTGACAATACCTAACAGCGTCACGACTATTGGAAATTATGCTTTTGCTGATTGTGAAGGTTTCACTGGTTCTTTGACAATTGGAAACAGCGTCACGGCTATTGGAGATTATGCTTTCCAACATTGTTCCGGCTTCACAGATGTATATTCATTTGCAGTAACAGCTCCTACATTAGGAACAGATGCTTTTGCAAATATAAATGAACACGCCACTTTATACTACCCTGTTTCAAGCTATCAAAGCTATGATAAAAATGGCTGGTTCAATTATTTCTCAAATCGTAAGGCATTCAACGGCAAATGCGGCGATAATCTCTACTGGTATGTTGACGTAAACAACACCCTCACCATATTCGGAACAGGAGCAATGTATGATTATGAATTTTCTGGCGATAATATTTCTCCTTGGAGAAAATTAGAAACAGCACCAACATCTCTAGTCTTGGAAGATGGAATTACACATATCGGAAATTATGCTTTTAGAGATTGTAAAGGTTTATCTGGTTCTTTGACAATTCCTAACAGCGTCACGACTATTGGAAATTATGCTTTTTGTCAATGTAAAGGTTTATCTGGTTCTTTGACAATACCTAACAACGTAACGACTATTGGAAATCATGCTTTTTATTATTGTGAAGGTTTCACAGGTTCTTTGACAATACCTAACAACGTAACGACTATTGGAAATTTTGCTTTTGATGGTTGTTCCGGTTTCACTGGTTCTTTGACAATACCTAACAGCGTCACGTCTATTGGAAATTATGCTTTTGGTAGTTGCAAATTCTCTGGTACTTTGACAATTCCTAACAGCGTAACGACTATTGGAAATGGTGCTTTTGATAGTTGCAAATTCTCTGGTACTTTGACAATTCCTAACAGCGTAACTTCTATTGGAGAGTGGGCTTTTTTTGAATGTTCTGGTTTCACTGGTTCTTTGACAATACCTAACAGCGTAACTTCTATTGAAGAGTGTACTTTTTATGGTTGTTCTGGTTTCACTGGTTCTTTGACAATACCTAACAGCGTCACCTATATTGGAAATGATGCTTTTAAACAATGTAATGGTTTTTCAGATGTATATTCATTTGCAGTAACAGCTCCTACATTAGGAACAGGCGCTTTTGCAAATATAAATGAAAACGCCACTTTATACTACCCTGTTTCAAGCGAGCAAAGCTATAATGACAATGGCTGGTTTGAATATTTTCCACAACATATAGGATTCAACGGCAAATGCGGCGATAATCTCTACTGGTATGTTGACGAAAACAACACCCTCACAATATTCGGCACTGGCGCTATGTATAATTATGCCGACAGTGGCAGCGACAAAGCTCCATGGCGTAGTTTGTATCCTAAACCAACATCATTAGTCTTGGAAGAAGGCATCACACATATTGGAAATTATGCTTTTTATTATTGCACTGGTTTCAATGGTGATTTGACAATACCAAACAGCGTCACCACTATTGGAGAGTATGCTTTCCAAGATTGTTCAGGTTTCACCGGTTCCTTGACAATTCCTAACAGCGTCACGTCTATTGGAAATTATGCTTTTAAAAATTGTTACGGTTTCACTGAAGTATATTCATTAGCTGAAACAGCTCCTGCATTAGGAACGGAAGCATTCCCTATGTTTAAAGATATAAACCCTAATACCACTTTATATTATCCTACTTCTGGAGAGCAAAGCTATAATGCTAAAGGATGGTTCAATTATTTTTCAAAAAGTATAGGACTAGACAAATGCGGAGACAATCTATATTGGAATGTTGATGATACGAATACTCTTACAATCTTCGGAACAGGTGCAATGTATGATTATGAATATTCTGGCGATAATATTTCTCCTTGGAAAAAATTAGAAACAGCACCGACATCATTAGTACTTGAAGAAGGTATCACACATATTGGAAATTCTGCTTTTGATAGTTGTTTCGGTTTCACAGGTTCTTTGACAATACCTAACAGCGTCACGTCTATTGGAAATTATGCTTTTTATGATTGTAAAGGTTTCACAGGTTCTTTGACAATACCTAACAGCGTCACGTCTATTGGAAATTATGCTTTTGTTAGGTGTTACGGTTTCACTGGTTCTTTGACAATCGGAAACAGCGTCACAAATATTGGAGAAGGTGCTTTTAGTATGTGTTCCGGTTTCAATGGTTCTTTGACAATACCTAACAGCGTCACAAATATTGGAAATGCTGCTTTTATGAATTGTTCCGGTTTCAATGGTTCTTTGACAATACCTAACAGCGTCACAAATATTGGAGAAGGTGCTTTTTATGGCTGTTCCAGTTTCACAGATGTATATTCATTTGCAGTAACAGCTCCTACATTAGGAACAGATGCTTTTGCAAATATAAATGAAAACGCCACTTTATACTACCCTGTTTCAAGCTATCAAAGCTATGATGAAAAAGGCTGGTTCAATTATTTCTCAAAACGCTTTAGCTTTGGCAAATGCGGCGACAATCTTTATTGGATTGTTAATGACAACACCCTCACAATATTCGGCACAGGAGCAATGTATGATTATAACTATTATGGCAGCAATATTTCTCCTTGGAAAAATTTAGGAACAGCACCGACATCATTATCATTATTGCTTGAAGAAGGTGTCACACATATTGGAAATTATGCTTTTTATCAATGTTCCGGTTTCACAGGTGATTTGACAATACCTAACAGCGTCACGTCTATTGGAAATTCTGCTTTTGATAATTGTTTCAGTTTCACAGGTTCCTTGACAATACCTAACAGCATCACGTCTATTGGAAATAATGCTTTCCGAAATTGTTCCGGTTTCAATGGTTCTTTGACAATTGGAAACAGCGTCAGGTCTATTGGAAATTATGCTTTTTATTATTGTAATGGTTTCACTGGTTCCTTGACAATTCCTAACAGCGTCACGTCTATTGGAGAGCGTGCTTTTTGTAGCTGTTCCGGTTTCACAGAAATTTTCTTATACAGAGATACAAATCCTACGATTGGTATATTTGCTTTCTCAGGCATAAATGCTAAGGTTTGTGCTCCTGTAATCTGGAAATCATTTAGTAATATTCCAGAAGATAAGTTGGTGAAGATGGCAACTTTTGTGGGAGAGCAGTCAGCAGTCAGCGGTCAGCAGTCAGGTTGGGTGTTCCCTGAAGGCATGACAGAAGTTAGTGCGGATGATCATGTGGCTATTAACGCACCGATGGTTATAAGCGGTCAGCAGTCAGCAGTCAGCAGTCAGCAGTCAGCCAATAGCCTTAGTGTTAAGTCTTTTGGTCTTTGTGGTAATGGAACAACTGTCAACGGTAGGATAACCATTGAAGATGGAGGTCAGCTTTATTGTGAAATAGCTAATGGTGAAGTAACTGTTAAGAAAGAAATATTAGGCTATCAGCAGTCAGCGGTCAGCGGTCAGCAGTCAGAGTCAGAGTCAAAATGGTACACCATTGCGTCTCCATTGAAGGATACTATCCAAATAACTACTAATTCCTCATTCCTAACTCCTAATTCAGACTTATATCGCTACGATGAGCCTTCTTACACTTGGCAGAATGCTAAGAATTCAGCTAATAATGGTTTCAACACCATAGACCCTGGCCGTGGTTATCTCTATGCTAATGCCGAAAACACTACTTTGGAATTTACTGGAATGATAAATACTGATGATGTAACTTACAACCTCACTGCTAAGAGTGATGTGCTTAATGGTTTCCATCTCGTTGGTAACCCGTTCACTCATGACATTTATTTAGGAGAAGCAATAACAGAAAGCCAAAGGATAATCTTTGAATTCAACGATGAATATGGAGATGGTTGGAACAGAAATGCTTTGAAATTATCTTTCTCTAATGGAACTCCTGATAAAATAATTACTATGGAATCTGGAAATTCTGAAACAGAAACTATAAGTGTTGCTACCGGCGTAACAGTAAGAGTCTCATTTATGAAAGGTTACTCTCAAGAAGAATGTTCATTTACCATTAAATACGATGATGGAGAAATAATTTGTGATAAATATTCTAATGCAGGCAGTTTAACTAATAAAGTGGAAGGCGAGACATTAACAACATTCACCGTTAAAGAAGGAAAAGATGTTTTAGTCAACGGCTACTACACTCTCACTGGCGAAGGTGCTTGGGCTGCTGAGGCTTCAACAACAGAAGCTATCAAGCCAATGCAAAGCATCTTGGTCAAGTCGTTGGTGGATGATTATGAGTTGAAAATCTATAACACCAGCCGTCAGCCGTCAGCTGTCAGCCGTCAGCAATCACGTAATAGCAATCAGCAATCAGCAATCAGCCAACAGTCTTTGTGCATATCTGTTTCCAACGCTAAATATTCAGACAGAGCTTTCGTGGTATTCGACAAAGGCGTGGGTCTCGATAAGATGAATCACGAGAATGAGAATATTCCTTTGTTATATATCCCAATGGAAGATGCAGACTATGCTATCGCTATGATGGATATTAACGTAAATGAAATCCCTGTCAACTTCGAGACTAATGTCATGGGTGAATATACAATCTCATTAAGACAAGAAAACTGCGAGTTCGACGAGCTCTATCTCTTGGATAAGGAAACAGATGAGAAAGTCAACATCCTCGAACAAGACTATACCTTCATCGCCACATCAAGCGAAAATCCAGAAAGATTTATATTGATGAAGGATGCTCAAGGCTCACAGCTCGAGGCTCACAGCCATTTCGCATACATCAACAACGACGACATCGTAATCTATAACATAGAAGGTGATGCCGACATCAAGATTTTCGATGCATTAGGCCGCTGCGTATATCATGGCGAGAGCTCAGACGAGACTACACGCATCGCAAACGGATACTCATCAGGCATATATATGATACAGAAAGTTGATGATAAGGGAGTTAATGTTCAGAAGATAATATTATAAAGACAACATGTCAACAAGACTACAAGACAACAAGCAACTTGTAGTCCTGTGGTCTTGTTGACACAAAAAAATAATAAAATGAAAAAACTTATAACAACAATAATATTCGCTCTTATTTTCGGATTGAACTTGAGCGCTCAGAGTGACGGTTTCTTCTCATATAAGAATTTTGATGAAGAGAATAGAACAAATAACGAGTGGAGCACATTGCCGACGCTGCCATCCACACATGGCTTCGACTTCGACCAGAGTGCGAGCAACACGCCTCTTGGCAGCGGTTTATTGCTCCTCGGAGGCATGGCGGTTTTCTATGCCAGACGCAAGAAATCGAAATAATCCACGAAATTACACGAAACCACACGAAAAAACCTGAATTCCTGAAATCCTAAAAAAGAACCTCAGAAAAGAAAGAGACGCATCAACGACATATCGTTTATTTTTTGTGTCGTATGATACGTCTCTACCTGAGTTCCTGAATTCCCAATTCCTAATTCCTAATTTTAAAAAGACTTGTAGTCTTGTGGTCTTGTAGTCTTTAAAAAAATAATTCCTAACTCCTAATTCCTAACTCCTAATTTTATTATATTTGCAAAAACATTAAAAAAATAATGTCATGCAAAAAATAATATCCCCTTCCCTGCTCTCTGCAGATTTCTTACATCTTGCAGACGACATCACAATGTTGAATGAGAGTCAAGCAGATTGGTATCACCTCGACATCATGGATGGTGTTTTCGTCCCTAACATTTCATACGGCATTCCAGTGGTACAAGCCATCAGCAAAATGGCGACAAAACCGCTCGACGTGCATCTTATGATTGTTGACCCTGACAGATATTTTGAGGCATTCAAAGAAGCCGGTGCAAGCATTATAACATTTCATTATGAAGCATCTACTCACGTTCATCGTTCTGTACAGAAGATAAAGTCACTCGGAATCAAGGCTGGCGTTGTTCTTAACCCACACACTCCAGTATCAGTATTGGAAGACATCTTAGGCGACTTGGACCTCGTGTTATTGATGTCGGTCAATCCAGGTTTCGGCGGACAGAAATTTATTGAACGTACATATTCAAAGATTGAAAAATTGCGCGACATGATTGACAGAAACGGATACAGCACGCTCATCGAAGTGGATGGCGGCGTCAACACAGAAAACGCTCCTAAGTTGTTCGCAGCAGGCGCCAACGCCCTCGTAGCAGGCAATGCCGTGTTCAAGTCAGAAGACCCTAAGAAGACTATAGAATTATTAAAATCATAAACTTAAAATCAAAAATAACTAACATGAACGAATGTGTTTTAAATCTCACACCTGAATGCGTATGGAAAGAATTCCATGGCATTTTGGCTGTGCCACGTCCTTCAAAAAAAGAAGGCAAGATGGTGGAATATCTCATCAACTGGGCTAAAGAACATAAAGTAGAATATATAGTAGAAGAATGCGGCAATGTTATTATGAAGGCTCCTGCAACACCAGGATTCGAAGACCGCAAGACTATCATATTACAAGCTCATACCGATATGGTATGCGAAAAGAACAGCGATAAGGTACACGACTTTGAAAACGACCCTATCGAAGCTGTCATCAAAGGCGACTGGCTCCACGCTAACGGAACAACATTAGGCGCCGACGACGGCATCGGTGTAGCAGCAGCTCTCGCTGTAATAGCTGACCCAACAGTACAACACGGACCTATCGAATGTATCTTCACCGTTGACGAAGAGACAGGTCTCACAGGCGCAGAAAAACTAGACCCTAAAGATTTCAGCGGCCGTATCTTGCTCAACCTCGACTCAGAAGATGAAGGCGAAATATTCATCGGCTGCGCCGGCGGCATGGACACCATCATCAAGGTGTACTACAGAATGGAGCCAGCTCCAAGAAGAAACGTCGCTTATAGAATCATGGTAAGCGGTCTCAAAGGCGGTCACTCAGGCGACGACATCAACAAGAACCTCGCTAACGCCAACAAGCTCTTGACCCGCATCTTATGGCAAGCAGCTAACGAATTCGACCTCCGCATCTACGACATCCAAGGCGGCAACTTACGCAATGCTATCGCTCGTGAAGCAATGGCAGTAGCTTTCGTGCCAGAAGAATTCCAAGAAGAATTCGAAGAATTCGTAAAGACAATGGAAGAAAACTTCCGCAGAGAATATCAAGTGACAGAACCTAACCTCAGCGTTAAAGCCGCTATAGAAGAGACACAGCCAGAACTCGTCATCGACGAAATGACACAGTTCGACCTGTTGAACGCTCTCTACGCTTGTCCTCACGGCGTCATCGCAATGTCACAGACTATTCCTAACTTCGTCGAGACATCTACAAACTTAGCATCAGTAAAGAAAAAAGAAGGTTTCTTCTTCATCCAGACTTCACAACGCAGCTCCATCGAATCTTCTAAAGAGGATGTCGCTAATATGGTAGAAGCAGTTTTCAACCTAGCTAACGCTGAAGTATTACATACTGACGGTTATCCAGGATGGACACCAAACCCAGATTCAGAGATTCGCAAAGTGGCAGAAGAATGCTACAAAAACCGTTTCGGTGTAGAACCTAAGGTAAAGGCTATCCACGCAGGTTTGGAATGCGGATTGGTAGGTGACAAAATCGCTGGCATGGATATGATCTCATTCGGACCAACACTCCGCGGAGTACACTCACCAGACGAAAGAATAGAAATCCCTACAGTACAGAAATTCTGGGATTTATTAAAAGATATATTAATTAACGCACCAAGAAATTAATTAGTTATGAGCAACGAGCCTTGAGCTATGAGCAAATACGACTCACAGCTCAAAGCCCATAGCTCATAGCAAAAGTCAAATAACAAATAAATTAAAAATGAGCATAAAAAATTTAGAACCAAACGGATTGTGGAAGAACTTCTATAACTTGACACAGATTCCACGTCCTTCAAAAAAAGAAGCAAAAGTTGTTGCTTTCGTTAAAGAATTCGGAGAAAAATTAGGCCTCGAGACTATAGTCGATAAAGTCGGTAACGTCATCATCCGCAAACCTGCTACTCCAGGATACGAAAACCGCATGGGCGTTGTATTACAAGCTCACCTCGACATGGTTCCACAAAAGAACTCCGACAAAGTACACGATTTTGAAAACGACCCTATCGAAACACATATCGAAGACGGTTGGGTAAAAGCTAACGGCACTACTTTAGGAGCAGACAACGGCGTTGGTGCAGCAGCAGCAATGGCAGTTCTCGAAGCTACTGACTTAGAACACGGCCCTATCGAAGCTCTCTTCACAATTGACGAAGAAACAGGCATGACAGGCGCTAACGCTTTAGAACCAGGCGTTTTGAAAGGCGACATCCTCATCAACACCGACTCAGAAACAGAAGGCGAACTTTATGTTGGCTGTGCTGGCGGCATCGACACATGCGGTTACTTCACTCCTAAATTCGAAGAAGTTCCTGCTGGCTCAAAAGCTTTCCAATTAGTCGTTAAAGGATTAAAAGGCGGTCACTCAGGCATGGACATCATCTTAGGTCGTGCTAACGCTAACAAGGTGATGAACGAATTGTTAGCATACGCTACAGAAAAATTAGACGCAAGAGTAGCTGACATCCAAGGCGGCAGCTTACGCAACGCAATACCTCGCGAATCATTCGTTACAGTGACAGTTCCAGAAGCTAACGCAGAAGCATTGGCAGCATACGTAGCAGAATTCGAAACAAGAATGAAAGAGAAATTCGCTGCTGTTGAACCAGAAATGAGCATCACTGTTGCTCCAGCAGAAATGCCAGCTCAAGTAATGGATAAAGAAACAGTCGCTAATTTGATTGAAGCAGTTGCTAAATATCCTAACGGCGTTGTAGCAATGTCAAAAGACTTCGAAGGCACAGTAGAGACATCATCAAACTTGGCTATCGTAAAATTAATTGACGGACAAGTGATGACAGCTTCATTACAACGCAGCTTGGTCGATGCAAGCAAAGATGAATTAGCAGCAGAAATGCGCGCATTATTAGAAAAATGCGGAGCTAGAGCTGAATCAACAGGTTCATATCCAGGATGGAAACCAAACATCAACTCACCTATCCTCCACACCATGAAGAAAGTCTATGAAGAAAAATACGGCAAGACTCCAAAAATCATGGTTATCCACGCTGGTCTGGAATGTGGTATCTTAGGTTCAAAATATCCTAACTGGGACATGGTTTCATTCGGACCAACATTGGTATTCCCTCACTCACCAGACGAAGCACTCAAGATTGACACAGTGCCATTGTTCTGGGAGTTCATGACAGAAACATTGAAAAACGTTCCTGTTAAATAAGACTACAAGTCAACAAGACCACAAGACTACAAGTAGAGACGTATCAATGTTACTTTAAAATAAACACACATTGATGCGTCTCTCTTTTTGTATCCTTTTTTCGTAAAAAATATTGACAAATCCTTTGATATAAAGGATTACAAAAAAAAGAATTTATCTAACTCATTGTTTTATAAGAAATTAATTATTATTATTTTTTTTCATAAAATATTTTTTCTTTAAGAAAATTTTACTACTTTTGCAACTCAAAATAAAGGGAAAATTAAGAAGAAAAAATACATAAGACAATGAAACGCACATTTCAACCATCAAACAGAAAACGTAGAAACAAACACGGCTTCAGATCAAGAATGTCAACAGCCAATGGTCGTAAAGTTTTAAAAGCACGCCGTGCTAAAGGCAGAAAGAAACTTACAGTTTCTGACGAATATTAATTCTGTTACGCCGTACCTAATAACATTATTTAAGGTTTAAAAAAATCCGGTCTTTTTAAGATCGGATTTTTTTATTTTTATACAATAAAAACATTAACTTTGCCACAACAAAATTTCTTTTAAAACACCCCCTAGAAGTTGCACACGACACAAAAACAGTGGTAAAATTATGAAGTTTAGAAATTTATTAATTGCAATGTTTATAACATCAGCATTCTGTTCTTGCACTACACATACAAGAATGGCTCAATCTTCTCCAGTCATAGCTAGAAACGTTGAATTAGACCCAATCAAAGCTGACATTGAGGTTCATCAAGACCAAAAATTAACCGGAGAGGGAGTGGTAAAATATTTCCTTTGTTTCCAAATCAACGGATTCAAAGAACAAAAAATGGTAGAAGGCATTACATATTCACAAAGTGAGACTAACTTATTAACAAATCGCGGTAAAGACAAAGCTCGTTCTATAGCAGCATACCAAGCATTAGAATCCTGCCCCGACTGTGACGTTTTAGTTCATCCAAAATACGAAGTTATAATTAACAAATCACCATTAGGCATACTATACCGCAAATACACAGTACGAGTAAGCGGATACGGAGCAACGTACAAAAACTTCCGTACAGAAAAAGAAATCAAGATTATCGGTAACGACAACAAAGAATATATTGTCATTGAAGAAAACGACTAATAATATCAGAAAGTAAAAATTAATAAAGAAAGAGGTTGTCTATATAGTTTAGGCAACCTCTTTTGATATATATAAAAAATCACTTAGAATCATCTATAGATTTAACACCTTTTGTATCTTCAATCTGCAAAGGCATATCTGGGAACTTAAACGTGCTCGCCTTAGCTATACTCTTATTTAACTCATAACCTATTAATATCAAGATGCAATTAAAATAGATCCAGATAACAAAGATTATCAAACCTCCGATAGAACCATATAAAAGGTTGTAAGTTGAAATATTTGAGATATAGAAATTAAACAATATCGTTCCAACGATGAACATTCCGGCGAACAAAAGTGAACCTGGAGTGAATAGTTTGAACTTCTTGCTCCTCGGATTACCGAAATGATACAGTAGCGACATCGCTATTATCAAGGCGAAGATAACAATGAGCCATCGTATGATGTTAATCAAAAAAACCACAAAACCATTATAAAAATGTATCTTGGTAAAGAATATCGGCAATATCCTCTGACCTGCCGTAATCAAGGCTATTGACACAACAAGCAGCAGCACGAATATTATCATCACCAATATTGAATACACTTGTATCTTAATGAACGAGACCTGTCCAAACTCTTTGTCGCCCATATTGAAGCCTCTGAAGAACGAACTCACCGCACTAGTGCTGAAATAGAATGCCAGCAAAAGACCTATCGACATAAGTCCGCCATGTTGTATTGACATAATCTGATTTATTGTCGACGCCACACTCTCGAATGTTCCTGGAGGCAATATCGACTGCAGCGCATCGAGCACATTCTGAGTAACATTCTGCAAAGGAAAATATGGCAACAACGTAAACAAAAACAAGATTGTCGGGAACAAAGCCAAGAAGACATAAAACGCCACAGCAGCAGCTCTGTCGATAAGATTAACCTGAGTGAAGCCTCTGATGAAATAAACCAAAACATCATAAAGCGGCTTACCTTCAAAACCAGGTACCACCACAAGACGCAACACCGACTCAAGACGTCCCTTATAATATTCGTATTTCGCCTTTATCTTTTCTTTATCAATTTTTATCATAAAGCATTCAATACTTGTGTCACAATAATTCCTAAATAATTGCCAACGGCATAACCTATTACACCAACAGTAATTCCAGTGATAATGACTTTCTTGTTCTTCATGCTCTCCGCTATCATCGGAACAAACAATGGCGAATTGATGAGAGCCACCGACGTAATCACCATAGTGTCGGAGTCGACTTTGAATATCTTAGCCAGAACCATCGACAATATCAAAGAACAGAAAATCACAAAAGCAATATACATTATTATATTAATGCCGGCCTTATAATCAATAGCCGTAATATCGACCATAGTTGCAACGACGAGACTGAATATCAAAACGAGATACATTCCTGCATCGTAGCTCTTCTCCATCTTTCTTACAAAAGGTAAAAATGACGCTGCTATTGATAAAGTCGTCATTGTCAATATAAGAACCAGCATATTATCAACTTTTCCTGAAATAAGAAAACTTACTCCCATTCCAACTCCCACTATCAATATAGAGAGACCGAATGCACCTAATGTCTTAGGAAAATGTTTTTTGGTAAAAATATCTGAATATGCTAAACTTTGACTTGTTGTCTTGTTGTCTTGTTGTCTTGTTGTCTTACTGTCTTGTTGTCTCGTTGTCTTGTTGTCTTGTTGTCTTAAAAAAAGTCTGAAGACCTTTATTCCGAACGACATCAGGAAGACAAGATAAACGAAGCTGATAATCATATCAAAAGTATGGACGAAGATATAAGTCTCAGCATCTACATCGAGAGCGATTTTAAGACTTGCGAGATTTGGCGTTCCTCCTGTATAGACACCTACAAGAAGTCCTGCTATTTTTTCAAAACCCGTTTGCTCATCGTTAAAAATGTAATAACCAATGACATCCACCACGAGCACAGAGACGAGTCCTATGCAAAGAGCAGTTATTGCGTTCTTAAGTTTCCAGTTTTTAAAATCACAGCCGAAGAGAATCATAGGGAACGCAAGAAGAATCATCACACTAGTAAGTCCGTCTTGAATACCTTTTAAAGAATCGCCGAAACCAAGAGGAAAGACAAAAACATTAGAAACAATAATACCTATAATATATAAAGTAAGAATCTCCCCTATCTTGTTCATAACAGAATATCTGCGACAAAGCAGAATCACAAGATAAGGAACGACAAAATAAAATAACAGTGACAAAATCTGAATCATAAAAATTATTTTTGCGAAGATAATAAAAAAAGACTACAAGTCAACGAGACTACAAGACTACAAGTTATTTTTTTAATAACAAATTAATTCATTAAACAAACTTTCAAAAAAACAATTATATTTGTTGGAGAAATAATTTAACAGATGAATCAACGCATATCACACGAAGGTATCATTACCGGTATTGACGATAACAACGTACAAATAAAAATATTATCAAAGAGCGCATGTGCTTCATGCAACATCAAAGGGGCTTGTAATATGTCGGAGATGAAAGAGAAAATCATCGTCATTCCTCGTCCTCAAGACAAAGAATTATCCATAGGACAAGAAGTCAGGATAAGCATGGGATTAGGTCAGGCGAATAGTGCAGTCATCTTTGCATACGTCATTCCTGTAATAATTTTAATAAGCATGATATTTATTCTCAACGCATTAAAATTCGATGAAGGAATAAACGCATTAATATCCATAGGTTCTTTGATTCCATACTACCTTATTTTATTCCTTTTCAAGGATAAATTCAAGCAAAAATTCGAGTATGAAATTCATTAAAAAAAATGTAATTTTTAAGAATTAATTGTTATTTTTGCGATAACTAATTTGTTTAAGCGATCAGCTTTCAGCTTTCAGCAATCAGTATTTTTTGTGAATGCCGACAGCTGAGACTGACAGCTAACAGCTTAATTGAAATTAAATATTAAACATTAAAAAACTATTATTGTGAACGACATTTTACTCTATTCTCTCATTGTACTAGGAGTCTTGGGAGGCATTTTAGCGGTTATTCTTTATATAGTCGCACAGAAGTTCAAAGTAGAAGAAAATCCATTGATTGATGAAGTTGAATCCAATTTATCAGGAGCCAACTGTGGCGGCTGCGGTTTTGCCGGTTGCCGTGCTTTTGCCGAAGCCTGCGTAAAGTCTGCTGCCGACAAGAACAGTCTCGCCGGATTGAATTGTACTAGTTCCGATATGTCGAAAGTAGCTGCTGTATTAGGTTTGACAGTCGCTGTTGAAGAGCCTAAGATTGCTGTAGTTCGTTGCAACGGAACATGTGAGAACGCTCCTAAGAAGACACACTACGAAGGTGCCGACATCTGCGCTTTCGCACACACTCTGTTCGCAGGAGGCAGCGGTTGTCCTAACGCCTGTCTTGGTTTAGGCGACTGCGTAAAGAAATGTGCTTTCGATGCCATCCACGTCGACCCTGTAAAAGGCATCGCTGTCGTTGATGAAAACAAATGCGTCGGTTGCGGCACATGTACTAAAGCTTGTCCTAGAGGCATCATCGAGATTCGTCCTAAAGGCAAGAACAACCGCCGTATCTACGTAAGCTGCGTCAACATCGAGAAAGGCGCCATCACCATGAAGAATTGTACTGTAGGCTGCATCGGCTGCCAGAAATGTCTCAAAGAATGTCCATTCGAGGCAATAGAGATGCGCGGCACACTCGCCTACATCAACCCTGACAAGTGCAAACAATGTCGCAAGTGCGTTGACGTCTGTCCAAGAGGCAGCATCTTGGCGGTGAACTTCCCTCCTCGCAAACCTAAAGTTGAAGTAAAAGAAGAAGTTAATAACGAAAGTAAAGAATAAGCGTATGAATCCAAAGAAAACATTCCCTAAAGGCGGTGTTCATCCTGAAGAAAATAAACTTTCGTCAGACAAACCCATAATAACATTCCCTATTCCAAAACAAGTAATAATTCCGTTGGGACAATGTCTCGGCGCACCGGCAGAAGCCATCGTGAAAAAAGGCGACGAGGTGAAAGTGGGACAGCTCATCGGAACCGCGAAAGGTTTCATCTCTGCCAACGTACACTCATCAGTGAGCGGCAAAGTCACTAAAGTTGACGAAGTTATGGACCACACCGGATACCGCAAGCCAGCAGTCTTCATCGATGTTGAAGGCGACGAATGGCTTGAAGGAATAGACACCAGCGACAAATTAGTCGGAGAAATAACACTATCACGTGAAGAGATAATAGAGAGAGTGAAAAGTCACGGCATCGTCGGTATGGGCGGCGCCACCTTCCCAACAAGCGTAAAACTCTCCATCCCAAAAGATAAAAAAGCTGAATTCGTCATCATCAATGCAGCAGAATGCGAGCCTTATCTCACCTGCGACAACAGACTTCTTCTCGAGAAGCCACACGAATTCTTGGTAGGCGTCAAGATTTTGATGAAAGCCGTTGACGCTCCTAAAGCAATGATAGGCATTGAAATCAACAAGATTGAAGCAGCGAAATTATTAGACGAGATAATCAGTGGCGACGAATACTACCACGGCATCGAGGTGCAGCCTTTACAGACCAAATATCCACAAGGCGGTGAGAAACAACTCATCAAGGCATGCACAGGAAGAGAAGTACCTTCAGGCAAGTTGCCTATAGAAACAGGTTGCGTCGTTGTCAACGTAGCATCAACATTCGCCATTTATGAAGCCGTACAAAAGAACAAGCCTCTCATCTCAAGAGTGGTCACCGTCACAGGCAAGTCCGTAGCTAATCCTTCCAACTTCATGGTAAGAATAGGAACGCCTTCAACACAGCTCATCGAAGCTGCTGGCGGACTCCCAGAAAACACCACCAACATCATCAACGGTGGTCCTATGATGGGCAAGTCTGTTTCAGTCAACGACTTCCCTGTCATCAAAGGAACATCAGGAATCTTGCTCATGACAGACAAAGAAGCTCAGCCTCGTAAGGTCGGCAACTGTCTGCGCTGCGGCAAATGTATCAACGCCTGCCCTATGGGATTAGAGCCATTCTTGCTTTGCCGTCTGTCGAAGAACAACTTCTTCGAAGACACAGAAAACGAACGTATCATGGACTGCATCGAATGCGGTTCTTGCGAGTTCACATGTCCGGCAAACATCCCATTGCTCGACTATATACGTTACGGCAAGAATAAGACAGGTCAATTAATTCGTTCACGTAATCAGAAATAATCAAGAGATGAATAATTATACAATATCAGGCTCACCTCACGTTCACGGAGGCGAAAGCACAAAGAAAATAATGTACAGCGTCATCATCGCTCTGATGCCTGCATTCTTGTTTTCCATTTATTATTTCGGCTTCAACGCAGTACGCGTCACTTTAATATCAGTGGCAGCATGCGTCTTAGTCGAATGGTTGATTCAGAAATACCTCATCAAAGGTCCATGCACAATAGCTGACGGCTCAGCGATAATAACCGGTATGTTGTTAGCTTTCAACTTACCATCCAACATTCCAGCATGGATGATAATAGTCGGTTCTATCGTAGCCATCGGCATTGGAAAAATGTCATTCGGCGGCTTGGGCAACAACCCATTCAACCCAGCATTGGTAGGACGCGTCTTCATGCTCATATCCTTCCCTGTCGCTATGACAACATGGCCAATGCCAAATCCAATATTCAGCGACACAGTATTACACGCTGTAACAGGTCCTACATTGTTAGGTCATATCAAAGAAGGTTTAGCACAAGGAATTGCAGCCAACG
>JAZQZR010000017.1:0-28454 GCA_045634185.1 Bacteroidales bacterium | reverse complement strand
TTCTATGCGATATTCTCTTCCCATATATGCAAAGCCATTACCTAATTCTATGAGAAAATTCTCAATGTTTTTAATAAGAGCATCTTTTAATTCTTTTTCGTTATAACGCTCCGTAAGTCTGGCAAAATCGAAACAATAAGGGTCTTTTATCAGTTGCTGAGCCAAATCGCTATTGACTTCAGGCAAAGTGCTTTTGAAATTACTAACAGCTTTACCTTGTCGTTCGTATAAACCAGTATCAAGGAAGTTCAACAAAACATTCCGAGACCAATTATTCTCAAGAGTTTTTCTTACATAGAAGAGAGCCATATCTGTATCTTTTTTACATTTGTCGATAATATATTTGTGGTGGCTCCAAGGAATTTGGAATATATCTAATTGGTCCCCAACTTGGGGACTAATTATAAAGTCCTGATTATAAAATTTATCCCCAACTTGGGGATGAATTGTAAGTGTTTGATTATATAACAGATAAAAATATTTTGAATATCTTAGATTTGTTTCAGAAAACCCTCTCACACCTGGCAATTCGTTTTGTAAATCTTTACTCAGATTTTTAAAGAAACCGTGATTTATAATCCATTCGGCGTAATCGCCGTCAATTTTAATTAAAGTAGTCATCGCACATAAATTTTGGTTCTGCAAAACTACAACAACCATTATCCTTTTGTCAAGCGATTGCAAAGGAAATGTTTCGCTTTTAACAATTTTTAACATAAAATCATGGAAATATTAAGAAATGATGTTAAGATTTGTTAAGAAAACGGACTTTCTAAGGCAGTGGGCATTGAGCTGTGAGTTGTGAGCATTTTTACGTGTTGTAAAGGTAGGGAAAGATGTTAATTTTTTTTAACATTTCATTTGCTTTAATAGTGTTTTTGTTTATTTTTGTTGATATAATCACAAAACCATGACAATCGAAAAATTACAGCAGAGAACTGCTATCAATATACAGGAAAAGGCAAACCTTATTTGGGCGATTGCTGACAAACTCGTTGGAACTTATAAACCTCACGAATATGGTAACGTAATTCTTCCGATGTGCGTTATCAAGCGTTTCAGTGATACTCTCGCACCTACAAAGAATAAGGTTATTGAAACCAACAAAAGTCTTGACGAAAGAGGAATGGCGGTTAAGGACGGTTGGTTAAGAAAAGCGTCAGGTTATGACTTTTACAATATCTCTCCATTCACATTTGAAGGACTTTTGTCTGACGCTGATAATATCGCTGATAACTTCCGTTCTTATCTCAATCACTTCTCTAACAATGTGATTGACGTGATTGAGAAGTTTGACTTCGATAAGGAAATAACCAAGTTATCAAATAATGGTATATTATATAATGTGATATCTGAGTTCTGTTCCAAGAAGGCGTATATGGGTGCTGATGAGATTAGTGCAGTTGATATGGGATATATCTTCGAGGAGTTGGTTAGAAAGTTCTCGGAATCATACGATGAACACGCAGGAGCGCACTTCACTGCTCGTGACATCATCTATCTTATGGCGGAAATCCTTGTCGCTCCTAAGAAAAACGATATGAAGGACGAAGGTATCACAGCAACCATGTATGATATGGCGATGGGTACTTCCCAAATGCTTGACTGTCTTTCTGAAAAACTGTTGCAGATTGACGATGAAGCACAACTCACTGAGTTCGGACAGGAAATCAACGAACAGACTTATGCTATCGCTAAGGCGAATATGCTTATCAAAGGCGGTGACGCTGAAAATATGAAACATGGAAATACTCTTTCCGATGACAAGTTTACAGGTTATAAGTTCGACTATATCATCTCCAATCCTCCTTTCGGCATTGAGTGGAAGAATGAGAAGGCAAAGGTTGAAGAGGAACATAAGAAAGGTGATATGGGACGTTTCGGTGCAGGACTTCCTGCTATCGGAGACAGTCAGCAGTTGTTCATGCTTAACGGTGTTGCTAAGTTGAAGGAGACAGGAAGAATGGCAATCATTCAGAACGGTTCTCCATTGTTCAAAGGTGACGCAGGTTCAGGTGAAAGCAACATCAGAGGTTATCTTATTGACAATGATTGGTTGGAAGCGATTGTTCAGATTCCTAATGATATGTTCTACAATACAGGCATTGCGACATATATATGGATTGTGACGAAGGACAAGGCGGTTGAACGTACAGGAAAGGTTCAGTTGATTGACGCTTCCAAATGCTATGTAAAACGCAGAAAATCCCTTGGTGACAAACGTAATGAATTTACTGAAGAATGTATCAGTCTCGTGACACAGGCGTATAATGCGTTCCGTGATGGTATCTATAAAGATGAACAGAACGGATTTGAAGTTGAAGTTAAGATTAAGGAAAACGATGACTTCAAATATAGCAAGGTTGTAGTTGAGCAACCAATATGTGACGAGACAGGAAAACCTGAGTTGAAGAAGGGGAAAATGCAGGCGGATACAAGCAAGAGAGATACTGAGACAATACCATGGAAAGAAGACATTGAAGAATACATGGAAAAGAACGTCTATCCTTACGCTCCTAATGCTTGGATTGATGATAAGAAGACAAAGGTTGGTTATGAAATTCCGTTTACAAGAGAATTTTACAAATATGTAGCACCACGCAAAAGCGATGACATATACGCTTATCTCCAAGAACTTAACGCACAAGAAGAAGAGTTGATGACTAAAATTATGGGACGATGAGCAGAGAGTTTAAAAATAGTGGTGTGCCTTGGTTGAAGGATATACCTGTAGATTGGAAGGTTGAACGAGGAAAAAATGTACTTGTTTTACTAAAACGTCCTGTTAGAGATAATGATGAGGTTGTAACTTGTTTTAGAGATGGAGAAGTAATCCTTAGAAATCTTAGAAGGACAGAAGGTTTTACCATGTCTGATAAGGAAATAGGGTATCAAGGAATAAACGAAGGTGATATTGTTATTCATGGAATGGATGGATTTGCAGGGGCGATGGGAGTATCAAAATCAACAGGAAAAGGTTCTCCTGTGTTGGTTGTGTGTACTCCAAAATATGACTGTGTTCCTCAGTATATTATATATTATCTTAGAGCGTTGGCAATGACTGATGTTTTTGTAGCATTGGCAACAGGTATTAGAGAGCGTAGTTGTGATTTGAGATGGAATAAAATTTCTGAACTTGAATTTATTATTCCAACCGCAATTGAACAACAAAAGATTGTTTCGTTTCTTGACAAGAAATGTTCAGAGATAGATGAGATGGTTGTTTTGCAGGAGAAGATAATTGAAGAACTGAAGGCATACAAGCAGTCTGTAATCACCGAAGCAGTAACCAAAGGACTTAATCCTGATGTTCAGATGAAAGACGGTGGAATAGAATGGATTGGGGAAATCCCTGAGAATTGGGAGGTGAAGAAACTAAAGTTTTCATGTAAATTATTTGGCAGGATTGGTTTTAGAGGATATACAGCAGATGATTTAGTGTCCGAATCAGAAGGTGCAATTACATTAAGTCCAACTAATATGAATGGTATAAAGTTGGATTTTACAAAATGTTCGTATCTATCTTGGGATAAGTATTATGAGTCTCCTGAAATAATGGTTGAAAAAGGTGATGTTCTTCTTGTTAAAACTGCTTCTGTTGGAAAATGTTCCTATGTTGATTATCTTCCTAAAGAAACAACTGTAAATCCACAGATTTTAGTTATGAAGGAACATCTTGATGTTTCAAAGTTTATAGCATATATTTTTCAGACACCTTTGGGAGAAGCATATATTGATACAACGAAAGGTGGTTCTACGATTTATACCATATCGCAAGAAAAAATTGGAAACTATGAATTTGCATTCCCACCACTTTCCGAACAACAAACTATTGCTTCATATCTTGATGAAAAATGTTCAGAAATAGATAATTTAATCTCAATTAAACAGTCTAAGATTGAGAGTTTGAAAGAATATAAGAAATCCATTATATATGAATATGTAACAGGAAAAAAGGAGGTTATATGAAAAAGTTATTAGTAATTTTAACAATATTTCTATGCTGTTCAGCATTTGAAGTTAAAGCACAAACATATATCGTTGCAACTTCGGATACGCCACCTTCTTCAACTCAAATATCAAATGTGAGATATGAATTTGTGCAGTATAGTTCAATGTCGTTTCTCGTTGATAAATACACAGGTGATGTATGGCGTTATAGAAACAAGAAAAAAGGATTTGAAACAATAGAAAGAGACAATCCTGATTCTGTTGATGTGAGCAGAGAGAATTATCAATTATATATAAGTTCGGAAATATCTTATGTTTGCTTTCTTCTCAACGTACATACGGGAGAAATGTGGAGATATACTTCAACTGAGGGTGGTGGAGAGAAAAGATTTGTGAAAATAGAAATGCCTTGGGAAGCAAAGAAAGAGAATTGAAATAATATGTAAATAAAGGTTATATGAAAAAATTATTGGTAATTGTTTTAATGTGTTTGAGTTTTTCTTTATCAGCACAAAATGATAAACAATCAAAAAGTATCGAAGTTCCAAGATACAAGATTTATCCAACGGAAAATATGTTAAATTCTCTTAAACTTGATACGGCAACAGGACGTATTTGGATAGTACAGATTGGAGTTGGTGATGCAGACGCTATGACAGGAAAACTAAATGACGAATCTTTGATAATGAATACAGAAGAAATCAGAGCGGGAAGGTTTGAATTGTATCCGACTAAGAATATGTATAACTTCATTATGCTTGATACGGAAAAAGGACATACATATCAGGTACAATGGCATACTGATCCAGATAAACGCATAGTAAATCTTATTTGGTAAAACTATGGAAACTAAAGAAAAGAACCTCGAAAACGATATAGAGTCCTATTTGCTATCCAATGGATATGTAAAGGGAAATCAGGCAACATACGACAAGAACAGGGCAATTGATATGCCTGTGCTTATGTCGTTTATCCAAACCACTCAACCTAAGATGTGGCAAAGATATGTCAATGTCTATGGTGAGAAAGCAGAGAAACAACTATATACTATCTTCCAACAGAATGTTGAGCAGAACGGTTTGGTTCATGTTCTTCGTTACGGAGTGAAGGACAGAGGTATGGATTTGCGTTTTGCTTATTTTGCTCCTGCATCAAACCTTAATGAAGAATTGGTACAGAAGTATAGAAGCAACATCCTAACTTGTACACGTCAGTTTTCATATTCAACGCAGAATAATAACACTATAGATATAGTTCTGTCGCTTAACGGTATTCCTGTCATTGCATTGGAATTGAAGAATCAACTTACAGGACAGTCGGTAAACAATGCAAAGCGTCAGTTCATGTACGACAGGGACGAGAAGGAGTTTTGTTTCCGCTTCAACAACCGTTTCCTTGTCTATTTCTGTGTTGATTTATACGAGGTTGCTATGGCAACTCATCTACAGGGAGCAAAGACATATTTCCTTCCATTCAACCAAGGTTCTAACGGTGCAGGCAATGTGGGCGATGGCGGTAATCCAAAGAATGATGAAGGTTATGCGACATCATACTTATGGGAAAAAGTCCTCAGTCCTGAAATGTTGTTATCCATTTTCCAAAGATATATAAGCAAACAGACAACAGAGTCAATATCACTTGTCAATGGTAAGAAGGAAACATCAAAGAAAACTATCCTGATATTCCCACGTTATCATCAACTTGATGTAGTTGAGAAATTGGTTGCCGATACCAAGAAGACAAAGGAAGGCAGAAACTATCTGCTTCAACACTCAGCAGGTTCAGGAAAGTCAAATGAAATCGCTTGGTTGGCATACCGTCTCGCTTCGTTACATAATGAAGAAGACAAAGAAATGTTCCAATCAGTGTTTGTAATTACCGATAGAAGAGTATTGAACAAACAATTACAAAACACAATTCTCGGATTTGAACATTACGAAGGACAGATTGCAACGATTACTGATAAGGACAATTCAAGTGCTTTAAAAGACGCTATAAACGATAAGAAACGTATCATAATCACGACATTGCACCGTTTTCCAATCATCTATAAAGAGTTGGATAATCATAAAGGAAAACAGTTTGCAATAATAGTTGATGAAGCACACAGCAGTCAATCAGGAAAGAGTGCCGAGAAGTTAAAAGCGGCATTAGCAGATACAGAAGAAGCATTGAAGGAATGGGCGGAGATTGAAGGCAAGACAGAAGAAGAGATTGTCGATGAAATGGAACATCTTTCAGAGCTTCTTTCCCAAGGACAGCATAAGAACCAATATTTCTATGCCTTCACAGCAACGCCAAAACCAAAGACACTGAGAACGTTTGGTGAATGGAAAGGAGATAAATATGACGCTTTCCATCATTATTCTATGCGTCAGGCAATAGATGAAGGGTTCATCCTTGATGTGTTACAGAACTATACAACCATTGAGACATCATATAAGATTGCAAAGACAATAACGGAAAATCCATCATTTGAAGAACCACCTGCAACTAAGGCGGTAAAGGATTTCCACGATAATCATCAGTTCGTTGTTGAGCAGAAAGTTGCCTTAATCGTTGAGAAGATAAGAGAGATAACATTAAGGAAACTTAACGGAAAAGGCAAGGCGATGGTAGTTTGTCCTTCTCGTGCTCACGCTGTAAGATATTTTCTTACAATGAAGGAATACTGTACGCAGAAAGGATACAACGATGTCAATCCATTGGTTGCGTTCTCAGGCACTGTATCATATAAAGGAATGGAATACACAGAACCGCAGTTGAACAGTGCAGAAGAACTTAAAATATCCGAGGCAGCATTACCGATGTACTTTGCTTCTGATATGTTCAATGTGTTGATTGTTGCAGAGAAATATCAGACAGGATTTGACGAACCAAAACTTCATTCAATGTTCGTGGATAAGAGATTGCGAGGAGTTAAGGCGGTGCAGACATTATCACGATTGAACAGATGTTGCGGTGGTAAGAATGATACATACGTCCTTGATTTTGCAAATACAGCAGAATCCATCAAGGAATCATTCAAACCATTCTATGAAGAAACATGGTTAGGCGATGATATAGATGTAAATATCGTTTACAAATATCTCAACGAATTGAAGAACTATCACTTGTGGAGCGAAGATACAGAAACAAATGTATTCGATGTATATTCCAAGACACAGGATATGGGAAGATTGACATCACTGTTCAAACCTGTATTAGAGGATTTCAACAGTCTTGATGAAGAAGATAGATTCAAGGTTAGAAGTCTTGTCAGACATTTCAACCGTTTCTATGCCTATATGGCGCAGATTGTGAGAACATTTGATGTTGAGTTATATAAGACATACGTATTCACAGAATTATTGTTCAAACTGTTGCCAAAGACACCACATGAGAAAGTCGATTTGACAGGCAAGTTGGCGTTGGAACACAACAAACTTACAGAGTCATTTTCAGGTTCAATCGTATTAGAACCGACAGTAGATGACAAGACATTGGAAAATGAAAAAGGCGGAATCGCCAAACCAACACAAGTGCCGACAGACTTGTTGTCAAATATCATTGACAAAATAAACCTGATGTATCAAGGCAACTTCACAGAAGCAGATAAAGTTATTGTGGAAACCATATTTGACGCTATGGGCAAAGAGAAAAAGAAACTCATCAAACAAGCGAAGAACGCAGATGTCAATATGTTTTCGCAGAACATTTTCCCAAAGATATTTGAAAAGATAGCGCAGGAATGTTACGTTCAACAGATGGATTCATTCGCCAAACTCTTTGAAGAACAATCATTCTATAACAGGATTATGGAAGAAATGGGAAAAGCAATGTATTACAGTTTAAAGAATGGAGAGGAGTGATATGGAAAAACAAGGTTATGTATATATTTTAACTAATCCATCCTTCAAGGAAGATTGGGTTAAGATTGGTAAGAGCTCAGTCAGTGTTGAGCAAAGAGTTAAACAGTTGGACGGTACAGCAGTTCCATTACCTTTTGAGATTTATGCTACAATGAGGACAAGCAAGTATTCAGAGGTTGAAAAAGTTGTACACCAAACAATAGACAGTCTTACTGATTTGAGAATACGCCAAAATCGTGAGTTCTTCAATATTACTCCACAGGAAGCATTGGAAATATTTAAAAGACTTGCGACAATCATTGATGACGCTGAAATTAAAGAATATCAGAAACAGAAAGATGATGTTTGTAATTTAGGTGTTGTGGAGGGAAAACTAAAACCACGTCATGAGAAAAGAAAAGCATTTTGGGCTGAATTTATCCAATATTGTAAAGATAATGATGGTTTATTTGCCAACAATTCTCCGTCGGGTGATAATTGGTTAAGTAAAGGTGTTGGTATTCCGTTCGGCATACACATGTGTGCTGTTGTTGGAAGTGATTTTGCAAGAATTGAAATATATTTCAGTTCAAGTGATAAGGAACAGAATAAAAAAGTCTTTGATTACCTTTATGAACAAAAAGATGAGATTGAAAATGAATATGGTACACCATTGGTTTGGGAAAGACTTAATGATAGGGCGGCATGTAGGATTTCCGATGTGATGAACTGTTCATGTTTTGATTTGGATGACAAGACGGAACTTTTCAACTTCCTAAAGGATACGAGTGAAAAAATGTCGGTTATATTCCACAACCATATCATAGATTATAAGAACTCATTAAGTCATTAAAAAATATAAGGACAGACCTCATCAGAAAGTCTGTCTTTTTATTATATTAACCTCTCACTTTAAGTATAACCACAGTCGTACCATCTTCGTACCAAGTTCGTATCACGTTCGAAGTGATAAAAGACTACAAGACCACAAGTTTTTTTAGTTAAGAATTATTTTTGTTCTGAGTCTTGAGCTGTGAGCGATGAGCTATCAGCGGTCAGCGGTCAGCAATCAGTAGTTGAAAGTTGAAAATTCGTAGAGACGCGTCAATGTTACCTAAAAAATAAACACACATTGACACGTCTGATTTATTAGGAATTATTTGTTTGACTTGCGCCTTGGTGTTAGTAGTCTCCAATGCGTTAGGGATTGGAGCGGCATCCTTTGCGAGCGGAGCGAGCAAAGATATAGCGGAAAGCCCGACGGCAACGCCGGAACGCCCAAATTAGCTTTCAGCTATTAGCTATCAGCAGTCAGTAGATGAAAATTAAAAATTGAAAACTGAAAACTGAAAGTTGAAAATTAGCTATCATCCCTAATATACGAGCCGTGAGCTTTTTCATTACTTCCTCACTCCATCACTTCATTACTTTCATACATCATTGTAAATTGCTAACAGCTCATAGCTCAGAGTTTAGAGTTCAGAGTTCAGAGTTCAGAGTTCAGAGCCCGCTGCAAAATATTATTCAAACATTGTTAAACTATAAGGAAAAAAAATTATATTTGCACGTTAATGCGAAATTTGAATTTAATAAAACTTAAAATATATGAATAAACTGATATCATTAGAAGAAGCCGTAGCAAAAGTTCATGATGGCATGACAATTATGTTCGCTGGATTCCTCGGAGTAGGCAGCGCAGTCCAAATCATCGACGCTATCGTTGAAAAAGGCGTTAAAGACCTCACAATCATCGCTAACGACACAGCTTACGACAACGTGGCTCATGGCAAACTCGTAGCTAACCATCAAGTGAAAAAGGCTATCGTTTCTCATACAGGAACCAACAAAGAAACCGCAGCTCAAAAGAACGCCGGCACTCTCGAAGTTGAATACGTACCACAAGGCACACTCGCTGAACGTATCAGAGCTTACGGCGCAGGCCTCGGCGGAGTGCTCACTCCAACAGGCTTGGGAACAATGATTCAAGACGGAAAACAAATCGTCAACGTCGACGGTAAAGATTATATCCTCGAAAAACCTCTTAAAGCTGACATCGCATTCTTGCGTGCTAACATCGTGGACGAAGAAGGTAACATGGTATTCCTCGGAACATCACAAAACTTCAATCCTCTCATGGCAATGGCAGCCGACTATGTAGTCGTTGAAGCTGAAAAACTCGTCAAGAGAGGCGAGATAGCTCCAGAACAAATCCACGCTTCAGGTATCTTCGTAGATGGAATTTATTTGGAAAAATAATATTTGAAAAATTATAATCTGGTTTAAGGTTTAATGCTTAAGGTTTAAGGTCGAGTATGGATAAACATCAACTTTAAACTCTAAACTTCAAAACTACTTTAAACTTTAAACTTTAAACCTTAAACTTTAAACAAATATATAAAATGGAAAAAGAATATAGATCTCTTATCAGATTGCGTATGAGTGCAAAAGACGCTCACTACGGCGGTAACTTGGTTGATGGTGCTCACATGGTACACCTCTTCGGCGATGTTGCAACAGAATTGTTAATCATGACAGACGGCGACGAAGGTCTCTTCTGCGCTTACGACAATATCGAATTCTTAGCACCAGTTTACGCTGGCGACTATATCGAAGCAGAAGGCTGGGTTACAAAAATCGGTAACACCTCACGCAAGATGGAATTCGTAGCACGTAAAGTCATCATCCCACGTCCAGACATCTCTGACTCAGCAGCTGACGTATTGCCAGAACCAATCGTAGTATGCCGTGCTAGCGGTACATGCGTAGTTCCAAAACAATGTCAAAGAATTGAAAGATAAAAATATACACTATGGAAAAACTCATCATCACTGCTGCTATCTGCGGCGCAGAAGTAACTAAAGAACAAAACCCTGCTGTTCCTTATACAGTAGAGGAAATCGTGAGAGAAGCTAAGTCAGCTGTCGACGCTGGCGCTGCTATCGTTCACCTTCACGTCCGTTTCGACGACGGCACTCCAACACAAAACGCTGCTCGTTTCCAAGAATGCGAAGAAGCTATCTACAAGGCATGTCCTAACGTAATCTTAATTCCTTCAACAGGCGGCGCTGTCGGCATGACACCAGACGAACGTCTCCAGTCAACAGATACAAACCCACTTCCAGAAATGGCAACATTGGACTGCGGTACATGTAACTTCGGCGACGAAATCTTCGACAACACAATGCCAACGATGCGTGCTTTCGGCAAACGTATGTTAGAACGCGGCATCAAGCCAGAATACGAATGCTTCGAGATGGGTCACATCGACACAATATTAAATATGGCTCGTAAAGGTGAAGTGCCAGCTGCTCCAATGCAGTTCAACTTCGTCCTCGGCGTTCCAGGCTGTACACCAGCTACAGTTGCTAACCTCTGCTGGATGGTCAACGCTATCCCTGCAGGTTCAACATGGACAGCAACAGGTATCGGCCGTCACGCTTTCCCAATCGCAGCAGCAGCTATCGCTATGGGCGGTAACGTAAGAGTCGGTTTTGAAGACAACTTATATCTCTCAAGAGGCGTCCTCGCTAAGTCAAACGGCGAACTCGTCGCTAAGGTCGTTCGTCTCGCTAAAGAACTCGGTCGTGAAGTAGCGACATCAGACGAAGCAAGAGAAATCTTAGGACTCAAGCCAAGAAAATAATGCATAATTCTTAATGCATAATGCATAATTTATGAAGAGCTGCTGTTATAATGACGGCAGCTTTTTTGTTTAAGACAATGGACTTTGGGTGTGATGTGGGCTAAGATTCATGGTTCTATGTTCAGAGTTAAAAAAACGCCTGAAGATAATTAAGTTTTTTTGTCGTATTATATTCTTTCTTCCAATCTTTTTCTCGCTCTGCTTAATTCGGTTTGTAGCTCTTCTTCGGTTGGCAGAGTCAATTTATATTTTGAAGCGAAGATTTGTTTTGCATCATTTAATACTGAATATTTAGCAATTGCCTCATTCTTTTCGGAACAAAGTATCAGTCCGATTGTAGGATTATCGTCATCTTGTTTAGTCAATGCGTCAAACATCCTTATATAACTATCCATCTGACCTACATCTTGATGAGTTAGTTTGCCTAACTTTAAATCTATCAAGACATAACATTTGATTATGCTATTATAAAATACCAAATCAACATAAAAATCCTCGTCATCAAATCTCATCCTTTTTTGACGAGCGACAAAACAAAAACCGTTTCCCAATTCCATCAGAAAATCTTGTAGGTTATTTATCAGGCTCTTTTCAATGTCGCTTTCTCTTAATGCTGGATAATCTTTCAAATTAAGAAATTCCAATATATAAGGATCTTTTATGAATTCTTCAGGAATTACCTTTTGTAGTTTTTCCTCAGCTTCCTCAATGACAATTTTCTTATCGTGACTAGCCAATAAACGATCGTAATATAAAGTAGAGATTTGTCGGTCCAATTGTCGTGTTGACCACATAGAGTTTGCAGCTTCATTCATATACCAGATGCGAGCATCTTCGTTTTCAATTTTTATTAAACTACGATAATGAGTCCAGCTCAATTCGGGACGCAGTGCGGCCCGAATTTCAAAACACTTGTAAAATTGACACATTCTGCGAAGTCCTCTTTCGTCGAAACCTTTTCCGAATTCTTTTGTAAGACGTATTGAAATGTTTTTCAATATCTTTTTCCCATACTCGGCTCTTTCCCAATTAAGTTCATCTTCAACGATAACTTTCCCGATGTTCCAATAAGCCATCACCATTGTGAAATCAATTGCCCTATATGCTGTCTGACGAGATTCACGGATAATATTTTCAATCTTAATAGCAAGATTGATTTCCTTTTCATTAATGTATTGTAAATTCTTTTTCATTTTAATATAAATTTTGGTTATAAGGTCTACTTTCATATTAAACTCAATTCGTGACGCAGTGCGTCACGAATTGAAGTTTATTTCTTACAAAACTACAACCATCTCACTCTTTTGTCAAGCATTTGCAAAGGAAATATTTCGGTTTTAACAATTTTTAACATAAAATCATGGAAATATTAAGAAATGATGTTAAGGATTTTTAACCATTGAGCTTTTTGAAGTCAACAAGACTACAAGACTACAAGTTTTATGCGTTAGGGATTGGAGCGGCATCCTTTTGGAGCGAAGCGGAAAAAGATATAGCGGAAAGCCCGACGGCTTCGCCGGAACGCCCAGATTAGCTTTCAGCTATTAGCTTTCAGCGGTCAGTAGTTGAAAACTGAAAGTTGAAAATTATCCTTTGCGTTCTTTGTGTTTTTGCGAGAAAAATGTCTCTTTCAGAGCTCCTAAAATCTCAATAAAAAAATTAAACTTTCTTTGTTTTTTATCATATTTATTTTTATCTTTGCGAGCATTTGTGATTATTCACAGCAGAAAAGAAATATTAACTTAAAACACTAAATATTATGCAACAAAAAGGAAACAAATACGGTACACACCGCGTTATTGAACCTAAAGGTGTTCTCCCACAACCAGCAAATAAGATTGACAACAACATGGACGAGATTTGGGATAACGAAATCCTCATCGACGTTCAAACATTAAATATCGACTCTGCTTCATTCACAGATATCTACAACTACGCAAAGCAACAAGCAGGCGAAAACGCTAGCGAAGAACGTATCCTCGAAGAAGTAAAGAAAGAAATGTTCCTCAACGTTGAATTACAAGGCAAACACCGTAACCGTAGAACCGGCTCAGGCGGTATGTTGCTCGGTAAAGTTGAAAAAATCGGCGACGCTTTGAAAGGCAAAATCGACTTGCAAGAAGGCGACCGCATCGCAACATTGGTATCATTGTCATTGACACCGCTCCGCATCGACGAAATCATTGAAATCCGCAAAGACGTTGACCAAGTCGACATCAAAGGTAAAGCTATCCTCTTCGAAAGCGGTATCTACGCTAAGATTCCTAACGACATGCCAGAAAAATTGGCTCTCTCAGCATTAGACGTTGCTGGTGCTCCAGCTCAAACAGCTAAATTATGCCAATATGGTCAAAACGTCGTTATCCTCGGCGCTGGCGGTAAATCAGGTATGTTATGCTGCTACGAAGCTAAGAAGCGCGTTGGCGTTACAGGTAAGGTCATCGGTTTGGCAAACAGCCCTAAGAGTACAAACCGTATCAAGGAACTCGGTTTCTGCGACGTAGTAGAAAGCGTTGCTGGCATGACACCAGTTCAAGTTTATGAACTTATCTACAAACTTACAGACGGCAAGATGGCTGACGTTACAATCAACTGCGTTAACGTTCCAGATCAAGAAATGACAGCTGTTCTCTGCACAAAAGACGATGGCGTCGTTTACTTCTTCTCAATGGCAACAAGCTTCACAAAAGCAGCTCTCGGCGCAGAAGGCATCGGCTCAGACGTTAACATGATTATCGGTAACGGTTACACAAAAGGTCACGCAGAATTCACATTACAAGAACTCCGCGAATGCCCAGAACTCCGTAAGATTTTCGAAGAACTTTATGCATAAATAATAATTGAAAGTTGAGGGATTTGCGTCTCTCGACTTTCTTTTCTTTAACATATATAAAATGGAATCAAGAAGAAAACAATTATTTCCTAACGTCACCGACGAACAATGGAATGACTGGAAATGGCAAGTCAAGAATCGTATCGAGACTTTGGAACAGTTGAAACAATACGTTCAGCTCACTCCTGAAGAAGAAGACGGCGTACGCAGCGTTCTCTCAACATTGCGCATGGCTATCACACCTTATTATTTAAGCCTCATCGATCCTAACAACCCTAAAGACCCAGTCCGTCGTCAATGTATCCCAACAGCATTGGAAACACACCAGGCAGATGCAGACTTGTTAGACCCATTGCACGAAGACGAAGACTCACCAGTTCCAGGTTTGACACACCGTTATCCAGACAGAGTTTTGTTCCTTATCACCGACATGTGCTCGATGTACTGCCGTCACTGCACACGCCGTCGTTTCGCTGGACAAAAAGACGATGAGTCACCACAAGACAGAATAGAAAAAGCATTAGAATATATCGAAAGAACACCAGAAGTACGCGACGTTCTTCTCTCAGGCGGCGACTCATTGATGGTAAGCGACGCTAAGTTGGAATACATCATCAGCCGTTTGCGCGCTATCCCACACGTTGAGATAGTTCGTCTCGGAACACGTACTCCTGTCGTTTGTCCACAACGTATCACTCCAGAACTTTGCGAGATGTTGAAGAAATATCATCCAATATGGATCAACACACACTTCAACCATCCAAACGAAGTGACACCAGAAGCTATCGAAGCATGTAACAGACTCGCTAACGCCGGCGTTCCATTAGGAAACCAAAGCGTATTGTTAAGAGGTGTCAACGACTGTGTTCACGTCATGAAGAAACTCGTTCACTGCTTGGTCAAGATGCGTGTTAGACCTTATTATATTTATCAATGCGACCTTTCAATGGGATTGGAACACTTCCGTACTCCAGTTTCAAAAGGTATCGAAATCATCGAAGGTCTCCGTGGTCACACCTCAGGTTATGCAGTGCCAACATTCGTTGTCGACGCTCCAGGCGGCGGTGGCAAGACACCAGTTATGCCACAATACGTCATCTCACAAGCTCCAGGCAAAGTCGTGTTGCGTAACTTCGAAGGCGTTATCACAACTTACACAGAGCCAAAAGAATATCACAACGACTGCGACTGTCCAGAATGTCAGAAACGTAGAGCAGAAGAAGCTAAGGACAACCTCACAGGTAAAGACATCGTTGTTGACGGCGTGATTTCATTGTTACAAGGCGAGAAGATGAACATCGAGCCTTCAATCATCAAACGTCACGAGAGACACAATAAATAAAATTGACAATTAACAATTAAGGTAGAGACGTATCAATGATTCCTGCAAATAAAAAAACATTGATGCGTCTCAAATCGAATTGGAATATTAAAACCGCCTTGAAGATAAAGAATCAGGGCGGTTTATTGTTGTAGATAATTGAAGGTCTTCACACCTGCCTATGTTCTGTCGTTCCTACGGAACTTTAAATCATGACACTTTTTTTCGATCAATTACCAACCATTTTTGGCAACATTACCATATTTTCCTAAGCATTAAATCCTATACGTTTACGGTCTTGTCTTCTTGATTTCGAGAAATTATCCCGCATCGCTTCATATTTGCTGAGTTCTTCAGAAGTGATGGAAGGTCTTGTGTTTGTAATGGTTTTCTCAATCAGTTCCTGGCTTATCTTTACCAAATTACCTTTCTTTATACTTTCCTCGAAAGAGATTCGTGCACATTCTTTTATGATAAAACTGATGTCGCTAGCAGAGAATCCTTTTGTCAATTCTGTGATGCGTTTCATATCAATATCTTCATGAGGACGCTTGTCGATTTCCAGTCTCAACAATTCTGTTCGAGCTTCGTCATCGGGCATACCGACATAGACAATCTCATCGATTCTGCCTTTACGTATGATGGCAGGGTCTATGGCATCGAGGCGGTTGGTTGTCGCCACTACATAGATGTTCTTTTCTGAGCAGTCGTTCAGTTGTGTAAGAAACTCAGCCACCTCATCAGCCTGATAATTACGAGTGTTGTTTCCGTCGCGTTTCGGGACGAGGCTGTCGAATTCGTCGAATACGAGCAGCACGCCACATTTGTTTTTCTTGGCAATTTTTTCGCTGCGAGAAAATAAGTCGGCAATCAGTTTTTGAGAACCATGTACAAAGATATTACCGAGGTCGCTGGGTTTTATCATGCAGAATATCATGTCGCTTTCTTCTGCTAACTTGCGAGAAATGAAAGTCTTGCCGTTACCTGGAGGTCCCCATAAAAGAAGACCGTTAGGTGGCATAATATTAAATTTCTTTGCGAGTTCCTTGTTCTGCATGATATCGATGAAGTTTCGTGTCAGCTGTCTTTTAAGAGGAAGCATGCCAGCTACATCTTTGAAACCGTTGCCTTTTACTTTGTCAAACGTCACGTTGGTCTTAGGTTGATCGGAATTGAAACCCCAAATACCCTCATCTTCATCTTCAAGTATGATTTTGGTATCATCGTTTAACACAGAAATAGCCTCTAATTGTTCATGAAACGACTCTACATCAATATGGCGATTTTTATGGTTAGGGCAGATAGCTTCTATCATTATTTCTCTCAAATCGAATGATATGTCAAAGTCGATGTCGGGAGACTTCTCCTTTAAAGTCTTGATATATCTTGTTGATAAGTTGCTTCTTTCATCTATAAGCTGCTCTTCCCAAGGATGCTTGCCTTGCATGGCGTAAGCGAGAATCATTCCTAACGAAAACACATCAGTCTGAGGATTGTATTTGCCAAGGAAAGTCTCTGGAGCGCGATATAAGGCATTTTGTCTCTCGGTGTTGAAAAAGACTTCTTTTTTGTTGTGGCATCTTCCTGAAACACAATCCAAATCAACGAGAAACCAATAATATGAATATTTCTCGTCTTCGGGGTTCTCGTCTTTTTCGAGTATGATATTATCAGGATTGATGTTGTTGACGCAACCTCCGTCGAATATTTTTGAGATCATTTCAGTCGTTTTGACGATGCGGAGATACTGATATAAAATCGCCTTTTTATCAATGTCAAATCCCGACTTCAGATGTTCTGTCAAAGTTTGTCCTTTGATACGTTTTTTTACCATCCAAGCTATGTTATGCTTCTCGTCTTTATAGATTCCTTTTTCAATCATATTAGGAATGATATTAGATGGCATTTCTTCGTGAACTTTAAATTCTGGTATGTAATCTTCTGGGAAATTTTCTGGAAGGGAGTTCAAATCATAGACGACCAATTCATATTCAGTGTTGTCGTGGAAATTGAGTTTCGTGAGATAAACTTCGCGATATTCAGAGGTTTGTCTAATCAAAGATAAAGGTTTGAAATAATAATCTTGTGGTGAGTTTGTTAATTTTATGTTAAGGTCAATTATCATAATTATTAGTCTTTAGTTATACAATATAATTTTCATTCATTATTATATATGATGTTTGGTTTAAATCTGACATTAAACTGTTAAGAGTATTATCACGAGATTAGCATTGATACGCTTGTTACAATATGTCAAAGAACGAGTCTGTTTAACTGCGCGAGATTTAACAATAAATATACCGTCTATTTTTATGACAGAATGACATGGGATGAAATGACAAGAGGTTGATTGGTTATTTCCCATAACAACATAAATTTTGGTTATTAAAACTTTTGTGTTCTCACCTGCAAAACTACAACACCTTCATTCTTTTGTCAAGAGTTTGCAAAGGAAAAATTACGCTTTTGACAATTTTTAACGTGAATGTTAGATTTTGCAAAGTGCTCGCGATAAAACAAATACCATTATTTTTCAATTTATTTGGACGCAGCAAGCCACGTCCCTACAATTCTCAGGTTTTCAGATTCTCAATTTTTAAAAAATCTTCTTATCTTTGCATCTCATAAATAAACAATAAAAGTGGACAAAGTCTGTTGTCTGTTGACTGTTGTCCGTTGACTTAAAAATCATGCCTTTCATCGAAGAACTCATAAAATATAAAAGCTGCTCGATAGTAGGTCTCGAGAAGAACACCGGCAAGACGGAGTGTTTCAACTATGTCTTGCAGCGTCTCCCTCTTGATAAGAAACGCATTGCAGTGAGTTCCATAGGCATCGACGGCGAGACTACAGACCAAGTGACCAAGACCGCTAAACCTGAAATATTCTTGCGTGAAGGCGTTTATTTCGGAACGTCGGAGAAACATTATCTCATGAAACGCCTCAGCGCTGAGCTGCTCGAAATAACAAACGAAAACACATCCTTAGGTAACATTGTGATAGGCAAGGCTCTCACTCCGGGTAAGATTCTGCTTTCTGGTCCTTCATCAACGAACGGACTGCGTCGCTGGATGGACGAGATGAAGAAATATGACATCGACCTGACTATCATCGACGGCGCATTGTCGAGGATGAGCCTGGCGTCGCCAGCGGTGAGCGAGTCGATGATACTTGCGACAGGAGCCGCTTATTCGGCAAATATCAACACGCTCGTTCAGAAGACAGCCTTCGTGGTGCAGATGATAAACCTTGACCTAACATCTGCTGATAATTACAATGCCTTCAATAATATAACGGCAGGAGTATGGGCAATAGATGAAGATGATGTCCTTTATGACTTAAAGGTGGCGTCTTCCTTGTCAATAAATATCAATACAGAAGGTCTGAAGAAATGCAAGACTTTGTTTGTCAGCGGCGCATTGACGGATAATTTCATCAACCATATAAGACAGAATAAGATATTCAACGAGACAGAAATCGTGGTTCGTGATTTTACCAAGATATTCATGACGCCTATGACTTACAACACTTTCGTCAATGGAAAACGTAAAATCACTGTCTTGCAGAAGAGCAAGCTTATCGCAGTCTGCGTCAATCCGACCTCGCCGAACGGCATCGTTTTAGATTCCGAGAAATTATGCAACACATTATCTGAAGCGATAAAATTGCCGGTTTATGATCTTAGAGCTAAGAACTAAGGCTTTTGAACCAAGAACTAAGAACTGAAAAAATGAATTGATGCATTTTTTGTTAAGGATTTCTTTTTAAATTTGCGTTTCATATTTTAACATTAATATAAATTGATGCAACTGAGAAAACTTCTAGATTTACCATGCGGATTGCGTTTCATGATTGACAATCTCTGCACTCATTCGAGTTATTCAAGAAAACTGATGCTCGAGAGTTCAATGATGTATGACAGGAATTCTATAGAGAAGTCGTACGCTGTGATGAAGGAGTTTTACGAAGTCGTCAAGAATGACGAGAATAAAAATGTCGTTCAGTCGCTGCAGTTTAAGCTATGCAATCTGAAAGACATAAACCACACAATATCCCGTCTCGCAACCTCAGTGGTCATCGACGACATCGAGCTTTACGAAGTGAAGAGTCTCGCTCTTCTTGCTGCCGATGTTAAAAATATTTTGGAAAAGATTTCTTTAGATAAAGTCATTGAAATTCCCAACCTCGATGATGTCGTCAAAATCCTTGACCCCGACGGACTCCGCATCGCTACATTTTACATATATGATTCATATTCAGAAGAACTCGCTTCGCTGCGTAAGAAGTTGAAAGAGAAAGAATCATATCAGGAAGAAATTTATAATGAAGTGATGCGTATTGAAGACGAGATTCGCGCTGAGCTTTCATCTAAATTGAAACCTTATTCCGAGGCGATGACTTCAGCCTTGAATGCCTTGGCTGATGTTGATATAAATATTGCTAAGTCATTGCAGATGAAAGAACTCGGACTCTGTTTTCCGACGATTTCGTCAAATGATATCTCATCATATAAAGGAATATTTCACCCAGAAGTGAAATCTATTTTAGAAAAAGATAAACGCGAATACCAAAAAGTCGATATTGATTTCGGACTTAAACCGCTCATCATCATGGGATCTAATATGGGAGGTAAGACTATAGTCCTCAAGACCTTGGCGATGTGCCAGTATCTGCTTCAGTTTGGATTCGGCGTCCCAGCGTCGTCAGCTGATATGGTGATTTATGACGAGATATTCTGTCTCACTACCGACGACCAATCCATCAACAAAGGACTTTCTTCATTTGCTGCCGAGATGAAAAACATCGACACTGTGATAAAATCGTCGCAACAAAACAAGAAAATACTCGCACTCATCGACGAACCAGCTCGTACCACGAATCCTACAGAAGGAACGGCATTGGTTTCTTCATTGGTGAAACTCCTTCAAGACAGAGCGATGAGTCTCGTTATCGTAACACATTATAACATAAAAACATATAACAACAAATGTCTTCGTGTGAAAGGCCTTGTCGACGGCAAGATGAATTATGAGTTAGTCGAAACCCACGAAGGCGAGGTGCCGCATGAAGCACTTAACATTGCCGAGACATTAGGCGTCGACTCGCAATGGATTGAGATGGCAAAAGAATTTTACGAGAATTAATTTAAAATCTATAATCATGAAAAAAGTTTGTTTAGTAATGACGGTGCTTTGTGCATTGTTATTTGCTTGTAAGCCAGAAACAGAGAAACCAACAGTAATGACGACATCTGTTGAAGATGTTACAGAAACTACAGCTAAAGTCGTCGGACAAGTCTCGGCAGATGGAGGCGCCGAGGTGACAGAACGCGGAGTTTGCTGGAACACAGAAAGCAATCCTGAAATTACAAATCAACGCACCGTTGATGGAACCGGATTAGGAACATTTACATCAGAAGTCGCTGATTTGGAACCAAACACCACTTATTACGTCAGAGCTTATGCTACCAATGAAAAAGGCACAAGCTATGGTGAAGAAAAGAGCTTCAAGACTCAAGAAACAGAAGAACCTGAAAATCCGGAAGAACCAGATGATGATGAACCTGAAATCCCAGTTGTCGTAACTGTCACAACATATGAAGTTACTGAAATAACAATAAATTCTGCAGTCTGTGGCGGCGAAATCGCAATCGAAGGCGAAGCTGTTATCGTAGCACGCGGTGTATGTTATGGCACAAACGCAAATCCAACAGTATCAGATTCTTATACCACAGATGGCGAAGGCGTTGGAGCATTTACATCACAGATTTCAGATTTAACACATAACACAACATATTACGTAAGAGCATATGCTACTGATGAAGAAGGCAATACATCATACGGTGAGGAAAAGTCATTCGTTACAATGGAGATGCTCGTTCCTACAGTTACAACATCAGAAGTGACAGACATAACAGTGAACTCTGCAGTATGCGGCGGTGAAGTGACATCAGACGGCAATGTAGCAGTGACATCAAGAGGTGTCTGCTGGAGCACAGAACAAAATCCTACAATAGAAGACAGCAAAACAACAGACGGCGATGGAGTAGGAGTATTCACATCAAATATCTCAGAATTGACTCAAGGCACAACATATTACGTCAGAGCATACGCAGTCAATGAAATGGGCGTAGCATACGGCGAGGAAGTCAGTTTCACAACAATGTCAACAGAAGGAAATACCAACGGATACGACTGGGTTGACCTCGGACTTCCATCAGGATTGAAATGGGCGAAATACAACATAGGAGCAACAGCGCCAGAACAATACGGTGATTACTATTCATGGGGCGAGATTGAAACTAAAGACTCTTACGCATGGGGCAACTGCACTACAATGGGAGCATCATTGGACGACATATCAGGCAATCCGGAATACGATGTCGCTAGAAAGAAATGGGGCGATGCATGGAGAATGCCTACTAAAGAAGAACAAGAAGAATTGATGAACAACTGCACCTGGGAGCTGACAACAATAAACGGATTCAACGGCTTCAAGGTTACAGGACCTAACGGCAACCATATCTTCCTCCCAGCAGCAGGATATCGTTACGAAGAGACACTCAATTTTGATGGCTATTACGGCGGTTATTGGAGTTCAACACCCGATGAAACCGATAACGACTACGCCCATTACTTGGGATTCGATGACAAAGAACAAAGAGTAAACTCATACTATCGCAGCGACGGACAGTCAGTGAGAGCTGTGATTGAATAAAGCTTAAAAAATATTAAATTGTCGATACATTACCGCATAGGATTTTATGTTCTGTGCGGTATTTTTTTTTGATATCATTATGGTCATGTTTGCAGGCATTCCGAGCTACGCTCTCCATACCTGCTTGGAAACTGTCGTCCCTAACGGGACTTTTTTTGAGTTGAAAATTGAAAGGTTAAAATTGAAAATTAACTTTCCATTTTCAGTTTTCAATTTTCAATTCTCTCAATCCCTGCCGCCTCGGAGAAATCGCGTTAAGAATTTAAAGACACAAAGTCGTATAGACTCAGAGACACAAAGAAACTTTGAGACTTTGCGTCTTTACTAAAGCTCATTTCCCGTTAACTTGTCAAATAACCGCATAAAAGTTAAAAAATGTTAAAATTGTAAAACTGAAGATTTTTCTTTATACTTTTGTGGAAAGACAATAATTTTTGTTGAATGGAATTATTGTGGGGTAAATCAAATAGATTATGAGTAGCATTAAATTATTTCAAGATAAAAAGGTACGCTCAATATGGATTGAAGAAGAGGAACAATGGTATTTTTCTGTAGTCGATGTAGTTGAAATACTTACAGAATCGCCTAATCCTAGACAATATTGGCGAAAAATGAAAGATCGAGATTTGAAGCAATATGAGTTGTACCCAATTTGGGTACAACTGAGATTGCAGAGTACTGACGGAAAAAGATATCTTACAGATTGTGCTAATGTGAAATCTCTGTTCAGAATAATTCAATCGATACCATCGCCTAAAGCGGAACCTTTCAAACAATGGTTGGCAACTGTTGGATATGAGAGAATGTTGGAGATAGAAAATCCAGAATTGGCTCAGGAACGTATGAAAATGATATACGAACAGAAAGGCTATTCTAAGGATTGGATTGATAAGCGTTTAAGAGGTATAGCTATTAGACAAAATCTTACAGATGAATGGAAAAAGAGAGGAATTAATGAAGAACATGATTTTGCTATTTTGACAGCAGAAATTTCAAAGGCTACTTTTGGTATGACTCCATCTGAATATAAAGAACTTAAAGGTTTGGATAAAAGGCAGAACCTCAGAGATCACATGGATGACTTGGAACTAATTTTTACAATGTTGGGAGAGCGTGTTACGACAGAAATTTCAGAAAAAGAAGAACCAAATACTTTTCTGGAGAGTAAAAATATTGCAAAAAGAGGAGGTCGTGTTGCTGGCGTAGCAAGAGAGCAAACAGAAAAAGAACTCGGAAGAAGCATCGTGAATAAAAATAATTTTCTTTCGTCAACGGATGATGATTGATGTTTAATAATTTTTCAATTAGTATTTTTTTACCATTGAACTAAGGCTGTTGGCTGTTGAACTTTTTTGTAGCTCCCAACAAAAAAAACTTGTAGTCTTGTAGCCTTGTGGTCTTGTAGTCTTTTTTAACAATTTATTTTAAAAACCAGGTTTTTTCTCACGATTTTTTTCTTATATTTGTCAACTAATCATCATTATGAGATTTGCATTCGTAAATATAAAATGTAAATAAATATTGGTTGATTTATAACTTGTTAAGAATTAAATAAATAAACAAATATAAAATTATCGTGATGAGTAAATTAGGCTTAGATTTTGAAAAAGTAGCTAAGGCTCGTAGTCTGGCAAAAAACATTGCCGACAACGTACAAGGTTTTGTGGAACAATACACAACTGTCGCTGTTGAACGTACTTTATGTCGTTTGATTGGCATCGACGGCGTTGATGACAATATGGTGCCGCTTCCAAATGTCGTAGTTGACACATTGAAAGACAAAGGCGTTTTGGGCGAAGGCGTCCTCTTCTTCATCGCAAACGCAATGATTGAGACAGGCAAGAACCCACAAGAAATTGCTGAACTCGTAGCTAAAGGAGAATTAGATATCACTAAGGTGGTGACAAGAGACAGCAAGAAAATCGCTGACACCTTGCAACCTATCATCGATGAAAATATAAACAAGATTCGCGCTCGCCGCGCTCGCCGTGAGCAATATCTCAACACAATAGGCGAAGGACCAAAACCTTATCTCTATATCATCGTTGCTACTGGTAACATCTACGAAGACGTTATCCAAGCTCAAGCTGGCGCTCGTCAAGGCGCTGACGTCATCGCTGTTATCCGTACTACAGGACAAAGTCTCTTGGACTACGTTCCTTACGGAGCAACAACAGAAGGCTTCGGCGGTACATTCGCAACACAGGAAAACTTCCGTATCATGCGTAAGGCATTGGACGAAGTAGGTGAGGAAGTAGGCCGTTACATCCGTCTCTGCAACTACTGTTCAGGACTCTGCATGCCAGAAATCGCTGCTATGGGCGCACTCGAAGGCCTCGACGTCATGCTCAACGACGCTCTCTATGGTATCTTGTTCCGCGACATCAATATGCAACGTACACTCATCGACCAATATATGTCACGTATCATCAACGGTTTCGCAGGCGTCATCATCAACACTGGTGAAGACAACTACCTTACAACAGCCGACGCCGTTGAAGCAGCTCACACAGTTCTCGCTTCTGACCTCATCAACGAACAACTCGCTTTGTCAGCAGGTCTTAAAGAAGAACAGATGGGCCTCGGTCACGCTTTCGAGATGGATCCAGAGTTAGAAAACGGATTCTTATATGAACTCGCACAAGCTCAGATGACACGCGAGATCTTCCCTAAGGCAACATTGAAATATATGCCTCCAACCAAATTCATGACAGGTAACATCTTCCGCGGTCACATCCAAGACGCTCTCTTCAACATGATCGGCATCTGGACAAACCAAGGTATCCAACTCCTCGGTATGCCAACAGAAGCTATCCACACTCCATTCATGAGCGACCGTTACCTTTCTATTGAAAATGCAAAATATATCTTCAATAATATGCGCAGCATCGGCGACGAAATGGAATTCAAAGCCGACGGTATCTGCCGTAACCGCGCTAAGTTAGTCCTCGACAACACAATCACATTGTTGGAAGAAATCAACAAAGAAGGTCTCTTCACAGCTCTTGAAAAAGGTATCTTCGGTGACGTGAAACGTCCTATGAACGGCGGTAAAGGTCTCCAAGGCGTGACAATGAAAGGCGAGAACTACATCAACCCATTCGTTGAATTGATGAAAGGTAAAAATTAATTAAGTAAAAAACAGAAAAACATATAACCATGAGTGAAGGATTATATTCAATGGAAGCTAAGGATTTCGACAAGACCTTAGATTTGACTAAAATAAAACCATACGGCGACACAATGAACGACGGTAAAGTACAGATGAGTTTCACTTTGCCAGTCCCATGCGGTGCAGAAGCTGTTGAAGCAGCAAAGCTTATGATGAAGAAAATGGGACTTGAAAACCCAAGCGTCGTCTATTATAAAGAACTCACACCAGGATTCACATTCTTCAACTGCTACGGCAGCTGTCAACATACAGTAGATTACACAAACATCTACGTTCCTAAAGTTGAAAGCAACGTGATGGATATGTATGAAACAGACGAATTCATCAAGGAAAACATCGGACGTAAAGTCGTTATCGTAGGTGCAAGTACAGGTACCGACGCTCACACTGTTGGTATCGACGCTGTCATGAACATGAAAGGTTACGCTGGTCACTACGGTCTCGAACGTTATGAAATGATTGACGCTTACAACCTCGGCAGTCAGGTCCCTAACGAAGAGCTCATCGCCAAAGGTATCGAACTCGGCGCTGACGCTTTGATAGTTTCACAGACTGTTACACAAAAAGACGTTCACATCCAAAACCTCACCAACTTGGTTGAGTTGATGGAAGCAGAAGGCTTGCGCGACAAGATGATACTCGTTTGTGGTGGCGCTCGTATCACACACGAACTCGCTAAGGAATTAGGTTACGACGCTGGCTTCGGCATGAACACATACGCCGACGACGTAGCATCATTCGTCGTTGCAGAAATGGTAAAGAGAAATAACAAATAAGGTATAATAACATAAAATATAAAGAAATGGATAAAGATCAAGTAAGAGAAGTCATCGCTAAGAGAGCAGCTAAAGAATTGCATGACGGCGACGTTGTTAACCTCGGTATTGGCATTCCAACAATGATTCCTAACTACTTGCCAGAAGGCGTCACTGTTACACTTCAAAGTGAAAACGGCGCTATGGGCATGGGACCAACACCAGCAGCAGGCGAGGAAGATAAGAACCTCATCAACGCAGGCGGCGGCTACATCACATTGATGCCAGGCGGCAGCACCTTCGACTCAGCAACATCATTCGCTATCATCAGAGGCGGTCACGTCAACGTGTCATTCCTCGGCGCATTGCAAGTAGATGAAAACGGCGACTTGGCAAACTGGATTATCCCAGGAAAAATGGCTCCAGGTATGGGCGGCGCGATGGACTTAGTAGTAGGCGCAAAGAAAGTTATCCTCACTATGGAACACACACAGAAAGGCGCACCTAAGATCTTGAAGAAATGTACACTTCCTCTCACAGCATCAGGACAAGTCAATATGATTATCACTGAGATGGGCGTTATGGAAATCACTCCAGAAGGCATCGTTCTCACAGAGATACATCCAGAGTTTACAGTGGAAGACGTTCAAGCTGCAACAGAAGCGACTTTGATCATTTCTCCAAATTTGAAGTCAATGGTTGATTGATGAGCTGTCAGCAGTCAGCTATCAGCAGTCAGCATACAACTAGGTATAAACGCGTCAATGTTTGTTTGCAATTAGCAGGAAACATTGATGCGTTTTTTTATATGAACCTGAGCCTGTCGAAGGCAATTCCTCTGCGTTCTTTGCGTCTCTGCGAGAGGGATACGTCTATAAATAAGTAACGCCCCCCAAGTGTGCTGTCTAACGACTCGCATGGGAGGCTTATTATCGTTGTTTGTTAACGTCAAATTTTTCGCAAAAGTATATATTATTTTCAATATAAACAATTTATTTATTGAATTTATTTTTCCATAAAGGATGTTCCTGCCAATTTGTTGGGAAACCCATGTTATGAACATTAACATTCGGATACTCATCAAGTAAATCCTTGATATGTTTCCTGAATTTTGTATCTGGATTTATAGTTTGTAACATGTATAATATTATACATAGAAAGTAATATAGTCTAGAACTTTTGATTGTTTCAACTTCAGTTTTTGAAAGCCATATTTTACCGCTTTTAGGATTCTTATATTTAGCAGGTTGAATTGCAAAAATATGATTCCAAAGACGAGAATGATGTGCGCATATATTTCTTACATAATTGATTGTGTGTAACCAAGAACAGAAAATATTTTCATTATGTATTCCAAAATATGCGGCAATGTCTTTTATGTCTTGGATGTTACTAAGACCTTGACAAATCTTTGATAATTCGCTAAAATACAATAGCTCAACGCTCATCCAACTAGGAGGTGTTTGTGGATTATTGTATTTTTTTAGATAATGATCTATAAATTGTATTTTTCGATTAGCATTTAATTGTTCTGTAATGTGTGTTTGAATATCATTATATACCGAATATATTTTGCCGGTTTTTGAATTTGCTGTTGTTTTGAATATATTGTTGTCGTTTTGCCAATGCGGAACATATTTATGACTCAACTGATAGATAATCTGTGTCCTTAATGATATTTCGATTCTTTCAATAGCATCAAATACAAGTAATCTTAACTTTCTATCGAACTTATATAAATTCCAAATATCATCCCATATCGTCCCTTTTATAAAATAATCTGTAACAATGCCATTAGGTTGCATTATTTTATATGGAAGCATATATGCACTTAATCTGTAATAACTTACATTTGACAAATGTCTTTTTGCTCTTTCTTCGTCACTTATACTAAGACCACGATTTTTAAGTAATTCTATCTGTTGTTCAAAACTTAATGCTGGCTTTGAATATGTTTGCATAATTTTAGATTTGATGTACAAAACTACAATCGTCTCATCCTTTTGTCAAGCATTTGCAAAGGAAATATTTCGCCTTTAACAATTTTTAACATAAAATCATGGAAATATTAAGAAATGATGTTAAGGATTTTTAAGAAGTCAACAGACAACAGACTTTCTCCACGGTGCCTGAGCCTATCGAAGGCAATTCCTCTGCGTTCTCTGCGTCTTTGCGAGAGGTTTTTTAAAGTCAACAAGACTACAAGACCACAAGACTACAAGTTTTAGTTAG
>JAZQZR010000016.1:0-1706 GCA_045634185.1 Bacteroidales bacterium | reverse complement strand
CTCATGAATTAGGCTGTTGTCCTTGCATATTTGGATAAAGTCTTGTACTTCTACTGAACCATTATTTATCCATTCTTTCTGAAACAATTCGATGCTTTTATGAACCGATGTTCCATATTCTGCTGCCTGTTCCAGTATTCTTTTTGGTATAGAAGAATACATATCTGGATGCAACTGTTTTCTTAATGCTTCGGTTATTCCTGACAATTGCTTGCCATCTAACCAATATTCATGGAGTTCTTCATTGAAGATTACTCCCGATTGTGTCAATTCAATTCTTGCCATAATCTTTACTTGTTTTGAAGTTGTTGTTTACGGTTTGTCAAAAGAGCTTTAATCTGAGGGTTAGCCTCAATTTCTCCCTGATGATCTAAATAAAATGACATAAGCGTAGTTACATCATTTGCTGAGTTAATAGCGTTCTTGATTCCTGCCAATGGATCAATCGGTTGTTGTTGAACCGGTCGCTGCATTGATTGTTGTGGTGCTGATGAAGTAGTATCATCTGTTGACTTTTCAGGCAAATCGTCGCCTTGGAAAATATACAATCCCAAGCCAAACATGGCGAGGTTCTTTACCAAGCATCGCATAAGGGTTTTGTTGATGTCAAACATACTAGATGCTTGAACTGTCTTCTCTTCAAATGCTTTTTTGAAATTATTCCATACAAAATAGGTATAGGGTTGTAACTTCATGGCTTTGTTCTTACTATCCATCACTGGAAGCCACATTTGGTGAGTCACATCGTCTACAGTTACTTCTGTAAATACCATGATGCCCAAATCAGGATCGCTGAAATACGGCAATCCATTTTCGTTCTTCAAGATTCTATAAGTAGCACTTGGATAAGCACTCTTAAATTCAGACCAGGCATTAGCCCAAGACAAATAAGTTAACGATTCACGTTTTTCACACTTGTCAGACAAATCGAGGTTTGAAAGAGCATTGAACATGATAGCTCTTCTTTCATCTGCTGTTGCACCTTGTGGTACATTAGGGGTTTGAAATTTACACATAATCTGTTTATTTTTAAGTTTATAATCTGTTTATACGAAAAAAGGAGAAGCACACCTTGTAATTGGTGTACCTCTCCTCAAAGTACGCTTGACAATTCCTGTCTAAAGAATTATTATTCGATGAACCAATTCCAAGTAGAATCAGTTCCATTAATACTTTGAACTATTCCGTTAGTTACTTCATAAGCATTCACGGAACGTTCCATGCTAAGATCGATATAATTGTTCTTATAGTTGGTAAGCAGGTTGTATAACTGCCAAGCTGTAATAACTTTTCCCATACCTCCAAAATTAACGTCGGTATAGTAATCACGAACTGCTGCATTTATCTGAGATTCATTTAATATTATCTCAGGCAATCCAAGTTCTATTTTGATGCTCTGAGGAAGTGCCATATACATTCTACACTTTCCCAGAAATTGAGCGAAAGTTTTGACATCAATATAAGTTTCATTGAGTCGTTTTAAATTTTCGATATGTTTCTTGTAGTCGTAACGTTCAAATAGTTCCATACAATAACGGTATAGATCAGCTGTGTTTGTTACTTTTATATCGAATTTTGTTCCGTCTGTGGATAGGTTTAAGTTACAGCATACACTGTTTAAGAAACCAATTCCTACACGGAAGGTCTGTTTCTGAGTTGAGTTACCAAGCAAGTTTGTTTCTCCATAACTTCTAACGGCACAAATC
>JAZQZR010000015.1:0-143858 GCA_045634185.1 Bacteroidales bacterium | reverse complement strand
AGAATGTGATGTTGTCTACATAGAATGCGTCTTCACCGTCTTCCCACATGAGGTCCTTTGTATATTCCCAACGGTATGTGTGAGTACCTTCTGTTACTGACACTTCTTTGTATGCCCAGTCTGAGATGCCTGTCATTGTTGCCTTTGCTACGCCGTCGATGTAGAATGTTGCGTAGTCATAGACTGCTTCGCATGATATTCTGTAGTTGAAGCCTACAACGCCGTTCATTGGAACGTCAACTGTCAATTCGATTGCTGATACGCCGTAGTCGTTGGCTTCGCATGTTGACTTCATTGCGTATTCGCCTTCGAATGCATCTGTTGTGATTGCGAATGGGAAGTCGCTAACTTCGTTGTTCCATGGATACAATGAGAAGTCGCCTGTTTCGAAGTCCTCGAAGTCGCTGCCATATCTTTGCATGCCCCATACTACTTCAACTGCGTTTTCAACTTCTTTTGCTGTGACGTATTTTACAGGGTTGTAAGCTTCTGTCAACTTGAAGTCAACAACTGCTGTTTCGCCGTAAACTGATGTAAATTCAGCTTCTCTATTTTGGTAGCCTTCGAATGAAGCAACTGCTTTGTAGTTACCAACGAGGATTTCACCTTCGTAAGCACCTGTTTCGTCAGCTGTGAATGTGTATGAACATTCAGCGCCGAATTCGTCTGTACCGTAAAGAGCTACTGTACCGCCGAGAAGTGGAGTTACACCATCTTGTTCGTATAAGTTACCAGCAACTTCTGTCATGCCTGTTACATAAATAACAGCGCCATCACCTTGATATGATTCGCCTTCGTCATAAACAGCTGAAACTGAAATGTAGTGACCGTTTTTGCTGTATGGGAGGTTATCAATTGTGTATGATGTTTCTGTTACGAGGCTAGTGTTAATCTTTTGGTTGTTCAAATAAATGTTGTAACCACGATATGAACGATCTTGAACAGCATCCCATGTGATTGTTGCAGATTCACCTTCGTAAATCTTATCGTCAGAAGCTGTGATGTTAGTTGGTTGATTGAAAGCTGTTGTGAAAGCCCAGATGTCACCGTATGTTGTACCGCTTGTGTTACGTACATTAACTTGCCAGAAGTAAATCTTGTTGTTGTACAAGTTATTCATGTAGTGATTTATTTCAAGATTGTTTGTCCAATCGATATAAACTTCTTTTGGAGGATAAACTGTACCAAACAAAACTTGATATTCAACAGTGTTAGCACCGAAGTTCCATGTTAATGATGGGTTGTAAACGTCTGTTGATTTATCGTATGGATATGGGTTGTAAGCTTTTTCTGGAGCTGGGATAGCTTCTGCGTTTACTTCGAGAGTAAATTCGCCTGTTGAAGAAGCTGCTACATAATATTTACCAGCTGGGATTGCCATAGCTGAGATTTGAGAAGCTCTGTTAGCGTTACCAACTTGAATACCTTTGTAGTCGTTGTCTGCTTTAGGACCTTCTTCACCGTTGAAGTCAGCTGTATAGATAGCAACTTTACCATTTTCACCGATAACGTTAGCTGTGAAGAGAACGTCGTTGTCGAAGTTTACTTCATAAACAACGTCAGCACCGTCTGTTTCGTTACCTGGTAATACGTAGTTGTTGTATGTTGTTGCTAAGTCAGGTGTTACTGAGAAAGGATAAGAAGTGATTGCTTCAGCTGTTTCCCAAACGTCGCCTGCTACTGGAGTGTAAGCGAAAGCTGTCATGTCGATGATTTCAACTTTTCTTGATTCATTGTAAGCAATGATCAATTGACCTTCTACGTCGCCTTCTGCTACGCCATTAACAACTGTTAAGTTTAATGGGTTAGTTTTTGTAACTGTTGTAGGGATTTCTACTTCTGATAATTGGAAGTATGAGTTTGTTGATTCAATTGCATTGATTGTGAAATCATTGAATTTAGCTTTGATTTGAACATCATATGGAGTTGTCCATGCATTGTTTGGACGAGCGCCAAGTTCAATTGTGCTAGGTTTAACAGCAATTGTCTTCAATTCACCATCAAATAAGATGTTGAATTTTACAACATTCTTGAAGATAGCTCGTGTTCCGTAAATGTTGTTTGTAAGACCATAAGGAGCACTATCTCTATAGTTATACAATGTTTGGTAACCGTTTGAATGTTGATAAACATCAAAGTAGCGACCACCACTTGTGTATGAACCTGTATTATCCATTACACATACCAAGAGGTTACCGCCTTCATATTCAAATGGAGTTTGAAGTTGAAGTTCAATCCAAGCACCTGCTTGATTTGAAAAAACATTACCTGCAAAAACAAGGTCTGATTCATTTAATGGAATCCAACCTGTTGATGAATTAAATGAATTTACATCAACATTTTGCAAATAAACAGAAAGATTACGAGAAATTTCCTCGTTATTTGTTTGTCTAAATGCAAGTGATGTAATAGTTCCACTCAATTCTTGCAATTCTGCTGCAGTGTAAATCTGCTGAGAAATTGTGTAATTGTAGTAAGTGTATGTTGGCACGTATCTCTCACCATAGACGTATTCTCCGTTGAGACCCATTGTCAACTCTACATTTGTCTGTGCGTTAAGACTGAATAAGCCCATTATGCACATCATTGTAAAAAGAAACAATCTTTTCATAATAAAATGTTTTAGTTAATAATATGTTAATTTACATTCAAATATGTCTTTTTTATATATGTTTCAAGCATATTTAAAATCTCGCAAATATATGTTTTTTTTCAATATAATCAAATATTTTTTCTTAATTTTTATCAAACAAAAAAAAGCTATTATGACATTCATTTTCATAATAGCTTAACAATTTTATAACGTATTAGTTTTATATAATTTGTAAAAAAATCACATATTATCTTCATTTCTTTTCTTTGCATTTTCCCCAGAAAATCTTTTTACAACTGCTTGAGTATAGGTCTTTGATACTGGTATTGGATCTATACCATCAAAATCGAAATCCATATAGAACCCGTCTGATTCATGACGCAGAACCTTTATCTTTTGAGTGTTAACGATATATGTCCTGTGGCATCTCATCAATGGCGTGTTGCTGAAAGTATCTTCAATTGTCTGTATCTTACAACGAATCATATATCTGCTCAAGACACCATTCTTGGTATAATTAACTATTGTATAATTATCTTCAGCTTTTATATAATAAAGATTATCAAGCTTTATAGACAATTTCAACACACCTTTATTATCTGCAATATTTATAATATCAATATTTGGAGCAATGGCTTCACCGTCGGTAGCGACATTCGTTGTATCGGTAACTTGCAAAGTATTACGCATATCTTTTATAGTAATCCACATCGCCGACACCACATATGGCACGCCTAAGGCCAGAAGTGTGATAAGGATACTTTTTGTCACGATATATGAAACCGAGAAATCATCAATTTTGATAAACACCATTGAAAGCACTGCATGGAATACACCTATTAATACAATCTCAACAAGCAGCCATAAGGAATATTTAAGATATGTAAGTTTAATAAAGCTTTTTGATGAAAAAAACATCAATGCCCTACTTAAAATAAGGAACAAAACTGAAACCACTACAAATGTTGTTGTAAGAAGAAAACTGTCCGATTTGGCAACTCCGAACCATGCTGTTTCAGAATAAGGAGAATATATCACAAGAAATACCAAAGCATACAAAACGGAAATTATGAGAGAAATCACTATATTTCCGACCTCCAACAAGCACAAGGAGAAGTTGTTTATTCTGCGTTTTTTCATCAAATGCAATGTTTTTGTTGTTATGAGTTTGCAAAATTACAAAAAATTCACCCCATATTTTACCATTTTGCCACTTTTTCGATAAAAAAAATGGTTTCAATATAGGAACAGCCACATTTTTACCACGAGCATATTTTATGATTGTACTTTTGCCATCGAAATTTTAGATTTTACAAAAAAATGAAAATTATCGGAACAGGACGTTCTCATCCTTCATTGGTCGTGACAAACGAGATGCTCTCTCAGTTTCTCGACACTAGCGACGAATGGATCACATCGAGAACCGGAATAAAAGAAAGACGCATCATCTCTTCTGAGAACTTGGAAGATTTGGCAATCGACGCTGCAAAAAAAGCGCTCGCCGATGCCAATATGGATGCGAAAGATCTCGACTATATTATATGTGCTAATGTAGTCAACGAATTCATCTCTCCTGCGATGAGCTGTCTTATACAAGGAGCTATAGGCGCTACTTGTCCATGTTTCGATCTCAACGGAGCCTGCGTTGGTTTTATTTACGCCCTTGAAATCGCTGAGTCATTCTACAAAAGCGGTAAATACAAAAACATCCTTATTGTATGTGCTGAAGAACCTTCACGAATGGTCAACTGGCACGACCGCACCGCTAGTGTCTTGTTCGGCGACGGAGCGGGCGCTGTTGTTTTAACTGAAGGCGACAATATCAAAGCTACCAAAATGTCCGCTTCCTGCAATTGGGACAGACTTTATCAAAAACACGAATTGCAGTATTCACCTTACAACAGCAAACCTAACAGCAATCTCCCGTTAGTGATGCATGGTCAAGATGTATTTATGTTCGCAACAAAAGCTGCCATAAGAGACATCTCCAACGTCTTAAAACAGTCAGGCGTTAAACCTGATGAAGTAAATCACTTCTTGATTCATCAAGCCAACTTAAGAATCATCAAAAGCATCAAAGATTTCTTAAGACAACCTGAAGAGAAATTTCCTCTCAACATCCATAGATATGGCAACACCTCATCAGCAAGTGTTCCTATCCTCCTTGATGAAGTCAACAAAGAAGGTAAGTTAAAAAGAGGCGATTTAATAGTATTGAGTGCTTTTGGAGCAGGTTTCGTTTCAGGAGCATGCATTTTAGAATGGTAAATTATGGAAAAAAGAGTAGTTATAACAGGAATGGGTGTTATCACCCCACTTGGCAATGATGTCGAGACTTTGTGGAACAACTTGGTCAACGGAGTTTGTGGCATCGATTATATAACAAAAATAGACACAACTGACCTCCCTGTCAAGATAGCAGCTGAAGTAAAAGATTTCGATCCTATCCAACATGGCGTCGATGCTGCTTTTGCACGTCGCAACGACTTATTCTCAATCTATGCATTGGCAGCATCTAACGAAGCTATGAAAGGCAACGAAGGCTGCTTCGACCCAGAACGTCTTGGCGTTTACGTAGGTTCTGGCGAAGGAGGATTCGACACTATCATTAAAGAGGTAGTAAAATGGAAAGACCAAGGTTCCAAATGGGTATCACCTCTCCTTATCCCAAGTATGATTTCAAACATTGCAGCTGGCAACATCGCTATTCGCCATAATGCTTGCGGCGTATGTGTGCCAATCGTAACAGCATGTGCAACAGGAACACACTCAATAGGCGAAGCTTATCGCGCCATCAAACATGGTTATGCCGATGCTATCCTCACAGGCGGCAGCGAAGCAGCAGTAAATCCTATCAGCATAGCAGGTTTCGCCAACTGCAAGGCTTTGTCTCGTTCAGAAGACCCTAAAGCAGCTTCATTGCCATTCGACCAACGTCGTGCAGGTTTCGTTTTAGGTGAAGGAGCAGGCATCATACTCCTCGAAGAATACGAACACGCCAAAGCACGCGGCGCTAAGATTTACGCTGAAGTCTGCGGATATGGCAACACATGTGATGCTCATCACGTTACAGCCCCTCATCCTGAAGGAAGACAAGCAGCACGTGCTATCAAGATGGCTCTCGAAGAAGCTAAATACAACGAAAACGATGTTCTCCATATCAACACTCACGGAACAGGAACACCGCTCAACGACAGCTCTGAAACAGCAGCTATCAAATTGGCTCTCGGTGAAGAAGCAGCACGCAAGGCTTATATAAACTCAACAAAATCTATGACAGGTCACTTGCTCGGAGCAGCAGGAGGCGTTGAAGTGATAGCAGCAGCATTATCTTTATATCACGGCATAGTTCCTCCAACAATAGGTCTCAACGAACAAGATCCAAATTGCGACTTGAACTACACTCCTAACGTTGCACAGAAAGCTGACTTGACAATAGCAATATCAGAATCATTAGGATTCGGCGGACATAATGCTTGTATCGCTTTAAGAAAAATTAACGATTAACAATTCTTAACTTATATAATTATGACAAGAGAAGAATTAAAAAACTATTTACCTCATCGTGAGCCTATGTTGCTCGTTGATGAAATCAACATCGATGAAAACAAAGTGGTACATTCAAAATACCATGTCACAGGAGAAGAATTTTTCTTGAAAGGACACTTCCCAGGACAGCCTACAGTTCCAGGTGTCATATTATGCGAAATCATGGGACAGTCATGCGCTCTTCTCATACTCGATGATTTGAAAGACAAGATAACATTATATACCGGAATCGACAATGTCCGTTTCAAAGCACAAGTCGTTCCTGGCGATACAATAGAAGTAGAAGCTACATTATCAAGCCAAAGAGCTAACATGTACTTCTGCGAAGCCAAGGCAACAGTAAACGGAAAGCTTTGCGCCAAAGGTAGTTTATCATTTGCATTAATTGAAGACACAAGAAAAAAAGATGAATAATAAGGATTTTCAAATAGTTGTGTTGGCAAAACAAGTGCCCGACACTCATAATGTTGGCAAAGACGCCATGAAAGAAGACGGCACCATCAACCGTGCAGCTCTTCCAGCGATCTTCAATCCAGACGATTTGAAGGCTCTCGAGATGGCTCTCGCTTGCAAAGACGCTCTCAAAGACATCATGTCTGTCAAGGTCACCATCATCACTATGGGTCCTTCTCGCGCAGCAGAAATAATTCGTGAGTCAATGTTCCGCGGCGCCGACAACGGCTTCGTAGTGAGCGACAAAAGATTTGCGGGTTCAGACACCTTGGCTACATCATACGCCTTGTCAGCTGCAGTAAAGAAATTAGGCAAAGTAGATATCGTATTCTCAGGACGTCAAGCCATCGACGGCGACACAGCTCAGGTTGGCCCTCAGGTAGCAGAAAAACTCGAGATACCTCAAATCACTTATGCCGAAGAACTTATGTCGATGACAGAAAAAGAAATAGTCATCAAAAGACGTCTCGACAGAGGTGTTGAGACAGTCAAATCTTCATTCCCTGTCTTGGTAACAGTACACGGCAACGCTAACGACTGCCGTCCTCGCCACGCAAAACTTCTCATGACAAACAAAAAAGCTTGTTCTGTATCAGAAGTGATGGAAAGACAACAGTCTCTGTCAGACATGGAAGCATTGTGGGCTAGCAGACCTTACCTCAAAATTGAAGAATGGTCAGCAGACGACATCAATCCTGATTTTGCAAGATTGGGTCTCTCAGGCTCGCCTACAAAAGTTAAATCAATAGAAAATGTTGTTCTTACAAGTAAAGAGAATAAGAAAATAGATAACAGCGAAAGCGAAATTAACGAATTAATGAAAGAGCTTATTTCAGCTCACATTATCTAAAAAATTAACATTAAAAAAAGGAAATTATCATGGAAACAAGAGAAAAAGTTATAGACATTATCGTAAATAAATTAGGTGTTGAACGCGAAACAGTTGTTGAAAGCGCAAGTTTTACAAACGACCTTGGTGCTGACTCATTAGATACAGTTGAGCTTATCATGGAATTCGAAAGAGAATTCGAAATCAATATTCCTGACAACCAAGCTGAAAAAATCTCTACAGTAGGTGAAGCTATCTCTTTCGTTGAAGCTGCTTTAAACAAATAATAATAACACTTATCTAAAACTTGAATCATGAACAACATATTAGTATTCTGTGAGGTAACAGAAGAGCAACATATAGCTGAGGTGAGTTTGGAGCTTTGCTCCAAAGCTCGCAAGCTCGCCGATAGGCTTAACTCTCGTCTCGATGCTATCGTCATAGGAAACGAGATTAACAATATCGAAGGTCAACTATATCCATACGGTGTCGATTCTATCTTTTATCTGAACGATTCTCGTTTATCATTTTATCAAACCCTTCCTTTCTTCAGCACAATCACAAAGATTATCAAAGAAGAGACACCTGATATAGTTCTTTTCGGCGCATCAGCAGTTGGCCGCGACCTCGCTCCTCGCATCGCTTCTTATTTGCGCTGCGGTTTGACAGCAGACTGTACAAGTCTCGAAATAGGCGACCATACCGACGCCAAGACCAAGACCGTCTATAAAGACGTCTTATATCAAATCCGTCCTGCATTCGGCGGCAACATCATCGCTACTATCGTTTCTCCTGAGACAAGACCTCAGATGGCAACAGTACGCGAAGGTGTCATGAAAAAAGAAATATACAACGAAAACCATAAAGGAGAAGTACGCATACTTAAAGCTGAAGACTATGTCAACGACAGCGATTTCTGCATCGAAATCATCGAGCGTCAGATTGAAGCTCAGAAGGTCAATATCAAAGGCGCTCCTATCATCGTAGCAGGCGGCTATGGCATGGGTTCTAAAGAAAACTTCGCTCTCCTTCACGAATTAGCAAGCCTCATCGGTGGTGAAGTAGGCGCCACACGCGCTGCTGTCGATGCTGGTTTCACTGAAAACGAAAGACAGATAGGTCAGACTGGTCTAACAGTACGTCCTAAATTATATATCGCTTGCGGTATCTCCGGCGCAGTTCAACATCGCGCTGGCATGGATCAATCTTCAATGATTATTTCCATCAACACCGACCCTAACGCTCCTATCAACAGCATTGCCGACTACACTATCATCGGCGACGCAATGGACGTTTTACCTAAAATGATTAAGAGTTATAAATCTAATATGTTATAAGCCATCAGCTGTCAGCAATCAGTGGTCAATATGTTGATAGCTGACAGCTAATTGCTGATAGCCCCAAAATATGAATTATGAATTTCTACAGTGATAATAAAAGCTTAAAGTTTTATCTCTCACATCCTGTGATGGATAAAATCATCAAGTTGAAAGAACGCGACTTCGTCGATAGCAATAACGATATGATGGCTCCTATCAATGTTGAAGACGCCATCGACAACTACGACAAAGTTCTTGAAATAGTAGGCGACTTGGCTGCTAACGTATTAGAAGCTAACGCTGAAAATGTTGACCACGAAGGTCCACAAGTTCTTAACAACGAAATAGTTTACGCTAAAGGAACACAGAAAAACCACGAGGTGTTACGCGACGCTGGTCTCTACGGAATGTCACTGCCTCGTAAATATAAGGGATTAAATTTCCCTTACGTCCCTTACGTCATGGCAGCAGAAATAGTGTCACGCGCTGACGCTGGTTTTGCCAACATCTGGGGACTTCAAGATTGTGCAGAGACAATCTACGAATTTGCTTCTGAAGAGATAAAAGAAAAATATTTGCCTCTCATCAACGAAGGCATGACATGTTCAATGGCTCTCACAGAGCCTGACGCTGGATCTGATCTCCAGTCAGTGAGACTAAAGGCGAGTTTCGATGATGAACACAACTGCTGGAGACTCAACGGCGTTAAGCGTTTCATTACCAATGGTGACGCTGACATACAACTTGTTCTTGCTCGTTCTGAAGAAGGCACAACAGACGGTCGCGGTCTCTCCTACTTCCTCTACGACAGAAGAGATAACGCTGTGACTGTAAGACGTATCGAAAACAAACTCGGCATCAAAGGTTCTCCAACAGCAGAACTCGTTTTCAACAACGCCCCTGCTCTTATCATCGGTGAACGCCGCATGGGTCTTATCAAATACGTCATGTCATTGATGAACGGCGCTCGTCTCGGCGTAGGCGCTCAATCAGTAGGTCTCGCAGAAGCCGCATACCACGAAGCTCTCGAATACGCTCGTCAACGCGAACAATTCGGTAAAGCCATCATCAACTTCCCTCAAGTTTATGAAATGCTCGGCATCATGAGAGCTAAAATCGATGCTACACGTACATTATTATACGAGACATCACGTTTCGTCGACTTATATAAAGCTTACGACTCTGTAAGCAAAGAAAGAAGCCTCACAGCAGAGGAACGTCAAGACATGAAATATTCTCAACGTCATGCCGACATGATGACTCCTATGCTCAAGCTCTTCGCTAGCGAATATGCTAACCAAATCGCTTACGACTGCATCCAAGTACACGGCGGTTCTGGTTTCATGAAAGAATATAAATGTGAACGTCTTTACAGAGATGCTAGAATCTTAAGCATTTACGAAGGAACATCACAATTGCAAGTTGTAGCAGCAATCCGTTTCATCGGAAACGGCTCTTATCTCAAACGTATTGAAGAATATGAAGCAATGCCATTGGCAGAAGAATTGTTGCCACTTCGCCAACGCATCGTAGAGATGAAAGAAAACTACCTCAAGATAGTTGCTGCAGCCGACAAATTCGGAACATCATCAGAGACTTACGACTTCCTCGCTCGCCGCATGGTAGAAGCAATGGGTCACCTCATCATGAGCCACCTCCTTCTTCAAGACGTCAACCGCAGTAAAGGACTTAACGACGCTGAAGCACCTGAATTCATGAAATCATGCAAAATAATGATTGCTTTAGGCGAGTCTGAAATTGCAAAAATCCTTACATTTGTAGAAAATTTCAAAGAAGAAGATTTACAAATGTACAAATAACAATGTGGAATTAGGAATGAGGAATTAGGAATGATTAAAACAATTCCTAATTCCTAACTCCTACTTCCTAATTAAATTAAAAAGTTATGAGATTATTATTAGAAAATAAGACAGCTGTCATCACAGGAGCAGCAAGAGGTATCGGAAAAGCTATCGCTATGCGTTTTGCAGAAGAAGGTTGCAACATCGCATTCACCGACTTGAATGAAGAAAGCATCAAAGCCACAGAAGCCGAATTACAAGCATTAGGCGTTAAAGCTGTTGGTTACATGTCAAACGCAGCTATTTTTGAAGATGTTGAAAATACAGTAAAACAAATTCATCAAGACTTCGGAAGAATCGATATATTGGTAAATAACGCTGGCATCACACGCGACACATTGATGATGAGAATGACTGAAAAACAATGGGACGACGTTATCACAGTCAACTTGAAATCAGCATTTAACTTCATCCATGCTATCGTTCCTATCATGGCTCGTCAACGTTGCGGCAGCATCATCAACATGGCTTCTGTAGTAGGCGTTTCTGGCAATGCAGGTCAAGCTAACTACGCTGCATCAAAGGCAGGTTTGATTGGTTTGGCAAAATCTATCGCTAAGGAGATGGGCTCTCGTAACATCAGAGCTAACTGCATCGCTCCAGGTTTCATCATCACAGACATGACAAACCAAATCCCAGAAGAAGCAAGAGAAGAATGGATGAAGACTATTCCATTGAGAAGAGGCGGCACTCCAGAAGACGTTGCCGACACTGCATTATTCTTGGCTAGCGATTTGTCAAGATATGTCACAGGACAAACAATTCACTGCTGCGGTGGTATGAACTGCTAAGAAATTTCCTTTTCATTTTATATTATGGTTTGGGGTTCCAATTTTGGAATCCCTTTTTTATTTATACAAAAAAGAGACGTCATTTAAATGACGTCTCTATAATTTTGAGCCACATGACGGACTCGAACCGTCGACCTACGCATTACGAATGCGTTGCTCTACCAACTGAGCTAAAATGGCTTCTTTTAACTATTGGCTATTGACCGTTGAAATGGTCAATTGCCAATAGTTTTATCTTTGCAAAGATACGTTTTTTTCTAATTCAACAGATTATTTCTGTGGAAGTTGGAATGTATCTTTAAGTGTCACTGTTCTGTTAAAGATAAGGTGTTCAGCAGTGCTTTCCTTGTCAGCTGTAAAGTAACCTATTCTTTGGAATTGGAAATGGTCGAGAGGTTTAGCGTCAGCGAGGAATTGTTCCACATAGCACTCTGTTCTAATTTCCAATGAGTTAGGATTGATTACTTGTTTCATCGCTTCGAGAGCCGAGCATTGTTGCTCTTCTTGGATAGCAGCGATTGCTTCGCGAGGGTTAGCTTCTTTCCACAATCTGTCATACATTCTGACTTCTGCCTTGATGCAGTGGTCGCAGCTGACCCAGTGTAAAGTGCCTTTAACCTTACGGTTAGCTCCTGCCATACCGCTCTTTGTATCAGGATCGTATTCTGCATAAACCTCAACGACATTGCCGTTTTCGTCTTTCTTGCAACCTGTGCATTTCACGATATAAGCATTTTTCAAGCGTACTTCGTTGCCTGGTGTCATGCGGAAATATTTCTTAGGAGCGTCTTCCATGAAGTCTTCACGTTCCATCCACAACTCACGACTGAATGTGATATTGTGTACACCTGAGTTTTCTTCTTCAGGATTATTGACAGCTTCCATTTCTTCTGACTGTCCTTCTGGATAGTTTGTGATGACCAACTTAACAGGATTTACAACAGCTGAGACGCGTGTGGCACGAGCGTTGAGGTCCTCACGGATAGTACTTTCAAGAAGTGCGAAGTCGTTGATAGCTTCGTATGTTGTATAACCGATTTTATCGATGAGTTTATGAATTGACTCAGGAGTGTAGCCACGACGACGGAAACCACAGATAGTAGGCATTCGAGGGTCGTCCCAACCATTTACGAGACCTTCTTTAACAAGAATGAGAAGGTTACGCTTGCTCAACAAAGTATAGTTGAAGTTCAACTTATTGAACTCATATTGACGTGGACGATGATCGTCGAGGTCTTTTTGCTCTTTCAACTCATCGATGAAATAATCATATAATGGACGGTGAACAACGAATTCGAGTGTACATAAAGAGTGTGTAACACCTTCGAAATAATCGCTTTCGCCGTGAGCGAAGTCATACATTGGATATGCATTCCATGTAGTTCCTGTGCGGTGATGAGGAGTTTTCACAACACGATAGATGATAGGGTCGCGGAAGTGCATATTTGAATTTGCCATATCAATCTTAGCACGAAGCACCATCTTGCCTTCTTCAATCTCACCATTGTTCATCTTATGGAAAAGTTCCAATGACTCTTCAACAGGACGGTTACGATATGGGCTTTCTGTTCCAGGAACAGTTGGAGTTCCTTTTTGAGCAGCAATCTCTTCTGAGCTCTGCTCGTCAATATATGCCTTACCTTCTTTAATAAGACGTATTGCGAAGTCCCAAAGTTGTTGGAAATAATCTGATGCATAATATTCATTAGCCCATTTATATCCGAGCCATTGAATATCTTCTTTGATAGCATCTACATATTCTGTATCTTCTTTTGTTGGATTGGTATCATCGAAACGGAGATTACAAATACCATTGTATTTTTCAGCGATGCCAAAATCCAAGCAGATAGCTTTGGCATGACCGATATGAAGATAACCATTAGGCTCTGGTGGAAAACGGGTTTGCACACGACCATCATTCTTACCATTTTGCAAATCTTCAACCACTTTTGCTTCAATGAAGTTCAGTGATTTCTTTTCTTCTTTTTCAGTTTCTTTAAAATCAGTCATAATTACATAAAATTTGTTGCAAAAATAATAATAAATAAAGGTATTTCATATAAAACAACAATTTTTTTTTGACTCCCCACAAAACACCACAAAATGTAACAAAACACCACAAAATGTAACATAATCAACATAAAAAAACTTATTGAAATAATCGTAGCAAACACTATATTTACCACAACACACAATACTACATTTAAAATATATCTTAATGATTATTTGCATTTTATAATATCAGATAATACTACAAATTAATTATCTTTGCAAAATAAATCATAACAATTATAGAAAAATGAAAAAGACAGTCGTATTATTGCTTTTTATATTTGCTTTTTTGGAAATTTCAGCACAAAAACAACAAGAAAACAATATAAACAATGACATAAACAGAATCATTGCTCACGAGAACAGATTCGACAAACTTATCGACTTGGCAAAATCATACATGGAAACGAATCCGGAATTCGCTTTCAATTGCGCATATAAGGCCGACGAAATAGCCAACCAAACAAACGACAAAAAGAAACAAGCATACAGCAAGATAACAATAGGTGACATCTTCAACATAAACAATTTCTACTCTTTTTCTGTTTCTTATTACGAAAAGGCCGTCAAAGAACTATTAAGCATCAACGATTACAATACCATCAATAAAATATACATCAAAATTGCAAAACTATATCAAAACAACGAAATTGATAGCAAATGGAGCATTGAGGCAATGGAGAACGCTCTGAATTATGCTCAATTGACAAATAACCCAAATACAATAATTGAAACAAATATGGAATATGCTGAATTCCATTTGTCACAAAAAAATCACAAAGAAGCATTAAAACATTACAGCAAAATCCTTGAACACGAAATCAACGACAACACAATTTATGCGATTGCCAGAACAATAACCAGCATCGCTAATATCAACGCTTCAGAAAAGGAATACTCCAAAGCTTTGGCTCTAGCCGACTCTTCATTAAAATTGTCCAAAGAGAAAAAAATAGACATACTGACAATCAAAAATTATGGGTTAAAAGGTCTTGTCTATGATTCACTTATGACATTTGATTCAGCAAAAATATATTACCAAAAAGCTGCAGATATTGCTTATACAATAGAGAAGTACGATGAATGCGCCGACTATATGCATAAAATTGGTCAGCTCAATATAAATCACAATAAAATATACGAGGCAATAACAGTATATAAGGTACTAAGCGACAGCACTGAGACATTTAAAATGTACGACCATTGCAACAATGCATTCTATCAATTATCAAAATGCCACGCTATATTAGGTAATTACGAGGAAGCATATAGATTGCTAAACAAATATGACATATACAACACCATCGCCGACAATCATAGACATGAAAAGAAAATCAAAGATATCAATACTAATTATCTTTTGGCAGTAAACGTAAATGAAGTAAAGGCAAAAGAAATTGAAAACGAAAACATCAAAAACTACAAGCAAAACATAACAGTAATAACTTTAGCCATAATCATCATACTTACTTCATTGATTGTCATTTTAATACTTTCAATAAGAAACAAATACCTACACCACAAGTCAATGGAGACTTCATATGAACAACAGCTTAAGATAGACCAAATGGAAAACGAACTGATGGAGATACAGCTGAAAAGCAATAAAGAATCATTGATAAATCTGGCTTTGCATTTCAAATCGTACATCGAATATATCAATCCGCTGAAAGCAAAATTGAAAGAAGCTATCGACGCTCCTGAAAACGAACAAAAGGGCAAGTTCAAGAATATTTATATGGAATTACAAAACAACAACGGACTATTCAACAACACTGAGAATCTGCATAAACAAATCAATGAGATTTACAAAGATTTCATCGACAGACTTGAACAGAAATACCCGACGCTGACCAAATCAGAAAAACGTCTATGTACTATGTTATACACCAATATGTCGAGCAAGGAAATTGCCGTTATTTCAAACACTACCATCCGCAGCGTTGAAACAGCACGTTATAGATTAAGAAAAAAATTCGATTTGACCCGCGATGAAGATATGGTTAACTTCTTAAGGTCGATTTAATTCATAATTTGCAATAAAAAAACAGAATAATAAATACTACAAAATTATTCACGACATTTTAGTAAAAATAAGTAATTATATCGTATTATAATTTTTATTAAATATTTAATTTTCAGTAATAAAATAAAATTTATGTAGTAGTATTTTCGGTTTAAAAATCATATCAAAAAATAATGTAAAATTCAAAAATATAACAAATTAACCTCAACACTATTGACAAAAAAATATTTTGACGTATCTTTGCAAACACAAGTACTAAACATTCTCTATAGCTTTGTAAGTAGTTTGGTTTATTAATGCAATTGGGCGCTCCCCGCGCCCTTTTTTTATTTTGCAGAAAATTCATTTATTTCACTTTTTAATTTTCATTATTTGTTATATTTGCCAAAAATAAAAGCATCATGAAAAAACTAATTTACAAATTCGCGATTCTCATTTTATTTATCACATCTTTCTCATTTAAATCAAATGCGCAATACGATGTATATTTCGAAAATCAGCAATTAAGAATCGACTATTATATATTCGGTAATGCTGATTCCTGTTATTACGCCCTCGACAAATACGTAATGGAACCCGTTTGGGGAGGAACACGTCATTGCTTAATCGACAGCTTAGGCTACGGTGATTATTCCTTTGAAGTTTATCTCAACGACTCAGACGTGATGATTTATTCCAGAGGCTACTGTAACCTCTTTGGCGAATGGCAGTCGACACCTGAAGCTCAAACTATCACAAAAGGATTCAATGAATCTGTAATAATGCCTTATCCAAAAGAAACCGTTGACGTTGTTTTCTACCAAAGAAACTACGACGGAATCATGATAGAAAAAATGCGCCTCACAATAGACCCTGACGACTATTTCATTCAAAACGCACCTATATATAATTACTCTATTCTTAATGTTCACGGCGACTTCGCTCCAGAGAAAGCTGTCGATATAGTTATACTTCCTGACGGATATACAGAAGAAGAAATGGGCAAGTTTGTATTAGACTGCAACTTCTTCAAAGAGAGCCTCTTCTCATACGAGCCTTACGCTTCATACCAAGACAGATTCAACATCAGAGCGGTCATGGCTCCTTCTAAAGATTCAGGCATCACCATCCCAGCAGAAGACATATGGAAAAACACAGCAGTAGGATGTTCTTTCTACACCTTTGATTCCGAACGTTATTGCATGTCATACGATAATCAATCCATCAGAAACCTCGCCGGATTAGTTCCTTACGACCAGATTTACATCTTGGCTAACACATCAAAATACGGTGGCGGCGGAATCTATAACTTCTACTGCGTCAGTTCAACAGACGACCACTTCTCATCAGATGTCATAATCCACGAATTCGGACATGGCTTTGCCGGATTAGGCGACGAATATTACGATGATTCCGGTTCTTACGAAGAATTCTACAATTTAAGCATAGAACCATGGGAACCTAACATCACCACATTGGTTGATTTCGAAAGCAAATGGAAAGATATGCTGAAGAAAAAGACGCCAGTTCCAACACCACAAGAAGAGAAATATATTGATGAAGTTGGCGTTTATGAAGGAGGCGGCTACGAACCTAAAGGTATGTATCGTCCAAAAATGGATTGCCTCATGAAGACTTTCAAAGGAGATAAATTCTGTGAAGTCTGCAACAGAGCAATAGAAAAAATGATTTTATATTATACAGAATAAACTTTATTTAAAACTCAGAACCTCAAAAAATTCTGAGGTTCTGAATTTCTGAATTTCATTATTAAAGGGCTTTAGCGAAGGCATCAACGAGATTGCAAGCGTCTTCGTAGATGTCTTTTAAAGTTGATTCCAACATAAAACATGGTGTAGTGAATATCTTGTTTTTCAAATCGGATGCCACTTCACCATTTTTTGTTGCTAAGTGATGAGCTCCCATCTTAACTATGTCTTTAGCTGGGCCGCATTCATCGCTACCCAATGTGATTGTGATGTCTTTCAAAACATTAGCTAGCAAAACAGGAGCGATACACATCGCAGCGATTGGCTTGTTTTGTTCATGAATCTTAACGATAGCGTCTCTAACTTCTGGAAGGACAGTCATTTGCATACCATCGATGAAATATGTAAAGATATTGTTGGCAACGCCAACACCGCCAGGGATAGCAAGTCCGTCGAAGTTATCTGCATTGAACTCCGACATAGGCAAAATGTTGCCTCTTACGATACGAGCTGCTTCAACCATCATATTACGTTCTTCGTTTGTCACTTCGCCAGTAACGTGATTTACAACCTGATATTGATTGCTGTCAGGTGCAAAACATTGATATTTAAGGCCATGTTGATCCAATGCAAGTAATAAAGTAACTGTCTCATTGATTTCAGAACCATCTTTAGTTCCGCAACCTGCTAAAATAACTGCTATATTTTTCATTATAATTCTTATTTGGTTAAACTTGTTTCTATAACGTCTTCTATTTTTTCTATACTATTATCTATTGACTCTTTTACCACATCATGGTTCTTATAAAGCACATTAGCTATCTCTTCTACTTTTGGATATAATAATGAATCATTCTTAACGCTGTCAACAACATATGACAGTCCCAACACATTCATTATCATAATAAAGATACTAACTATCAAGGCACCTTTAAACAATCCGAAGATAAAGCCTCCGATTTTATCAATTAAACCAAGACATATAGCTTCTACCAGATTGCTTATCATACGGCCCAGGAATCTCACCAGAATCATAACACCTATAAACGTGAGTATGAATGCTATTATCGCGATAATATCGCCATCAGCCTTGACAAAGTCCGACATCCAAACGGCGACAGCATCAGAGAAAAACATTGCGCCATAGATTCCAACAATGAAAGAAGCCAGATAAAAAGCCTCTATAATAAGTCCTTTTCTTAATCCTGCAATAGCAAAAATCAATAGGATGACTCCAATAATTAAATCTAATACGTTCATAAATAATAATTTAAATTGTTTTTATTCTTTTCGTCAATTCTGTAGAGAACAAGAAATCATTCAGTTCTTTATTATCGGTATCGAGTACAGATTTATTGTCGCCTCTCCACCATAATTTTCCTTTGTACAGAAAGCTTATCGTCTGTCCTATCTTTAACACCGAGTTAATATCATGAGTATTTATTATAGTCGTCATATTATATTCCTCAGTTATCTCGCTGATAAGGTCATCGATAAGTTCTGAAGTCACGGGGTCTAGTCCAGAGTTAGGCTCGTCGCAGAACAGATATTTAGGACTATTGGAGATAGCACGGGCGATAGCTACACGTTTCATCATGCCGCCGCTGAGTTCCGAAGTGGCCAAATGATTTATGCCTTTGAGATTAACTCTGTTAAGACAGAAGTTCACCCTCTCGAGTTTTTCCTCATAACTCATATCGGTAAACATATTAAGAGGGAACATCACGTTTTCTTCCACGTTCATAGAGTCGAAGAGAGCTCCTCCTTGGAAGAGTACGCCCATCTCCTTGCGGATATCCTTCTTAAATTTTTCTTTTGTATTAGAGAACGGCCTGTCGTCGAAAGTAACCACTCCATTATCAGGTTCAAACAAGCCTATGCAAATCTTCATCAACACCGTCTTGCCCGAACCGCTCTGTCCTATGATAAGGTTGGTCTTGCCTCTTTCAAAAGTAGCGCTAATGTCATCCAAGACAATACGTTCACCGAATTTCTTTGTTATATTCTCTACCTTTATCATGTCAAAAGCATCTGTGTTAAAATTAAATCGAAAATAATAATCGCAATGCTGCTTACAACAACAGCGCTCGTACTTGCCTTACCCACTTCAACCGAACCGCCTTTCACTTCGTAGCCGATATAACTTGATATTGAAGTAATTAAATAGGCGAAGACAACAGTTTTTATCATAGCAAATGTCAAAGAGAAAGGCTCGAACCAAGCCCTGAGGCCAACAACATAATTAGTAGGAGTGATAACGCCTGTGAAGACACATGCCAGCCAGCCACCTAAAATACCTACGACTATACTGAAAACAATTAGAACCGGAATGAAGAAAAGGCACGAAATGATTTTTGGCAAAATGAGATAATTGGCAGGGTTGACACCCATAACCTTAAGCGCGTCAATCTGCTGTGTAACACGCATTGTTCCAAGTTCGGAAGCAATCTGAGAACCTAGTTTTCCCGCCAGTATCAGACTTATCATTGTCGGAGAGAATTCCAGGACAATCATCTGACGTGCAGAGAATCCGATGAGTTTTTCAGGAAGAAGAGGATTGTCGGTATTATAGGCAACCAGAATAGTTGCTACAGCGCCAACGAAAACCGAGAGAATCAAAACGATGCCAATGGATGTGAATCCAAGATTATAGAATTCGTGCAACAATCGTTTTCTGAAAATAAGCGATTTGTCAGGTTTGCGGAAAACCTGAGACATCAATATCACATAATCACCTAATTTTTTCAACATAAAACATTTTTTTGAATGTGTAAAATTACATTTTTTTTAGTTATGTGAATCATAACAATAAAACTTTTGAGTTTTTGATTTTAAGAAAAATAAATATTTATCTTTGCAAAGAAATAAATGAAGATGTATTCTGAAAATAAGTCAACAAAAAGAAGATTCGCAGGTTCGTATTTTATCTCGCTGATGAGTATTATGTTAGTACTTTTCGTGCTTGGAATGTACGCATTTGTAATGATTTACACCGACCGGCTATTGAATTTCGTCAAAGAGAACATAGGATTTGAAATTGTGATGAAAAGCAATGCAAAGGAATCTTCCATAATAAGCTTAAAAGATGAATTAAGCAAAAAAAATTATGTAAAGTCAGCAGAATACATCAGCAAGGAAGACGCCACCAATAGAATGAAAGAAGACTTGGGAGAAGACTTCCTTCAATGGCTCGGCGAGGTCGAGAACCCTCTGCTTCCTTCCATCGACATCAGATTCGTGGCAGATTATGCCAACGCCGACAGCATGGCAATGGTAGAAAAATGGGTCGCGGGCAAGACCATCGTCAAAGAAATCATTTATCCAAAAACATTGACCAATACCATCAACGACAATATCAACAAGATAAAGATAGTCCTGTTCGCTGTCAGCCTTATCTTGCTTCTTATTGCAATAACATTGATTAGCCACACCATACGACTCTCCATATATTCAAAACGTTTCACTGTGAGAACAATGCTGCTAGTTGGCGCCACTGAAGGTTTTGTCATGAAGCCATTCTTAAAGACTTTTATGACCCAAGGACTTATAGCTGCCATCATCGCATTGGCTTTTATCACGATGGCATTATATGGAATGAACGACTATCTCCCTGAAATGAATATGTCGCAAGGCAATAGTTATATAATGGTCGTTTATGCATCAGTCATAGGCCTAAGTCTTATACTTACATTTTTCTCTACAGTATTTTCAATGAGAAAATATCTCAACGCCGACATCGACAAATTTTATGTGTAACAAATAAAACATCAGATATGAGTCATTTAGAAGAAAAAAACAAAAACCTTAAAAGCGAACAAGAAGAAGTTAAAATGCCTTTTGGTCGCGACAATTATCTTTGGGTTATAATAGGATTAGCATTCCTCATCATTGGATTTTTATTGATGATTGGCGGCGGCTCCGACAATCCCGACGTATTCAACGAAGCCATCTTCAATTTCCGTCGACTCACATTGGCGCCTATACTTGTTCTTATAGGATTCGGCATCCAGATTTATGCCATCATGAAAAGACCTAAAAAAGACTGATTGAATTATGAATTGGTTAGAAGCTTTATTATTAGGCATCCTTCAAGGATTGACCGAATTTCTCCCTGTGAGCAGCAGCGGCCATTTGACCATTGGACAAGAATTATTGAATCTTAACACATCGGCAGCCGACAATTTATTGTTCACCGTGACAGTACACGCCGCTACAGTGTTAAGCACCATAGTGATACTTTGGAAAGAGATAGAACATCTTTTCAAAGGCACTTTCTTCAGCATGAAATGGAATCCGGAAAAAGAATATGTGTCAAAGATCTTACTTTCCATTATCCCCGTAATGATAGTAGGATTGTTTTTCAAAGACCAGGTAGAAGCCATCTTCGGCAGCGGATTGTTAATAGTAGGTTGCTGCCTCCTTCTTACTGCCACCCTGCTTACTTTCGCTTATTACGCAAAACCTCGTAAGAAAGAAGACATCTCATACCGCGACGCTTTCATCATCGGCTTAGGACAAGCATTGGCTGTATTGCCAGGATTGTCACGCTCTGGAACTACCATCGCCACAGGCCTCATCCTCGGAAACAAAAAAGAAAGCATAGCTCAGTTCTCTTTCCTTATGGTATTGATTCCTATCTTAGGCGAGACATTCCTCAACGTCATCGACATGATAAAAGAACCTGCTCTCCTTGGTGGAATCGGCGTCATGCCATTATTAGTAGGATTCTTGGGAGCATTCCTCTCAGGATGCTTAGCATGTAAATTCATGATTAACTTAGTCAAAAAAGGCAAGTTGATTTATTTCGCAATATACTGCGCCATCGCTGGCGTCATAACAATAATATTCGCTTTATAATATGTTCCATTTTGAAGAAGGAGAAGTCTTCCTCATCGACAAACCATTAGACTGGACATCATTCGATGCCGTCAATCTCATACGCGCCGTCATCAAACGCTATCACGGCATCAGAAAACTGAAAGTCGGCCACGCTGGCACCTTAGACCCACTGGCGACAGGACTGCTCATCGTATGCACCGGTAGAATGACAAAACAGATAGACAACTTCCAGGCACAGGAAAAAGTCTATACCGGCAGCATGCTCTTGGGACAGACAACGCCTACCTACGATTTGGAAAGCGAGCCAGACGCCTTCTACCCTACTGAAAACATCACAGAAGAGATGATGGAAGAAGCGAGAAAATTGTTTATAGGCGACATCATGCAGCGTCCGCCTAAGTTCTCAGCCATAAAGATACAAGGCAAGAGAGCCTTTGAATACGCACGCTCAGACGAAGAAGTAGCGCTTAAGGAAAGACTCGTACATATTGAAGATTTCAAACTCGACACCACAAACTTCCCTACTGTCAATTTCGAAGTTAAATGCAGCAAAGGAACATACATACGCTCTCTGGTCAACGACTTCGGAAAAGCGCTCAACAGTGGAGCCTGCATGACATCCTTGAGAAGAACAAAGATAGGTGAGTTCTCTGTGGAAAACGCCCGCGACCTTATGGAACTGAAAAAAGAAATCATCGATGAGGCCGAGAAACTGACAAGCGACAATCAATAATTACATTCATTTACGATATAGACGTCAAAACATTCTGACGTCTATTTTTTTTACATCTTTAAACTTTCGAAATTCTGATTTTTTTCATAAATTTGTGGATTAAAAAATCTGAAATTATGAAAAGTATAGATAATAGAGTTACTCGTTTATTCGGGATAAAATATCCAATCATTTCCGGCGGCATGGTATGGTGCAGCGGTGCAAAACTAGCAGCTGCTGTCAGTAACGCTGGCGGTCTCGGTCTCATTGGGGCAGGCTCGCTCAAAGCTGATTTGTTGCGCGAGCATATTATAAAATGTAGAGAACTGACAAAAGAGCCTTTTGGCGTCAACGTACCTTTGATGTCGCCGTATTCGAAAGAACAGATGGATGTCATCATAGAAGAGAAAGTCCCTATCGTATTTACCTCGGCAGGAAATCCTCAGCTGTGGACGGAGACTTTGCATCAGCATGGAATTAAGGTGGCGCATGTGGTGTCGAGTTCCAAGTTCGCCCTTAAGGCACAACAGGCAGGCGTTGATGCTGTCGTGGCGGAAGGTTTTGAGGCGGGCGGACATAACGGACGCGAGGAGACAACCACAATGGTTCTTGTTCCATCAGTGAAAAAAGTGCTCGATATACCTCTCATTGCTGCTGGCGGCATAGCCACAGGCGCTGCCATGTTAGCGAGTTTCGCTTTAGGCGCAGAAGGCGTGCAGGTCGGAAGCCGCTTCGCCATCAGCGTTGAAAGCAGCGCAAGCCCTGAATTTAAAGAGTTATGCACAAGACTTAACGAAGGCGACACCATGCTTTCTCTCAAGAAAATCAGCCCGACAAGATTGATAAAAAACAAATTCTTCGAACAGGTCGACGCCGCTGAACAGGCAGGTGCATCAAAAGAAGAATTACAAGAAATATTAGGTCGAGGCAAGGCTCAGCAAGGCATCTTCTTCGGCGACATAGAAAACGGAGAACTTGAAATAGGCCAGGTCTGCTCTCTTTTCAGAGAAATCCCTACAGCAAAGGAAATAGTGGATAATATGATTTCTGAGTTTGAAGAGGGATTAAAGGCACTAAAGGGATTAGAGTGATAGAGAAAATAATTATCTTTGCAAAAAAATAAAAATACATAATAAAACTATGAAAGAAGTACGCGTACGTTTCGCTCCAAGTCCAACAGGTCCGCTTCACATCGGCGGCGTCAGGACTGCATTATATAACTACCTTTTCGCTAAGAAAAATGGCGGCAAGATGATTCTTCGTATAGAAGATACCGACCAAACTCGTTTCGTTCCAGGTGCAGAAGATTATATCGTGAAATCTCTCGACTGGTGCGGCATCAAATTCGATGAAAGCGACATCGTCGGCGGCGAATATGGTCCTTACAGACAAAGCGACCGCAAGCCTTTATACAAACAATACAGCGATGAGCTTATTGAAAAGGGTTTCGCTTATTACGCTTTCGATACAGCAGAAGAACTCGACAAATATCGCGCAGAAGCTGAAGCTCAAAAGAAAACATTCATCTATAACGCAGAAAGCCGTAAGACTTTACGCAACTCTTTGACAATTGCTGCTGAAGAAGTTGAAAAGATGATTAACGACGGTATTCCTTACACAGTGCGTTTCAAGATGCCTGAAAATTATGAAGTAAGAATGCACGACATCATCCGCGGCGATATCAAAGTCAACACAAATACATTAGACGATAAAGTTTTGTTCAAGTCAGACGGAATGCCAACATATCACTTGGCTAACATCGTCGACGACCACTTGATGAAGATTTCTCACGTCATCCGCGGTGAAGAATGGTTGCCATCAATGCCATTGCACGTTCTTTTGTATCAAGCATTCGGTTGGGAAGCTCCTGAATTCGCTCATCTTCCATTATTGTTAAAGCCAGACGGCAACGGCAAACTCAGCAAACGCGACGGCGACCGCCTCGGTTTCCCAGTGTTCCCACTTCGTTGGGTTGACCCTAAGAGCGGAGAAGTTTCTTCAGGCTATAAAGAATCAGGATATTACTCAGAAGCTTTCATCAATATGTTGGCTCTCCTCGGATGGAATCCTGGAACAGAACAAGAAATCTTCTCAATGGAAGAGCTTATCGAAGCTTTCTCATTCGAACACTGCACAAAATCAGGAGCTCGTTTCAATGTTGATAAGACAAAATGGTTCAACCACGAATATCTCTTGAAGAAAGACAAAGAAGAAGTCGGCGAAGAATATCTCCAATGGCTCGAGACAGAAAAAGGCATCAAAGCTGATAGAGATTATGTTGTTAAGGTAGCAGGTTTGGTTAAAGACCGCGTCAACTTCGTGAAAGAATTATGGGACCAAAGTTTCTTCTTCTTCGAAGCACCAACAACATACGACGAAGTAACAGTGAAGAAACGCTGGAAAGAAAACTCAGCAGAATTGATGATAAAGGCAAAAGAACTCATCAGCGGCATCGAAGACTTCTCAGCAGAAAATATAGAAAAAGTCCTCAACGAATGGATTACATCTAACGAACTCGGTATGGGATTAGTCATGAACGGATTACGTTTGATGCTCGTAGGCGCAGGCAAAGGACCACACATCCACGAAATACTCGAACTCGTCGGCAAAGAAGAAGCGATGAAGAGAATTGATAAAGGAGTTGAAGTTTTAAGATAAAGACACAAAGTCGCAGAGACGCAAAGTCACAAAGTTGTTTTACTCTGAGACTTTGCGTCTTTGTGTCTTTGAGACTAAAAATAGAAACATGTCAAAAATCACAATAGAAAATATGGAATTCTACGCCTATCATGGTCACTTTGAAGAGGAACAGAAGATAGGCACTTGGTTCAGTTTGGATTTGACAATGGATGTCGATACAAGCAAGGCTGAACTCTCTGATGAACTTGACGACACTGTAGATTATTCAGCGGTTTATCAAGTTGTTAAAGAACAGATGATGATTCCTTCAAAATTGTTGGAACACGTTGGAAGAAGAATCTTAAATACAATAAAAGAAAGATTCCCTGACGTGAAAGACGCCACTTTGAAGATAAGAAAGATGAATCCTCCATTAGGTGGCAAGATGGCGTTTGTTGCATTGGAGTTTTCGATGAACTAGGAAGGATTAGAGTCGCAAAGTCACAAAGACGCAGAGTCACAAAGAAAATCTGTGTCTTAAGATTTTAAAATATACTATAAATACCTTAACTTTAAGTCTTAAACCTTAAACTAAATACATTGAAAACTTTTTTTTCAAAATAATGTTTGAACATTAAAAAAAAGTTGTATCTTTGCACTCGCAAAAAGGTACCATGGCCGAGTGGCTAGGCAGAGGTCTGCAAAACCTTGTACGGCGGTTCGACTCCGTCTGGTACCTCAAGAAAGACATCACACATCGTGGTGTCTTTTTTTATTTGAAATTAATAATTATGACACATAATACAACTAATAGCAAATTATCTGAAAATCTCAATATTATTTGGCTCATCGCAATGATTATATACGTACAGACTGTGGCGATGTGCTTGAATTTTGATGTATTCATGCCAAGAATAATTGTGGTTATGATTACGTGGACTATACTCCTCATAAGTCCGTACGTCATTTTCAGAAAAAAATATCTTTACATCGGAGCTACTTCTATCTTATTTCTGGATGGATTGATAAATCTCTTCCATTGGATAATACTTAAATGTCCGCTTAACGCCTCGTCGATTTTTGTTTTCATGAACACCAACTTCAGTGAGGCATCCGAATTCATGAGTGTGAAGATGAGCTCTCGAACCAGTCGCCCATCGGATTGTGGGACAATGGCGTAACTAGTCTTGCGCAGAATGCCGATAAAAATGTGTTTGTAAACTTGATGGCAAGTTCTTCGATGGAAAGCACACAAATGGCGTCGTATGACGAAAATCTGATAGAGCCTTTGCATAATTCTTTAATGGATGGCGATAAGAATAAGCTTATAATGATTCATCTTATGGGAAGTCACACTCAATACAACAAGCGTTATCCTGATAAATTCAAGATGTTCGGCAGCAATTCAGAAGGCAAAGACAAGGTCATTGATGCATACGACAACTCTATTCTTTACAATGATTTCGTGATTGACAGTTTCTTCACTATACTTGAAAATTATAGCGAAAGACATCCTAACGTAAGGATTTCCGCATTATATTTCTCAGACCATGGAGAAAACGTCTATGACGAAGGCGATTACGCTGGACATGATTACTCCGGCAATATTCCTCGTGCTAATGTTGAAATACCATTCATATTCTGGTTTTCGGAATCACAAATCGATTACCTAAGAAATGAGGGAAATTTTATAGAAAGAGAGTTACATACTCCATATATGATTGACGATTTATTCCACACAATCATCGATTTGTCAGATGTAAAAACCGATTGTTTTGAACCACAAAGAAGCTTTATTAACAAGGACTACAACTCAACCCGCAAACGTATTTTAGAGAATTGGAATGAGTATTAAAGAAACTCAAAAATTCAGAATCTCAGAAGATTTTTTGACCATTGAACCTTTAGTCATTAGTCTTTAACCATTTGTCTTAAAAAGAATCATTCTTGATTGAACAATATTCTAATAGAATTGTTTTTAATAAAGACATAAAGTCGCAGAGACGCAGAGTCTCAAAGTAATTGCTCTGAGTCTTTGCGTCTTTGCGTCTCTGTGACTTTTAACCTCAATCCAAAATGAAACTTTTAAACCATATTGTCAACTTATTCTATCCAAGAGTATGTGCTGCCTGTGGCAATCTCTTGATGAGCAAGGAAGAAACAGTTTGTCTTTCTTGTCGATACCTATTACCAAAAACTTTATACGAGAAGAACGCCGACAATCCTTTGGCGCAGATGTTTTACGGACAAATCGATTTCCATGCTGTGACAGCAGAATTTTTCTTCAGTAAGACCGGCAAGGTACAGCACCTGCTTCATCAGCTGAAATATGAAGGGAATCAAGACGCTGGTTTTTTCCTCGGACAACAATTGGGAGAAAGCATAAAAGAAACGGAATTATTTCAAAGGATTGATTACATTATTCCGATTCCTTTGCATCCTAAAAAAGAACATATCCGCGGATACAACCAAAGTCACGTCATTGCGCAAGGCGTGGAAGATGTGACAGAAATTGCGATAATGAAAGACTGTCTTTATAGAAAAGTCTTCACTTCAACACAGACGAAGAAGTCGCGCGAGGAACGCTGGGATAACGTGAAAGATATTTTCGATATAAAAAACGGTGAGCGACTGAAAGGACAACACGTTTTATTGATTGACGACGTGCTTACCACAGGAGCCACATTGATGGCAGCAGGGAAAACGCTGTCGCAAATACCCGACATAAAAATCAGCGTCGCGACAGCAGCCTGTGCCTCGTAGAACTTTAGAATTTTAGAACTTTAGAACTCTAGAAGAACCATTAAACCTGAAATCCTAAAAAGTTCTGAGGTTCTGAGATTCTGAATTTCTAAAAATGAACTCTCTCCCAAAGCATCTTCTCTTCGTCGAAAGGCTTGGATTCTTTTTCTTTATGTCCTAATGCCAAGATTGAGAGCACTGAATATTGTTCTGGGAGATTAAGTATTCTCTTGACGTTGTCGTTGGCGTCGTTGCCTTCTGCGTCTTTACGTAAGCGAATCTGCACCCAGCAGCTGCCGAGACCGAGTTCCTCTGCTGCGAGTTGCATGATGATAGTCGCAATGGAACAGTCCTCAACCCAGACGTCGGTCTTGGTGGTGTCAGCTGCTACGACTATGGCTGCCGCTGCGTTCTCGAGGAGCGCTGCTCCTGCCGCCTTGCTTACCGACAACGCCTTGAGAGTTTCCTTGTCTTGCACAACATAAAATTCCCATGGATTGTAACGATGTCCGGATGGCGACATAAGAGCCGCTTTTAAAATATGTTCTATTGATTCTTTATTGACTGCTTCGCCTGTAAAACGACGGCATGAACGTCTTTTCTTTAATAATTCGATGAAGTTTTCCATAATAAAAATATATAAAAGGCAAAGATAATATATTAGGTTTTATGCACGAAATATTTTGTCATTATTATTAAGCATACTTTAAAATAATTTATCTTTGCAACTATGAGGATACTTGTAGTTTTTATATTATTAGCCTTCGGCTTAGTGACCGAGGGAAAGACGCAAAGACTCAATGACGCAAAGACGCAAAGTAAAGACTCTGCGACTCTGTGTCTCTGCGACTCTGCGTCTTATTACGAATCCCAAATCCGTAAGGCAGATTCTCTCTATAAAAACTACCTCCCGCAATATAATTTCGAGGAAGTAAAAGCCGCGATGGAGTTTTTTGATAGCTATCAGCCGTCAGCTATCAGCGGTCAGCGTTGGAGATTGTTTGGTAAAGAAACTGACGATGGAAACAGACTGATAGCTGAAAGCCGACAGCTGACAGCTGCAAAAGCGCACTACTACCACGCTGTAGGTCTCACGGAAAAAGACGACATTGTTGGAGCCTGCGAGCATTATCTCATAGCTTTGGAGATTATGAAAGACGATGACATTATTAAAAGTCTCAGAGACACAAAGACACAAAGACGCAAAGTTTTGAAGAAACAAAGAAACGATGAAAAAACACTCTGCGACTCTGTGACTCTGCGACTTTGCGACTCCAATAAAGAGGATTACGAAAAGATAAGGTTTGTAGCTTTGATTTATAATAGACTTGGAAGATTATTCTATAATGAATCTTTTTGTGATTTAGCTATAATTAAATATAGAAAAGCAATAAGCTATGTAAAATTGATAAAAGATTTTTCATTTGAAGCAAACTTGATGAAAGAATTAGCAAATTCATACCAATTGTCTAATAATGCAGATAGTGCTTTGTCTTATTACAAAAAATCATTAAAAACAAGCTGTAATCCCAGCAATAAATTAGATATAGATAAAAGCATAGCTCAAATCATGTATTTAAACAAAGGTGAACGAGATAGTGCTATTATGATGTTGAGAAGTAATTTAAATAAAATACATGATGAGAAAGTAAAATATTCATATCATTTTGTATTGGGGAATATTTTTTATCATAATAAGAATTATGATTCTGCTTTGTATTATTTGAAAGAAAATTTGGATGATAGCATTATAAATAATAAAATTGCATTTACAACAAAGCTTTCAGCCATATATGATTCTATAAAAGACTATGAAATGAGATCCTATTACGACAATTTGTCATCAAAGTTATTTAAAAATAACATTAATAAAGAGATAGATAAATCTAAGATTCAAGCCCTTTATAATAATTATAATGAAAGGAAAACTGAGAAAACAAGAATGGAATCAAAGACAAGATCAAGAAGAATAACAATAATAGCTTGTCTGACGGCATTTATTATGGTCGTATTAATTATTGTATATATAAAATATAATCACAGAAAGCAAAGCAATAAGTTGAAGACTGTGATAGACGATTGTGTTAACAGAATTGACAATTATTCGAAAGATATAGAAAATAAGAACATAATCATAAGCCAGAAAGAAAAACTAATAAGCGATTATCAGAAGACCAACGACAAAAAAGACAAGATCATTGACAAGCAGAAAAAAGAAATAGATAGAATCAAAATAAGAATAAGTAAAAAGAATGTGAATATTGAAGCCTATTACGCATCGGATATATGTAAGAAGATTTTGTCACGAAAAAATAATGATTTTTCCAGTTTAAAGGAAGACGAATTGGCTTTGCTGTTGAAATCTGCTGATGAACATCTTGACAACATATCTGAGAGATTACGTAATAAATTTCCTAGTTTAAATAAAAACGACATTTATACAATTTGTCTGCTTATCTTGAATGTCGAAAAAGGCAAATTGCAGTATCTGTTGAGCAAAGATCGCAAGACTATATGGAATAGATTGAATAAGATAAAAAGTCTTATGAACGTGGATGAGAACCATGATTTGTTCTTACATATAAAAGATAATTTCCTTAACTGAAATTATACAATAAAATTTGCTTATTATATTGTAGTTTAATTGGTTAGATATATTTAAAACTCCACAAAATTCCCCATTTGTTTTCTTGACATCAGTGCAATTAGTTTTTTACTTTGTGTTTAAATCATAACAATTATGAAAAAATTCATCGCTTTAATTGTATTGCTCCAATTAGGTGTAATTGCGGGAGCAAAAGAAAATTCCTCAAATGAAGGAATAGATATTTTAGCAATAAAAGAAGCAAACATCAATGGTTCTGAAACTCGCTCCGAATCCATCTCCGCTGACATTGCCGGAAACACTTTAACTATCACCTTTAACGAAAATGTGGGAATAGCGCATATCGTTATTAAGGCTTCCAATGGTGTTTACATCGACAGAGAGAATGTCTTCTCAACACCAGATTACGCTACTTTCTTTATTAATGACGCTGGCTACTACAGAATGGACATCACATTAAGTAATGGCGAGCAGTATTATGGATACTTTAGAGTAGAAAATTGAAAACTGAAAAATGGGAAGTTGTATAGATTTTTTCGATGCTCGCTGAGCTTATTGAATCTCTGTGAGATAGTGTTGTACCTTGCCCTCTATAGATGTAATATTGTTACGTTTCGAAAATTAAAAAAAAGTTTATAATAAATAAAATTGTAAAAGTGAAAAAGGCTTTATTATTCGCATGTATGATGTTGGTAATGGCATCATGCAGGAAAGAAAAAACAGAAACAAACGAATACGATTATTCACCTCTTACTTTTACCACATCCCCTGCACCGACGGGTGGGAAGGATAATTCTGGTAAAATAGAGCTTGGAAGTAATAAAGGTATTCCATTTTCATTAAAAAACATGCGTGCCGCTGCTAATTTTATTAATGATAACTCCAATTTAGGATTATCTATAATTCTTCCAACACATTATTATGTACAATTCAAACCGACAACCGAAGAACATCTAATATCTTTAGATTCTCTAAGTAACATCTATGCTTTGTATAATTATCCTATTGAATATAAAGTTGTTCAAGAAGGAACACATTTATCAACTTCTACATCAACATATAATAAGTATGATCCTTTATATGCTAGTATTCCAATAGGAGATGTTTTACCGGATATTCCTTATTCTGTTATTGATACATTATGTGATCCAAATGAGGATGATAATGATATTACCATTGCATCTTATGTATTGACAGGAAATTCGTCGGAACTAGGTATATTGTATAATGGTGAGACATTTACTGAAAATACTCTAAAAGAATATCTTGCTTTACCCAATGAAACTAGAGCAAGTAATAAATACCTTCCGTGTGGGTATCTTAAAGTATATGATACCCAAAAAGGTACCTATGTGCCTGTAAAAAACACACAATTAAAATTTGTTAGATTCGGTGTTCCTTATAATGTAACAACGAATGAGAATGGATACTTTAAGTTCAATAAGAAAATATCTGGAAAAATAACTCTTAAAGCTTGTTGGAAGAATGGTAGTTATACCATAAGAAAAAGTTGGAATGAAATGATAGGTATAGCAACAGCAGATTACATAGTTGAAATAAATAAGAACAATACAGGAAGTGATTTTAAAATTGAAAAAAATAATCCTCATTTGTGGTATAAAGCAACTGTAAGTAATTCATTATTCAAATATAATAAACACATGGAATCTTGCGGATTAAATGGTGTAAAAGGTGGTGCTAATGTTTGGGTTGTTTTGTCAGAAAACGGGGTAGGAGGTGCTGCACTTATGGCCAAGAAGTACACATGGAGTGTAACTTACAATGCTATATTTACAGATTATTTAGATTATATGTTGCCAGTTTCATATCGTATAATAACTATAACTAATTTATTATTTAGAAATTTATATCCAGACCTGATATTCTCTATATCTAATAATAGATTTGATACAGAATATATTGATAAATTAGTATTTCATGAGGCTGGTCACTTTAGTCATGGATTAAAAGCAGGAAACATTTTCTGGGGTAACTTTGTTCAAAATGAACTAAGTAACATTCTGAATTGTAATGGAAATCCATACGGAGATGGGATAACTCCATCATTATCTGCTGGTAAACGTATTGCATTATCAGAAGGATGGGCAACTTTCTGCGAATATAAATGTATGAATTACTATTATAGTGGTTATAATTTGGAATATTTTAACATGAAAACAATTCCATCTTCAGACTACGAAAAATGGTTCTTATCAGGACTATTTTGGGATATATTCGATAACGTAATTGATAGTAATTCTAAACTGCTTTATGGTCAAAATGGAGCATTAATTAATTACATAGAGGACAACTTACAGATTGGAAATATCAATAGTTTAGGTTCTGTTTATAGTAAACTAACCAGCACAACCAATAGTGGTAATGATCTTAAATCTATATTGATTACTTCATATCCAAGCAAATCAAGTCAAATAAATCAATTGTTTACAAGTTATGGTTACTAAAATGTTATTAAAAAAAATCACACTATTAGTTTCGACAATGCTAATTTTTGTTTTCTTTTCATCAATGAAATGTACAAGAAACGAAGTTCCGATAGTATCTTTTGGAATAGAGAATAAATCAGATGATAGTATTCGTATCGAGTATGTTAGTCATCTATACGGATATCAGAATTTCACTTTGCCATTTACTGATAATTTTTCAAATGAGTCATGTTTCATAAAGGATATTTACAGCACAAGATGGAATACTGAAAATGGAATAGAAGATGTTAATGATATTTCCTGGAATGAGGCTATGCAAATGTTGGAAGATAACATTGATAGTGTCAAAATAATCAGGCTCGAAGATGGAAAATCTATTTCATACAGTCATGCTGAAAACGCTTCAGAGCAAGAAAAATTCCTTTTTAGACAAGAAGCATGGATAATTAGAAATGAAAATTACAATACTTCAGAACAATTGGTTTCAAGGGACTATGTGTTTATTATTACAAGGGAACTGTTTGATAGATAAATCCGCCAGAGACATTTATTATAGAGAAATTGCAAAACATAAGAATCTATAGAGAAATCGATGATACCATCTACGAATTGCCAAGACATTATTATGACAATCTTGATGATTTCACACTTCTTACAGATTTCTTTATGGGAACCTATGAAATGTACTATTGCTTAAATGTTACTGAAGAAATGTTTCAATAAAAACCTCAGAACCTCAGAAACACTCTGGGGTTCTTTTTTAGGATTTCTGGAGTTTTGGATTTCTGGAATTGAGGAATTTGATGGAATGTAATAATATCACTCCATTACTCCATTACTTCATAACTCCATCACTCCATCACTGAAAAAAAGGTTCAACAGCCAAAGTTCAAAGTTCAAAAGCCTTAGTTCTGTCGCGCCTTCGGCGCTTTGATTTTTTTAAACATTGTTTTGCAGGAATTCTTTTTTAAAGACGCCACATTTTAGAACTCTAGAACTTTAGAATTCTCCAGTGCGTTAGGGATTGGAGCGGCATCCTTTTGGAGCGCAGCGGAAAAAGATATAGCGGAAAGCCCGACGGCGGAGCGAAGCGGAGCCGGAACGCCCAAAGAAAGAAGATTACAAGTCAACAAGACTACAAGACTACAAGTTGTTGGGGTGATGTGGTTTTAACAGAAAAAACATTTCGTGTAGTTTCGTATGGTTTCGTGGATGGAGGATTTCAGGAATTTAGGAATTCAGGATTAGAGGTGTAGAGGGACTAGAGGGATTAGAGGAGTTTTTTACATCACTACTTACTAAAAAAGTTCAAAGTTCAACAGCCTTAGTCTAAAAAAATCATTCCTAATTCCTAACTCCTAATTCCTCATTTTAAAAAAAAATGTATCTTTGAAGCAGTTATTACATTACTGCCATGAAAAAGATTATATTCCTTATTTTGATGTTTATGCCTTTTCTGTCAAAAGCAAATCACTGGCAACCTGACCCATATCAATTTGAAAGTAATATGACCGTCACTGCAGTGCTGCATTTCGACGACATCGAACAACGTAACGCATCAATAGAGATAGGCGCTTTCTATGAAGGCGTGTGCCGAGGTAGCTCTATGGTTCAATATGTTGAGTCATTAGACAGATATTATATCTTTATGATGATTTACGGATATCATGGCGACAGCATAAGCTTTAAATGTTACGACCATAACAGAAATATTGAGCTGGATATGATATGCAAATCATTCATAGAGTTTAAGTCCAACGACATCATTGGCAATGCTTCAAATCCCTTCATCATCTCATTCGACTCATATATACACCATGTCAATATTGACATGATTCCTGAAATGACAGCAATAATAACAGGCGATGGCGAATACAAGAAATACGACACTTGCTTCATCTCAATAACACCAAATCAAGGTTATCAGTTGGACGCTTTGATGGAAGGTGCTGACACCATAACGAAACAACAAAGCTACAGTTTCATCGTACTCTCCGACAGAGAATTTGTGGCTCACCTGTCAGAGATACCTATTTACTACCAAATCAACGCATACGCCAATCCTGAGACTGGCGGAACAGTTTTAGGCACTGGCGAATATCTTAAAGACGAAACATGTACATTGCAAGTCATAACTCACTCTGGATATGATTATGTAGGGCTCTATGAAAACGACGAACTCGTAACAACAGATACTACATACACTTTTACTGCCAATTCCAATAGAAACTTCATTGCTGAGTTTTCATTACAAATAAATTATTACGAGATTAGCGCAGAGATAACACCTAGCGGCTCCGGCAGCATATCAGGACTCGGCGCTTATCAGGAATTCGAGACTTGTCATCTGGAAATAACACCTAACGAAGGATACGACTTCTTGATGCTCAAAGAAGATGAGGACATTGTATCATATGAAACCTCATATAGCTTTGAGGTACTATCCGACAGACATTTCAATGCAGTGTTTACACTTAAAGAATACCAGGTGACATTGTCAGCAAATCCCGAAGCTGGCGGCATGGTATCTGGCTCCGGCACCTACACTCATGGCCAGACAGTATATGCCATAGCTGTGCCTAATGAGAATTATATCTTCGAGAAATGGACCGATGCTAACGGAACATTTGTATCAGCTAATAACCAGTATGTTTTCGAAGCAACTGAAGATGCAAATATGGTGGCTCATTTCAAAAGCACCGAGTCAATAGATGAGACTTATGCCAATGACTTGTTCTTCTATCCAAACCCAGCATCTGATTTTATCAATATCATCGGTCTTGAAAAAGAAACAGACATGACAATCTACGACCTTATGGGAAAAGTCGTGTTGAAGACATCATTAGAATCAGGTGATAATATGATAGATGTTTCAAATATATCAAATGGAACATATATCATAGCTGTCGATGGAAAATTCAATAGAATAGTAATAAACAGATAATATAGCTTACGTATAACCATAATGATGAAAACACTTCTGAAAGTCAACAATCTCCGCATCTCTTTCTGCCATGACGACAAATGGCAGGAAGCGGTTCATGGCATCGACTTTGAAGTGTTTGAGGGCAAGACACTCGGTATCGTGGGCGAGTCGGGATCTGGCAAATCAGTGAGTAACCTTGCGGTGATGCAACTCCTCGACAGACGTAAATCCAAAATTGAATCCGATTCTATCTTATTGGAAGATAAAGACATTTCACATTATAACGACGACCAGATGTCGGAGGTCCGGGGCAAACAAATCGCGATGATTTTCCAAGAACCTATGACATCGTTGAATCCAGTTTATAAATGCGGATTCCAGGTTATGGAAGCCTTTGGCTGGCAAAAGACTAAAGTCAAAGGACAAAAGACATTGGGTATGCGGTGCCTGAACTTGTCGAAGGCAAAGGCTGTCACTTCGACAAGCTCAGTGACCGAAACATCTCAAAAACTAGAGTCTAAGAGAAAAGTTCTTGAGCTTTTTGAGAAAGTGAAACTTCCAAATCCTGAGATTATTTTCGATAAATATCCTCATGAACTCTCTGGCGGTCAGAAGCAGAGAGTGATGATAGCGATGGCTCTCATTTCTAATCCTAAGGTGCTCATCGCTGATGAACCTACTACGGCTCTCGATGTGACGGTGCAAAAGGAAATCTTGAAGCTTCTTAAAGAGCTACAGCGTGAGAACGGTATGGGAATGATATTCATCACCCACGACCTCGGCGTGGTCTCTGAGATTGCCGATGATGTCATCGTGATGAACAAAGGCGTCATCGTGGAAAAAGGCAAAACGCGCGACATCTTGAACAATCCTCAGCATCCATATACGAAAGGGCTCATCGCTTGTCGCCCGCCACTCGATTATCGTATGGAGCGACTTCCAGTGGTAAAAGAATTTCTTGAAGGAAAATGGATTGACAACAACCAAGTCAAGAACGAGTTGCTCATCACTGACGAAGAACGTAATAAACAACACGAACTTTTATATTCGCAGGAACCAATCTTAAAGGTTGAAAATCTCAGGACTTGGTATCCGCTTAGAAAAGGTGTCTTCGGCAGGACTTACAATTATATAAAATCCGTCGATGATGTGAGTTTCGATGTTTATCCAGGTGAGACGCTCGGACTTGTGGGCGAGTCGGGATGCGGAAAGACGACATTGGGACGCAGCATTTTAAGATTAGTCGAACCGACTTCAGGAAATGTCATCTTCGAAGGAAGAGATATAACGAAGTTAAACAACAAAGAACTGCGTGAATATCGCAAACAGGCGCAGATAATTTTCCAGGACCCATATTCCTCTTTAAATCCGCGTATCTGCATCGGCGACTCTATCGCTGAGCCGATGATGGTTCATGGCATTGAGAAAGACGCCAAGAAAAGAAGAGAACGAGTCTGTCGTCTCTTGGAAGAAGTCGGTTTGGAAGCCTCGCATTATCAGCGTTATCCGCACGAGTTCTCTGGAGGTCAGAGGCAGCGCATCTGTATTGCACGCGCTTTGGCTGTCAATCCGAAACTGATAATCTGCGACGAATCGGTGTCGGCTCTCGACGTCTCGGTGCAGGCGCAGGTGTTAAACCTTATTAACAGACTGAAGAAAGAATTTCATTTCACATATATCTTTATCTCTCACGATTTAAGTGTCGTAAGATTTATGTCCGACAGAGTCGTGGTGATGTATAACGGCAAGATACAGGAAATGAATGAAGCCGATGCGCTTTTCAACAATCCGCAAAACGATTATACTAAGAAACTGATAGCAGCGATTTGTAAGGTTTAAAGACGCAATGTCGCAAAGTCACAGAGACGCAAAGTTGAAAGACTAATGACAAATGGCTAATGGCGAAAGACTAAAGGCAAAAGACTAAAGGCAAAAGGAAAAATTCCTCAAATCCTCAATTCCTTAGTTCCTCAATTCCTTAGTTCCTCAAATCCTCTATCTCGCTTTGTTTTTGCAAGGCAGTTTTGATGGAATCTGATTCTGATTTTATCACGTAATTTTCGTATTCCAACATTAAGACTTCTCTTTTGAGAGAGTCGTACGATTCTTGTGAAATAGTCTCATTATTCCTGCTTTCCTTTCCCGATGTCACTATATCATTTTTCAGATTCATCAATATAATGGAAAAAATCACGAATATTGCTTTTATCAATATAAAGGAGAAAACCACAAATGTCGTTGTTATCAGCAATGATAGTCCAATAATTACATTTGTCTTGTCGTTGAGTTTTTTCTTCACTTCAAGAGCGGAACTGAATCTTTTTTCAGGATTTTCGGCAAGGCATTTCCTTGTTATTATTTTTATCTTAAAAGATTGATAAGGAATGTCTTGAAGCAATTTTCCCAGAGCGAAAATATCTGATCGGTTGTCGATTTTGTTTCTTTTCTGCTGTTCTGGAGAAGCGAATGCCGCTGTTCCGGCAGGTTCTTTCAAAATGTCGAAGTTATCTTTGTCGGCGAGACCGAAGTCGATGAGTTTCACATGATGGCCGTCGCGAGTTATCAAGATGTTATTAGGTTTTAAGTCGCGATGGACTATCTGCTTGTTATGAATATATGTAAGCGCATCACAGAGTTCGTCTATTATTCTGTAAGTTTCCTTTTGGGAAATATTTTTTTTTGAGAAGAATTCGTTCCATGTGATGCCGTCAATGAACTCCTGTACGATGCAGCGACCCAGATGTGGAATATCTTCTAAGGAAACGGTCTGAACTATGTTCTGATGCGAGAGTTGTATAGCGATGTCAAATTCTTTTTCGAGCAGCGACTGGTAACGGGGATTGTCTTTTTCATTGTTGGTCAAGCGTTTGACGACATACCATTTGCCATAGCGTTTTGCCTTATAAAGCTCGCTATAACCGTTTTTAGAGTTATGTATCAGTTCGAAGTTAGAGAACTGATTAGCGATGTTGAAAACATCTTCTTCTATGAATCCAGAATTTAAGTCGGAGTCGAACATTGTGAAACGATATTGCGGTTTATAGCGCAAAGATAGAAAATTATGACTAATGGCAAATGGCTAAAGGCAAAAGTTCGCCAATTCTCAAATTCTAACTAATTAGACGCATCAGTTACGTATTGTTTATTTTTTTATGGTGTAATTTGACACGTCTCTACATCAGTTTCTAAATTCCTAACTTCCAACTATTTCTTCTTTATCTCTTTCAATTTTGTGAGTCCCGATTTGCTTCCTGCCACATATTTTTTAGGAGAGTTGTCAGGTATTCTGATTTGAATTAAATCTGTTATTATCAATGGATTGTTGAGAATAAACTGAGTTGTTGTAAAGGTATCTCCTACTTCCAGTTTACAATATTGAGCATCTTTTACGAGGAATCTGTCTTTGCCCAGGAATTCAGCGAGGCAGTATCTGTTAGGGTTCCATTCGAACGCTACAGAATCGCCTTTTGATAGGTTTTTGGAATATATCACTTGTGAGGATATGAAGTCAGACTCGCTTTTGTAGTTCATGCAGAAGGCGTTCCATCCCGAGTAGCCGAGATAGCGAGCGAGTAATGACAGAGAAGGCAGGCTGATACATTTGTCGTATTTGATATATCCGAACAAACGTTTCAGAGTTGTGGCGCTCATAGTGCTGCATTTCAGTTTGTCTCTAATGTCATCACTCAAATCGGAGAAGTCGGCAGGAGTTTCCATGTCGCGGCCGAATTGTGACTTCAGCATTTGCTTTAATTTCTCGATACAAAATTCGTTTTCCATCTCAAGTGCCATTGTTTTTTTGTAAAAATAAGAAATAAAATATTGTGTAATATCTATATGTTTTTTGTGCTGCAATTTGGCACAATTTGGTATGAATTGGAATTTTGAGAGATTAGAATAAATGTTAGGTTTGCAGAAATTCTAAAAATAAAAGTTTATGATTTTCAAACAATAGAAAAAAATAAAATTCATTTGGATTTATTAGAAAATAATTATAATATTGTGCCATCGTAAGACTTACTTAGGTTGTGAATCAATGTGGTTCTGTTCATGACTTGAGTGTAACCAATAGTAGAACCCGTTTAATTTTTTTAACGTGAAAGAAAATAGAATTAAAAAGTATTTTTGGGCAATTGCTATATTGTCTATAGTCGCAGCTGTTGCCAAATTTTTATCTTATGGTTTGATAAGTTATATTATATCAACCCTTACATCCGTTGGTATCATATTTACTCTTTATAAATTGGCTTCATATTTTCTTGAAATATTTAATAAACACATTCAAGATACTGAAGAAAATTACAACAAGTTGAACAAAGACATTGTAACACAAACCAATCTTGTAACAAAAAATTTAAAGTCTATGGAAAGTAGAATGTTAGATAGCACTGAAACTTCACTAAACAAAGTGCTGCAAGAGCTTACAAGTGTGTTTAATGCAAATATACAATCTTTGTCAAAACAACTTAAATCCACAGAAGAGTCTGTAACATCTAAGATTAACAATAATGCTACAATTCTTAAAGAAACATACAATACTCAAACAAAACAATTAAGCACAACAATACAGTCTTTATCAAAACAACTTAAATCAACAGAAGAATCCGTAATATCCAAGATTAATGGTGATATTAAAAACCTCAATAATAATATGTATGAGATTTTGGATGAGTTAAAAAAGATAGATACAGCAATTTCTCTTCTAAAGAAACCATCTACATCAAACATAGCAGGAAAGGAAAATCCTAACAGAGTAGAAACAATTGTAGATAAGGATACAAACTATACTCTAAAAAATACATACATCAATAATTCGTTAAAGAAAAGCGACATGTTGAATGGGCTGAAAACAGTATATACAATTGAATATGATAACGAAGGTAAAATTGAGAAATGTACCAATTATGACTCTAACCAAAACATCCAAACCGAGACATATTATTTTAAAAATGGTCAAGTAAAACAACGTAAAGAATACAATAAAGGAAAAATCTCTGTAAGTGATTTTTCAGAAAATGGAAAGAAAATTAATTAAAAGATAAGTGCTATGTTTTTATATTATTTAAATACAAATGAAGGTGAAGCTTTCTTAGAGCTTGCAAATATTGCAATAATGGCCGACGGTGTCGTTAAAGATTGTGAAATCGCTGAAATTGAGAGTTATAAAATAGAATTGGGTATGCAAGATTATCAAATTAAAAATCTTTCATACGAATCTATTTTAAATGTCTTTAAAGACAGTAGCAAACAAGTAAAGAGAAGTATTATAATAGAACTTACTGCTATATTATATTCCGACAAAGAGATAGATGAGTCTGAGATAACATGGATTGAAAAATTATCAAAGGATTTAAGTATTGAAGATAAAGACTTCCAAAGACTTCTAAGATGGGCTAAAGATTTGGCTGATTTTGTTGAAGTAGGTTTGATGTATATTAATTGTCAATAAAAAACTATTTGTTATGGGATTATTTAGTTGGATAAAAGATACATGGAAAACATTCACCGGTGAAAAGACTTATGAAGAAGCGGATGCTTTGTATAATAAGGTAATGGATCGTTTTAATAATCATAAAAAAGAATTTGAAAAATCTGTTGATAAATATACCAACAAAATAGAAAATCATGTGTCTACTATCAACAAATACAAGACCACAATAAAAACAGAATTATTGCCTGAATTTGCTGATAGAATAAAACATATCAAAGATGTCTCTGTTTCAGAGCATTTTGTTAAAGAATGTTTTGATGGTGTAAACCTTAAGCTTGACACTGTAAAAAAACGTTCTGAATTGTTCCTAATAGATTTTGATAAAAATCCTGTTAAGTATAATATATTAGCAGTTCTTACATTAGGGTTTTCTACTATTTCTACTAGGAAACGAGCAAAAGAATCTCTATTGAAAGTTAAGGAAGAAGAAAAACGAATAGAAGAAGAAATTGAAAGAATGGATTCAGAAATTTCCAGACTTGAAAAAATTTGCGAATCGTTAAGCTTAGTAGAATTATACTATTCTTCAATAGTTGACATTTACAAAACATTATTGAAACGTTTAGACAATTCTGTCAATTTCTTGATGATACGCAGTATGTGCTTGTCTCGTAGGATTGATCGCTCCATGATGAGTGTTAAGATGTTATCTCAATCTCAAGTTAATGAAATCAATGCAGTTGTTACATGCAGTAAAATACTCAAAACAATGGCAGAGACTAAAATTACCACTGATGCTACTGATACATTGAAACAAACAGCTAGAACACTTGAGAAAGGCTCTAACGAAATAGAATCATTATATAAAGCCGCATAATTATGAATAATCAAAAACTCAGACAAGATATAGAAAATGCATCTCCATTGGATTTGACATCTATTCTTCAAGATGCTGAATTGTATGACAAAAAATCAACAAGAGAAGTAATTGATGAAATTTATGCAGAGTTTCAGAATGGTGATGACAAAGTAAATAACCTCGTAGAACCTATCTTTTTTTCTGTTATAAATGGTTTCATGGAATGTTCCAGTGCAACAAGAAAATTAAGGAGAAAAGGCATAACTGCAGATAGGCTAATATTAGAGTGTAGAAATTTCAGTTATAATAATTCTTCAGAATCATTTGTTCTAACTCCTGACGGTTATACTGAGTATAAGAATGCAAGAGATTATAGAAATGAAGATTTTAAAAATTATGCAGAAAATGTCAGACCTTCTTATGATAGAAAACTATATGAAGATAAGGACAAGTTAGATAGCTACAAAGATAACATATATAATAACAATGGCGGTAAGATAAATGCCAAAGATGAATACACTGGCAAAAATAATATATACAGATATCAAAACAATCCTGATGCACGCAGAAATATAGAAACGTATAAGCATAGTCATCAGGCTAATGTTGACCACATTGTTCCTCTAAAGAAAGTACATGAGCAGTTTAAGTCAAATTATGCATTAAGTGATGAAGATATTAAAAACATATCAAATCAAGATTATAATTATGCATTAACCGCAGCTCATATAAATAATGGTACTGGCGCTGCTGGAAAAGGGAGCAAAGGTGATATGACCAATTCTGAATTTGTTAGAGATCAGAATGAGAGAGCTAAAAACAATCAAGACCATCAACATCTTTCTGAAGAAACGAAAGAGAGAATGATCCAAATGGAAAAGGATGCTCAAAAATCTATCGAAAAAGGAGCTAACAAAGCAATAGCAAAAAACATTATAGGTACTGGAACTGGCAATACAGAATATATTCTTAAAACAAATGCTACCAACGCATTAAATCAATCGAAAGATTATATGGTTGGTAATGTTATAATGTATATTATTAAACCATTGTATTATGAAATCTCCGATATAGTAAAAAATGGTGTGGAAGAAGGTGTTAATGCAGATTCGACAGCGGATGCATTTCGTATCAGATTTTCAAGGCTCAAAAATTATGTTATTGATAATTTTGCTAGATTTATCGGTGATAATACATTACAGTTTATAAAAGGATTTATCTCCTCATTTATTGAAGGTATTATAGGATTATTTGTAGGTATATTTAAGCAGACCTTAAAATTAATTAAAGAAGGAATAAGAATTATCGTTCAATCAGGAAAAATTCTTTTTGGTAAAGAATCTAACCAAAAGACACCTGCTGAAAAAGGTGATGCTATTGTTAAATTATTAGGCGCAGGTATTATAAATATTGCAGGTATCGGCATTGAAGCCTTGCTAAATAAAATCGGTATTGGAGAGCCATGGTCAATTGTATTTTCAACAATGCTATCAGGAATAGCTTCAGCTTTATTTATGGTGCTTCTTGATAAAGCCGATCTTTTTAGCATTAAAGCAGAAATGAGATATGCTCGTATTGAGGAAATCTTTAACGAAAGAATCAAAGATATCAAAGAAGCCAGGGATACTTTCAATATAGCAGCTATTGAAAAAATGAGACAAGATCGCTTAAACTTTGATAATATAATAAATAAAGTACATGACGGATTTGCATCAAATAAGATAGAGGTTATAAATGAAGGTCTATATAATATGGCTGATTTTATGAAAGTAGATTTGCCATATAGTAATAATGAAGAATTTGTTGAATTCTTTGATTCTTCTGATACACTTGAATTATAAACTATATTTTTAATGACTAATGGCTAAAGTTAAAGGTTTCTTTAGCCTAAAAAACGCTTACTGAGCGTTTTTTTTTATTTCCATGCAGCATTTCTTATCTTTGTGCGTTTCTATTTTTGAAAAATAAAAAACAAATTAAAACTTATAGATATGAAACGTTTTATCTTAATTTCAGTCTTGATGGCTTTTTTCGGAAATGCTTTCTCTCAAGAGATAAAAACCGATACTACTTTCATAGTAAATTCTAATAAAATCCAAGTCGTCGATGGCAAGAATGGATTGAAAATCAAAGTTTATGAAATGACGCAAGATGGATATGTTTCAGTAAATCCATATTATGAAAGCCGTTACGAAGGCTCTTTTACAAATGATGAATCAGAAAGCAACACTTACATTCAGCTTCCTATAGTACCGAGTTTTGTTAAAAAACAAAATGTTGTTGTAAAAGAAACAGAAGATAACCAAAAACAATACAAGATAAAATATTTCGAGTCTGCTTTTCCTGGCATCTATTATTCCTATTCTCAGTTGTACGATGATTCTTTCATGTTTGAAAGCTCAGCATTTTCTCAACGACCAAATTCTTTTGAATGGGGAATGTATCTCTTTGATGAGGAGATATGTTATAACAAAAGCAGAACATTGGGTTTAGTGACATCTTTGGGAATTTCTAACACATATAATTTCTTTAATAACAAGACAGTCTTTGCAACAGACAACGGAACTCCTTATATTTATAATTTCAATGAAGGAGGAGAAATCGTACCTGAAGGAATGAGCGACAGAACATACGTCGATAAGAGTTATCTCCGTTATTGGAGCTTGCGTTTGCCAGTGAGTCTGCAAATACAATGGCGATTGAGCTACAAGGTAATGGCTCTTTCTGTCGGTCCTGAGTTGGAATGGCGTTTTGGCATGAGATCAAAAGCAAAATATGACGGAGAAAAACATGTTGTCGCCGATGATATAAATTATAATCCATTAGGAGTAAATGTCTTAACTACCTTGAAATTCCAGGACTTTATTCTCTTCGGACGTTTCGGTTTGACAAAAATGTTCGGTTCCGATATCAAAGCTGTTCCATTTAATGTTGGATTCGGATTAACATTGTAAAGTGTTTTATCCTCGAAAAAATGTGATTTTGCACGAATCTCTTCAACTTTCGAATTCTATTTATATCTTTGCATCCTTAAATTAAAGATATGAAGTTTAAAGAATTTTTAAAGAAGAAAGATGTCAATATCAGCGCCAAGGCTTATTTCCTCGATGCTCTTGGCGCTATGGCTTTTGGTTTGTTTGCGTCATTGTTGATGGGAACTATTTTCACCACCTTGGGTGACAAGTTAAATCTTCCTATATTACTAGAAATCGCGAAATATGCCAAGCAAGCCACTGGCGCCGCCATCGGAGTAGCGATAGCTTTCTCTCTCAAGGCACCTTCTCTCGTTCTTTTCTCTGCTACGGTATGCGGCATCGCAGGCAACGCTCTCGGCGGCCCCGTAGGCGCATACGTCGCTACTGTCATCAGCACCGAACTCGGAAAGATAGTCTCCAAAGAAACAAAGATAGACATCCTCGTCACACCGTCTGTCGTGATAATCAGCGGCGTGCTCCTTGCGATGTTCGTTGGTCCTGGCATCAACGCCTTCATGGAGGCTTTCGGAAGATTCATCGAGAACGCCACCGAGCTGCGTCCTTTCCTCATGGGAATAATAGTCTCCGTCTCTGTCGGAATGGCGCTCACACTTCCTATCAGCAGCGCTGCATTATGTATCGCAATCGGTCTTTCTGGAATAGCGGCTGGTGCTGCCACAGCAGGATGCTGCGCTCAGATGGTGGGTTTCGCAGTGATGTCATTTAAGGAAAACCGCTGGGGCGGACTCATCTCTCAAGGCATAGGAACATCGATGTTGCAGATGCCTAACATCATAAAAAATCCTTTGACGTGGATTCCTCCTACATTGACAGCAGCCATCACCGGACCAATATCCACTTGCTTATTTCAACTCGAAAACGTGCCTATCGGCGCCGGCATGGGAACATGCGGCTTGGTCGGACCTTTCGGAATAATAACAGCGATGCCTGAAGGCGGAACAAAAATGTGGATTGGAATATTGTTGATTTGCTTTGTGCTTCCAGCAATCCTGACATGGATATTCGGAGAGATATTCAGAAAACTGAACTGGATTAAAGAAGGAGATTTGAATATTCTTTGAAACTCAGAATCTCAAAAGTTCAGAATCTCAAAAGTTCTGAGTTTCTGAATTTCTTAAATTTTGAGATTTTTTTAATAAAAAGGTCTTGACAAAACTTCATTCTGATATTATATTTGTGGTTTTTGAAAAATCAACATAAAATCATTATATAAATGAAGTTATCACAATTCAAATTCAACCTTCCTTCAAATCTTATTGCCCAATATCCGGCAAAGAACAGAGATGAATCACGTTTGATGGTAGTAAATCGTAAAGACGGCTCCATCGAGCATCGTTCTTTTAAAGACATTTTAGATTATGTCAACGCTGGCGATGTCTTCGTTCTTAACAATACTAAGGTTTTCCCTGCTCGTCTCTATGGCGAAAAGGAAAAGACTGGCGCTAAGATTGAAGTGATGTTGCTCCGCGAACTTAATCACGAAAGCCGTCTCTGGGACGTTCTCGTCGATCCTGCACGCAAGATTCGTATCGGCAACAAGCTTTACTTCGGCGAAAACGACGACCTCGTTGCTGAAGTCATCGACAATACAACATCAAGAGGAAGAACATTACGTTTCTTGTTTGATGGCACACACGAAGAATTCAAAAAGACAATAACAGACTTGGGCAACACACCGCTTCCTCCAGAAATCGGTCGCCCTGTAGAACCAGACGACGCTGAAAACTATCAGACAGTATTCGCCAAGTGCGAAGGCGCCGTAGCTGCTCCAACAGCAGGTATGCACTTCAGCAAATCTCTTATGAAACATCTAGAGCTCCGCGACGTACAATTCGCAGAACTCACTCTCCATACAGGCGTAGGTAACTTCCGCGATATAGAAGTAGAAGACCTTACAAAACACAAGACCGACTCAGAAGAGATGGAGATAACACAAGAAGCTTGCGACATCATCAATACAGCTAAGACAGAACGTAACAAAATCTTCGCAGTGGGAACAACTTCTCTCAAAGCATTGGAGACAGCTGTGACTATCAAAGGTCATGTCAATCCTTTCAAAGGATGGACCAACAAATTCATCTTCCCTCACTACGATTTCAACACAGCCGATGCGCTCATCACCAACTTCCACCTCCCTAAATCACCAATGATGATGGAAGTAGCAGCCTTCGCTGGTTACGACTTGCTCATGAAAGCTTATAAAGTTGCTGTGGCAGAGAAATATCGTTTCTTCACATACGGCGACGCTATGCTCATTATATAGAACTTTAGAATTCTAGAATTTAATATTAATATGCTTCAAGATAATAAGACTTGTTGACATGTAGTCTTGTGGTCTTGTAGTCTTTAAAATAAAAACAATGAATCAAGAAGAATTTTTCAAGAAGATAACAGCTCACGCTAAGGAATATGGTTTCGTATTCCCTTCAAGTGATATTTATGACGGACTTTCAGCTGTTTACGACTATGGTCAAAACGGCGTTGAGTTAAAGAATAACATCCGCCAATACTGGTGGAAAGCTATGGTACAGATGCACGAAAACATCGTTGGCGTTGATGCAGCTATTTTCATGCACCCAACAGTATGGAAGGCATCAGGTCACGTTGACGCATTCAACGACCCAATGATTGACAACAAAGACAGCAAGAAACGCTATCGCGCCGACGTCCTCGTAGAAGATCATATCGCTAAGATTGAAGATAAAATCAATAAAGAAGTAGAGAAAGCCAAGAAACGTTTCGGCGACGCTTTCGACAAAGAACAATTCGTTTCTACTAACGCCCGCGTTCTCGGTTATAAACAAGAAATAGAAGACATCAGCCACCGTCTTTATGCAGCGATGGAAAACAACGACCTCGCAGGCATCAAACAACTTATTGAAGACCTCGGCATCGTTTGTCCTATCTCTGGCTCACGCAACTGGACCGACGTACGTCAGTTCAACCTTATGTTCGCTACACAAATGGGCTCACTCGCAGAAGGCGCTAACGAGATTTATCTCCGTCCAGAAACAGCTCAAGGTATCTTCGTCAACTACCTCAACATCCAAAAGACTGGTAGAATGAAAGTGCCTTTCGGTATAGCACAGACTGGCAAGGCTTTCCGTAACGAAATCGTGGCTCGTCAGTTCATCTTCAGAATGAGAGAGTTCGAACAAATGGAAATGCAGTTCTTCGTACGCCCTGGCACCGAACTCGAATGGTTCAAACACTGGAAAGAAGAACGTCTCCGTTGGCATCTCTCACTCGGCATCCCTACAGAAAAATATCGTTACCACGATCATGAAAAATTGGCTCACTATGCCAACGCAGCTACCGACATCGAATTCGAATTCCCGTTCGGCTTCAAAGAACTCGAAGGTATCCACAGCCGCACCGACTTCGACCTCAGCAGCCATTCTAAGTTCTCAGGCAAGAAACTCCAATACTTCGACCCAGAGACAAACGAAAGCTACGTTCCTTACGTCATCGAGACATCAATCGGTTTGGACCGTATGTTCCTCGCTATGTTGAGCCACGCTTACACAGAAGAAAAACTCGAAGACGGTTCAGAACGCGTCGTGATGAAATTCCCAGCTGCTTTGGCTCCTTATAAAGTCGCTATCTTGCCTCTCGTCAAGAAAGACGGTCTTCCAGAAAAAGCACGCGAAATCATGGAACAACTCACACCTGACTTCATGTGCCAATACGAAGAAAAAGACTCTATTGGCAAACGTTATAGAAGACAAGACGCTATCGGTACTCCTCTCTGCGTGACAATCGACAACCAGACATTGGAAGACAATACCGTTACTGTCCGCGACCGTGACACTATGGAACAAATCAGAGTAAATGCTGACGAACTCTATAACATCATCAGAAATAAAATAGCACCTAAGAAAATCTGATAGATTTTTTTTAGAAATATAGAATTATAGAAATTTATAAAGGGGTTGACTAACACTTGTTAGACAACCCTTTTTTTTTGTACCTTTGCGCCCATTTTTATTAACATTTTTATTAATTAACTAATCGTATTATTTATTATGAAAAGATTGATTCTTTTTACGATGATGTGCTTGTTCGGATTCATAGGTTCGATCAATGCACAGACAACAGCCAATTTGGTTATTGGTGCTGAAGGAACCGATTCTAGCACCGGTATTCCAACTAATGAGTACTACAACTACTCTATCTCACAGCAAATATATACTGCTGAAGAGATGCGTGAGTTGTCAGGAACAATCACGTCTATTGCATTCAAGCAATCAGACAATTCAGCAAGAACACGTAACCTTGCTATCTATTTGTTAAACACAACAAAAGACTCATTCCAAAACACTTCAGACTGGGTTTCTGTTACATCTGAAGATTTGGTATGGGGGGGGAACATCGATTATCCTGGAGTCGCAGATGAATGGATAGAATTCCAACTCCAAAAACCATTCGAATACACAGGAGAAAATCTTCTTGTATGTGTATGCGACAACTCCGGCAACTGGCAATATACTGCCTCATTCTACACATACAGCACTGGTTCTGACAGAAGAGCCATCCATTCATACAGAGACGGTTCTATTTACGACCCAGCAAATCCTAATGTAAATGGATACTCAACAAATGGATACAACAATGTGGTTAAGTTTGACATCACATTGCCAGCTGATTTCAAGCCTTTAAGAGTTAATCACAATCCTATCGCTCTCGGCGACCGTCCTAACGGAGCTTGGATGCGTCCAGTCAATATGAATATTGGCACCAAAACAGCCGACTTAAAAATCTCAGCTATCGAATCAACAGATTCATATTATGAAATCTCAGACGTTGAACTCCCAACAGTAGTCTCTGGCAGCAACAGCATCTCATTCGATATTACTCATGGCGAGGCAGAAGGCGCAGTCAACGCTCAACTTCTTATATTCTACAAAGAGACAAGAGTAGTTGAAAAGATTGACATGACAGCTTTCGCTTACAACCCTGTTGCATCAGACGTATGGGAACTCGCAGAAGCTATCACATCATATCCTTTTAGTGTAACACCTGATTTGGCAACAACATACGACAACTATTTATTGCCAGGCGAAGCTGAAGACGGAAAAGATGTTGTTTACGAAATGAACTTCGACAACGACGTTATTTTATCAGCAAACGTTGAAGGTGAAAACGGAAAAGTAGCTGTATATACTGAAGATTTCAATGGTGAAGAAGGTCCTATGGCTGACAATAACTATAACGGACCACAAGTGAATACCCGCAATGATGCAATTGAAGCAATGGTACTTCCTGCAGGTAAATATTATATTGTAGCTTCATCAACAACAGAATTTACAGTCAATGTGAATGCTGAAGTTATTCCAGCACCAGAAAAACCAATCAACCCTACTCCAGCACACTGTGCAAAAAATATTGTCAACCCATCATTATCATGGGATTTCGGCGCATATACAGTAGAATATCAAGTATTGTTCGGCAATGCATTCCCTCCAGTAGATGTCTATATAGACTGGACAAACAATTTAGAAGTAAATCACCTTATGAGTGATTTGAATAACAATAAGAACTATTTCTGGCAAGTCAATGTACGTAACACAAGCGGCACAACATACGGTGACGTATGGGGATTTACTACATCATTGAATGTTCCTACAAATATAAGCTTGTCAGATAATGAACTTTATGAAGGCGAATCAACAACAGTTTCATGGCAAGATGTTGAAGATCGTTCACACAAAGGCTATAACGTATATGTTAATGGCGAAAAGAACAATAAGAATGTAATCAATGGCAATTCATATACAATTGAAGGTCTTGATTACAACATGAACGGACATAAGATCAACGTCTCTGCAGTTTATGAAGAAGGCGAATCAGCTCTCAGTTCAAGTGTTTATGCATACGTAACAGGCATGACATCATTGTCTGGTAACCTTTATGAACAAGATGGTGTAACACCAATAGGAGAAGGCACTGTAGTTGTTAATGGTTCTGACGAATTTGGAGCAGCTGTATCATATACTTTTATCGTTGATGAAACAGGTTCATTCTCAGGAGATATTCTTGCAGGTCAATATGAAGCAATAGCAACCGTAAGTTCATATCAAAATGCCAAGTCAAAATTCAAAGCTGAATATGGCGTTGAAGCTAATGTTAGCATTTCAGTATACGAATTTTATTTCCCTGTAAAATTTGTCAGAGCAGAAGCATCTGGCGACACCTTGGTGAATGTAGTATGGAGCCAACCAAGTGATGTTACTGGCGTTGAAGATTTTGAAACAGGCGACTTTTCATCATACGAATGGAATAATGAAGTAAGCGACTATCCATGGGTTATCACAACAGAACACGCTTACGATGGCATTTATTCTATGAAATCTACATGTGCTGGCGTTGAATTAGGCGTTTCTGCTATTGAAGTAGAATACGAAGCACCTGCTGATGGTGTTATCTCATTCTTCTACAAAGTGTCAAGTGAAAAGAACTACGACCAATGTATATTCTATGTCGACGGCAATGCTAGAGCTTTCATGTCAGGTGAAGAAGACTGGACAGAAATGAAAGTCACTGTCGAGGCAGGTCTTCACACATATAGATGGGAATATCAAAAAGACTTGATGTGGGCTAGTGGTGACGACGTCGTTTATATCGACCATATCACATTCTATAAAGAAGCTGATCCATATTCAGGCGGTTGGTTATATTACGACAATGGAGTAACATCATCATCATTCGGTATGGGTGCTCCAGAACCATTCTACTGGGCAGTAGCATTCCCTCCAAAAGATGTTTACAATGGCTATACCTTGACAAAAATATCTATGGTTGATTATTACCAAAATGTTGGCGAATGTACTGTCAATATCCACATCGGTGGCGAGACAGCTCCTGGCACATTGGTAAGCTCTCAAACAATCAACTTCACAGGCGTTCACGAATTCGTGGAATATGAATTAGAAACACCAGTAACTTTAGATGGCACAGAAACATTATGGATTGCTTTCTATTGCGATGAATTGGCTTATCCAGCAGCAGTTTGCGACTTCACAGGTGATCCTAATAGCGATTGGTTGTCATTAGATGGTACTACATGGGGCCACATCTCTGATTACAACTATCTATACACATGGATGGTAAGAGGTTTCTTGGAAAAAGTCGATGGAAAACCAATGATGCTCAGAAAAGAATCTGACACTCCAGAATTCCATGGCGGCGTATCAACAGGTGCTGTAGCAGCTTTGGAAAACCAAACTCCTGTCTTCGTAGGTCTTCCTGTTGAAAAAGAAGAAACAGCAGCAATAAGTGCTGAACCATCACGTGCTTTCACAGCATATAACTTATACAAGAAAAACGTCACAACAGATGAAGTAGAACTCTTAGTTGAAAACATTGCAGACACATGCTATGCAGACGCATCATGGGCATCACAAGAACCAGGCGCTTATCAATGGGGTATTTCTGCTCTCTATGAAGGCAACCGTGGCATCGAAACATATTATACAGAAGACTTTGAAAGTGGAGTTATGCCAACAGGATGGTCAACATCATATTACTATTCCTACGCATCTTACTATGGCACTCCATTCATGTGGTATATCGGTGATAAGATTGACTCAAGCTACGATTTTGACTATTCAGCTGGCGATGGCAATTATTCAGCATTCACCACTAAAGGTGACAACTTGCTCGGACCTAACTATGGCTTCGCTGCATACATCACAACAGGAATGATCAACATCCAGCCTAAATCTACATTGAGCTTAATCTATACCGCTCCTGCATCATCATATTACGGCTCACAACTCGTCATCGAACTCGCCGAATCAACATCAGGACCTTGGTCACAAGTATGGGCTTCAACAGAACATACAACATTAAATGCCGACGATTGGAGAGATGTTGAAATAGACTTGTCAGATTACGTTGGTACTTACTGCATCAGATTCGCTCACAAAACTCACCCTAACTACGGTTATGGTGGCAATTCACTCGGCATCGATAATCTCAAACTCTCTTTCGAATCTCCAGAATCTTCAATAGTATGGTCTAAAGCTGTTGATAAAGACATGAATACTACAGTGTCAGTTCATGCTACTACCGACAGTGAAACACCAGCTGTAGGCGCTAAAGTTATATTCGAAAATCTCATAGAAACAAATTACGTATATACTGCTTCAGTAGGTGAAACAGGTGATGTAACATTTGAAGATTTCCACAAAGGTAAATATAGAATGACTGTCTCTAAAAACGGTTATATCTCAAATGTTGATAACGAAATAGTAAGTATTTGGGACGCTTCAATGTTTAATGTCTTGTTGACAGAAGAACTCGCAGCAGTAGAAGGCTTGTATGTATCACCAACAGGCTGGGCAATGTGGGACGGCGCTACAATAGGTCATGGCGACGAATTCTTATATGACTTTGAAGATGGCACAATGGGCGACTGGATCAACATCGATGCTGACGGCGACGGTCACGTATTCGAAAGCGCTCAAGACTTAGGCTTGGCAGAATCTGATGGTCATAACAATAGTGAAAACTATGTTGTATCAGAATCTTATAATAACAGCTTAGGACCTCTCTCACCAGACAACTACATGGTTACAGCTGAAAAATATTACGTAACAGAAGCATCAGCATTGACATTCTGGGCTGGTACTATCGACCCTCGTTACCCAGAAGAACATTTCGGCGTAGCTGTTTCAACAACAGATAATACTTCAGCAGACAACTTCACAACAATAGCTGAATGGACATTGACAATAGACAACGCCAAAGAACTTCCTTGGTATGAATTCACAGCCGACCTCAGCGCTTATGCAGGTCAATATGTATATCTCGCAATACGTCACTTCAACTGTTCAAACCAATACATACTCACTATCGACGATATTCAGTTAACAAATATCGCTAAATCTAGAGATTTGGTAAAATATCAAGTCTTGTTAGACGGCATCGTTGAAGCTGAAAATGTATCAACTCCTTACTACCAACATCAAAATGTTGTAGATGGACAACAATACACAACAACAGTTATCGCTTCTTACACAATGGGCGACAGTGAAGAAATGTCATATACATGGACAAAAGTCGCTGACGAAATCTTTGCTGGCGTTAACGACCTCGAAGCTACTTATAAAAACGAAACAGTAGAACTTACATGGACATTACCAGCACAAGCACCAGAAGATGACGATGAAGACAAAAACAACGATACTAAAGACAGCAAAGAAGGTACATGGGCATACTATGACAATGGCGTTAATGAAGACGCTATCGGCGGACCAGCATCATTCAGCTGGGCTATCAAGCTCCGCGCAGCAGACATCGCTAACCTCGGCGCATTGACAAAGGTAGCAGCATTCGACAGAGTTGCAACAAACGGCACATTCGACATCTGCTTAGGCGGCGACAATGCTCCAGGCACATCAGTTCTCAACCAAGCTTACACATTCACAGGCATCAACAACTTCGTTGAAATCGAATTGACAGAAGCTATCGACCCAGAAGGTCAAAACGTATGGATCGTATTCAACACCAACGACGGTACAAACTACCCAGCAGCAGAATGCGCTGACACAGGCGACGCTGACGGTCGTTGGATCTACTTGGCAAGCGACGGCTGGTTCGACGTGACAGAAGCAGGCATCCCATGCACATGGATGCTCCGCGGCTACTTCGAAGAAGTTGAACAACCAGAAGACGAAGATTACGCTATCGCTGAAGTCCTCGGCGTCATGATTTACCGTAATGGAGAAGTTATAACATCTAAACCTGTAGCTGGTGAATCTTACTCAGATATTAAAGGTGGCACTCACGACGAATATTGCGTAAGAGTTGTTTATGGCGGCGAACTCGATTCAACATATTATGCAATGTCTGAACCTAATTGCGTAGAAACTGAATTCATCATCGACTGTGAAGCTCCAAAAGACTTATTCGCAGAAGTTGAAGACAAGGACGTAACATTGACATTATCATACAACCCAAATCCAAACTCAGAATGGTTATACTATGATAACGGCACAAACGAAGACGGCATCGGCGGACCAGCATCATTCTACTGGGGCATCATGTTCCCAGCAGCAAACTTGGCTGCATACGAAGGCTCAAGCTTCACAAAAGTATCATTATTCGACTATGCTGTTTCAACAGGCGACATCCTCGTTTACTACGGCGGCACAACATCACCAGGTGAATTGGTACACACACAACCATATTCAGTAAGCGGAACAGGAGCATTCGTAGAATTCGATTTGACAGCAGCATTGCCAATTGACCCAACAATGAACGTATGGGTAGTATTCTCAACAAACGAAGGTACTAACTATCCAGCAGCAGTAAGCGCAAATACAGGCGATCCAAACGGACGTTGGGTATCAATGGACGGCGCAACATGGGAAGACATAGCAAGCTACGGCATAAGCAACACTTGGATGATACGTGCATACGTTACAAGCGCTAAGGGCGAAGTGTCATCACTTAAACCAATAGCAGACTACGAATACACAACAAATGCAGGTGAAGTCAAGTCAGCAGGCAGAGCAAATACAACAAGTACATTGTCACATTACAATGTATACCGTGGTACATCAGAAACAAATATGGAAGTCATTGGAGAAACAACAACAAAGACTTATGTTGACGAAAACGTATCAGAAAATACATATTACTATGCAATGACAGCAGTATACGAAGAAGCAGGCGAAGAATGTGAATCAGAACCAGCAAACGCATACGGCAGCGATGAAACATATGTAGTAGTAACAGTGACAGCTATCGATGAAAACGGTGTAGAAGGCATGATGGTATATCCTAACCCAACAAAGGATAACGTAACAATCAAGGCTGAAGGCATCGAAAATATCACAGTAACAAATGCATTAGGTCAAGTGATAATGGACCAAGTTGTCAATACAGACAATAAAGTTCTCAACATGTCACAATACGAAGCAGGAGTTTACACAGTACGCATCGTAACAGCTAATGGTGTTGCAGTAGAACGCATCACAGTTGTAAAATAATAACTCTAATAATTTAGAGTTAAGTAACCCCAAAAGTTTTCAAACTTTTGGGGTTTTTTATTCACCATAAAAAAACAAAACCCCAGAAAAAATTCTGAGGTTTTGTTTTTCTATAATTCAGAGCTTCTGAATTTCTGAGTTTCTGAATTTCTTTATTTCACCAAGGTGATTCTTCTTGTTGAAACGCCGTTGTCTGTCATGACTCTTACCATATAAATGCCAGCTTCATATTGTGACATATCCACTGTTTCATCATTGCTGTTGGTATTGATGTCATAGACGACTTGTCCTAATGTGTTGCTGATTGTAATGCGTGTGATGCCTTCAGCCTTGATGTTCAATCCGCCTCTTGTAGGGTTAGGATAAATCATCATACCATCGAGCATGTTTTCATTTACATTTACTGGAACCAATATTGAAACATGAATTGGATCTGACTCGCATTCTTCTTCACCATTTACATATACAGCTGTAACTTGATAATGATATGTTCCATTAACCTCTATTCCTTCTGTATATGATTTTGATGACACCTGAGCTACAAGTTCGTAGTTAACGTCATCTGTGCTTCTGTAGACGTTGTATCGTTTAGGTTCAGCCATTAAAGACCATGTCAATTTCACTCCGTATGTTCCATTATAATACATGTTTTCTGCAGTAATATCAACAGGAGCTTCACATTCCATGACATATTCTACTGTTGCACATTGTGGGCATGACATTGAACCTGTGTAGTTGATGTCGCCTGGTTGCTCTGTCTCAGGGTCTATATTGTGGTTATAAACGACTCTTACGCAATATTCAACAGCTTCTTCACCGACGAATGGTTCTGCAAAAGAGTTCTCTGTTATTGGTTCTGGAGTGATGAGTTCGCCGTTGCGGAACACCAATACTCCCATTGGAGTCAATACATCTTCTCTTGTCTTGCTTGTTGCCAATGTGATGTCGTCGATGTCGAGCATATATTGGTCGTGACAATTGAAGTGACGGAATGCGATATGGATTTCACGGCCGGCATAGTTGCCTAAATCGATGGTTCTTAACGACCATTTTGTCTGACGGTCGTTGCGTGCTCCATCACCTTCTAATGTTTCTTCCCAAATCATTGTGAAGTCATTAGGATTTGTATTTCCTGCCAAAGAGATGGCGATACCATAATGTTCAGCAGCAAATTCGCCGTCTTGAGCGCAGACATAGAATGAGAGTTCTGAGTCTTCCTTGATAGCATATTTCTCTACTGTAACGAAATAGTTGTCTGGATAAAGCACTTCAGCAAACTGATTGTTGAATGACTCTGACAAGACATAGTGCTGGCTACCGTTGTTGCCTTGTCCTGGTTCCATATATTCTGCTGATGTTCTCCAAGTGTAATTGTCGCCGTCAGCGTCGATAGTGGTCCATCCATCTATAGAACCGTCTTCGAAGTCGAAGAAGAATGAGTCGCTGACATCAGGAAGTTCTTCTCCGTACATATTCCAATTCAAGACAGCTTTACCTTTGAAATATTCAGCAGTGAGACCTGTAACACCTTGAAGGTTTTCGCAGCTTGAATAAGTCCAGTCATATTCTACAGCTTCGCTTGAACCTGTTATATAGTTAGCAACGACTTTTGTCACGTGGTGGCTTTCTGATATTTCAGAATTATGTTGATAATAATTAGTTGTCACTGTTGCTTCGAGGACGTCATCGAGATAAACATCGTAAGAAACTACTGCTTTATCATCTTTTTTAGATTCGTTAACTAAAACGATGTCGTCGATATTGACATAGAACTGATTTGTACAGTTGAAGTGACGGAAAGCGATGTATATCTCTTGTTCTGCGTAATCGCTGAGGTCTAATATCTTTTTATACCAGGCGCCTTGTTTAGAGCCGTCGCGTGTGCCATCGCCGCCTTTAGCTGACAATGTCTCTTCCCAAATCATGGTGAAATCTTCAGGACTGCTGTTGCCTGTTGTTGAGATAGCGATGCCATAATGTTCGGCTGCCCATGTTGCATCTTGAGCGCAGACATAGAATGAAAGCTGAGAACCATCTTTGATGAGATATTTGTCTGTAGTGACTAAGTAGTTGTCTGGTGTAAGTGCAGCGCCCAAGTCATTGTCGAATGATTGAGAGATGACGCAATATCTACTTCCATTATGGCCGTTGCCTGGACCTAAAATCTCTGTTGTGAGACGCCAGTTGAAACCGTCGCCGTCAGCGTCTATTGTCTGCCATCCGTCGAGGAGACCGTTATCGAAGTCGAAGTTAAACTCGCCTCCTCCATTGCTGAAGTCTTTGTTTTCCCATTTAGCCCATCCTGTTGCTGATACGGACAAGTTTTCTACCGGAGCGAGTATTTCGTCTATAGTTGCTTCTAATGTTGTCTCATCCCAAATTGTGACGTTGTTGACATATAAAGTGTCGTAGCCTTTTTTCATGACGGCGTATGAGTAATTACCTTTACGGAAGCTATCCCAGTGGAAGCTGCCGTTTTCATCGACTGTAGCTTTATAGTCGTAGCCAATTCCAGGTTCATCGATATTGGTGAATTTCACCTTAGCACCTGCTGCCACTTCATCGCCTGTTGTAGTGATATTCATATCGACAGAAGTGAACATCTCGCCGAAGTCCAAGGTATTAGACCAAGTTATTTCAGATTCTGCTTTATTGTCATCATATATTGCACCAACACCCCATTGATAAGCGCCGTTGCTCAATGTATTCCATTGTGTATCGACGAATGTTGTGTCGCTGACGTTTTCTGCGATTTTCACTGTTTCATCAGTGTGGATGTTTTTTCTATATACATTATAGATATTTAAGAAGTCACGGTTGTTGTTTGACATTCTCTCTGGCACGCCGATGCCGTAAGGTTTAGCGTCGGCTTTAGCAATAGCAGGACCTGTTGAAGTCTCGCCATTGAATTTGACGTTAGACAATACTGCTGTCTCGCCTTTAACATTTTCGAGATAGCCTCTCACGAGCCATGTGTATATCACGCCATAATCGACGGTGTGACCCCATGATGTTCCGTTGAAAGAAATCCAGTCGCTGTTAGAGTCACCCACGTGATAGCATGCTGTTGCAGGGAAAGCGTCTTTGGAATAGAAAGTAATCCACAAAGGCTGAGTTCCGTCGATGAGAACAGGATTATCGAGTTCTATTTCTATAACTGATTTAGAGCCTGATGTTGTAAAATCTTGAGAAGCCACTAATGTAGCAGGAGCGTCAGTTCCGCCGAAATATATATTAGCTGTGATATCGAGAGAAGGGTCCTGGTCGAAGTAAGAGACCTTTGTCAAGGAATAGCCAGCGTATTCTTCTGTGTCAGGGAAGCTGATACCCCAATAGAGAGCACCTGTTTCAGAGCCGACAGCGTTAGCATAATCGCCTTCGTCGTAGTAAATCCAACCGCCTTCGAAAGGAGGAATTTCTTGATATAAAACGATGTTATCAACGAAATAAGCGTCGAGGCCTGCTGAGTCCATATTGTCTTTTTGGTAAGACCATTTGTAAGTGTGAACGCCTTTCTTGACTTTATATTCTCTGTAGCTCCAGTCGGCTGTACCAGTAGCGACAGCTTTCTGTACGCCGTCGATGTAGAAATAGCCATTGTCGAAGAATTGTTCGCTCGACACTTTATGATAGAAACTCATTATACCATCGAAAGGGACATCGATGGTGATTGATATTTCAGATCTGCCGCTTTCAATGCCTTCGCAATTAGACTTGATAGCGTAGTCGCCTTCGTAAGCGTCGTTAGTGATAACCCAAGGAGCGTTACCGTTATTGTCGAAGTCGGCCTGGTTCAAGTTTCCAGTCTCAAAGTCGACGACGATTTTTTTAGGTATTATCTCGTTCCAGCTCCAGATAACGTCAACATTATTTTCTTCGTTGACAGATGCTGCCACATCGGCAACAGGTGAATAAGTTGTTTTAGGTGATACCTTTTGTGCATTGACTGTACCGAACAATCCTAAGATGCACATGGTCATGAGTAATAGTGATTTTTTCATAGTATAAAATTAATGTTAATAAGAGACTAAAGACTAAAGTTAGTTTTCCCTTTAGTCTTTAGTCATTTGTCATTAGTCATTTTAAATCAAGCTTTTGCTAAAGCTGCTGCTCCAAGGATAGCTACGTCGTTGTCAGGGAGCTCTGACACTCTGACTTCAACAGAGTCTTTATATACGAATAACAAGTTTTCAGCGAATGATTTGCGTACTGGGTTGAGGAGCACGTCGCCTGCCTTAACAGGGCCGCCCATCAAGAACACTGCTTCTGGAGATGAGAAGGAGCATGCGTTAGCCATTGCGAGGCCGAGCACTTTACCTGTCTCTTCGAAAATCTGTATCGCGAGAGGGTCGCCTGCGTTGGCAGCGTCGCCTACAGCCTTACTTGTGAGTTCTTCAGCAGGAATCTTAGACAAGATGCCGTCGTATGATGGGTTGTTTTCCAGCATCTCTAATGCTGTGCGGCGAATACCTGTAGCAGAGGTGTAAGTCTCGAGGCAGCCTTTCAAGCCGCATCCGCATTGACGTCCGCCAGGAATAGTGATGACGTGACCTAACTCACCGGCGCCGCCTGTTGAACCGAGAACCAATTTACCATCGATGATGATGCCTGAGCCTACTCCAGTTCCAAGTGTGAAGGTGATTAAATGTTTCATGCCTTTGCCGCCTCCATAGACCATCTCACCGAATGCCGCAGCATTAGCGTCGTTAGAGACGACGACAGGAACATTCATATATTTGTTAACGATTTCTTGTACGTTGAAGTCGCCTTTGAAGTTGAGATTTGTCGCTCCGCTGAAGGTACATTTGTAATAATTGCCGTTAGGAGCGCAGATACCGATGCCGTCGATGCTCTCAATTTCGTTTTCTTTCATCATCTCCTTGATGAGGTCGGTGATGTCTTTAAGATAAACCTCAATGTCGAAGTATTTGTTTGTCGGGATGTTACGACGCATAACGATTTTACCGTCGTTGCGGACTAAGCCAATATCTGTATTGGTGCCGCCTATATCAACGCCTATAGAATATGTGTTTGTCATAATTTTTTATTTTTTGCAAATATAAGAAAAAAAAATGTTATTTTTGCGGACTGAAAAAATTGCCCAATGGTGTAATTGGCAACACGACTGACTCTGGATCAGTAAAGTCCAGGTTCGAACCCTGGTTGGGCAACTTTTCTTAATCTTATAATCACATATGGCAAAGAAAAAAGTCAAGAATAGCCTTAGTACTTTTGTTAACACGATACTCACCATATTTGGCGAGCATCCTTTCAAGCCAATGAATTATAAGCAAATCGCCAAGATAATGTCGGTACGCGACGCTGCCGGTAAAGACGTGATATATCAGATTCTCGTCACTCTCCATAAAGAAGGCAAACTCATCGAAGACCGTCCGTATCGTTATCTGCTTCATCCTGACTTCGTTCACGAATATGGTCCTAAGCCTCAATATATCACAGGTACTGTCGATATGAAAAGTACAGGCAAGGCTTATGTCATTCCTGATGAAGAAGGCGAAGACATCTTTATCGCAGCCAACAACACAGGCAAGGCTCTCCACGGCGATAAGGTCAAGGTGGCAATGTTCCCTAAACGCAAGAGCAAGAAAAACGAAGGTGAAATCATAGAAATCATAGAAAGAGCCAAGACCGACTTCGTCGGTATCTTCAGCCTCTCACACGGATTCGCTTTCGTCATCTCCGACCGACAGAACATGCCTCTCGACATCTACGTACCTAAAGGAAAATACAAGAACGCTAAAGACGGCCAGAAAGTCATCGTTCATCTCACCGACTGGCCCGACAACGCGCGCAATCCTTTCGGTGAAGTCGTTAAGGTTCTCGGCAACCCAGGCGAAAACAACGTAGAGATGCAGTCAATCCTCGCAGAATATGAATATCCTCTGGAATTCCCTAAAGCTGTCGAGAAAGAAGCCAAAAACATTTCCGATAAGATACCATCATCAGAGATAAAGAAACGTCGCGACTTCCGCGATATCTTCACCGTGACAATAGACCCTCACGACGCGAAAGACTTCGACGACGCTCTCTCATTGAGATATTTGAATAATGGCAATTTTGAAGTCGGCGTCCACATCGCCGACGTCTCTCATTATGTAAGACCAGGTTCTGCCATCGATGACGAAGCTCAAGAACGCGGAACATCAGTATATCTCGTCGACAGAACAATACCGATGCTGCCGGAGAAACTGTGTAACATGGTGTGTTCGCTTCGTCCTGATGAAGAGAAACTCGCTTTCTCTGCCGTATTTGAATTGAATGAAAACGCCGACATCCTCAACACTTGGATTGGCAAGACCGTCATAAAGTCAAACCGTCGTTATGCATACGAAGAAGTACAGTCTATGATAGAAGGCGCCGACGGTGACAATAAAAAAGAACTCATGACGCTCAACGATTTAGCCACTAAATTAAGAGCGAAGAGAATGCAGGAAGGTTGTATCAACTTCCATTCCGAAGAGGTGAAGTTCATACTCGATGAGAACGGCAAGCCTATCGACACTTACGTCAAGGTTCAGAAAGAAGCCAATATGCTCATCGAAGACTTCATGCTTCTGGCTAACAAGACCATCGCCGAGACAATGGCGAAACCTGGCAGCCGATTCAAAGACTACACCTTCGTATTCAGAGTTCACGACGAACCTAACCCAGAGAAATTATACAATTTCATACAACTTGTTTCAAAACTCGGCTACACCATGAATATCAGCTCGAGAGAGAAACTCGTTAAATCTTATAATGCACTGTTCGACGCCGTCGATGGCAAAGGCGAGAAAAACCTCGTCGAGTCGGTGGCGATACGAACCATGGCCAAGGCCATCTATAGTACTAATAATATAGGCCACTACGGATTGGCGTTCCCTTATTACACACATTTCACTTCTCCTATCAGGCGGTATCCAGATCTCATGGTTCACCGCCTACTGGAGAGGTATCTCTTAGAGAATCAGCCTAGCGCCGACAAAGACGAATACGAAAGCCTTTGTCTGCACGCAAGTGATATGGAGAAACGCGCAGCCGAGATGGAACGTGAATCCGTTAAGTACAAACAAGCAGAATATCTGCAAGACCATATCGGAAAAGTCTTCGACGGCTTAATCTCCGGCGTAAGCAAATGGGGATTGTATGTCGAACTCAAAGACAGCAAATGCGAAGGCTTGGTACGTTATGCCGACCTCAACGATGACTTCTATTACCTCGACGAAGAGAACTTCCGCGTCATAGGACAAGACTATGGCAACATATACCAACTCGGAGATGAAGTCAAGGTACAAGTCAAAAGCGTCAACCTTATCAAGAAACAGCTCGATTTCACATTGATAAGCGCCAATACACCTAAGAAAAAAAGCAAGAAAAAAGGTAAAGGCGAGAATCGATAATACCCATTAAAAAAACTTTAGTCTTTATCCTTTAGTCTTTAGTCTTTTCATTATCTTTGTGGGTTATTAATTTGGGTTAAATGTTATCAGACGTAAAGAAGTCATATAATAATGTCTTGCTGGATAAAATAGAATCTTTCATAAAGAAATTTTATCTCAACAAACTCATTCAAGGATGCTTGATTGGCTCAGCATTACTTATCACTTCTTTCCTTATAATCAACACCATAGAATATTTCTCATGGTCGTCAAGTAAGATTCGTCTCATTCTTCTCATATCGTCAATAACATTATTCTCTATCGTAGTTTGTTTTTATTTCATCGTTCCTCTTTTCAATCTCATCCGTTTCAGAAAGAAGATGTCGAACGAACAAGCCGCTGTGCTTATCGGAAAATTCTTCCCTGAGATAAAAGACAAGCTTCTTAACACGCTTCAACTTACAAACGAGATAAAGAATGATTCCGACAACGAACTTCTTCTCGCTACAATAGAACAGAGAACTCAGAATCTTCAACCAATAAAATTCAGCGAAGCCGTAAATCTTAAAGAAAACTACAAATATCTCAAAATCTTCAGCATCGTTTTCATCACACTCGTCTCCTTGATTATCTTCTTCCCTGATTTCTCCAAGCAGCCTGTAAGCAGAATCATCAACTACGACACTCATTACGAGAAGCCGCTTCCTTTTAATGTCGAAATAAACACCAACGACATAGAAGTGATTCAAGGCGACGACCTGGAATTCAAGATTCACGTCACCGGAGAAAACATCCCGGAATCTTTTTATGTCATCACTTCTAACGGAACTCGCATGATGACAAAATTATCCAACAACGACTTCCGTTTCATTTTTAACAAAGTACATCAATCGGAAAGTTTCCAGATAAGCGGAGGCAAATTTTTAAGTCCGGAGATAAACATCATAGTCAACCCTTCCCCTACTTTACTCTATTACGAAGCCGAACTGACTTTCCCTAAATATATCAACAGAAAGAAAGAAACACTCGGCGGCAAGACTCGTCTCCTTGTTCCAGAAGGCACTGAGGTTCAATTCAATTTCCACACAAAGGACGCCGCTTCAATGAGCATCCTCCACGACTCCATAAATCACGATATTAAACCAGAAGACAACAAATTCTCATTCTGTTTCAAGGCCTTACATTCCTCTAAGCTCTATGTAAACATTTCCAACCAATGGAGCCATAGCGAGAACCCAGTTCCTTTCATCATAGAAGTGATTCCAGATGCTCATCCGGAGATTCAGGTGCAGCCTTTCAACGAAGAGTTTTCAAAACAGACATATTATTCCGGACTCATAGCCGACGATTATGGTTTCAGCAAGCTTCTTTATCATTTTGAAGTTGAAAACAAACCTAACCAATCTTTCACAAAGAAAATAGACATCGACAGAAAAGCGACTCGCACTTCATTCTATTACAGCATCAACCTGGACACTATCGAAATGTATCCAGGCGATGAGGTGAAATCATATTTCGAGATTTGGGACAATGATGGAATTAACGGAGCCAAATCGAGACGCTCGGAATTTTTCTTCATCAGCATGCCTACACGCGAAATGCTCGACTCCATCGCTGACACTTCTGAAGAAAACATCATCTCTCAACTGGAAGACAAAACCAACGAGCTTGAGCAGCTACGTAAAGACCTCGACGAAATGATTAAAGATTTGATGTCGAAAAAGGAACTCGACTGGAGCGACAAGGAAAAGATGAATGAACTTCTGGAAAAGCAGAAAGAGATTCAAGAAGAATGGGAGAAAGTCAAAGAAGAACAGAAAGAACTTCAGGATTTCATGAAGGAAAACGAACTCACTTCGGAAGAATTGTTAAAGAAACAAGAACAGATAAACAAGCTTTTCGAGGAAGTCATCCCTGACGAAATGAAGAGACTTATGGAAGAAATAGAGCGTCTTATGAACGAGATGCCTCGCGAGAAGATGCAGCAGATGATGCAGGATTTGAAGAAAAGCAACAAGGAACTGCAAGAGATGATGGACAGAAATCTCGCATTGCTGGAACAACTGAAAGTCGAGAAAGACCTTAACGAATTGATTGACAAGATGAACGAATTATCAGAGAAGTTACAGAACTCTGAAAACGATTCGTTAAGCGCAAACGAAGCAAAAGAGCAATTCAATCAACTAAACCAGCAACTCGACTCTATCATGCAGAAAAACAAAGGTTTAGAAGAACCTTTCAATATTTCAAAGGACGAAGAAACATCCGAAGAAATAAACGAAGACTTAAATGAGGCCGAGGAGAAAGAAAACAGCGGCGATGAATCAGGAGCTAGCGAGAAGAAAAAAGACGCCGGCAAAAAGATGAAAGAAATGGCCGACAAACTCTCTTTAGACATGTCGATGTCGGGCATGGAACAACTTGCCGAAGACTCACATTTAGTTCGTATTTTACTTGAAAACGTAGTTCGCTCTTCACATGAAGAGGAGAAGCTCATGAGCGAGTTGGCAAAGATGAAGAAAGACGACCCTTCATTATCAGATAAAATAAGCCGACAGAAAGAAATCGTCAATAATTTCGCGATGGTTGAAGACTCATTAAGAAAGATGGCAATGCGTCAGCCAGAGATTAAAAACTTCGTTTTCAATGAGTTACAACTCATCAACCAACAATTAAGCCTTGCCATGAAGGAGATGAACGAGTCGTTGACATCATCAGCCACATCACGCCAGCAAAGAGCTATGATGGCGATGAACAATTTAGCCTTAATGCTCTCAGAATCACTTAATAACATGAACGAGAGCATGATGGAATCGAGCGGTTCATGTTCAAAGCAGAAGAACAGCAAGAAACCACAAAAGGGCAAACAAAGCATGAAGAACATGAAAGACCTTCAAGAACAACTCGGAAAGCAGCTGGAACAGATGCGCAAGGAGATGCAGCAGCAACAGCAACAACAGAAAGAAGGCAAGCCTCAACAATCGATGAGCGAAGAATTTGCGAGAATGGCTGCCGAACAAGAAATGCTGCGTGAAGGCATGCAGAAGATGCTAGAAGAAATGAAGAAAGAAGGTCTCACCGGCGACGACGGCATTAACGAGATCATTAAAGATATGGAAAAACTGGAAGAAGATCTCGTCAACAAGAAAATCAGCAATCAGACCATAAATCGCAATAAAGAGATTTTATCGAGAATGTTAAAAGCTCAGAATGCACAAGAGGAACGTGAGAAAGAAGAGAAACGTAAATCAGAAGAGTTCAAAGGAACCTACGAGAAACGTAATATCGACGAGATTGAATATAAAGAAAACCTGAAGAAGCAACAGGAATTTTTGAAGCAGAACAGCATAGAATACCAGCCGTTCTACAAGTCAAAAATCAATGATTATTTCTTCAAGAAAAATATGAATAACACAAAGGAGTAAAATTATGATCAGTTTACAATTCATCGACACAGAAATCCTGACAGAAGAAATGTCGGGCGTAAAAGAATGGATTAGAGATTTTGTCAGAAGCTACGACAAGGAAGTCGGAGAATTATATTATTCATTCTGCAGCGACGAATATCTTTACAAAATGAATGTAGATTTATTGGGACATGATTTTTACACCGACATCATCACATTCCCGCTCAACGAATGCGAGACGATTCTATCAGCAGAATTTCATATCAGCATCGATAGAATAAAAGACAACGCCGTGACTTTTAACCGCACATTCAAAGACGAGCTGCACAGAGTGATGGCGCACGGAGTTCTGCATCTGATAGGCTTCGACGACCTCTGCGAAGAAGACGAAATGGAGATGAGAAAACAAGAAGACAGATGTCTTGAGATGAGATGACAGCTATCAGCTATCAGCTATCAGTATAAGGTATCAGAGCCTGTCGAAGATAAAGTTTATTAATTAATGAAAATAAAGAAGTTAGACAATACGTTTCACGTGAAATAAAAAAATAAAAGATATGATATTCGACAAATATGATGTTATTGTTGTAGGAGGCGGACACGCCGGATGTGAAGCCGCTGCAGCTGCTGCCAATATGGGAAACAAGACGCTTCTCGTAACGATGAATATGAACGCCATGGCAGCGATGTCGTGCAACCCAGCGGTCGGTGGCATCGCCAAGGGACAGATCGTCCGTGAAATCGACGCTTTAGGCGGTCAGATGGGAATCGTAGCAGACAAGACCATGATTCAATTCAGAATGCTCAACAAATCGAAAGGTCCTGCAGTATGGAGCCCAAGAGTTCAAAGCGACAAATTCGAATTCGCTGAAGAATGGCGCAACGTGCTTGAAAGAACAAACAACCTCGATTTCTGGCAAGACCACGTCGATTCTCTCATCGTAGAAGGCGATATGATTAAAGGCGTACACTGTTCAATGGGAGGCGAAATCTACTCAAAAACTGTCATCCTCACCAACGGAACATTCTTGAACGGAAGGATATTTATCGGAGAAAAATCATTCACAGGAGGCAGAATATCTGAAAGCGCCAGCACAGGAATCACAGAACAACTCGTATCTTTAGGATTTGAAGCAGACAGAATGAAGACCGGAACACCGATGAGAATCGATGGCAGAAGCATCAACTTCAGCAAACTCTCAGAACAAGCCGGAGATGAAGACGTGACAGGATTCTCATTCCTGGAAATAGAAAAACCTAAAGTGCAACGCAGCTGCCATATCGCATATACATCGAAAGAAGTACACGATATCCTAAGAACAGGATTCGAAAAATCACCTCTTTTCACAGGCAGAATAAAAGGCATCGGTCCTCGTTATTGCCCAAGCATCGAAGATAAAATAGAACGTTTTGCCGACAAAGATTTCCATCAGTTATTCGTGGAACCAGAAGGAAGAACTACCGTAGAATACTATCTCAACGGATTCAGCTCTTCATTGCCAGAAGATATCCAATATAAAGCATTGCGCCGTATAGAAGGCTTCGAAAACGCAAAAATATTCCGTCCAGGTTATGCTATCGAATACGACTTCTTCCCTCCTAACCAACTTTATCATAGTCTGGAAACACATAAAATTCACGGATTATTCTTCGCTGGACAGATAAACGGAACCACAGGTTACGAAGAAGCAGCAGCACAAGGATTGATGGCAGGTATCAACGCACACCGTTATTTACACGATTTAGAGCCTGTAGTCTTACGCCGCGACGAAGCTTATATCGGCGTTTTAATCGATGATTTAATCACAAAGAGCGTAGATGAACCATATAGAATGTTTACAAGCCGCGCCGAATATCGCATCTTATTACGCCAAGATAACGCCGACGCTCGTCTCACTGAAAAAGGTTATGAAATTGGTTTAGCTACAGAAGAACGACTAAATCATTATAAAAACAAATACGAAAAAGTTCAGGAATTAGTCGATTTCTTAAAAACAACCAACATTTCTCCAGAAAGAATAAACGGATTGTTAGAATCAAAAGGAACACCAGGAATCGCAAACAAAATGCGTCTCGCACAGATTTTGACACGTCCTCAGATTTATTTAAACGAAATAATAAATACATTAGACGAACTTAAAAACAGATACGATTTAAGCAACGAATCTACACGCAATATCGTCGAAGAAGCAGAAATCATGGTAAAATATGAAGGCTACATCGACAAAGAACGCGAAGTAGCTGATAAATTAAATCGTCTCGAAGATGTCAAATTAAGTCCTAACTTCGACTATTATTCTCTTAATTCTTTAACAATGGAAGCAAGAGAGAAACTAACAAAACACAAACCACAGACATTAGGTCAGGCAAGTCGCATAAGTGGCATCTCCCCTGCCGACATCTCTGTAATTGCTGTTTTCTTAGGAAGATAGTCTTGTCGTTTCACGTGAAAAGAATTTATAACAATTTGAAGAACAAATATTATGGCAAATAAATGTCCTTGGTGCAATTCCGAAAACAACAGTCGCTTTCTAGAATTGAAAGATTATTTCCTCACACAAGAAGATTTCGAAATTCTAGAATGCAACGATTGTAAACTTTTATTTACTAGCCCCTGCCCTACTCCAGACAAAATTGGGGATTATTACAAATCGGAAGATTATTTAAGTCATAATGAAAGTAAAAAAGGCATCGTTCCAACGATATACAACCTGGTCAAAAAAGTCAATATCAAGAATAAATTCAATATCGCTACCAAAAGCCAAAAGTCAAAAGCTAAAAGCTTAAGCATTTTAGACATCGGTTGCGGCGTGGGCGATTTCTTGAATTATGCCAAAGAAAAAGGATGTAAAGTCACAGGAATAGAACCAAGCGAAGATGCAAGGAAAATAGCAGAAGAGAAACTCAACACAAGAATATTCTCTCCTGACGAATTACAAAATATTCCAGATGAATCTTACGACATTGTAACAATGTGGCACGTTTTAGAACATGTGGCAGACCTCAGAACAGAAATTCATCATTTGCAAAGAATAGTTAAGAAAAACGGACAACTTGTATTGGCATTGCCAAATTACAAATCATTCGACGCAGAATATTACAAAGACAAATGGGCTGCCTACGACGTTCCTCGCCACCTTAACCACTTTTCACGCACTTCAATAAAGAATATCTTTAACACAACAGCGTTCCAACTTATTGATATTAAACCACTTAAATGGGATAGCTACTACATCTCAATGCTCAGCGAACAATACCTCAAACAAGGCAACTCATTCATAAAAGGAATACTAACTGGTTGTAAATCAAATTGTAAAGCAAGAAAATCAGGCGAATATTCAAGCCTGGTTTACGTTTTTACTAAAAAATAAGGCAAATTAGACGATTTTTGATTTTATGCCGTTTTTAGGCGTTTTAAGCGATTTTGACCTTTTAACGAACAACAACTCAAAAAATCAAAAATCGTCGCTTAAATCGAAAGAAATTTTCAGATATTAAAAAAGAATGCCAAATACTTGATAATGAATACTTAAGACCAAAATAACGAAAAACATGAAAAAAAATACACTTTTTAAAGAAATTTTCACCCTTCTCCTCCTGATTATCGTCCTCATTTCCGGCGATACAATTATCAAGACGAGGAACAGCTATGAAATCGCCTCAAAGAAAATCTCACAATCGCTGAGAGAGACACAAGACAAAATCGACAGCATCTCGGCAAACTTCATAGTCGAAGATTTTTCATCAGTTAATATCGACGACAAAAATATTGCGACATACGTTTTCATAAACGACAGCCTCGCCTACTGGAGCTCCGACGTCAACGATCCAAATTCGTTGTTAGAAAATATCAACTCCACAAAAAACATCTTCCAACAAGGAAACAAAACATTCTACGTCGCTAGATCGGAAATCGACTCAGTCAGAATTTTCACCTCTGCCCTACTCTATCACGAAAATCCACATCAAGGAAAAAACACATTCGTCCCACAAAAAATCAGCGGACACTACGAAATAAATTTCTTCATCGAAGACGAAGAGATAAAATTCAACCTGAACCATCAAGCCCAAATGAGCAATTTCTTTTCCTACATAATAGGAACTCTACTCATAATAATTCTAGCCAAGTCATTTAAACTCTCATATAAATCTTTACAAAAATTAAGAAAAGACAAAAACAACTCACTGCTGTTTTTCCTCGCGTCAACTCTAATATTTTTCATAACAATCTTACTTCAAAGAAAATTATTCCTATCCACATCAGATTTATTCGGACAATCATGTATGATTCCGGATTCAACATTTTCATTCAGCCTCGGAGAACTAGCAGAATTCACGACATTATTATTTAGCAACATTATCGTTTTCACATCATATTTCAAAAATAAATCCGAATTAAAACCTTATATAAGAATATTATCAAGCAGCGCGATTTTATCATCTATAATATTGATTTACACATTTTTAATATACGAATTATTCTCTAAAATCAATATCCCATTCTCTTTCCTACAAATTTATAACACCACAACGGAAAGCTACATTTTCTTAATGATAGTCTGTATTTTAAGTTGTTCTGTTATGATTCTTTTACAAAACCTGATGAAGATTTTCATCACAGAAAACCAATCGTATCTGAAGTCATTGATAGCATTACTGATAACAGGAGCTATTTTCGAGATAATTTCAAACCAGTTCATCGAACTACATTTCTCTATCATCACCAACATCGTCACAATATTAATATATCTCATTTTCATTTGGGAAAGAAAATCTAAAATCAAGATAAAGAAAGTCGTTTGCAATATCGGTATCATCACCTTAATCAGCATACAGCTGACCTACATTCTTTACCTCATCAACGAGACGAGAGAACGCGAAGAGATGGAATGGTTCGCTAATGTTATTGGCAACGAATCAGACAAGACATTTGAAGACGCAATCATCGAGATTACAGAATACATCAAGGAAGACGACAATCTCATCAGATGGCAAAAAGAAAACGACTTCCCTTCCGACGACAGTATCTTAAATTATTTTAACGAAAAATATTTTAACGTAGAAGAAATTGAAGGCTACAATCGAGTCGTGACCTTATGTGACACGACAACAATTCTGGTCGTGGACGAATTTGACAAGCAAGAGATAAACTGCAACGAATTATTCAATGAAATTTTAGAATATACAGACACGAGGAAAATCACCGATGAACTGACGTTAGTCGATGACCCGACAACCGACAGCTACTACATCTTGAAACTCGACCTCTCCCCTATCGACTCTACGCATCCAAACTCTTGCTACATAGAGTTTTACAAAGAATACATCCTAAATTACATCGGCATTCCAGAGATTATTACCTCATACGAAAACGTACTGATGCCAAATCTCGTCAATTATTCTTTCAGCTGCTATAAAGACGACATTCTACAATACAAATTCGGACACTACAACTATCCTAACGAGTTAAGCAATTTCAGATATAAAGATGAAGAATACGTCAAGACTAAGATTTTCAAGCATTTGACAAAAGAATTCGACAACAGCAAGACAATCATCGTCACTGTCGAGAAACCACGATTCATTGAAATCATCGCTCCATTTTCATATATCTTCATCGTTCTTTCGCTGATTTATTTCATATACATAAGATTCAGCAGGAGAGAAGAATTGCTCAACATACGACAAAGTTTCCACGCCAAGATGCAACTCACAATCATCATGACATTAGGATTCGCCTTCTTGGTAGCAGGATTCACTTCATTCTTCTTCATACGCAATTCTTTAAATAGAAAAACATCGGAACATCAATACGAGAAGAACAAATCGATAGTGAAAAATATCGAAAACGATATTAACCAAATAGAAATTAACAATCCAGAATATCTTAAAAAATATAAAGAGAATTATTTTACAGACATCAACATCTACGACATCAACGGAAACCTCGTCAACAGCACACAGCCAAAACTATTTGAAGGATTCAAGTCGAAGATTATCAACAGAGAAGCATACGAGAGAATCAAGTTGAGAAAGAGATTCTTTTACACCTGTAAAGAAGAAATCGAAGGAACGGAATACAACTCTTCATATTTCCCTATATATGACAAGAAAGGAAATATACATTCAATCGTTAACATTCCTTTCTTCGACAACAACATGTCGAACAATAGCAATATCTCCAATTTCATCATAACATATCTTAATATATTTTTAGTATTGATGGGAATCTCGGCATTCATCGTAATTCTCATGACAAGAAGAACCATCAAGCCATTAGAGATGATTCAAGACAAGATGCAGAAAATCAATCTCGGCGGCAAGAACGAAGCCATAGAATGGAAGAGCAAGGACGAGATAGGAGACTTAATAGAAATTTACAACAAACTCATCAAGGAATTAGAGATAAGCGCTAACAAGCTGATGCGCTCGGAACGAGAGACCGCCTGGAGAGAGATGGCACGTCAGGTGGCACACGAAATCAAGAATCCGCTCACGCCGATGAAACTCAACATACAATTTCTGCAGATGGCATGGGATGAGAAAAACCCCGACATCGACAAAAAACTAAGAGAGACGACGAAATCCATTCTCGAACAGATTGAAATACTTTCCAATATCGCGACGGCATTTTCCGATTACGCAAAACTACCTAAGAAAAACATAGAGACATTCAATCTGAAAGAAGTGATTGTCAATACGATAAACCTTTACGACAATAACGATAACATCAAGATTGACATTATTGAAGAAAACGAAAGCGATTACATCATCAATTCCGACAAGAACAATTTAAGCATCGTCTTTGGAAACATTCTGAAGAACGCAATACAAGCCATCGGCAAAAAAGAAGACGGCCACATTGAATTTAGGATAACGGATAATGGAGGCAGATATAGAATTGAGATTAGTGACAACGGATGCGGAATAGGCGAGGAGGAGAAGAAGAAAATCTTCATGCCTAACTTCACCACTAAATCCAGCGGAATGGGAGTAGGACTTTCCATCGTTTACGACATTTTGGAGACATTAGGAGGAAACATCACTTTCGAAAGCGAAGTCGGGAAAGGAACAACGTTTTTTGTTGAGATTAAGAAAGACACAGAGTCGCAAAGTCGCAGAGACGCAGAGAGTGAACTTTAGAATTTTCTGAGGTTCTAGAATTCTAAAGTTCTAGAATTCTCCAGTGCGTTAGGGATTGGAGCGGCATCCTTTTGGAGCGCAGCGGAAAAAGATATAGCGGAAAGCCCGACGGCGGAGCGAAGCGGAGACGGAACGCCCAAAGAAAGAAGACTACAAGTCTACAAGACTACATGACTACAAGTTGTTGGGGTGATGTGGTTTTCACAGAAAAAAAATTTCGTGTAGTTTCGTGCGATTTCGTGGATGGAGGATTTCAGGGTTGAGAAATTTTTCACATCACTTCATTACTAAAAAGGTTTAGAGTTCAAAGTTCTTCTGAGATTCTGAGGTTTTGAGTTTCTGAGATTTAAAAAAAGGTATAATAGACAAAAAAAGAGAGACGCAGCAAAATTCAAAGAATTTTGATACGTCTCTACTTGTAGTCTTGTTGTCTTGTAGACTTGTAGTCTTTTTATTTCGCGAAGCTAACAGCTCTTGTTTCTCTGATGACAGTGATTTTAATTTGACCTGGATAAGTCATCTCTGTCTGGATTTGTTTAGAGAGGTCGAATGAGATGCGGTCGGCTTCTGTATCGCTTACTTTATCAGCAGCAACGATGACGCGCAATTCGCGGCCTGCTTGGATAGCGTAAGTCTTGACGACGCCAGGGAATGCCATTGCCATTTCTTCGAGTTTGTTAAGACGTTGGATGTAAGCCTCAACGACTTCACGGCGAGCGCCTGGACGAGCGCCTGAGATAGCGTCACACACTTGAACGATAGGAGCGATAAGTGTTTCCATTTCAATTTCGTCGTGGTGAGCACCGATAGCGTTGCATACGTCAGCTTTTTCTTTATATTTCTCAGCTGTCTTCATACCTAAGATTGCGTGTGGCAATTCTTCGTCGTTTTCAGCCACTTTACCGATATCGTGGAGGAGACCGGCACGTTTAGCTGTCTTAGGATTAAGACCGAGTTCAGCAGCCATTGAAGAACTGAGTTTAGCTACTTCAATAGAGTGTTGCAATAAGTTTTGACCGTATGATGAACGATATTTCATACGACCTATCATTCTGATGAGTTCAGGGCTGAGGTTATGGATGCCGAGGTCGATGACTGTACGTTTACCTGTTTCGATGATTTCTTGTTCAACTTGTTTCTCAACTTTCTTAACGACTTCTTCGATACGAGCTGGGTGGATACGACCGTCTGTAACGAGTTTTTGTAAAGAAAGGCGAGCTATTTCGCGGCGGATTGGGTCGAAGCCAGAGAGCAAGATAGCGTCAGGGCTGTCGTCGATAATGATTTCAACGCCTGTAAGAGATTCCAAAGTACGGATGTTTCTACCTTCACGTCCGATGATACGACCTTTTATTTCGTCGTTTTCAATATTAAATACTGATACTGTATTTTCGATAGCGTGTTCTGCTGCTGTACGTTGTATTGTCTCAAGAACGATTTTCTTAGCTTCTTGGTTAGCCGACATCTTAGCTTCTTCAACGATTTCTCTTGAGATGACCATAGCTTCAGAGACAGCCTCATCTTTCATCATTTCCTTAAGTTGTTCTTTAGCTTCTAATGCTGAGAGGCCAGAGATTGACTCGAGGAGTTTCTTTTGTTCGTCTTGGATTTTATCCAATTCTGCTTGACGTTTGTGGAGATTTTCTTGTTGAGCGCTAACGCTTTGTTGTTGGCTTTTCACTTCGTTAGCCTTCTTGCGGAGTTCTTCTTCGCGTTGGTTAGCTTGTTGTTGTTGTTGTTGAACGCGTGATTCGAGTTTTTGGATTTCGCGTTTGCGTTCATTAGTTTCCTTCTCGTATTCGGCTTTCATCTGTAAGAATTTCTCTTTAGCCTGAAGGATTTTGTCTTTTTTGATTACTTCTGCTTTTTCTTTAGCTTCTTCTAAAAGTTCATTGCTTTTTTTTGTGAGGGCGTTGCGCATCACTGTTGAAGATAATAACACGCCGATACCACCGCCTACTACGAGAGCAGCCACTCCTAAGAGAATGTATGCTGCTGTGTGACTTAATGTTAGTAAAATCATTTTTTAAATTCGATTAGACTCGAAAACGGAAAGAGAAAAAAATCTGCCTGCCCCGGGATAGTAAACCCGAAAAGTCACGTTTATGGCTGCCACGATACGCAAACGTCCACTGGCGTTAAAGCACCTTTGCAGGTTGAGGCCTGTTTTTGTACCCATGAGCAAACCGGAATTATGGTAAATTAATTGTTAGGTTTACATCAAGCGACGGACAGACAGATATATCTTTCAAAGAACATCATTTAGATTCTATGTTTTCACTTAATAAAACACTAATCTCATCGAGTTTCTGTTCCAAACATTGATCTTTATATGCGGCATCCGATTCATACTTCACATTAAGAGTTGCCAGCTGCAAGCATACCATCGACAATAAGTCCTGATAATCTTTATAATCGTATGCCTGCTTATATAACTGAACTCTTTCATTGAGCATCGTTACTGCCTTCATCACTTTTTCTTCATCAGCTTTATCTATAGTCAGACGATAAGTACGTTCTGCGATTTTTACGCTTATCTTAATTTCATTATCGTTCATCTTCGCCTGATTTTATATATATTACTGCTCAGCATTCAACATTGCAACACACCTATCGATTTCCTTAACAAGTGTCTTTATTAACTGCCTACTTTCTCCTACCTCTTTATCGTTATCGAGTACGTTAACAATAACTAATTTATTTATTTTATCCTTCAATTCTGAATTCTCCGTCATGAGCATCTCAATTTCCAATTGCAAATCCTCATTCCTTTGAACTAACTTACTATTCTCTTCTTCAAGCTGATTCTTAAGCGCAATAAGCTTTCTTATCTTTAACTCTATTTCCGAAAGTGTTACACTTAAATCTGCCATTTCAAATAGTATTCTTCAGAATTTGCTACAAAGATAATGAAAAAAAATATTTTAACGAACACTTTTTTTATCATTCTATAAAAATCTTTTTCATCAACGAAAAAAGCTTTTACACTTTATCTTTTCACTTTATAAACTACCGCTGTCCTGCTTACATTATATATATTCATAAACACTTGATTATCCCTTTGTTCAGATGGAAAGATTGTATCCTTGTCGATATTCTCAAAACCACCGAACGCTCTGTCGTCAGTGCTGAATATTATTTCATAATCTCCCGTGTTTTTAACGTTTATTTCATAGTCGCTGATAGATTTCGTTCCCCAATTGAAGACAAACATCAGATTATTTCTCTCAAAAACTATCGTTTTGTTCTCTTCATCGGCGTCCATAAGCCATGCCGGCTCTGAGTTCATAATGTCGTTTTCCTTAACAAACATTAACATTTCCTTATCGAAATCACTCATGAAATGGTACTTCAGATTCTCGTCATCTGCCAACGACCACTGACGACGTGCGTGCTTATAGCTCCAGTCATTATCCTTGCGAGGAAAATCTATCCACTCCGGATGGCCGAACTCATTTCCCATAAAATTCAGCCACGCATTTCCGCCAAGACAGATGGTGAAAAGTCGTATCATCTTATGAAGCGCTATGCCTCTATCGACGACAATACTAGGAGTCATCTTCGACATCGAGCTATACATCTCCTTATCCATCAGCCGGAATGCCAATGTCTTATCTCCCACCAAAGCCTGGTCGTGTGATTCGGCGTATGCTATCGTCTTCACATTATAAAGTCTGTTCGTCATGGTGAAGAAGAATTCATGCATATTCCAGTCTTCCTCTTTTTGGTCTTTAAGCACCTTAATCCAGAAGTCAGGGAGACCCATTCCGAGACGATAGTCGAAGCCAATGCCGCCGTCTGCTACAGGAGCGCATATTCCAGGCATACCGCTAACGTCTTCCGCGATAGTGATATAATCTTTATTAAGCTGATGTATTAACGTATTTGCAAGCTGGAGATATGTCACAGCATCATCGTTAACATTATCACCGAAATAATCCGTCTGAGTCTCAAAAGTGGCACCGATGCCATGATTCTTATACAACATAGATGTCACGCCGTCGAAGCGGAATCCGTCGAAGCCGAACTCCTCGAGCCAGAATCTTACATTAGAAAGAAGCAGTCGTAATGTCTCGGTCTTTCCATAGTTAAACAGTTTGGAATCCCATTGAGGATGATGGCCTTCATGACCGCCAACGAGATATTGCGTCTCAGTTCCATCGAAGAGATTGATGCCCTCGTAAGTGTTTTTCACAGTATGAGAATGGACTAAGTCCATGATAACCACTATTCCCATCTCATGGGCTTTATCAATCAAATCCTTAAGATCTTCAGGCGTACCGAAGCGCGAGCTCGCCGCGAAGAAATTAGACACATGATATCCGAATGAGCCGTAATAAGGATGCTCAGCCACTGCCATCAGTTGTATCGCATTATATCCCAGTTTCTTAATTCTAGGCAAGACATTCTCGGCGAACTCTTTATAAGTGCCGACGTCTTCTTTCTCCTGACCCATTCCAATATGCGACTCATATATAAATAATGAGGAATTAGGAATTATGAATGTGGAATTTTTCTTATTACTATCTGTTGTCCGTTTTCCAATCCAGAATTGTCCAGCGAAGTCTTTATTATCCTCATTTTGAATGACTCTTTTGATATAGACAGGGATGCGTTCCTGTTCTCCAATGCTCGACTGCACCAAGACCTTAAGGAGACTACCATGAGTAAGGCGGTTCTTATATTGTGAGTCAGGAAGGAAGATACTCCACACGCCATCTTCTTCTCTTTCAAGAGGATTGGCATATCTGTCCCAGTTGTTGAAATCGCCGAAGAGCGACAGATAATGAGCTGCCGGCGCCCACTCGCGGTACCACCAGCCTCGGCGCAAGCTGTCGTACGTAAAACCGAAGAACTCATGCGCCGAGGCAAATGACTTCAGGCTTCCGTATTGACTTTCAATATATTTCAATTTTGACTCATAACGCTGATAACGAGCCTCCACCTCATCGGCGACAGGTTCCAGCCATGAATCGTTTTCTACAAGTTTCATCATAATTTCAAAATTTTAATTCCACAAGGTTCAAGTGTCATCGCAATACCACGAGTGCTGACCTCATCAAAATTATATTCTATCTTCTCGCCAGTAAAGACATCAGTTGCTGTGAGCTGTTGACCATTGGCTGTTGGCCTTAACCCCATATATTCCACTGCGTCTTCAGAGATTTTCATCTCACAGTAGCGGCTTTCGTTTTGATTAAAATTGACAACTACTAGCAGTCTGTCTTCATCATGATAACGGAGGAAGGCGTAGACATACTGAGGGTCGAAGTTGGAATACCAAGGATTGACCCACATCAGGTCGTAGAACGCACCTTTATTAATAGCGCTGCTGTTAAGTCGGAAGTTAAGCAGTTTTGAATAAAAACCGAAGAGACGTTTTTGTTCATCGGTGAAGTCGCTTCCGTCGAATCTGCCGTCAGCCATCCAGTTCTGATGTTTAGGCATTACGGCATAGTCGAATATTGAGGTTCTGCCGTCGTCGCCGCTGAAGCCAGGAGCGCCTTGTGCATCTTCGCCGCTCTCCTGTCCGTTGTAAATCATAAAAGGTCCGCGGTTCATAAGCGCTGCCATCGTCACTGCGGGGAGCGCCTTGAAAGCATCGCCTACAAAATGTTCCGAAGCAAGACGCAGCTCATCATGATTCTCCATGAAACGCAGCATCACATCACCAAGTCCTTGAAGGTCATTCCATACGTTAGTGATGCTGTCGGCACGCTGACCATAACGATAAATATTTTCCAAAGTGTTATAAAGTCCGACCTTGTCATAGAGATAGTCGAAGCCGGCATAGACAAACTCCTTATAAAGATGCGGCTGATAAATCTCCGCAATCATGATAGGCTCGTAGTTCTCACGAAGCATATTGATAGACCAACGCCAGAACTCCACAGGCACCATCTCCGCCATATCGACGCGAAATCCATCGACGCCTCTCTCGCACCAATATGTCATGATGTCCAGCATCTTATACCAAGTATTCGGTATAGGTTCAAAGCAACGGCTGCCATTTTGATAATCGACGCCATAGTTCAACTTCACTGTGTCGTACCAATCGTTGACAGATGGTTGTGGAGAGAAGACGTCATTACCTGAAGCCTTGGCAGGATATTCAAGGAATTCAGCATTTGAGGAATTCTGGAGTTCAGTTGTCTGTTGTCCAGGAATTACAAGTTGTTGGTCAGGACAGTAATAGAAATTATTGTCTTTGGCAAAAACGACATTTTTATTATCATTGACGCCGAAGTCTTCCACATACATCGGTTTGCACAGCGACTTATATTCACGTGCGAGATGGTTTGGGATAAAGTCGATAATAACCTTCATGCCTTTATCATGGATGCGTTGCATGACGTCTTCAAACTCCTCCATCCTATTCTGCGGATTGACAGCGAGGTCTGGGTCGATGTCATAATAATCCATGATAGAATAAGGAGAACCCGCCTTGCCTTTGGTGATGAGAGGATTGCTGGATTTTATCCCCAGCTCAGGATATGCCGTCATACTCGAATGGCGAATCACGCCTGTCAGCCAGATATGAGTGATACCCAAAGTCTTGAGAGCGTCTAAGGCATTGTCGTTAATATCAGCGAAAGTGCCGCATTTATTTTGAGACTTGTCGCCATCGAAGACGATGTCTTTATTTTTATTTCCGAATGTTCTTACAAAAAGTTGATATATATTCATATTAAAAGTCTTAATGTCGCAAAGTCTCAAAGACACAGAGGCTCTCAACTATAGCGCAAAGATAATGATTAGTTTATTTTTTTCAAAGGATAAAATTCTTAAAAATCATTTAGAAACTTTTATGGATGTAGTTTGTTTCATTCATAAAATAAAAGTTATGAAATCTGCATTTATAAAACAAAACGACGGTTATGGTTACAGCTCATCTATGCTTCCTAATTACGATGGATTCATCATCATAAAACCTGGTTTTTTAAAACACACAGACGAAATCATCAATGAGTTACATCGTCGCGACTTCGTCGTCATCGAGGCTGAAGAAAAGACCTTGACACGCGAGGAGGCGGAGACCATTTACAGCTGTCACAAAGACAAGGACTTCTTTAACGAACTGATAGAATATATGACTGAAGGACCTTGTATTGGAGTCGCATTACAATCGCCTTTTTCCGACAGAGTCAGCGCTACCGAGGCGCTCAACCACCTGAAGATAAAATACAGACGACGTTACGGCATCGACACTTTGCGCAATGTCATACATAGCTCCGACTGTTACCAAAGTGCAATTCATGAGGCAGAGACATTCTTCAACGATCTTTATCTAGATTAACAGTTCATATAGTGAGGATTTTTCTTATTTTTGTACGTTGATAAATTAAATCTACACTTATGAGAAAATCCTTACTTTTTACATTTATTGCATTATTCACAGCTTTTAATTTATTCGGTCAAGGTTCCGGCATTGTTTTTCAGGAGACATTCGATTCCAACGAGTTGCCAGCAGGCTGGTCTTTAATTGACAACGGTGCATCCAACTGGATGATAGCCAAAAGCGCCATAGCTGGCGGAACGCCAAACGAACTGCAGTTCGGATGGACACCACCATACGAAGGCATCACCAGAGCGATTTACTCTTCCGTCAATTTCTCTGGCATCACTTCTGCTACATTGTCATTGAAACATAATGTCGATATCTATGATGGCTCTACCGAAGGCGGAACCATCGGTGTCGCAACATCCAGCGACAACGGCAACACATGGAACACCGCATGGAGCAAACATTACGACACAGACGGCACTTACGAAGTGTTAGAAATCTTCGAAAGTCCAGACCTCGGAAAAGACAATGTCAAAATTTGCATCTTCTTCGAAGGCAACTCATACAACATCAACTTCTGGTTCTTCGACGATTTTTACATCAACAGTCAAAACCAAGTTGACATCAGCCTCACCAATATCAACAACCACGATTACGTGCTTTACGGCGAGAACGAAATAAGTTTCACAATACAGAATATGGGCGAAGTCGTCATTGAATCTTTTGAAGCTACATATACCATCAACGGTGAGACTGTCACAGAATCATTCACAACCGATTTGGGACCTATGGAAAGCGAAAGCTTCTCCTTCGAGACAAAACAGCCGCTGCCATTGGGCAACTACGAACTCAGCATCGAGATTAACACAGCAAACGGCAACGCCGACGAGAACAGCACCAACAACATCTTGAACAAAGAGATAGTCGCTGCAGCAGGTCTCGCACCAAAGATTCCTATGATAGAGCATTTCTCCAGCTCGACCTGCGGACCTTGCGTCGAGGTGAACGCCACAATGCATGCTCTGACAGAAGCCAACCCAAACAAATACACTTACGTCAAATACGCCATGAACTGGCCTGCAATAGGCGACCCTTATTTCAACAACGATGGCGATACCAAAAAGTCATTCTATAACGTCAGCGCCGTCCCTACCATTTTCGTTGACGGATTCACAACCATCAGCGGCATAGTAACACAAGAAGACATCGACGCTGCTATCAACGCACCTTCTATCGCAGATATCAGAGGCTCATTCACAACAGACGGCAACACAATCAATATCATTGCCGACTTCATGTCATATATCGACTTGCAAAATTTAAGCGCATTCATCTCTGTCAATGAAAAGACAACGACAGAAAATACCGGCAGCAACGGCGAGACAGAATTCCACCATATTATGATGAAGATGTTCGACAACGCAGAAGGCAACGACCTTAACATCAATGCTGGCGAATACCAACGTTTCGAATTCTCTTACGATATGTCGCAGACCGACGTCGAAGATATCAACGACCTAGAAGTAGCGTTATGGATTCAAGACAAGGAAAGCAAAAAAGTCTTCAACAGCCGCTTCGCTTACGAATATAGCGAGCACGTCTATCCTATCGAAAACCTTCAATTTGAATATGATGGCGTCAACAAACTCAAGGCCTCATGGGAAGCACCTCAGAATGGTAATCCTTCAGGATACGACATCTACATCAACAACATATTGGTTGAAGAAAACACAACCGCCTTGTCGCACGACATCATCTTCGATGAATCAGGAATGAAGACTGTGGAAGTTGTTGCAAAATATGGCGACAAGTCATCAATAGGCATCATTGATTTTATCGACTTTGTTATCGACATCGATGAAAACGAAGTCAATGAGTTCAGCATATATCCTAATCCAGCGAATGACTTTGTCAAGCTGTCGGCGGTCAGCGGTCAGTTATCAGTTGTTAAAATTTACAACTGCTTAGGAATGATAATCGAAGAAATTGAAGTCAATGCCAACGACGTAGAAATCAATGTTTCAGGATATAAGAGCGGTGTTTACTTCATCAACATCGAAAGTGCAGAAGGCAATATCACAAAGAAACTCATGATTGAATAAAGATTCATAAAATCAAAATACCATAAAAAAAGACGTGTCAATAAAATTTCATTGGCACGTCTTTTTCATTTATCTTGAATCTTACAAACTCAGAATAAAAGCATATTCCAGGGCTATCTCCTTTATTCCTTCGAAGCGTCCTGAAGCACCGCCGTGACCGAAGTCCATATTAGTCTTGAGATACAACGGATTGTCGTCGGTCTTCATTTCTCTCAATTTAGCGACCCATTTAGCTGGTTCCCAATATTGCACCTGACTGTCGTGCAATCCTGTCGTCACCAGCATCGCTGGATAGTCTTTGCGTTCCACGTTATCGTATGGAGAATAAGACATCATATAGTCGTAATATTCTTTTTCGTTAGGGTTGCCCCATTCGTCGTATTCGCCTGTTGTCAAAGGTATAGTATCGTCGAGCATTGTAGTAACGACATCGACGAAAGGCACCTGAGCCACTATGCCTTTCCACATCTCCGGCGCCATATTAGCGACCGCACCTACGAGCAGGCCTCCGGCGCTTCCGCCCATAGCGAACATCTTGTCGTTATTGGTGAAGCCTTCGTTGACGAGATATTTTCCGCAGTAGATGAAATCGAGGAAGGTATTTTTCTTCTTCAAGAGTTTGCCGTCTTCGTACCACTGGCGACCCATCTCCTCGCCGCCTCTGATATGAGCGACAGCCCACACGAAGCCTCTGCCTAAGAGCGACAGACGTGCTGTTGAGAAATAAGCGTCCATGCTGCTGCCATACGAGCCATAGCCATAAAGCACCAAAGGGTTCGTTCCGTCTTTCTTCATACCTTTTTTATATACCAAAGAAATAGGAACCAAGACACCATCATGCGAAGGCGCATAATGACGTTCAGTGACGTAATCGTTGGGGTCGTAGCCGCCTATGATTTCCTGACGTTTCAGCAAGACCGACTCTCTTTTTATCATATCATATTCATAAAGAGAAGCAGGTGTCGTCATGGAGTTGTATCCATATCTCAAGAGATGCGAATCAAAATCAGGGTTAGCAGAAGAATATGCGGTATAGGTAGGCTCACCGAAATCGATATAATAATCGGTAGCGCCGTCCCATGTCCTGATTCTCAATTTAATGAGACCTTCCTTACGTTCTTCTATGACAAGAAAATCAGCGAACAAGTCGAAGTCTTCAATCAAGACATCGTCGCGGTGTGCGAGCAGTTCGGTCCAGTTTTCCTTCTCTGTCTTGTCGATAGGAGTCTTCATAATCTTGAAGTTCTTTGCGCCATCAACATTAGTCAGAATATAAAAATGATCTCCATAATGACCGATGCCATAAAGATGGTCATATTCACGTTTCTGGAATACCTTAAACTCATCATAAGGATTGTCGGCATCGACATAACGCACTTCCGACGACATAGTGCTGTCGGATATTATCATGATATAACGTCTCGACTTTGTCTTAGAGACATAACAGCTGAAAGCTGTGTCTTCTTCAAAATAGACGAGTTCATCATTAGAAGGGCTATCGCCGAGTTTATGGCGCATAATCTTGCATGAACGCAACGACTCATCTTTCATGCTATAGAAGAGAGTGCTATTATCGTTAGCCCACACCATATTTCCGGTAGTGTTTTCGATATCTTCGGCAAACATCTTACCTGTCGCTATCTCTTTAATGAAGATATGATACTGACGACGGCTGACCATATCGACGCTGTAAGCTATAAGCTTATTGTCGGGACTTATGCTATACGCACCAATATCGAAGTAATGATGACCTTCAGCCATTTTGTTGCCATCGAGGAGAATCTCTTCCGGGTTATCCATATTGTCCTTGCGACGGCAATAGACAGGATATTCCTGACCTTCCTCGTAGCGAGAATAGTAATAGTAGCCGTTTCTTTTGATAGGATAAGAGACGTCGTCCTGTTTGATGCGTCCCACTATCTCATCATAAATTTTATTCTGAAGTTCTTCAGTATCTTTCATCATCGTCTCCTGATAGAGATTCTCCTGTTCGAGATATTCAATCACTTCAGGGTTTTCGCGTTCATTAAGCCAGTAGTAGTTATCAACACGAATCTCCCCGTGATTCACGAGTTCACGAGGAGATTTCTTTGCTATAGGTTTTTCCATATTTTTTAGAATGACAATGTTAAGCCGAGACTTGGCATCAACGGCAATTGGTAAATCAAGTCAGCAGTTATGATGTCGATATAGAATATATTTTTTCTATTATAGACGTTAGTGATGCTGAAATCTGCTTCGAGTATGACTGATTCTGAGAAATAGAATTTACGCTTAACGTCGAAGTCGAGGCGGTGATAAGTTGGCAGCTGACCGGTGTTAAGATCGCCGTAGATGATACCGACGTTACCGCTTTCTGTATAAGGGTCGAAATAGATATTGTCGTAAGGAAGTTCTTCGTAGAATCCGCTTACCTTAGTAAATGGGAATCCTGTTCCGAAGTTCCATCTGGCGCTGAGTTCCCATTGGTTCTTGCTTCCTGCAGTATATGTCGCGATGAGATTCACATTATGACGGCGGTCATAGTGAGTACGATATGTGACCAACTCGCCTTCAGCGTTTTCATAATCTTTATTAACATAAGCCAAAGAATAAGCAGCCCACAAATACCATCTTTTATCTTCATATTTCAAGGAGAAGTCAACGCCATAAGCATCGCCTGTCTCAATCATAAAGTCTTTCTTCTCTATCTGTGGAGTTCCAGGAGGAGCGTCATTTTCGCTATATATCTGGTTTCTGTTCATGCTTGTCAACTGTTGGAAGTCCTTATAATATCCTTCAACATTAAGTGTTGTATTACTAAACACGTCGAACTCAGTTCCAAAGATATAATGAACAGCCTTCTGAAGTTTTGTCGTCACTTTTTCTCCATTGAAATATGTAGGCACATTAGTCTGGCCCGACAAGAATCCGTAGAAAAGGTTCACGACGTCGCGGTCGCTGTTGGCTGCAATGAGGTTTTGAGAGTAGAAGCCGCCAGCAGCTTTGAGACGGAACCATTCTGTCACATTGTATTTCAAAGCGAGACGAGGTTCTGGCGATACTTCTGATATGGAAGCGTAAGCCTGAACTCTCAAGCTAGGTTCGAAGATAAGATTGTTGAATTGAGCCTTATACTTAAGGTAGGCACCTAATTCTGTTGTATTTTCGACCTGGCTGATATTAATTCCGTTTGCTTTGGTATAATCGAAAACAGTCTTAAATCCGAGCATCTCGATACCATATTTCAATGTGTTTTTGCCGAGGAAATATGTGAAGGCAAAACCAGCATTGAATCCATTTATAGAACTCTCTCTGTTAGGATTGTTTTGTTCTTCCAAAACGGCTTTATATTCAGAGAAAGCGATGTTACCTTCGATAAGGACAGGTGATTTTCCAGGAATGACAACGAAGTTGGTTCCGCCGCCATAAGAATCCCAACCGAATTTGGATATTGACTTATAATTATTTACATCATCATTGAAGTTGAAACCGAAGAAGTTAATCTTACTTCCGTTTGTTGAATTAAGAGACACCTTACCATATATGTCATTATAGTTATAAGGCAAAGTCTCGCCTTTAAGAATACCTTTATATAATGTCTGGCTTGTTTTTTCGAGATATGAGTTTTTCATTGAGAATATGAAAGAGGCAGTCATATCATCAGGATTCTTAGCTTTTTTCAGAGGACCTTCGAGAGTGAGTTTTGCGCCGAAAGTACTTGCACCCACTTTACCAGCTATACGTTTTTTGTTACCGTCGCGAGTGGTGATGTCCATCACTGAAGAGATACGTCCGCCATATTCAGCGCCGAAACCGCCAGTATAAATCTCAGCATTTCTGATGATATCGGTATCGAAGACGGAGAAGAGACCGATGGAGTGGAAAGGATTATAGATGACCATTCCGTCGAGGAGCACCTTGTTTTGTATTGGAGAGCCACCTCTGATATATAGCTGTCCGCCTTGGTCACCGGTGAAGACCACACCTGGAAGCACCTGGAGATACTGTGCCAAGTCGGCCTGTCCGCCCATAGAAGGAATCTTGGTGATGGTCTTTGGTGTGATGTTTACGACAGAAGTCTTGGTCTCGGTCTGCGCTTCTATCTTATCAGCAGTGATGCTAACAGCCTGAAGGACGACAGATGACTCATCCAGATAATATTTTTTATTTACGACCTGATTGCCTTTGAGAGAAATATTTTCCGCGATGGTATCGTAACCGAGGTTGGTGACGAGAATTGTATAATCGCCGTCAGGTATTCTGGTGATGTTAAAAAAACCGTTGATATCTGTTGATGCGCCTATTGTAGTTCCTTTGAAATAGACATTACAGAACATCATCGGTTCGCCTGATGCTTTCTCATAGACAAAACCTTTTACATTGTTGTCGTTTTGCGCAAAAAGCTCTACATTTGAGAAAAGAATTATTAAAGTTATTATAAAAGTAGTAAGACTAAATCTCGTTTGCATTCCAATTATCTCTCAATAAATTCAACAATAAAATATGCCCATTTAGGCATTTTACAATTAAATGCAAATTAACGAAAAAAAAGTCAGAAAAAGAATGATTTTTTTCAACAAAATAGTTAAAAAAAATTAGCTCTGAGACAAGCCCAAAGCTAATCACTTATTAAGTTATAATTTATTGATTTATTGATTTCTCGTATGCTTCCTTTATAAGTTCCAGTTCTTTTGCCGAGAAGTGTTCAGGCAGCAGTATCTGCACTTTAAGCAGCAATGCTCCTGCGCCTTCTTTTCCGTAATGCGGCATTCCCAGGCCTTTGAGTCGCAAAGTGCTGTTATTCTGTGTCTGTGCTTTTATCGGCACATTGACATCACCTTTGAGTGTGGTGATAGTTATCTTGCCACCGAGTATCGCGGTATAAACGTCAATGTTGACATTTCTTATGAGGTCGTCGCCGTCGCGTTGATAGACAGGGTCGTTCATAATGACGACTTTTATGAGAAGGTCGCCGTTTTCGCCTCCGTTTCTTCCAGGGTTTCCTTTTCCTTTGAGACGAAGTATCTGTCCGTCGCGTACGCCTTCTTTTATTGTTATTTTAATCGAGCTGCCGCCCACGTCGATGAGACGCTGCGAACCCTGATACGCTTCCAATAAGGTAAGATTTATCGTTGCATTGATATCGCTGCCTTTAGCAGGACGTGTGGAACGACGGCCGCCGCCCATTCCGCCCATGAAGTTACTGAAATCAAAACCTGCACCGCCGCCTTGTCCACCGAAGAACATATCGAAGAAGTCGGAGAAGCCGCTCGCGTTGAAGCCATGCGCACCACCGCCGAAGCCTGCGTTCTCATACTGTTTCCAGTTAGCGCCGAGTTCATCATACTTCTTGCGAGAGTCTGGGTTGCCTATAACCTGATAGGCCTCTGAAATCTCCTTGAATTTTTCTTCAGCTACATTATCGTCAGGATTTTTGTCGGGATGATATTTCACCGCCAGCTTACGATAAGCCTTCTTGATGTCATCCTGCGAAGCAGAACGCTCCACTCCTAATATTTTGTAGTAATCTTTGTATTCCATTTTAAAAAAGTTTTTTGCAGAGTGTAGAGTTTATAGTGTAGAGTGTATTTTTAACAAATAGGTTTTTAAATTGTTCAAAAAAAATTAAGATAACTCGACTCTAATTAATACTGGTAAATCTCAAAATCCGAGATTGCTCCTTCTAGTTTTATGTTGATATGTCTGCTGGCCGAAAGATAGTTTGTTGTTTCGTAAACCTTGCCTGATTTTTTATCGAATCCCGGGAAATCTTTGTTGCTCAACACTGTCTCACATTCTATGCGGCATCCTGATGAAGATGGTATTCCTATCTTTATATCAGAAACGCCTGTCTCTAAATCGACATCAGTAGTGCCATACAAATCTCCTAGCTTGATATTGATGTCACATGCTCCGCCGTTCACGTTGATTTCCGACACCTTATATTCTGAAAAATCCAGGTTCGCATTACAAGCGCCGAGATTTATCTCAAAATCATATATTGGGCTTTCATTCAATGCAATATTGAAATTATTGGATTTGAAATCCTTGCCATTAATATTGACATTATTTCCTCCTTCAAAGTCTATTTCGGCATTGTTTTTTTCATATTTAACAGAGAAATCCTGGACGATATAATTGCTCGCATTAGTAGCTTTAACCAAGTAATCAACTGGAGATGACAAGAATACATTTCCGGCGCCATAATTCATTTCAACATCTGCCGTCTTGATGCCCGGATTATAAGGCTCAGAAAACTCCTGCACATTCACATCATCCTCTATCAATTCATAATTGAAAGAAGTCTGTGTTTCAACATTATCCTTGACATTATTAGAATACAAAATGCATGACAACAATATCAATAATATGACTGAAACAGATTTAAACAATTTATTTAAAGGAAGAATGGAGATGCCGAAAATTATCAGGAATACAGGCCAGAATTTAGCGAGTTCAGACCATACTATTTCCAAATCGAAGAATGTGACCATCAACGCTATTATTCCTATTGTAATAAGAATGATGCCACCGATGAGGCCATTGTCTTTGTTGTCTTCCTTATTCATTGTCGCCCCCTTTCTTGACAGCTTTATAAATCATAACAGCACCTATTGCAACAAGAATCAAAGGCCAGAGTTTCCATACCCAAGCAATTGGTATGAAATTATTTATCAAGAAAATCAAGCCAATAAGAATCACTATAACACCCGACACTATGGCAGTAAGTTTTTTCTTGTCGTCATCATCAGGCTGTTGTATGTCACTTGCTGCCTGTTTAGTCTCGCCTGACGGCTGCTGTTCAAAGTCAAAGCTGACATTATTTTCCGGAAGCACCATCCACAAAATAATGTATAGCCAGAATCCAAAACTGGCGAATAAAAGAGCTATTACAAAAAGCACTCTTACGAGAGCTACATCAAGATTAAAATAATCAGCCAATCCGGAACAAACGCCGCCCAGGACTTTGTTCATCGGATTACGTTCTAGTTTTTTATTTCCATTCATAATATCAATAAAATTTACTGTTTTTCAAACTCAAAAATATCAACATCAAAAATAACAATTATTATTTCATTTTGATAAAACAACGTACAAAAAACCCAAAATGCTGCATAAAAAAAAGCGCTAAGCGCTTTTTTAGAACTTTATAATTTTAGGACTTTAGAAATAACATGGCAATAAAAACCTAATTCCTAATTATTTCAAAAATCTCTTTATAAGCATTTCTCTTTCTTCATCGCTGCTGTCTTTCATGAGCATGAGCAATTCCGACTCAGGGATGTTTTTAAATTCGAGGAGAAGAAGGCCGTCGAGAGCGTCGTGGAAATCAGGGTCGATATTGAAGCACAAGAACTTCGACTGCATCTTAAGATATTTCTTGAACAGAGTCGGGAGACGGTAGTCGCCATTGCTAAGCTTCATCATATAACGGTCGAACTTCTCGACGGAAGACATATTGTTTTCGAGCAAGATATCGGCGTCGGCTCTCAAGAAATCGACCTTGAAAGGAGTGCGGGCCTCGACCATATCCTTAAGTTCATCACAAGAAAATTCACTTGAGATATATTTGACCATCATACTCTTGTAGAACTTAGGGTACCAGTTGCTTATACTTACAGGTCCGATAAAGCACTCTACATCTTTATAATTGTATGCAACAATCATAAGGCCTTTCAAGAGAAGCATGAGAGGAAGAATGTCTTTTTGATAATCGACCGTAACGAAAGAACGTCCAAGCTCTATAGATTTTTTCAATACATCCTTGAAAGAATCTTTCAATTTGAACAATGAGCTGATATAAAAGCCATCGATGCCTTTTTGTTCGACTATTTCTTTTCCTATTCCTAGGCGGTAGCCGCCTACAAGACGATTCTCTTCTTTATCCCAAAGGATGAGATGGCGATAATATGTGTCGTAATTGTCGGTATCCAGTTGTTTTCCGCTACCCTCACCTATGGCGCGGAAAGCCTCTTCGCGGCGACGTCCGAGTTCATACATAAGATTCGGGATGTCGTTATATTCTGCAAAGAAGCACTCATACTGAGCGCAAGTGAAGAGATATGATTTCTCGCGTATCTTGTTCAGTTCGTTGAGCAGCGTCTCTGACTTCAGCGGAGGAGGAAGCTGTTCCAATTTGGAAGACGATGTCTTAGCCTCTTCATTATTTATATTAGCCTCTAGGGCGTAAGTACGAGCGCGCAGATAGGCTGCTAGTTTCTTAGGGTCGTCATAAGGTGTCAATTCGGAAGGCACTATAGGTTTTCCCATCTTCATGACGATATGCTTGTTGCATTTGTTGACGAGTTCGTGAGGCAACATTGCAGTTCCCAACATAGGATGCATTTTTGCCATACGGTAGAATCTCTTTGAGTTTCTTCCATCGATATATAGCGGTATTACAGGCGCTCCTGTTTTCTTGGCCAGCTTGGCTATTGTCACAGACCATTCTATATCTTCAGGGAAATCGTTGCCATTGTAACGTGACACCTCACCAGCTGGGAAGACACCGAGTCCGTGGCCTTCCGAAAGATACTGCATTGCATGTTTTATTCCTGCCACGCTGCTGCCCCATTCCGGATTATCTGAGAATGGATTGACAGGTATGACGACATCCTTAAGATTAGGGACATGCGACAAGATGAAATTAGCCATCAACTTGAAGTCGGGACGAACCTTAGCTATAATATCAAAGAGAATAACGCCTTCTATTCCACCAAAAGGATGATTTGCGACCACAATGAAAGGGCCTTCTTTAGGTATTGCGTTGAGTTCAGCAACATTGTTGTCGTAAGTCGTTCCATACATATTTAACATATGTTCTGTAAACGGCTGGCCGTATAAATCTGCAGAAGGCGAATACAATCTGTTTATCTTATTCAAACCCAGGATGCCCATCGCCATAGATGCGACGCCTCTAGTAAGGAAATTATCTTTTCCAATAACTTTAACGACATCCTCTCTACTTACAAGTTTTCTCATAATCATTATATCGAATCTGCAAATATAAGACTTTTTTAAAATAACAGAATTCAAAAAAATCAAAAAAAGGCATAAAGACATAAAGGTCCGAAAGTTCTTAATATGAGTTTATGAGATTCTGAGATTTTGAGTTTTTTTTTAATTAAAGGTGTACGTTTGAATAAAAGAATTTGTTACATTTGCAAAATTAGAAATTTTATGAAAATTTAGTGTAAAATATAATAACAAAATCCGATAAACAAATGAAGAAGATTTTATTACTTGGAGATGAAGCCATCGCACAAGGCGCTATTGACGCTGGTCTTTCAGGTGTTTACGCTTATCCAGGCACACCATCAACAGAGATCATGGAATTCATCCAAGGCTCAAAAGAAGCTAAAGAATTAGGCATCCGTGCTTTATGGTCAGCTAACGAAAAGACAGCTATGGAAAGTGCCATCGGTATGTCTTATGCAGGCAAACGTTCACTCGTATGTATGAAACACGTTGGTGTTAACGTTGCAGCTGACCCATTCATCAACTCAGCAGTGACAGGCGTTAACGGCGGTATGGTTGTTTTGGCAGCCGACGACCCATCAATGCACTCTTCACAAAACGAGCAAGACTCACGTACTTACGCTAAGTTTGCTCTCATCCCATTGCTCGAGCCATCAAACCAACAAGAAGCTTACGACATGGCACGTTACGCTTTCGACCTCTCAGAAAAGATCGGAACTCCTGTTATGTTACGCGTAACTACTCGTTTGGCTCACTCACGCGCTGGCGTTGTATGTACAGAAAAACGCGCACAAAATGAAGTAGCTCTCCCATCAAACTTACGTCAATTCGTTTTGCTTCCAGCTATCGCTAGAAGACAATACAAACAATTGCTCGAAAAACAAGCTGTTATGGAACAAGACAGCAACGAGAGCGGTTTCAATAAATATTTCGAAGGAACAGACAAGAAATTAGGTATCATCGCTTGCGGTTTGGCTTACAACTATTTGAAAGAAAACTACAACAATGAAACTATTCCTTACCCAGTTCTCAAGATAAGCCAATATCCACTTCCAATCGCCATGATTCAAAAAATCTATGACGAATGCGACGAAATCTTAGTCATGGAAGAAGGCTATCCAATCGTTGAAGAATTATTAAAAGGTCTCTTGGCAACAGGCAAGCCAATCCACGGCCGTTTAGACGGAACATTGCCACGCGACGGAGAACTCAATCCTAACATCGCTGCTAAAGCTGTTGGCAGACCATTCGAAGTAGGCGCTCCTATTCCAGAATTAGTACAGGCTCGTCCTCCAAAATTGTGCGACGGATGTCCTCACTGGGATTCTTTCAGAGCTCTCAACGAAGCTATGTCAGAATATGAAAAGGGCAGAGTATTCGGCGACATCGGCTGCTACACACTCAGCGCTACTCCTCCTCTCAATTCTATCAACAGTACAGTCGACATGGGCGCAAGTATCACTATGGCTATCGGCGCTTCTGAAGCAGGCCTCTACCCAGCAGTAGCTTGTATCGGCGACTCAACATTCACTCACTCAGGTATGACAGGATTGCTCGACGCTGTTAACAACAACAACAACATCGTCGTCATGATTCTCGACAACTCAACAACAGGTATGACAGGCGGTCAGAAATCTTCAGCAGAAGGTCGCCTCGAAAGCATCTGTAAAGGCTTAGGCGTTGACCCTGACCACGTAAGAGTTATCAAACCTCTTCCAAACCAACACGAAATCAATGTTCAGGTAATTAAAGAAGAGTTGGCTTACGAAGGCGTATCTGTCATCATCCCACGTCGTGAATGTATCCAAACATTAAGTAGAAAGATGCGTGCAAAAAAAGCAGCAAATTAATTAACATTAAATAAAAGACTATCATGAAAAAAGATATTATATTAGCCGGTGTTGGCGGTCAAGGTATCCTTAGTATCGCTTCTTGTATAGGCATCGCTGCTGTTGAGAAAAACATGTATCTCAAACAAGCTGAAGTACACGGCATGAGCCAAAGAGGCGGCGACGTTCAGTCACACCTCCGTCTTTCAGACAATGAAATAGCATCAGACTTGATTCCAGAAGGCAAAGCCGACCTCATCATCTCTGTAGAACCAATGGAAGCTCTCCGCTACTTGCCAATGCTCGCTAAAGACGGCGTCATCATTACAGCTAGCGAACCTTTCATCAACATCAACAACTATCCTGAAGTTGAAGAGGTTTACGCAGAATTGAAAAAACACAACGCTATCATCATCGACGCCGACAACATCGCTAAAGAATGCGGTAACGTCCGCGCTGCTAACATGGTTATCTTCGGCGCTGCTGTTCCTTTCCTCGGCTTCGAAATGGAAACAATAGAAAACAGTATCCGCGAACAATTCGGCAGAAAAGGTGAAGAAGTTGTTAACCTCAACCTCAAAGCTGTTGAAGCTGGCTACAAACAAGCATTAAATAAATAATGTGAAAAAATATTGAGACAAGAGAGGGATTATTTCTCTCTCTTGTTCTTTTTAATTAATATAGGAATCTGTCATCTTCCTTAAACCTTAAAAAATATCATCATGAACTTCCGCGGTATAATTGATTTCTTAAAGAATAATTTCAAAAATAACACTAGCACCTACCTAAGTGTTCTGGGCGGATTATTCCTTTTCATCATTATTGCTTTAGTTATACCTCGCGGCAACGAAGATATAGAGAAAAAAGAAACCAAGAAATTCAAAGAACCTGAATATCTTTACGGCATCTGCATCGACTCACTGGATGTCGAGATAGATACAATAAAAAAGAACCAATTCCTTTCTAACATCATGCTGAAGAAAAACATCAGCTACAATGTGATAACTCATATCGAGAAAAACCACAGAAAGACCTTCGACATAAGAAAGATAAAACCAGGACAACGACACACCTTTTTAATAAAACGCGACAGCGTTGCTACACCATTATATTGGATTTATGAAATCAACAAAGTAGATTACGCAGTTTTCGGCCTCACAGATTCATTGCCTGCATGGGTTGGACATAAAGAAGTTACAACCAAGATGGAAATGACAGAAGGCGTGATAACCACATCATTATGGGACGCCATAGCTGCTGACGGCGGCGACCCTTACCTCACATTGAAACTATCAGACATCTACGCATGGACAGTAGATTTCTTCGGCATACAACAAGGCGATGCCTTCAAGGTTTATTATGAAAACCAATATGTTGACGGCGAGTCGATAGGCATAAGCAAAATCATAGCTGCTTATCTCAACAATGCTGGTTCAGAACATTACGCCTATTATTTCGAACAAAACGGCAAAGGAGAATACTTCGATGAAGACGGCGCCAACCTGCGCAAGGCATTCTTGAAAGCGCCTCTTAACTACCGCCGTATCAGCTCCACATTCACCAACGCAAGAAGACATCCTGTCACCAAGGTTGTCCGCCCGCATCATGGAGTGGATTACGCAGCTGCTACAGGAACTCCTGTCGTCACCATCGGCGACGGCACTGTCATAGAAAAAGGATGGGACAAAAAAGGCGGCGGCAACTACCTTAAAATTAAACATAACAGCACATACACAACGACTTACATGCACCTTAACGGCTTCGCCAAAGGAATACAAAAAGGCAGCAAGGTAAAACAAGGCGATTTGATAGGCTACGTTGGAAGCACCGGCATGTCAACAGGTCCTCACCTCGACTTCAGACTTTGCAAAAACGGAACATATATCAACCCGCTGACATTTGAATCGCCATCAGCCGAACCAATCAGCGAAGCTAATAAAGCGGCATTTGAAGAGTTTGTAAAAACTATTGAATTTTAAATAGAAACTAAGTATCTCAAATAAAAAAATCTCAGAATTCTGAGATTTTTCTTTTTATTCTAATTTTCCGACTTCCTCTCCAGACATATAAACCGCCACATCATAAACTTCTTGATTGTAACTATATGTCCCAAGTCCTACCATCATCGTAGCATCAGCCAGTCGCAAAGAGTTGATATAACAGAAATATTTATCAATGACACCCAATGAACGGTAGCGTTCTCCTATAAATGTCATCAGCTCAGAGGCATAACTATGGTCAAACATAACGGCATACGACAACACTCTGTCATCTTCAAACAAAATCATAAGATGTGAGACAGTAGAAGAATAATCATGATAAAGGAAAGTATTATCATTATCCTCTGATGGTATTCCTAATTTATTTATGACAGATGCCTTGGTGTCGCCAAATGCAATGTCTGGTTCTTCATATAAATTACTTGTTGCTTTAACTTCAACTCTTACTATCTTTTCCTCGATATCATTATTCAACAAAATATTAGCAGTTCCTACATAGTTGGCTTGCACCAAACCATATTGAGTTACCTGTGCATGGTATTCGTCAGATGATTCATAACGAATCATTGAAACAGATTCCGCATCTATCTGATGAGTGCCACCATGATTCAACTGCACCAACTCACCGTTCTTAACCATTATTACATCTTCCTTACACGAATGCAGAATCGCCACCGACAACATCATAAATAACAAAAACACCTTTTTCATATATGCTAAATTTGGATTTCAAAGATAATATTTTTGATAAAAACAAAAAAAAATATTTATATCTCTGCAATATCAAATACCAAAATAAATGGTATACAACATGAATATTATCGAATTAATCGGAATCATTGTCGGCAGCATCGCGACAATTCTCGGTGGAGTATGGTTCATACTTTACAAAGCACAACGAAAAATTCGATGGCATCAAGAATTTCATTTACAACTCACCAGAATACAATGTCAAAGACAATAAAGGATGTGATAGAAAATACAACCTCAGTCTAATAGATGTCTGCTTTATTTTAAGCATACCATTACGAGACATGTATTTAGAATCACATCCTGAGATTTTGAAACTTTAAGGCTTTAACTTGTAGTCTTGTAGTCTTCTTATTCCACCATCTTCTTCACTGCAACCAAGTTCTTTCCTTCTTGCAATGCAGCTTTTACTTTAGCGAAGCCTTTCAGTACATAAAACTTGCCTTCTCTCTTTTCTATTTCAATGTCATCTGAATCTGCATTTTCTGCATCATTCTCAATGATGAGGTTCTTTGGTGAAAGCAATATTCTGTCGTATTCCTTACCTTGTTCAAAGGCTTTGAAATTGCTTAAAACAGCTTCATTGACTTCGTCTTTGGTAGCGTGACTTGTGTCGATGATGAAATCGTAATTGCTGTAATTATTGATATCGATATTATAGAAAGTCTTGTATCTCAACACTTCGCTTTCTCTTCTCTCGATAATTTCCTTCTTGGCTGTAGCCATGTCGGAATATGATTCACTGACGCGGCCTGTGTCGTTGAAGATACGTTCTGTTGCTGTATCAACATCGACATACATATAAATCTTGAATGACTTTGGCACGAAATACCATGCAAGACGTGAGTCGAAGATGATGTTCTCTTCCTTCTCACCCATCTCTTTGATGGTATCATCAACCATATTGTCGTATTTAGGATTCGATTCGATAAACTGATTAAATTCCTTAGCCGACATTCCATGTTGCTCAGCCAATCTTCTGAAAATCAATCCTGCTGATTCTATTCTATAGTTAATATTGTTTATCAAATGATTGGCAACAGTGCTCTTGCCACTTCCTAAATCACCGGCAATTGTAATATTAATCATCTTTATTTGTTTTTAATTTTTATTCTTCAACTTTAGATACGTCTGTCACCTCTTCCATTATCTTCTTGTTAATAGTGACAAAAACTTTTAAAGGAGCCATTATAACCAGCATCATCACTTCAAGGAAATATATCAGCCATACATGGTTAGCAGATGTAACAAACTGATATACGATAAGTATTATGGTAAATATCATAAACAGATATTTTCCGTATCGTTTTCTTCTGAAAAGAAGTATAAGACTCACCACTATCATTCCGACAATAAACCAAAGGATAGCGGACATCAACATGGTCTTGAACAATGTCTCTTCGGAATATGCTGGGTCATAGACGCTTCTGTAGAAGAAACCAAAGATAGTAAGAAGCAAGAAATACAACGAATAAAAGGTAATAGCGAAAGTACCGACAAGTTTTACTCCTAATGTCAGTTTTCTTCCTCTAATGAATATATCTGGTAATTCTTGCTTCATATTTATCATTTCATGACTCTTTTATAATGAGAGAAATACATCATCACAAACAAGGCTGTCCACAAAACAGGGCCGAATGGGAATCCTCCGCCAATTTTGCTTACTACACATATTGATGTCGCGATAAGCATCAATATCTGTGAAATAGTATAGACATGGAAGCCTCTCTTTTGCAGACGCCACATCATCAATACTCCTACAAATGAGGCGATGAAAAGAATCATCTCAATGAAATAATAGCCTCTGCCTACAGAAAAAGCCAATGCTGATGTTTCAGCCATTGTAGTCCAACTATCGCCCATCTGTTCTGCCATATCCGCAAACATACCTTCTCCATTTCTCATCTGTTCAAAAATATTTTGAAAAGTATCATAAAATGCAAAAGAAATGAAATTGGCAATGCCATTATAAACAGCATTGATAAAAGATAGAATACATAAAACCGTTAACATTTCCGGTCTTCTGTCTGGCTCTTCCTGTCCTAAATTGTAATCTTCTTGATATTCCATATTATTATTAGTTTAAAGTGTAGAGTGTAAAGTGTAGAGTTTAAAGCAGTTGATAGTATACACATCTAACTACTCTAAACTCTACTCTCTCAACTTTACACTATTAAATATTAACTTCGTATTGTTGTAAGAAGTTCACCGACTTAGCGATTTCTGTGTACATAACTTTGTCAGTCTTGACAAATTCAACGTGTTTGCGATATTCTGCTACGAATGCTTCGATTGCTTCTGATGACTTGAGTGGTCTTCTGAAGTCTAATGCTTGTGCTGCGTTGAACAACTCGATAGCGAGTACTCTTTCCAAGTTGTCAGCTACGCGTAATACTTTTGTTGCTGCATTAGCACCCATACTTACGTGGTCTTCTTGACCTTGTGATGATTCGATGCTGTCGACTGATGCTGGTGAGCATAATTGTTTGCTTTGGCTTACGATTGAAGCTGCTGCATATTGAGGAATCATGAAACCTGAGTTGAGACCTGGTTCTGCTACCAAGAATGAAGGGAGCTCACGTTTGCCACCGATGAGTTGGTAAACTCTTCTTTCACTGATGTTGCCGAGTTCTGCCATTGCTATTGCTAAGAAATCTAATGTGATAGCGAGTGGCTGACCGTGGAAGTTACCTGCTGAGATAACTAAATCTTCATCTGGGAAAATTGTTGGGTTGTCGGTAACAGCATTGATTTCATTCATAAAGACAGAAGCTACATATTTGATAGCGTCTTTTGATGCACCGTGTACTTGTGGGATGCAGCGGAATGAATAAGGATCTTGTACGTGTTTCTTTTCACGTGCAATCAATTCACTGCCTTTTAATAAGTTACGGAATCTCTCAGCTGTCTTGATTTGTCCTTCGTGATGACGGATTTGGTGTACTTGATCGAAGAATGGCTCGATACGGCCGTCGAAAGCGTCTAATGAAACAGCACCGATGAGGTCGGCGAGATATGAGAGACGGAATGCCTTGAGCAATACGTAAGTACCGTATGAACTCATGAACTGTGTACCGTTGAGAAGTGCTAAACCTTCTTTTGATTGGAGTGTGATAGGTTCCCAACCAAATTCTTTCATGACTACTTCAGCAGGAACGATTTCTCCTTTATAATGTACTTCACCTAAACCGAGTAAAGGTAACATCAAGTTTGCCAATGGTGCCAAGTCGCCTGATGCGCCGAGTGAGCCTTGGTTGTAAACTACTGGAAGAACATCGTTGTTGAAGAAGTCGATGAGACGTTGTACTGTAACAACTTGAACGCCAGAGTTACCATATGACAAGCTTTGAACTTTCAATAAAATCATGATACGGATGATTTCTTTTGGAACGAATTCACCTGTACCGCAAGCGTGTGACATCACGAGGTTCTTTTGAAGAGTGCTGAGGTCTTCTTTAGAGATGTTATGGTTGCATAATGAACCGAAACCTGTTGTGATACCATAGATTGGAGTTGTCTGTGTCTCCATCTTCTTGTCTAAGTAGTCGCGGCATTTTTGAATGCGAGCCTTAGCGTCTTCTGACAAAGCGAGTTTGTAACCTTTTGTGATAATCTCATTAACTCTTTCAAATGTTAATGTTTCTGCTGAAATATAATGTGTATTCATTTGTGATATTATTATTTGATTATTTCAATTAAATTTTCTGCTGATATTTTTTCCTGACGTCCTTCTTTCATGAATTTGACGGTGAATGTCTTGTTATTCATTTCGTCTTCACCTGCCATGACTACAACCGGTATTCCGCGTTGGTCGGCGTATTTCATTTGTTTTTGAAGTTTTGCTGAGTCAGGATATATTTCTGCGTTGATGCCGTTTCTTCTCAGCTGTTGGAGATATGGCAAGCAATAACGCTCTTCTTTTGGACCGAAGTTGAGGAAAATGACTTCTGTTATGTCGCCGTTCTTTTCTGGGAAGAGGTTCAACTCTGTGAGAACGTCGTAGATACGGTCAGCGCCGAAGCTGATGCCGACGCCAGAGACGCCTTGCAAGCCGAAGATGCCGGTGAGGTTGTCATAACGACCGCCGCCTGAGATGCTGCCCATAGCCACGTCTTTAGCCTTAACTTCAAAGATAGCTCCTGTGTAATAATTCAATCCGCGAGCAAGTGTGAGGTCGAGTTCATATTCGATGCCGACGTTCATGTCGTCGATGTAGTCGAACAATGTCTCAAGTTCTTCAATACCTTTCTCTCCTACTTCGATGCCGCTCATCAATGACTTGAGCTGTGCGAATTTCTCGCGTGCGTCGCCTTTCATGAAGAGTATTGGCTGTAACTTTTCTATCGCTGCTGCGTCAAGACCTTTTTGTGCGAGTTCTGCATTGACAGCGTCGATGCCTATCTTATCAAGTTTGTCGATAGCGACAGTGATGTCGACGAGAGCGTCTGGCTTGCCGATATATTCTGCTATACCAGCAAGGACTTTTCTATTGTTTATCTTTAAGACTACGTTAATTTTCAATGCGTTGAAAACCTCATCGACTATCTGAACGAGTTCAGCTTCGTTGAGTATTGAGTTGCTTCCGACAATGTCGACATCGCATTGATAGAACTCACGGTAGCGACCTTTCTGAGGACGGTCGGCACGCCATACTGGTTGAATCTGATAGCGACGGAATGGGAATGCTATCTGGTCGCGATATTGCACCACGAAACGTGCGAATGGCACGGTGAGGTCATAACGGAGCCCTTTCTCGCAAATCTTGCCCGCGATTTTCTCTGACTGCAGTGCTTCGCCATTCTGTTCCACGCCCGACATAAAATCGCCTGAGTTGAGGATACGGAACAAAAGTTTGTCGCCTTCCTCTCCATATTTGCCGAGGAGTGTAGAGAGATTCTCCATAGATGGAGTCTCAATAGGTTGAAAACCAAAACGTTTAAAAACGCCTTTTATAGTATCGAAGATATAATTACGACGGACCATGACTTCAGGCAAGAAGTCACGTGTTCCTTTCGGTATTGAAGGTTTCTGAGCCATTTGTTAAATTTTATTAAAACGTACAAATATATGAAAAATTAGGAATTTGGAGTTAGGAATGAGGAATTATTTTTTGAACTCTGAATTCTGAACTATGAACTCTGACACTGATGGCTGACAGCTGACAGCTGACAGCTAATTTGGGCGTTCCGGCTCTGCCGTCGGGCTTTCCGCTATATCTTTTTCCGCTCCGCTTCAAAAGGATGCCGCTCCAATCCCTAACGCATCCTCCCCGCAAATAAAAAAAAGACGCAGAGTGTAATCCCCGCGTCTTGGTGTCTCTTGTAATAAGATGTTTATTTCTTAACGAAACGTCTAACTATTGTTTCGTTTCCTTTTTTAACATTAACGAAGTAAACTCCAGCATTTAATTCAGAAACGTCTATTCCGTTCTTGTTGTATGCTCCTTCGTAGATGACAGCGCCATTCATCGCTATGATGCTTACATTTTCTACTTCAACATCGCTGGTGATGAGAAGGCTGTTTTCCACTGGGTTTGGATACACTTCAAAAGAAATGTTGTTCTCTGCTATTGAAACGCCATCAGACATCAACTCGACATTGTCGATTCTGATGCCGTTAGCTGTAGCTCCGCTGCAGTCGTAGTGAAGGAATCCGATATACATATTCTTACCTGCGAATTCGCTGAGGTCGATGAATTCTTCTCCCCATTTGCCGTCAGCATGTGGTTCGGTGTATGTAGTATGCCATACTATCAAGAAGTTGATTCCATCTTCTGACACTATCACACCGAATTTCTCAGCGAAATATACCAAGTCGGACTGACAATGATAGAAATGCAATTTTGACGTCTCGGTAATCAGATATGTATCTGCTGTATATAGATAATTTTCCGGTGTCAATTCTCCGGCGTTGTAACATGAAGAATAAACGCCGTAAGTGCCATCCATGCCGCCTGATACTGTCGAGTTGTGCAGCTCCCATTGATGTCCGTCGCCGTCTGCATCGTAACCGACCCATCCGTTGAAAGAGTTGTCGTTGAAGTCATATTTGAATGTAATTTCTTGAGCTTTAACAGTTGTGAATAAAGCGAAAAGGCAAAATGCCAATAGTAATCTTGTTTTCATATTGTATAATTTTAGTTAATAAATTGAAACATGACAAAGATATATTTTTTTGAAACTCAAAAACTCAGAAATTCAAAAATTCAGAATAAAAAAATCTATTTTTTTAGTATCACCCCACCGCGTTAGGGATTGAAGCGGCATCCTTTGCGAGCGGAGGCGTAAGCGGAGCGAGCAAAGATATAGCGGAAAGCCCGACGGCTTCGCCGGAACGCCCGGATTAGCTGAAAGCTGTCAGCTATCAGCCATCAGTGTCTGAGTTCAAAGTTCATATTTTCTTCGTCAGGACAACTATCTTCTTCTCGCCTTTCATCGTGGTGCCGAAGATATAGAAATTGTTGCCGTCTTGTAATCCCAGGTTCTTTTTCAGTTCTTCTGCCGAGAGAGGGAAATTACGAGTCGCTACGCTTGCTTTTTTTAAGGTCGCAGAGTCGCAGAGACTCAGAGTCGCAGAGTCATTCTTTGCGTTTTGGTGTCTTGGTATCTTTGCGTCTTCAAAACTTAAAGTCCAAATGTTTTTCTTCGTTTTCTTATCAAAAGGAACAGCATTTATAACTTCAAATATTCTTCCTGGAAAATCGTGCATCAATTCGTCAGAAGTATATAAATGACTGTTTCTATGCAGTTTATCCAGATTATATTTTTGCGACAAAAGCTTGAAGCATCCGGCTTTCATGCAAGCCACGCCAGGTTCATAGAGATATTTCCCGACAGTATCAGCCAATGTCCATTCAGCATTTTGTTCTTCGTCTTCAGTGAAAGAGAAATTCCATCCCTCACGTAAATCTATTGCCATGAACTTCGGTCCGTGAGCCGTGAAAGAAGTCTGTTGTCCGTTGTCTGTTGTCTGTTGACCAAGAACCACAACAAGTTCTTTACATTCATTTCTAACAGCGACGACATGTATTTCCTTAATATTCTTTAACTCTTTCTTGACAATATCAATATCGAGCATAGGAGAAAGTTTCACTATGACAGTCTTCGCCTTCTCTAATAAGATGTCTTGTAGTTCAGCAGTATCAGGCGAGCAATCATGAAGCGAGACCATCTTACGACCGTATTCGTCGCGACGAGCGGGGTCGAGATAGATGCAATCTGCTTTGTCGCATATTGTTAGGAAATGCTCAGCGTTATCGTTGACGACTTCAATATTTTTATTGAGAATCTTAAAATTATGCTTTGCTATCTCGCATAGTTCCTCCTGCATCTCCACGTAATATGCCTTATCAAAATCATCAGATAGAAAAGCCGTGTCGACACCCATGCCGCCAGTGAGGTCCACTAATATTCTCTTTTCATCCACTAAATGTTCATCCACTAAATTGCACGAATCGGCACTAAATTCTTTTCGTGAAGTTTCGTGGGGTTTCGTGGATATTTTTTCATCCGCTAAATTGCACGAATTGGCACTAAATTCTTTTCGTGTGATTTCGTGTGATTTCGTAGACAACTTTTCATCCACTAAATTGCACGAATTGGCACTAAATTCTTTTCGTGAAGATTCGTGAAGATTCGTGGATAACTTTTCTTCCACTAAATCTTCATCCACTAAATTGCACGAATCTGCACTAAATCCTTTTCGTGAAGTTTCGTGTGGTTTCGTGGATTTTTCTTCATCCACTAAATCGCACGAATTGCCACTAAATTCTTTTCGTGTGGTTTCGTGTGCTTTCGTGGATATTTTTTCATCCACTAAATCGCACGAATTGGCACTAAATTCTTTTCGTGAAGATTCGTGAAGATTCGTGGATTTTTCTTCATCCACTAAATCGCACGAATTGGCACTAAATTCTTTTCGTGTGGTTTCGTGTGCTTTCGTGGATAACAGAGTCGTTTTATATTTTGCGGTGAGTTCGGACGAACATTGTTCCAACGACAGTTTTTTAGGGAAAATGAGTTCATCGTTTCCCGCCCATGATGGCAACTTCTTGTCCAACACCTGACGCGCATGAATCTGTCGGATGACAAATTCCCTGTCGATGCCTTCCGGGAACTTCGACAACGCCAATTTGTTGACATCGTCTTTCAGATGTTTTTTTATAAAATCCTTAACATTGTCGTTAATGCATAATTCATAATTCATAATGCATAATTTTTGAACTTTGAACTCTGAACCTTGAACTCTGAACTCTAAACTTTAAGCTTTAAGCTTTTTTCCCATCTTGCGAAAAGAAACATCGCTGCCAATGTCACAACGCCGCCAAACACATAAGAGATTGTAGGATTGATTTGGAATCCTTCTGGCGCGATGCAGATATATGTCGTGACGACACAAGTCATAAAGAGTGCCGGCAATAATGTCACGAAATAATTTTTCTTTTCAAGGACGAGATATACCGTCAATGCCCATAGAGTGAACACCGAGAGTGTCTGGTTGCACCATGAGAAATAACGCCATATTATTGTGAATCCGTTAGCGTTGACGATGCTGAAGACAAGCAATCCGAGGGATACCACAAACAAAGGAGCGCAGAGCAACAAGCGTTTAGAGATGCTCTTCTGTTCCATGTGCAGCATATCGGCAAGTATGAGACGTGCAGAACGCATCGCGGTATCGCCCGAAGTGATAGGAGCAGCGATGACACCTAAGATGGCTAGTATTCCGCCGAGTGCGCCGAGCCAGTCTTTACACAAGAAGTCAACCACCTGCGCTGCGGTGAAGTTGCTACCATGTTCCTGGAAAAATGTCGTTGCAGCAGCAGCCCATATCAAAGCGACTATGCCTTCTACCACCATAGCGCCGTAGAAGACAGGACGTCCGTGTCTCTCATTCTTGAGGCAGCGAGCCATGAGAGGCGACTGTGTGGCATGGAATCCGCTGATAGCGCCGCAGGCGATGGATATGAACATCATAGGGAATATCGGTCCCGATTCATATTTCGTTCCGAAGCTGTTCCACATCTCTGGGAGTTCCGGTTGTTTGATAAAAAGAACGACGAGTATTCCTATCGCCATAAACATCAAGGCTCCGCCGAAGAGAGGATATACATTTCCGATGACTTTGTCTATTGGCAAAATGGTAGCGATGAGATAATAAGCGAATATCACAATCACCCAGAAATATACGTTGAGATTAGTAGGTGTCATTCCCGCAATGAGCTGCGCCGGCTGCAATACAAAGACAGCTACGACAAGCACCATCAATAACAAGGTGAATATTATCATCACTCTTTCTGTCTTCTTTCCTAGATATTTACCAACTATCTGAGGGAGACTGGCGCCGTCGTTACGCAGCGACACCATTCCAGAGAGGTAATCGTGGACGGCGCCGGCGAATATAGTTCCCAGCACAATCCAGAGATATGACGACGTTCCGAACTTCGCTCCCATGATAGCTCCGAAGATTGGACCAAGTCCAGCGATGTTAAGGAATTGTATCATGAAGATTTTCCATGTAGGCATCTCGATATAATCGACGCCGTCGTTTTTTGTCACTGCCGGAGTAGCACGTTTCTCGTCAACGCCGAACATACGGCTGATATATCTTCCGTAGATGAAATATCCTAAGACGAGGATTATTAAGGCTATTGAGAATGTTATCATTTTAGTGTAGTGTTTATGGTGTAGAGTGTAGGGTGTAGGGTGTAGAGTTTATAGAATAAAGTGTAGAGTCTTTGAATTTATATAAACTTTCAACTACTCTACACTCTAAACTTTACACTCTAAACTTTAATTAACTTTGTTGTCCGAACTCCATCAGATATGCTTTGATGAATTCGTCTATCTTGCCGTCCATAACGCCTTGTACGTTACTTGACTGGAAGTTTGTTCTGTGGTCTTTCACGCGGCGGTCATCGAAGACGTAGCTTCTGATTTGAGAGCCCCATTCGATTTTTTTCTTGCCGGCCTCGATTTTGTTTTTCTCTTCCATACGATGTTGAAGTTCTTTATCGTAGAGTTGAGATTTCAAGAGACGGAGAGCATTCTCTCTGTTCTTAGGCTGGTCGCGGCTCTCTGTATTTTCGATGAGGATTTCTTCTTCTTCGCCTGTGTAAGGGTCTTTATATTGATAACGGAGACGAACGCCAGACTCGACTTTGTTAACGTTTTGTCCGCCTGCGCCGCCGCTACGGAATGTATCCCAAGAGATTTTTGAAGGGTCGATAACGACTTCGATAGAATCGTCGACGAGAGGTGTGACGAATACAGAGCTGAATGAAGTCATACGTTTGCCTTGTGCGTTGTAAGGAGAGACGCGGACGAGACGGTGAACGCCGTTTTCGCCTTTGAGATAACCGTAAGCGTAATCGCCATCGATTTCCATTGTCACTGTCTTGATACCAGCTTCATCGCCTTCGAGCAAGTTGCTTATTCTTACCTTATAACCATGAGACTCTGCATAACGGAGATACATACGCATGAGCATCTGTGCCCAGTCTTGTGACTCTGTACCGCCGGCGCCTGAGTTAATCTTCAAGACGCAGCTCATCTGGTCAGCTTCTTCATGAAGCATATTTCTGAACTCGAGTTCTTCTACGAGACGTACTGTCTCTTCATATTGTTTATCGACTTCCTCTTCTTCTGCTTCGCCTTCTTTAGCGAAATCGAACAACACGCCAAGGTCTTCGTTAGCTTTTACGATGTCATCGTAGGCAGTAACCCAACTCTTCACGTCACGCATCTTGCGCATGATAATCTTGCCATTCTTAGGGTCATCCCAGAAACCGTCGGCATTGGTCTGTTCGTCTAATTCTTTAATCTGCATCAACTTACCGTCGATGTCAAAGATACCTCCTCAAGGATTCAATCCTCTTACTTAACTCTTTACAGTTTTCTATTGTTATCATTATATTGAAATTAAATTTGTGATTTGCAAAGATAAGAAAATTGGCTAAAGGCTAAAGGCAAATGGCAAAAGTTTTTTTTAACCAAAAACTTTGGCTATTGGCTTTTGAACTATGATTCAACATCCCTTAGTTAAAACTTTTCAACTAACAACAAAAAAGCCGTACCAACAATACTTTTTAAAACATAATAATGTTGATACGACTTAATCCTTTAGACCTTAGTCATTCGCCTTTAGTCTATATAAAGATGTATTTCAAAATAAACAATATCGCAAGTATGTACATTGTAGGTGTTATCTTCTTGAATTTGCCGCAGCATACATTGATAACGACATAAGCAATCATACCGAGGAGGATACCTGCAGAGATTGAATACGCGAGAGGCATCATAACCAAACAGATGAAACTTGGTATCGCTTCTGTTGCGTCATCAAAATCGATATTTCTTACAGGTTCCATCATGAGCATACCGACAAGGATAAGAACCGGTGCTGTTGCTGCGCCTGGCACTGAAAGGAACAATGGAGAGAAGAACAATGCCACTGCAAAACATACTGCAATAGTAAATGCTGTGAGACCTGTACGGCCGCCTTGTGCAACACCTGAAGCACTCTCAACGTATGTTGTCGTCGTTGATGTGCCAAGTACAGCGCCAGCAGTAGTAGCGATAGCGTCTGCCATAAAAGCTTGTTTCAAATGTGGAATATTGCCTTTTTCGTCAACCATCTTGGCTTTTGTGCTAACACCGATGAGAGTTCCTACTGTGTCAAACATATCGATAAACAAGAATGTAAATACTACGACCAGCATATCGAGTGTGAATATTTTATCCCATTCAAATTTGCAGAAGATAGGTTCAATGGATTCAGGCATTGAGACGACACCTTTAAATTCGGTGATGCCCATTGGAATGCCTATCAATGTTGTTGCGAGGATGCCAATCAACATAGCTCCTTTAACATTCAAAGCAAACAAAACGCCTGTGATAACCAAACCAATAACTGCGAGAAGAGCAGAGCCTGAAGTAATATCTCCGAGCGCAACCAAAGTGGCGTCATCATTAACGATAATACCAGCGTTCTGCATACCGATGAACGCGATGAAAAGACCAATACCGCCGCCTATAGCATAACGCAGATTCTTAGGAATAGCGTTGACAATAGCTTCTCGGATATTGGTTATAGTCATGAGAATAAACAAAATACCTTCGATAAATACAGCGGTCAAAGCGAACTGCCACGAATATCCCATACCGAGACAAACAGAGAAGACGAAGAACGCATTAAGTCCCATACCAGGAGCAAGACCGAAAGGCAACTTGGCAAAAAACGCCATTGCGAGAGTACCGATGATGGCGGCAAGAGCAGTTGTCGTGAAGACAGCACCGGCAGGCATTCCTTCAAGAATACCAAACATACCAGGGTTGACTGCAAGAATATACGACATAGTGAGGAAAGTGGTGATGCCCGCGACTATCTCCGTACGGACATTGTGTTTCTGTGGATCAAATCCGAATAGTTTGTTTAACATAACAATATAGTTTTAATGTGAAAATTCAGTTGCGAATTTAGAGATTATTATTTAAAAACACAAGTTTTTTTACGTCTCAAGTTACGAGCCTTGAGAAATGAGTTCGTTGCTCAAAACTTATTGCCATTAACTATTTCCATAACTTCGCTTATCGAATATCCTTTCGAGACGGCATATCGTATCAGCTTAGCCTTGCGCTTGTAAGGGTCATCTTCGTTTATCTTTTTATTTTTCAAAAGATTGACAAGTTCTTCCTTATAAGAATCTCTGTCAATTTCCGAGAGAACATCATCAATGATTTCTTTGTCGACACCTTTAGTCATCAAGGAAAGCTTTATCTTATTGACGCCCCATTTTTTCAGATTCAGTTTGCTTTTCACATAAGAACGACAATATCGTTCGTCGTTGATGTAGCCTTCATCGTTAAGAAAATCAATGATGAAATCTCTGTCATCAACTTCAAGTTCGAAAGAATTCAGTTTAGTAAAAATCTCTTTCCTGCATCTGTCCTGATAGTCGCAGTAATGCAGAATCTTCTTCAAAGCAACATCACGTTCCATAAATATTAGTTTTAGTCTAATGGCAAATGTCTAACGACTAAAGTAGTTGTCTTTTACCTTTTGTCTTTAGCCTTAAAAAATGTCACACAAATCTTTACCTTCTTTTATGGCGCTTTGGATTTTCTCCGCTTTCTGTTCTTCTGAGCTATAATCCATATTTTCCGCTGCTATCACATGCAACTCGCCGAGTCCCCACAATTTACTAATCGCTTTGATATAAGGAGTAGCCTGCTCCATCTCGTCACCCGTCTTGATATTCATACCTCGCGTTGTGATATAAAGCACTTTCTCGGCCTTGCATAATCCGTAACATTCTTTTTCATTGCTAGCGAAAGTCACGTTGAACAACGACATATTTTCGAAAAAGACCTTCAGTGCACTAGGAAAACTCATATCCCAGAAAGGAGCAGCAATGACAAGTCGGTCGGCGTCCGCAATTTTCCTTGCAATCCGAACATATTCCTCTGGAACATAACCGCTGCTTCTTTCATTTAAAATATCGTCTTTAACAACAGGGAAATCATAATCTGACAATTTTATCGTCTCAACTTCATATCTTTCAGAAAGTCTGTCAATCAATGCATCGGCAATTACCTTTGTATTTGAGCCCGATCTCAAACAAGAATCAATATAGAAAAGCTTTTTCATTATTTCGAAATTTGAATCACAAAGATAGAAAAATAAAAATTTCTTACATCTTTATATAATTAAAAAATATTGTATATTTACAATCGAAAAGAAAGTGTGATGACACTATTGTATTTTCATTTTTATCATTTTGACAAATCATTTATTATCATATCATTATGAAAAAATTATTAATAGTTTTATGTTGCTTTTTAGCATTACAATCATGCAACAATGACAATACCAAGAATGAAACCATCAACGGTTTCGACATCAACTGGACTGGCGACTTGAACAAGAACGAAAAAGACGCTATCAGAGAAATGATTAGCAATATGGTTAAAGTTGACGGCGGCACATTCTATATGGGCGCACAAAAAGATTCCGTTGAATATTACAACTACGACGAAAACGCAACAAGCTGGGAATCTCCAGTCCACCAAGTTACAGTAAGTCCTTTCTATATCAACAAATACGAAGTGACACAAAGTCTCTGGAAAGCTGTGATGAACGCTACTCCTAACGATGAAAACGATATGCAATGGGAAGACGAATTCGGCAAAGGCGACAAATACCCTGCTTACAGAATGTCTTTCAATGAAGTTGAGACTTTCATCGGCAAATTGAACGAACTCACAGGTTTGAATTTCGCTCTTCCAACAGAAGCTCAATGGGAATATGCAGCAAGAGGCGGCGCTAACACTAATTACGCTTTATACGCAGGTGGCGACAACGTACTTGAATTCGCTTGGATTGACAGCAATAGCGACAAATGCAGCGAAGTCGGAAAGAAAAACCCTAACACTTTAGGTCTCTACGACATGAGCGGCAACGTTTGGGAAATGTGCCAAGACTGGTACTACCAATATTCAGAAGGCGCTGTCACAGACCCTGTAGGCGAATATTACACAGGATACCACGTATTCCGCGGCGGCAGCTGGAACACCAACGCTCAACAAGCAAGAGTCACAGCACGCTACCAACAAGGCATCCACTACCGCGACTACAACACTGGATTCAGATTGGTCATAGAATAATCGACAATATACAAATAAAAAAAAGGATGGCTTAAAACCATCCTTTTTTTATTTCCATCAATGTTATTTGTCAGTTATTAATTTCTAAAAAGTTTATCTATCCACACCGCCTTTCCTATTTTACGCAAGGCGTTTTTCACATACTGACGGTTCTCAGGCTTGTACCAGAAGAAGAATCTCTGCTGATCCAACTTCTCTTGTTTTGTCTTAGCAACGAAAACAGGCTTCAAGCTATATGGATCATAACCGGAATAATAAATCTCCGTAGCCAATGTCATCGGTGTTGGAGTGAAATCTTGAACCTGCTCCAATTTATATCCTAATTCCTTCGTCTTCACCGCAAGTTCTGCCATATCAGTCAAAGTACATGCAGGATGGCTTGATATGAAATAAGGTATCAGCTGCTGGTTGAGATGATGCTTCTCATTGACCTTGTCGAATTTCTTTTTCAGTTTGACAAAAAGATTGAACGATGGCTTTCTCATCAATTTCAAGACTTCGTCGCTGGAATGTTCTGGAGCTACCTTGAGACGGCCGCTCACATGACGTTTCATCAGCTGTTCGAAATATTCATCGTAACCCAATTTTCCTGATGGGTCTTCATTAGTCAAGAACAAGTCGTAACGTATTCCCGAACCTATGGTAGCTTTTTTCACAGCCGGAATCTTATCCACTTCCTTATATAATTCAATCAATGGATGATGATTGGTGTCTAAATTCTTGCATACATTCGGTTGTATACAAGTCGGACGAATACATTTCTCGCAAAGACTCTCATCCTTTCCTTTCATGCGATACATATTGGCAGAAGGACCGCCGAGGTCGGAGATATAACCTTTGAAGTCTTCCATCTCAGTAACCTGCTTCACTTCTTTCATGATAGAAGCCTTACTACGTGAAGCCACGAACTTGCCCTGATGCGCCGAGATAGTACAGAAAGCACATCCTCCGAAACAGCCGCGATGAATGTTAACAGAATGACGTATCATCTCGTATGCCGGAATCACGCCACGTTTTGCATACTTAGGATGCGGCAGACGAGTGTAAGGCAAATCGAAAGAAGCATCAATCTGTGCTTCCGTCATCGTTGGATAAGGAGGATTAATATATAAGGTATAATCGCCTACATCTTGAAGCAGACGATTCGCTTTCTTCTTATTCGATTCTATCTCCACATTTTTGAAGTTAGAAGCATATGTCTTCTTATCTTTCAGACATTCCTCGTGAGAAGCCAAACGCAAGTCGTTCCATTCACACTTCACATTCTGTGACTTTTTCTTAAGGAAGAAAGTCTGAGGAACATTCGTTATCTCTTCAATCTTTTTACCTTCATCCAAAGCTCTAGCGATTTCCACTATGCCAAGTTCTCCCATTCCATATACGCCGAGGTCAGCTTTAGAATCAAGCATTATAGAAGGTTTCAGTTCATCTGCCCAATAGTCATAATGTGTCACTCTTCGCAAAGAAGCTTCAATGCCACCGATTATGACAGGCGTGTCTGGATATAATTTCTTAAGTATATTGGAATACGTTATTGTAGCGTAATCAGGGCGGAAGCCTGCTTCGCCTCCTGGAGTGTAGGCATCGTTGGAGCGCAGGCGTTTGTTGGCAGTATAATGATTCACCATCGAGTCCATAGCGCCGGCGGAGATGCCGAAGAAAAGACGAGGCTTGCCGAATTTTTTAAAATCGCGGAGGTCGTCGCGCCAGTTAGGCTGCGGAATCAGCGCCACCTTGTAGCCATGATGTTCGAGGACGCGTCCTATCACAGCAGCACCGAAAGCAGGATGATCGACGTAAGCATCGCCGGTGATAATAACTATATCGACTTCGCTCCATCCGCGCAAGTCGGTCTCTTTCTTTGTTATCGGAAGCCAATCTAATAAGTTCATGCGAAAAATTCTTTTAAGGCCTCGCGAGCGTCACGAAGCTCGTCCAACCATATCTCACCTGAGTTCTGACCGATTATGTCAGTGATATATTTTACAGAGACGAAATCAACATTCATCTCTTTGCAGACCATAGCCTGAGCGAAAGCCTCCATATCAACGACATCGCCATTGAAATGAGCTGCCTTTGTCACGAAGCTGTCGCCTGTATTACAAACACCAATTTTATTATATTCGTCAATAGTTCCTATCCCTACTTTTTCAGGGAAAGATATATCAGAACATACATCAGGAAGTTCTATCTTCTCCATGTCTCTGTCAACAAAACGATGACATACGAAAATATCACCCACCTCATGATTGAGAGTGCCAGCAGTACCGACATTTAGCACCAAATCATATTTCTCTTCACAAAGAGCTTTTGTCAAGTTAAACGCCGATAGCACCTTACCCATTCCCGTCTTAAGGAACGTGATATCAATGCCTTGTATTTCAAAAGGAATTATCTCCTCATCAAAAGCGTATGTCACTAAAATTTTCATAGAGATATTTTTTACAAAGATAAAAAAAGACAACGGACAACGGACAACGGACAACAGATTTTTTTGCTGTAGCAGCGACCATTTTTCATTGCTAGCAGTTTGGGACTCGTCGCCACCAATGCGTTAGGGATTGGAGCGGCATCCTTTTGGAGCGAAGCGGAAAAAGATATAGCGGAAAGCCCGACGGCTTTGCCGGAACGCCCAAGACAAACTGAAATTTAGCTGTTAATTATAAATTGCAAACCGCCAACCACGCCATCAGTCCCACTCCTATTTCCAAGGCGTCTTCGTCGATGTCGAAGGTCGGAGTATGCTGTTTTGAAACGATGCCTTTTTTCACATTGGAGGTTCCAATTCTATACATGCAAGCTTTGGTCTTATGCGAATACCAAGCGAAGTCTTCCGCTGTCATCAGCTGTGGTATCGCCTTGACTTTATCTTCTCCCATAAATTCTTTTGCACACAACATCAGGTTGTTAGTCAAATTAACGTCATTTATCAAGACAGGATAACCTTCTTCGATAAAGAGTTCTGCATGTACATCGAAAGAAGCCGCGACTTCAGCACAGATTTTCTTTATCTCATTTTTGATAGATTTTCTGTCGTCCTCACTGAAGGTTCTCATCGTTCCTTTGAGACTTACCTTATCAGGAATCACGTTGTAAGTGCCGTCGGCGATGAAACTGCCGAAAGCTATTATGATAGGATTTTTTCTTTCTTCTTTGTTAAACTCGGAGCTGAGTTCTGAGATGGCGCATAATATTTTAGCAGCTGCCACCGTGGTGTTGGAGCGTTCATTTATCTTGGCAGCATGTCCGCCTTTACCTTTTATCGTGATATTTATCTCATCGCAGGAAGCCATGAATTCACCGGCATGAAAGCCAACTTCGCCGCATGGAAGTTCAGGATATACATGTTGCGCAATAATCAAATCGACATCTTTCAAAACGCCTTCTTCTATCATAACAGACGCTCCGCCTGGTAGTTTCTCTTCTCCGGGCTGAAAAACAAGTTTTATGGTTCCTTCAAAATCATCTTTCATCTGATTGAGAATCTTCGCTGCGCCGAGTAACATCGCAGCGTGCGCATCATGACCGCATGCATGCATCACGCCATCGACAGTTGATTTATATTGACATTCGTTTCTCTCTTGAATAGGAAGAGCATCGATATCTGCACGAAGCGCTATTGTTTTCTTTTCAGGATTTATGCCTTTTATAGTTGCGACGATTCCAGTCTCTGTCAAGAATTCATGCTCGATATTCCATGAATCCAGCAAAGCATGAATAAACATAGCAGTCTCATATTCCTCAAAGCTCAAGCAAGGAAACTGATGCAAATGACGTCTCACGTCAATAATGTCAGCTTTAAGTTCCTTGGCAAGAGATTTTATCTTATTTATCATAACGAAAGATGTTTATGCAAAGATAGGAAAAAAAAGACTACAAGACAACATGACTACAAGACTACAAGTAAGAAATATACATGAAGATACGTGTCGATACGTGGAAATATATAAAACGAAAAAGTCTCCCATTTCTGAGAGACTTTCTGCGGTGCTGACGAGACTCGAACTCGCGACCTCCTGCGTGACAGGCAGGCATTCTAACCAAACTGAACTACAGCACCTGCTTTTTTTATTTTTTCGTAACCTTTTGTGTTATTGATTACGAGTGCAAAGATACGACCTTTTTTCATATCTGCAAGCATTTTTTCAAAAAAAATTCACTTTTTTGAAAAAAAATTTTCATTACATTGATTATCAAGAAAATAAAATCAAAAAAAAATTATTTTACAACAAAAGCACCTTTTTCTCTAATCGAGTGATATTTTATGCCTAATTTCTCCGATTCTTCAATCAATCTAGAAGATAAATATGCCGGAACAGTTCTATCAATTATCAGATAATCAAAATTATACACATTCAACAATAATGAGAGAGATTGTCTCTTTTTTCCATAAACGAACATAAAATCAAGCGGAATTTTATACGAAAGCGTATCACTTATAAGATCACTTCCATCGGACATCCCAAGCGCTTTTTCACCAAAAATGACGACACTTTTTCTCTTTTTCACGAAATTATCGTCAAAATTATCACAAAATCGAATCGTTTTTCCATTGAAAAAAACACCTTTTTTGACTAAAAAATTCTCAATATTGTAAGAAAAAGATGATTTATCATTAAAAAAAGCACTATCCGACAAAAGAAAATGCTCTCTTCCACATAAAAAATCGATGGCAGTCGCATTATTAATCGAATAAATCACCATCTCTTTTTGATTCTTTTGCTTTAAAACATTGTTAAGATTTACAAATAAGAACAAAGATGATAGTATCATCATACAAAAAAACAATCTTTTTTCTTTTAATTCAACAAACAAAAGAAGCGAAAGCAATATCAACAAAAGAATCACAAATTGGCTCGTGTCGATATAAAGACCTTTTATTATAGAAAACGGCAAACCTTCAATCCATTCGACGCCAAGATTCATAACATAAATCATTTTAGATACGAAGAATGCTACCATTGTATTAATATAAGGTATAAAGAAAACCAACAGCATCATCATTCCGCCAATTATAACGACCGACGAAATAGGCGTCATAAAAAGGTTGCTCAACCAGAAATATGTCGGGAACTGATGAAAATAATAAATAGTAAAAGGAACTGTTGCGATCTGAGCTGCAATTGTAACAGAAGTTATCTCCCATATTTTATTCACTATTTTATATCTTGAATAAACCAATTTGGAAATAGGTTTCTGTAAAACGACAATGCCAATAACAGCAACATACGACAGCATAAATCCTATATCAAAAAGATTTGCTGGATTTATGCATAACAATATTAAGGCAGAAGCAGCGAGCGAGTTCAGCAAAACACCTTTTCTATTGACAACATTTCCAATCACCACAAACGACAACATTATCGTAGCTCTCAAAATAGATGGCGCCAATCCTGCGAGCAAAGCATAAAGCCATACAAGCAAAAGCAACAGCAGATGTTTCAGCAGCCGCTGCGTCTTCTTTCTGTCATTAAGGAAAAACAGAAGATAAGAAAACACCATAAATATCACACCAACGTGAAGTCCGGAAACACATAAGATATGCATCGCTCCTGCTGCCACATATTTCTGGCGCAAATCCATTGGAAGGCTGTCATCATAGCCCAACAATATCGCCGCAGCAACAGCATACTCTTCATCCTTAACGCCAAGACGCTGCATAGTCAACAAAAGGAAATCACGCAAAGAATATGAAAGTTCATATATCATATTAGATTTATTGTAATTCAAACTAAGCCATTTATCTGACTTAAGATAAACCTGATGCGTGACACCTTTTTTATATAAATAATCCTTATAATCGAATTGCTCTGGATTAGGAGGTTTCTTGACTTCCTCAGGATTAGCAAGAAAAATTATACAATCTCCATATTTAAGCGACATCGAACTTTCATCTTTCTCGAAATACGCAATTATTTTAGACTTAAATTCATGTTTTATCGATGACTCATCCTCTATTTCAATCAGTTCCATCATCACCTTAACAGAATTATCCTTAACAGAAGAACATTCACATAATCTAGCGACATAATATTTTGGAGTAATTTCAATATTGGACAAATCATTGACTTTCAATTTATAATCATGAATTCTCACATACGAGAAGCCCGTCAATAACAAGAATATATTTAATAATACGGAAAAAACGTATCTATATCGATAGTTTTTAATTAAAACAGAAGTAAGAATTAAAGACGTTAATAAAACCAAAAGAATTATTAACAAATAAACGACGAATTTTTCGGAAACACAGACATTTCCTTTGAAAAAAGCCAGCCAAATCCCCGTTGCAAAAGGAATTAAAAGTCTGATAAAAGGATATTTAAACCAACATATCATCACACAGCACATATCTTTCTACAGTGCTGCAAGATAACAATAAATCCAATACGTAAAACTATGAATTACAATAATTTATGTTAAAAATAATTAAGAATTGCCTATTGATTCTTCATATCATTAATTATGATTGAAGCAGCATTATCTGATGCGCCAGCATTACCCAACAAAAATCTCAACTCTTCGTAATCTTCAAGCAAGGCACGCTGTCTCTTCGAATCAGACAACATACTTCTCAATTCCATAGAAATATTCTCAGCTGTCAAGTCGTTCTGTATCAACTCCTTCACAACTGGTTTATTCATAATAAGATTTACAAGTGAAATATATTTAACCTTAATAAGTCTCTTAGCTATATGATATGAAATAGGATTTCCTTTATAGCATACCACCTCTGGCACATAAAACAATGCTGTTTCCAATGTCGCAGTTCCAGAAGTAACCACAGCGGCACTTGAAACTTGCAGCAGCTGATATGTTTTATTAAAGACAAGATTCACATTCTCATCACCGACCAATTCCTTATAATATTCTTCAGGAAGCGATGGCGCACAACCCACAACAAATTGATAATCAGGGAACATCTTAACGACTTTCAACATAGTTTCCATCATCCTAGACACTTCCTGTTTACGACTTCCAGGCATAAGAGCGATTATCTCTTTTTTGGGATCGAGATTGTTCTGTTTCGCAAAAAGTTTCTTGCTAATACTTTTGACTTTAGACAATTCATCAAGCAGCGGATGTCCAACAAAATGAGATTCCACATCATATTCATCATAGAAGTTTTTCTCGAACGGCAAGATAACGAGCATCTTATCAACAACTTTCTTCAAAGTGTGAACACGACGTTTTTTCCAAGCCCATACCTGAGGTGAGATATAATAATAAACCTTGATACCTAATTTGCGAGCAAATTTTGCCACTTTTATATTAAAGCCGGGATAATCAATAAGAATGATTGCATCAGGTTCAAATTTCTTAATGTCTTTTTTACAGAAACTAAAATTTTTCAATATAGTTTTAAGGTGAAGCAAGACCTCAACAAAACCCATAAATGCAAGGTCACGATAATGTTTTGCCAATATCGCTCCTTGTTTTTTCATCAAATCTCCGCCCCATGCACGTATTTTTGCACGCGGATCTTTTTTCTTAATCGATGCTATCAAATTCGCGCCATGAAGATCACCTGACGCCTCCCCTGCTATAATATAATATTTCATTTCAACACCCAATACATTATAAATAAAACACCCAACAAAGAAACGAACATCATCCCTCTACCTGTTTTTTCCATACCCCATTTCACAAGCATAAAACGTGACAACAACAAAGTCGGGATTATTGACAACATGTAAACCCAAAGAGAATCACGATCTCTCGAGAAATATGAAAAATCAGTAAAAAGATTCAACAAGCTGTAAATGACAAAAAATATCACTATAGCAGCTATAAAACCTAAATAAAAGTTATCTTTTTTTAACATATTATAAATTTCATTCTTTTAACATTTCCAAAGATGAATAAGACGTCATTCGAAATAGCGACAAAGACTTTTATTCATCATTAAAAATCAAAAACGTTTTAAAATCTGATACAACTTCTGCGTTGGCAAGCCCATAACATTAAAATAAGAACCTTCAACGCTGTTAACTCCAACATAACCAATCCATTCTTGAATTCCATACGATCCTGCCTTATCAAATGGCTTATATGTATTAACGTAAAATTCTATCTCTTCTTCATCAAGAAGCTCGAACGAAACTTTAGATGTTGCAGAAAACGTCTTGGTCTTTTCTTTTGTATGAACTGTCACGCCAGTCACCACCGAATGTTTTTTTCCAGAAATCAGACGTAACATATTGCACGCATCTTCAAAATCCTTTGGTTTTCCTAGTATCTTATCCCCAACAATAACAACAGTATCAGCCGTTATAACCATATAATTATCAGGAAGTTCATTCTCTTCAAAAGCCTTAGCTTTTTTATAGCTCAAATAAGGTGCTACATCAAAGACTGGCATTTCCGGAGAATATGATTCATCGACTTCTTTAGTCAAAATTGAGAAAGGCAAGCCAATACCTTTCAAAAGTTCTTGTCTCCTCGGTGATTTCGAGGCAAGAATAATATTATATTTTTTTAAATTCTCTAACATTATATGAATAACATTGTTAACATTCCTACTACCATTATCATTTTAAGCATGACAGAAAGTCTGTGAAAATCAGCGAATTCTTTTATATTAAAAAGCATTGGCAGAAGCATTATTCCCAGTGTTTCAGCTACAATCAATATATATCTGGCTACATCTGCCTGAATTCTAGCAAGAACCCAATGAAAATAAGCTAGAAAAACATACAACACAAAAGAAAGTACGCCAACTATTATCTTAGTTTTTAACATTCCGCAAACAACAGGTATTGTATTACAACTAGTTACCGAATCGCCATTATAATCCTCAGCATCTTTCACTATTTCTCTTATCAATGTTGTCAAAAAAGCGAAAGCTGTGTATATCAATACAAAAGGAAGAATATTCATCATTGTTTCTTTGCAAGCTGAAAGAATCAAGGCATTATTAGAAAGATGAAATGATTCAAACAGCCAAGGCAAGAAAACCGCAAAAGCAACTGATACAGAAACAATTATATTTCCAACAAGAAATTTCCTTTTATATATATATGAATAAGAATAAAGAAGACATGATAGCAACAACAATATTGCCAGCAATGTCACGAACCTTACGCCCATCAACATTACACTAGAAATCAACCCTGTCAACAGGCCTATGAATGTCAACGACTTATAAAAGAATTTCAATTCTTTATCAGTAAAGACATTTCCTGCGATGAGTTTATCCGGTTTATTTATTTTGTCGGTTTCAACATCGAAATAATCATTGATTACATAGCCGCCAGCGACTATGAAAACCAACGAGATAACAAGCAACAAAAAAGCCGGCGATGATGGTACTGCCCCAACAATTCCAGATGCATGCAAAGGTGACATCAAGCAATAATTAACGAGACACATCATCATTGCTATTATCAATAAGTTAGTCCATCGAACCAACTTAAAAAACGCCTTTATCTTATTCATTATATTTTATTTACCAAACATAAAAAGTAAAATCCTTCATCCATTTATCCTGAGCTTTCAAGACCTGCTCAATAATATCTCTAACAGCACCTTTTCCTCCGCCGCAATGACTTATATACAAACTAATATCTTTTATTTCGGAAACAGCATCTGCCGGACATACAGGCAAGCCGACCATTTTCATTACAGGATAATCAGGAAGATCATCACCCATATAAATAATTTCTTCAGGCTTCAAATTCTTGGTTTCCATATATTTCTGAAGCACTTCAACTTTACTTGCTGAACGAACAAAGACATCTTTAATGCCAAGCATTTCCATTCTCTTCTCAATTGAAACAGAATATCCACCGGTAATAATAGCGATATTATAACCAAGACGAGCCGCAAGCTGAAGCGCAAAACCATCTTTAACATTAGTGCTACGCAATGGCACTCCGTTAGCATCAACCAACACGTCACCACTTGTCATAACACCATCATAATCAAATATAAAAGTTGTAATATCTTTTAGTTGTTCTTTATAATTTTTCATATTATCTACATTTATTTATTATATAATTCGTTAACAATTCATAGATTTTCTTTTCATCTGGATTATTTTCCAACAATCTCTTATGACGTTCTATTGTCTCCACATCGCCACGTTTAGCAGGACCCGTGATGGCATTTTCTGGCCCTAAAGCAAATGCCTTGTCAACCGTTTCCTTTACCAAAGACTCAAATATTGAAACATTGAGGCCCTTATCTCCAAGAAGTTTATCACCTATCTGAAGCATTACATTCACGAAATTACAGACATAGACTGCGCTCAGATGAATCAATCTTCTATCTTCATCATTACATTCAATGACAACATCAGACATTATCTTTGCAAGAATTTTAATTTTTTCCAAATAGATTGACGATGAAGCATTTATCAAAAGAGGGACTTTCTTAAAATCCACATCAAAATCTTTAGTCAATGTCTGCAATGGATAAAGAACGCCATAATTTTCAATGTGACTCAACACCGAAGAAGGCTGTGTTCCTGAAGTATGCACCAATAATCCTTTATAATTTTTAAGATTAAGCGAGACTTCATGAATGGCATCATCTTTCACTGCAATAATAATCAAATCGCTATCGAGCAAAGTATCAAAACTTGAAGTTGCTTTAACTCCAAATTTCTCTTCTATTTCAGCAATTTTATCAGAAGAACGAGTATAAATACAAAAAGGTTGTATTCCATTATTTTTCAATGCTTTATTATAAGCATACGCAACATTTCCCGAACCTATCAAAGCAATTTTGTCAAATGGAATCATCATTGAAATAATTTTTTTACGAAAGTACAAAAAAAAATGCAATTACTAATGTATCAGAATAGATTTATGTTGGATGTTTTAAAATTCGGAGCAAAATGTGATATTTTGGTCTAAAAACGACACAAAACCGCCTTATTTTATCCCGATTACTTATGTTAATTTCCGTTAACTTATGTTAAAATCCGTTAACTTTTGGTATTTTTCCGTTTACTTTTAAAATTTAACATTTATTTAACATTTAATAACTATCAATAAATCAATCACATATAAGCACATGCCTTCAAAGCCGCTTTCGAGGGTATTGACAAAAGAAAATTGTATATTATTTTTGCAGCACAACAACAAACAACAATCAATTTTAAAAACACAAAAACAACATTTATCATGACAACGATCGAGTTCAACAACAGCTTAACAGCTCTTCAGAAAAATCTTGAAGCATTCGCCAGACAATTGACAGGAAATGAAGAAGACGCAAAAGACCTAATGCAAGAAACATTCCTCAAGGCTTTGATATACAAAGAAAAGTATGTCAACCACAACAATTTCAAAGCATGGGTTTACACCATCATGAAAAACATTTTTATCAACAATTATCGCAGAACCAAAAAAGCAAACACCATCATTGACCAAAGTGAAGATCTTTATTATTTGAACATTAGCAACATCAACACCGACACCGACCCACAGTCAATAATTAATTCAATAGAATTGGAGAGAGGCATCAAGATGTTGGACGAAGACTTCCGTCGCGCCTTCGACATGTACAACGACGGATATAAATACAAGGAAATTGCAGATTGTTTGCATTTAACAATAGGAACTGTAAAAAGCAGAATTTTTTACAGCCGCAAAAAGCTGATGAACCAATTAAGTGAATTTTGTCCTAACTAATAACATTTGCTAATCAAGGCAAGTCATGGCGATTTGCCTTGATTTTTCAAAAATGTTAGTCAGCATGCAATAAATTTGACAAAATCTTGTTAATTTTGCACATATTAATAAATAACAAAAAAAGACATTATGATTGAGACAGATATTCGTGAATTAAACGAAAGAATCCAGAGAGAAAGTCAATTTATTGATCTTATCAATCTTGAAATGAGCAAAGTCATTGTTGGACAGAAACACATGACAGAAAGATTATTAATTGGTTTATTATCAAACGGACATATTCTTCTTGAGGGTGTTCCTGGCTTAGCAAAAACACTTGCTATCAAGACATTATCAAGCATTATTGATGCAGACTTCAGTCGTATTCAATTCACACCAGACCTCTTGCCTGCCGACTTAATCGGTACAATGATTTATAGTCAGAAGAACGAAGAGTTCATAGTACGCAAGGGTCCTGTTTTCGCTAACTTCGTATTAGCCGACGAAATCAACCGTTCTCCTGCAAAAGTACAAAGTGCTTTGCTTGAAGCCATGCAGGAACATCAAGTCACAATTGGAGAGAGCACTTTTGCATTGCCAGACCCATTCCTCGTAATGGCAACACAAAACCCAATCGAGCAAGAAGGAACATATCCACTTCCAGAAGCACAGGTCGACCGTTTCATGCTCAAGGTCATAATCGATTATCCTAAAAAAGAAGAAGAAAAGATTATTCTTCGCCAAAACATAAACAAGGATTATCCAGAAATAAAACCTGTCACATCAACAAAAGAAATCCTGAATGCAAGAAAAGTCTGCCGTGAAGTATATCTCGACGAAAAGATTCAGAACTACATCACCGACATCGTATTTGCATCACGTTATCCAAACGATTATAAATTAAAGAAATTCGCCAACCTTATCAGTTACGGCGGTTCACCACGTGCTACGATAAACCTTGCAATGGCAGCAAAAGCCTACGCATTCATCAAACGCCGCGGTTATGTTATTCCAGAAGACGTTCGCGCAGTAGCACCAGACGTAATGAGACATCGTATTGGATTGACATACGAAGCTGAAGCAGAGAACATTACAACAGAAGAAATTATCAACGAAATTTTAAACATGGTAGAAGTGCCGTGATTTGTTGAGACATGGAAACAAACGAACTATTTAAAAAGGTTAGAAAAATCGAGATCAAGACACGTGGCTTGACCAATAATATATTTTCCGGTCAGTATCACAGTGCCTTCAAAGGTCGTGGTATGACCTTCAGTGAAGTTCGTGAATATCAATATGGCGACGACATACGTAACATTGATTGGAACGTAACTGCTCGATTCAACCGTCCTTTTGTAAAGATATTTGAAGAAGAACGCGAGATGACAGTAATGTTGCTTATTGACGTTTCGGGTTCAAACGACTTTGGTTCGGTAAATATCTCAAAAAGAGACCTCACTGCTGAATTGGCAGCAGTCTTGGCATTTTCAGCAATTCAGAACAACGACAAGGTTGGCGTGATATTCTTCAGCGATCAAGTTGAGAAATTCATCCCTCCTAAAAAAGGTTCAAGTCATATCCTACGTATTATCAGAGAGATTGTAACATTCACTCCGCAACACAAAGGAACTGACATCGGTGAAGGATTACGCTTCTTAACAAGCGCTATCAAAAAAAGAACAACATCGTTCTTAATTTCCGACTTCATATCTAAAAAACCTTTCGACCAACAATTAAGAATTGCAGCAAACAAGCATGACATGGTTTGTTTGAGAATAACCGACAAAAGAGAACTTGTCTTACCTAAAGTCGGCCTCGTGAAATTCAGAGATTCTGAGACAAACAAAGATGTATGGGTAGACACTTCTATGAGCTCATGGAACGAAGCTTATCAAAAATACATTCAATCAGAATCCATCAAATTGAACAAGATTTTTGCCAACAATGGTATCGACAATGCACTGATTTACACAGACATTGACTACGTTAAACCTTTAATGCAGTTATTTAAGAAAAGAGAATCAAGAAGATGAGAATAAAATTGCGTTTCATAAAATCAATCTTCATCATTACAATGTTATTTCTAACAAATAAACATTGTTTTGCACAAAACATTTATGCCAACGGAAGCATCGACAAGGACAGTATTTTTGCAGGTCAGACTTTCAATTACAAGTTAGACGTAAGAATGCCAAGCGATTATATCATCGACTGGAGTGATTTAAAAGACACTCTAAGCAAGAGTATCGAAGTGATAAAAAGAAGCGACATCTCCAAGACACCTATTAATAATAGCAACGATGTTATTATGTCGCAGCTTTTAACAATGACAACATTTGATACTGGTTACGTCGAAATCCCTAAAATCGGCTTAAAATATTCAAAGTCGGTCAACGACACAACTTCCCATACATGCTACACCAACTACATGGACATCTACGTGCAAGCTGTTTCTATAGATACGACAATGGCATTCAAGCCAATAAAATCACCTATAAAACAGAACATTACATTTGAAGAAACGATTCCATATGCTGGTGGAGCTATTATACTGGCAGGATTGATTTTATTAGCAATATATCTCATCAAAAAATTCCGTAAAAGAGAAAGAATAGAAGAGGAAGAAGTCAAGCCACAAATTCCAGCTATTGTAACAGCAAGAGAAAGACTGTCACAACTCAAGGAGTCAAATCTCTGGCAATCAGGAAATTCTAAAGAATATTATACTGATTTAACTGATATTGCAAGAGAATATCTCGAAGGCCAATTTAACATTGATGCTGTCGAAATGACTTCCGATGAAATTCTTACTGAAGTAAGAAAATTACAGTTAGACAACTCTGTTTTTTCCAAGTTACAGGACACTCTTACAACTGCTGATTTGGTAAAATTTGCAAAAGCTAATCCAAGCCCATCACAAAACGAAGCTGCATTCAACGATATAAACTCATTTGTTGAAGACAGTTACTCATTCTATCAAGAAATGGAAAAGAAAAAGGCAGAAGAAGCCAAAGCAAAGAAATACGATTTTGAAAAAGAAACAACTGAAAACCAAGAAATGGAGGAAACAAAATGAGTTCGTTAGAATTTGCATCTCCGCATTTCCTTTTTGGATTGATTATCATACCTCTTTTTATTGTATGGTACATTTTCAATTGTAACAAGCAACAAGCATATGTACGTTTTTCAGACACTGGATTTTTTGACAAACTTCCAAAATCTTGGAAATCGTATCTTAGACATATTGTCTTCGTATTAGAAATGGCCGCATTATCATTGTTTATCATAGCTTTAGCTCGTCCTCAAAGCAGCACTAAAAAACAGAATGTCAACATTGAAGGCATCGACATCGTTTTAGCGATGGATATTTCCAGCAGTATGTTGGCAGCTGACTTAAAGCCAGACAGATTAGAAGCATCTAAAGCTGTAGCATCAGATTTCGTCATAGGACGTCCTGGCGACAGAATGGGATTGATAGTATTCAGCGGAGAGACATTCACCCAAGTGCCTCTTACCACCGACCACGGCATGATGCTCAATATGTTAAAAGACATGAAATGTGGAATGCTTGAAGACGGCACAGCTATAGGCGACGGCCTTGCATCTGCTGTAAGCAGATTAAAAGACAGCGAAGCGATTTCAAAAGTCGTAATCTTATTAACCGATGGTGACAACAATGCAGGCTCTATTGACCCCTCAACAGCAGCAGAAATGGCCAAGCTGTTTGGCATAAGAGTTTACACAATCGGTGCCGGCACAAGAGGAACGGCACCATATCCAGTACAAACACCATTCGGAGGCATTAAATATCAACAAGTTGAAGTAAACATCAACGAGCCATTATTACAACAAATCGCAAACGAAACTGGCGGAAAATATTTCCGTGCTGAGTCTAAAGAAAAACTACAACAGATATATGACGAAATTGACAAAATGGAGCGCTCCAAAATTGAAGTAAGTGAATACAAGAGACTTCACGAAGAGTTTTATCCATTTGTAATTTGGGGACTCATTATGCTAGGATTAGCATTTATATTGAAAAACACGATTTTCAAATCATTAACAGATTAATTTTATAAAGATGGAAACTCACATTTTAAGATTTGAACATCCTGAATATTTATATTGGCTTTTGGCAATACCAATTTTAATTGCCATCTATATATTGATTCGCATTTTGAACAAACGACAATTCAAGAAATTTGCCGATTCTAAATTTGCAAGTTTCCTTGTGCCATTGGCTTCTAAATCAAGAAGCAACACAAAATTCGTCATCTTCCTGTTTGTCATAATATTCGGTATAATAGCCGCTGCTAACCTTCAGACTGGATCAAAGATGGAAGAAGTAAAAAGAGAAGGTATCGACTTATATTTCTGTGTTGACATTTCAAATTCAATGAATGCAGAAGACATAGCCCCTAACCGTCTCGAACGCTCAAAACAAGCCATTAACAACTTGATAAACAAACTAAATGGCGACAGAATAGGCGTCATCATCTTTGCCGGTAACGCTTATGTACAATTACCTATAACAACAGACTACGCTGCTGCAAAAATGTTTCTTTCTACAATTAACACAAATTTGATTCCTTCACAAGGTACAGAGATAGGAGCAGCTATCAATTTGGCTGTCAAGTCTTTTGGGACAAGTGAACATAGCAAGGCAATAGTCATAATCTCAGATGGCGAAGACCACGTCAACGGCGATGCCATCAAAGCAGCACAAGAAGCAGCAAAATTAGGAATAAAGATATATACAATAGGCATGGGACTTGAAGAAGGTGCCCCAATCCCACTCTACAACCAATATGGTAAAAGAACTGGCTACAAAAAAGACAGAGATGGAAACATCGTTATTACCAAATTGGATGACAACCTTTTACGACAAATTGCAGAAATAGGCGACGGCATCTATAGAAGAGCCAGCAACTCAAATGTTGGCCTCGATGAAATATTCAACGAAATTAACAAATCTGAAAAATCTGAAATTGAATCTAAAGTGTTTACAGATTATGAAGATCAATTCCAATGGTTTATTGGAGCTGCAATAATTCTTTTAATAATAGAAATCCTAATCTCTTCAGGAAAAAAAGATTGGGAGAATAAGTTCAACTTTTTTGAGCCAAAAGATGAAAACAATTAATATTAAAATAGGCATTAGCATATTGTTTACATTTGTCTGGCTGACTTCAGAAGCTCAGACAGACAAAGGCCATATCAGACATGGCAACAGAGAATTCAAAAATGGCAACTATTCAGAAGCTGAAGTAAATTACAGAAAATCACTGGATAAGGAGTATAGTCCAAAAGCACAATTTAATTTGGGCGACGCTTTATACGAACAAAAAAATTACGAAGAAGCATCAAAAGCATTTTCAGGTGTAACAGAACGAAACACTTCAAATGAAATTGAAGCCAATGCATATTACAACCTTGGCAACACATTGATGGCACAAGAAAAATATGGCGAGGCTTTTGAATCATACAAAAAAGCTCTTAAAATAAACCCTGATGACGAAGACTTCAGATACAATTTAGAATATGCTCGCTGGAAAATGATTCAACAGCAACAGCAACAAAACCAGCAACAACAACAACAACAACAACAACAACAGCAGAATCAGGATCAAGAACAAGATCAGAATCAAGATCAACAGCAACAACAAAATCAAGAACAACAGCAGAATCAAGATCAAGAACAAGATCAGCAGCAACAGCAGCAACAGCAACAGCAGCAGCAGCAACAACAAATGTCAAAAGAAGATGCTGAAAGAATGTTGAAAGCTCTTGAAAACCAAGAGAAAGAGACAATGGAAGAAATGAATGAGAAAAAAGCATCTATGATGCAAAAAAGAAAATCAGAAAAAGATTGGTAATATTAAATAAGGTCTTATTTTTGCAAATCAAATTTTAAAAAATGAAAAAGAAACTCTTATATATAATAACATTTTTATTTGCAGCAGCATATTCTCTTGAAGCACAGACCGATGTCTCATTTAAAACAATATGCAAAAGACAAGTATCTGTAGGAGAACAATTCCAAGTTTCTTATGAATTAAATGCCGACGGCAAAGATTTCAAGGCACCAAATTTCAACAATTTTGAAATCATCGGAGGCCCATTCAAATCAACGAGTTCAAGTGTACAAATAATAAATGGTTCTGTTTCAAAGACAAATATACAGACATATTCTTTTCATTTACGCGCAATTAAGGAAGGTAATTTCGTAATTCCACAAGCCTCCATAACAGTTGACAAGAAGAAAATCACAAGTGAACCATGCGAAATAAACGTTGTTGCATCAAACAACAGCACATATTCTAATGGCAGCTATAATAACAATTCAAATACTCAAGTAAAAGACCTAAGCAAAGAAGTTTTCCTTGAAGCGATTCCTAACAAGAAAAAAGTATATCTTGGAGAACAGATAATGCTCACATATAAAATATATTACACCATTCCAATTTCACAATTATCTGTTTCCAAAGCCCCATCATATTCAGGATTTTGGACAAAAGACGTAACAGACAACAACGGAACATTGCAGCAGTCATCTATTATGAGAGATGGACAACAATATAATGTTGCAACTATTCAAGAAATTGTTTTGTTTCCACAAAAGACAGGAAGTTTAACAATAGACCCATTAGACATCAATTGCATAGCACAAATTAGACAACAAAGAAACCGTTCACAAGGCTACGACCCTTTTGAAGACTTCTTTGGAGATGTATTAGGAACATCATATACAAACGTTAGAAAAGACATTAAATCACAGCCTATTACAATTGAAGTCGAGCCATTGCCTACTACAAACAAGCCTGATAGTTTCAAAGGTGCAGTAGGACAGTTCACATTCACATCAAAGATAGACAAGAACGAACTCAAAGTAAATGAAGCTTTCACTTTGACATTAACCGTATCAGGAAAAGGCAATATCGAATTATTAGAATTACCTAAACCTGTCTTCCCTCCTGATTTTGAAGTCTATGACCCAAAAATCACATCATCAATAAAAGACAATGCTTTAGGAATTTCAGGAAGTAAAAAGGCCGAATACATTATAATACCACGAGTATCAGGCGATTTCAATTTAAAGGAAACATTATTTTCATATTTCAATCCATCATTAAATAAATATGAAACATTAAGTTCTGAGGCTTACAACATACAAGTTAAAAAAGGAGATACTACACCAGGCAGCGGCGCCATTTATACTCCAGGACAAGCCGACATCAAATATTTAGGCAAAGACATCCAACACATTAATACCACCGACAACAAGTTGAGCATCACAGGTGTAATGTTCTTCATGTCGCCTGCATATATTATTATCTTAGTTTTAATGGCAATAATTTTTGTAGCTGCTATTATCATAAATAACAAAATGAACAAACTGAACAAGAATCAGGTTTTGGTCAGAAACAAACAAGCTACAAAAGTTGCGAAGAAACGACTTTTAAATGCATCCAACTATTTGAAGAGCAACAACCAAAATGGCTTTTATGAGGAATTCTCACAAGCATTATGGGGATATATTTCCGATAAGTTGAATATTGTTCGTTCACAATTATCGATGGACACTGTCAAGGAAATGATGTTAAACAAAAACGTTAGTGAAGATATTGTAAATGAATTCATTGATATATTACACAATTGTGAATTTGCAAGATTTGCACCTGGCGACCCAAGCAAGAAAATGGATGAATTATATCAAAAAGGATTTGATTTAATAACAAAAGCCGAGAAACTTTTAAAATAAGAGACATGAAAAACAGAACATACATAATAGGAATAATATTTTTTGTCATGATATGTTTCATGGCAACCGAGACAAAAGCACAGAAACCTGAGGACTTATTAGTCAAGGCCAACACCTTATATAATGAGAGCGCCTACGACTCTGCTGCTGTAGTTTATGAAAGCATCATCAACAAAGGGTATTCATCAGCGACTTTATTTTACAATCTAGGCAACACCTATTATAAAATAGGCAACTATCCATTGGCTATTTATTACTATGAGAAATCATTGAAGCTTGATCCTAAGAATGAAGATACAAAACACAATATAGAAATAGCTCAGGCATTCATAAGCGACAAAATAGAAAGTGTTCCAGAATTTTTTATTAAAACATGGTGGAAAAACATCAGCAACACTTTCAGCATTAACACATGGTCAATAATTACATTGATTGTTTTCGGATTATTACTGATTAGTTTGTATTTCTATTTTACAGCGAGAACACGAGGTTTAAAGAAAAGCATGTTTTTTATCGGCCTAATACTAATAATAACGTCGATATGCTCATTTAGCATTACTATCAAGAAATCAAACTATATAAAAGGCCAAAACGAAGGCATAATAATAACACCAACCATCACTGTCAAAAGTTCTCCGTCATCATCAAGCGTTGATTTATTCGTATTACATGAAGGATCAAAAGTGAAAATATTGGACCATGCTGACAACTGGGACAAGATAAAAATCGCAAACGGAAGCATCGGTTGGATACCATCATCAACAACCATCAAGTATTAAAATAAGTATTTGATATTTTGATTATTACAAATATAACGAAAAACATTTCTTTTTTCAAGAAAAAATTAATGTTTTTTTTATAAAAATAACTTGCGTGTATTCAAAAATTATAGTAATTTAGCACCCTTAAAAGGTGAATTATATATTAGTAATAAATATCTAAATTAGGTGATATGAAAAAAAGATTTTTACCAATTAGTTTGCTTTTGACAATCATTATCTTAGCGCAAACAAGTTTTGTAGTTAATGCAAACAGTGATTCTGGAAAATACAATCCAAGATCTGTTATGCAACCAACTGCACAGTCATTTATGAAGAGCATTCGCGCCAACCAAGAGACTGGCTTAATTGATCCAGCATGGTTACTTGAAGCGACAAAAGGCTCACAATCAAGAGACGGTGAATTAAACTGGACATCATTAGGACCAGACAACTATGGTTCATTAACAAGAGGTATCGTTTATGACAATCAAGATGCTACAAACAAAACCATTTACATTGGAACAATGGGTGGCGGTGTCTTCAAGTCAGTTAACGGTGGTATCACATGGAAGACTATCGGTTCTAACTTAATGGTTAGCTGCATAGCTCAAACTGAAGATGGCACTATTTACGTTGGTACAGGTGACGGCCGCGGCGCTCACAACCAAAACGGTCTCTCAGACCTTAACTATGAAAGCAGCTTCGTAGGTAGTGGTATCTACAAATTAGAAGGTGAAACATTAACACAAATCGAAAGCACATCAACATTCGTTAATGATTTAGCAGTTTATGGCAACAAAGTTTACGCTGCTACAAATGAAGGTGTCAAATGTTATGACAACGGATGGTCAACATTAATCGAAGGAGAAGCTTTTGGTGTTGAAACATGTGCAGACGGTGACATCATCGCTGTTGTTGGTACAGACGTTTATATGTCAACAGCTAACGGTTTTGAAATCGTTACAACAGGTGAAGAAAACATGTTGCCAAAAGATGAAAATTACAAAATGTTAGCTGCTGCTCCATCAGATCACAACATTATATATGTTGCTTACCTCACATCAACATACGGAACAGGCAACATCTATATGACTAGCGACCACGGTGCAACATGGCAAACAGCTTATACAGCAACTACAATCTATGACATTTTCGGTTCACGCGGTTTATTAGACAACGCTATCGCAGTTTATCCTAACGACCCAAGAAAACTTTTAATCGGCGGTCTTAACTTATGGGTTATGTATGACCAATTCGGCGATGGCATCTACAGATTAGAATGCTTATCAAATGGCAATGCATTCCAGGTATCTCAATCAAGTGGTGTATCATACTACAATTATACATATATCCACACAGGTATCCAAAGCATTACATTCAATCCAAATAACATTAACGAATTCTTCGTCGGTAGCGAAGGCGGTGTATTCAAAGGCACATGCAGCGCAGCAACTGGTTACCAATTCGAAGGCATGAACCGTTATATGTTTGATGCTGAAAACCACACATCAGTAGCAAGAATGTTCAGCGTTGCTTTCACAGGTAAAGACAACAATGCAAGTATTGGCGCTAGCCTCGATCATGGTACAATCCACGTTATCGGTGACGCTTCAATCAATGCAGAAACACAAGCTGGTAATGCTATATTCCCTAATGACAACGCATCAACAAATGCTGCTGAAACATATGGAGCATTCGACTTCACAAAAGCAGCAGGTCCTTGTGCTATGTCAACAATCAACCCTAACGCAATGTACGTAACAGTAACAGGCGGTTATAGCATTGGTACTCCAATCTTCAGAACACAAACTGCAGGTGTTGACTACGACAAAGAAAACTTCTCATATTCAGCAACAGAATCATCAGCATACATTTCAAACAGCAACGCTTTCAGAACTCCTATCGCATTGTTTGAAAACTATAACGATACAAAATCTCCTCTTACAGCAAAATATATCAACAGAGATACTATCGATGCTCCAGCTGGTTCAACAGTTTTGATTAAGAGTAACAACTCAGAATATCCATTCGAATATCAACTCACAGAAGCATTAGCAGTTGGCGATTCAATCGAAGTACAAGACATCATCTCTTCTACATTCATGGTAGCAGTTGAAGGTGCTGTATATATGACAAGAGACGCTTTAATGTTCGACAGATTAGTCGATTGGTGGAAAATAGGTACAATCAACGGCATTCCTAACGCTTTATCAATCTCAGCTGACGGCGACGTAGCTTACGTTGGTACTATCGATGGCAACATCTACAAATATGAAAGTTTATCAGAAGCTGTAACAAGCGAACTCGCATTAGGTTTAACAGATATCCCATCAACAAGCTCACTCGGCGACTCAATCGCAGAAACAACAATCAAAGTTGAAGCATTAGGCGGAACATTCATCAAAACAAGAGTAACTCCTAATAAATATGTTGGTGGTTTCAACTACAACTTATACACAGAAGCTCAATACGAAGATATGGGCTTAGAAGCTATCGTTGACGAACTTCAAAGTGCAGAAGAACTTTACACAACATATCAATTAAAAACATGGGAAGACTTAAGCCTCGGTTCAAACTACTACTTAGTTTCAACAGCTAAAGATAAAAACGATGTTTGGAGCGATACTATTAAAGTTGCTACAATCAAAACATCTGCTATCCCATCAGCTGAATTAGATGCAACAGAATTCGAAGGCCGCGCTATCACAAGCATCGCTATCGATCCAGAAAATTCAGACAATATTGTTGTTACTTTAGGTAACTATGGTAATACAGATTATGTATACTACTCAACAAACGGTGGTGCATCATTCACATCAAAACAAGGTAACTTACCAGCAATGCCAGTTTACTCAAGTCTCATTGAAAAGACAACAGGCAAAGTTATCCTCGGTACAGAAAACGGTATCTACACATCAGACAATATGTCAACATGGACACAAGATGCAGTTATCGCTAACATCCCTGTAATGGATATCAAACAACAAATATTAGCTAACCACGACAATAAATACATCCACCTCGTTGACGAAGTTGGTGATGTTGTAACAACAGAATATCCTGGCATCTTCAATGAAGGCGTTATCTACATCGCAACATACGGTAGAGGTTTATACAAATGTGATACTTACAAAGTTGAAAATAGCGAAATCAATGTTGAAGAAAATATCGTTGCTAACACATCTGACATGAGCATCTATCCTAACCCAATCGTTAGCGATGCAACAATCAGCTTCAGCATCGAAAAATCAGCACAAGTTTCATATCAAATCTATGACTTGTCAGGTCGCATGATGATGAACCAAGTATTAGGCAACTATGACCAAGGTTCACACAAAGCTAGCTTCAATGTTGAAAACCTCACAGCAGGTACATACATCATCAGAGTTCAAGCTGGTGAAAAAGTTGAAACAGCTAAGATTTTGGTTTACTAATCAAATCTCCATATAACAGAAAAAAGAGCATCAAATTGATGCTCTTTTTTTATTTTACATGAAACTAAAAAAAATAAATCTTTTAGAATGCGCTTTCCTTCTGATAATACTTATAACTGTTATAAGCAGGACATGGCTTGCTTTGATGACATGATGTTAAAACTATACCTAAGATGAAGGTGATAACCAATAAATACAATAATTTTTTCATTATTTTTAAGAATTAATTTTATTTCAAATTCGTTATGCAAAATAAACGATTTTTTGCCGATATTTGTACATTAATAAATTATTTTTTTAATGAACATATCTAAAAAACCTATTATCGAAGAAAAGTGGTATGAAGCTTTAAAAAACGAATTTGAATCTTCATATTTTGCTGACATCAAATCATTTCTCATTGAAGAGAAAAAACAATTTGTTGTATATCCTCCAGCACCTCTTATCTTCAATGCTTTTAACCTCACACCCTTCGATGATGTAAAAGTAGTGATTATAGGACAAGACCCATACCATAACATAGGACAAGCTCATGGCCTGGCTTTCTCGGTGCCAGACGGAATACAGAGACCGCCAAGTCTTCTCAATATCTTCAAAGAATTAAATCAGGATTTAGGCATACCTATTTCCATTAATGGCAATCTGGAAAAATGGGCTAAAGAAGGTGTACTTCTGCTCAACTCCTCTCTTACCGTAAGAGCTAATATGGCGGCATCACACGCCAAAATAGGATGGCAGCGCTTCACTGATGCCGCCATCAAAGCGCTCTCCGACAAGAAGCAGAACCTCGTATTCATCCTTTGGGGTAACTACGCCATCGCTAAAGAAAACCTCATCGACCATAACAAACACCTTATACTGAAAACTGTTCACCCTTCCCCACTCTCCGCTTCACGAGGCTTCTTCGGATGCAAACATTTCTCAAAGACAAATGAATATCTTATAAATAATAATATCAAACCAATAGACTGGAGTCTTTGAAAGACAACAAGACAACAAGACAACAAGACAACAAGTATGAAAAAATTAGTATTCGCAACACACAACGCTCACAAGTTAGAAGAACTTCGTGCTATTATAAAGAATTTTGATATTATCGGTCTTACCGACATCAATTGTCATGAAGATATCGTTGAAGATGCCGACACTTTAGACGGCAACGCAAAGATTAAAGCTGACTTTGTGACAAACAACTTCCATGTAGATTGCTTCGCTGACGACACTGGTCTGGAAGTAGATGCTCTCGACGGCGCTCCTGGCGTTTATTCAGCCCGCTACGCTGGCGAAGGTTGTTCATACCAGGATAATGTTAACAAACTTTTAGAAGCCTTAGAAGGCGTCGAAAACCGCAAGGCTCGCTTCAGAACAGTCATAGCTCTTAACATCAATGGGGAACAACATTTCTTCGAAGGGAAAGTAGAAGGTGTCATCACTAAAGAACAACACGGCGAAAAGGGCTTCGGATACGACCCTATCTTCCTCCCAGACGGATTCGACCAGACTTTCGCAGAAATGTCAATGGAAGTGAAGAACGAGATTTCTCACAGAGGAAGAGCAACGAAAAAACTCGTTGAGTTCCTGAACTCTAAATCTATAGAATAAGTTTTATAAAACTATATTCGTAATAATAATAACCATACTATGAAGAAATTATTTGCAACTTTAATTGTTGTTTTATTTCTGAGTTTTAACATAATCGCTCAAGAATATGTTTCAACACAGCCTCAAACAAGAGGTGTCTTAATAGAACACTTCGGCGGAATAAACTGCGGATATTGCCCCGACGGACATAGAATCGCAAATGAGATAGCTGCCGACAATCCAGGCAAGGTATGGGTGTCGAGCATTCATGTTGGAAGTTACGCACCTATAGCTCCACCTAACTTCAATACTGATGATGGAAATGACATACACAACAGCTTCGATATTTCCGGCTATCCAGCAGGGCTCGTTAACCGCACTACCGATAACGGACTCGCAAGAAACTTATGGGAAAGCTATACCAACGAACAACTTGCTCAAACAGCAGAATGCAATATAGGCGGTAAAGTTGTCATCAACAGAGCTACACGTACAGCAAATTTCGAAGTTGAATTCTATTATACTTCAAACAGTGAATGGGATATCAACCAATACAACATAATCATGGTGCAAGACAGCATCTGGGGACCGCAAGCCAACGGCAACACAAACCCTTCTCAATATGTTAACGGAGAATACTGCCACATGCACTCATTCCGCGACGCTATCACTCCTTCATCTGGCACCGACCTCTCTCCTACTACTGCAGGCTCATACATTCCATTAGAATTCACATATCAAATTCCTGATGTGATTGGAAATCCTAATGGCGTTGACGTTGATTTGAACAACATTCATTTTCTGGTCTTCGTCACTGGCAATTTCATCGGCTCCAACAAAGCATCACGTCCTATACTTAACGTTGCAGAATTAGAATGTGTAATAGAAGGCACTTCCGAACCTAACTACGCCAGAATTAAAAAAATAATGAACTCGGCAGAAAGTTTTTCATGCTCAAATGAAAAAGCCATTACATTAGTGGTGGAGAATGTAGGCACAAATGACATCTCTTCATTGCAATTCGTTTCAACAGTAAATGGAGGCGCTCCTTCTCAACACTCATGGAATGGAATTATGGCTGCAGGACAAGATACGAACATCGACATAGAAATAACACTCTCAGAAGGCGATAACGATGTTATGGTAGAAATAGCCAAAGTCAACAATGTAGACTTTGGAGAATCAGCAACAGAAGTTATCACCAACGATGGATGGATTGATTTGGAAATAGATAATATTGAAGAAGAAATCACTATAGAAATCGCGCAAGACAAATATGGAGAAGAAATATTATGGAGCCTATATGGATCCGACAACTCTATCATCGCATCCGGCGGACCTTATGAGAAATTAAGCAGCAATGGCATATTATTACACGAACATAAGGTTAATGTCAATGCCGGCGAATGTATAAAATTTGTCATCAAAGACAGCTACGGTGATGGTTTCTGCAGCATCTACGGCAATGGCTATTACAGAATACTCAATGCCAATGGCGATGTCTTCCTAGATAGGACTGGTGACATTGGACCCAAAGCAGAACATATATTATCCGTCATATCAGACGAAATCGCTATAGAAAACATCGATGTCGAAATATGTGAAGGCGAAAGCTATACAGAATATGGATTCGAATTCATAGAACCTGAAGCAGGAACTTACCACGAACAAAACACATATAACAGCATCATCTACAATTTGACTCTTACTGTATTAGCAAATCCTGATGTTACAATAGAAGGAGATAACGAAATCAGTTCTGGCGAAAGCGTAACATTGACAGCAAGCGGAGCCGATTCATACTTATGGTCAACAGGTGAAACATCTGCCTCCATAACAGTCAGCCCAACAGAAACAACGACATATTCTGTCGTCGGTACAGCGAATGGCTGCGAAGGAAATGCAGAGTTCACTGTCAACGTAACAGTCGGCATTGATGAAAATATTTCTGCAGAGATAATAATATATCCTAACCCGACAAACGGCGACTTAAACATACATGCTGCAGCAATGAAACAAATCAGCATTACTAACACAATAGGTCAGACAATCTATAGTCAAGATGTGGCTTCTGACAATGTAATCATCGATATGGCGCAATTCCATGCCGGCATCTATATGATACGCATAGCAACAGAAAACGGGACTACAGTCAAACGTGTTAATGTTGTCAAATAAATTTAAAACAACCTAAAATAAAAAAGCTAATGAACATTTATTTTGCCATTAGCTTTTTTTATTATACGCCACCAGAGTGACGTTTCTACAAGAGTTTTAAAATTCTAGAGTTCTAAGGTTCGAAAGTTCGTCCTGCGTTAGGGATTGGAGCGGCATCCTTTGCGAGCGGAGCGAGCAAAGATATAGCGGAAAGCCCGACGGCTTCGCCGGAACGCCCAAATAAACTGAAAATTGAAAGTTAGCTTTCATCTATCAGCGGTCAGCAATCAGCAGTTGAAAATGTAAAGTTTAAGATTCAGGGGTCAGAATAAAAAAATCTCAGAACCCCAAAAGTTTTCTGAGATTCTGAGATTCTGAGTTTAAGACGTGTCAACGTGGTTTATTTATGGTAACGTTGACGCGTCTCTACATTGTTAATTATCAATTGTTAATTTTAGATTTCAAGATTTCCATAGCCTTGTCGATGCCGTCGACGTTCTTGCCGCCTGCTGTAGCAAGTGTCTTCTGACCGCCGCCACCGCCTTGGATTTCCTTAGCAGCTTCTCTAATCATCGCACCTGCATCCCATTTACGTTCGTCAACAAGTGACTGTGGAATCATAACGCATAATGCTGGTTTGGCTTCAAAGATACCGCCCATGAGAAGGATAGCTTCTGCATCAAGTTCCTTCACTGATGTAGCGATAGTTCTCATTTGGTTGACGTCAGCTTCAACGCGAGCAACGACCAACTTACGACCTTCGAAATCAACAGCTGTGTTATAGATATTACGTGCTTCAGCGACAGCCTTTTCTTGCATCATCTGCTCTACTTTCTTTTGTAACATCTGATTTTGTGCGCTGAGGTTTTCGATAGCTTTAATCAAGTCGCCTGATGTCTTGACGATTTCCTTAATCTTAGCGATTTGTTCCAACTGATTGTCGAGATAGCACATCACGTCGTCGCCTGTGACAGCTTCGATACGACGTACGCCAGCAGCGATAGCGCCTTCAGATAAAATCTTGAATGAACCGATGCGACCTGTTGAAGCGATGTGAGTACCGCCGCAAAGCTCAACTGAATATTCCTTATCGAAAGCAACGACTCTAACATGGTCGCCGTATTTTTCACCGAACAATGCCATAGCACCCATGTTCTTAGCTTCTTCGATAGGAACGTTTTCATATGTGTTGTTTAAAACGTCTTCTCTAATCTTTTCGTTGACGATTTTTTCAACTTGTTTGATTTCTTCGTCTGTCATCTTTGAGAAATGGCTGAAGTCGAAACGAAGTCTTTCGTCATTTACCAAAGAACCTTTTTGTTCAACGTGGTTACCCAAAACTTGACGTAAAGCTGCGTGCATCAAGTGAGTTGTTGTATGGTTAGCTTCGATTTTTCTTCTTCTCTTAACATCGATTGTTGCAACGAAGTCAGCTTCTGGTTCTTGAGGAATCATATCAGTGATATGAATGATAAGGTCGTTTTCTTTAACAGTATTCAATACCTTAACGACTTCATTTTCTGATGTGAGAGTACCGACGTCACCAACTTGACCACCCATCTCTGCGTAGAAAGGAGTTTGGTCTAAAACGATTTCATAATGTTTCTTGTTCTTAGCAACGACTTCTCTGTAACGCATGATTTTAGAAGTTGTTGTTATTTCGTTATAACCTTTAAACTCTGTTGCTTTGTCGTCTTCTACTACTACAATCCAGTCGCCTGAAGATTTCTCAGCTGCTTTACGAGAGCGGTTCTTTTGTTCTTCGAGGTTTGCCTTGAAGCCTTCCATATCGACTGTAAGGCCTTTTTCTTCTGCCATGAGGTTTGTGAGGTCGACAGGGAAACCGTATGTGTCGAACAATTCGAAAGCGAAAGCTCCGTCGATGACTTTTGATTCTGGGTTTTGTTCAACGTAAGACTCAAAACGACGGATACCTTGTGACAATGTTCTCAAGAATGATGCTTCTTCTTCGCGGATGACCTTAGCGACGAGTTCTTGTTGAGCTTTCAATTCTGGATATTGTTCACCCATTTCATTTACCAATACTGGCAAGATGTTATATACGAAAGGTTCTGTGAATCCTAAGAATGTGTAGCCATAACGTACAGCGCGACGTAAGACGCGGCGGATGACATAACCAGCACCGTTGTTTGAAGGGAGCTGACCGTCAGCAACAGCGAAGCTGACAGCGCGGAGGTGGTCGGCGATAACACGCATTGCGATATCGACCATTTCTTCTTTGCCGTATTCTTTGCCTGAGAGTTCAGCGACTTTATTGATTAAAGGAGTGAATACGTCGGTGTCGTAGTTTGACTTCTTGTTTTGGATGACGCGGACGAGACGTTCGAATCCCATACCTGTGTCGATATGTTTCGCTGCGAGGTTAACGAGGCTGCCGTTAGCCATACGGTTGAACTGCATGAAAACGAGGTTCCATATTTCAATGACTTCTGGATTGTCTTTGTTGACGAGTTCTTTACCATCGACGAGTTTGCGTTGTTCTTCGTCGCGGATGTCGATGTGTATTTCAGAACATGGACCGCAAGGACCTTGGTCGCCCATTTCCCAGAAGTTGTCTTTCTTGCTTCCGTAGATGATTCTTGATTCGTCGATATGTTCTTTCCAGAATTCAAAGGCTTCGTTGTCTGGTTCTAAATTATCTTTAGCGTCGCCGCCGAAAACAGTGACGTATAATTTATTCTTGTCTATCTTCAAGACTTCTGTAAGAAATTCCCATGCCCAAGCGATAGCTTCTTTCTTGAAATAATCGCCGAATGACCAGTTACCCATCATCTCGAACATAGTGTGATGGTAAGTGTCACGACCAACTTCTTCGAGGTCGTTGTGTTTTCCTGAAACGCGGAGACATTTTTGGATGTCGGCAACTCTGTTGGATTTGTATTGAGCATTGCCCAAGAAAACGTCTTTAAACTGGTTCATACCAGCATTGGTAAACATCAAAGTAGGGTCGTTTTTCACGACGATTGGAGCTGATGCTACTACGAGATGTTGTTTTGATTCAAAAAATTTTAAGAAACTGCTGCGAATTTCACTTGCTTTCATATATAATAATGTGTTAAATATTTATTCAAAAAAAATTTTTGCAAATTTAGTTCAAAATTATATTATTTTTGCACTTCAAATGGAATATTTTTCATTTATTTCCAAAATAAGAACAATGGCTAAGAAGAAATATATTTTTAATCCTCATACTCTTGAATATGAAGAATATAAGATTTCGGGAAAGAAGAAATTCCGCAACGTGATGTTATATCTTTTATCCACAAGTGTGAGCGCTTTGATAATAGTCGTCCTGATTCAGAATTTTTTCGGTTCTCCTACCGAGAGAATGCAGGCTCGCGAGATAGAATATCTCAAGCTGCAATACGACATTATGAATGACAAAATCGACAATCTCGACCTGCTTATGGGCGAGATGCAAGACCGTGACGACAACATCTACCGAATGATTTTTGAAGCCGAACCAATACCATCATCTGTAAGAAAAGCAGGCTACGGAGGCTCCAACCGCTACATTGCATTAGACGGATACGTCAACTCTGATATGGTAGTCAACACCGCCAAGAGAATCGACATACTATCAAGTCAGCTTTATGTCCAATCAAAATCATTTGACGACATTTATGAAATGGCGAAAAACAAGTCGGAGATGCTCTCATGCATACCTGCCATCATGCCAGTGAAAGGCACCGATATCTACAGAATATCATCACATTACGGCCATCGTACAGACCCGTTCTATAAGGTGACAAAATTCCATGGCGGCATCGACTTCAGCGGCCCTGTTGGCTTAGGCATTTACGCAACTGGCGACGGCACTGTCATAAAAGTTGAAAAAAACAAGGGCGGCTACGGCAACAACGTGCTCATCGACCATGGCTACGGCTATAAGACTCGCTACGCTCACCTCCATACTATCAATGTGAAGAAAGGCGACAAAGTGAAAAGAGGTCAGGAAGTCGGCACTATGGGCAACACAGGAAAATCTACCGCTCCTCACCTTCATTATGAAGTCATCAAAAACAATAAGACTGTCAACCCTGTACACTTCTTCTATAACGACATAACTCCTGAGGAATACGACAAGATTCTTGAACTGTCGCAGCTTCCTTCTCAAACAATGGATTGATTATGAGCGACGAGAAATTATATTACCGCATAGGCGAAGTAGCTGAGATGTTCAACGTCAACACTTCTCTCATCCGTTATTGGGAGAGCGAATTCTCTGTCCTCAGACCTCGTAAAAGCACCAAAGGCAACCGCATGTTCACACAGCGCGATCTTCGCTACCTCCGTATGATTTACCAGCTCGTGAAGGTTCAGGGTTACACCCTCCAAGGTGCTAAAGACGCTCTTAAAAAAGACTTCGACCAACTCGAAAGAAAGACCACAGTCTTGATGACATTAGAAAAAACCAAGGAATTTTTACTGCAACTTGATAAGGAGTTGGAGAAAAAGACTACAAGTCCACAAGACAACAAGACAACAAAGTAGGAATATCATTTTTTCTCTCTCAAAGCGCAAAGAAACCTGTAGAGACGCGTCAATGCGACATGCTATAAAACGCATTGACACGTCACATAAACAAAAAAACATTCTAATTTTCCATAAGACGTGTCAATGTTTTTTTTATTTTTTTGCAGGATACATTGACGCGTCTCTACCAAAAA
>JAZQZR010000014.1:0-2314 GCA_045634185.1 Bacteroidales bacterium | reverse complement strand
GCATTATCTCAATGGCCTTGTTTCGTGGGAAGGGTACACGACATGGCTTGGTTCGTGGGTATATTGTGCGTGTATGGTAGGTGATGCTGTTGAAACTGACGGCGGGGCAAAGATAAGTGTTTCGTTTGAGAATGATGTAATGATTTTTGAGAATACATATACAAATGCTCCGAATGATGTAGTTCCTCTAAGATCAACTGTAAATACTTTGCGAGTCAGTGCTTATGGTGGAGAGTACGGGGGTGTTTTAGAAATTGATGTTGATGATAGCAACAGACTTGTATGGTGTGACGGCGATATTTTAATGTCGCCGATTGAGATTGCCGCAGGTGAAAGAGAGGAACTTAGGATTGATTATACGGCGTGTACAAATAGCGAAACGATAAATGATATTGTAGCGAGCGTGCGTTTTAGCGAGTATTTTTCAGGAGTGGTAATTGATGATACCGCAACTATGACAGCGGTGAGAGTCCGTTTGTCGGCGCAAGTTGAAGCGCCAGAATGTGATTTAAGAGATAGACATAAATTTGGTATATACGAAAAAGTGGGATGTAGGCAATATCCTTCAAGTCCTCAGCTTTCATGGGTGCCGATTGATGGTACAATAACAAGTGATGAGTCAATTTTTTACGATTGTTTTTATCAATGTCCAATTCATAAAGCAGAGCGCTCATTGAAAGTAGGTAAAGATTCTGTATTTTATTTGTTTGATATAAATGTGGTAGAACCTTCTTTAGTCATTTCTAGGAATGTTGAGGCGATATCATATGGGTTATCTGAAAATTCGGCAGGAGGAATCGGGATGGCGTGCGATCTTTATATTGGACCGATGGATGTTTCGTTTTCAAATATTTTTGTTGAAGAAGTTCCTTCTACGAAGGGAACTAGAAGTGGATATTTCAATTCTTCTTATTTTCAAGGAGCATGGTATCATAGCGTTGCGAATGGTGCAGGTAGATGGCTCTATGTTGACGTATCTAATAAAAGCGGCAGTGATGTTGCGGCGTGGACGAATAGGCTTCTTCGAATGAATGATGCAGGATTGTTAGTTGAAGATACGCAATATTCCTGGCGAAATGGGCATATCGAATGGGAGGTTCCGTATGGTTGGCATACAAACAGCCTAGAAGAAAGCTACGCTCCATATAAGCGATTTGCAGAGGATGTTCGGCAACGATTTCAGATAACAACAGACGGAACCGTAGCGGTTGAAAAATTTGGCAATATAGTTATGCGTATGACTAATGATTGGCAGTTTTTAAATGGAGTTCGTGTAAAATGAAAAATAGTATTATAATTATTTTTGTGTTGTATTTGTGTGGATGTGATCGTGTTGGCACAGAAGGAGTTGTTGCAAGAGTAAACACTTCGGAAGTTTCGATTGCAAAAGAGATTGAAATTCAGGATGGGACGATTTCGGTCAGACAAGCAGCCGACTTGTTGATTGAAGAAATCAACGTTGAGACCAGCAATAGTATAAAGGCACAGAAAATATCCGAGTTTGTGGAGATGTTGAGTAAACAGGATATCAGTGGCTTATCTTTTGAAGAGCAACGCTCGATTATTCGTGAAGTATATGATGTCTGTATTTATAAAGAAGGAATGGTTTATAAAATTGGAAAGTTTACAGATTCAATTATGTCGGTTTATGATGAACAAGCTAAAATCCTAAGCTGGCAGTTAGAGCAACTAGAAAGATTGCAACCTTCTAGGAAAATTGATTTTTTGGCTTTGAGTTATAACGAACAACAGAAATACTCTGAATGGAGAAATTGTTATATGACGGCTGTTGTGGAGTATGTGCAAGTTGTAAGAAAAATTGAAAGGTTAGAACTTCCGGAAGTTAAGAATATGGTAGATTCTATTGAGTATAAGAGTATAATAAAGAAATTAGAGCGAGCCCTGAAACGAAAAGTGCGCGAAGACGTTCAGGAGATTCGTTCAAAAGAAAAGGATATGGAGGCGTTCGGTTTTTACGAAGTCGTTAAACGTGAAGTTGGACCATAAAGGACAGAGAAAATTAGTAATAGTTGTGTTTCTTCTTGAAGAATTCGAATATATCATAGATGAAAGAAGAGCTGATATGATGAGAAAAATTAAACTGTTGTGTTGTGTCGTGTTAAGTGCGATAATGCCGGGTGTGTATGCTGCAACGCAAGCGGAGCGAATAGCTGAGTTGGAGCGGATTGCTTTGTACGAGCCTTCCGATTGGATTGATGAGAACGAGGTAATTCCGACGCCTGATGATGCAAAGAAAAAGTTCAATTTAACGAATGGACAGTTGCTTGAGGATATTAAAGTCTTAGAGAAAAAA
>JAZQZR010000013.1:0-114091 GCA_045634185.1 Bacteroidales bacterium | reverse complement strand
CCAATTAGTTTGAAGTGTAACAACATCTCCAGGAGGAACATCTGGAATTTGTATATCTTGTGGAGTAATTTGTGCAATAACATTAATAGATGTCATTATTACAAACGATAGAAGGATAAATAATTTTTTCATTGTTTTCATAATTTTTAAATTAATTTTCAATTTTCAACTCTGAAATATCCATAATACTTTGCGCCTTTGTGAGAAACGTTAGAATTTTTAAAATAAATCCTTGGGGTTGCAGCCTCCCTGTAGAGACGTCACCCCGTGGCGTCTTTAAAAAAGAATTCCTGCAAAACAATATTTAATAAAAATCAAAGCGCCGAAGGCGCGACAGAATCGTGTTTGATTTTTTTTGTCGTACCTTCGGCACTATTTTGAATCTCAGAAATTCAGAATCTCAAAACCTCAGAAGGACTTTGGCTTTTGAACCTTTTTAGTAATGGAGTGATGAAGTGATGTGAAAAACTCCTCTATTACCTCTGTCCCTCTAATCCCTATAACCCTGAATTCCTATAATAAATATTTTACTTAATTACTATCTTTTCTGTAAACACACTGCCTTCTTGTAATCTTATCCTGACGAAATACACTCCTCTATACAAAGCACTTACGTCAATATTTTCAAAGTCAGTGTTTTGCGATATAAGCATACGACCGTCTATACTATAAACTGTGATATTCTCGCATTTATGCTCATCCGTAAATTTAAGAACCAGTCTGTCATCTACAGGGTTTGGATATAGGCTATAATTATTAGCAGCTGATATCTCCGCCACGTCTTCCGTAAGCGACTTCTGACCGAATTTCAGAGGATAATTAGGGATAGTGCAGTATGCCATATCGTTAATTACAATACTATCGCCGTAATATTCGAATCTAATCCAGCCATAGCAGAATTCCATATCTATATAGTGTCTAAAAGCAATATAAAAATAATTAGTAGTAGATGTAGACATGTCATGCCAGTTTTCCCAGTGGCTATATTCTGGAATTGGCTTTGGATTACTTTCACCTGTCATTGCTAAAGTCCAGTCTGTGAATGTTCGTACTTGTTTATGTAGGTTAGAAGAACTGAAAGTTGTCTCAAACACAAAATCATCTTCTCCATCAAAATTAATGTCAATAGGATTTCCTCCGCTGCTATCCCATTTAATAGGAGATATGATACTATCAGGTTCGAAATCAGTGTAGATTATTGTTCCATTTTCCTGTGAGAATAGAGTTAGGGAAAACAGACATGCAAACACTGCTATAAGTAAAGTTTTTGTTTTCATATTTTATAGGTGGTTCTATTTATTATCAATTTTCCTACATCAATGGATAGAACCCATTTTTCCACATCTGTAGTTTGATTTATTTCTTAAAAAACTCTCCCGATAAATTCGCCAATCGAACGATTTATCGAGACAAGCATTCTATGAACTTGTTTTTCCCTAGAATTTGTATGTCATTTTTAACACTCTCCATACCTTCAATTTTAGTCCCACAAAGTTTATATTTTTATTTCTAACTTCCAAACTTTTTTAAAAATATTTTTAATTAAGTCGGGGGGGTAAATGATTGATATATAATTAGTTGTATTTTATAAATTCGGGGTGATACTTTTTTATCTGCACCAATCTGCACATATTATAGACAAGATTCGTGAATCCAACGTAGAACTTTGCCCTTACAATCCCTATTCCCCTAAAATTAAGGACGAGATTAATATCAAATACTCGTCCTAGTTTTTTATTCATCCATTAATTCTTCAATTTTTGTAAAACTAATATTTTTTATAATAACACCATCTTTGTTGCAAAGAAAGTATATTGGAGATTTAAACTCGCGTTTGTAGTCTTTTAGTAGATTGTCGCATATGTTGTTCATTCGTATTTTGTCAAACAGCGGACCTTTTGATTTAAATAACATAGGTGAATACTCCATTATTTTTTCATTGTATGCAATCTTGTTGTTGTTATCAAAGAAAATAATAACGACTCCCATTTTGTCATCATATTTGTTAATATTAGAATAATTGTTGAGGAAATTGTTAATGCTGGCTTGACACCAATGAGTCCCCATATATACGAAAGTGTAATCATTGGATTCCATAATGTTCTTCACTTCTTTTTGAATAGCATTACTTGTTGAACAACTTGTAACAATTAGCATTAGAATCAGACTAATCGATAATGATAAATTTCTTTTCCCCATCATTATAGGTTTTGTATTTACCATGGATTTTAATTTTTGTGTCAGAACTGTAATCCAAACTTCTCAATACGTCACTGTTGACAATTGCAAGTGGTCGAGAAATTTCAATACTATCCGCATAAAAAAATCTATTTGAAAACAATTCATTTTCACGAGTATTATCTACGCATAATAACAATTTGTTATCCGAAGTTTTTGCAAGGTATGCGTTTCCTTCACTGTCATAATCATCATCGAATACTTCTGATGATAGACCTAAACCATTATGAGCTGATCTAGCTTGTATTTTGCAATGTCCGATACCTGTACAATTTTCAACAATCTCTATAACTGCTCCTGTTGATGGATCAAAAGTTATTGTTTTGTGATATTTACCTTCCGATACATTGACTATAATGTATGCAATAGCTACAATAACGAACCATGCTGCCTTATCGCTATCACTATAACTTTCCGTACTATTATTGGTATTTGTGGTTAAATCTATTAACCCTGCTTTTTTACATGAAATAAATAAAATGTTAGTTGCTAACATTACAATAGTTACTACTTTTAATATTTTTTTCATAATTTTTTAAATTTTAAGTTAATTAATTTTCAACTCTGAAATATCCGTAATACTGCTCGCCATTGCTTAATGTAATGTCCATTCTGTAGTAGCCAGCGTCATTAATAAAGAAAGTAGCGTAATCTGGTGTTGAGAAGACATTCTCTCTGTCTATATAAACACCATTGGAATCCTTTATAACGATATGCGCTATTCCAACGTTTTCGTTAAAGGTGATAGTTAAAGTGTTTCCGGTAATGTCAGCGGAGATGGTTTCGGAACGAGTTTCGGAACCATTTTGGATTCCTGCATGAACACTTGCCACATTGACTTCATCTTTTGTTGATGTGACTTTTGCTTCCGACATAAAACCTATAAGAAGCAACATTAAAATAAGTGATAATCTCTTTGTCATAAATTTGAATTTTATAATTAATGGCAAAGAAAAAACATAAGACTTATCTTGTCAATGATAAATTTGTTACTTTTTGTGGGGGGGGTAATTAATGTATTATAATATTGATATACAATCTATTACCTATATAAAGCATCTTTTATAGACAAAAACAAATCCTTGTTATCATCTATATTCATGATACTTTTTATCCTATTGATACGTTCCCATATTGTTTTTCGGTTTCTTCCCAAAAGATAATGATAGTCGCTTTTGTTTGTATTTAAAAGTATAAGACTAATGCAATACATATCTTCTTTTCTCAATCTAGGATATTTTTGGCTTAAAGTTTCTGTCATGACTCCAAGATGTTGGTCTGCCGCATCCAGAAGAAGCGCGAGTTCATCATCCGTCAATGCAGTAAAATCTGTTTTTTTTCTGCCGAGTATTCTTTTACATATCTCAGCATTATAATAGCCATCAAAATCGATGTTTTCATTTATTCTTTTAACATTTTGTTTCAGCTTGACAAATTCTTTCTGCTGCTTCTCAATGGTCTTGTTCTTAAGAGATAATTCTTCCTTCAGATGCTCAAGTTCATCTATCTTTATCAAAAGATCATTCTCTATAGTATCAATGTCGGTTTTTCTGTCGGATATCTCCTGTTCTTTCTCCTTCAACTCTTTTTCAAGCTTGACAATACATCCCTTTTTCTCTTCTATCATTTTGGAATATTCGTCTATTTCCAATTCTCTTTGCCTTATATCATCATTTATCTTGTTTATAACATTATCTTTATTCTCTAATTTATCCAATAAATTGTTACGTCTAATTTTATTTCTGTATGTTATTAATATAATCACAATAAAAGCCAGAATGACAAAAACTGAAAATAAAACGAATAATACAATCGTATTTCTCTTGCTTTCGGCTCTTTCTCTTTCTATTTTTCTCTTGTTATAATTATCATATACAGCCTGAAGTTTGTTTTGGTCAACAGATTTATTAATGCTTCTTATGGACAGTTTTGACACAATATCATCGTAATAAGCCTTTTTATCGATATTGCATATAGAGTCGTATATGACAGACAGCATTCTTGATGACATAAGTCTTGTGTAATAATGCTGACTATTAAAACTTCTTTCCAAATAACAAATGGCAGAATCGTACAGTTTATCAACAAAGTACATTTCTCCTAAAATAAAAGAATATGAATCTTTTGCATTATAGTTCTCTATTTTTTCAAAATTACTCTTAATCAACAAATAAGCACTATCTCTATCGCCCCTATCAAATAATATCTGAGCAATATTTTTCTCTACATCCAATTTGTTAATAAGACTAGAATCGTATCTTAATGATTCATTATAACAATATAATGCACTATCTACATTATTAGACAACTGATATGAATTTGCCAATTCTTTCAGCAAGTTTGCCTTAAATAAATTGTCATTTATCAAATTTACATATCCTAATGCCTTTTTATATTTTAAAATAGCTAAATCACAATAATTATTATTGTTAAATAATCTTCCTAACCTTGTATAAATCAACGCTATAAACCTTATCTTTTCGTAATCCTCTTTGTTGGAGTCGCAAAGACGCAGAGTCACAGAGTCGCAGAGACTTTTTCCTTTTGTCTTTAGCCTTTTGTCATTAGCCATCAGACGCCACTGGGGTGACGTTTTTGTTTTGTCTTCTATATTGAGACGCCACAGGGGTGACGTCTCTACCAGGGGCTCCATAATCTCCAAAGCTATGAGATAATGCTCGCAGGCTCCAACAATGTCGTCTTTCTCCGTGAGACCTACAGCGTGGTAGTAGTGCGCTTTTGCAGCTGTCAGCTGTCGGCTTTCAGCTATCAGTCTGTTTCCATCGTCAGCTTCTTTACCAAACAATCTCCAACGCTGATAGCTGATAGCTGACGGCTGATAGCTATCAAAAAACTCCATCGCTGCTTTCACTTCTTCGAAATTCGATTGCGGGAGGTAGTTTTTATAAAGAGAATCTGCTTTACGAATTTGGGATTCGTAATAAGACGCAGAGTCGCAGAGACACAGAGTCGCAGAGTCTTTACTTTGCGTCTTTGCGTCATTGAGTCTTTGCGTCTTTCCCTCGGTCACTAAGCCGAAGGCTAATAATATCAAAATCACAAGTATTCTCATACTTGCAAAGATAAGAAAAAAAGTCGACGACTTTTTTAAAACCTCAAAAATTCAAAACTCAGAAATTCATAAAAACTATGAACTAAGAACTAAGGCAAATGAACTTTTTAAAAAACTCAAAACTTCAGAATTTTTTTGAGGTTCTGAGATTCTGAGATTCTAAAATAGTGCCTTCGACAGGCTTTACGGATTTGGGATTCGTAATAAGACGCAGAGTCGCAGAGACACAGAGTCGCAGAGTCTTTACTTTGCGTCTTTGCGTCATTGAGTCTTTGCGTCTTTCCCTCGGTCACTAAGCCGAAGGCTAATAATATAAAAACCACAAGTATTCTCATAATCTCCAATCACTCCACGACGATCTCATAGACTTTTCCTTCTATGTCGCTTTTGTTATATGGAATCAAGCCTTGTTCAAAGACGATTGGTGGCCACCATTCTGAATAATGATATTCCTGTGTCACTATGCACAGCATCTGGTTGTTAGGTATGGCTGTGTATTCATCGTTCATATATCCTACAAGCTGCATCTTGTCTTCCGATGGTCCAACGCGCCATATTATCTCATTAGGACGCCATTCTATTTCGTAATAATAATAGTCTTCCTTGAAGAATTCATTGCTGATAGGTGACTTTATCGTCAACGCCTTGTACAGGTCGTACCAGCGCATCGCTTCGTATGTATTGCTCTTATATGGTATCTTATTGATTCCCGATGCAAACTTAACAGGTTCTCTCGTCGCGAGGTCCCAATTGGTGCAGCAATACATAATCTCGTTGTTGTTCATAGGATTTTCTGTCGCTATGCCTTCATTTTCTGTGTAATAGAAATCAGGCCAATATCTAGATGCCTTCACTATCTCGATATCTATCTCTGAATAATGATAGTCGTGACGTCTCACAGGGTTTTCCGAGTCGTCGTTCTTGTCGACGTAGCCGCCTCCTGCAGTGCTTGTCCTTCTGTTGTTCCAAGGATGCTCGTCCTGATAAATCAGCCAGAAAGCGTAAGTCAATCCGTTCCAGATATTCTCTTCATTAAGCATGACTGGGAACTTTATCTTGCCACGGAATTTTCCGTAAGTGAAACCTACTCTCGTCATGATGCCAGTAGATTCTTTCTGAAGATTATTCAAATCGTCATTGCCTGGATTTATCAAAGAGATGCTATTGTCGTCATTGAGTCTCACCGTGCTGCCGAGACAATCTGTCACAAAAGGATAATTATATTGAAGCTGAGCGCTGTCGTATTTGGTCCTAGCCTCTTCATATTCTTTCATAGTATATGGGTCATCATCAGAAACGACGTCCTTGATAAGAGGAATGTTTCTCAACGTATATTGCTGACTGACATGACTCAAGAACTGTTTGTACAAAGCATTGGAATACATCTCCTCCGAGTCGCTGCACTTAGGATTAGAATTATCTACAGTGTAATCGTTAGTCTTTATCTGTGTCTCATCCAAGAAAACGCCGTATTCTGGAGTTATGACGGCACGTGTCTTCAAACGTTTGTCGCTCACAACGACTTCGATTTCCTTGTTCTTGTTTTTTGAGAAATATGAATAAGGATTTACGAACGCACCGTTTTCATCTGTAAGACTGATGTTTTTGATATAATCAGGGATTTGGTTCAAGGCGTCTTCGTCACAAACAACGAGCATAAAAGAATATTCGCCCACGCGTGGGTTACGTTTGAATCTGTTGTTGACGTCGCCTCGGTTTTTGTTGTCGTTGATAATCCAGATGGCATCGAGATACAGCTGTTCGTCGAGATCCTTTCCGTTGTTAATAGCTTTTTCTTTTACAGAAGCAAGCCATTCCGGAGTGTTCTTTATCGCTCCAATTACATTATCGACAGCTTCTTTATTGAAGTTGTTCTTTGTCATATCGGCGCCATAATATTTCTTCTCATCACGAGGATTACCTACAATACGGAGATAATCTGTCACCATGCCGCTCTCTTCAACTTTCTTGAAACCGACATTGACATCTTCCCAGCTACCATAGAAATTCTCATTGCTCAAAGAGTCGTTATCACCAAATTTATATGACTCATTCTGATAATAAATCTTGTAATACTGACCCTTCTTAGCATTGAAAGTAAAAGCGAACCCTGGTTCATCACATTGATTGTCTGATGGAATCACGATGCCTTCATTAACGACATTACGCAAATCCATATCGAGAGCGACAATTTTCTCGTCAGGGAAGTTAGACATTGGATTGAAACTGATGTCATCTTTACAAGAAAACAATGACAGACAAATCAAAAAGACCAGGATTCGTTTCATAATTATTCTTTGTTATTTTCTGCTTTTTTAATTTTCATATCTTTATATGAACCGTCAAAAATCTCGAATTTACAGAAACGGCAATCTAACGAACCGTTATAAACCTCTATCTTCTTTGATGGTTTCAATCCTATGAGTTTCAGCACTTCGATATTGCTGCTGATGACCCATGCCTCGTAGCCTTTGAAGTTACGTTTCAAAGTGTTGCCGATGTTCTTATAAAGATTTACTATATCTTTTTCTTCGAGACGTTCGCCATAAGGAGGGTTGATGAGCAAGATACCAGGAGCTTCCGGAGGTGTCATCTCGAACATATCCTGTTGAAGAAGAGTGATGTCGTGTGAAAGGTGAGCGCCTTGTATGTTAGACTTGGCTATTTGCACTGCTTTCGCTGAATGGTCAGACGCCATGATTTCATAGTCGCAATCGCATATCTCATCGTCGGCAGCCTGTCTTATTTCTTTCCATAACTTTTCATCGAAGTCGTGCCATTTCATGAATCCGTAGTTTTCTCTGAAATAACCTGCTGGAATATTCATCGCCAGCATTGCTGCCTCGATAGGGATAGTAGCAGAACCGCACATGCAATCGACGAAGTTTTTGTCGCCTTTCCAACCGGTCAACTTGATGAGACCAGCGGCGAGCACCTCGTTCATAGGAGCCTTGTCGACAGCCTTACGGTAGCCTCTCTTGTGCAATGAGTCGCCGGAGCTGTCGAAAGAAAGCGTTACCTTTTCATTTTCGATATGAAGGTTGATTCTCAAATCAGGATTCTCTAAGTCAACAGAAGGACGTGCTCCATATTTCTGCCTGAACTCATCAGCGATGGCGTCTTTCACCTTAAGAGCTGCATATTGCGAGTGAGTGAAGTAATTTCCGCTTACAACAGCATCGATGGCAAAAGTCTCTTCAATACCGAAAATCTCGTGCCACTTAATCTCAAAAATCTTCTTGTATAACATCAGTTCGTTACGAGCCACGAAGGTCTGAACCGGTTTCAAGATTCTCAACGCTGTACGAAGACAATAATTTGCCTTATACATCAAAGCCTTGTCAGCTTCGAAACTTACAGCACGATATAATATATTGATATTTTCTGCGCCTAAAGCAGCTAATTCTTCTGCCAAGAGTTCTTCAAAGCCTGGCAATGTTTTTGCAACTAAAGTAAAAGTATTTTCCACGTCTTATATTTTTTGCAAATGTAAGTTTTTTTTCGGACTTTCCGAGACTTAGATTTTCTGATTTTTATAACTTTGCGAAAAATATGTTTATGACTATAGAAGAGACTCAAAAAATCGTTGACGAATGGATTAACACTCTCGGAGTACGTTATTTCAACGAACTGACAAACATGGCGTTGCTTACTGAAGAAGTAGGAGAATTGGCAAGAATCATAGCCAGAAAATACGGCGAACAATCTTTCAAAGAATCCGACAAACAATATAATCTCGCCGACGAGATGGCAGACGTTTTATTCGTGCTTATCTGCCTCGCTAACCAGACCGGCGTCAACCTCACCGAAGCTCTGAAAAACAATTTGGAAAAGAAGACAAAACGCGACAAAGACAGACATAAGAATAATGAGAAATTGATGACTAAAGACTAAAGACTAAAGGTTGTTAAAAGTGAAAAAAAACTGTTGACCGTTGTCTGTTGTCTGTTGACATTATAAAATAAAAGTATGAGAAGATTCATTGTATTAATATTTCTGTCATTATTATTTCTGGAAATTAGCGGTCAGAATTTCATCAGTGGCATTGTTACCGATGAAGTTTCTAGAGAGAAATTGGCTTTCGTGAATATTGTAGTCAATGAAAACGGTACTCTCGGCACCACATCCGACATCGACGGCAATTTCATCATAAATAGCAAAGAGGAAATAAAAAACCTCACATTCTCTTTCGTCGGCTATGAAAAGAAGAAAATCGATATCGATGAAGGTGAGAATAATATTTCCGTAAGACTAAAACCACAAAGCATCGAATTGTCGGAAGTTGTGATTGACGGAAGCAAGAATCCAGCTAACAGAATCATCGACAGTGTCTTCAAATATAGAGATTCCAACAATCCGAAGAGCCTCGACTCTTATCATTATAAGATGTACGACAATATGGTTTTTACCGTTGACACGAGCAACCTTCATCCTAAAGATGAACTACGTCAGGAATTCAGAAACAACGACCTCATGGCAATGGAGACCGTCTCTGAACAATATTATCAAAAACCAAATAAAAACAAAAAGATTATTCTTGCCAAAAAGGTATCCGGCCTAAACAATTCCAACGGTGTTTATCTTCTAGAAAATATCCAAAGCATTGGTTTTCAAGAAGACTTAGTCACGATAAACAATAAAAAATATGTCAATCCTATAAGCAAGGGTAGCGAGAACAAATACATTTTCTTTCTTGAAGACGCATTCCGCACAGAAGAAAATGATAGTATTTTCACCATCGCATTTGCGCCTTACAAAAACACGACTTTCAACTCCTTGAGAGGAACGATGACCATCAACTCCGACAATTGGGCGATACAGAATATAAAAGCGGAACCTAACAAACAGGATTTTTTCAGCATCGACATTCAACAATTATATGAAAAAACTGATGGCGTTTGGTTTCCAAAGCAACTTAACACGAACATAAAAATCGTTTTAGAAGGAGCTGTCGATGCCGGCACCGACGGAATCTTATGCGGCATCGGAAAGAGTTATATCAGCGAGATAGAAATAAACAAAGAAATAGACAAGAATATTTTCGACATGAGCGATTATTCTGTCAGTGAAAACGTGGAAAATCATGATGATGTAATAAAATATTATCGTTACGAAAAACTTGACGAAGAACGCTTAGAAGCGACTTACAAATATATAGAAAACGCTTTTAAAGAAATCAACTTCAACTTCGACAATGTCTTCGAATATATAAATTCATTTATGGATAATGAAATACCTATTGGTTTCATTAATCTTAATTTCGACAATATCATTGATTATAACATCGGCAATGGCTTTAAGCTCGGATTAGGTGTTAGGACCAATGACAGAGTCTCCAAACATTTCTCAATAGGTGGATTCGGCAACTACTGGTTTAAAGCAAGAGAATTCAATTATGGTGGCAATCTGGACATTAATTTATTAGGTTCAAGAGACATGAAACTGAAATTTTCCGCCGAACATAAATTCGAGAGATTAGGAGATTACGGTTTCGATAGCAAGGTTAACATCTTCGACCCATCAGACTACAAACTTTTTTATGTTAATGCGACATCATTGAACAATAGCGTTTCTGCCAATTATTCAACATATTTTAACAAATACATCAAAGGATTCGTCAACTTTGAAGTAGCCGACAAGACACCTTTTAATTGGGAAGAGACTGCGACATACAGACTAAGCACTTTGGATTTTATATTGAGGATAGCTTTCAACGAGAAGTTTATTAGGAATGGCAACAAACTGAGAACAGAAGGCATTCCGAATCCTGTCATCTGGATTTCATATCAGAAAAACTTAAAGGATATATTTGGAAGTCCATACAATTTCGACAAGGCTGAATTTCAATTTAAAGGCAGCATAGAGACGCGATATATCGGAGCGAGTACATTGACTGCACAAATGGGATATATCAGCGGAATCGCCCCTATTACAGATTTATTCAACATCTTTGGCAGCAACTATGGAAAATTCGAATTATACAGCACAGACAATTTCAACACAATACGTCCTGACGAGTTTTTCTGTGACAGATTCGCAGCATTGTTTTTCTCGCACAACTTCAGAAATCTTCTAATTGATTTCAAGAAATTCCACCCTGATTTGATATTAGTCACCAACATTGCTTGGGGTAAATTAAGCAATGGGAACAATTACGATTTAAAAGATTTAAGCAAGGGATATTACGAAAGCGGATTTATAGTTGACAATATAATCAAAACCGCATTCAACAAATTAGGATTAGGCATCTTTTACCGCTACGGACCTTATTCATTCGACAAGGTTTTTGATAACTTCACTTTCAAATTAAGTCTTGGTTTCAGTTTATAAGCATAAAAAAATCAAAAACCCAGGAAGATTGAATTCCTGAGTTTTTGATTTTTTATTCTATGTGTTATGTATTAAAACGCCAATTGTTTTTGTAATTCCAAGAATTCTTCTTGAGAAAGTTGGAGTTTAGGGCGTTTGAAGTCGAGGTCACCTTCTTTTTGCATTGGCACGAGGTGGATATGAGCGTGAGGTACTTCAAGACCAATCACAGCTACACCGACTTTAACACAAGGGATAACATCCTTAATTTTATTAGCTATTTGTTTAGCGAATATCATCATTTCTCCGAGGTCGTTATCTTCGATATCGAAAATATAATCGACTTCTTTTTTAGGAATAACGAGGGTGTGACCTTTCATCAAAGGGTTGATATCGAGGAAAGCGAAGAATTTATCGTTTTCAGCGATTTTGTAACAAGGGATTTCACCGTTTATTATTCTTGAAAAAATGCTTGCCATAATGTTAACGAGTTATTTCAATGATTTCAAAAGTAACTTTACCTATTGGCACTTGTATTTCAACTTGATCGCCTACAGATTTACCGAGGAGACCTTTAGCGATTGGAGAAGTAACGGATATTTTATGATTTTTGAGGTCTGCTTCTTTTTCAGGAACGAGAGTATAAGACATAATAGCATTAGTCTTCAAGTTCTTAATTTTTACTGTTGAGAGAAGCAAAGCTTTAGATGTATCCATTTTAGATTCATCGAGCACGCGTGCGCTCATGATTAATTGTTGGAGTTCAACAATCTTCATTTCGAGATGTTGTTGAGCTTCTTTAGCAGCATCATATTCGGCATTTTCTGAAAGATCTCCCTTATCACGAGCTTCAGCAATTGCCTGAACGACTTTTGGACGTTCCTCTAGAATAAGACGATCCAATTCGTCTCTTAATTTCTGAAGTCCAGCCTGTGTAAAATATTCAATTTCAGCCATAATATGTGATTATTTAATTAAGAAAAAAAGAAGAGACCCTTACCGAGATAAGGGCCCTTCCTGTTTAATTGTATGCAAAGATACAAATTATTTTGTAATATAGGTCAGTCTTTAGAAAATAATTCTTGCGCCTATAGAATGTGTACCATTCCAATGGTGTGTGTGTTGGTATGAATAGTCGATAGAGACTTTCATTTCTTCACTAAGAGGAGCTTGAACTGAAGCACCTAATGACAAACCATTGTTAACATTTGTACAACCTTCTGTTTCAATGTCACCCCAGATACCATTTTCGATTGTGTAAGCACCACGGAGCATGAGGTAATCTTTCATTGCGAACTCGAGACCTAAAGTAACTTGGTCTTTTGAGAATGAGTTTGATGTAAAGTTACCAGCTGCTGTGAGGCGATATCCATTGATGAAATTGAAGTCGTAAGCTGCAGCAATATTCAACTGTGTTGGTAATTCAAATTGGTCAGCACGGTGGATAACAGTAAGTTCTGATCCCCAGAATGAATCTGGTTTTGCCTTGAAGGTAAGACCATCACCTTGATAAGTGATAGTTGTACCGATGTTTTTCAATGTGATACCAAAGTGAATATTGTCAGTGATACCAGTTACGTATTGGATACCAGCATCGAGAGCGAAACCTGAACCTGTCATATCAGCAATTGATTCGCTTATGATTTTCAAAACGAAACCTGCGTGGATACTGTTAGAGAACGATTTAGCTACAGCTACGTTGATGTTCATTAAACTAGGTTTGAAAGTACCTAATGTCATATCAGGGTATTCTGTTGTAGTTCTTTCAATTTCGCCAGGGTTGAATGACATAACATAGAGACCGCCGACTACTGATTCAGAAATACGAGCGAGGAAACCGAATGAATATGCATTAACATCAGAACCTTTCAACCAGTTAACGTATGAGAAGTTTAAGTCGATAGAGTTAGTTGCTGTGATACCAGCGACGTTACCCCACATAGCTTCGACTCCGTGAATTGATGACATACCTGCATTGCTCCAACCTGCTGATGAAGCCCATGGGTTAATCAACAATTCTGTTGCACCTGCTTGACCTGTTCTATCCTTATTACCTGCGAATGCTGTATTGCTTAATCCTAATACTAAGATTGTCAAGCTTACTATAACGATGGATTTAAATAACTTTTTCATGATCGTACTTTTTAATTTTTTTCGCATAATAATTAGAATGTATTTAAGTCAACTTGACGCATTGCGCAGTAGAATTTAACTGTCTTTTCACCACCGTTTACAAGATCTCTAACATGGATGATGTAGAAACCACTTGCGATAGGTGTATTTGCATGGTTTGTCAAATCCCAATCAATTGAAGTGACGCTAGAGTCTTTCTTGAATTGACGAATCTTAGCACCGTTTACAGTATAAATTGTTACAACACACTTGTCTGGTACGTTAGCAATCTTAACTTTATGTGTAAGAGCGTTGTCTTCATAACTTGAGAATGCATAGTATGGGTTAGGAACAACTGTGATCAAATTGAGGTCTTCTTGGCCTTTTTCAAGATCTTGAACAGTTGGGCCACAACCTTCTGTTGAGAATGTATAGTATGGATACAAACCATTGTGTTCTTCTGTATCAACTAATTCTTCTGATTCGATTTGGAGTGGCATGTCACCGTAACCTGATCTATAAGGAGTAGCAACGCGTACAGAAATCTTAACAGGGTTGCCTTCTTGTAACCATTCTCTGCCTTCAACTGCCATTGGCATACCTACCCACAATGGTTGTCCCCATAATGTGATGTAGTGTACTTGTTGTGATGTTGTTATACTTTCAATACGTTTTAATGTATTGCAGAGGTATGCACCAGCATCATAAGCAGGTGATTTGTAAGAAATTTTATTTGCACCAGAACCTAATTCAGGACCATCATTCATTGGGAAGATGTAAACGAAGTGTTTACCACCCATTACTGGAGTTCCGTCAACAGCGTCGAACAATACAGGATCTGAAAGCTGTGCTAATGGAGCTGACAATACTGTAGTTTCTTTCAATGCTGGTGGGTTGAACATCATATCGCGACCGTTCAAGTCAGGATAGTATGAGTCTTCAGAGAAGCACATGTTAAGACGTGCACCTGTTTCAACATCGATAGCATAACCTGGGAACCAGCTCATACCTCTTGATGAGATATAGTTAGGATCTGCAGGATTATCACTAGCTTCAGCATTCATATCGCTGCATGAGTTGCCATCTTTATCAACTGAAGGAGCATAACGCAATCCAAATGTAGGAACATTACCTTCTGATAATTTAGCATCAGCACACATTTCGATAACTGGACAACGTGTCCATTTTGATTTATCTGATGTTAATACGATGTCAATAGAACCTAATTTTCTGAAGATAGAGTCAACTTTACAGTTTGGTTTGTAAACAGGACCTGGTACGTTTTGACCTGAGTTATGATAATGGTTTGTCAACATCATTGGTGCCCATGTACCTTCAGCAATCTTTTCGTAATCTTCTGTTGGGTCATATGTCTTGCTTACACCACCTGTTGTAGAAGCTACACCATAGTCGTTTTGGTTAGACTGACCTTCTTCAGTATTACCATAGCTACCTGAACGGATCCAGTTGAGAGCTGATGTTGTGATATTATCATCATCTCTAATACCGCTCATCCATCTATTTGAAGAGTCAGCGTAAGTAACTGATGATGTAATAACACCATTATTATTTGCAAGAACATTCCAAACAGCTACATATTCGTTATTTGATGTTTCTAAGTATGTACCAACTTTAAGTGGACCGATGCCCCATGGTTGGAGAACTGTAACTGAAATACCTCTTTCAAGGAAGATATTTTCTGATTGGAAGTCTGATGTTGTATCTGATTCAAATACTTCACCTGTATTCAAGTCTTTCAATTTCCATCTGAATACTTGTTTACCGCATGAGTCACCAATTGTTGCTGGGTTAGCAGTAACTTTTTGTTGATATTTTGTTTGGAAATCTTCAAACCAGATTGCATATTCTGTTGAAACAACATTCAATGGGTCAACGATCTTGATATCAACAGGGCCGTAACCAGCTTTGTATGTTGGGTGATAAGCGATTGGATAGTCTGGGCTACCGAATACGTTTGTTTCACTAGCTGGGCTCTTGCTCATGATTTCGTTAACTGTTTCGTCTGTAAGTTCGAGTTGGTTACCACCGTTACCTAAACCTACCCAACGTGTAATTTGTGGTTTGTCACCATAATTAGAGTTAATTACAGTACCGTTAACTGTCTTATGTGGAACTGCTGAATATAACTTGATGTTCTTACGACCTGCAAGATATGGAGTCTTTTGACCGAACAAAGCCATAGGGTTGTTAGGGTCGATTTCATAATCTTGATAGTTGTTGTATGCGTAAGAAATAGCCATATAATAATATGTCTTATGGTTAATCAAGTTAACGTCACCTGTTGTTGTGAACTCATCTTGTGTAATTACGAAAGTATTTTTAACGCCTTCGTTGTTACCTTCAACCATAACTGTAGGAACTGAACCTGGGATTTGATCATCGTAAATGTAGTTAACGATTTTTGAAACATCATTCTTAACGTCGCATTGATATACTATACGAGCTTTGTTGATATCATTAAGTTCGTCAACACTAACTTCTTTATTAGCCAATTGGTATACGATATAACCTTCGAAACGATATGTTGAGTCGTTACGTTGTAATGAGTCTGTTGCGAGTGGACCACAGATTTGTGGATCGATTTCAGTATATGACTCACCATAGTTATTTGAATTGTCAGAGTTAGAAATGTAAACGATGAGTTTTCTGTCGAGTTCACGGAATGTGAGGTCTGGAGCGTCTGGACCATCGAGAACGTCGAAACAGTTATCGAACATTGATTGACATTTATCGTCAACGCGGCGTAACAATTCTACTGATGACCATGCTGTACCAGCTGAAGAACGAGCCCATGGCACACCGAATGTGATGTAGTTAACAGCACCTGGTTTCAATGTGAAAGGACCTGCTGATTGCATGAAACGACGGTCAGCTGGGTTGTTAGGATCGCCATTGTTACCTGTTTCTTCACTCCAATAACCTGGGAAGCCTGTTGGCAAACCGCCAGTACCCCAGTTACATGGGTCAGAATCGTATGGGAACATGAAGTCACAAGTTACGTCTGTAACACCAGGAGATCCTGGGAATGCGTTACCACCGTAGTGCATCTTTTCACCATTCTTCCAAATACCTCTAAGGTAGTTATAATATTCAGAAGCTTTTTCTGGGTCACCGTGGTCTGTTTGGTCATTATCGTGGTAAACGAAACGGCGCATACCGAAACGTTCGTCATCGATTATACCATTACCAAAGTTAACACCATTGATACTTTCGTCACAGTTTTCACCTGTTTCAGGATTATATTTAGGGTTGTCGATTCCGTCTGGATCCAAGTATGGACCTTGGAAGAAGTCAACACCAACTGCTGGAGGGTTAGCACCGTATGCTTCTGGTTCACCATTACCATCGATGTTAGAACCATTATAACCATAACCTAAACCACGAGTAACGTCGCAACCGACAAAGTCGTCTCTTGAATAACCAAGGTCAACGTCTGTCCATGGTGAGAAATAAGTATTTGTTAAGGTATAAGTTGAACGGTTGATAATTTCATAACTATAGAAAGTCATGTTGTTGATTTCATCATTAGTAGCGAAAGCGAAAGCTTGAGCTCTAATTTCCATACCGATTGCAGAACCACCTGTTTCAGTGTGAGCATTACCTTTATCGTTGAATACCCACCAAATTGTTTGGTCACCTTTAATGACTTGGTCAGCTAAGATAGATCCTTTAATAGAACCTTCAATAGCCTCATCCTTTGTAGGGATTTGAGTGTGACAAAGTTCATTATCGATATCATAATAAGGGTAGTCACCATTTTCAGGATCATAATCACCATCGTTATCTCTATCAAAGAATGGAGCCAAATAATAGCTCATACCTCTAGTTTCATCGCCATGAGCTGGCCAGTTTGAAATAGATGTAGGAATTTGATAACCGTTAGATGTATTAGGACGTCCTGTTTCTGGATCACAATTAGCTAAGAATTCGTCAACTTCAGCTCTTGTGATAGTGTACATTTTGTCGTATTCCATACATGTTTCTGGAAGGATAGATGCAGTACCATCTATTGTAAGAGGACCTGTCCAGAAGTCGTTACCGACTTGACGGAAACGGATAGCAGCACACTTCAACTGTTGGTTGATGTCGAGACCAGCGATCCATAAAGAACCAGCATATAATGATGTTGCAGAACCATTAGCAGGAATATAATATTTAGCTCCTGTTCCACCTGGGAGATCCCACCACATGTCACCACCGGCATTAACACGTACTCTCGCATTGTTGATATTCAACCAAGCAAATGTAGAAGACGGAGAACATCCAGCTGTTGTACCTCTGATAGCGCGAGATTTAGTGTCATTCATTTTGACCTTCTCGGCTCTCATTTCTGTTACATTCGCAAAAAGGAACGCAACAATTAATAAACGAACAATAGTCTTCATATTTTCTGTAATTTTTTATTTCTGATTAGAAGTTAAAGATTACACCAAATCTAATTTGACGTGGTTGTGAATAATGACCAGCGTAATTTACAAACAAGCTATATAAGTCTCTATATGCTTGAGGATCTCTTTGGATTTCAATTTCACGTTGGAATTCTGGAGCTGACAAATAACCGTCGTCATTAGGGTTACCTGTTGCTGGATAAACACCCATGATATTCTTTGAATTTAAGAGATTCAAGACTTGGAAGTAAACATTCATATAAGCTGCACGACCTTCTTTACCATCTTTACCACCGAGTTTTAAGTTGATGTCTTTGTCAACGCGGAGGTCGAAACGGAATGACCATGGGAGACGTGAACCGTACATAGAACCGCCCAAGATATTTGTAGATGGTGAAATAGGTGATGTGATGTTCTTAGCTGCTGTATAAGGAGTACCAGAACCACCATTAACTGTCAAACTAGCACCTGTGTTAGCCAACCATTGAATTGATTTTTTGTTTTCACGTTGTGTAACTGGACCATTATAGTCTTTACCTTCACCAAAACGATAGTCGAGAACAATATTAAATTGGTGACGACGGTCCCATGGCATTGGGAATGTTGAACGTAAGTTAGGAACACCAGCTGCAATCAATGATGACATTGTTGTTGTGCTAGCACCTGTAGCATTGGTAAATTGTAAAGTATAACTTGCACGTAAACGAACGTTACCTGTTCTACGTAAGTCGTATGATGCTGTGAAACCTTTAACTGTACCAAAGTCTAAGTTGCTGAATGATGTATAATCTTTAGGATAAGCACCTGTATAACGATACAACTGAATCATATTACGTAACTCACGATAGTAACCAGTGATTGTCATTGATGATGAGTTGGTTAATTTTTGTGTAAAACCAAGTTCATAGTCAATTGTTTGAGATGGTTTCAACGATGGGTTGTTGATAGCACCACTGATTTGATCGAAGTAGTAGTAATTATAAATGTTTGTATAGTTGTTGCCTGGACGTTGTGTTAAAACATCGTAGTGAGCAAAGAACAAAGCTTCGTCAGAGATTGGGAATGAGAATGAAATACGAGGCATTACACTCCATTGTGGGTCATAATCTTCAAATGAAGCTGAGTTGATTTTACGTTGTTCTGGGTCAACGAGCCATGGTGAGATACCGCTACCTTGATCTAATGATGTAGGGTCAGCGATTTCTTTACCGTCAGCACCATACCATACGTTACCGTTACGATAACCAACGATAGCCGAGATATCATCAACTTTATTTACATAAACTGCGAAATCTTCACCGATGTTATCTGGAACGTCAACTAATGTATTATTTTGAAGTTTAATGTTGCCATTAGCATCTGCTAAGTCACCAACAGTCTTATAATCATAAAGGATATAAGGATCTTTCAAAACTTTTTGGTTAGCATCGAAGCGGTCAACACGAACACCGATATTGAAGATAAGATCTTTGAAAGCGAATTTATCTTGGATGTAACCAGCCATATAAATAGGTTGGAATGAACCTACTGGACGTGTATAGTTACCGTTTTCATCAACTTCTGTGAAGAAGTCTTCAAAGCTTGGTTGACCTTTAAGTTTGTTACCTTGATAATCGTATCCGTAGTATGAAACGTATGAGCTACCGTCTTGTGTCAACTCATCTGGAGTAAACATGCTGATATCGAAACCATTTGCTAATGTTGCAGTATGCATGTTACCATCTTTATCATAGTATTGGATTGAGTTATCATTGAAATCATAAGAGTCAATATTGATCCAATCTAAGCCTTCAACATTAAGACCTAAAGCTTCACGGAGGTTCTTGTCGAATTGATATTGTGATGCTTCGTCATATCTTCTGTAGTAACGGATAGTATCAACGAAACCATCGTAGCTTACTACTTCAGGATTTGCGATGTCTAACTGTTGGATGTGGAAGTTAGCGAGGTTTCTCATCAAATACCACATTCTGTATCCGCTGATACCGTAGCTTCTGTTGTTACGTTGCTCATATTGGAAACCTAATTTAATTTCGTGGTTACCAACTGTCATAGCGCCAGCGAGGTTAACGTTGAATTTATCAACTTCACCGTATCCGTAGTTTGATTGGATTGAACCTGGAGCTGAGTAGAGTCCATAGAATGCTGATGGAGAATCACCATTCAAAAGAGCACCACCAAGTTGGAGGTCTGTGAAGTTTTGATAATGTCCGAGAGGATCTGTATACAAATCATAGTAAGATGTTGTATATCTTGATAATAATGGGTTACGTTCTGAAGCTTCAAAACCTACCAATGTATCATAATCCCATGATGTTGTTGCCCATACACCGCTATAGAGTGATGTTGTACCATCAGCATTTTGTACAGCGATTGTTGTATCAGCGTAACCATAAGATGGAGATTTGTAGATAGTATACTTACCGAGGTAACCATAATCCCAAATATTATCCCAATGATCTGGATCGCCATATTCGCTGTTATAGCGTGAATAGTCAACTTGTAAGCTGTAGTAGAAGTTCTTAATCAAAGATGTGCTTTCTTGTGGAGTTGGGAATCTTTGAGTGAAACGACCATAAACACGCCATGTTTGGTCTTTACCTACAGCATTTTTAGCTGAGTTGAAGTAAGCGCTGCTTCTGCTATAAGCATTGTACTTACTGAGGTTGAATGTACCACCAAATGTTAAGTTGGTAGTTTCTGTTGTACGAACGTTGATGTTACCAGCGATGTTAGCACTCCAGTTTGAAGTGTTTTGTGAGTTTTTAATGTACTCCATTGAACCCATTCTTGTGTATTCACCATTGAGGTAAGTACCTTGACCTGAACCTGAAACACGGATAGGATTGTTTTGGATGTACTCTAACCATTCGTCAGTAGCTTTGTAATGACCAACTGCTGATAAAGCACCATCACGATCATAATTGAATTCACCAGATAAGAAGAAACCTAACAAAGCTGTTTCGCTGTTCTTACCTTTGATTAATGGACCTTGGACATTGAGACCAGCTCTGTTATGTCCGTAGCTATCCAACAATTCTGAAGTCTCCAATTCAACGCCAGCACCAAAGGTTCTAGAAGGACCCTTTGTTGTCATGCTGATGATACCACCTGTAGCATCACCATACATCGCTGGAGTACCTGACAAGAGGACTTCAACTTGGTCGATAGCTGATTGAGGTACGGTTGCAGAACCGATAACACGTACGCCGTCGACGTAGTAAGTAGCACCATCACGGGCACCACGCATGTTACCTGCTTCACCGTCACTTGAGAAAACACCACCGACGCTCGCTGCTACAGCTGAAGCTGAACGTTGAGGCATCTTAGCGATTTCTTCTGCAGTAATAGTAGCACCACCAGATGTGTTATCCTTTGAGATCAAAGGCACCTTGTAGTCTACAATTTCAACAGCATCCAACATTTCTGATTGCATGCTCATAGACACGTCTTGGAAAGTAATCTTATTAGCTGGAATAACAATACCTTTCATGATGAAAGTATTGTAACCAACGAAAGTTGCTTTCAAGTCGTAAGTTCCCGGAGGGATAGGGTTGATGTCATAGTTGCCATCAAAGTCAGAACTGGCACCACCAACTTGTGTACCGCCATTTTCCAAAATAATGTTAGCAAATGGAATTGGTTCACCAGTGTCTTTGTCGACAACAACACCTTGAAGTCGTCCGACTTGCGCATATGCTAACGACCACGATGTCAGCATGATGCAAAGGGTAAATAGTAATTTTCTTAACATACCTTGAAATTTTATGTTATACTACTCAATTTGTTCGTTAAAAGGAGTTCAAAGATACGATAAAATTTTAAACAAAAGAAAGAAAATATTCAATTAAGAAAAAATATTTTTCAACACATAGTATGTGTATATATTAACATGTTGTTTTTTAACATATTAAATATTATTTTTATTGAAAATATTTTTTGTTTTGACTAAAATTTCACCTTTTATTTACATTTTCTCAAACGTTAGTAAAATATGGCATTTATAAGCTGTTTATAACCTCCAGAATCTTCTCTTTTTTACGCTTCGAAACTGGCACCTTGGCACCATCAGTAAGAAGTACCATCATTTCATCTTTTATAAAGTTCATTATACAGCGCATATTAACCAGATGTGACTTATGGGTGCGAACAAAATCATATTCCTCTAATTTCTGTTCCATTTCCTTTAAAGTCTTGCTGACCAAAAGACTTGTTCCATCTTTAAAATAGATAATAGTGTAATAATTATCAGATTCACAACGAATTATATCGTCAACTTCTATCAAATGTATTTTATCAGAAGTTGAAATGCTTATCTTTTTAACAACAAGTTGATCCGGGTCTATATTCCTCAACAAGTTATCGTATTGTTTCTTAAGCGTTTTCTTGTATTTTGCATCTTTGACTTTATCAACAGCAGCAACCAATTCTTTCGGATCGACTGGTTTCAGCAAATAGTCGAGTGCGTCGTGTCGGATAGCTTTTATTGCAAACTGCTCATATGCAGTAATGAAAACCACTTCAAAATCAATGTCTTTAATATTATTCAACAATTTAAATCCGCTGCCTCCCGGCATCTCTATATCCAAAAAAACCAAATCAGGACGAAAAGCTTCTATCATTTCCTGTCCTGTAGTAATATCGTCGGCTTCAGCGCACACCATCACATCAGGGCAATATTGTGCAAGCAGCGATTTTAAAACCTTACGAGCCATTTCCTCGTCTTCAACAATAACACACCTTATCATATATATATACCTTATATTAATTAATCTTGATAACTTATCACTATATTAACACGTGTTCCTGCAGGCTCACCTTTTTCATTTTGCAAGTCAACAATTTCGACACTGAAATCATCATTGGATATCCTGCTCAACATTTCAAGACGACGGCGCGTAATACTCATTCCATACGATTTATGCGAACCTGTCTTTTGTTTCATCATTTCCGAATGTTTTCGGCCAACGCCATTATCTTCAACAGCGCAAAGCAGTTTGCCCTCTTCCATTTTCGAAAGCATAATCTTCAGCATACAATTTTCTTTCTTAGGCACAAGTCCATGAATGATAGCATTTTCCACGAAAGGCTGAATAACCAAAGGCGCTACCTCGATATTAGCAGCATCCAAATCTGCATCAACACTGATTTCAAATCTAAAACGATTTCCCAATCGCATCGCTTCTAGTTCAAGATACAGTCTAACTGCTTCTATCTCATCCGACAACGGCACGAAACGTTCATTGGAATTATTCAATATCCTTCTCATTAATTTAGAGAAGCTCGAGAGATAACTCACCGCCTTGTCAATATCATTATCTATAATATATTGCTGTATGCTGTTAAGCGTGTTAAAAATGACATGAGGGTTCATCTGCAGCTGCAGCGTCTTTTGCTTCAACTGAGCCATCTGCATCTCAAGTTCATTAATCTTTCTTCTCTGCTCCCTTTTCTGCATGATGATTTTGGTTCTATGCCTGAAAATAATATAAATAGTCAATACTACAACCATTATCACCATTATCTTGAACGATGCTTTCTGATACCATGCCGGATGTATTATTATCGTCAATTCCAGCGGTTCCTCACTCCATACATTTATTTCGTTTGCGGCTTTTAACTTAAACACATACGTTCCTGGATATAATTTATTATAATCAACGTATCTATGCTCAGAATTATACAACGACCATTCATTATCATAATTATCAAGCATACACTGATATTTAACCATATTCTTTCTCAACAAATTAAGAGTAGCAAAACTTATTTCTAATGAATTATCTTTATGTGACAGATGAATGGTATCTCCATGATTCAGATAACGGTACTTCATCCCGTTCTGTGTCTGCAATTTTGTAACGATAACTTTAGGCGACTTTCTCTCCGGCTGTATATCTTTAGGTCTGAAATAGTTAAAGCCGCTGAAGCCACCGAAAAACAACACTCCCCTACTGCTTCTCAAGAATGCATTAGGAATGAATTCATTACCCTGCAAACCATCGCTTTTATCATAAATGGTTATATTTTTACTTTTCAGATTATATTTAATAATGCCTTTACTTGTACTTGCCCACAAGAAGCCGTTTTCATCCGGAATAACAGCATAAACCATCATTCCTATATTTTCACTTATCTTAGTAGTCTTAAATGACATTGTCTCAGGATAGAATGTCAACATTCCTCCAGAATAGGAGCCTACATAGAAATACCCATTGCCACCATCTACTATGTCAAAGAGAGCGTTATTGTTGATAACATCGCCCTTCATAAGAGAATCTGGTATGTAACATCTGGTGAAATCGTCAGTCTCGTAACTATACACAGCGAGGCCGTCGCCTGTAGTAATATACAAAACATCGTCAACAATCATCAAATCGAACAAATCGTCATAAGGTAGCGACCTGTTATTTTTCTTTTCAGCATTATAAAATGTGTGAGTCTTATCATTCAAGCCAATGCGGCATAGACCGATATTTGTCGCAACCCACATATTCTCATAGTCATCACATTCTATTCCACGGACGACTGCATGAGTGAGATTGGATATCTCATATTCTTCAGCCACATTCGTAACCTTATCATTTTTTATATCATAGATATACAATCCATCATTACGTGTTCCCACCCAGAGACAGCTATCGCTGTCAAGATATAAACTATAGACATAAAGTGACTCGAAATAATCTTCTTTAGAATCAAAATATGTCTTAAAATCTTTTATTGATTGATCAGTAATGTTAAAAATCTTAATGCCAGACTCTGTTCCAACTAGAAATTCCTCATCATTCATTTCCAAGAAATAATTGATAGACAATATATATCCATTTTGAAAGAGGCTAATTGTGGAAAAATTCGCCAGATTATTTTCAAAACGATTCAAGCCCGCATAAGTAGCAACCCATACAGAACCATTCACATCCTTAAACACATCGAAGATGTAATTGTCAGAGATAGCATTACGCCTGTTGAATTTAGATATATGTGTTGCTGTTTTTTCCTTATGATTATATATATAGAGACCGTCAGTATAGGTCGATATCATTATTTCATCATCGTTAAAGGAAATTATCCTCGACACTTCAATTTTCGTAGACTTATAATTCGTCAATGCATTAAGGTCTATTCTTTCTATGCTTTCATTTTCAACATCAAGAAGACATAAGCCGTTTGCCGTTCCGATAAAAATGTTCTTTTCATCTATCTTATGCATACAACGCAAATCGTTATTCGGCACACTGGCCTCGACACCTTTTATATTATAGAAATGTTTTATCGACTGATGTTCATCCTGATATTTCACCAAGCCATCAGATGTGGCAAGCCACCACGAATCATCAGAGTCAACATATTCTATCTGACGCACTTCATAATCAGGGAAATAATTATTGATTTTTGGTATATAAAAACTTTTTGTTTTCAAGTCATAAACGGAAGTCCCGTTTTTAGTACATATTGTAATCCTTTGATTTACAGGTTTCGTAACATAAAAAATATGGTTATCTGGCAGCACGAGCGAATCTTCTTCTGCAAAGAAATTCGTCGCAATTTTATTTTTCATATCATAGATACAAAGACCTTTTTCCGTAGCAATAAAAAGAGTGTCGCCCCAAGGCTGAATATCGGTGATTGTAGCATTGATAACCCCATCGGCGTGATTATACTCTTCGAAGTTATAGCTGTCGAAAGAATTCAAGCCGCGTTTTGTTCCAAACCACATCATACCGTTCTCATCCTGAGCGATGGCAGTAACGATGTTAGAACTCAGATAACTACTAGAGACAGTGTTAGTTGATATGTCCTTGTTAAGCACATATGACGCCAAACTATTATCTTGTCCCAGCATCACACAAGGTAATGCCAGCAAGAAACAAATGATAATATAAAAGGCTGTCTTGTTCATCATTTGATATCTCTTACTCCGTCATTTATGACAGCATCATTAATAGGTGAATGTGATTTGGATTTTCCGAATCTATTAAATAAAGATCTTTTCTTATTAGGACGAAGCGGAGTGTCTCTCTTACTTCTCTTTTCGTTGTCTTTCATCAATTTCTTCGACATCTCCGACTGCCTCTCATAGTTCTGTTTCTTATATTCCTCTTGTGAAATCCTCTCACCGGTATTATACATATCAGATTCCGATACTATAACTTTACCCTTATGGTTATATCCATAAGTTGTTTTTTTAGAAGAACATGAAGAAAAACATACCCCGGCACACAATAATACCAATACAAGAATGCGTTTATACATAGTCGTTAAAAAAAGTTATACTTTCAATTATTTTTCACTTGTTTAAACAAATATGTTGTATTTTTGTTCAACAATTATGAAAATTATTTTTACCATATTGATTCTTTTGTTCGGTATGTTCTCTTGCGAGAACACGCCATACAACCCTAACGTGCCTGACGCATACATCAATTTTGAGATTTATCCAAACTCAACGATGTATTATGAGTTAAACACCGTGAGCGGCTGGATGTACGTCACAGCCCCACCAATGAGCCGTGGAATCATTCTGTATCGTTATTCTTTAGATGAATTCAGGGCTTACGAGCGACAATCGCCAAACGAGCCTAACTCATGCGGGGAATATTCAAGATTAATCGTTGATTTTCCTTTCGTCGTTGACACTTGTCTAGACGTAAAATATAGCATCTTAGACGGCTCAGTTTTCACAGAAGGATATCAAGGTTATCCTTTGATACAATACTACACTCAATATGACGGAAGAACGTTAAGAGTCTTTAACAAATAAACAGCATTGCGATTTGCAATGCTGTTTATTCTTTTTATCAATATCTGTAAATGTCTGATTTGAATGGGCCATCTACTGGAACTCCGATATAGTCAGCTTGTTCCTGAGTGAGTTTGGTCAATTTGACACCAATTTTTTCGAGGTGTAATCTTGCAACTTCTTCATCTAAGTATTTTGGCAAGCAATAGACATCAACAGGATAGTTGCCTCTGTTTTTCCATAAATCCAACTGAGCCAATGTCTGGTTTGTGAATGAATTACTCATCACGAAGCTTGCGTGACCTGTTGCGCATCCTAAGTTAACCAAACGACCTTCTGCCAAGATAAAGATAGCATTTCCGTTAGGTAAAATATATTTGTCAACTTGAGGTTTGATGTTGACTTTCTTGACGCCAGGAAGATTTTCCAAAGCTGACACTTGTATTTCGTTATCGAAGTGACCGATGTTACATACGATAGCTTGGTCTTTCATCTGGAGCATTGTCTCGAGAGTGATGACGTCGCGGTTACCTGTACATGTTACATATACGTTACCTTCTTTAACAGCTTCTTCCACTGTTGTGACTTCGAAGCCTTCCATAGCTGCTTGGAGAGCGCAGATAGGGTCGATTTCTGTCACGATGACTCTTGCACCGTAAGAGCGCATTGAGTGAGCGCAGCCTTTACCAACATCGCCATAGCCGAGAACAACGACTACTTTACCAGCGAGCATAACGTCGGTAGCACGTTTGATACCGTCGGCGAGAGATTCGCGGCAGCCATAGAGGTTGTCGAATTTTGATTTTGTAACGCTGTCGTTAACGTTGATAGCTGGAACGAGGAGTTTGCCTTGTTCTTTCATTTGGTACAAACGGTGAACGCCTGTTGTTGTCTCTTCAGAAACGCCTTTCCAGTTAGCGACCACTTCGTGCCAGTGGTTAGGATTTTCTGCGTAAGTAGCTTTGATTACTGACATAAGAGCTGCTTCTTCAGCGTTGCTTGGTTCTACGTCCATGAGAGAAGGGTCGTTTTCGCAGTCGTATCCCTTGTGGATTAACAATGTTGCGTCGCCGCCATCGTCAACGATAAGGTCTGGACCTTTGCCATCAGGGAATGTGAGAGCTCTCATTGTGCACCACCAGTAGTCTTCAAGGGTCTCGCCTTTCCATGCGAACACTGGTGTACCAGCTGCTACTATAGCTGCTGCGGCGTGGTCTTGAGTTGAGAAGATGTTACAGCTTGCCCAGCGTACTTCAGCGCCGAGTTCAACCAAAGTCTCAATCAAGATTGCTGTTTGAATTGTCATGTGCAAAGAACCGCTGATACGAGCGCCAGCGAGAGGTTTCTCTGTGCCATATTTCTTACGAAGTGCCATCAAACCTGGCATTTCATGTTCTGATACTTCTATTTCTTTTCTTCCCCAATCGACGAGATTCATATCTGCTACCAAATAAGGAAGGTCTTTTTGTTTTAATTTTTCGTTCATGATATGGTGATTTATATTAATTTTTCTAAGAATGCAAAGATAGAAAAAAAAAGACTACAAGACTACAAGACAACAAGTTTTTTTTAAATTAGGAATTAGGAGTTAGGAATGAGGAATTATTTTTTGAACTCTGAATTCTGAACTCTGAACTCTGACACTGATGGCTGAAAGCTGAAAACTGAAAGCTAATCTGGGCGTTCCGGCTCCGCTTCGCTCCGCCGTCGGGCTTTCCGCCATATCTTTTTCCGCTTCGCTCCAAAAGGATGCCGCTCCAATCCCTAACGCAGGGGAGAATTCTAGAACTCTAGAATTCTAAAGCAGAGCAACGCAGAGAATTACTTTGCGCCTTTGCGAGAAACTTTAGAATTTTAAAGAAACATCCTTGGGATTGCAGCATTCCTGTAGAGACGTCACCCCGTGGCGTCTTTTAAAAAGAATTCCTGCAAAACAATATTTTATAAAAATCAAAGCGCCGAAGGTGCGACAGAACTGCGTTTTATTTTTCTGTCGTACCTTCGGCACTATTTTGAATCTCAGAAATTCCTAATTAATCAAAATCCTTCAAGAGGCATCGTCACTGTTGGGATTAAAAGCAAGCCTCCTAATATTATCATCAGAAGTATGAATTTCCAAGCCCATTTGAACCATTTTTGATATGGCACTCTTGCCACTCCAAGCGCTGCTATGAGCACTCCGGATGTTGGTGTTATCATATTGGTAAATCCGTCGCCGAACTGGAACGCCATCACCGTTGCCTGACGGCATACTCCTATCAAATCGCTGAACGGTGCCATGATTGGCATTGTTATCGCCGCCTTTGCCGAGCCTGACGGAATAACGACATTGACGATAGTCTGTATCGCATACATGATTTCCACCGATGCAATCTTTCCTAAATCGGTCATCGATTTTGAAAGTCCGTATAAAATAGTATCGATGATGCCGCCTTCTTGAAGTATTATCACAATACCGCCGGCGAGACCTACAACGACCGCTGCTGATAAAATATCGCTCATGCCTTCAATGAAAAGTCGTGCTATGTCGCTGGCTGTCTTTCCTATCGCCAAGCCGCTCGCAATACCCATAACGAGGAATAATGTAGCGATTTCCATCACATACCATCCATATCCCATAACGCCAACAATGAGATATATTATCGTATAAAGCAAAATCAAAAGTATGAAGTTATGTACAGTCTTTCTCAACGACAATGGTCCTAATATCGCGAATATTGCTGTCAAAATCGGGATGAAAGGAGCTGTCATTGATGAGTTGCCGACATTTAATGTGGTTGTCGGATAATAGAAAGAGAAAATCGTCATAGCGACGAGAATCGCTGCATAAACATACCAAGCATTTTTACATTTTATAGCCTCATGTTCTTGTTGTCCTTCCACACTATGTGTGCGCCAATAAGCGTCTTCGTCATACATTATCGATGACTTAGGATTCTTTTTGACTTTTTTAGCATAAAACAAAACGAAAGCAATCGTAATCACATTTATCACCACCCAGCAGAAAACTCTATATCCTATTCCAGAGAAGAGAGGCACATCTGCTATTCCTTGTGCGATGCCAATGGTAAAAGGATTCAAAATTGCGCCGGCGAAACCGACATGTGCTGCCACATAAACCATACAAACGCCCACTATAGAGTCGTAGCCCATCGATATTGCAAGAGGAATTATAATGATGATAAACGCTATACATTCCTCGCTCATTCCGAATACAGCACCGAACAGACTGAAGAGCAGCATTATCAAAGTGATGATGATATTATCGACCCCGAGTGTCTTAAATAGTTTTATATTTTCTAACTTTCTGGTAAATCGAAGGAAAGAGAATATTCCCATATCGATGGCGTGGCTCTTATTCATAATCCAGAATGCTCCGCCTATGATAAGAATAAAAACAATGATTGAGCTTTGTTTCTCAAAACCCTTGAAAAGTGCCGAAAACACCTGCCATGTCTGAGGTTCGGAGTGATAATCTGCCTTTAATTGTTCAGGAATATCATCTTGATAATAGAATTTCAATTCTGTTTTTTCAACTCCGTTTTCTATAATATTTTCTTTTATATAATATCCTGGTTCTACGAACCATGTCATCATTGCAGCTATCACAATGATAAAGAATACTATAACAAATGTGTGTGGGACTTTTTTCTGTGCCATAAATTTATCTTTTCTGCAAAAATAATGGTTTTATAGAATAATTTCACACAATCGTTGAAAAATATAGTAAAATCTAGTGTTTGTAACATTTTCATAACAATATTATTGTATTTTTGCAACGCAAAATATATTTTAAATTTTAGGCATAGATGAGTAAAAACGCACTTACCTCGACTGACATTATGGAGCTTATTTCTGATTACAAATCGGAGATAAGAAAACTTAATGCAAAGATTTCATTTTGTGAGAGTAGGATATTAGAGTTGGAAGAAGCTTTGAGCACAAACAAAGTATATACCACCTCTGAGAGCTACATCAATTTTTCACACAAACCAGGGCGACAAAGAAGAAGAGAAATAAATCCTCGTAAGCCTTATCCTCTTTCAGACTGGGATAAGATTATATTGGATATTATTTCAGAAAGCGGCAAAGCACAGTTGAGCAAAGACATCTATGAAAAAGCCTTTGTAAAGTCAAAGGAAGTAGGTATCTTCATCGATGAGATTAAAAGCAAGGCGAAGATAAACCAATGTCTCGTCAAGCTAACAAACAGACGCAACGATCTCAAAAAGGTAAAGTACGGCGGCCGCGGATTTGCTTATTGTCTTCCTGAATGGATTAACGAAAATGGTATTCTTGACAAGGAATACATCAAATTCGAATAATTTTAATCTTATTTATTGAAAAAAAAGAGATGGAAAATTCCATCTCTTTTTTGTTTTATGTCAATGTTATTTCTTATAACATCAAGAAGCTCATCAAGACACCTGCTGCCACTGCCGAGCCGATAACGCCTGATACGTTAGGAGCCATAGCATGCATGAGAAGGTGATTTGAAGGATCGTATTTTTGACCTTCCACCTGAGAAACGCGAGCGCTGTCTGGCACAGCAGAAACGCCGGCATTACCGATGAGAGGGTTGATTTTATCGCCTTCTTTCAAGAAGAGATTCATGAACTTAGCGCCGAGAACACCAGCTGCTGTTGCTATCATGAATGACAATGCGCCCAATCCGAATATCAACAATGACTCTTTTGTAAGGAACACGTCAGCTTGTGTTGAAGCACCCACTGTGAGACCTAACAAAATTGTGACGATGTCGATAAGAGCGTTGCTTGCTGTGTTGGCGAGACGTTTTGTCACACCGCTTTCCTTGAGAAGGTTACCGAAGAACAACATACCGAGCAATGGCAATGCCGAAGGGCTGATGAATGTTGTAAGAAGGAGACCTACGATAGGGAAGCAAACTTTTTCTGTCTTGCTTACTTGGCGAGGAGCCTTCATGTGGATAACGCGTTCTTTCGGGGTTGTGAGCAAACGCATGATAGGAGGCTGGATAAGAGGCACGAGAGCCATATAAGAATAAGCAGCGATAGCGATAGGTCCGAGGAGATGAGGAGCCATCTTTGATGACAAGAAGATAGCTGTTGGGCCGTCAGCGCCACCGATGATACCGATAGCACCTGCTTCTTTAAGGTCGAAACCGAGATATAATGCGCCTATGAAAGTAAGGAACACGCCCAATTGAGCAGCAGCGCCCAATATCATGAGACGAGGCTGTGAGATGAGCGATGAGAAATCGGTCATAGCGCCGATGCCTAAGAAGATAAGCGGAGGATAGATACCCTGACGTACGCCGAAGTAGAGATAATTCAAGACAGAACCTTTTTGATAGATACCTGTCTGGATATTCAAGCTGAAGGCTTCATTGATAGCTGCCAAAGCGGATGTTTCGTCCATACCTTCAGGAAGAACGATAGAGCCATTGGCATACATTTCATTGAAACGAGCGATAGCGTCGTTGAGTTCTAACTTAACATTCTCACCACCAAAAACACTAACCATCAGTGCCTGTGCATTTTGGATGTCAGACTGTAGCACATTCTGGTCAGCGAGTTCTTGCAGATGAGACAAGACATCGGTGAGGTTAAATGTGTAAGTCTGTAGGAAAGGAATATTACCCACTATGATACCCACACCGATAGGTATGAGCAGCATAGGTTCGAAGTCATATTTAATAGCCAAGAATATAAAAACGAACGCAACAAGAATCATAACCAAGTTACCTCTTGTTGCGTTTTTAAAACCGGTAAAAGCGAAGAAGTTGCTCAATCCAGCACCTATCTCCTCTCCTATCGATGTTTCAGCAGATGTCTCTGCCATATTTATTTCATTCACGACATTTTCTGTCATAGCACCTGTGAAGACGCGCTCAGCCATTGTGGCGTTAGAAGTCACAAAAGCATGAAGCACGAACATCACAGCTACTAATGTAAAAATGACGAGGGCTTTTCTTTTAATTGTATTTACCCTAGGTTTCATAATTACAGAATTTAACCTATAACAACTAAAACAGCACCTTGAAGAACGTTATCGCCTACTCTGACTTTAATATCTTTGATTACACCATCAACTTCTGCCAAGAAGTTGTTTTCCATTTTCATTGCTTCGTACATTAAAATCTTGTCACCGCGTTTTACTTCATCGCCAACGTTGACGTAGATTTGCATGATAGTACCTGGAAGCGGAGCAACTGCTTTAACGCCATCGACGTTGCCGCCTGCTGCTGGAGCTGCTGCTGGAGCTGCTGCCTTAGGAGCTGCTGGACGTGGAGCGATAACAGGTTTTGCTTCTTCTTTTTCACGCTCAACATCAACTTCGTATTGTGTACCATTGACGACAACTTGAGCTTTGTCGTTTTCGAAGCTTTGAACTTCTACTTCATATTGATTTCCACTTATTGTGAACTTAAATTTTTTCATATTAATATCTGTTTAAATTATTCATTCCAAAAACTTTAGAACTCCATGGAGAATAGCGGCATTGTACTCTCTTGATAGTCAATTTGCCTGATTCTTCATCATGAACTTCCATTGACATTGACAAAGCCAAGCCTATTGCAGCGATGACATCATCTTTTAAAACTTTATCTTTAGAAGTCTTCATCCTCTTAAATTTTACCTTTGTTAATAATCATTTTACATTATTCATCCCATAAATCCTGGCGTTCCATGGCGAGGTGTGACGTTCCACTCTCTTTATTGTAAGAATGTCTGACTCAACATCGTGAACGCTGTCCATCGACAACGATAATGCCAGGCCGATAGCGACCATGACATCATCGTTATTTGGATTTATGTTTTTCACCTCTTTAACTTCTACTTTATCTTTTTTCTTATCCTTCTTGAAGAGCTTACTCCAATCAAGGTTGATAATTTTTGAAACGCCGGTAAATATTAGATACAATATCACCAAAGCGACAACAACTATCAAGAAACCGCTTATTGTCACGATCCAACCTTTCAACTGAAGACCATCTTGTATTGATAACAAGGATAAATATAAAGTATTCATCGTCTTAATTTTTTAGAGAGGGATATTACAATGTTTCTTAGGAGGATTAGTATCTTTCTTAGTTTCTAAAGCATGTAATGCTCTGATTACGCGGAAACGAGTGTTGCGTGGTTCGATAACATCGTCGATATAACCGAATTTAGCAGCGTCGTATGGGTTAGCGAATTTATCGCGGTAGTCTTGTTCTTTCTTAGCGACGAGTTCTGCGCGTTCTGCTGGATCGCTGATTGCTGCGATTTCTTTACCGTCGAGAACTTCAACAGCGCCTGAAGGACCCATAACAGCGATTTCTGCTGATGGCCATGCGTAGTTGATGTCAGCTCTAAGTTGTTTACAGCCCATAACCAAGTGTGAACCACCGTATGATTTACGTACTGTAACAGTAATCTTTGGAACTGTAGCTTCGCCGTATGCAAACAACATCTTAGCACCGTGAGAGATGATGCCGCCGTATTCTTGAACTGTACCAGGCAAGAAACCAGGAACGTCAACTAAAGTAACGATAGGGATGTTGAAAGCGTCGCAGAAACGTACGAAACGAGCGCCTTTACGTGATGCGTTGATGTCGAGAACACCTGCAAAATATGCTGGGTTGTTAGCTACGATACCAACTGGCATTCCATCGAGGTGTGCGAAACCAACGATTAAGTTTCTAGCGAAGTCTTTATGTACTTCCAAGAACTTGTTATCGTCGACGATAGAATGGATGATATGTTGCATATCGTAAGGTTTGTTTGGATTATCAGGGATAATCTCGTTCAATGAATCATCCTTACGATCGATTGGGTCGTCTGTTGGTTTGTATGGAGGTTCTTCTAAATTGTTTTGTGGAAGGTAAGAAACGAGGTCTCTGATTAATTGGAGAGCTTCTTCTTCTGTTGGAGCCATGAATTGGCTAACACCTGATTTTTGGTTATGTACGAGAGCACCACCTAAATCTTCTGTGCTTACGTCTTCACCTGTAACAGTCTTAACAACTTTTGGACCTGTGAGGAACATGTAGCTGTTTTGTTCTGTCATCAAGATGAAGTCGGTCAAAGCTGGTGAATAAACTGCACCACCTGCACAAGGACCGAAGATAGCTGAGATTTGAGGGATAACGCCAGAAGCGTCGATATTGCGTTGGAAGATTTCAGCATAACCTGCCAAACTTCTTGAACCTTCTTGGATACGAGCACCACCTGAGTCGCAGATACCGATAACAGGAGCACCTACTTTCATAGCCTGGTCCATGACCTTGCATATTTTCTTTGACATTGTTTCTGACAATGAACCACCGAAAACTGTGAAGTCTTGAGCGTAAACGTAAACAACGCGGCCGTCGATTGTACCATAACCTGTTACAACACCGTCACCGAGATATTGTTGTTTTTCAAGACCGAAGTCTGTTGTACGATGAGTTAAGAACATGTCAAATTCTTCGAAGCTACCTTCGTCGAGCAACATATTGATGCGTTCACGAGCTGTGTATTTTCCTTTGGCATGTTGTGAATCGATACGCTTTTGACCGCCACCTAAGCGAGCCTCAGCGCGTTTGTCTAACAATTCTTGAATTTTTTGTTCAATTACCATAATATTAGGAATTTAATTGATTACTATTATTATTTGTTTTTATCTTCACAAAGTTCTGTCAAAACACCGCATGTTGATTTTGGGTGTAAGAAAGCAATGCTCAAACCTTCTGCGCCACCGCGTGGAGCCTTGTCGATGAGACGGATGCCTGCTGCTTCTGCATCTGCAAGTTGACCTTCGAGGTTTTCAACAGCAAAAGCGATGTGGTGCATGCCACCTTTGCCACCGTTCTTTTCAATGAATGAAGCTATTGTGCTTTCTGGTGATGTTGGTTCCAATAACTCGATCTTGGTTTGACCTATTTTGAAAAATGCAGTCTTAACTTTTTGATCTACTACTTCTTCAATGTTATAACATTTTGTTCCGAGAAGTGTTTCAAAGAATGGAATAGATTCTTCTAAACTTGTAACAGCTATTCCAATGTGTTCAATATGAGTTGGATTCATAATAGTTATATTTTTAAAATTTATTATCTAACTTGGCCACAAATATAAGTTTTTTTTTAAAACTTTAATCTATTGTACGATGATTTTTTCTGTTATCACTTTTGTTTCCGTTGTCAGCTGCAAAATGTAGGTGCCGCTTTCGAAAGGTCGCATGTCTATTACAAAACTATCACTGCTAGCATCCTGCTCAAACAGAACAGCTCCTGTGACATTTATAATCTTAACATTTAAAACATCATCAACAATTACAGTGAGATGATCCTTTACCGGATTAGGGAATATCAAATCCTTTTTCAATCCTTCTGTTGGTACATTCACGCAAAGAGTATCAGATTGAGACATTGACTTTCCATTCAGGAGAGCTTCAACTTTATAACATACATCTCCTTCAGCATCGTCGTCGGTATATGTCAGATTTGTCAAACCTGAAACGAGCAGCTCTTCATTCTTATAAATGTTATATGTCAACTCTTCATCATTTTCTTCTGCTACAGTATATGCTCTCAGCATCCATGAATATTCCATTCCATATTCCAATGCTGACACCCATTTGCTGCCAGCCTTTATCATAGAGCTATTAGGATCGCCAACATATCGGCAGCATGGCACTGAAGGAGTCGATGCTCCTGTTGACTTTGCAACAATCCATAAATCTTTGTCAGGATTGAATGGAAGTTCGCCCAATTCAAATCTCACAAAGTCATTAGTATTATATGTCTCTAATGTTCCTGTGAAAATCAAGACACTGTCGTGTACTTTCTCGCCATTATATATTTTAAATGTGTAAGTAGCTTCGCAGGCGTCGTACATCTCCAGATGAGACAATTTTGATGAGCTATCACACAACATCAATTCTGATGGTACTACTATCGCCCAGTTATATGTGTTGGAGCCGATGTTCTCAACATATTCTCCATCATCATATCTAAACAATCCTTTTGATTCAGGAGCGTTCCAGTCAATTTTCACAGTTCTCTCTACAACCGAAGCTGATGCCTGCAATGTGTCGTAATAATTTTTCATCACAGAAGCAAGGCTTTCTTGTGAAGGCAATGACTCACATCCTTCAGTCACGCTTTTTACTGTGTATGAGTAGACTCCTGACATTGGCACTTCATCATCAACATAATTGAAGTCTGTGATATTCTCTGCTATCACTTCGCCATTACGTAACACTGTAAACATATCGACCTCTGCCATGACTCTCCACGAAAGTTCGACATCACCTTGATTTACAGCAGCTACTAAATCAATAGGCTTGAGGCTTGAGTTTTCATCTGTAGCGATTATCTCTGTCAAGAAACCTTCATTCAATTCTGAAGAGGCATATACCTGCTCTCCATTCTTTGTCACGACGAAAGAACATTCAGAATCGTCCCAACCTGCAACCCATTCCAAAGTAGCCTTAACACCTTCTGGAACTATGATTGTCTTCTTGACTTCATCGGCTGAATACATGGTGAAATACATATCATCCATTCCGTTATCGAATGATACATTCACTTCAGCACCTTGCCATCCATGATTGTTGTCGGCATACATCTCGACAGTATATTCTGAATATTTTCCTGTAATGATACTTTCTTCATTGGTACGATATGACTCTTCGTCTCCATCTTGTGCTGTCACATAATATTTATGATAACCTTTTTCAAAAGATTCATATTCATCATTGAAATGATTTTCTTCAACCTGAGCCACTGCCACACCATCACGGTAAACGTTATAATACTGGGCGTTTTCAGAAGCATCCCATGTCAATTCCACGACACCTTCTTTGCTGTTGACATTAGCCACGAGATTGCTAGGATCCAATTCTGTTTCAAGAGGACGATATGTAAAAGTAATCTGGTCACCCATTAAAGAAACATCTGTAATATTGAATTCCAAATCGAGTGTGTTTTTATTCAAGAATGGATAAGGATCTGTTTCATAGTTAAATGTGACTCTATCATAATCCTTAGAGAAAGCTGCGCTGTTAATATTTCCATCTTTGTTATGCGAGCCACCTGGACGGAAGATATACACCTCATCTAATATGTCGTTTCCATTGTGGTCGGCACAACCACGGAAACGTGTGTCGATTCTATAAATCAACAAACCACCCGTAGGCAATCCTTTTTCGAACATATTAGACTTATTTCTATACTCAACAAGATAATATTGGTCAGGATGAGAGCTTTGAATTTTATAGCAGTTTCTTCTTCCGCCTTCCCATGAGTTAGCCTCGAGGGTGTAAGTTCCATAACCTATTTCAGGGATTTCTTCAATCCATGTTCCATATTCATATTTCATGTAAGTTCCTGAATGTTGAGGTGGTTGAGAGTTGCTGCACATCAAATCCCATGGACCTGTTGGAGAGAGATGGTCAGTGCTGGAGTTATAGTGATATAAGTCAGGGAAACCTAAAGAGTGTGACATCTCATGACATAATGTAGACACCGAGAAATAACTTGATGTCTCCAACTGAAAATTGAATGTGCCGACTCTCTTGCCGTTGATGTAAGCCTCTTCGCCATACATCGACCACATATGAGGCCAGAGCAAGTCGCTCCAATCACCAACATTTCCTTTCACGACGAAAATCACGTTGTCGATAAAACCATCGTCGTTACGGTCGATATCCAAATCAGCAGGCACCTGGTCAGCGACAAATTCCACTGCTCTTTTCAAGAGAGGGAACTCACGGTCAGCCTGATTAGTATAGCCATCAGGGTTTGTTGTAGGGTTATATGGCTGATAATAATTTCTTGGATAGATATCTTCATAAGCAAGCACTCTGTCTCCATCAGCTATTGGATAGCAGTATGACTTCATCGACAACTGGTTATAGGTAGCTTTCTTGAAATAGTTATTCATTGAGATATCATAATAACCATCATAGTTAAACATAGAGTCGATTTCTGTCTGTGTTGTCTTGAATTCGCCATCGCCTTTGAATTTGATGAAGATAACCAAGTTGTTATACACGCCATGGTTAAGGTTTTTAGCGTCTTTAACTTCAGGCACCTCCATCATCTTTCTTCTTTTCTGATATTCTTCTTGAGAAATCATGATGTTAGGTTTGAGTCCCAACGCCTTAGGATTCACTTTTCCAGCGACATAAGTCGTTGCTGTCACGGCACCTCTGCTATCGGATGTAGCATATACGAAGTAACCGTTTTCAGCCTGAACGATTGTAAATCCTTCAGCGTCATGAAGGCGGCTGTAAAACTCATCGCCCGATGCGAAGCAATACAATTTCGTTCCGTCAGGCTGTGTCAAAATTTTCTCTACATTTTGAAAAGGAGCTGCGAAGACCGCAGTCACGCAAAACAGCATTATTGCAATTAGTAATGATTTTATTCTCATAGCTTGTAAGTATATTAATTTTCAATTTTCAATCTTCAACTTTCAATTGTTCCCCATCACATCCTTCGAGCACCATCACGATTTCGCCTTTCACTTCTTTTTTGCTGAAATATTCAAGCACTTCGGCGAGTGTACCTCTCACGTTTTCTTCGTACATCTTAGTAATTTCACGAGCTACAGACACACGGCGGTCGGGTCCGCACACTTCGATGAGCTGCTGTAATGTCTTCACAAGACGGAACGGTGATTCGTAAAGTATCGTTGTATAATGGTTATTTGCTATTTCATTAAGTTTGGTCTGTCTTCCTTTTTTATGAGGAAGGAATCCTTCGAATATGAAGTGGTCGGCAGAGAGACCGGAGTTAACGAGAGCCGGGACGAAGGCGGTAGCGCCTGGGAGGCATTCCACTTCCACGCCGAGTCTGATGCATTCGCGAACCAGGAGGAATCCCGGGTCGGAAATGGCAGGAGTGCCGGCGTCTGTCACCAGAGCCATCTTCTCGCCTGCCAAGATACGTTCGGCAAAGCTTCTCACCACCTTATGTTCATTGTTGATATGAAAAGCCGACATCGGTTTGCTTATGTTGTAATGTCGCAGCAGATTGCCGCTGGTACGAGTGTCTTCAGCCAGAATAACATCCACCTCATCGCGCAAGATACGCAAAGCCCTCAGAGTGATATCTTCAAGATTACCTATCGGTGTCGGTACTAAATATAATTTCATTTTTTTTAATCGTAGTTTATAATTCCGTAACTATTTTATGTATCATCAGTTATGAATTTACATAAATCTTCTTTCTACCAAATCATCAAGTTTTCTATAAGCGTCAGACTCGCAATCCCATTGAAATTCAATCTGGAGTTCGCTCATGTATGTCTTGGCGCCTAGCAATGTCGAGAAATTGTTCAAGGCTCTTATCGACTTATTGTATTTCTCCATGCTGCCTCCGAACAATTCGTTAAGCAACAAAAACTTATCATTGATACCTATTGCCGCTGCCAGATCTGCCACAGGCTTTCTTTGGAGACGAGCAGCGAGACTGGTGTCAGCAGCAGATTCCAATTTATCACCAAGAGTTTGCGCATCAATGGTGTAAACTTTCTTATAAGCCCTGATACCAGAATCCTCTTGCTCTTGTTGTTGTTCTTCTTGTTCTTCTTGTTCTTCTTGTTGTTCTTCTTCCTTTTCCTCCTCTACATCCTCTTCACCCTGAATTCCTGAATCCCTGAATTCCTCTTCATCCTCTTCATCCTCTATTTCCTCTTCATCCTGAACTCCCGAATCCCCGAATTCCTCTTCCTCTAAATCCTCTTCTATGTCGTCTTCAAAATCACTTTCAAACTCCTCGTATTCCTCCTCTATTTCAGAACTTTCGAACACATCCTCTATTTCCTCTTCATCCTCTATTTCCTCCTGAATTCCTGAGTTCCTGAATTCCTCTTCTTCCTGAATCTCTGAATTCCTTAATTCCTCTTCAACCTCCTCAATTTCCATAGGAATAGAATCGACATCCATATTACATTTCACGGAGCATAATGTATCATAAAGCTTACGAGTGTTTTCCATCAAAAGGTCAACGTCGAGTTGGTTCATCAACTTATTGTTTCTAATCAGGAAGTTTACCTGATTAGACATCTTGTTGAGGATTTCATCTATCTGGAAAATTACACTATTTTGATCGTTATTTTTCTGTTGCATATCAAATATTTTTTAACTTTGCTCGGCAGAACAAAAATATAAATTTTTTGGATTAAAACTAATAGTTTCATCAAAATCTTACGAATAATTTTTAAATTTAATTATATGAAAAAACATTTACTTTCATTGTTATCTATTTTACTGATGACATTTGCATTACATGCACAAGACACAACTGAAAATGTAAAGAAAAACAAGAAAGAAAAGATCTATAACGAGAAAGGCGAGCTCATCAAAAAAGGATGGAATTTCGGTCCGCTTCCTGTGGTAGGATTCAACTCTGACCTTGGCTTCCAATATGGAGCATGTGTCGATATCTTCAACTACGGCGACGGCTCCCGTTATCCAAAGTTCGATTATAAGATGAACCTTGAAGTCTCAGCCTACACCAAAGGTTCTCTCAACTTACGTTTCTACGGTGATTATTACAACCTCATCCCTAACTCACGTCTCTTCGTCGACGCTGGTTATTTCACCGACAAACGCTTCGAGTTCTACGGTTTCAACGGATTCGCTTCTCCTTATTACAACGACCTTTATGTGTTAAGTCAACAGTCAACGGTCAACGGTCAACAGGAATTGATTGAAGACTTCAACTCCGACTTCAACAGCATTTTATACAGAATGGACCGCAAGCAATTCAGATTCAACTCATGCTTACGTACCAAATTCGGCTTCGGAGAACATTTCTATTATGGCGTAGGTCTCAGCTACTTCAACTACAATATGGGAAGAATCGACATTCATAACGAAGAATTCGCTTACGACCAACAGATGACCTTGTTTGAGTTATATCGCGAAAGCGGTCTCATCAGAGCCAACGAAGCTGACGGCGGCAATGTCACACAATTGAAACTCGCTTTCATCTACGACTCCAAAAACCATGACAGCGACCCGACAAAAGGCGCTTACTTTGAAGCAACACTTACAGGTGCTCCTGACTTCATCGACCGCGAAGGTTATAGCCACGTCACCTTCAACGCTGTATGGCAACAATATATCCCTATCGTAAAAGAAAACCTCACTTTCGCATATCGCGTCGTGACACAAAATGTCATCGCCGGCGAAATTCCATATTACGCAATGTTCAATTCTAACATGCTATTCTATAAAAAGATGTCAACCGATGCTATCGGCGGCGCCAACTCAGTACGCGGCATCAACAGAAACAGAGTCATAGGAGCTGGTTATGCTTGGCTCAACGCTGAACTTCGTTGGAAAGTAGCTCGTTTCCAATTCATCAACCAAAACTGGAACGTAGCTCTTAACCCATTCTTCGATGCAGGCATGGTGACACAAAGCTATCGTCTCGATGAACAAGAAACAGCATGGAACAAAATCCAGGAAGAATATGACACATCTGCTAACAACCTCATCTACAGCGGTGAGAAAGAAGGTCTTCACACATCAGCAGGATGCGGATTGAAACTTATCATGAACAAAAACTTCATCGTCTCAGCAGAAGCTGCCAAGGCTCTCGATGCAAGAGACGGCGGCGGATTGAAAGTATATATCGGATTTAATTACCTGTTTTAAAGGCACAAAGACTTAAAGACACAGAGACGCAAAGTAACTTTGAGACTCTGTGTCTTTGCGACTTTATATCTTTTTTATAAAACATTTGAACAAAATTAACATTTGAATTATTAATATTTAAAATTTGATTATATGAAAACATTGAAAAGATTAACTCTTATGATGGTTGCCTTATTGGTTTCAGCGACCATGGCATTTGCACAGAAACCTAACATTCGTATTCTTGCAACTGGCGGCACTATCGCTGGCACTGGCGGTTCTTCAACAGCAACAAACTACACAGCTGGTCAGATGGCTATCGCTACCTTGCTCGAGGCTGTTCCTGAATTGCAAGACATCGCTAACTGCGAAGGCGAACAGGTGGTACGCATTGGCTCACAAGACATGAGCGACGAAGTATGGCTCATCTTGGCAAAGAGAATCAACGAATTGTTACAAGACCCTAATGTTGACGGCATCGTCATCACTCACGGTACCGACACTATGGAAGAGACAGCTTATTTCTTGAACCTCACCGTCAACAGCGACAAACCAGTCGTTCTCGTTGGTGCTATGCGCCCTTCAACAGCTATCAGCGCTGATGGTCCTCGTAACCTCTACAACGCTGTTGTAACAGCAGCTGCTCCTGAGTCAAAAGGCAAAGGCGTCCTCGTAGTCATGAACGACAACATCCTCGGCGCAGAAAGCGTTACCAAAATGCACACAACAAGCGTACAGACTTTCCAAGCTCCTAACGCTGGCGCTCTCGGTTACGTCTTCAACAGCAAGGTTTTCTACAACCAAGAACCTCTTAAAAAACACACAACAGAATCTGTTTTCGACGTAACTAACTTAGACAAATTGCCAAAAGTCGGTATCGTTTACAGCCACGCAGGCGTTAACGCTGATATGGTTGAACCAATGTTGAAAAACGACTATCAAGGCATCATCCACGCTGGCGTAGGCAATGGCAACATCCACAAAGATGTGTTCCCTGTTTTGGAAAAAGCTCGCAAAAAAGGTATCCAAGTAGTTCGCTCATCACGCGTTCCAACAGGACCAAGCACACTCGATAATGAAGTTGACGACGCTCACTATCAATTCGTGGCATCACAACAACTCAACCCTCAAAAAGCTCGTATCTTATTGATGCTCGCTTTGACAAAAACAGACGACTGGAAACAAATCCAAGAATATTTTAATCAATATTAATAAGTCACAAAGACGCAGAGTCGCAGAGTCGCAAAGATTTGTGGCCCTGCGTCTTTTAAAAAATCTACATTATGAAAAGACTTCTCACATTATTAATTATCGCTTTATGTGTTGTTGGCGTTAACGCTCAAGACCTTAGCGTCAGCCCTAAAAAAAGCACTTCTCTCTATGAAGAACTTTCAGGCGTAAAGAAAAAGACTGACAAGTTCAATCTTTACATGAACATGAACGGCAGCTTCGACGCTATGTTCAACGACGCTGGCTTCGACCAAGGCAAATTCAATATGCGTCAGCTTCGTATCGAGTCAAAAGGCAATGTCAACGAATGGCTCTCATATCGCTGGCGTCAACGTCTCAACCGTCCTAACAACGGCAGCGGCATGATTGACAACCTTCCTACTTCTATCGACATCGCTGGCATCGGCGTTAAGTTGAGCGACAAATGGTCTATCTTCGCTGGTAAACAATGTGCTGCTTACGGCGGCTTCGAATTCGATGCTAACCCAATCGAAATCTATGAATACAGCGACATGATTGAATATATGAGCAACTTCATGACTGGTATCAATATCGGCTACGACTTCGCTAAAGGCCATCAACTCAACTTCCAAGTCTTGAACAGCTTGAATGGTTCTTTTGAAAGCATGTATGGCACATTCTCTCCTGAGATGGGTTGCTTCGGCGAATATATAGCCGCTACACCTTCAAAACTTCCTTTGGTTTATACATTGAACTGGAACGGTAACTTCAGCAATATTTATAAGACACGCTGGTCTGCATCTCTTATGAGCCAAGCAAAAGGAAAGAACTTATACTACTTCGCATTAGGTAACGAATTCACATTTGGCAAATTCAATATGTACATTGACTTGATGTATTCCAACGACGCTATCGACCGTGCAGGTATCATGACAGAAATAGTTGGAGGCGCATGTGGCCATAATGTATTTAAAGCTAATTATTTGTCATTGGTTTCTAAATTGAACTATCGTTTTGCTGACAAATGGAATGTATTTGTTAAAGGCATGTATGAGACAGCATCTATCAAAGATATGACAGATCCACAAGCATATCCATTTATTACAAATGGCAAATACCGCACATCATTAGGTTATCTCGGCGGTATAGAATATTATCCAATGGAAAGCAACTTGCACTTCTTCTTGACATACGTCGGACGTCATTATATATATGAAGAAATAGCAAACAAAGCTGATTACAGCACAAACCGCGTTTCTTTAGGTTTCATCTATCAGCTTCCAATGTTTTAATGGCTAATGACTAAAGGCTAATGACTAAAGTTTTGGACTTTGGTTTTAAAACAAAAAAACTCAGAAATCAAATTCTGAGTTTTTTTTTGTTACGTTAAGTATTTAAATCTTTACAATTCTTGAATTTTTCTGAGTCTCTGAGTTTCTGAGTTTCAAATTATAAACTCCTGATGCGAGGTCATCTATTTCTATCGCAGCCTCTGTTCCGTTTATTGTAACTTCTTTAACGACTTGTCCTGCTTGGTTTGTCATTATGACATTGTCGTTGACTTCCTTTTCCATTCTGATGTTTATCACGTTTTTTGCAGGATTAGGGAAAATCTCGAAGCCGTTTTCATTGTTTATTTCTTTGACAGATGCATGTTCTTCGTCCCACATACCTAATGTATAATCGCCGGATTTGATATCATCGACTGTCATTCTTCCGAAGTTATTTTGTGCCTGATGCACATAATTCAATGGCTGCCACATTTCAGAGCCGTTAGGGCGATATAACAACACTATCGAATCGTTTTCATTGACCATAATATCGCCGTCGAAGTTGGCATTTTTCTGATATTGGAATTCGCCCTGAATCATCGACTCGCCTTTGTCCAAGATATGAATTGTCCAGTAACGATTTGATGATAATGTGAGTCCTTCTGGAAGTTCATGGCTTGTCTTTGGTCCGGTCCAGTGATGTTCCACTCTTAATAATGTAGAGTCACTTATTTCTTGAACCGTTGCCTTGAACTTGGCCTCACCGAAGTTATGGCTGCCAGTATTTTTTATGATATATGTCTTCTCGACACTTGCATCAGCGAATTTGTTGTTATAATCGCAGAATACAGCTACTGGTTCAAAGTCGATTGTTGTAGAACAAACGCCTGTCTCTCCGTCCCAAGCGACCATCTCGCTATGAGTATTCCATTCTTCATCAACGAAAGTTATTTCATATCTTACGCTGTTGCCGATATAATCAGAGCCTCTACGGCCTTGATTCATCATCACTTCCACATCGAATTTGTTTCCATTAGGTTCAACGGTGAAATTCTGCACAGTATAAACCGGACTTCCTGCGTTAAAGACCCAAGTGTCGAAGAAGTCGTTCATATCAACGCCTGATGATTCTGTAACAGCGTCTCTCAAGTCTTCAGAAGAAGCTGATTTATAACTGAATTTATCGAGGTAATATTTTATCGCTTCGTCGAAAGTCTCTCTTCCTAAATAATTCATCATAGTATTGACAACGACAGCGCCTTTGTCATATACCGTTGTTCCGTATGTCAAATCCAAAGGCATATTATTCAATGGAATCCATCCTTCTGAGTTATGGCATGATGTGATGATGTCGTCGGTCAACTCGCTTATTGCTTCTACGAAAGCCTCTTCGCCATAGATAGCTGAGAGATAATAGTTATTGCAGAAAGTAGCGAATCCTTCGTTGAGCCACATATCACCAGCTGATGCGCAAGTCACTTTATTTCCGAACCATGAGTGAGCCATCTCGTGAGCGATGAAAAACTCACTGTCGAGGTTAGTCGTTCCTGTGATGAGAGAGCTTGAGAAAGCAATGTTATCGACATGCTCCATACATCCGAGGCTGGTGCTGACATAAGATATTCTGTTGAAAGGATACGGACCGAATTTAGCTTCATAGAAAGCTGCAATCTCTTTGGTGTTGGCGAATGTTGCAGCAACTTTCTCAATTTGGTTTGGTCTAGCATAAACATTGATAGGGATGTTTCTTTCTATGCCTTCATAAGTATCTTCCCACAAAACGTAGCTGCCAACAGCGAAAGACATAAGGTATGTAGGAATCTCTTGGCTTACAGTCCAATGGTCGGTTTTGGTTCCGTCGTTATTGTCAGTAGTCTCCACGAGAACACCACCGCATGAAGAAGTCATTTCCTGAGGAATGTTAAGATATAAATCGTATGAAGCCTTGTCGTTGAAATCATCGACACAAGGGAACCATGTCTTGCCGAGATTATGAGGCTGGCTGTCGAATCCGACGCCGAGGTTATAGACATAGTCGTTGCTCCAGTGCACACCGCCCCAGTTTTCGTTGAAGGTGCTGCCACCATAGTTTATGGTGATTTCTAATTCGGTATCGGCTGCTATGCCGGAAGCGAAAGTTATACTTAAGACGTCGCCGTCCTGAGAGTAATCAGCAACTGCGCATGCGTCACATACAACCGATGTCACTTCCATAGCTTTAAGTTCCAGTTCCAAAGCATTGATTTCTGTCTTTGTCTTAAGCTTCAATGTAGCTGATGCTTCTAAAACTCTATCGGTAAAATCTATTGTGTTAAGATGTATTTCATAATGAGTCACATCGATATTTTCCCCGATTTCATTAGTCTTTGCGAAAGACGACAATGACAAGCAAAATGCTAATAATAAAGATAATACGTATTTCATAATCTGAATTTTAATAAGCTTTAATAAGTCCGTAAAATTACATCATTTTTTGTTAAGTCTGCAAATCTTTAACTCGAAATAAGTGAACTCATCGCCCAGCACGTCTCTCGCCGATGACAAAGAAGGGTCGCCTGTTTCTTCGTAGTATTCGTTTATTATCTCGTAATGTTCTTTGCTTACGAAATCCTCAGCGTCATAAATGCCGTTTTTCACTATCTCGATGATATGATTTTCTATGGTGCTTTGCGACAATCCTCTTTCTTTCATGATATCTTCTATTGTAAGACCTTCATCAAGAAGCTCCAAGGTTCGCATCACGCTGCTCGAGAGATTCATCTCTCGGTTTGATTCTTCATCATCGAACTCGCACTTCTTGAAGCCTTGCGATTCCAATACTATATTAATAATGTCAGCGCCGAAACTCTTGATACGCGTCGTTCCAAGTTTGGAAATCGACTTGAGTTCTTTTATTGTGACAGGCTTAAGTTCCGTAATCCTATTGACGACAGCGGTAGGCAATATCTGATGTTCTTCTTTTTCCAGTTCTAACGCTTTCTCATGACGCCATCTCATCAAGGCATTCAACAATGGCTTGTCTTCCTTGTCAATAGTTTTACCTTTCAGTTTCACCGACTTAAGATTCTCCGACTCTACTATTTTCTTGTTCTTCATCTCAAGATATTTATCCAAGATGAAACCGTCTTTCGCGATATGGAGACAAGCCGTCTTGACATAAAGAATCTCGCGTATCATATCAAGTACCGCCTTCACTGCAGCGTTGACATTTTTGTTATCAGTCTCATGAATCAAATCGCCGATATTCTCCAAGTCGTTGAGTTTGTCGAAGAAATAAACCGACGCTTTTCTAATCCTCTCATCCAGATAAGAACTTGTCGTCATGCCGTCATGTTGACTTGTTGACTTCACAATCGAGTCCACCTGTCTGGCGAATCGCATCGCCACATCTATTATTTCTTCGCGGAAGTTTTTACGTCTCTCTGCAATCTTATCTGCCGTCTCTTTCCCGAAGATATTATCGTTTTCTCTCACCACCTTAGCGAGTTTGTTGATTTGCATCTCCAGTTCATCGAAGGTGAAAAGGTCAATTATCGTCTGATGATGATATCTTGTCTCCTCATCGCGGAGTCTGTCTTCATCAGGCTCGAGAGAAGGAATCTTATCCACGAAAGCGTTTATCGTATTGTCGTTATATAAAACGCTATTAGAAATCTTAGCGTTGAGCACCAGACCTTTAAGAGAGGTACAACGGCTCAATGCCACATAGACCTGACCATGAGCGAATGCCATCTCGGCATTGAGAACGACTTTTTCGAAGGTAAGTCCCTGGCTCTTATGAATCGTTATAGCCCAGGCCGTCTTAAGCGGAATCTGGGTGAAGCTTCCTATTTCTTTTTCTTCTATCTCGTTAGTCTGCTCGTTGAGTGTATATTCGAAGTTCTGCCATTTCACAGGCGTCACGTTTATCACCTCATCATCGCATCTCACCTTGATGCCTTCGTCTTTGTCGTAAGCTATTATCTTGCCTATCTTTCCGTTATAATAAAGCTTCTCAGGAGACGGGTCGTTCTTCACAAACATCACCTGCGCCCCTACTTTAAGTTCAAGCACTTCTTTAGTCGGATAAGCATTTTCCGGGAATATGCCTGTTATCTCTGCAGTGAAAGTCAGCGTCTCGGAATCGATGGCATTCAGTTTTTCCTCATTTATCTCATCAGCCTGATAGTTATGAGTCGTCAGTGTGATATAACCTTCGTTATCATCAGGTTTGAAATTAGGGATATAACGAGAGTTTAATATCTGCAAGCTATTGCTGTCGAGGCGGTTGTTTCTCACCTGATTGAGGATATCGATGAATTCGGTGTCGTTCTGCCGATAAATATGGTCGAGTTCCACGCATATATAAGGATTCTTCTGCAGCACGCGACTGTCGAAGAAATACACCGACTTATAATAATCCTGCAGCAGCTCCCATTCGTTCTGTTTTGCCACCGGCGCCAGCTGTTGTATGTCGCCTATCATCAGCAGCTGCACTCCGCCGAAAGCCTTGTCGCTGCGACGCACTCTTCTCAACACGGCGTCGATAGCATCGAGGAGGTCGGCACGCACCATACTAATCTCATCGATGACGAGGAGGTCGAGGCTGCGCATTATCTTCAGCTTCGTTTTGTTTATCTTCACGTTAGATAAAAAAGACAACGGCTGCTGTCCGTTGACTGCTGCCTGTTGACCTTCAGGGGCGATAGGTCCGAATGGCAGCTGGAAAAACGAATGTATCGTCACGCCGCCCGCGTTGATGGCAGCCACTCCGGTGGGAGCGACAATCACCATTCTTTTATAACTCTTGACAGCTAAATTCCTGAGAAAGGTGGTCTTGCCAGTGCCAGCCTTACCCGTCAAAAAGATATGAACATCGGTGTTTTGCACAAACCTATTCAACATCTCAATCTTTTCATTCTTAAACACGTCTGTTTTCATCATTTCTAATTCCTAATTGATTAGACGCAGCAATTACATATTGTTAATTTTTAAGGTGTAATTGATACGTCTCTACCTGAATTCCTAATTCTACTCGTTATCATGCAGTCTTCTTCAAGGAGATTCTAAACGTCGTTCCTTGTCCTACGACAGAATTCTTGACAAATATCTTTCCTTTATGATAGTCTTCTATGATACGTCGCGCGAGCGAGAGGCCGAGTCCCCAGCCTCTTTTCTTGCTTGTGAATCCTGGCTGGAAGATTTGTTTGTATGTCGAGCGCAGCATACCCTTGCCGGTATCACTCACGTCGATATGGACATCCTCAGCGTCTTCCGTTATCTCCACCGTCAGCTTGCCATGATCTTCCATAGCGTCGAGAGCGTTCTTGGTGAGATTCTCCAGCACCCAGCTGAAGAGAGCCGCGTCGAGAGGAACGATGATTTCTCTGTCAGGAACCTTGATGTCGAACTCGAACTTATTATTAGAGAAACGTCGTTTCAGATAATTCATGGTGTCGTTGACCGCTACTGTCACATCGTACGATACCAATGTCGGGATGGAGCCAATCTTAGAGAAACGCTCCGTTATGGTCTTCATCCTGTCGATGTCTTTCTCCATCTCCGTAGTCCCGATGAAAGGAGTGTCTTGCATCTTAAGCAGCTCTATCCATCCCATGAGCGAGGTGAGCGGCGTTCCTATCTGATGAGCCGTCTCTTTCGCCATGCCAGCCCATACCTGATTCTGCTCGGAACGACGAGCGTAGCTGAACAAGAGATACGCCACTATGATGAAGAATGTGAAGACGAAAATCTGTACTATAGGGAAATAACTGACTATACGGAGCAAGTCGGAACTGCGGTAATAGATATACGCCTTCTCGCCGTCGAGGTAATTGACTTCAATAGGCATGTTCTCCGACTTCATAATATCAATCTGCTTCTGGACGTAATCGCTGTTTTTCATCTGCTCCGAGTCGAGGTTGCCATAACTGAGAATCTCGTTGCCGCTTTGATTTAAAATAATGACAGGCACGCCCGCTGCATTGTCGGCGACATCGTTGATGAAAAAGGCGAACATATCGTCAAGGACGTTACGAAGCTCTGTATAAATGAGCGACTCATTATAATATAAGGATGATTCTTTGCCGTAGATATCAATCTTTATCGGAGGATAAATGCTGAAGTCGTCTTGCATCTCAGCATCGAAAATCTCTTTGTTCTGATGCTTCTTCGGAAGATTGATAGAAAGCGTGATGTTATTGTCCGCATCAGTAATGACAACAGGAATGCTGATGTTACTTTGAATGATTTCCAGATAAACGCCAATGTTCTCATCGGAAGTAGCAGCAAGAAAACTGCGATACGCCATGGCAAGAAGTTCCACGCGTTTGCTTTCCTGCATACTCACCGCATTGAAAAACAACTCGGTATAATCCATCAACTCGGCATGAGTCTGAACTGCTTCTGCCCACATCGTCATCTGACGTTGTTCCTGTGAGGCGAATCTCTTGACAAGATTATTAGTATAATACATGGAAACAATCACTATCACGACGGCAATTATCGAAAGAGCAATTTTCCACCTTTTCTTCTTCGAATATAAGTCTGCACTCTGTTTGTTACTCACCATAATTTTCATCAATTTATGTTTAAACAATAAAAAAATTGATTTAGTACAAAATTATAAATTATTTCTCAATTTTTTAATCCATTAATCGTATAATTTTGGTCTCTTTTTTGCGTAATAACAATATATAAAAACTATACAAAATGAAGGCAAAACTTTTGTTAATATTGATGACTTTATCAATAACGATAAACATCAACGCTCAGTCTTACAAAGATTTATGGAAAGATGTCAATGAAAATTTAGGAAACCGACTTCCTGAATCAGCGGAAGCGTTCCTTAATAAGATTGAACAGAAAGCAATAAAGGAAAACAACCAGAAAGAATTGCTAAAATCTTATCTGTATAGATTCAAAATAATAAATCAGAAAGACGAAAATCCGATAAAGACCTCGATACAGTTCGCTGAAGAAAATATCGGCAGACTCCAAGAACCGGAAAAATCGATTTTTAACCTTGCAATAGCTTCTCTTTACGAAAATTACCTTAATGATAATTTCTTTAGAATAGACAGAATACAGACAACGAACAATAGTAATGAGTTGGACATTGAATTCTGGGATAAGGCGACTTTTGAAAATGTCATCGAATCTTATCTTAATAAATCTTTAGAAAATGCAGAGTCACTGAAGAAAACTTCTGCGGAATCTTACCAGGAAATACTTTCCATCAATGATTATAATGACGAAAAAATAGATTATATATACGAGCCGACTCTTTATGACTACGTCTCGCATTTTGTTATAAATTATTACAAATCATACGACAACATAAAAGAAAAAGCATTAAATATTTATCAGGAACTTATCAATTTCGACAAGGAGAATAATTATACTGACGCCGCAATATATAATGAGATTCATAAATTAAAATATGAATATGAAACCAATGACGATTATGAATCTTATATAAATTCCTTAATAAAAATTAAGAACGAAAATCTCGACAATCCTCTCGTTACATCCGTGATGGCATTACAAGCAGAAGCAATTTTTGATAGACAACAGTCAATGGGCAACGGACAACAGACATTGGATGATGTGCTTGATATTTGCGATGAAGCAATGAGATTATTCCCAAACAGCATCGGCGCGAAACAATGTAATTCAATACGTTCTGAGATTTTAGAGAAAGAATTGTCCATCTCGATGCAGAATGTTAATGTGCCAAACAAAGCGATTCCATTAGCTCTTACATATAGAAATATCACAAATCCTCATTATCGTATTTACAAAGTATATCAAAAAGAGTTGGAAGAACTTAAAGGCGATAGGGATGTGGAAATTGTCATGAGTCTGCTCAAAAAAAATTATATAATTGAAAATCATATCGATATTCCTGAAGAGAAAGATTATAAAGAACATTCGTCACTCATCGCTTTGCCCGAATTGGAATCTGGATATTATTTCATATTATTTTCAAAAGATGATGTTTTCAACGCTAAAAATTATCCTGCGGTACATGCTTTTCAAGTCAGCGATTTAAGTTATGTAGCGACAAACCACAACGGCAATTCTGTTATACAAGTCCTTGATAGAGAAAACGGCAACCCGATTAAAGATGTTATGGTTGAAGCCTATGATAGTAAATATGATTATAAAGAAATGACATATATTAACAATCATGTTTTCAGCAAGATAACTGATAAAAACGGTAGAATATCTATTCCTAATGACATCAATAAATCTATAAATATTAATCTGTATTACAAAAACGACACCTTGCTTTCTGAATCATATTCGATATTCCATTTTCCTCAAAAAAATGAAGACGAAAAAATGATAGAAAAGACATCCTTCTTTACCGACAGATTGATTTATCGTCCAGGGCAAACTGTTTTCTTTAAAGGCATTATGACAAATGAAAATTCAAAAAAGAAAGAACTGCTCTTAGGTAAGGAGACGGAAGTCAGTTTTATAGACAGCAATAGGGAAGTGATTGAAACAAAGACTTTTGTAACCAATGAATTTGGCTCTTTCGACGGAAGTTTTGTAATTCCTGATAATTTGTCTAACGGAAGTTTTATTATCAAGAACGAAAGTGGTTGCATATATATTAAAATTGAAGAATACAAACGTCCTACTTTTGAAATAACGTTTAATTCACTGAATAAGTCATTCAAACTCAACGATAAAATAAATCTTACCGGTTCAGTAAAAGCATACGCAGGTTTCGGTCTCGATAACATCAATTATGATTATACTGTCGTAAGACGCGCTTCTTTCCCTTATCGTTTTTGGTGGTTCGCCAATTATGATAACAACCAAAAACAGATTGCTTTCGGAGAAGGAACAACCGACGCAAATGGCAACTTCAATATCGAGTTCGAATTGATTCCTGATAAAAAATTAAAAGACAGACTTCCTGTTTATGAATATCTTATAACAGTAAACGCCACCAACGCACAAGGCGAAACCCAGACCAAGACTTACACCATAAACGCATCAGAAAATGATTTGATTCTCGATTTCGACAACGAATCCTCAAATATTGCTTATGATAATTTAGAATCAATAACGTTTTCCGTTAAAAATATTGAGAACATTCCAGTAAAGGCTAAAGTCATAAGAAAGATTTATCAGCTGAACAACAACAATCGTTTTATTGATAATGAATACAACTTCGACCGTAAGCTTTTATCCGATAATGAGTTAAAAGAATTATTCCCACATTTCGACTATTATTCATCCAACAGTCAACAGTCAAATATAAATGGCAATTTGATATATGAAGATGAGATTTTAGTCGATGGCAAGGCGAAGGTTTTTCCTGATGTTAAAAAACTTATAAAAGAAGGCAGATTTTATGTTGAGATAATTTCATTTGAAAACGAGAATGAGAAAATCACAAAAGAAATTAACATAATAGATTTTAATAGCAAAAAGATACCATATAAAGAAATGTGTTTGTCATATACTGACAAGAATACGGCAAAAATAGGTGACAATGTTAATTTTTATTTAGGAAGTTCTGCCAATGATGTCAGTGTTTATGTCAATGTTTTGCATAATGATAAAGTTCGCTATTCTAAATGTGTAAAATTAAATGACGAGATTTTGAAGTTCCCTTATAAAATTAAAAAGGAAGACAGAGGCAGAATCACATTTGAAACGTATTTTGTTAAATATAACACTATCAATGTTGTAAGGCAAAATGTTTCTGTTCCTTACGACAATCTTGATTTGGATATAAAATTAGATGTGGAAAGAGACGAATTACAGCCAGGAGCCAATGAGAAATGGAGTCTTACCATAAAGGATTATAAAGACAAAGGCGTTTTAGCCAATCTGATGGTTGGTATGTACGATGCCTCGTTAGACGTTTTCGCCAAAAACAAATGGAGTTTAAACAACAAGCCTTATATTGGATATTTGCCAAACAATCCTTTGTTTGATTATGGTTTCTCACACTTTTACACTTACGCCAGTAAAGAAAGTTTCCCACAATATAATTTATTAGATTTCAATATTTTGTCTAATTATACCTTGGTGGGAAACAATTATGACGACAGAATGTATTCGTATAGAAATATAAGTTTTTCTATAGATAAGGATAATGTTAGGGCAGGTGGCTCATTGGCAAAAAGTTCCAATGTTACATTTGTCGGTGAGATAGATATAGTTGAAGAGGATATAGATATAGAACATGAAGATCAAGATGTTACACCTTTATTAAGAGAAAACTTCAACGAGACGGCGTTCTTCTATCCTAACTTAATTACTAACGAAGATGGAAGTCTGACGTTTTCTTTCACCATGCCCGACGCTTTGACTCGCTGGAATTTGATGATGCTCGCTTATACCAAAGACTTGAAAGTCGGGACTTTGAACAGGACTTTTACCACATCGAAGCCTCTTATGATTATGAGTGATATGCCTCGCTTCGTTTATGAAAACGACACTCTCTGGGTGGTGGCGAATGTCATCAAGACAACGGACAACAGTCAACAGTCAACAGATGATCGGCAAAAGACAAAAGACAAAAGACAAAAGTCGTTTGCTAAGTTAGAGATTTTCGATGCGTTGACGATGGAGCCTCTTGATTTGATTCTCTCTGAACAGGAAATAAATGTCGATGAGATTGCTGCTGGGAATAGTAAATCTGTGAGATGGAAGGTGGCAATTAATAATTTAAGACGCCACAGGGGTGACTCTTTGAGATGCCACAGGGGTGACGTCTCTACAGATTTATTGGCGATGCGTTTCAGCGTTTCGTCAGAGAATTTCTCCGATGCAGAGCAACACATTCTTCCTGTTTTAAGCAATGAGGTCTTCATGACAGAGACTTATCCTTTGATAGCAAGAGAGAATTCTGAAAAGACATTCGACTTCGATTTCCAAAATGAGAACGAAAGAAATCAAGGACTTACATTAAATATATGCGCTAATCCTGTTTGGTACGCGATACAATCGTTGCCTTATCTCTCTCAAGAAACGGGACAATATGCCGATGCTGCATTCAATATTTTCTATGCTAACAGTCTCGCCTCTTATATCGCGAATAACATTCCTAACTTATTAAATTATATTAAGGAATGGAAATTAGAGACACCCGATGCATTGATGTCGGCACTTCAGAAAGACGAGAATCTGAAAGCCATTATGTTACAAGAGACGCCTTGGGTAATGGAAGCGAAATCGGAGACAGAGCAAATGTCGATGCTCGCCAATTTATTCGACATTAACGCATTACGCAACAAAACCGATGAGGCGTTAAAACTCATCAAAGAGAAACAAAGCGTCAACGGCGGATGGTCGTGGTTCCCTAATATGCCGGAAAGTACGTTCATCACTCAATATATATTAGGTGGATTCGGTCGTCTTTATAAGATGGAGATAATAAATTCTTTGACACCAAGTCAGCAGGAATATTCCGACATCATTTCTAAAAATGCAATAGAATATTTATGCAAAGACATAATAAAAGATTATGACTTATACAAAGATTACAAGAGCATCTCACATTTAAATATCAATGAATTATATGCATTGAGTTTCTTCAACTTCGATGAAGATTCAAAATATAAGAACGCTAAAGATTTCTTTATCAAACAAATGAAAGAATATTGGCAGAACTTCAATTTCGGTGCACAAGCAAAGATTGCCTTGATTTTATATCGTGAAGGTGACAAGGACATCGCTCAGCTGATAATGAAATCATTGAAAGAAAGAGCCAAGAAGAACGAGACTCTCGGAATGTATTGGACTTCAAAAGTCAGCGAACACGTTGTCATCATGGAAGCCTTCAATGAAATAAATCCTGACAAGAAATTGCTCAACGAAATGAAGGTATGGCTGTTAAACAACAAGCGCACCAATATGTGGGAAAACGCTCAATCAACAGTCGATGCGGTTTATGCTTTGGTTGGGGATAAGACTACAAGACCACAGGACTACAAGACCACAAGTGTGGAGGTGATGAGACATGGCAATACAGGATTAGCTATTGATATTAAAAATGACAATGACTCTTCTGATTTTATGAATCAATATTTTTGGAATTCTGAAGAGATGAAAGACATTAAAGATATCAAAATCAATAATGAATCCAACAATCTCATTTGGGGCGGTTTATTCCGTCAGTATTTCGTCTCTCTCGATGAAGTAAGAAAGCACGAATCACCATTGAATGTAGAGAGAGAAATTTATCTTGAAAAAGTCAATGAAAGTGGAACTTATCTTGTTCCTATTGAAAACGAAGACATTAAAGTCGGTGACAAGATTGTTGTAAATCTGAATATTGAAAGTTCCCAAGATATGGAGTTCGTCTTTTTGAAAGACATGAGAGCCGCTTGTCTCGAACCTGTCGAACAGATGTCAAGATACAGATATCAAGACGGAATGTTATATTATCAAAGCAACAGCGACACCTTCATGGGATTCTATCTCGACAGATTGCCAAAGGGCAGACATCAGCTAAGTTATTCCATGTTCGTGACAAAAGAAGGCGACTTCAGCAATGGCTACGCCTTGATACAATGCATGTACTCACCTGAGTTCTCAAGTTATTCAGATGGAGAGAGAATTAAAGTAAAATAATTGTCTCTAGACATTTGCCTTTAGTCATTTGTCTTTAGCCATCTTCTTATCGGTTCATCATAAAGCTTAAGACATGCGTAAGCCAAAGCTATGTTTGTCGCCATGACGAGCAACACGACTTGCCATGTCTCGCCAAGTGAATATAACTTATTGTCGATGAGCCATGAGTAGAAGAGATACATCACAGGATAATGCACTATATATAAAGGATAAGAGATGTCGCCGAGGAACTTGCATAACTTTGTTGAGAATTTGCTTGTTATGTTTCCAGCTGCGCCGAACCAAACGATGAAAGGGAAAACCAATATAACACAAGCCAATTCGTAGATTCCGTTAAGACTTATGCTTCCAGTTTTTGTGATATAAGGCATAGAGAATAAAACAAACATCACAATTATAGCAATCCAGAAAATGTTGTTTGTAATTATTTTAGATGCCACAGGGGTGACGTCTCTACACGTTGTCTTGTAGTCTTGTAGTCTTGTAGTCTTATTAAAATTCCGTGCCATCAGCATTCCGAGAGAAAATGGGAACAACATTCTCAGGAGGCCGCCGAGGAAATTGACTGTATCGAGAGTCCAGCCGATGCCAATCATATCGTAGCCAGAGATATCGAATACCACGAAGGCAATCCATAGTATTCCAGTTACCCCGACCAAAGCGGTTAGTCTTTTATTGGATAATTTTCTAATGAAGAGAGCGTATAAGATATTACCGATATATTCGAAGAAAAGCGACCAGCTCGGTCCGTTGAGAGGATACATCTCGCCATTGCCGCGCACGTCGTAAGGAGCGCCCGGATAAGCAGGGATGAGGAACATAGCGAGTAAAAACGCTATCATAGTCCAATGGATAGGCATCTGTGTGCCGTCCCATCTCACACCACCTTGGATGAGATACGTAACCAATCCTATGAGAGCGCCCATCACCACCATAGGCTGCAACCTAATCAGTCGACGCCTGAAGAAACTTCCTATCATAAGACCTCCACTTGTAGTCTTGTTGTCTTGTAGTCTTGTCGTCTTCCATCTATCATCATAAGCATAACTGATGACGAAACCAGACAGCATGAAGAAGAAATCCACGCCGAGATGACCGTGGTTGAAAGTCTCTATAGCTGTTCCGCCAGCGAAGGCGAATCCTTCAAAGACGTGATACCACAACACCATGAGAGCCGCTGCTCCACGCAACCCGTCAAGAATGAGATAATGCTGTTTTGTATCTAAAGTACTATATTTCTGTGATGACATAAAAACTCAACATTAGTTAATTATTAACATTCATTTTTCCAAACAGTTGCAAAGATAAAAAACATTCCTATTTGATAAAATTATTACGACATATTTATGCCCATTTTTATATATTTGCATTTTAAATCAAATTATCATATGTCAAAGATTTTTAACAAAATATTAAATTACCTGATAATAGCAGCCATTTTATTTCTTATTGGAAAAACTGTTTTCAATCAGTATGTTGAGATGCAAAAACTCTCTCAGCCTAAATACGAGTTGACATTATCTCTAGAAGACGCGAAGGCACATTTTCCTGAAGCCGACAGCATAATAAAAGATGACATCTCATCATATCTTGTCTTAGACGAAGGCAACGTCATCGGCAAAGTCGTCAACACCTCACCTTACAGCGACGATATTTACGGTTACAACAGCATTACTCCGCTTACAATTTATATTGACAACAACGACATAATCAAAGAAGTCGAGATATGTCCTAACAAAGAATCTCGTGGTTTCATGAATAAAGTCATCAACAGCGGCTACCTCGAATCATGGAACGGACTCAGCACAGAAGAAGCCCTTAACCATAAAGTCGATGCCGTGAGCGGATGCACCTACACCTCAATGGCTATATCGCAGTCGCTGCAAGTCAGGATGCAACAGCTCACATCACAAAAAGCACGACTCAACACATGGGACTGGAGTCTCTTCGCGAAACAAGTCAGCGTCCTTGTCGTCACGATTCTAGCTCTGATATGTTTCTTCAACCCTAAGAAAAGCAAGAAACTCAGAATCATAACATTATCACTCTCGATATTGATTTTAGGATTCTGGACCAACTCGCTTCTCTCATTAGCCTTGTTTTACAATTGGCTGACAAACGGAATCTCGCTCACGATGCAGGTTGCCGTCATAGTAATAGCAGCAGTTTCAATCATATTGCCATTATTCACGAAGAAATCGTTCTACTGCCAATATCTCTGTCCGTTCGGAGCGGTACAGGAATTCGTAGGCATGATACCAGTCAAGAAGATAACAATATCATCAAAGATATATAATGCCTTTGCGATTATCAGAAGACTTATATTATTAGCCCTCTTGGTATTGTTAGCCTCTGGAGTCGGGTTAGACTTGTCGATGACAGAGCCGTTCTCCATCTTCAGTTATCAGACAATCATCTTCGAAGTGGCGCTGCTGACAGCCATCATCGTCGTGGCATCCATCTTCATCAAGAAACCATGGTGCAACTACCTCTGCCCTACTGGAACATTATTAAAATCCATAAGTCGTTAAACATCTAAATTATAAACTATGAAGAAAAACATCTTACTTTTACTTTTAACATTATTCTCATTAAATCTGATTTATGCTCAGACAAACACAATTGAGCCAGAACTTCAAGAAGCCATAAATCAAAAAGGCGATGAAATGATTAGTGTCAACATCATTTTGAAATCGCAAGCCGACGTACAGAAGCTACAGCAGATAGCTGCAAAAGCCAGCGACAGAAAAAGCAAGAGAGAAGTCGTTGTCAATGAGTTGAAGAGTTTTTCAAAAAGCACACAATCAGACATCATGTCAATACTCGATGCTGAAGCAAAGAGCGGCAAGGTTGAAGACATAAGATGCCATTGGCTGGTCAACGCCATCAGCTGCAGTGCAAGCAGCGACGTCATTTATCATATTGCCCGACACAATGACGTTGAAGTCATCGCTTACGACGAGATGAAATATCTGTTATGGGATGAAGAAGTCAAGGCCGTTGAACCTACACGCGGCATGACACAAAACATCACACACGTCAAAGCCGACGATGTATGGGATTTAGGATATACAGGAGAAGGCGTCTTGGTTGCTGTCATCGACACAGGTGTCAACTTCAACCACATAGATTTGGCTGACCACTTATGGGACGGTGGCGAGGAATATCCAAACCACGGATATAACACAATAGAGAACAGCCATGATGTGTCAGACGGCTTCGGTCACGGCACACACTGCGCAGGCGTCGTCTGCGGCGACGGAACATCAGGCACACAGACAGGCATCGCTCCTAATGCCACCTTGATGTGTATCAAGGTCATGGACGACACCGGCTACGGCAGTGCGACAAGCATCAGCGCTGGCATGGAGTTCGCCATAGAACATGGTGCCGATGTCTTGAACATGTCGTTAGGAATTCCTTTCGCATCAGCAGCAGTAAGAGAAATGCTACGCGAAGCATGTGTCAACGCATTGCAATGCGGTATAGCAGCAGCTGTCGCTGTAGGTAACGACGGACAGTTACAGATTTCATTCCCAGTGCCTAACAACGTGAGAGTGCCAGGCGGCTGCCCTCCACCATGGATTCACCCTGACCAAGAAAGCAACGCCGGCGGGTTGTCATGCTGCATAGCAGTGGGCGCCGTCGATTTCAACAACGTGAGAGCTCCTTTCTCATCATACGGTCCTTTCACATGGCAAGAGACATCATACGCCGATTATCCTTACAACCCAGGAATGGGACTCATCCGTCCTGACATCAGCGCTCCTGGCGTCGGCATCGTATCAGCCAACCCTAGCAACAATAACGGACACGTCAGCATGGACGGCACTTCACAAGCAGCACCTTGCGTGGCAGGTGTGATAGCACTTATGTTGGAAAAGAATCCAGAACTCACTCCAGCAGAGATAAGCATGATATTAGAGACAACAGCAGTGAAGATAGAAGACAACAAAAACAACTACACCGGTTCTGGCTGCATCGACGCATTGGCAGCGATACAAAGCATTGAAGGCGGCGACATAGTTGAACCTTGCGACGCTCCTACAAATCTCGACGCCGCCGTTGAACAAAATGCTGCCAACTTCGAATATGTCTTCAAAACAACATTGACATGGAACGCAGCTGAAAACGCAGTATCCTATAACGTATATATAAATGGAGAATTATATGAGACTGTCACAACAACATCAAGTGTTTACGGAACAGATGAAGAAGGAACATTGAATATCGCTGTTTCTACAAATTGTGAAGACGGTGAATCAGAAATGTCTGAAGCCATCAGCGTTGTTCTTGAGAAAGAAACCTTACCATGCGATGCACCGACAAATCTCAACGCTAACATCGAACAAGATGCTGCAGGATTTAGCTATAACTTTAAAGTCACAATGAGTTGGGACGCAGCCGATAACGCAAATCAATATGTGATTTATCTTGATGGAGAAATATTGGATGTAACAAACAACACCTCATATATCAAAGGATTCGACGAAGAAGGAACACATTCTTTTGCTGTAGTATCAGTTTGTGAAGACGGCGAATCTGAGATGTCAGAAGCGTTTGAATTTGAACTTATCGGCGAATCGATAGGAGAATACGAAAACAACTTTGAGATATATCCTAATCCAGTCGATGACGTCTTATACATAAAATCAGACAATAACATCAAAGAAGTTAACATCTATAATATCGTTGGAATTAAGGTGGCAACCGTCAGCGGTCAGCAATCAGCAATCAGCGTTGACATGAGTGGACTCAGCTCGGGAGTTTACTTTGTTGAAGTTGACGGGAAAACCTTTAGGGTAATTAGGAATTAGGAATTGAGGTAATGTAATAACTTTATTGTTGACTGCAGGAATTCTTTTTTCAAAGACGCCACGGGGTCACGTCTCTACAGGAATACTACAACACCAAGGATGTTTCTTTAAAAATCTAAAATTCTAGAGTTCTAGAGTTCTAGAATTCTCCCACTGCGTTAGGGATTGGAGCGGCATCCTTTTGGAGCGAAGCGGAAAAAGATATAGCGGAAAGCCCGACGGCGGAGCGAAGCGGAGCCGGAACGCCCAAGAAAGAAATTCAGAAACTCAGAACTTCAGAATATCAGAATTTTCTGAGGTAAAAAAAAGAAACACCACTTTATTCCCTCTAAACCTCTAATCCCTCTAAAAAAAATTAAGATTCTGAATTTCTGAGTTTCAAAAAAATTCTTAATTTTGTAACCTTATCTAAACAATATAGTTATGGATTACAATTTTAATGAAGTAGAAAAGAAATGGCAAGAATATTGGCGCTACAATAATATCTATAAAGTTGATATTGACAAGAATAAGCCAAAGTTTTATATCTTAGACATGTTCCCATATCCATCAGGAGCAGGTCTTCATGTGGGTCACCCTCTCGGTTATATAGCATCTGACATCTATGCTCGTTACAAACGACTCAAAGGTTTCAACGTGCTTCACCCAATGGGATACGACGCTTACGGTCTCCCAGCAGAGCAATATGCTATTCAAACAGGAACTCACCCGGCAATAACAACAGAGAAGAACATCAATCGTTATCGCGAACAAATGGATAAGATTGGTTTCTGCTACGACTGGGACCGCGAAGTACGCACCAGCGACCCTAATTATTACAAATGGACACAGTGGACTTTCATCCAGCTTTTCAATTCTTATTATTGTAACCAAGCCAAGAAGGCCCTTCCTATCGCTGAACTCGTCAAGATTTTCGAGCAACAAGGTTCAGAAGGCTTGAACGCTGCTTGCAGCAAACCGCTCTCTTTCACAGCAGAAGAATGGAAAGCCATGAGCGAGAAAGAACAACAAGAAACCTTGATGAACTACCGTCTTGCTTACTTGGCAGACACCATGGTAAACTGGTGTCCTGAGCTCGGCACAGTACTCGCCAACGACGAAGTAGCCGACGGTCTCTCTGTCCGCGGCGGTCACCCTGTAGTACGCAAGACCATGAAACAATGGTTACTCCGTATCACAGCTTACGCAGAACGTCTCCTCGAAGGCCTCGACACCATCGACTGGAGCGAGTCAATCAAAGAAGTACAACGCAACTGGATCGGCAAGTCGATGGGTGCATCATTATTCTTCGACATCGCTGATAAAGACATCAATATAGAAGTGTTCACCACACGTGCCGACACTCTCTTCGGAGCAAGTTTCATGGTGTTGGCTCCTGAACATGAAATGATAAGCAGCCTCGTCACTGAAGAACAACGTGCTGCTGTTGAAGAATACGTCACATGGGCTAAGAACCGCTCAGAACGTGAACGTATGGCAGAAGTGAAGAAAGTATCAGGCGTATTCACTGGTGCTTATGGCATCAACCCATTCACTGGCGCAAGAATACCTATCTGGGTAGCCGACTACGTACTCATGGGTTACGGCACAGGCGCTATCATGGCAGTTCCTGCTCACGACAGCCGCGACTTCGCTTTCGCTCGTCACTTCAACCTCCCTATCATCCAAGTCGTCGCTAAACCTGGCGAAGAGCCATCAGACGCTTCTCAATGGACAGAGTCGTTCGACGCTAAAGAAGGCGTGATGGTCAACTCCGACTTCCTCAACGGCCTCACAGTGAAAGAAGCTATCGCGACAATGATTCAAAAGGTAGAAGAAAATGGCATCGGCAAAGGCAAGACCAACTATCGTCTCCGCGACGCTATCTTCAGCCGTCAACGTTATTGGGGCGAACCATTCCCAATCTATTATAAAGACGGAATGCCTTACGCCATCGACGAAAGCAGACTCCCTCTCGAGCTGCCTCCTATCGATGCTTACAAACCAACAGAAAGCGGCGAGCCTCCATTAGCACGCGCTAAGAACTGGACAACAGAAGACGGCTGCCCTCTCGAAACCAACACAATGCCTGGTTTCGCCGGTTCAAGCGGATACTACCTCCGCTATATGGACCCTCAAAACAATAACGAATTCATCAGCAAAGAAGCTAACGACTATTGGCAACAAGTTGACTTATATATCGGTGGCGCTGAACACGGAACAGGTCACCTCATCTACAGCCGTTTCTGGAATAAGTTCTTATTCGACCTCGGCGTGATATGCAAAGACGAACCTTTCAAGAAGATGATCAACCAAGGTATGATTCAAGGTCGTACAAGCTTCGTATATCGTGTCAACATCCAGAAATGCAAAGAATATTTCGCTAATAAAGAAATGCCTTTCGACATCGACGCTCTCGGTTCTGCTAACATCTTCGTTTCTAAAAACATCGAAGGAAGAGAATTCTATAGCGACCCTATCCGCGTTGACATCAGCATGGTTCATAACGATATTCTCAATACAGAAGAGTTCAACCAATGGCGCGACGACCTTAAAGACTCTAAGTTCATCTTCGAACAAGATAAAGAAGGTAATCCAATCTACGTATGCGGCTGGGAAGTTGAAAAGATGTCAAAGTCAAAATTCAACGTCCAAAATCCTGACGACCTCGTAGCAAAATACGGAGCCGACACATTGAGACTTTATGAAATGTTCCTCGGTCCTCTCGAACAATCAAAACCTTGGGACACTCAAGGCATCGAAGGCGTTTATCGTTTCATCCGCAAATTCTGGAGATTATACACCGACGAAAACAACGAGTTCTCATTCAGCGACGAACCAGCAACAAAAGAAGAGTTGAAGTCATTGCACAAACTCATCAAGAAAGAAGAAGACGATATCGAACGTATCTCTTTCAACACCGTCGTTTCTGCTTTCATGATTTGCGTCAATGAACTCACCGACCTCAAGTGCAACAAACGTGAAATCCTCGAGCCTCTTGCTATCATGGTATCACCTTACGCTCCTCACCTCGCTGAAGAGTTATGGCATCAGATGGGACACGAAGACAGCGTAGTGACACAGAAATTCCCTGAATTCGTAGAGAGCTACGTCGTTGAAAACAACTTCACATATCCAGTGTCTATCAACGGCAAGAAACGCTTCGACTTGGAATTGCCTATCACTTTAAGTCCAGCAGAAATAGAAAAAGCAGCTATCGAGACACCAGAGGCAACAAAATGGATTGCCGACAAGAGCATCAAGAAAGTAGTTGTAGTTCCAAAGAAGATTATCAATATCGTAATAGGATAAGAAAAAAAAGACAGCTTTAAAGGCTGTCTTTTTTTTGAATCTCAGAAATTCAGAAACTCAGAAAATTTTGAGATTCTGAGTTTCTGAGTTTCTAACTAAATTATAAATTCCTTATTTAACCGTGATCTTTCTTACAATGATTGTATTTTCTTGTTGAATCATGAAGAAATATACACCTGTGTTAATGTCTTCAACATTGACTGAAGCATTTTGCATATCACTGATATTAACGCTCTTTACGAGGCGGCCTGTGAGGTCAACGATGTTTGCTGTTGCTTCGCCTGCCAATTCTGTTTGGATGTAAACAACTGAAGATGCTGGGTTTGGATACAAGCTTACAGATGTTGCAGCAATTTCGTTAACGTTGATATTGCCAACGTGGAATGTCAATACTTCTGATTTTTCTGATTCGTTGCCAGCGTTGTCAACTGTTGTTACATATACAGAATAGTCAGCATTTGATTCAACGTCGATGACAGCTTCTGGGCCATATACTGTGTAAGCTACATTGTCAGAGTTGACATAAACGTTGAAGTGGCTGAAGTCTGTAATTTCTGGCATATCCCATCTTACAGGAACATAGTTACGCCATCCTAAGATGCTTTCGTCAACGCGGAGGTTTTCTGGAGCTTCTGGTGTTTCGTCATCGATGAAATATTTGAATGTGTCGTAACCTATTGGGCTGAATGTATCGATGTTGTTGTATGGCCAGTAAGCGTGATATTCAGCGCCGCTTGATCTGTAGAACAGATAAACGCTGCTTTCGTTGTTTGCGCCTAATGAGATTTGGTGGTCAGCATCGCCGAATTCGAGGACGAACTCACCTGTTACGTGACCAGCAGCTTGTGAGAATGCTACTTCTGCATCATTAATTTGTGTCACATCGCCAACGCCGCCTGTTACATAAATCGGACGATATTGAAGGATGCCAGTGCCGCCGCTATATTTGAACCAGTAGTTACCTTCTGTGTTGTCTGTTTCTGGGAACAGGTGGTCGTTGTTATCGTCGAAGTACAATGCCAAACAGTCGTTTTCTGACAATTCAGTGTCTTTGAAGTCTTCCAAACCGATGTATAATTTTTGGCCGTCTGTCTTGACGTACATATAAACTGTTCCGAATGGGTCGACGCCTTCTGTGATACCTGTGAAGTCGGAGATGTCAACTCTGAAAGCATCTGCCCATTCACCGTCAGACAAAACGCCGTCGATAGTTGGAGCTGTACCGTTATAAACTTCCACAACCTCTGTGATGTATGCTGTTGAGGCATATCCGTAAGCGTTGTTTGACAATGGAGTCTCGAGGTTACCAGCCAACAATGCTGTCACAGCGTAGTAATATGTCTTTGTAGGGATTGCTGTTTCGTCAACGTATGTTACAGCATCTGTTCCTATTGTTGCCAATGGTTCAGCATAAGGAGCGTTGATGTCATCTTTACGATAGATGTTATATCCTTCGAATGAGCCTTCGAATGCCTCCCAGCGGAGGTTCACTGTCACTTCAGAGCCTTGTGTTGCGTAGAGGTTCTTGATAGGAGCGCCAACAGGTTCCAATGTTGCTTCGAGGTTTGTAGCTTGACCTGCAGTGATTTGTACGTTGCTGATTGTTTGAGGATTGAAACCAATCTTAGAAATAGTTACGTTGTATGTTCCTTCTGGAATATATTTAACGTCAGCAACGCCTTCGCCGTTAGTATAAGCATAATAATTGTCGAGGCCTTCAACAGTAACGACAGCATCGCTGAAGTCTGTTACGCCGTTCAATGTGATTGATGCAGCGATAGAACCTACGTATGAAGGAGTAGATTTGATCATATAAGCATTACCGCCCCAACCCATTTCGTATGAGTGAACGCCTTTACCGGCGCCAATGCAGTATGCGCCGTCGTCAGTGATGTCGATGTAACACATTGAACCAGGGCTATTGACTGACAAGAAAGGTTCAACGCTTTGACGACGGAAGATCAAGATGTCGCCTGTTGAGTGGTTCATTGGACCGTCGGTTGCTACAGCGATGAGAGAACCGTCGGCAGTGACGTCGATATTATTGACAGGACCGCCTGTTGTTGCAACCCATACAGGAGTGTTTGAGTAGTTGTTGAACAAGAAGACACATCCATCGTAGCCGTCGCTTACGAATCCTAATGTACCGAACATTACTAATGAACCGTCAGGAGTGATAGCGTTTGAGTAGCCCCAGCAGCTGCTTTGACCATCCATCTTAAGATTTGCGTTCCATTGTTCAACATATTTTTCGCCATCCCATTTGCAGAGGTGGCCTTTGCCATCCATGTCGCACCATGCGAGATAAGTAGCGTCAGCATTTACGACAGGAGGTTGTTTAGCACTATTATTATAATAGTATATACCATCTTGGAGGATGTCGCCACTTTCTGGGTCCAAGACATAGATTTCGCTGTTGCCTCTGTCAGCAGCTATCAATCTTGAGTTGTCGTCAGCGATGCTGATGCCAGCAATAGAGCTGCCAACCTTTGCTTCTGTTGTCCATTCCATGACACCATCGCTAGTGTAACGTGCTACGAAAGCAACCATATTATTATTTTCATAAGAGCCAGTGCCGTATGAAAGATAAATAGCTGTACCTTCTTTATTAACAGCCACTGCGCCAACAGCACCGCCTGCGTTAATAGTAGCTACTGTTGAACCAGTGTTGTCTAACAATGTCACAACACCATCATTAACAACGGCATATAAGTTACCTGCTTTATTAGCTGCTGCGAAAGGCCAATCCGCTGTTGTTGCCACTGTCCATTCTGCAATACCGTTTTCACTATATGACTCAATTCTCGCGTCATTGGTTTCCCAATTGACAACAGCATTCAAATTTTCTTCTGAGATAAATACATTACCACCGATACCATATTCTTCGTTGTGATGCCATAAGATTTCAGCATCAGAAATAATTGAACGAGTATTCTGTTGTTGAACAACTTCGCTAGAAGCTTTTGTAGTTGTACCATTAGCTGTAGTGATAGTCTTGACGCCGACTTGAGCGTTTACGCCTAATGCCATTGCAACAAGCGCAAATGAGAGTAAAATTCGTCTCATAGTGCAAAAAAATTTAGTTAATAATATATTTAGAAAATCTAAAATTCTAAAAAAAATGTGGATGGGATTAAGAGAGCCCATTTTGTTTCATGATTCACATCAATAGAGTACCGCAAAGTTATATATTTATTGATACTTTGCAAACTTTTTTTGATAAAAATTTAATATTTTTTTCAACTCCAAGATTATCAAAATAGAATAAAAAAAAGACTATCCGATTCGGATAGTCTTTTTCCTTTAGCCTTTAGTCTTTAGACCTTTGTCTTTAATTAAAGATTTGCTTTAAAATATTCAGTGATCTTTGTTACCAAATGAGCTCTGTCTGGACCGTAAACGTTATGGTCATGACCTGGATATACGAAATAGTCTAATTGTTTTCCGTTGTGGATACAGTTTTCAACGAATACCAATGAGTGCTGCCAAAGAACTACAGGGTCGGTTGTGCAGTGGATAATCATCAACTTGCCTTCGAGTTTCTCTGTCTTGTTTTCCAAGCTTGTCAATTCGTATCCTTCTGGATTTTCTTCTGGAGTGTCCATATAACGTTCGCCGTACATCACTTCATAATATTTCCAGTCCATGACAGGGCCGCCTGCTGTTGAAACCTTAACATCTTCTGGATAGTTAATCTTCATGTTTGTACTCATGAAACCGCCGTAGCTCCATCCGTCTGTACCGATACGGTCAGCATCAACGTAAGGAAGTGATTTAAGATAATCGATACCGACTTTTTGGTCGCGCATCTCTGCTTGTCCGCATTGACGGTGTATCACTTGTTCAAATGCCTCGCCTCTGTCGGCAGAGCCTCTGTTATCCAAAGTGAAGACGATGAAACCTTCTTGTGAGAGATAATGTAAATAGATGCCAGCGCCTGCTGTCCATTCGTCGGTAATCAATTGAGCATGAGGACCGCCATAAACATAGATGATGACTGGATATTTCTTTTCTGGATCGAAGTTATAAGGCTTGATAAGACGTGTGTAAAGTGTTTGTCCGTCTTCTGCTTCCAAAGTGCCGAGTTCTATTGTACCGATGTTATAGTCTTTCAATGGATCTTCAGCTTCGTGCAAACGAGCAACCATCTTGCCATTGACATCCATGAGGTCGATGTTTCTTGCGACATCAGTGCTTGAATATGAATCCAAGAAATATTTTCCTGAAGCGCTTGGTGCTACGCTGTGTGTACCATGTTGTTTTGTAACCTTGACTTTCTTGCCAGTCTTGATGTTATGTTTGTAATAATGACGTTCCAAAGGACTTACCTCTGTTGAAGTATAATATACGTTGTCGCCTTTTTTGTCGAAGCCTTCGAATGATGTGACAACGAAGTCGCCTTTTGTGATTTGTTTAGCTTCTTTTGTCACTGTGTTATGTTTCCAGATATGATAGAAGCCGTCACGTTGAGCGAGCCATAAAAATTCTTTTGTATTGTTTGGCAAGAAATGAGCTGGACCAACAGGTTCAACATATTGTTCGTCTTTATCTTCGAAGATAGTTTGTAAATATTCTCCGTTCAATGCGTTATATTCATTGAACTGGATATGATTCTGACCGCGGTTCAAAACGCCGATATAAATCATTTCGTTGTTAGGATTCCAAGTGATTGCTGTGAGATATTGGTCAGCTGGACCTTCTGTCTTGACAACAGTCTCTTCACCGTTTTCTGTGTTATAAATCTTCAAAGTAACTTCGTGGCTTGTCATGCCAGCCATTGGATATTTGATAGGCTTAGCTTCTGCCACGCGTGTTGTGATGTCAACCAAAGGATAGTCAGACACCATGCTTTCGTCCATTGAATAATAAGCGAGTCTGCTTCCGTCAGGTGACCAGAAGATACCGCCTTCGATAGCGAATTCGTTACGGTGAACTGATTGACCAGCGACTACATTTTCTGCGTTGTCAGTAACCTGTACCTGATTGTCGCCATCAGCATAATATAAGTTGTTGTCGATAGTATAAGCCACCTTCAAAGAAGGAGTTGTCACTGTATAGTTTTCAGCATTTGAAGGGATAGCTGTAACTTTCTTTATGTTTTTAGCTTTAACATCTAAAAGGTTAAGGTTGATGTTGTTGGTATTTTTATCATAGCTGTAATAATAAGCCTTGTCTGCGTCAATCCATGTGAGGTTAGGAAGACGTTTGATGCTGTCCATACCAGCTTGGTTGAGATAAGAGTTGACTTGGTCTAATGTCAACATAACGCTTGCTTTCTTTGCGTTAGCATCTTGAACCATAAGGTCGTTACCTTCTGTAAAGATATACTTGTCGGTATTTGTCAACCATTTAACGTTTTTGCCTACAGGATAAATGCTGCGGTTTTGATAAGCAGCGTCCATTGGAGTAAGCATTTTCTTTTCCTGTGCGAATGATGAGATTGCAACAGAAATCAAAGCGATTAATAAAAATGTTTTTCTCATGATACTGTATTTTAATTATGAATTATGCATTATGAATTGTGAATTATGAATTGTGTACCGCATCAGCGAATTCCTGGAGTCGGTCGATGCCCTTTTCGAGTGCGTTGCCGACCACTACGATATCAGCGCCAGCCCTTGCTGCGTTGGCAGCTTTTTCTGGTGTGTTGATGCCGCCGCCAACTATGAGAGGTATCTCTACCGTCTTCTTGACTTTAGAAATCATCTCTGCAGAGATAGGCTCGATAGCTCCTGAGCCAGCATCCATATATATGATTTTCAATCCCAACATCTCGCCGGCAAGAGCTGTACACATTGCAATGTCGTCTTTGTCGTGAGGTATAGGAGTGGTGTTGCTCATATAAGAGACTGATGTCTGCTTGCCACCGTCTATAAGTATATAACCTGTTGGAATAATCTCGTTTCCATAAAGCTTGAGATATGGAGCAGAAATGACATGACGTCCGATGAGCATTTCTGCATTGCGTCCTGAGATGAGAGAGAGCAACAGAAAACCGTCGCACCACTTACTTATCTGTAATGAGTTGCCAGGGAAAATCAATACAGGAATGTCACAATGTTTCTTGATGAGTTTTATGCAATTATCCAAACTATCAGTTGTAAGGAGACTGCCGCCGACGAAGAAAAAGTCGACACCTACTTTTACCGATTTCTCGACTATTTCTACAATCTGTTCGTCGGTTGGTTTGTCAGGGTCTATCAAGACAACAAACTTCTTTTTTGAAGTATCTGATAATCTATTATATACACTCATACATTCTTCTATTGTAATAGTTTACGAAGATAAGATTTTTTTCTTTATGAAAAGCATTCAGAAATATTTTAATTTTGCATTTCAAATTTACAAATCACCTTCAACAGACTCAATCACAAATATCCGTTGACTGTTGACCGTTGACCGTAGTCTTAAATTATGGCTGGAATTTACATTCATATACCTTTTTGCAAAAGCAAATGCGCGTACTGCAATTTCTTTTCATTAGCTTCGGAAAGCAAAATCAACGATTATGTTGAAGCATTGAAAAAAGAGATTGTCCTGCGCAAAAACTATCTCGGCGGTGAGACCGTGAAAACCATATATTTCGGAGGCGGGACTCCTTCTCTTCTTTCTGTTAAAAATATTGAGGAAATATTAGAACTTCTTAATAAAAATTATGAAATCGTTTCATCTCCTGAAATCACTCTCGAGATAAATCCCGATACCATCGACAGAGAGAAAATGTCGTCCTTGAAAAAGATTGGAGTCAACAGAAAGAGCGTAGGAATACAGAGTTTCGACGATGAGGATTTGAGATACCTCGGACGCCGCCACGACTCAAGACATGCGATGCAGGTTCTGGAAGATTTAAAGCAGACAGACTTCGAAAAAATAACCCTCGATTTGATATACGGAATGCCGACTTTGACAGAAGAAAAATGGAATAAAAACCTCGACATTTTCTTCTCCACAGGCATCACCCATCTCTCGGCTTATGCCTTGACGGTAGAGCCAAAAACCATCTTAGGACAACGTATCGAAAAAGGTGAACTACAAAGTGTTAGCGAAGAAGAAACGATACGCCATTATAATATTTTAGTAGAGAGAACAAAGGGAAACGGCTTCGAACATTACGAGATTTCCAACTTCGCAAAAGAAGGATTCCGCTCGCAGCACAACAGCATTTATTGGAGAGACGAGAAGTATCTCGGTCTCGGTCCTTCCGCTCATTCTTACGACGGAAAATCTCGTCAGTGGAACATCTCAAATCTTACGAAATATATTCAGTTGGTTGGGGACGCAGAGTTGTTTTATGAGAAAGAGATTTTATCAACGGAGGACAAATTCAACGAATATGTGATGACAAGTTTGCGCACATCATGGGGCTGCGACATCGAGAAAATAGAACGTGACTACGGAAAATCATACGCTCATCATTTCTTAAAAAACATTAAGAAATATCTCGAAAACGGAGAAATGTTAAAAGAAAACAACACTTATTCTTTGAGCGAAGAAGGCAAACTTTTCGCCGACGGGATTGCTGCTGATTTATTTTTATAAAGATGTAATACCTTATTCATTTTTTCTTAACTTTACACCCGAGAAAAAACCGATTTACTAACTTTATAAATGTTTAGTTATGAGTAAATTCCGTAGATTTATAACTGTGTTCCTTCTGATCATCGGCTTAGTCATAGCAGCCTTTGAGTTTTATAGAACCATAGCTTTTGCTGTCAATGCGTCGATGAATCAGTTATATTCCGGTTATTTATGGATGGGCGTTGGCTTTATCGTATATCTCATTTTCCACAGATTTATCTTCAGAAAAAACATCGACATCATGCAGACAATGTCGCACGAAGGAGCTCACATGCTCATCGGCGCTCTCTTCCTCAGAAGAAAAATCTATCAGTTCAACGCAAAATCAGCCGACTCTCTTTCTTACGGCGACAACACTCTCGGTTTCGTAAGCAGCTCGAGAAAAGGCAACTACATAAGCATAATGTCAACATTAGCTCCATACATGCTTCCATATCTGACATTCTTGCTGCTTCTCTTCCGCCTCATGATTAAGAACGAATGTCTCCCTATAGTCGATGTCATCATCGGTTTCTCCTTGATGTTCTATATCCTTTGCTGGAAAAAAGACACACGCCGCGACCAAAGTGACATCCGTCTCTGCGGAATATTCCTCTCTTATCTTTACATCGCAACATTCCTTCTTTTCAATATATCATTGATAATCTATTCCGTAAGCGGCGGCATATCAGAACCAATGAATATCTTCGGAGCCATCGGACATTATTTCACCCAAACATGGAACGACATTTTGATGCTCGTGGATTTAATTAGGAGTTAAGAATGAAGCAGAGACGTTTCAATGTTTCCTTAAAAATTAATACACATTGAAGCGTCTTATCAATTCGTCATTAGTCTTGAAAAAAATATTAACACAAATAAATAACAAAATGAAAATTAAAAACTTAGTAATGATTTTGACATTAGGAGCAGCTACAATGAGTTGCGCTAATTCTGCAAAGCAAGAAACTAAAACAAATTATGCCGACCTTACAAAGCAATATGCTAAGGTTCAATTGACTTCCGACATCTCTCATTTGTCAGACAATGAGAAACAAATGTTAGACTATCTCTATGAAATCGGCAATATCATGGATGATATTTTCTGGACACAACAATTCGGAGGCGACAAAGAAGCTTTCTTGAATTCTATTGAAGATAAAGACGCTCGTCTCTTCGCAGAAATCAACTATGGTCCATGGAACCACTTCGACAACCTCAATCCATTCCTTCCTGAATACGGCGCAATGCCAGCAGGCGCAGGATTCTATCCAACAGACATGACAAAAGAAGAATTCGAAGCATGGGACAACCCTGACAAAACAAGTCTCTACACTTTAATCAAACGCGATGAAAACGGTCAGTTACAATCTGTATGGTATCACGAAGCATACGCTGAACAAATCAACAGAGTCGCTGAATTGTTAAACAAAGCTGCCGACCTCGCAGGTGATAAAGAATTCGCAGACTATTTACGTCTCAGAGCTAAAGCTGTTTTGACAGACGATTATTTTGAAAGTGATATGGCATGGATGGATGTCCGTAACAACAACGTTGATTTCGTCGTTGGTCCAATTGAAAACTACGTCGACGCTCTCTACGGCTACAAAGCAGCTCACGAAGCATTCATCTTAATCAAAGACCAAGCATGGAGCAAACAACTCGCTCGTTATGCAGAACTTCTTCCATTGTTACAAACACAGCTTCCTGTAGCAGAAGAATATAAACAAGAAAAACCAGGTGCTGACGCTGACCTCGCAGTTTATGACGCTGTATTCTATGGCGGCGACTGTAACATGGCTGGCAAGACTATCGCTATCAACTTGCCTAACGACGAACAAGTTCAACTTCAAAAAGGAACTCGTAAGTTACAACTCAAGAACGCCATGAAAGCTAAGTTCGATAACATCCTCGCTCCTATCGCTGACGTTCTCATGACTCCAGAAGCACGCCAAAACGTCAAGTTCGAAGCTTTCTTCGCTAACGTCATGTTCCACGAAGTAGCTCACGGCATGGGTATCAAGAACACCCTCGATGGTAAAGGCACTGTCCGTCACGCTCTTAAAGAACAATACTCAGGCATCGAAGAAGCTAAAGCCGACATCCTCGGACTTTACTTGGTAACAAAACTCGCTGAAATGGGTGAATACACAAATTCAACATTAGAAGAAAACTACACCACATTCATGGCTGGCATCTTCCGTTCAGTTCGTTTCGGTGCTTCAAGCGCACACGGTAAAGCCAATATGTTAACATTCAACTTCTTGGAAAAAGAAAACGCTTTCACACGTAACGAAGAAGGTCTTTACGCAATCAACTTTGAAGAAATGAAAGCTGCTGTAGCTAAACTCGGCGGTGAAATCCTCAAAGCTCAAGGCGACGGCAACTACGAATTCGTAAAAGAATGGATCGCTACCGACGGCGTTATCAAGCCAACTCTTCAAGCCGACTTAGATAAAGTCAACGGCATGGGAATTCCAACAGACATCTATTACGAAATGTCACCAGAACTTCTCATTGGAAGATAAAAGTTGAAAACTGAAAATTGAAAATTATGTAGAGACGTATCAATTGCACCGATGAAATTTACAATATGCAATTGCTGCGTCTCCTAACAATCATAGACAATTAACAATTTTAATAAATATCAAAAAAATGAAAAAAACTTTCTTATTAGTAGCCCTCGCTATTTTCTCATTAGTGGGCAAAGTACACGCTGACGAAGGTATGTGGTTACCAATGTTCGTAGAGCGTTTAAATTATGTTGACATGGAAAAGATGGGTCTTCAACTCACTCCTGAAGAACTCTACAGCATCAACAACAGCAGCTTAAAAGACGCTATCGTCGGTCTTTCAGAAGGTGCAACACCACGTGGTTTCTTCTGCACAGGTGAAATCGTTTCAGGCAAAGGCCTCATGTTCACCAACCACCACTGCGGTTACAACTCAATCCAAAAACTCTCAACTGTTGAACACGACTATTTAACAGACGGTTTCTGGGCAAAGAGCTTTGAAGAAGAACTTCCAGCAGAAGGCATCTCAGCTTCTTTCTTAGTACGTATGGAAGACGTCACTGAACAAATCTTCAGCGTTTTGAACGACACAATGTCATGGACAGAACGCAACCAAGCTATCGCTGTTAAAGCTAAAGAATTAGAAACAGCAGCTTCAGAAGACGGCAAATACAACCCAATCATCAAAGGTTTCTTCGAAGGCAACGAATATTATATGTTCGTATATAAAGTATATACAGACGTTCGTCTCGTAGGTACTCCTCCTTCATCAATCGGTAAGTTCGGTGGCGACACTGACAACTGGATGTGGCCACGTCACACTGGCGACTTCTCAATCTTCCGCGTTTATGCAGACGCTGATGGCGAACCAGCTGCTTACTCAGCAGAAAACAAACCTTTAAATCCTAAACATCATCTTCCTGTCAGCTTAGACGGCGTTCAACAAGATGACTTCACAATGATTTGGGGTTTCCCTGGAACAACAGAACGTTATATGACATCTTTCGGCATCGACTATAACGTCGAATCATTCTACCCAACAATCCACGACATCTTCAAACTCCAAACAGATGTTATGGACGAATTTATGCAAAAAGACGCTTCTGTCAACATCATGTACGCTGACGATAAAGCTGGTCTCGCTAACACATGGAAAAACTTCGAAGGTCAAATGTTGATGCTCCGCAAAAACAAAGTTGCTGAAAGAAAAGCTGAACTCGAAGCTCAATTCACAGAATGGGTTAACGCTAACCCAGCACGCGTTGAAGAATACGGCAACGTTTTGAACACATTAGCAGAAAACTACGCTATAGCTGAACAATTCACACCTTCTATCTATTATCCTAACTTCGTTACACAAACAGGTGCTATCGCTATCTCAGCAGAATTCGCACAATATGTAGCTGCAGCTCAAGGTAAAGATAAAGAAGCTATCGCAGCAGCAGAAGAAGCTCTCAAAGCTATCGACGCTGACGCTTATTTCGCAGAAACATACAAAGCTTTAGAAGACAAGACTTTAGTTGAAATGTTAAAATTATATTACAACACTTTCAACGCTGAAGCAAATCCTAACTTCTACAACTTAGTTGAAAAAGAATATAAAGGCGACGTTGTTGCTTTGGCTAACGACATCTTAGAAAACTCAATCTTCGCAACAGCTGAATCAATCAAGGCTTTCATCGCAAAACCAAACGCTAAGAAAGTTGCAAAAGACCCAGCTTACGTTGTTTTCAACACAATGATTACACACATGATGAGCGGCCTCGCTCCTTACCGCGCAGCAATGCAAGCTATCGACGAAAACAACCACTTATTCGTTAAAGGCTTACGCGAATTCTACGCTGAAACACAACCTGAAAAATCTTTATATCCAGACGCTAACTCATCATTACGTATGAGCTACGGTTCAGTTCAAGATTACCAACCAGCTGACGCTATCCACTACGACTACGTTTGTACAGCTAACGGTATCCTCGAAAAATATGTTCCTGGCGACTATGAATTCGACGTTCCACAAAGACTCCTCGACCTCATCGCTGCTAAAGACTTCGGTCAATATGCTGACGAAAACGGCGAGTTAATCGTTTGCTTCCTTTCAACAAACGACATCACAGGAGGTAACTCAGGTAGCCCTATCATGAACAGCAGAGGCGAACTCATCGGCCTCGCTTTCGACGGCAACTGGGAAGCTATGAGCGGCGACATCAACTTCGAACCAACATTGCAACGTACAATCAATGTTGACGCTCGTTACGTTTTATTCGTAATCGACAAATTCGCTGGCGCAACAAACCTCATCAACGAATTAACAATCGTTAAAAGCGAACCTCAAGTTGAAACAACAGAAGAAGTTGTAGCTGAATAATTGACCAAATGTAGAGACGTCACCCCTGTGGCGTCTTTAAACTGAATATAGAGACGTGTCATTATGACGCGTCTCTTTTTCTTTAATAAGATGTAAAAAAATCGTAAAAAGGGAATTACCCTATCAAATGATTTTATAATTTTGTATCTTGAATAAAAAATTTAAATATTATGGCAAAAATTCAAGATGACAACACATTATATACCATATTAAGACCTTTTGTCGACCATCATTTATTGAAATCATTCCGTCGTTATAAGGTTATTGGACAAGAGAACATCCCTCAGGATGGCGCCTGCATCTTTGGTGCCAACCACACAAATACCTTGATGGACGCACTCGTACTTCTCGCCATGAACAGTGAGAAGAAAGTGTTTATCGCGAGAGGCGACATCTTCAAGAAACCTTTCATCGCCAAGCTTATGCATTTCTGCCGTATTCTTCCTATATATAGAATACGCGACGGTTTCAAGAGTGTCAAGGACAACAACTCAGAAATCATCGACAAGGCCGCCGACGTGGTTCGCGACAATGTAAAACTCTTTCTCTATCCGGAAGGATCACACAGGACAAAACACTCATTGCGCCAACTCAGCAAAGGCATTTTCCATATAGCATTACAAGCCAACAATCAGTTTGGTCACGAGAAACCTGTATATATCGTTCCAACAGGCATAGAATACGGCGACTATTTCCGCTATCGTTCCACAGTGCTCATCAACTTCGGCGAAGCCATCAACGTGACAGAATTCGTCAACCAGCATAAAGACGAAAACGAAGCTGTCATAATGAACGGTCTCCGCGAATTATTAAGCGAGCGTCTTTCTAAACAAATCTCGTTCATCCCTGACAGCGAAGAAAACTACGAGGCAATATGGGAGCTCACCAAGATAAAATCAGGATTGAAAGGCAGCCTGGAGTCACGTCTGCAACGTAACCAAGAAACGATAAAAGAGATTCTCGAGTTCAAAGAAAGAGAACCAGAAAAAGCAGAGGAACTCTTCGAAAAAGTCAACAAGTTCACCAAGAAACGTAAGAAAGGCGGAATCTCTGTGACATCAGTCACAAAGGAAAAGCCATGTCTCACCGCTTTATGGAAGACATTAGTCGCGATATTAGGACTTCCTTTATACGCAGCAGCAGCTGTTTCAACATTGCCAATATGGCTGGTCACAATGTTCTTGAAGAAAAGTTTCAAAGACAAGGCATGGGGCAACACCATCAGTTTCGCCACGGAGGCAATCTTACATCCTATCATGATGATAACATGCATCGCATTGACATTCTGTCTTCTTCCTTGGGAATTCGCATTAGCAGGCAGTGTCATATACTATTTCTGCTATATGTATTTCGTCGATTTCAGCGAGTTCATCAGAAGATGGGCTTCAGATATAAGATGGTGTTTCAACAAGAAACTCAGGAAGTCAAAACTACCTAAAATAAAAGGTTTCTTGAAGTAAGATATCAAAGGAAAAACATCCCGTTATTTTCTAAAAAATAATGGGATATTTTCTTTAATGCAGATAAAATATTTACTACTTTTGCGCACTGAAATCAAAAGTCCATTTATTTAATTATTTAATATAAATATGAGTAAATGGTCTTTTTATTTTTTTATAAGAAAACATATTCAATAAAAAAATAAAGATTATGAAAATCATTCCTCATTATTCACGTGTCAAGTATCAGCACACCATTGAGATTGGCCGCGCCCGTCTGATGGGCAAGCCATGGATTTCTGGCGTACTTCTTATGGCAAGCGTCATCGTAGCTATGCTATTGGCAAATCTTCCTGCCACAAAAGAAATTTATCATGCATTTTTAGAGACCAGCCTCTCCATCTCCATTCAAAGTCCACATGGTGAATCATGGATTTTCCCAAAAGACATGACCGTTGAGAAATTCATCAACGACATTTTGATGGTAGTCTTCTTCTTCGTAGTAGGTCTTGAAATCAAGCGAGAGATTGTCTGCGGAGAATTATCAAGTGTCAAGAAAGCTATGCTTCCTGTCATCGCAGCTATGGGTGGTATGCTTATGCCAGCACTTATTTATATCTGTGTTAACGGCGGCACTGACGCCAGCAGCGGATGGGGAATACCAACAGCTACCGACATCGCCTTTGCAGTAGGTATCATGTCGATACTCGGCGACAGAGTCCCTATCTCATTGAAGATATTCCTCACAGCACTCGCCATCGCCGACGACTTAGGCGCCATTCTGGTTGTAGCCTTCTTCTATGGCGGCGAAATAAACGGCTCCTTATTGTTAGCAGCTATTGTATTGATAGGCGTCGTATATCTGCTCAACAAGATGGGCGAAAAACGAATGATATTCTATCTCATCCCAGCCATCGGCGTTTGGTTCTTGTTCTATTATGCAGGCATCCACGCTACAATGTCAGGCGTTGTCATGGCGATGATGATTCCTATGGAAGCTCGTTACAAACGTTCTTACTTTGAAAGAAAGACAGCCAATTATCATAGACTTATCGTAAAACACTCCGACGACGACATCTCTCCTAACGAAAACCAACGCACCTGTTTAAGAAACATCAGCCACGTTGCAAGAGGCACTGTCGGCATGAGCTATCGTCTGGAACACGCCCTCAACCCATGGGTCAACTTCCTCATCATGCCTATCTTCGCCATCGCTAACGCCGGCGTTGAGATACCAGGCATCGAATATCTCAACTTCTTCCAATATTCACCTCAACTTGGCTCTGTAGGCATCGGTATCTTCTTCGGATTGTTACTCGGAAAACCTATAGGCATCACCATCGCAAGCTGGATAGCTATCAAGTTGAAAGTAGGTGAAATGCCAGAAAACTCATCATGGAAGATGCTATTCGCCGTGGCATGCCTCGGCGGTATCGGATTCACAATGTCAATCTTCGTCGATACTTTATCATTCAGCGAACTCGCTCCAGAAATCACCAACAACTTACGTTCTTTAGGTAAGATTGCAGTTCTCGCTGCTTCATTGTCGGCAGGTATCTTAGGAAGCCTCTTGATTACATTGTTCGCAAAGAAAGGAAACAAATAAAAAGATTTATATTAGAAACTCAGAACCTCAGAACCTCAGAATCTCAAAAAAATCTGGGGTTCTGAGGTTTTTTTATTTCTGAAGTTCTATATTTATAGACTTCTCCAAAAGTATTTCTTGTTGGTTCCAATGGAATGGTTCGTAATCGTTGTTGATTGTCACTTTATTCTTACGGAAAATCAAGCCATCGACGGACTTGGCATATAACAAAGGCTTGTCGAATGTGATGAAATGATTCTTCTCTATGACGACAGCGTCTTTCTTTCCGCCATGGAAATATGAGACTTGATTCTCCAAGTCAGGAATTTCCGGATAAATAGAGATGACAGCATTGGTGAACTGGAACATATTTGTCAGAGCGTTGACGAATGTGTTATTTTTTATTAATAAATCACGGACAGCCCCTGATTCATACCAGCCGTTGCAATCACCACATAACAATATTGCTGTTCCAGAAGTATGGTCGAAGAGATTATCCTCGCACACCGTTCTCAATGGCGAACTGAAGAGAGCGCCTCTCGCCCTATTGTTTCTCACTATATTATGGCTGAAGATGACTTCCGGGGTCCAGCTCAGATTCTCTATCCCGAATGAAGTGTCGGCATTGATTTCATTTGGCAGCTCATCTTCAAAAGTGATGATAAAACTTTTAGCACCTTTTACTGTTTCCTTGTCGTAAGGTTTTATCTCTTTAATTATGTTAATATCTTTTAACATTTCCATTGTCTTGCTTTTCACGAAGCAGACGCTGTCGCCGGTATCGCCCCAAGCGAATCCCCACGCCTGATTGTGTTCATAACTACAAATCAAGGTATTGTCGTCGCGACGTTCATTCACTTTAAGATAAATGCCGTGAACATTGATAGCATCGTCCATCATTCCTTCGTAGATACCATGTTCGGAGCGAATCATTCCTTTACATTGAGAAAAGTGAGTAGCATCGGCCTGAGTCGTGAAATAACGAGCGTCATTTTCTTTAAGACAAACATTAAAACGATTCAGTCTGATATCGCAGCAGCGTTGCGCCAGAAGCCCCATCCCTTCAGCATAATGAACCGTGACATTATCAATGTACGTATCATTGCTATGGCAGAGGAATATACCTGGAGCAGGACGATTCCATGTGCGCATTGCCACTATGGTTCCAGGTTTCAGACGTTTGTCTTTCCAGTTAGGAGCATGAAGCAAACGGCCGCCCACCTCCTGAACCTGCTTTGTATCTATCCATAAGTCGCTAGTTTGATATACGATATGACGTGATTCATTTTCAAAGGCTATACCCGTATATTGTTGATATCTCCATCCATCGCCATAAGTCTCAAAGACGCCATCCTCATTGATACGATAGTTGACCCAAGGCTCGACGCGGAAAGTGATTCCCTCATTTTCGTCATTGTTTATCACCTCGACCTGAGCGATATGAGGATTCTCAAAATCGATAGAAAAGTTTTTCAATGTGACATTAGAGGAATTGACGATGGCAATTGGCAGCATCTGTCCGTGAAAGACAAACTCCGAGCCTTTGCCGTCGAGGGTGAGATTATCCCATTGTTCGAGACAGATGCCAAGAACCTTAGGCTGGCCTTGGTCGTGGTTTGACACGTAATATTCACGTTGCATGACATCATTAGGATAGAAGTCGTAGCGAGCCTTCTTGAATTTCACCACCACCTCATCATCTTCATCGACAGATGATTTTATCATAGCAAGAATCTCGTTGAGCCGAGAGGCGTTGTCTTTTCTGTTCTCGTCAGACAAAAAGAAATAAGGCGCGTCTGAAACATCAATCACTACTTTCTTTGCCTCCAGCGACAATGAGAACATAAATACGATTATAAATATTAAAGATTTGACGTATTTGTTCATATTTAATTTTTAGCAAAGATAAATATTCTTTGATAAATTTGTAACTTTGTGCTTCGAAAAATGTTCTCATTTTAGAAACAACTTTTTAACCAATATGAAGACAATTAAAGAAATATATCGCATCGGTCACGGACCATCGAGCAGTCACACAATGGCACCACGCCGTGCATCAGAACAATTCCTTGCTCGCAATCCAGAAGCCGCTCGTTTTGAAGTAACATTATACGGCAGTCTCGCCGCCACAGGCAAAGGCCACTTGACCGACGTCGCCATCTTGGACGTCCTTGAGAAAAAAGCTCCAGTGACAATCGTATGGAAAAGCGACATCTTCCTTCCATATCATCCTAATGGAATGACTTTTAAGTCATTCAACAATGAAAATGTCATGATGGAAGAATGGACAGTATATAGTGTTGGAGGCGGCGCCTTGGAAGAAGAAGGCGGCAAGAAAAATTCATCACCCGACATCTACCCTATCACCAAGATGACCGACATCTTAAACTGGTGTGAAGACACAGGAAAAGGTTTCTGGGAATATGTAAGCGACGTAGAGAACGACCCATATCTCATGGATTATCTTGAAGAGGTATGGCAGACCATGCAGAACGCAGTGGAACGCGGTCTTCAGACAGAAGGACGTCTGCCAGGTCCGCTCAACTTGCCACGTAAAGCAGCGAACTATTACATCAAGGCTGTAGGTTACCAACGTAGTTTAAGAAGTCGTGGCATGGTATTCTCCTACGCTCTTGCAGTGAGCGAAGAAAACGCCTCCGGCGGATTGATAGTAACAGCACCTACATGCGGTTCATCAGGAGTATTGCCAGCAGTACTTTATCACTCATACAAAGCATACGAGATAGCCAAGCCTCGCATCCTTAAAGCCATTGCCACAGCAGGTCTCGTCGGCAATATCGCAAAGACCAACGCCTCCATCTCCGGAGCAGAGGTAGGATGCCAAGGTGAGATTGGCGTCGCCTGTGCCATGGCAGCAGCAGCGGTATGTCAGCTATTCGGAGGAAGCTGCGCACAGATAGAATACTCGGCAGAGATGGCTCTCGAACATCACCTCGGAATGACATGCGACCCAGTATGCGGACTCGTACAGATACCTTGTATTGAACGTAACGCCTTCGCAGCAGCTCGCGCCATGGACGCTAATATCTTCGCAACATATACCGACGGGACACACAGAGTGTCGTACGACAAAGTAGTTGAGACAATGAAAAACACTGGCCACGACATGCCTCATCTCTACAGAGAGACATCCATCGGCGGACTAGCTCAAAACTACGAACAAATGGATTATTAATAATTAGAAATGTGAAATTAGGAATTAGGAATTAAAATTAAATTCTCGTTCCTAATTCCTAATAAAAAAGATGAAAAGACTATTTCTAGCTATACCGATAAAAACTACCGACAATGATTTCATGCCACTTCTTGACGGACTGAAACGTCAGCTGGCTCACGAAAAAAGAATCAATTGGGTGAAGCCCGACCATATCCATCTCACATTGAAATTCATAGGCGACACTCATCCAGATGAGATACCTAAGATAATCGACGAGATTGGCGAGATGGTAAAGAGACACAAGAGTTTCACGATGGACTTCAACAGAACGGGAATCTTCGGAAGCCGCTACGCACCAAGAGTGTTATGGCTCGGGATGCAAAACACGCCACAAGAGCTACTCGACCTGGAAGAAGACACACTCACTTCTTTCGACAAACTGGGATTTATACGCGACAGACAAAACTTCGTCCCTCATATCACATTGGGACGCATCAAAGAATTATGCGAGAAACAGTATTTCCAGAAAATTGTCGCTGGAATAGAACAGAAGTCTTACATTCGACAAGAAGTAAAAGAGATAATATTATTCCAAAGTTTCTTACGCCCTGAAGGCGCAGTGTATAAAGTTATAAAGAAGTTTGGGTTAGAGGACTAGAGATTCTGAGGTTCTGAATTTCTTATATAAAAAAGTTTTTCTAAAGGTATTTTTCGTATTTAAAAAAGTTATATCTTTGCAATCTCAAATGATGGGGCATTAGCTCAGTTGGCTAGAGCGTTTGACTGGCAGTCAAGAGGTCATGAGTTCGATTCTCATATGCTCCACATAATATCAAGAGGACACTTTTTCAAGTGTTCTCTTATTTTTTATTTTTTCAAAAACAGTATAAAAAACATCATGGATTCTTCAGTACTAAAGTTTTCCGACATCGTTGCGGCACGTAGCACATTGAGAGGCGTTGCAAAATTAACTTCAATAAGTCATTCTAAATCATTCTCTCAAATGTCGGGCTCCAATATCTTCATGAAATTGGAGAATATGCAGACGACAGGCGCTTTTAAGGTAAGAGGTGCGTATAACAAATTAGCCAATTTATCACCTGAAGAAAGAGCGAAGGGCGTTGTGGCAGCATCAGCAGGCAACCACGCACAAGGTGTTGCTTTCTCAGCAACAAAACTCGGCATGCAAAGCACTATCTTCATGCCTATCTTCACTCCTCCTTTGAAGGTGCTCGCAACAAAAGGTTACGGTGCCAACGTGGTGCTCACTGGCGAATCATTCGACGATTCTTTCCTCGCATCACAAGAATATACTAAGCAACATGATGCTTCATATATACATCCTTTCAACGACCCGCTCATCATCGCTGGTCAAGGTACCATAGGATTGGAAATCTACGAACAACAACCTGATGTTGACGCTGTCATCGTGCCTATCGGCGGCGGCGGTCTCATCGCAGGTATCGCAATGGCGATAAAAGAGATGAACCCTAAGGTAAGAGTCATCGGCGTCAACGCTGCCGGCGCTGCCTCTATGGTGGCATCAAGAGAAGCCAACGAGATAGTATCTCTCCCTTCTGTATCAACAATAGCCGACGGTATCGCTGTTAAGACTCCTGGCACACTCACCTTCGACATCATCCAGAAATACGTCGATGATATCGTAAGCGTGACCGACACCGAGATAGCACACGCAGCATATCTCCTGCTCCAACGTGGCAAGTTGCTCGCTGAGCCAGCAGGCGTCACTTCGGTGGCAGCAGCGCTCTTCAACAAAGTAGATCTCAAAGGAAAGAACGTAGTCCCTGTCGTGAGCGGCGGTAACATCAATATGCGCCTCCTTGAACAGATAATAGAAAAAGGCATGGTGGAAGAAGGTCTCAGAGCTTCTATCAGACTCATCATCCCTGACCAGTCAGGCGAGCTCAAGAGAGTGCTCTCCATATTCGAAGGTCTTAAAGTCAACATCTATGACATCAAACACGAACGCTCCTTAAGCAGAGTGGAAGTCGGAAAATCATTGGTGACAATAAGCATGAACCTCCAAGACCAAAAGCAACTCGACACCATCATGACAATGCTCCAAGAACATGGCATCAACTGTGAAATAGCATCTTGATAGAACCTTAGAATTCTAGAACTCTAGAATTTTAGAAAATATTGAAAAAATCTCGATTAAAAAATCGGGATTTTTTTTGTTTTTAAAATATTAGTTTATAACTTAGCAATCTGAAAATAAACGCATTAATAAACCTTAAAATCATACCGCTATGTGGAGAGTTATCAAACGAATCTTCTTTATTGCGCTAGCGTTTGCATTGATGATAGTTTTTCATCGATACAGCGTAAACAAATTGGATAAGACCGACAAAACTGTAGGTTTAATGGAGAAAATATCTACATCTTACAAAGACTACTCACTATCGAGTTTTAAAGTTGAAAAAGACAAGATGATAGATTATGCGAAAATCCTGTATCAGAAAGAACTTGCAGAAGGCAAGACCGATGACGAGTTTGAAGGATTTACCATCGTCTCTTATTGTTGGAAGGCATTGGATGAATATAAAGATGAAATCAATGTCACCAATAGTCTCTCGTTGTTTCTACCTTTGATAGCAGCAATTATGATATTAGTAGCGATTATAGTCTCGATACGACTCGGACTAAGCGCAATTCGTAAACTTGATTTTGACAACGACGCAACAGCATATTAAGGAGGATTGATTATGGCAAATTATAGAGATTCAAAGAAGATTAGTTTCTCCCAAGCGGAAGAAAATCGTTTTCGTCAGTTGTTCAACGATTGGGCTAAGTCAATAAAAGGTTATAACCGTAACAATTTAGGCAACCAACTGAAAGTTGTAGAAGTATGGGACACTCCTATTTACCGAGGATTGCTCAAGACACAATATGACAACCGTACGCTTAAGCAAACATACGAAAGAATTGGTGGAAGAACGTTCCCTCCAAGGACCATAAGCAGCGAGTCGCAGATAAACCGCTGGTCTTTGGCGTCACCTCCTAAAGATTTTACCAACAATGAGAAATCGTATTTGGTACCTGGTTCACAGTATATTGACGGATGTCATACTTGTCATGCCACAGGCAAGGTCAATTGCAGCAAATGCGGAGGTAAAGGTACGATTCTAGTTCCATATACTGTAAAACAACCTTGTCCGAAATGTGGCGGCAGAGGACAAGTTCAAGTTACTAATAGAGAGCTTGAACAATATAACACCAGTGAAGGTTTGAAAGCTCGTTACGTAGATAAAACCAGGACTGTGAGTTGCTCCAGTTGTAGTGGCAGAGGATATCATGAGGTTCAATCGTATAGAGAAGAGTCTTGCCCAACATGTCACGGTACAGGCAAAGTGATTTGCGACACTTGTGGAGGCGACAGAAATCTTGTAAGATACTGGCAGCTGCATTGCAGTCATTATACTAAAACATACGTTGATTATCGTTTCCCAGCACAGGTTCCTTCCGACGAAGTTCCAAAGATTATCAAGTTGTTCAACAACAGCACTCCTTGGCGTGTGATGGAGAAAATGAATGTCGACAAAGAGAATTTCGACAAAAACGACTTGGCATCACGCCCGATAGTTGGAGGCATGTTGTCGAGATTGCCTAACAGAGTAGAACATCTTACGCATACCGTTGTCTGTTTCAATCTTTTGGAATCGTGCGAATGTGAAGCAAAGACCGTAGTCTATGAAGTAGACAGAAAAAGATACAGCTGCATGCTGCTTGGTTCCGACTGGAAACTGATAACGGTGACATCGCCGGTGTCGGACCACATGGATGATTTGAAAGACAAAGTCAACAGATATGTATCTCTTCGTCAGTTTGGAAAGGCTTGGGCCGTGCTGCAGAAAGTCAACAAGTTCCCGCAGGCTGGTTCCAAAGAAGCAAGGATGCAGACGCAACTGGAAGAAAGAATGGCGTTGATGTCGCGCTTAGGGGCCAACCTTGCGATAGTGCTATGCGCCATCTTCTTGGCACCTTTGTTATATACGCTCTACGAATCGGAATTTTACGCTCCCTGGACTCATTGGATTATTGACAAGTTCAATATCAGAATTGTATCAATGATGTTGTTATCGTTGATTTATGTCATGTATTACAGCATGAGATTTTGTAAAGAAGGCATGCCGGAATTTGCGTATAAGGTAGCATCGCCAATAAGTCGTTTCATCAGAGGTTTCATAGTGGGAACAGGTAAGTTTATCTTCTTTGCAGCGATAGCGATAATATTGACATACGTCGGAATAACGCCAATAGCATGTCAGCTGATATATCTGGCATTCACGATTGTTTTTATGATAATATTTCTTATTGTGGGAATATTTAAATAGAGGAGTTCAGAGTTCAGAGTTCAGAAAAAAAGATTCGTCAATGTCACGGAAATCGCTGATGTTGACGATTTCTTTTTCTTTTAATATGATGAATGTCGGGAATCTTCCCAAGGTGATATCGACGGCTTCGTGTGGCATGATATGCCAGTAAGAACAGCCTTCTGTCATCGTCTCTTCCCTGAAGTTCAAGATACCTTCACGGCTGCCCCAGATAAAGACATTCACATTGTCGGGACTTATGCCGTTGTTCTTCATTATCAGCGAAAGTTTCTTGACGCCCAAACGACAATATTTACATCCGGAGCTTACGACAGCGACGATTTTATCGCCTTTTGTCTCGAATGCAGAAATAGAGTCGAAGACGATGTCGTTATCAACGAAATCCATCTTAACGACTTTATCGAGAGTCTCGTAAAAATCGACGGTGCTTATCTCTTTTTCTGACGAATAAATCATCTTATAGACGGAATCCATCGGTGTCACGACAAAAGGAATTATCACAGCAGCAGCCAATAATATCTTTTTGACAAACTTACTCTGCGTCTCTGCGTCTCTGCGTCTCTGCGTCTTAATAAAAAACAACCCTCCTATCACCACGATATTCTTGACGATAGATTCAAGCGGACTCAGTTCTACCAATTCACCGAAGCAATGGCAGTTGTCGTCGTTTCTAAAGGCAAGCACGTAAGCAAGAAACAGGGTGAAGACAATCTGCACGCTTAAAGTCGCTCGCCATGTGAATTTGTAACACATCTTGAAAATAAGCATGAGACCCAAGACGAGTTCACCTGCGATGAGCAGTCTGGAGAACAATGTTGTAAGAAGGAAGTTAAGGATGTCAAAGCTATAGATATAAAGCTCGAATTCATCGATAGATATTAATTTAAGTATGGCAGCGATGATAAACATGCTGCCAATACCATATCTTACAATCTCTTTAAGGAAATCTATCTTCAACTCTTATTATTTTACGTTGGCGTTCAATGACTCATAAATTATCTTCTTCAGTCTAAGAGCTTCCTCTATAAGGTGAACGTCTTTTTCTTTTCCTTTAGGGTCATCCAGTTTCAGATTTTTCTTCAGTTTGAAACCAAACTTCATATCATCGAGGTTGCCTCCGATTTTGATGCCTAATCTTCTGAACGGCCATGGGTTTGAGATTCCGAGGCTATAGTCGAATGTCATGTCGAGTTTATGGCGTCCGCCGACAATAGCCTGATATTTATCCAAGGCGATGAGTGTTGGGTACACATCGATTTCGCTCTTGAACGCTGTGATTTCAACTGACAGTTCATCAATTCTGTTATGCTCTTTATCTTTGAAGTTAAGCATTCTGGCTATCTTTCTGAATGTAGCATTATCGAGAACTACCAAGTCTTTACCATGAATTGCGGTAGCTCCTCTCAATGTAGAGACTTTCATCTCATATTTTGAATTAAGATAAGTCTCTGCTGCGATATGGAACTCTGCTTTTCCGGCGAATGAGCTCAACATTGGCACGAGGGTGTCGAGTTCAGGGATGATATTTATCATCTCAGCGATGTCTATTTCGAGGAGATGGAAGTCGAAGCCGAGATACAAGTGGTTTCTGCGTGATGACTTATACATTGCAGTGAGCATCATTGTTGCAGCGTCGCTGGTGAAACCCATTTCGTTCAACACCAAGATACCGTCTTTCACGGTGAGGCCGCCGCCGATATTAGCGATATTCATATCACCGGCTATAGCTTTTTCTATCTTTGTATTCAATGTGATATCAATACCTAGAGGCACCATAAATGGCTCTTGTTCTTCTTCGATGGTATCAGTCACAACGATTTCTTCTTCAGCCACTACTGTAGTGTCGCCCATTCCGCTGAAAATATCCATAATCTCATTGACATCGGTATAATGAGATGTGAAATCGAGATTACCTTTCAGCAGTGCTTCTTTCTTTATAAACTCGTCAACATTTGTGAACTTGCCTTCCAATTCAAAGTCAGAATTTCCGAGCACGATGCTACTATTGTTGATTTGAATTCCTGTTGTGTCGTAGTTGAAATCGATGGAAGGGATATAGACTGGAGTTGGCAAGTCGCTCATTGAGAAGACAGCCTTATTAAGTTGTATTCCTGCATGAGGATTCCATTGTAAGAGGAGATCTTCCTGGTCGTCATCGTAATTTGCAGACACGTTGAAATCGAGGTTTTCAGTAGCGAAGCTCATTTCTTCGCCCATATTGAACGAGAGGCTGTCGCCGGAATAGACAGCGATATAAGACGCATCGTTGTTTTCCTTCATGAACATAGCGAGGGTACCTTTAGGGCTGTTGGTATAGAACACCATATCGTCCATGGCTGCATCTATTCTTGAGAAGGAATAATCTGCGAACACCGACATAGGTTCTTTTTCGTCCATGATATTGGATATCTGTGCGTCGATTTTATAGTCTTTAAGGTTAGCCACTATCATATCAGAGACTTTGGCATCGAAGTTAGCGCCGCTTATCTCAAGAGCTGCGAGACTGTTGGTCAAGTCTTTTGAAGCAGTATTAGGCAATGTAAGGTCGATATTTAACTTGTCGCTATTGACAGTGATAGTGTCGCAATAAACCACGTTCATATTTTCCCATTGCATATTGCCGTTCACCTTAGCCTTCATGAAGTCCATCGTTGTGAGCTGATGGTTGTTGACTTTGGCGTTACCGTTAATTCTCACCTTACCTGTTGCTGCTATTCCTTCAGGCATGAACGACTGCAGTTCGTCGAGATCGGCATTAGCTTTGAGATTGATGTCGCAATACATCTTATCCATCACGTCTTTTATCGTTCCAGAGACGGCGACAGATGACTTTGACATATTGGCATTGAACGAGTTAAGATATATATCGGATTTATCATTAAGGTCTATTTCAGCTTTTATTGAGGTGTTAAGATTGGTTATTGGATAAGGTAACATCTCTGGCATTGCCAGCATACCGTTGTTGTATGTTATCTCTGCATCCACCTGAGGCATAGATGTTTCGTTATAAACGCCATCCACCTTAGCAGAGATATTCAATTCGCCGTCAACATCTATTCCGGCGAGCAGTTCTTCGCGCATCGAAGCTGGTATGAGTTCGATGAGTTCTTTTATTATTAAGGTATTTGTTTTGAGGTCGAGGTCTACGACAATATCATCGCCAGGCATTGAAGCCTTACCGACGAAGTCGATAAACATATTGTTAAGAGCGAGTTGTGAGTTGTCGAATTCGACGTCCATAGTGCTTAATGTAGCATTAAGCGGTGATATGAATCTGAGGTCGGCTTCATTGACAAGAGTCACGTCATCCATGGTGAACGACAAGTCGTCGACATACATTTCCACGTTGCCGTTAACATTGTCGTAGTTGTTGACGTCGCCCTTATATTTAAAGGTGAGAGATTTAAGTCCAGCGATTTGACCTTCGCTTTCGTATAAAAGATCAGAAGAAGAAACATCAATGTCGGCTTTAACATTATCGCCGAGCATCTCTGCTTCTCCCTCTGCTTTTAAATTGTTAAGTTTTACGGCCATTGACAATGAATCTGTCACTTGTTGATAAACGAGTTCGTTCATCGACATATTCATGTTACCAGCCAAGAGTTCGTCTTTCATCTTACCTTTTGCCGCCATGTTGAAACCGTTGATATCAGCGATTATTCCCACAGAGAGGTCGGCATAATTCACGTCTACGTCATTGAATTTGAGCAAAGCCAAATCAACGCCGTAAGTAAATTCCTCACTCTCATCGATGGTATCTGGTTCTGACGGAGGGAAGATATCAAGATTAGAGTTGCCCTGTTCATCGATGAAGAGGTTGACGTAACCACCACTAAGTCTACATTCGTCGATGAGAATATGTTTTTCGTTAAGAAATTTCTTAACGTCCACTGAAACAACACATTCATCAATATAAGCCAATGTATCTGACGGGCTTCCTACCATCTGATTCATCAGCACGACATCATTTATCTCCAATCCGACTTTAGGGAAGGACTTGAAAATGGTGAGGTCGGCTTTTTCTATATTGAAATCGCAGTTGATAAAATTAGGAGCCTGGTTCTTCACTATCGACGTCAATCGGGCTGGAGTCACCACAAACCAGCATACGACTGCTATTGTCAACAATATAAGTCCCAAGAAAGAGCCTAAGCTTATCAGTGTTATTTTCAGTGCTTTATTCATAATCAGTTAGCTCTAATTAAGTTGTAAGTAGCTCTAAGTCCTTCGTTATTATATTTGAAGTTTGTTGAAGTAAGTTCCAAGATATTACAATATTGAGGCACTGTGCCGCCAATTTCCATTTCGTAATACTTGAAGAATTTATCTTCAGCACCTTCATCAAATTCCCAAGTGAACACAGAAGCTTCTTCTTCTTGAACGTCATCTTTGAGGTCCCATTCCTTGCCGGTGCCATCGCTGTAATATACTTCGAAGTATTGTTCATCGCTGGTCATCCATTTACCGACAAGCTGAGTCTTGTCAATATTTGTTTCACTACCGCCGCCTACTGGACCGCAAGAGTTCAGACAAACGGCTAAGAATAACAATGCTATAAATCCTAACTTTTTCATATTAATATTTTTTACTAATATTCTTATTTTGCTGCTATCATTTCGATTTCTACGAGAACTTCTTTAGGAAGTGTTCTTACTGCGAAAGCTGCTCTTGCAGGAGGATTTTGAGCGAAGCGTTTTCCATAGACTTCGTTCATTGCTGCGAAGTTAGCCATGTCGCTGAGTAAGCATGTTGACTTCACTACGTTGTCGAATGTGTAACCAGCTTCAGTTAAGATACCTTCAAGGTTTTTCATAACTTGTTCTGTTTGTTCGTAGATTCCGCCTTCAACGATGTTGCCTGTCTCAGGATTGATTGGAATCTGACCTGAAATGAACAACATGCCGTTGACCTCGATAGCTTGGCTGTATGGGCCAATTGCACCTGGTGCGTTCTTTGTTGCGATTACTTTTTTCATTTTTTTACCTTATTTTATTGGTTAAACATTTATTTCATCCATTTGTTAAAATCATTCATACGTTCTGTGACTTTTCTAATATAATTCTGAGTCTCAGGAAGTAATTTCTTCTCGAAATATCTGAAGAGCTCTTCGTATGACATCGCGTTGATTTGCGGAATAGCCTTAGATATTTTAGTGTCGCCACGCAGCGCTCTTGCCACATTGCCTGCGCCTGTGTTATAAGACGCTATCACGCATAAGTCGCGACTATCCTTGTTTGTAACGCCTGTATAATAACGTTTGTTAAGAAGATAGAGATAATGAACTCCCATCTCGATATTATTTTCAGGTTCGTACAGATAATTAGCTGTTGGTCTGGAGAAAGGTTTCTTAAGGCTTTGTGCGCAGTCCTGTCCGGCAGAGCTTGGAACGATTTGCATCAGACCGTATGCAGGCACGTGCGACTTGGCTTTTGGATTGAACGAGGATTCTGTCTGCATCACAGCATATGCCATCGCTGGATTGACATCATATTTGCGGCAATATTTCTCCACTTCCGCTTTATATTGTTCAGCTCTGGTTCTGATATGATCTGGAGCGAGGTCAAGTTTCACTTCGATGACCTGACGTTTTTCTCCGTCATCTCCTTTAATCTCTTTCTTTTCTATCTTGACTTCTTCTGCTATTTCCTTGACGCTTTCGTCGATGTTTTCTTTTGTCACCACCTCACCTGAAGGAGTCTGCACTTGATTTTCAAGGACTGGAGTTTCTTGCAAAGGAACTGCTTTCTCTTTTGAAGAGTCGTAGTCTTTGGTCTTGCCTCTGCTGACAATCAACTCCTTGATTTTATCTTCGACTTTTTTCTCTATCTTCTCTTCCGACGCAGCTTCTTCTGCAGTGACGATAATCTCTATCGTGGCTTCGCCTTTTTCAAAATCTACTACGCTACGGCTGTTTCCATTGTCGCTATATTCCACCCATTCTTTATTAGAGCTCTCAACGACATTATCACCGCCCCAAACAGCGCTCATCTTTTCAACAAATCTGCCGTATGCTTCTTGTTCCGCCTTAACATAATCCTGATATTCCTTTTCCAATTTATTCAGCAAAAGGCTATCATTTTGTTTCATCGAGTTCATCATAGCTTCTTGCTCGCGTTTAAATCTTTCAAAATCAGATTCAACTTGAGCGTAAGTTGCACTCAAACAAAACATCAACAATGACGATAACAAAAAAAGCTTTTTCATAGCGGTCAAATTGTTCCCGCAAATTTAGTATAAATACTTTACAAAACAAAGAAACTTTTTACATCAATTTATCAACAATTTAGGCCATTTTTTAGTTGATATGTCTAATTATCGCGGTAATCTTTCTTTTTGGTAAGCTTCAAGTCTTGCAATGCCGATGCTTTCACGTTGATAGTAAAGTTCCAACTTTTGTATGTTCCGAGCGGAATCCAGTTGAAACGCATCTCCCAACAATGCAAATCTCTATATATTGTCATCGAGGTGTATGACAGTTTCTTCTGTTCAAAGTCCCATCCGGTCTGCACCGAGACCTTCCAGTTTTCCGACAGATTTATGTTACCGTTAACGCCAAGTGTCTGGATGACTTTCCTGTTGTCTTGCATCAGATAATTGAAGAATGTTGGGTTATTCGACAACGTGAGATTATAACTCAGCGACAACGCCCATTTCGTTGTCCAGTCGATATAGTCCTCTGGATTTGAGCGTATGTCGTTCATCTCCTGTTCCGATGCCAATGACGAATCCATTTTTCGTTTCGTGTTCTTCGCACCGTTTTTCTTCTTGAAAGTGTCGTTGTTAAGCGAATAGCTGAGGCTGAAGTTCCACGACACGCTATTCTTTCTGAACAGGCGCTTGTTGACATCCCATTCAAATTGATTGAGTTGTTTCTTTCCTAAAGAATCGAGGATATAAGGGTCCCAGAGACTCGAATATCTGATAGAGAGATTCTTGAACAAAGTCGTTCTTCCGTTGACAGAGAGATACGAGAAATTAAGCGAGTCTTTCGCCATGTCGTAGCTTCCGCTGAAGGAGAGGTCATCGATAAGCTTCACCTTCTTGAGTCCAGTGATGGTGTCTTTCTTTGATGGCACTTTAATCTCCAAGTTGTTGCCGAAGCTATAGTTGATACGACCGGCCTTGCCTGATGGAGGTGTTCCGTAAATATTTCCCTGGAACATAGAATACAACTGTTCTATGCCATTGGCGTCGTAATATGTTCCGTAATAATTCCAGAAGTCGCGTGAATAATCGGGGTTGTATGAAAGTCCGACGGACGGCGTGAAGACATGACGTATCGCCCTGACAGGTCCTTTCTTAAAATTGACCATACCATACAATTTGGTTGTCAGCGTACTTGACACATCGAAGCTGAAGACATTTCTGAACTGGTTGATGGTGTCGGTCATGACATAACCGCCATTAGCCATATTAGGATCGTCAACCCACTGTTTCTCAAAATATCTGAAATACATTCTATCCAAGAACGTAGCCGATGTTGTCCAGGTGATATGTTTAAATAATTTAACAGGCATGCTGATTGGCACTCTGTGCTGGATTCCGTTTTGCAGATTGTCGAGCCAGTTAGGTTTGAAGAAAAGACTGTCCGCCATGCTGACATAATTCTTAGCGTTAGCGGTATAGCTGATATACAAGTCTTTATACCATCTCTTCTTGGCGGGATTGCCTACGTTTTTCAAAGGATAGATACGGTTCATGTTAAGAGTGAACTCCGGCAATGTCACCGTCATCACACGAGTGAGGGTGTTCTGACTATGGCTCGCATTAGCTGTGAAATTGAACAGACCACCGATGCTCGTCTGATACGCGACACTTGACTGGAAGGTGTTGCTCAGATATTCGTTAGACGAGATGGCGTTGTATTTGTTATAGTTGGAACTCACGATGTAGACGTCGGCAGAGAATGAAGACTTCGGTCTCGCCTTAGGGTCCTGCTTATGAACCCAGCGCACTTTGAAGTCGGTGCTTTCGTTATAGTCGGCCGAGCCTTTAGTTCCAATCTTATTGACGGCGTAGCTTCCTGAGAAAGAGCCGTTGTAAGCATATCTCTTGTTATAACGCACTGTAGGCTTGATTGCCCAGCTGCCTCTGGTATAGATGTCACCCACGAGTTGCAAATCGACATATTCATTGATTCCCCAGTAGAAACCTCCGTTTTCGAAGTAGAATCCTCGGTTGGCCGACTCGCCCCACGACGGGACTAAGATACCGTTACGCTGACCTTTGGAGTTAGGGAAGATACCAAAAGGAATGCCGACAGGAAGAGGCGTGCCCTCTAACTTGAAATATGCCGGACCAGTAACGATTTTATCATTAGGGATGACTTTGGCTTTACCGAAATGAAACTCATAATGAGGATGTTCAGGATTGCTGCAGGTGGTGAAAGAACCCGACTTGATATTGATGGAGTTGTCGTCCATCTTCTTGATTCTCGCTCCGTGTATATATCCCATGGCGTCTTCAGTGAACACCTTGGTGATGATACCTTTCTTGGTCTCGAAGTTGAATGTCATCGACTCCGACTGATATTTCTTGTCGCCCTCTATGAAGATAGGAGCGCCATACATCTTGCCTGCGGAATCGAGAAGACCTTTGGCGAAGACGGTGCGTTTCTCGAAGTCGAACTCAATGAACGCTGCCTCGATAGTGATGTCTTCATAAACGACTTTAGCATCGCCGTAATAATAGACTTTGTTGTTTTTGTAATCTTGTATGGTGGAGTCGTTGCAAGTACGTTCAATCTTGTCATCGATGAAACTCTCTTTTTTAGGAGCGGCTTTTTCTTTCTCAGTAATTATGCTGTCGTTTTTCGTGATAGTGTCAGACACTATTGTGTCGTTTTTCAGTGTCATGACAGAGTCAATTTTTACGGTATCGAGAAGAAGAGGATTTTCTGACACGCTATCGCTTATGGTGTCAAGGACAAGAGTGTCGAGGATATTTATAGCATCTTGATTTTCATCCACTTCATTAACATATCCGACGGTTTTGCAACCCGACAATATCAACGAGAAGATAAAGAAAAAAGCAAGAAAATATCTATATGTTCTACTCCTCAACAATTTATTTTTATATTTTTGTAAAAAATTTATGCAAATATACGTTTCTTATGCTTAAGTTGCGACTAATTTCTGAAAAACGATTGATTTTATTTTTTCTTATTCTGACTTGTAACATTATTTTTTCCAACGATGTTCAGGCGCAGAATGGAAAGAAAATCACTTCTGTCGTGATTGACGCCGGCCACGGCGGCAAAGACCCTGGCGCAGTAGGCAAGAAATCAAAAGAAAAGGACATCACACTGAAGGTTGCCAAAATGACCGGCGACTATATCAAGCAGAACTGCCCCGACGTCAAGGTGATTTACACTCGCAGCAGCGACGTATTCGTATCTCTTCTCAGGAGAGCGCAGATAGCAAACGAGAACAAGGCCGACTTGTTCATATCCATACACTGCAACGCCAACACCTCACCACAGCCATACGGCGTGGAGACTTTCGTAATGGGCGAACACAGAAACGCTGCCAACCTCGAAGTGGCTAAGAAAGAAAACGCCTCCATCTTGTACGAAGACAACGCACAAAACGACTACGGCAACTTCGACCCTAACAGCACAGAAGCTTATATCATGCTCAACTTCTTCCAAAGCGAACACAAAAACGCTTCCTTAGATTTGGCAGAACGCATACAGAATCAGATGGTAAAAAGAGTCGGAAGAAAAGACAGAGGCGTGCAGCAGGCTGGTTTCCTCGTGCTTTACAAGACAGCGATGCCGTCAGTCCTGGTCGAGATAGGCTTCATCTCCAACCCTAGCGAAGAGAATTTCATCAGCTCTAGCGAAGGTCAGACATACCTGGCATCAGCTATCTACCGCGCATTCCGCGACTATAAAAACGCTTACGACAAAGAAAATATGACAGACGGCCCTGCATACGAAAACATCTCAACACCTCAAATCGTTGATGCAGACAAGACTGTTTATAAAATTCAGCTAGAAAGCAGAAGCAGAAAAGTTGACAATCCTTCTCAACATTACAAAGGATTGAACAACGTCGATTATTACGAACATAACGGACAATACAAATACACAGCAGGTTTGTTTTACACTAAAAAAGAAGCCGATGAATATTGTAAAGACGTAAGAGCCAAAGGTTACACTACGGCTTTTGTCATCTCTTTTAAAAACGGAACAAGAATAAACTAAAATAAAATGAAAGACAGAACTAAATCAATATTAATCGCATTATCGTTCATAGCAGCGATAGCATTATTCGTATGGGGTTTTAACTTCTTGAAAGGCAAGTCTATACTTCGTCATCAGTCTAACTATTACGTCTTATGCGAAGACTCGCAGGGATTGCTTCCAGGCGACATCATCACCATCAACGGGATGCAAGTGGGAACAATCACATCCATGAAATTCCATCCTAGCCAAGATGGCTCCATCGTCATCGAATTCATCATGAATAACGAAATAAACATCCCAAACAACAGCACAGTGAAAATCGTCAAGAGCCTCATGGGCTATGGCAACCTCAACCTTATCCTCGGCGACTCTAAAACACTCGCTCAAAGCGGCGACACCTTGAATTGCGTTTACGATGCCGGCACTCTGGGAATGATAACAGAAAGCATATTGCCTTTGAAAAACAATCTCGAAACATTGTTGGTATCTCTCAACGAACTGACAGCTAATATCAACGGAATGCTTAACGCCGAACTTAAAGACAACATCAACAAAGGCGTAAGCAACTTCGCTTCTTCAATGGATAACATCAGCGAGATTTCTTCCGACTTACAAAATCTCACCGACAGCGAAAACGGCAAACTCACTATGGTCGTCAATAACTTAGAGACAATAACCGACAACTTCGGAACCATCAGCGATTCACTGAAAAACATCGACTACGCTCATCTCGTAAGTTCATTGGAAAACTGCATCGCAGAAATCAACACCATGGTGGAAGGCATCAATAATGGTGAAGGCAGCGCCGGCCTCCTGATGACTGACGACAGTCTTTATTATAATGTAAACGAAACCGTTGCTACACTTCAATCTATTTTAGAAGAAATAAAAGCAAATCCTAAGAAAATCAAACTGAGCGTCTTTTGATTAGAACTTTAGAATTCTAGAATTTTAGAACTTTAGAACTAATTGACTTTAATAAATGAGACATTACATTTTAATAATATTATTACTCCTGTCATGGGGCGTTTCTGCGCAGAAGAGCAAGACTGTCATTCATATCTTGAATGCTGATATGGCTGATTACGACGAGCGTCTTGGCAAAGACGTGCAGCGCCTGATTGGCAACGTCGTCATGCGTCAGGATTCGACTTATTTCTATAGCGACAGCGCATATTATAATGAGAAGACAAAATTCTTCGACGGCTTCGGCAATGTCCACGTCAACGTGAACGACAGCATAGACATTTATAGTAAGTTATTGAAATATAATGGAGAGACTAAGTTCGCAGAACTTTTTCACGATGTAGTCCTTAAAGACGACTCCACCGTTTTGAGGACACAATATATGACTTACGACAGAGTAGGTCATCTCGCCACTTATCCCAACAGAGGCGTCATCACTCGCAACGACAAGAAACTCGTCAGCAAGAAGGGGTATTACAGAGACGACATCAAAGTGCTTTATTTCAGAAAAGACGTCGTGGGAACAATGCCCGACTATAAGATTGTCTCCGACACCTTGGTTTACGACACCGATAACGAGATGATGTATTTCCATGGACCGACAAACATATATAACAAGGAGAACACTTTGATAGGCAACTACGGCTGGTATGACACTGAGAAGGAATTGGCTTATCTCGACAGACGAGCCACCTTGATGAACAAAGAGCAAACGATGACTGCCGACACCATGTTTTATAACAAGAAAACAGGTTACGCCAAGGCACTCAACGACGTCATCATAGAAGACACTGTGAACAAAGCTGTACTGACTGGCGAATATGCAGAGATGTGGAAAAACATCGGCAAGTGTATGATTACCGACAATCCTCTCGCCTATTATTACAAAGAGGTTGACACCTTGTTTGCCAAGGCCGACACTCTCTACGTCTATTTCGACACCCTGAGCAACGACGTACAACACATCAAGGCGTTCTATAACGTACGCTTTTTCAGAAACGATATCCAGGGCAAATGCGACTCTTTGCATTATTCTGTCATCGACTCAACCATTTATATGAGAAGTAAACCTGTGTTATGGGCAGAAGACACGCAGATGAGCGGCGACTCAATAAATATCGTGGTGAGAGACCAAAAAATAGATAGTCTATTAATGTATCCTAATGCCTTTGTGATACAGCAAGACAGCATCAAAGGATTCAACCAGGTTAAAGGCAAACAGATAACGACCTACTTCAAAGGCAACGAGATTGACCACATGTATAACGAAGGCAATGCCGAGACGATTTATTGGTTAAGAGACGATGACACCAGCCTTATTGGCGTCAACTTCTCGCAAGCGGCAGAGATGGATATCAAGGTAAAAAACAAACAGATATCTAACATCAGATACTACAAAAGCATCAAGGAGACGCTCTATCCAGAGAAACAGCTGAAAGACAACATGGAATATCTCGACGGATTCTTATGGCTGGAAGAAGAGAAACCGGTCAGAGGAGAATTTTAGGATTAGAGGGACAAGAGCGCCTGTAGAGACGTCACCCCTGTGGAGTCTAATCAATTAGGAATTCAGGATTAGAGGGAGTATTGAGGTGACAGAAATGCATGTAGAGACGTCACCCCTGTGGCGTCTTTTAATTTTGGATTAGAGGGAATAGAGGTTTTTTCAACGGAAAAACCATTTCGTGAAGTTTCGTGTGATTTCGTGGATTGTCATTGTGGTTCAACAAAAAAAGAGAGACGCAGCAAAATTCGAAGAATTTTGATACGTCTCTACTTGTTGTCTTGTTGTCTTGTAGACTTGTTGTCTTTTATTCGTAGATCTTAGCTACTGTTTCGCCGTTGAGGACCATGAGGCCGTTTAATGTAAGAGCCATCATTTCGTCTTCACCTGGATATACGCATACTGGAGCGATTTTGCCGAGGTGGCTGTCTAAAATCTTGCAGAAGTTCTTGTCGTAAGCCATACCGCCTGTTACGAAGATAGCGTCAACGTCCATGCTGAATGCTGATGCTGCGAGACCGCCAACTTCTTTAGCTACTTGATAAGCCATAGCGCGATAGACGAGTTCCCATTCTTTGTTGCCAGCCTTGACTTGGTTTTCAACTTCCATAGCGTCGTTGGTGCCGAGGTAAGCAACGAAACCGCCTTGACCTTTAAGCATGAGGTCGATTTCTTTCTTAGTATATTTGCCGCTGAAGCAAGCGTTCATAAGAGGACCTGATGGCAATGCGCCTGAACGTTCTGGTGTGAAAGGACCGTCGCCGTTCAATGCGTTGTTGACGTCAACAACACGGCCTTTTTTATGAGCTGCTACAGAGATACCGCCACCGAGGTGAATACCGATGAGGTTCAATTCTTCATATTTCTTGCCAACTGTTGCTGCATGTTGACGAGCAATCATTTTTTGGTTCAAAGCGTGGAAAACTGACATACGTGGGAATGCAGGATGACCTGAGAAACGTGCTACGTCTTCCATTTCGTCAACGATAACTGGGTCAGCGATATAAGCTTTAACGCCAACTGACTTAGCGATATCGTCAGCGATTAAGCCGCCGAGGTTACAAGCGTGTTCACCAACTGGGCTGTTAACTAAGTCGCGTTTCATAGCTTCGTTAACTTCATAGATACCTGATGTGAGAGGTTTTAACAAACCGCCACGGCCTACAACCATTGAAAGGTCGTTGAGTTCCATGCCAGCTTCTTTCAAAGTGTTAAGGATAACATCTTTACGGAAGTGATATTGGTCAGCGATATGTTCGAATGGAGCAATCTCTTCTGCTGAGTGTTTGATGTTTGTCTTGAAAACACACTCTTTATCTTGGAAAACAGCAATCTTAGTTGATGTTGAACCTGGGTTGATGATTAATAATTTGTGACTCATAGTTACTTAATTTTCTTATATTTATATTATCAATTATTTTGCTAACAATGCTGCTAAAGCTATTGAATACAATTTTGTTTGTGATGTGTCGCCGCGTGATGACAATACACATGGAACCTTAGCGCCCATAACGACTGCTGCAACTTCAGCGTGGTTGAATTTGCTGTTACATTTGTAGAATACGTTAGCTGCTTCGATGCATGGGAATAAGAGACAGTCGGCGTCGCCAGCAACAGGGCTCTTGAAACCTTTGATAGCTACTGCTTCAGCATCGATAGCGAGGTCTAATGAGATAGGACCGTCAACAACGCAACCTTTAATCTGGCCGCGTTCTGCCATCTTAGTGATGAGAGCTGCGTCGACGCATGCTTGCATACCAACAAGCATTTGTTCTGTTGCAGTGATAACAGCCAATTTAGGATTCTTGATATCCAAAGCGTTAGCTGTTGATACTAAATATTTTAATAATGTTTGTTTTTGCTTGAAGTCTGGAGCTGGGATGATAGCGCAGTCACTAGCGATTAACAATTTGTGGTAGTTAGGATTTTCTATTGCACAAACGTGAGCCAATGTTGCGTTTGGAGGACATAATCCGCGTTCTTTGTTCAAGATAGCGCGCATGTATTTGTCTGTTGAAAGAAGACCTTTCATCATGATGTCAGCTTCACCTGCATTGATGAGGTCGCAAGCTTTTGTAGCTGCTTTTACTTCGTCTGGTTCGTGAACAATAGTGAATTTGTTGATATCGATGCCTTCTGCTTCGCAAACTTTTGCGATAACATCTTTATCGCCGCACAAGATACCTTCTATCAAACCGTTGTCGATAGCAGCGCTAACAGCGCAGATTGTGTGGTCATCATTAGCGTAAGCTGCTGCCAAACGTTTCTTTGGACGGCTACGCAATACTTCAAACATTTGTTCTAATTTATTCATAATGCAAAAATTTTATATTATTAAACTTCTTATTTATATTTCAACATCCTATATATCTTGATATCACGAGACGTAAAATCTCTGATGTTCCCTCTCCTATCTGCAGTATTCTCTGGTCGCGGTAGAATCGTTCCATATCGAAATCTTTCAACAATCCATGGCCGCCCATCACCTGAACAGCGTTGTCGCATACATCAGCAGCTACTTCTGAACAGTAGAGTTTTGCCATCGCTGCTTCTTTGCCGAAAGGCATTCCAGCGTCTTTTATTCTACAAGCTTTATAAAGGAGGCAACGTGCTGCTTCAATCTTCATCGCCATGTCAGCGAGTTTGAAACTGACAGCCTGGAACTTACAAACTGGTTTTCCAAACTGTTCTCTTTTCTGTGAATATGCGAGAGCCATTTCGTAAGCACCTTGAGCGCATCCCAGCCCCATAGCAGCTATTGAGAGACGACCGCCGTCTAATGTAGATAACATGATATGAGAACCTTGTCCTGCTTCGCCGAGCATGTTTTCTTTAGGGAGTCTCACGTTTTCAAAGGTGAGTTTTCCTGTGTTGGAAGCGCGCCACATCATCTTACGATTCATAGGTTCTTGAGTAAAACCTTCAGCATCGTTCTCCATCAGGAATGTAGTGAATTCAGGCTTGCCGTTTTTCTCTCCAGATATCACCTGCAAAGTGCTGCCCAATGTCATAGGAGTAGCGCTGTTGGTGATGAAAATCTTGGAGCCGTTGAGAATCCAACTGTCGCCTTCCTGACGTGCTGTCGATTGTGTTCCTCTTGAGTCGCAACCTGCATTCTCTTCTGTAAGTCCGAACCCCCAGAGATGTGTCTTGCAAAGACGAGGGAGATATTTTTCTTTTTGTTCTTTAGTTCCGTATTCTTTGATAGGACTGATACCTAATGAGTTGTCAGCCGCAATAGTAGCTGCTGTTGAACCGTCTATTCTTGCGAGTTCTTCAACAGCGATGATATAAGAAAGAGTATCGAGTTCTTGTCCGCCGTATTCCTTTGGCACGCAGATGCCGAGGAGTCCGAGGTCGGCCATTTTCTTTGTCAGCTCAACATCGAAGATTTCGTTCTCGTCGTTATAAGCTGCCACAGGTTTCACCTCGCGTTCTGCGAAGTCGCGCACCTTCTCACGAAACTCAATTTGTTGTTTTGTCAAATCAAAATTCATATCGATAATTCTATCAAAATATTTTTAACATCTACTTTATCACCTTCATTGACGAAGACCTTCGCCACCTTGGCAGATGTCATCGCCTTAATATTGTTTTCCATTTTCATGGCTTCAACAACACATAAGATATCGCCTTCTTTCACCTCGTCGCCTTCTTTCACATTGACTTTAATGACTTTGCCAGGCATTGGCGAGCAATATGTCATGTCGTTGTTCTTAGAATCTATGTTGGAATAGTCTTTTGTGTAGTTAAGCTCATCATTACGACGACAGATGAAATCCAATCCTTTGAAGTGAACGCAATAGTTATTGTCGCTCGTCTCCGAGACAAATACAGATTCCATCATGCCATTGATGATAACCTTGTTGATGCCGCCGCCATTCTGCGACAACAACACTTCGTATGGATGTTCGTTAATGACACAATGCAACGACTTACGATTGATGCGGTCAATACGTACATGAAACGTCTCACACTGCTGATTGCTAACAGCTGAATGCTGACTGCTCACAACGACATCAATATTCATATTAAATCTCCAATAACCTATCTCTTCCCAAACGTTATCGATGTTGTTATTTTCGAGATATAACTTGTTGAAATCGTAGAAGAGGAACAATGCCACAACGTCTTCTTTCTTTACATCGTCGCGCATCTTATGCATAGACTCTATGAGTTCATCCTGATGTTTCTCGCAATAAGAAGTGTCGATTCTGTTATTCAGGAAATCTTGATTGTCGATGATACTTTGAAGATAAGGTATATTGGTTTTTCTTGTCTGAACGATATAATTCTTGAGAGCGTTTCTTGTTATCTCAACAGCTGCTTCTCTTGTCTTGCCATGACATATCAGTTTGCTTATCATAGGGTCGTAGCTGTCGGATATCGTTGTTGGTCTGTCGATGCTGCTGTCTATTCTGACGCCGCGCATCTTAGGCTCGTGGTATAATGTCAGCGCTGCTGGTGCCGGCATGAAATTGTTTTCTGGGTCTTCGGCATAGATACGACATTCTATGGCGTGTCCGTTAGCCACTATAGAATCCTGAGTGTATCCCATCACTTTGCCGCGCGCTATGCGAATCTGTTCTTCCACGATGTCGATGCCTGTCCTTTGTTCTGTGACAGGATGTTCAACCTGGATGCGGGTGTTCATCTCGAGGAAGTAGAAGTTATGATTCTCGTCGAGGATAAACTCCACGGTGCCGGCGTTTTTGTAGTTCATCGACTTGCAAATTGCCACGGCAGTCTCGCATATTGCGTTACGTCTTTCTTCTGTCAATGTTGGAGAAGGAGACTCTTCTATCACTTTCTGATAGCGGCGTTGCACCGAGCATTCACGTTCGTAGAGATGAATGACATTGCCATGATGGTCGGCGAGCACCTGCACCTCGATATGGCGAGGGTTTCTGATATATTGTTCGATGAAAATCTGTCCGTTGCCGAAATATTTCTCAGCTTCGCGGGAAGCCTGTTCGAGAGAGAGATGCAGTTGCGATGCGTCTTCTACTATATGCATCCCCTTGCCGCCGCCGCCAGCGGAGGCTTTTATAAGAACGGGATACGGGAGGGCGGCGGCATGAGCCTCTATTTCTTCAAGACTGCCCACCATGCCCCAGACGACAGGGATGTCGTTCTCTATCGCAAACTGACGCGCTCTTATCTTGTCGCCCATCAGTCGCATCGACTCGGCATCAGGTCCGATAAATATCAGGTTGTTGGCTCTACACGCCTCTGCAAACTCGGCATTCTCCGACAAGAATCCGTAACCCGGATGTATGGCGTCGGCACCGGCATCTAAAGCAGAGTCAATGATTTTCTGTATGTTGAGATATGTGTCTTTAAGAGTGCCACCACCAAGAGGACGAGCCTCATCGGCAACACGACAATGCAAAGAATCAGCATCATTATCAGCGTATATGGCAACAGAATTTATGCCCAGCTTCTTTAAAGTGCTGATGATACGAACAGCAATCTCACCTCTGTTCGCGACTAATATCTTATGTATTTTCTTCGAAGGCATAATACGGTTACAAAGGTAATAAAAAACTTTGAACCTTTGACCCAAAACAGAGAAAAAAACTAAGGCTGTTGAACTAGTTCAAAGTTCAAAAGCCTTAGTTCAAAGTTCAGCATCCCAAAAACTCCTTCATCCTCTGCTGCGCGTCGTCGCTCATTCTCTCTTGAGCTATCATCATGGCTGTAGCGTCGAAGATGCTGTCGTACGGATTGTTTCTTCCGCTTATGTTTCTTATCAAATGTTTGCAGTCTCTTATCGCATCAGGCGAGGCTTTCAAGAAGTCGTCGATATAAGCGTCAAGTCTTTGGTTCATTTCATCTATAGGGCCTACATGGTTGACAAGTCGGTAATTCATCGCTTCCTGTGCTGTGAACTTCCTTCCCGAGAGCATCAGTTCTCTCGCCGGCATCTCGCCACATCTCGCCATGACGAAAGGAGAAATAGTAGCTGGAGTGAGTCCTAACTTCACCTCGCTGAAGGCAAAGACGGTGTCTTTTTCAGCCAACACAATATCAGAAGCTGCTGTGATGCCGTTGCCTCCTCCTATCACCGCTCCATGTACCAAAGTGATGACAGGCTTGTTGCAGAAATATATCTTCTGAAATAGTTTAGATAATTTTTTCGCGTCTTCGAGATTCTGCTCATAACCGAACGACGCTATGTCTTTCATATAGTTGATGTCGGCGCCAGCGCAGAATGACTTGCCATTACCGCATATCTCTATCACGCGTATGTCGTCGCGAGCATCGAGCCAGTCTATTGCCTCGGTGAGTTCTTTAATCATGAGAGCATTCATGGCGTTGCGCACCTCCGGACGATTCAAGGCGATGCGAGCCACGTTCTTTTCTATTCCTATCTGTAATGTTGTGAAATCCATTTTGTTTATATGTCAACAGACAACGGTCAACAGTCAACAGACTTTGTCCATATTTAGCAATCTGCATACCCACGGACTGTTGTCTGTAGTCCGTTGACTGTTGTCTATAATTTTACATTCTAAATACTCCAAACTGTAATGGTGGGAATGGCTGGTTCAATGATGCTGCTATTCCCATCGCTAATATCTTACGTGTATCGACAGGGTCTATTATGCCGTCGTCCCAGAGGCGGGCGGTGCTATAGAATGCCGAGCCTTCGTAGTCGTATTTCGCTAATATTTCTGACTTTATCTTATTCAATTCTTCTTGTGACACTTCTTGTCCTCTCGCCTTATATTGGTCGGCTTTCACCGTGGTGAGCACTCCTGCTGCCTGCTCGCCGCCCATGACAGAAATCTTGGCGTTAGGCCACATGAACAGCAGTCTCGGACTATAGGCGCGTCCTGCCATGCCATAGTTGCCTGCTCCGAAAGAACCGCCGAAGATAACGGTGAACTTAGGCACGTTAGCATTACTTACAGCGTGTACCATCTTAGCTCCGTCTTTGGCGATGCCGCCGCATTCATATTGTTTACCTACCATGAAACCTGTGACGTTCTGCAAGAACACCAGCGGTATGTTACGTTGGCAGCACAACTCAATAAAGTGTGTAGCTTTGAGTGCCGACTCTGAGAAGAGCACTCCGTAGTTGGCGATGATACCGACAGGGAATCCCATGATATGTGCGAATCCGCATACTATAGTGGTGGCATAACGAGCCTTGAATTCCTGGAAGCGGCTGCCATCGACGAGACGTGCTATCACCTCTCTAGGGTCGACGAGCTGACGGAGGTCGATAGGCGCGATGCCATAGAGTTCTTCCGGGTCATATAATGGCGCCTCGACTGGATGAATGTCGAGACTTTGTTTGTTTCTCTTTTCTAATGTCTTGAAGATGTTACGACATATCTGCATCGCATGACTGTCGTTCTCAGCGAGGTGGTCGGCGACGCCCGACACAGAGGTGTGCATCTCTGCTCCACCGAGCTCTTCTGCTGTCACTATCTCACCTGTAGCAGCCTTGACTAACGGAGGTCCGCCGAGATAAATGGTTCCTTGGTTTCTGACTATGATGGTCTCGTCGCTCATGGCTGGCACGTAGGCTCCGCCTGCAGTACACATTCCCATCACGATGGCTATCTGTGGTATTCCCATCGCCGACATACGAGCCTGGTTGTAGAAGAAACGACCGAAGTGGTCTCTGTCGGGAAACACCGTATCTTGTTCAGGGAGGAAGGCTCCGCCGCTGTCTACCATATAGACGCAAGGAAGCTTGTTCTCCATAGCAATCTCCTGTGCGCGAAGGTGTTTCTTCACGGTATATTGCATATATGTTCCGCCTTTCACGGTAGCGTCATTTGCTACGATGATAGCTTCTCTGCCTTGAATGGTACCGATACCTGTTATGATACCTGCTGATGGGAAGTCGTTGTTATATGTGTCGTAAGCCGCCATCGGAGAGAGTTCCAGGAACGGAGTGTTCTTGTCGATGAGCAAGTCGATGCGCTCGCGTGCAAGGAGTTTGTTACGTTTCTTGTGTTTCTCTATGGCTGAAGCGCCTCCGCCTTGCATACTCATCGCCATGCCGTCGCGATAGCGCGACATCAGCTCCATGTAGGCTTTCTTGTTATCTTGAAATTCCTTACTGTTAGGATTTATCTGTGACTTTAACGTTTGCACGATATTGTTTTTTAGAATTCACGCAAAGATAAGAAAAAAGTCAACAAGACTACAAGACTACAAGACAACAAGATTTTTTTAGTTAGGAGTTATGTAGAGACGCGTCAATGATTCCTATGAAAATAAACACTCATTGACACGTCTGATTAGTGAGGAAATAGAAGTTATTTTTTTAAAACTCAGAATCTCAAAATCTCAGAAACTTGATGACCTAAAAAAATTAGAGGAAATTTTCCCTTAATTTCCCCTAATTTCCTCTATTTTGATTTATTTCTTCCAATACAACAAGATTTTTTTAGTTAGGAGTTATGTAGAGACGCGTCAATGATTCCTATGAAAATAAACACTCATTGACACGTCTGATTAGTGAGGAATTAGGGATGACTGGAAAACTTTAGAATATATTAGGTTTCTAACCCATTTCTCAATCACTGCATCACTAAAAAAATTCTGAGATTTTGAGTTTCTGAATTTCTGAATTTCATACAAAAAAGATTCCTAACTAAAGAAAAGGTGTTCCACCAAAATCTTGCATCCTAATAATATAAGGATGACGCCTCCTGTCATCTCAGCGGCTTTGCTGTATCGTGAGCCGAATATATTTCCTATCCTGACTCCTACAAAAGAAAATAAGAATGTGGTGATTCCTATGACTGTCACCGATTTCCATAAGTCAACCGACAAGAAAGCGAATGACACTCCTACTGCCAAGGCGTCGATGCTGGTTGCTATCGCCATCATAAGCATCGTCTTGAAACCTGTATTGCTACATGAACACTCAGCCGCTGGCTGCTGTCCGTCGTCTGTCGAATCTTCTTCCGACAAGGCTTCTCTAATCATATTGACGCCTATGACAAGCAACAACCCGAATGCTATCCAATGGTCGAAAGATGTGATGAGATGTTCGAACTGCACACCGAGGAAATATCCTATTATCGGCATCAATGCTTGGAATCCGCCGAACCACAATCCGCACAGCAAGGCTGTCTTGAGAGAGAATTTCTTCGTCGCCAAACCTTTGCAAATAGATACAGAAAAAGCGTCCATCGAAAGAGCGACGCTTATTGCAAGTAATGATATTATATCCATTTCAGAGTATAATTTTAAAAACTTTAGCTGTTGAACTTTGGCCTTTAGTCTTTTTTTGTCGGGATGACAAGATTCGAACTTGCGGCCTCTTCGTCCCGAACGAAGCGCGCTACCGGACTGCGCTACATCCCGAGGTGCTTTAGAACTCTAGAATTTTAGAATTCTAGAACTCTAGAAGTCTTGAAATTTCTAAAGTTCTAAAATTCTAAAGTTCTAAAATTCTTTTTAAAGTTTATCATTTGAACCGAGCACGTTGATGATTTTGTGCATGTAGAGTTTCTTCATGCTTTCGCGTGCTGGGCCTAAATATTTACGTGGGTCGAATTCGCCTGGTTTTTCAGCTAATGTCTTACGTACTGCTGCTGTCATAGCGAGACGGCTGTCGGAGTCGATGTTGATTTTACATACAGCTGATTTAGAAGCTTTGCGGAGTTGTTCTTCTGGGATACCGACTGCTGCTACTAACTTACCGCCGTTTTGGTTGATAGTGTCAACGTCTTCTTGTGGCACTGATGAAGAGCCGTGGAGAACGATTGGGAAACCTGGAAGTTGTTCTTCGATAGCTGCCAATACGTCGAATGCTAATGGAGGAGGAAGAAGTCTGCCTGTCTCTGGATCTACTGTGCATTGTTCTGGAGTGAATTTGTATGCACCGTGTGATGTGCCGATTGAGATTGCCAATGAGTCGCAACCTGTCTTTGTAACGAAGTCGACAACTTCTTCTGGTTTTGTATAGTGGCTTTCTGCTGCGCTTACTTCGTCTTCAACGCCTGCCAAAACGCCGAGTTCGCCTTCTACTGTAACATCAAATTGATGTGCGTATTCAACGACTTTCTTTGTCAAAGCGACGTTTTCTTCGTATGGAAGATGTGAACCGTCGATCATGACTGAAGAGAATCCCATATCGATGCATGACTTACATGTCTCGAAGCTGTCGCCGTGGTCTAAGTGAAGAACGATTTCTGGTTTTTCGCAGCCTAATTCTTTTGCGTATCCTACTGCGCCTTCTGCCATGTAACGGAGTAAAGTCTGGTTAGCGTAGTCACGTGCGCCTTTAGACACTTGTAAGATAACTGGTGATTTTGTTTCAACAGCAGCCATAACGATAGCTTGAAGTTGTTCCATATTGTTGAAATTGAATGCAGGGATTGCATATCCGCCTTTTACGGCTTTCTTGAACATCTCACGAGTGTTGACAAGTCCTAAAGTTTTGTAATTTATCATAGTGTGTTATTTTATTTTATTATTTAAAAATCTTTATTTTCCGTCTGCAAAATTAAACAATAATGACGGATAATTTTCATCATTTAAAGAAAAAAAATCATTTTTTTCTAGCGTTGTTTGCTACGTTTGACAGAAATCATTTCTAACATATTATGAGTTTGTTTAGATTCGGCAGTTTCGTCATTCTTAGCTGAAATAAGCAACAACTTATCGCCTTTCTTAAGAAGCAGTTTTCCATTTGGGACAATATATTTCTGATTGCGTTCTACAATCATGACCAATGTACCTTCGTTAAGAGGATAATCTCTGAGATAAGCGTCTTTCTGTACAACCTCCTGCTGCAGGATTGTGTTCAGTTCGTCAGGGATATCGACGCCGAAGTTTTCAGGGCTGTCGTCTTTTTTCATGCTTAATTTAAGCCAGTCTGCCAACTTGGTGATTGTGGTTCCCTGGATGAGCAATGAAGCCAAAGTGATAAAGAACACCACATTAAATATAAGCGACGAGCCTTCAACGCCTGCCACTACAGGATAAGTAGCGAAGATGATAGGAGCGGCTCCTCTCAACCCAACCCATGAGATGAAAATCTTAGCTCTCTTGCCAATTCCCTTGAAAGGAAGAAGACAGAGAAGCACCGACAAAGGACGTCCAACAAGAATAACGAACACACCTATTATCAATGCCGGGAGGGCAATCTTGAACATATCATGAGGATTGACCAACAGGCCTAATACCAAGAACATGACAATCTGAACGAGCCATGTGACACCATCCAAGAACGAACTTATACTCTTGTTTTCTGTAATCTTACTATTTCCAATCACTATACCTGCGACATAAACGGCGAGATAGCCATTGCCATTAAACAAATCGGTGAACGAGAAGATGAAGAAAATAAATCCGAGCATCATGAGAGGATACAGAGATTTATTCTGAAGATTGATTTTGTTGATTATCCACACACAAGCTTTTCCCAATCCATAACCGAATCCAAAACCAAAGCCGAACTGCACCACGAAGTTCAAGATTATTCTCCACACTTCAATGTCAGCATTGCCGCCTTGTATTATCTGTATCATCACGATGGTAAGCATATAAGCCATCGGGTCGTTACTACCGCTTTCAAATTCGAGGAGAGGCTGAAGATTCTTGCGCAATCCCATTTTCTGCGACCTAAGCACGTTAAACACCGAAGCAGAGTCGGTTGACGACATCGTTGCCGCAAGGAGTATCGCCAAAGGCAAAGACAGCTGCATTGCATGAGGGAAAGCGTGAGAAATGCCAAATATGAAAAGACCCGTAAATATTGTAGTAAGAAGAACTCCCAAAGTCGAGAGCACTACGCCAGGACCTAATACAGGTTTCACATCCGAAAATTTGGTATCCATACCGCCCGAAAACAGAATAATGGCGAGCGCCACCATACCAATAATCTGGGCATATTTATAACTGTCAAAACTTATTCCAACTCCGTCAACGCCAAGCAGCATACCGAGAAGAAGGAAGACCAACAAAACAGGTACACCGAATCTATAACCAGTCTTACTAAGCAGAATACTAGCGAACCATACAATCGCTCCTACCAAAAGTACATTTTCAGGTGTAAAATTCATAGTCGTTGGAGTTTTAAGTCAATAACATTTGGATTTATCAGGTGTTTTGCAAATATACAAAAAAAAGGCAGCCCGAAGACCACCTTTATTTATTAAAATTTTAGAATTTTAGAAGAACTTTGAACTCTGAACTCTAAACTCTAAACCTTTTTAATAATGGAGTGATGTGAAAAACTCCTCTAAACCCTGAATTCCTCAAATCCTCCATCCACGAAACCACACGATTTTTTTCTGTTGAAAACCTCATCACCCCAACAACTTGTAGTCATGTAGTCTTATTGACTTGTAGTCTTCTTTCTTTGGGCGTTCCGTCTCCGCTTCGCTCCGCCGTCGGGCTTTCCGCTATATCTTTGCTCACTCCGACACTGTCTCGCTTCCAAATTCCGCATCCGACTCCAACATCCGTCTCCGACTCCAATATCCGACTCCGCTCGCAAAGGATGCCGCTCCAATCCCTAACGCACCGGGTCGAACTTTAGAATTAAAAAAACGCATTGTACGGACGTGGCTTGCCGCGTCCCTACTCCTGACTCGCAAAGACGCAGAGAATTACTTTGCGACACTTTGCGCCATTGCGAAAAACTTTAGAATTTTAAAGAAACACCCTTGGGGTTGCAGCATTCCCGTAGAGACGTCACCCCGTGGCATCTTTAAAAAAAAGAATTCCTGCAAAACAATGTTTAGTAAAATTAAAGCGCCGAATGCGCGACAGAATTGCGTTTAACTTTTCTGTCGTACCTTCGGCACTCTTTTTAAATCTCAG
>JAZQZR010000012.1:0-38878 GCA_045634185.1 Bacteroidales bacterium | reverse complement strand
AGAATGTGATGTTGTCTACATAGAATGCGTCTTCACCGTCTTCCCACATGAGGTCCTTTGTATATTCCCAACGGTATGTGTGAGTACCTTCTGTTACTGACACTTCTTTGTATGCCCAGTCTGAGATGCCTGTCATTGTTGTCTTTGCTTCGCCGTCGATGTAGAATGTTGCGTAGTCATAGACTGCTTCGCATGATATTCTGTAGTAGAAGCCTACAACGCCGTTGAATGGAACGTCAACTGTCAATTCGATTGCTGATACGCCGTAGTCGTTGCCTTCGCATGTTGACTTCATTGCGTATTCGCCTTCGAATGCATCTGTTGTGATTGCGAATGGGAAGTCGCTAACTTCGTTGTTCCATGGATACAATGAGAAGTCGCCTGTTTCGAAGTCTTCGAAGTCGCTGCCGTATCTTTGCATGCCCCATGCTACTTCAACAGCGTCACCGCTTTCGTTTCTGTAACCTGTTGCTTGTTCGAGTGTCCATGTTTCGATTGTACCATTTGAACCGTCGCAGTCACCGAAGATATAGCTTGCATAACCTGCGTCGACGTATTCAACTTTGAAGTATTTGTTGTTGTCAGTATTCTTGATTTGGAATTGACCTTCGCCAACAAATTCTAAAGCTGTCTTGTCTGTTGTGCTGTAAGCGTCAACATTCCATGCCCAGCATTTAATGTAGTTACCATTTGCTGAACGCAAGTATACTTGTGAACCGTTTTCTTCAATTGCGAAGAGTTGGTCGTCGCTTTCTGAATAACCAGCTACACCAACACCACCGAATGCACCTGATTCATGCATTGCAGTATTGAATACGTGGAGATAATTATTTGTTGATAATGATTTAATACGATACAATGTTTCTACTGGATCACCGTTGTCGTCACCATTGTCGTCACCGTTGTCATCACCGTTGTCATCGCCATTATCGTCGCCGTTATCATCACCATTGTCTGTAGTGTCGATAAGTTTTGCTGTAACATATACAACTGGGTTGTAAACTTCATACATTAATACGTTAAGAACTGATGTTTGACCATATTGAGCCAATACTTCAATCTTTGTATCTTGGTAGTTTTCTACAGAAGCAACAGCGATATAGTTACCTGCTAAGATTTCGCCTGAGAAAGCGCCTGTTCCGTCAGCTACGAATGTGTATGATTGTTCATTTCCTAATTCGTCTGTACCGCTGAGAACGATAACGCCGCCGAGAACTGGAGTTGTGCCATCTTGTTCGAAGAAGTTACCAGCGACTTCTGTTTCGCCTGTTACTTTTACATAAACAGCTTCACTCATTGCTGATTCGCCTTCATCGTAGAATGCAGTAACTTTAATTTCGTTACCTGGGTTCATGTTGTATGAAAGGCCTTCCAAAACGTATGATGTTTCTGTGATAACTTCATCGTTAACTTTTTCACCATTTACGTAAACATTGTAGCCACGGTATGAACGGTCGCTAACAGCATTCCATGTAAGAGTTGTTGTTTCGCCTTCATAGATTGATTCAGCTGATAAAGCTAATTCTTGTGGTACGTTGAATGTTGTTGTGAATGACCAGATGTCACCGTATGTTGTACCGCTGGTGTTACGTGTGTTAACTTGCCAGAAGTAGTTTTTGTTGTTGAATAAGTCAAGTAATTGGTGACCGATTTCGAGGTTGTTAGTCCAGTCGATGATAACATCTTTTGGAGGATATGAAGTTCCTAATAAAACTTGGTATTCAACTGTGTAAGCACCGAATTCCCATGATAATGTTGGGTATTGTACGTTTTGTGTGTAGTTAGCTGGAACTGGTTGAGTTGGTTTTTCTGGAGCAGGGATTGTTTCAGCGTTAGCGTTAACTGTGAATTCACCTGTTGAAGAAGCTGCGAAGTAGTATTTACCTGCAGGGAGAACCATAGCATTAATGCCATTACCTCTTCTAGCTGGACGGTTTGTCAATTGAACATCATCAACGAAGATCATGTCTTGGTTTTCGCAATCGAAGTGACGGATAGCGATGTATAATTCTTGATTTGCATATTCGCCGAGAGCGATTGTCTTCTTAATCCATTGAGCCATGTCACGGTTTCCTGAACGTGTGCCGTTTGATTTTGCATCATCAAATGATTCTTCGAAGATTGTTGTGAAGTTTTCGCCGTCTGTTGAGATAGCTACACCATAGTGTTCACCTGGGAAATATTCATTGTATGAAACATAGAATGAAAGTTCTGAAGATGATGTGATAGAATATTTTTCTTTTGTTACTAAATAGTTGTCTGGTGTTAAACCTTCATCCCAGTATGCGTGGTATGATTGAGAAACAGCGCTGAACAAGCTGTTGTAACCGAATGTGTCGTAGTAACCTAAAACGTCGATTGAGTTTTCCCAATGGCAGTTGTCACCGTCAGCGTCGATTGATCTGAAGAGACCTAAGTTGCCATAGTCTTCAAAGTCGCAGAAGAAATAAGGGAGTGCTTTTTCTGGAGCTACGTTAACAACTGGACCATTGTAGTTGTTGTTAGCCATAGGACCTTCAGCGCCAGCGAAGTCAGCTGTATAAACAGCAACTTTACCGTTTTCACCTTCTACGTTAGCTGTGAAGAGCATATCTTTATCGAAGTTCAATTCATAAACAACGTCAGCACCGTCTGTTTCGCTACCTGGCAACAAGTAGTTGTCGTATGTTGTTGCTAAGTCTGGTGTTGATGTGAATGGGAATGAAATGACTTCAGCTGTTTCAAATACGTCGTTAGCAACTGGAGTATATGCTGTTGCTGTCATGTCAATGAGTTGGATTGATCTTGCGTTGTCGTAAGATATTGCCAATTGACCGTTGATTTGGCCTTCGCCTTCACCGTGTTTGATATCAAGAACGATAGGTTCTTTTTTAGTTACTGTAGCTGGCATGTCAACTTCTTCAACATCGAAATATTTGTTTGTTGTTTCGATAGCTACTACGTTGACGTTGCCACCTCTTGAACCGAGGCTGATTTCAGCTGGACGCATCCAAGCACCATTTGGACGTGCGCCGAGATCTACTGAACCTGGTTTTACAACCAATGCGTCAAATTCACCTTCAATTGAAATAGTGAACACGACTTGTGTGTTTTGATAATTCAATACACCATCTGCGTATGAAGAAACATAATAGCCAGATGTTGGCATGTTATCTGGAGCATACATTGTATAATCATATGCTCTATACATAGATCTTGGATTGCCGCCAGTTCCATATGTGTAGAATGGAACAGCTCCTACGTATGAACCTGTTTGGTCGAATACTGTGAGGAGAATGTTGCCACCAGTGTATTCAAATGGAGTTGCAAACTCAATGTTTACTAATCCATCTTGAGCATTAGCATAACTTACTTGACCTGAGAATACGTGGTCATCTTCTGACACAGAAACGAGGTCGTAAGTTGAAGCGAACATTTCCTTGTCTGTATTAGACATGTAAACAGCATAGGTACGTGTTAAATTGCTAGAATTAGCCAACTTAAACGCAACTGATGAAATGGTACCTTCCAAGTTCTGCATTTCTTCAGCAGTAAAAATCTGTTGAGAAACTGAATACTTGTAGTACTCTTGTACAGGAAGCATTTGTGATGAAGCGGTGCCTTCACCAATTTGTACATCAACCTGTGTTTGTGCATTGAGACTAAAAAGTCCGAATAAGCACATCATTGCAAAAAGAAATAATCTTTTCATAATAGTACGATTTGGTTAATAAATATGTTAATTAATTTTTTCTTTTCCCTTTATTTTATTGAGATTTCCAATACTTTTACTTTTTTAAAACATATAAGTTTATAACATACACACACTTAACCTTATGTTTAGAAAATCAAGCCTACAAACTTAAAAATATTTAACAATTTTTGCAACAATTTTCCTTATTTTTTGATAAAATATTTTTAAACGCTAAAAAAAATAATACATAATTGAATTTATATATATATAAAAAGTGAGCCTCATCAACAAAAGAGACTCACAATCATAAACTTAATCCAATGTATTTAATTCAGGAATCTGGAAATTTTGGTATTCCAGATTTATAAAAACTTCGTTAATCTTTTTTAAAATCAGTTTCTAACATTTTACTTTCACCACATCACCAACTTCCAAAAGTGTTGTTCTTCCTAGTATCAGCGTTCTGTTGTCGTCGATGTGTCCTGCAGGGAAATTGAAGCATACAGGGATGTTTTTGTCTTTAACTTTCTCCAGAATTATCTCTTCCGCGCTCATCCCGAAAGGAATATTATTGTCGTGCATCTTAGTCAATCCTCCGACAATCAATCCTTTGATATTATCAAGTTTTCCTGCTCTTTGCAGCGCCGTCATCATTCTGTCGATATGATAAAGATATTCGTCCAAGTCTTCAAGGAAAAGGATTTTGCCATCGGTGTCGGGGAATATATCAGAACCGAGCAGGCTGTAAAGCACGGAGATGTTGCCTCCGACAAGCTGCGCTTCCGCCTTGCCGAAGATATTCATATCTGAAGATGATATTTCGTATGAGATTGCTTTGCCTTCAATAGCATCGAAGAGAGAGTCGAGCGACTCCTTGGTGTTGTCTGCAAAATTAATTGGCATTGTTGAATGCAGACTCTCGCAACCAAGTTTCTGCAGTTTCGCATGAAGCACGGTCACGTCACTGTAGCCTGCAATCCATTTTGGCTTTTGAAGAAATTTCTCGAAATTGAGTTTATCGATAATGCGCACAGTTCCATAACCGCCTCGTGCACATAACATAACATCGATATCGTCTCTGTCGAGATATTCTTGTATCAATGCCGCACGAGCGTCGTCATCGCCCGCAAACTGATGACACGAATCAAAGAGACGCTCATCATAAACAGGATTATGCCCTCTGCTTCTGATATAATCGAAAGCAAAAGACATCTCGTCAAAAGTGACTTTACGCGCCGGTGCTATGATGGAGATGTTCATAAAAAACTCAGAATCTCAGAAATTCAGAAATTCAGAACTTTTTGAGATTTTGAGTTTCTGAGATTCTGAATTTCTGAGATTTATAATAACTATTTTCTATATATTACATTCAAGACTACGTTTCCTACCATTCCTAATGTGTTAGGGTCTATCTGTTCGAGGTTGTCGTTCATGGTGTGCCAATATGGATAGAACGAGCTGTTTTCATTGTCTTCCAGATGGATAAGGTCTATCATCGGGATATTGGCGTATTCATTAACATAGATATGGTCGTCGTTGATTGGATGCCCTATCTCATTGATGAAATATTGGTCATAGCCCAGCTCACGTGCCATCTTCCACACTTCGTTGCTTAATGCAGGGGCATAACTCTGCGAATAGTATTCTTTAGGGAATCTCGGATTAGAGGCTCCGACCATGTCTAACAATATTCCGAAATATGCTCTGTAGTTGTAGATATGAGGGGTTTTTGCCCAGTATTGTGAGCCTAAAGCCCAGTCATGGTTAGTCATAAGATTAAGATACTGAGGCGCTCCATAGTCTTCAAGGTCGAAAAGAATGATATCGATTCCGGTGCTGATAGGGTTTTCTTTCAAGGCTCTTGCCACCTCCATCAATACTCCTACTCCACTGGCTCCGTCGTTGGCTCCGTCGATAGGTGTGTTCCATTTGGTCCTGTCAGGGTCATGATCGGCAAAAGGTCTTGAATCCCAGTGTGCTGCCAAGAGTATCCTCTTCTTCGCCTCTGGGTTGAATGACGCTATGATATTCTTTCCGTCGCAAGTCTTTCCATTGTACAATCGCGCTCTGAAATCCTGTACATACACAGTGTCGGCATTCTCATTGAAGAAGTCGATAAACCATTCGGCGCATTGAGCATGTGCTTCGCTGCCTGGCACACGCGGACCGAATTCCAATTGTTTCTTAACATAATTATATGCCGAATCGGCATTGAAGTTCGGGACGACGACTTCCTTGACAGGAGCAGCAGTCTGTGTCACAGGTTTAGAGTTTTGTTTATTGTCACAAGATGTTATTGATAAAGTTATCAATGATATAAGGAATATTCTTTTTAACATTGCTAGAGGTTTAGAGGGTTAAAATTCTACATGCCGGCACTTGGGTTCTGCATCTCAGCGCCTCCGGTCTGTGCTTTTCTCTCGAGTTCCATCTTACCGAAACGGAAGACGAGTCCTGCGCTGATAGAGCGGCTGTTGAACTTGAATGAGCTGTATGAGATATAATATGGATTCGTTGTGTTGTTATCCCATCTGTTCCAGTTGAAGATGTCGTTGACATTGATATGAAGCGACATTTTTCTGTCGAAGAAGTCGGCTCTTAATCCGCAGTTGATGGAATAGTTAGCATGTCTCTCTGCAAAGAGCGACTGCTGTGGAGAACGGTAGTTTCCTGATGCATGTATCTCCAACTTATTCCACAATTTAGCCCAGAGATTCAGACGTACGCTATAGACAAGTGAGTTGTCTTTGATAAGCTCATCGTTGAATTTTGTCTCATAATAGTAGTCATAAATATTGGCATATAATCTCATGTTGAACATGCCTGTAGGACGATATGTGACATTGGCTTCGAGTCCTTTTCTTGATGACTTGCCGACATTTACTGGATATGAATATTGGATATATCTTCCGAAGAAATCGTCATAGATAACATCGCTGATATTATCGACGGTGTTCTTTGAGTCTCTGTAATATGCTGTCAATCCAACGGAACCGAATCTGTTCCAGTATTTTGTCCAGCCGCCTTCGATAGAAGTGGTGTATGTTGGAAGAAGGTCTGGATTACCTGTTGTAAATGACTCTGTTGTATAGAATCTGTAATCGGTGAGGTTTCTTGCACTTGGAGGAGCGATGCGTCGTGAATAACTTAAGTTGAAGTTGTGCATCGATTTGGTTCTGTATGAAAGATGTATTGACGGACGCCAGTTGAGATAGTCTTTTGTTGTATTGCTTGTGGTGTAGCCGTCGATATTGCACCATAATTTTTCGTATTCCATTCTGACGCCTGGCTTCAAGACGAAGTTGCCCCATTTTTGTTGAAGAGTGAAATATACGTCATATTCGTTGGAGCCTACTTCTCTGTCGAAGCTGCGCATAATGTCGTTGACATAAGCATCACCAGCAAGAGTGTCGTAATTGATATAATATGTATCAGGGCTGTATTCGTATGAAGCACCGAGTCCAATCTCGCCATTTTCAGAATAAGGAAGAGTATAGTCGAGGTTGACGCCGCATCCCATATCGTTATAAGTTGACAGTTCTCTATAATCGACATTCATCCATGGTTGTGTCTCATAATATCTTCTTTGGTATTCGTTGTCTTCTCCGTCGGCGATATTGCCTGTCATTCTAAGGCTGATGTTATGGCCTTCGTTGTTGAACTTATGCATATATTGCAATCCGCCGTGGTAGAAGTTACCATGTCCTGATGACTCGCCGTATGTTGTATAATGATACATGCCTGAGTCTTGCATATATTCGTGACGGAATGTCTCGTTGAAACTCTCGCTTTTCGATGAGTTAGGCCATCCACCAATCCAGACGGATATTGAGTTCATGGTGTCGATGTTATAGTCGAAGTTGATGTTGAAGCCACCGCCGAAATTGTTTGAGAAAGAATCTCCGTTATATGAGGTGTGGTTTGTAGTATCCAATCCTGTGTGGTCGGCATTGTCGGCAAAGGAGGTGCTATATCCGTTGGTTATGTTTTTCCATTGTGAATAGGAACCATTGACGAAGAGGTTGAGCGACATTTTCTCGTTTGCCCAGACGTAAGACGCCCAAGGAGAGGCGTTTGGTGAAGAAGAAGCTCTTACTCCGAAGCTGAGGAACTGGTTCTTTTTGATTTTGGAATTGGTGACGATATTGATGATGCCGCCGTCGCTGTTTGAAGAGTAACGCGCTGAAGGATTCGTTATCACCTCAATCTTCTCGAGCGCGTTAGCAGGCATCTGCTGTAAATAAGTCTTCAGGTTTTCTTCGTTGAGATTTGAAGGCTGACCGTTAATCCAGATTTCTACTGATGAGACGCCACGCAAAGAGACGTTGCCTTCAACGTCAACTTCAACGCCAGGGGCGTTCTGCAAAGCATCAGATACAGTACCGGTCTGCACGCTAGGGTCTTCGCTTACGTTGTATAAGGTCTTCTCGCCTTCACTGCTGAACAAAGGTCGTTTCTCAACAATCACGACTTCGTCCAAACGGGTGCTTCCCGACTTCATCTTAATCACGCCCATATCGATGTTGTCATTAACATCTATTATTCTTCTTATTGATTCATATCCTATTGAAGAGACAAGGAAAATATATTTTCCATCAGGGATGTGCTCAGCCTTGAAATATCCGTTCTCGTTTGATGAGGTACCCGACACGAAAACAGAATCGACAGCACGCATCAGACCGACATTGACAAAAGGCAGTTTCTCGTTGTTCAGACTGTCAACCAAAACGCCGCTGACATAATTCTGAGAGAACAAGTTAGCATTTAAAAATAATAACGAAAATATAAGTAACAACCTCTTCATGACCTTATGTACTTTAAGTTTATAAATCGCTTTTTTGAACGTTCAAATTTAAGCAATTTTTGTTCCGTTTTTTCCTTTTTTTGTTTATAAATATTTTTTATCTGTTGAGACGCCATTTTCACCAACTGAAACGCCACAGATGACATTTATATTTATAATTTTAGAGACGTGACATTTATAATTAGAGACGCCACAGAGGTGACGTCTCTACATGATTTCGTTAATCAACATCAGAATAGTTTCCGTTTATAATAATTTTATGTTTTCCCTCGCTATCGTTGATGTTTCCCGACATATACGTCTGATAACTTTTCTCAGTAATCCTTCTAGCATATTTCTCAATAAGGTCGTTATTTATATTACCATATAAGAGAGTGACTTCGTAGCTGAATCTCATAGTTTCGTTGAGCAATAATTCAATATCGGAATAATTTGCCTGGACTTTTATCAGTTCAAAATCATTATTCATATTATTTATTTCCACATCGCCATAGTTGACACTGATGTCGGCTGTCTTGGAAACATTACCTAACTCTATATCTGAATAATTCAGTTTTCCACTCAAGACATCGACAGCATCAAAGTTGGCGTTGCCATAATTCATGGTTAGCAACACATTATTCACATTAACAACATTTATATCTCCATAGTTCAGACGTGCTGTTATCTGCTTGGCATTTTTAATGTCTGCGTCGCCATAAAGGAGATTTATTTCAGCATGAGTAAAGATATCGTCGATGGAGAAGTCACCGTATTTCATATCTATATATAAATCTTTATTAGCCTTATCCATTATCACATCGCCATAAATGTTATATATACTGATGGAGATATCATGCGGAACCATCACATAATAAGAAATCTGAAAGCTTACATTCTTGATATTGTTTTTATTTATGACTGTCTTTGCATTTATCTTCTTCTCTATTTTAGCATTGTCGAAATCCACATCTATAGCATAGAGCATTTCTTCTGCTGTTTCTTGCTTATTGGATTTTGTTATTATCTCAACATGGAAGCTGACGTAATTCTCATCCCATGTCGAGATTTTATAATCGCTGTATCTTCCTGTCAATGAGAGAGCATAATTATCAGCGACTTCAAAATTAGCATCAATGGTTCTCTTCTTGCTGTATTTATAAGATTGGTTAAAGTCGTTTCTGTTTTCTGCGAAGACGAACAAAGTTGTGAAGCAGAAAATATAGGTCAAGATTTTTGCTTTCATAATCATTTCTCCTCTTTTATAATTTTTCTATAAATCATATTCAACGATTCCAATTGATTTGTATAGACTTTCGACGTTATTGCAAGTTGTTTCTCTTCTGGAAGCGGCGCAATCTCGGCAAAGACATCCGCTGTATGAGTGAGACTCTCAATCACCTTGTTTATTTCCATCTTCGTCGAGTCATCTACATTCTCAAGAACGTTCTCCAACAACATAACAGCTTCATCAACTTGTTGTTCATAAAGATTTCTCATCTCCACCACCTTGTCATTTTCCTGATAAAGATGCGGTTTTATCATCTCTTGATTATTCATTATAAGGAATAACAGCATCACTGCTGCCACTGCAGACGTGACACCAAGCCAGAGACGGCGCATATTATTTTTCCTCCTTATCTGAGAATGCATCTTCATCGCGAAACGAGCCTGATGATTAGCAGGCAACTCGCTCTCGAACTTCTCTTTGTTATTTTTTATTAAATCTTCAATATTCATAACTTTAAACTTTGAACCATCGATTATTCAATCATGCATTATGCATTATGAATTATGAATTAAACTAACTCTAAGTTTCTCCAAACCTCTTACATATTGCGACCTCACCGTCGATGTCTTGATATTCATCATCTCTGCTATATCAACGAAATCTAATTCATCGAGAAGATGCAGTTTCAGAACCATTTTATATCCATCAGGAAGAAGTTCCATCTTTTCGATTATCTTCTCAACAGGATACGATTCTTCATCCATATCATCGGATATGGTGTCGGTCTCGTTTTCTATCTCTTTGAAAAAAGGCTCTTTGCTATGCTTTCGGTACCAGTCAATACTTCTATTGACCGCAATCTTCTTGACGAAAGCGATGAAATCTTTCTGTGTTCCAAGAAATTTGTCGATTAAGCTGAACGCCTTGAGGATGGAGTCTTGCATTATCTCCTCGGCGTCGAATTCGTTCATCACGATATGAAGACAAGCGTTATAGACAGGCTGGCAGCAGATGTCGTACAACTTCAACATCGCCTGAGGACTCTGTCTCTTACATTGTTTCAGCAAATCTTCAAAATTCGACATATTCTTGTTTTTACATTTTCTGTAACGATGATAAAAAAGATTTGCTGCACAAGATTTCGTTTTTAGGAAAATTTATTTTCCCTTACGAACATTGCCGCCTTATTGAGCAGGTTGTTGAACTCGAGAGAGGTCTTGAATTCCTCGAGCGCCCATTCGATGAGATGGTCGGAATAGAGCATTCCTTCCGGAAGTTTTTGGACAAGATTATATTGTTTAAGTCGCAAGAGAATGTCGTGTTTATGCTGCGACGGAAAATCTTTAGGATTCTTAGTCAGGCTATTAGAAGTATCCAATATAAAATTGCCTGCTTTGTTTATTGCATCGACGAAAGCGTCGCCGTCGTAGCAGATGTCTTCCCTTATGCTTTTAAGAGTGTCTTTGTCAGGATTCCAGAGTCCGGTAAATAGTCCGTTGCATCCTATATATTCAGCGCCGTCGCCTTCGAAATGAAGGTAATAACCAGCGAGTCCTGATTTCTTTCCAAAAGGACAGACATAAATACCCATATGAGTTTTGTAAGGACGTTTGTCGGGAGAGAAACGTATGTCGCGATAGATGCGATAAGTGCAGTCGCTCACGCTGAGATTCTTTATTGACGAATCGAATTTGGAGATGCCTGAGATTAGCTGCTCAGCCATCGCATAGATACGATTCTGAGCTTTGGTGTATAAGTCTTTATTTTCCTGAAACCAAGGGCGGTTGTTGTTGACAAGCACGCCATTGAGAAATGTCATCACGTCCTTCATAAAATAATTCTCCTTTAGACTTTAGCCTTTAGCCTTAATAACACCCACATAAACAAGCAATATCACATTCATAAGGAGTGCGTATATGATTGCCGGTATCGCCATTTCGTTGCTGTTGAATATGAATGGTGAACTAGCGATGGCGATAGCCTGTGCAGCGTTCTGCATTCCCACTTCAATAACTATTGTCCTTCTCACCGCCACGCTCGACTTTGTCATCCACGACAATGTTGAACTGCACAACATCGCCAACAATATTAAAACAGTTACTGTCACTCCGAGTACTGCGATATTTTCTTTGATGGCTTGAGTGTTCTGCAAGAAAAAGACAAGAGCCAATGTCATCAACGCTGGGAACGCCAGTTTGCTCAACACCTTATTGACTTTAGCTGCTGGTCCAGGGAAGTAATGTCTGAACATAATACCTATAAACAAAGGCACGAAAAGAAGCACTATGTTTTGCACTATGAGTCGTCCTAAAGGGAGGTGCACTTCCACTCCACTATGTTCTGACACAAAACGTGCTACAAATTCCATGATGACAGGGATAGTGAATAATGTTATTATGCTGCTTATCGCTGTAAGTGTCACCGACAATGCGACATCGCCTTTTGCCAACATAGAGAAGACGTTAGACGAGCTGCCGCCAGGGCAACATGCTATCAGCACCAATCCCATGAAATAGACTGGAGGCAGGTCCAAGACCCAAGCCAAAGCGAAAGCTATGATAGGCAATATTATGATTTGTCCTATCATTCCTATCAAAACAGCACGAGGGTTACGTGCTACATCAGTAAAAGATTTCTTGTTCAAGTCAGTGCCCAACAGAAACATCAAGACAATCAAGATGGGCATTACAATCCAGATAGTATTCATTACAAATTATTCGGCAAGCACAAGTATTCTGTTGTTTAGCACTTCCACTACGCCGCCGTTTATTTCTATAAATTTAAAGTCGTTGTTATTACCTATTTTCACTTTGCCTTTCCCCAATGAGGCTATCATAGGAGCATGGTTTCTCAATATCTCAAACAAGCCGTCGCTGCCTGGCAGCTGTACCAAGTCGGCTTCGCCTTCGAAGATATTTTTTTCCGGTGTTATAATCTCTAACTTCATATTAAAGACAACTGTCAACGGACAACAGACAACAGTCTTCGTCCACAAGTTTCTAATTCCTAATTTCTAACTCCTAATTCCTCATTAAGAAGTCTCTTTCCTTTCTCTATCGCCTCTTCGATAGTTCCCACCATCATGAAAGCTGCCTCTGGATATTGGTCGACTTCTCCGTCCATAATCATATTGAAGCCTTTGATGGTATCTTCTATGCTTACGAACGCGCCTTTCATTCCGGTGAACTGCTCAGCGACATGGAATGGCTGTGACAAGAAGCGCTGCACGCGACGAGCGCGGCTAACTGTAAGTTTGTCTTCTTCCGACAACTCATCCATACCTAAGATAGCGATGATGTCTTGCAGCTCTTTATAACGTTGAAGGATATTCTTCACGCGTTGTGCTGTGTTATAATGTTCCTCGCCTACGATATTGGCAGCAAGGATTCTTGATGTTGACTCTAGAGGGTCGACGGCAGGATAGATGCCGAGTTCTGATATCTTACGGCTGAGAACTGTCGTTGCATCCAAGTGAGCGAATGTCGTTGCAGGGGCAGGGTCGGTCAAGTCGTCGGCAGGCACATATACAGCTTGTACTGATGTGATGGAGCCGTTCTTAGTAGAGGTGATTCTCTCTTGCATGAGACCCATTTCGGATGCCAAAGTTGGCTGATATCCTACCGCTGAAGGCATACGGCCGAGCAATGCTGACACCTCAGAACCTGCTTGTGTGAAACGGAAGATATTATCGATGAAGAAGAGGATATCGCGACCGGCTGTCTCGCCGTCACCGTCGCGGAAGTATTCTGCCATAGTGAGGCCGCTGAGAGCGACGCGGGCACGTGCTCCTGGAGGCTCGTTCATCTGGCCGAACACCAAAGTAGCTTGCGACTTCTTGAGTTCTTCGTAGTCTATCTTATCGAGATCCCAGCCGCCTTCTTCCATTGATTTCATAAATTCGTCGCCATATTTGATAACGCCAGACTCAAGCATCTCTCTTAACAAGTCGTTACCTTCGCGGGTACGTTCTCCCACTCCGGCAAAGACCGACATACCTGAATATGACTTGGCGATGTTATTGATTAACTCCATGATGAGGACAGTCTTGCCAACGCCGGCGCCGCCGAACAAACCAATCTTGCCACCCTTAGCGTATGGTTCAATCAAGTCGATGACTTTGATGCCAGTGAACAAGACCTCTTGTTTTGTAGAGAGGTTTTCAAACTTAGGAGGGTCGCGGTGGATGCTGTTACGCTTGCTTGTGTCAACGTCTTTAAGTCCGTCGATAGACTTACCTATCACGTTAAACAAACGGCCTTTCACCTCTTCGCCAGCAGGCATCGAGATTGGAGAGCCAAGGCAACGCACCTTCATGCCTCTGCGCAGACCGTCAGTAGAATCCATAGCGATGGTACGCATGGTATTCTCACCGATGTCTTGTTGTACCTCTGTTATAAGTTTTTCACCATTAGCTCTTTCTATTTCCAGCGCATCCAAGAGATTAGGCAGCTGCGATTTGTCATCAAAAGCGACGTCAATCACAGGACCGATAATCTGTACAATACGACCAAATTTTTCTTCACTCATGGCAGTTAATTTTTACAAATTATTTTTTTCAATATCTGTTTGTGTATCTGTAAGAGCATCCAAGTTGTCGATGTTCTTCAGGAAATTCCATTGGAATATGATAAGGTATAAGAAACCTATTGTTATCGCGCTGTCGGCGATGTTGAAGATAGGGCTGAAGAAAACCTGGCCTCCGAAGAAAGGCACCCATTCCGGGAATGTGAAGAGCGGGAAGTAGAACATATCGACCACCTTTCCTTGCAGGAATCCTGCGTAGCCTCCGCCTTCAGGGAACAAGGTAGCGACTTGATAGAACGTACTCTCGCTGAATATCATCCCATAGAACATGCCGTCGATGATGTTACCCAGAGCGCCTGCCGTGATGAGCGAGATGCCCAACAGCGGACCGAACTTGATTTTCTTCTTGCTTAAATAATATATGAGATAAAACAACAACGCCACGGCTATTATCCTGAAGATGCTCAGAGCCAACTTACCGAATTGCGCTCCGAACTCCCAGCCAAAAGCCATGCCGTTGTTCTCTATGAAATAAATCTGAAACCAATCTCCCAGCACTGGGAAACTTTCACCTATCGTCATATTCAATTTAATCCAGAACTTCAAGATCTGATCAAGAAGCAGGACTATAAAAATGATAATAAGAGGTTTTTTCATTTATTTCTTTTGACTCATTTTTGCCTCAACACTTAAGGTTGCATGTGGTACGGCACGCAATCTTTCCTTTGGGATAAGCTTGCCTGTCATACGACATACACCATAAGTCTTGTTTTCTATACGTATAAGTGCATTTTCAAGGTTTTGGATGTATTTGTACTGACGGGCTGCCAACTGGCTGTTCTCTTCTTTAGACAATACATTTGAACCTTCCTCCAAAAGTTTAAATGTTGGAGCTGTGTCATCAGCATTGTTATCACCGCCTGAAACATTGTCGTTCAACATTTCAAGGTCTTTTTGTGCTCTTGCCAATTTTTCTAAAATAAGCTCTTTGAATTCAGCAAGCTCTTCGTCAGAATATCTGACCTTATCAGGAGTATTATTTATATTTTCCATAATAACCTATATTTTAATTATTCGACGTCAAAGTTAATAACAATAATCCAATAACACAAGAAAATATTACTTTAATTCTTGTTATTTTTTGTTAATTTTTAACTTAACAGAAATATCATCGATAAGTTCTATCGCTTCAACTTCTTCACCGATAGCATCAACCATATTCAACTCTGCCAATGTCTCTGAACAAATGTATTCTTTATATTTTTCAACGACATTGTTGATTGCATCGTTCTTTTCTATTGTCAAAACGATATGGTCGGTGACTTCGAAATCGCCGTCTTTTCTCATGTTTTGAATTCTATTGACGATTTCTCTTGCCAAACCTTCTTCTGCCAATTCTGGTGTTACAGTGATATCCAATGCTACTGTAGCGTCATCTTGTGTAGCTACTGCCCAACCTGGAATATCTTCTGTTGTGATGATAGCGTCTGAAAGTTCTAAGTGAAGTTCTTGTCCTTCCAATGTCACGTCAAGATAACCAACGTTTTCAAAAGTTCTGATGGTTTCTTGTTCTATCTCAGCAAAGAATTGTGTTATAGGTTTTATCATCTTGCCATAACGGCGGCCTAAGTTTCTGAGGTTTGGTTTAACCTTCTTGACCAAGATATTCTTGTCAGCTGTGAGATATTCTATTTCCTTGACGTTTACTTCAGAAAGGATGAGTTGCTCAACCAATTTGAATTGTTCGAGTTCTTTTTCTGAGTTGACAGGAATCATAACCTTTGAGAGTGGCTGACGGACACGGATATTGGCTTTCTTTCTCAATGACAATACCATTGATGAAGCGAGTTGTGCCATTTCCATTCTTTCTTCCAAATCCTTGTTGATGAGTTCTGGATTTGCTTTAGGGAAGTCTGTAAGGTGTACTGATTCAGCAGCCTGACGTCCTGTTGCTTCGTTCAAGTCTTGGTATAAACGTTCTGAGAAGAATGGAGCGATTGGGCTTGAAATCTTTGCCAATACATCCAAACATGTGTATAATGTCTGATATGCTGAAGTCTTGTCTGATGAGACATCGCTCTTCCAGAAACGGCGGCGTGAGAGACGTACGTACCAGTTGCTCAAGTGTGCGTCGACGAATTCTGCTATAGCACGACCTGCTTTTGTTGGTTCGTAGTTTTGATAGTCGTTATCGACTTCTTCAATCAATGAGTTAAGTTCTGACAAAATCCATCTGTCGATTTCAGGGCGTTCTTCGTAAGGAATTTCTGCTTCTGAGAAATCGAATTTGTCGATGTTAGCATACAATGCGAAGAATGCGTATGTATTATATAATGTGCCGAAGAATTTACGACGTACTTCATCAACGCCTTCTGCGTCAAACTTGAGGTTGTCCCAAGGTTGTGAGTTGGTAATCATATACCAACGTACTGCGTCAGCACCGTATTTTTCTATTGCTTCGAATGGGTCGACGCCGTTGCCGAGACGTTTAGACATCTTGTTGCCGTTCTTGTCGAGAACCAAACCGTTAGAGATAACAGCCTTATATGAGACAGAGTCAGAAATCATTGTTGCGATAGCGTGCAATGTGAAGAACCAGCCACGTGTTTGGTCAACGCCTTCTGCGATGAAGTCAGCTGGGAATGTCTCAGCATTGAGTTTTTCTTTCTCGCCCATATAGTGAATCTGTGCGTAAGGCATTGCGCCTGAGTCGAACCAAACGTCGATGAGGTCTGGTTCACGGAACATCTTCTTGCCGTCTGATGAGACGAGTATTACATTATCTATATAAGGTCTGTGCAAGTCGAATTTTGTATAATCTTCTGAAGCGTATGGGTTTTCTGTCATGAAACCAGCTTTTACTGACTCGTCAATTCTTTGACGGAGTTCAGCGACGCTGCCGATACAAACTTCTTCGCTGCCGTCTTCTGTTCTCCAGATTGGCAATGGTGTTCCCCAATAACGTGAACGTGAGAGGTTCCAGTCGACGAGGTTTTCGAGCCAGTTGCCGAAACGGCCGCTACCTGTTGCTTCAGGTTTCCATGTGATGGTCTTGTTGAGTTCAATCATTCTATCCTTCAAAGCAGTGCTGCGGATGAACCAGCTGTCTAATGGATAATAGAGAACAGGTTTATCTGTACGCCAGCAGTGTGGATAGTTGTGAGTATGTTTTTCACTCTTGAAGAGTTTACCTTCTTCTTTCAACATAACAACGATGTCGACATCCAATGATTTGTCTTTGTCTGTCTTTGTTGCATCGAAAGCATTCTTAACAAATTGGCCTGCATAAGGAGCGTAAGCTTCAACATTCATGAAGTTCTTAACGAACTCAGCGTCGAGGTCTTCTACCAAGAAGAACTTACCTGCCTTGTCAACCATTGGCTGAGCCTTGCCGTCTTTGTCAATCATTTGAAGTGGAGGTATGCCGCTTTGTTTTGCTACGCGGTCGTCGTCTGCACCGAATGTAGGAGCGATATGAACGATACCTGTACCGTCTTCTGTGCTGACATAGTCACCGTGGATGACGCGGAATGCGCCTTCACCTGGATTGACCCAAGGAATGAGTTGTTCATAATCCAAACCGACGAGGTCTTTACCTTTACATGTGCCGATAACTTCGTAAGGAAGTTTCTTGTCGCCCACTTTATAATCTTCGAAAGCTGGTTTCTCTTCTTCTTTAGGGAAGAATGCGCCCATCAATGAGTTAGCAACTACGATATAAGCGAGGTCGCCACTGACAGGGTTGACTGTCTTAACGAGGTTATAGTCGATGCTGTTGCCAACGCACAATGCTGTGTTTGAAGGCAATGTCCAAGGTGTTGTTGTCCAAGCAGCTATTTGGATGCTGTTGAAAGGAACATCAACTCCGAAAGGATTGTTCTTGACTATGTTTTGTTCTGCTTTAACGCGGAAGAGAGCAACGCAAGTGAGGTCTTTAACGTCGCGGTAGCAGCCAGGCATATTAAGTTCGTGAGAGCTCAAGCCTGTACCAGCTGCTGGTGAATAAGGTTGGATTGTGTAACCTTTATAGAGGAGACCTTTCTTGTAAATCTCTGACAAGAGATACCATAATGTCTCGATATATTCGTTTGTGAATGTGATATAAGGATCGTCGAGGTTGACCCAATAACCCATGGTACGAGTAAGCTCATCCCATAAGTCTTTGTATTTCATAACCTCTTCACGGCAAGCCTTATTGTATTCATCAACACTGATTTTTGTGCCGATGTCCTCTTTGGTGATACCTAATTTCTTTTCAACACCGAGTTCAACAGGGAGACCGTGGGTATCCCAACCAGCTTTACGAGAAACTCTTTTTCCTTTAAGAGTTTGGTAACGGCAGAAGATGTCCTTGATTGTACGTGCCATTACGTGGTGGATACCTGGAGTTCCGTTTGCTGACGGTGGTCCTTCGTAGAATACGAAAGCTGGACCATCCTTACGATTGTCTAAACTCTTTTGGAAAACGTCGTTGTCTTCCCAGTATTTACGAACCTCTTTAGCAATGTTTGTGAGGTTCAAATTCTTATATTCTCTATATGAGCCTTTCATATATCACCTAATATTTTAATTTTTTATAATAAGCGACAAAGATATGATTTTTTTCTCAAAAATCTTTAAAAAATCGCAAAAAAATAGACGCCACAGAGGTGACGTCTTTATATTTTGTTTCAAAGACGCCACAGGGGTGACGTCTCTACATTTTTTTCAAAGACGCCACAGGGGTGACGTCTCTACAATCATTAAAAAAACTTTTGTTTTTTGTCTTTTGACTTTTGCCTTTTTTTATATCTTTGCCAACATGATAATAGTAGATAATGTAATAGTTTCTGACGAGTTCATCAATGCTCGTTTTTGTTGCCATCTTGCACGTTGCAAAGGTGAATGTTGCGTTGCTGGTGATGCCGGCGCTCCTTTAGAACCTGATGAAGTCGGTCTCATTGAGGAATATATCGAAGAGATAAAACCTTATATGCGTCCGGAAGGAATAGAAGTCATTGAAAATAACGACGTTTACGACTACGACGAAAAAGGCGCTCTTGTCACCGCGTTGGTCAACGATGAGGAATGTGCTTTCGTATATTTCCATGAAAACGGCACAGCTTTATGCGCAATAGAAAAGGCTTATCTGGAAGGCAAAATAGACTTCTGGAAACCAATTAGCTGCCACCTCTACCCTATCCGTCTAGAGGAGAAAAACGGCTTCATCCATGTCAACTACCACGAATGGAGCGTCTGCGTTCCCGCCAAGAGAAAAGGCGAAAAAGAAGGAATTCCATTATATAAATTCCTCAAAGGTCCTATGATAAGACGCTTCGGCGAAGACTGGTACGAAAGATTCGTGAAACAGATAAACAAATAAGACTACAAGTCAACAAGACCACAAGACTACAAGTGAAAACGCGCCAATGCCTTTATAACAGGAATCATTGACGCGTCTTTTTTAAATATTCTCCTCTAAAACTCTCTCACCATCACATCTGTCTGAGGAACAAAATCGAATGGTTCGTATTTGAGAAGTTGTAAAGCCGCAAATTTCTTGTCTTTTGAATAAACGACATAAAGCTGTACATTGCCTTCGTCGACTTTATTGAATTTTTCCAATGTATCTAACTTATCGTTTTCAATAGCCGACTTGATAGCGTAGAAATCTGCTGTATCGAAATAAATCTGACGTCTCACTATAGGCGAGTTTGTCTTGGCATACATCTCGACATTCAATCTTGCAATGAACAGGAACAAGGCTAAAGCGACGCTCACTATTCCGAAGAATATCATAGCAGAAGAAAGCATATTGCCATCTATATTTTTCGAATACGCAAACAAGAATGCGCCAAGACCGGTTAATACTATACCTGAAAATAATGCTGAGACGTTAAATCTCTTTTGAATGAAATCTAATTGTGTGTTTTGAATATTGTTTGTCATAATAATACGTTTTTAGAAGTCTACAAGTCAACATGACTACAAGACTACAAGTTTTTTTGTAATGAAGTAATAAATCAATGGAGTAATGATGGGACACTTCAGCAAGTTCAGCGCCCATAAAAATTCTAAAGTTCTAAAGTTCTAGAATTCTAAAGTTCTAAATGATAAGATGTTTTATTATGACGATAAGGTTTTCCTTTGCTGACAAAGGTAACGAGAAGTGTTTGTTGTATTTGTTGGTTGGTGTCACTTCCGAAGACAGGTGTTTCAGCATCAGGAATGCCGAAAGGTTTTGTTGCAATCTTTTCTGAGACGAAAGCAGTCGCACCGATGGCGAGGGCATAGAGTCGACTATTTCTGGCAGCGTCGTCATGCCCGAGCCTGACGCCTCTATGTATGACATGACATCAGAACGCTGTCCGTCAACAATCTCAGAAACCTGATTGCCGTCAGTCTGCACATAACGATAATCCACCGACTTATGACAATTTATCATCATGCCCATCATGAGAGCGAACCCAATCAGAGCAACCGATAATACCATATTAAAATATCTAGTCATATTATGTCGTGGTCTTCGTTAAACGTATGCAAAAATAACATCTTTTTGCCAATAATGTTCAAGCAGAAAATGTTTTTTTTAGAGGGATTAAGAGGTACTATATCCCTCTGCCACTCCAATCCCTCTAGTGTCTTTAATTCGCTATAAATCCAAAGATAACTATCGCAACTATGAGTGTAAAGATGATATTGAACATCTGCGCCGACAAGAATGCCTTGAGCGATTGATTGTTTTCTTTAGAGAATATCTCTTTGAATCGTGTCTCCAGCCCGATGCAGACGAATGCTATTGAGAAGAATATCCCTTGGAAGTTTTTAGCTAACGTCTTGTATTTCACCATATCGCCGTCTATCTCAACGCCGCCCGAGAACCAGATGCTAAACACCGCCGAAGCGACAATCATTCCGATGACGAACTTAGGGAATCTATGCCATATCACCGTGCCCCTTGTCTCCATCACGCTGTTGGTGTCGCGCACCGACCAATATAAGGATATGAAGAATGCAGCGACGCCGATGAGTACATTCTGCGATGCCTTGACGATGACGGCAGTATCGCCCGCAATGCTACCCAAGATATCGCCAGATGCAGCAACAGCCGCCGTTGTATCGATAGTTCCGCCAATCCAAGCTCCCGCCACCTGTTGAGCCGCTACTGGATTATCGGGGAATATTATAGGCAACAGCCAATTGCATAATAGCGGCATTATATATAACATAGGGATGGCAACTACCATAACCAAGGAGATGACATAACTGAGTTTCTTCTGGTTACCTTTGATGGTGCCGCAAGTGGCGATGGCAGCAGATACGCCGCACACACTGACGGAACTTGCTATCATAGTAGCCATCTGGTCATCGACCTTAAATACTTTACGTGACACCCAGAAACCGAAATACCAAACGACAAGCACTACCAAAATCGCCTGGGCGAGTCCGTAGGCTCCCGATTTCATGATTTCGCCGAAGATGACAGTAGCGCCTAAACAAACAATACCGATTTTAATATAGAATTCACTTTGTATGGCAGGCTTCAACCATTCTGGCACGCCAAACACGTTACTTATTATCAATCCGAAGAGAACTGCAAAGAGAACCGCCTCAAGTCCATATTCTTTGCAGAATGGAATACTTGCGCATAACTGCGCCAACATCGTCAGCACAAATATCACAAGAAAGGATACAAAAACACCCTTGACAGGTTTCTTCATAGCAAGGGCTGATATAAGAATTATCAATAATAAAAACACAAAAGTGTAAACTGCATTGACCCAACCTATAGAAGTATCCAAGGTCTTTACATTTAACATTTTGATGTTTACCATAAACTCTGGGACTATGACTATCAAAGCCAAAATGATGAATCCCAGCATCACAATGAGCCACTCCTCATTGAGAAACAATGCTTTAAGTTTTCTTGTTTTCATATATAGTATAATTTAGTTGCAATAGTTTAAGGTTTAAAGATTAAGGTTTAAGGTTTAGAGTTATGTAGTATTTTTAGTTGTTAATAAAAAAGGAGTTAAGAAAAGGTTTGATTCCTAATTCCTAACTCCTAATTTCTAATTGTTAAAATTTCACTGAAAGCTGTGCTTGGAACAAATGTCCTAAATTATCGTATCCTGGTTTATCTTTTATTGTGTAGTTAACCAAGAGTCGAAGGTTGTTATATGGCCACCAATCTATACCAGCCATATAATATGCTGAGTTCTTTTCAGGATTTTCTATGTCTTGTCTCAAGAAATCATAACGAGCTACAGGACGAATTCTTTGATTTTTCATATTGAACCAATAACCGCCTGCTACGTAGAAACCGTCAGAATTGAGAGTGTAAACGCCAATTTTGTCTGACATCTCTGTCTTGCCTGTGATATATTCTGAACGTACTGTAAGTCTGCCGTTTTCGTATTTACCGCCGAATGTAAGACGGTCTCTGTTAGCGTTTTTCTCATAAACAAGGCCATCGCTGAGCAAATAGTTGCCGTCATAATATGAAGCAGCGAGCATCAAGCCTTTAACTTTAGGACATACTTCGATGCTAGCAGCGATATCTTTTGAAGTATTGGCATCTTTCTTATTCATGCCATTGCCATTGAAAACACCTAATTTATAAGTAAGGATAGGAATTTCTTTTCCGTTATGTTCAAAACTGAAGAAGTTACCGTAAATCATGACACCGACATCACGACCGCCTGAATATGTTGTCACGCCCGACATATCACTATAGCCAGAAAGCTTGCTAATGACTTGTGCGTATTCAACGCCTTCGAGTGTAAGAGGTGACTGTGGATTTTCAAATGTGAAAGGAATTTTAAACTGACCAGCTTGGATGTTAAAGCTTTTGTGTAATTTCACCTTAACGAAACCATCAACTAATTTTGGAGTGCCGGCCAAATCACCTTGAACGCGGAACTCAACATTCTTGCTGATGTTGCCTTTGAAATCGAGACGAGCACGACGCACATTAAATGTGTTGATTTCGTCTAATGTCACACCATCATTTTGCAACTGGCGCTCGTAATCGTATTGGATGTTCATCCAACCACTGATTGACAGATAATCACCGATTAATGATTTTTTCTCCTGCGCATTGATTGTTGTCAATGATGCCAATGCGAACATCATCACCATTAAAAGTAAAGATTTTCTTTTCATAATCTTATTTTTTAAAAGATTTGCAAATATACAAAAAATAGTAAAAGGTTTTACTAATTATTTTATTCGAATTATAATTTAATAAGACGCCACATGTGTGACGTCTATTTATTATTTATTATTCATCTGATTCATAGTCTGGTCGACGCCTTGAGTAACGAAGCTTTTTATGAAGTTAGCAGCTACTTCGAGGCGAGGTTCTATAATATCAAGTTCTGAAGGTTTCCATTTACCCAACACGAAATCAATCTGTTTACCACGAGGGAAGTCGTCGCCGATTCCAAAACGCAATCTTGGGAACACATTTGTTCCTAAACTTTCAATGATATTGGCGAGTCCGTTATGACCTGCGTCGCTGCCTTTTTTCCTCATGCGCAATGTTCCGAGTGGGAGAGCTATTTCGTCGAGGACAACAAGTACATTCTCGATTGGAATTTTCTCTTGTTGCATCCAATATTTAACGGCCTTACCGCTGAGGTTCATATAAGTTGTTGGTTTGATAACAACCATAGTACGACCTTTATAGCGTAATTCTGAAACTTGAGCGAGGCGTGATGTTGTGAATGTCCCTTTCAAATCATCGTTAAGATAATCAGCCACTTTGAAGCCGATATTGTGTCGTGTGTCGTCATATTCGACACCTATATTTCCTAGACAAGCGATTAAATATTTCATGGTGCAAAGATAGGAAAAAGGCTAAAGGCCAAAGGCTAAAGGCTAAAGTTTTTTTTGTCACTCAACTTTCGCCATTAGACTTTCGTCTTTTGCCAATAAAAAAGAGGAACCCAAAAGTTCCTCTTTTATATTGAGTAGTATTTTAAACAAAGAATTATTCTTCTGTTTCTTCTTCAGCGATAGCTGATTTCTTAGCTTTAACGTCGCAAACGATGTTGTTAGCAGCTACTAATGGAGTTACGTTTTCGATTGTAATGTCTTTAACTCTGATAGCTTGGTTAACATTCAATTCTGAAATGTTTACCATAACGTAAGCAGGAAGATCTTTGATTAAGCCTTTAACTTTAAGGCGTGGGATTCTAACTTTGAGTTTACCACCGCGCATAACGCCTGGAGATGTACCTTCTGTGCGAACTGGAAGAGTAACTGTGATAGGTTTTTCTTCTGTTACTTGTAAGAAGTCAGCGTGGAGAACTTCGTCTGTAAGTGGGTGATATTGGATATCTTGGAGGATTGTACGGTAAACTTTACCATCGATTGTGAAGTCAATGATGTAAGTTTCTGGAGTAAAGAGGATAGTTTTGAAGCTTTTAGCTTCTGTTGCGAAACGTACTTCTTCACCTTGACCGTAGATAACGCATGGAACTAAGCCATTAGCGCGTAATTGTTTAGCATCTTTTTTCCCTACGTTCTCACGAAGAGAACCGCTCAATGATACTGAATTCATAATTTAATTTTTAATTTGTTTGTTAATAATTTATAATTGTGTAGGGACGCGGCGAGCCACGTCCGTACGATTTTTATTTCTTGAATAAGTCGCTTAATGATTCGTAGTTTTCAACGCGTTTGATAACTTCTGCGAAGAGAGGAGCTGTTGAAAGAACATGAATCTTGCTGCTTGGGTTTGTCAATGGGATAGTATCTGTTACGATAACTTCGTCGAATACAGAGTTTTCGATTCTTTCCATTGCGCTACCTGAGAAGATTGGGTGTGTTGCAATAGCGCGGACGCTACGAGCACCGCTATCTTTAATCAATTGACCAGCTTTTGTGATTGTGCCAGCTGTGTCGATCATATCGTCGATGAGGATAACGTCTTTATCTTTAACATCACCGATGAGTAACATTTGTTCGATAGCATTTGGTTTTGAACGTTGTTTGTGACAGATTGAGAATACAGTGTTCAACATCTTAGCGTAAGAAGCAGCGCGACGAGTACCGCCAGCGTCTGGTGATGCTACCATTAAGTTAGGTAAGTTGAGACTTTCGATATAAGGAACGAAAATCTTTGAAGCGAAGATATTGTCAACAGGAACGTTGAAGAAACCTTGGATTTGGTCAGCGTGGATGTCCATTGTGATAACACGTGTAACACCTGCTGTTGTCAATAAGTCAGCCATTAATTTAGCTGCGATACTGATACGTGGACGGTCTTTTCTATCTTGGCGTGCGAAACCGAAGTAAGGGATAACAGCGATGATTCTGCGTGCTGAAGCACGTTTTGCTGCGTCAACCATAAGTAACAACTCCATCATGTTTTCTGTTGGAGGGAATGTTGATTGAATCAAAAATACGTCTCTTCCACGTACATTTTCTTCAAAACATGGTTGGAACTCACCATCGGAGAAAACCAAAACGTTTGATTGTCCGAGAGGTTTGCCATAATACTTAGCAATTTCTTCTGCTAAATAGCGTGTGGCTCTACCTGAAAAAATCGATACTAAAGGCTCTTGCATGACGTTAATTTTTATGTGTTCAAAAATTTTTTGCAAAAATAATAAAATTTTTCTTTGCCGTAACAAAAAAATTATTACTTTTGCACTCGCAAATCGATCATTGAAACGAACGCCTAGGTGGCGGAATTGGTAGACGCGTCGGTCTCAAAAACCGATGAGGTAACACTCGTGCCGGTTCGATCCCGGCCCTGGGTACAAAAGGAGCTTCAGAAATTCTGAGGCTCTTTTTTTTGTTTGGATAAAGACGATTGACGAATGATAAAAGAAAATTCCTAATTAACCATAGACGTGTCAATGTGTGTTTATTTTAAAGGAAACATTGACGCGTCTCTACCATCATTCCTAATTCCACATTCCTAATTAAATTCAATTTGTTTTATTCCTAAAATATCAAAAATAGGAATAATATACGTATATTTATTGCATTAAAATCTCAAAATAGGAATGATATGAAATATATAAAAGTTTCGATTCTAAATCTCTAAATGAACATAAAGACGATTCCATAATGATGAGATATGGTATCAACAAAGTGTTTACTTTATCATACGACTCTGAATCATCGAAATTCAGTTTGACACTGTGTATCGGACAAGGCGAAATAAAGTTCAAAACATTTGATGTTAATGAATTAAAAAGCAGTGAATCATTCACTACATCTGAGTTCAACAGACTGCTTGAAGCGATACATTCGGAGATTGAGACGATATAAAAGATAGGACAGTTTAAACATTCTTATTCAATAGTTATACGATTCATACCTCTTAATTTCACAACCATTTTTTCGGCCCAATCTTTTTCTTTATTTATAAAATTACTTAATGATTCCCACATACTTTCACTACGAATATCTTCAAGAGTATAGGTGTTAAGAATTCCAATATATTGATTTAATAATTCTATTGCTTTTATAATGTCATTACTGCGAAGAGTTGAAATAATTTCTGTTTTATAAATGTTTATGTTACCCTCATCAATTGTTTTAGCTGCATTTATAAGCGATAAAACCTCCTCATTACTCTGTTTGTCATCTTTGATTGACAATAAACAATTAGCTTTTATAATATAATCATCAGCTGTAGCCACACCATTTTCAATATTTTGATTTACATAAGGTAAACATCGATAAAATCTATAATTGGAATACTCCATTATTGCAACATTAGAAACAGCAAATGAGATTATTTGTTCAAAATCTTTATCTTTCATGTCAATTGGAGCACCTGCTTTTTTGACACGTTCTGTCAACGCAGGATGTGTGTATGAGTTTATATACATTACATTATTTCTATCCTTAACATATTCTTTTTCAAGTCTTGACAATGCTGTCGCCAACGCATTTTCATCATACCCTAAAAACACCAGCACTCTTTTTGCAAATTTATCCGCCTCATATTCCTGTTGATGATTGTATTCCATGCCAAGATTTTTTGCAGCTTGTGAAGCTATTGTTGATGACAGAACTGCCATTCCCAATGTTGCCGAACCTGGAACATAGTAATCATTTTGAGATGCAATATAACCTTCTGCAGCAGCAGTAATTCCTGTAGCTATAGCAGCCCATAATTGTGCCCGATTCTCTCTTGCTATCGCCGCATTGATATTTTGTACTGAATGATCAAGAACATAATGTGATATTTCATGCGCAAGAATAGCAACCAATTCATCTTCACTATGTAAAACTGCTAACAACCCTGTATTTAACACAATTGTTCCATTAGGGAAACAACATGCGTTAATACTAGGATTTTCTTGTATAAGAACATTTATACTTGGGGATCGTCCATCTATCAAATATTTCGGAGCAATTTTTGCGACAAGACTATAAATATACATCTGTAAATAAGGGTCATTGAGTTCTAAACCATAACTCTTAACATTACTAATGTAATCCAATGCATCTAACTCCATCTCTGAACGCAAATTATATTGATAACCTTTTTTCTTGAGTGTATTGAGAACATTTGTTATTACGCATGCATCCCATAAATCCTGAATATTTTTATACTCAAACTCAAAACAATCACTAAATTTTGAATTAACATCCAATCTATTATTAGCAGAATCTATCAAATAAAAGCATTCGTGTATCGCTCCATATTCATCTTCTTCAATAGAGTGCTTGAATTGTTTAATATTTACATAAGTATCTTTTTTCCAACCATTTGTTTGCACCATTTTTGCATTAAGATTGATATCATAAGTCTGTCCCATCAGAGACAATCCTATGGTTAAAAAAAATAATAAATGAAAAAACTTTTTCATAATAATATTGTTTTAAGTGATATGCAAATTAAAGAAAATAATTCAATATTTGCAACCAATACATTTAAAATTATGTATTGGTTATCAAACCTAATGTGTGATTTAATTTTTTCAATTTATAATCCATCTTATTACCATTTATTTCTAAAAGAACAAGAATGCCATGTTATGATATCATTTTTTAAAACAAAAATGGTACAAAACACATATATTGCAAACAAGACTCTCGATATTATTTCGGGAGTCTTGTTTGTTTTTACAACCAAGGAAACGCCACATTTTTTAGTTGAAAGTTGAAAACTATCTGTGAGCCTTGAGCTATGAGCAGTGAGTTCTTTTTGCTCAAAGCTCGCAGCTCATTGCTCATCGCCCTTCCGCGTTAGGGATTGAAGCGGCATCCTTTGCGAGCGGAGCGAGCAAAGATATAGCGGAAAGCCCGACGGCGGAGCTGTAAGCGGAGCCGGAACGCCCAAAAGAAAGACAACAGACTTTGGGTAAAAGCTCAAAGATTCTCTAAGTTTCTGAGCAACTATTTTTCACTTCTTTTCTTTATTTCATTAGTGATCATTGCTTCCAGTTTGTTTTGTGGCAAGAGATATTGAAACTCAGCGACTCCTATTGGCTTGTTGACATCTTGTAAAGCAAGTTCTACTTCCAAATGATCCTAGGTTTAGCATGTTGCGTGACCAACTTTTTGAGACAACCTCGTTGGCGTAGAAAAGAATATGCTCTGACAACAAATCGCTATTTAATAATAACAAATTATGTCCCCATGGCAAAACTGCGACAGCTTGTCGCAGTTTTGTATCTTCTTGATAATAACGAAGATAAAAGCGTTTCATATCCCATAAGTTTCTTGGAGACAATCCCATATTGGGATATCTGTCTTTCAGATCTACTGATAATCTTTTAACAATTTGATCTCCGTGTTTGCTATCTAGTTTGCTTTCTTCTAAAAGTTTGCCAATCTCCCAATGAGAAGATATGACATGCATATTGATTTGTTTAGCAATATGTGTGCGTGAAGATTCTATAACTGCGATAGTGTCATGCAGCAATTCCTGATAATCCTTTTCATCGTAATTTACAGATGAACTTAAAATGTTATTTCTCATGATTTCTAAATTTCGGTTAATGCTGCAAATCTACAATCTCATCAATCTTTTGTCAAGTGTTTGCAAAGAGAATGTTTTGCTTTTAACAATTTTTAACGTAAATGTTAATGAAATTAAGAAAATTGTGTTAAAATTTGTTAATACTTAGTTCTTCTGAGTTTCTGAATTTATATCGAAAAAACCTCCAATAGTTCTGAGTTTTTTCCTAAATTTGCACACTTCTCAACGAAGTTTTAACTGGACAATGACTGCTGTCTGTTGTCCCTTGTCTGTTGACCTATAAAAATATAAATCATGAAAGCATTACTCGGTTTAACCTTAGAAGAAATACAGGAAATCGTCAATCAACATGGATTGCCTAAGTTCACAGCCAAACAATTGACAGAATGGCTCTACAAAAAACACACCGGCAGCTTCGACGAAATGACAAACCTCTCTAAAGCAACACGTCAGCTTCTCTCCGAAAATTATACTACCGGCTACCGCAACTATGAAACCGTCCAAGAATCAAAAGACGGAACAAAAAAATATCTCTTCCCTGGAGCTGACAATTTCATAGAATCAGCTTACATCCCTGATAAAGAACGTGCAACATTATGCGTCTCTTCTCAAGTAGGCTGCAAGATGAACTGTCTCTTCTGCCAGACTGGCAAACAGGGTTTCCAAGAGAATCTTCCTGCTAGCGATATCCTGAACCAAATACTCAACCTTCCTGAATATGAGAAACTCACCAACTACGTATTCATGGGAATGGGCGAACCGATGAACAATTACGACAACCTCATGCGCACACTCAACGTGATGACATCTGACTGGGGCCTCGCCATGAGTCCGACTCGCATCACTGTATCGACAGTAGGCGTGATACCTTATATGAAACGTTTCCTCGATGAGTCGAAATGCAATCTCGCTGTCAGTCTCCACTCTCCTTTCCACGACGAGAGAATGAAGATAATGCCAGTGGAAAAGGCATATCCAATACGCGAAGTCATCCACGCTATCCGTCAGCACGACTGGAGCGGACAACGCCGTGTCTTCTTCGAATATATCGTATTCAAAGGTCTCAACGACACTTCCGACCATATCAAGGAACTCGCGAAACAACTCGGCAGCCTCCGTTGCAGAGTCAACCTCATCCGTTTCCACAGCATCCCTGGCATCAACCTTCAAAGCCCGACAATGGATGATATGGAACGCTTCCGCGACAGACTCAACGACAAAGGCATCATCGCAACAATCAGAGCGTCACGTGGACAAGACATCGACGCTGCCTGCGGATTGCTTTCAACGAAAAATAAACAATTATAAAAATATGGACAAAGACTGTTGTCTGTTGTCCGTTGACTGTTGACATAAATAATATGGCTGATAAAAATTTCGTGCGTTCGATGTTCAACAACATCGCTCCTACTTACGACAAACTTAATCATATTCTTTCTCTTAACATCGATAAGATTTGGAGAAGAAAAGCCGTCAAACGCATTTGTAAAAGACTCAAAGACACAGAGTCTCAAAGTCTCAAAGTCCAAAACGCTCATGTTCTTGACGTGGCTTGTGGCACAGCGGATTCTAGCATCGCTTTAGCTAAGGCTGGCATTCCTTTCGTGACGGGTATTGACATCTCTGAAGGAATGATTAAAGTTGGTGAAGAGAAAATAAAATCTTTAAATCTCAACAACATAAATTTCAAAGTAGAAGAATGCGAAAACCTCAGCTTCGAGGATAATAGCTTCGATTCTGCATTCATTGCTTTCGGAATAAGAAATTTCGAGGATAAAAAGAAAGGATTGAATGAACTACGTCGCGTCTTGAAAGACAAGGGACACCTTCTTATATTAGAGCTTTCCGTCCCTCAAAACAAGATTTTGCTTTCGTTATATAAGTTGTACTTCCTGCACATCCTTCCTTTCATCGGAAAGAAAATATCAGGCGACAGTAAGGCTTATACTTATCTTCCCAACTCTGTAATGAACTTTCCTAAGCCAAAAGAGTTTATGGCAATAATGGAAGAATGCGGATTCAAGAATGTAAAGCAAAAAGCATTGACATTCGGACTTTGCAGAATTTATGAAGGATTTAATTAATTAGGAATTGTAGAGACGCGTCAATGTTTCCTTTGAAATAAACACACATTGACACGTCTATCAAATTAGGAATTGGGATTATGTTAAAAAATATTAAGAAATGGTTTGAAATCATCAGAGCTAAGACATTATTAGTCTCGATGGCTTCTGTGATTATGGCCGTAGCATTGGCTTTTGAAAATGGCGGGAATCTGTGGTTACCGGCGATTTTATGTTTATTATTCGCCATGTTAGCGCAGGCGACATCTAATGTTGTAAACGATTACGCCGACTACAAAACCGGTTGCGACAATGAATCCAGTCTCGGTCCAGACAGAAAACTCGTCAGTGGCGAGGTAAGCATCAAGACCATCACAAGAGCAATAATATTATTAGTTTCAATCTGTTTCATAGTCGGATTGAGTTTGATTTATTGGGGCGGATGGATATTACTGCCATTCGGTTTATTGATAATAGCCGTAGCATTTTGTTATTCGTTAGGACCAATTCCATTATCATACAACGCTTTAGGCGATGTTGCCGTCGTATTGTTTTTCGGAATGATTCCAGTCACCTTCACTTATTATATTTTAACAAATGAAATAAGCTGGGAAATAATAACAGCAGGTCTTGCAATGGGACTCGTTGTAGATGAATTACTTATTGTCAACAACGTGCGTGATGAGATAGAAGACAAACAATTTAACAAGGTCACTACAGTAGGAATTTTCGGAAGCAATTTCATGAAAAAAGTATTCCTGTTCAACCCAATCATCGCTTGCGGATTAGGATTTTATTTCATGAAAGACGTATGCGCTCCTAGCACATGGGCGCTCGCAATAATCCCAATGCTGATTTATTCCATCAGCGTTTATATCAAATTAGAGAAATATAAAGGCAAACAACTCAACGCATTGTTAGGACAGGCTTCTCTAGAAGCGATAATATTCGCCATCACAGTGGTTGTCGTCACTTTATTATAATCACTCGTAAATCTCAGATTCTTCTACGAGATTGTTAAGCAAAGCATAAACAGTGAGACCGGAAACAGATTTGATTCCGGTTTTTTTCACGATATTCTTACGGTGTGTGATGACAGTATGAACTGAGATATTCAACATATCTGAGATATCTTTATTCGTCATGCCTTTAGCAACGCAAATCAAGACATCTGTCTCGCGATTCGACAAATCGACGCTCTCACTCTGTGATGAAGTTTCTTCGTTATTATTGATGAGATTGAAAATCTTGTTGCATACTTTCTGCTTGCTGTCGCTCAGTTCTATTATTTCCTTAAAATATCTTAAGAAATTCTTATCGACGAAAGTCGTGACAAGAGCAATACACATAGTGTCGGGAGAGACATTATTGATTTGCTTTATGACATTATTATTAGTATATCCAAGCATAATAGGATTGACAATCAGCATATCCGGGTTATGCACAATCATCTTGTCGTTCAAGTCGTCGATATTATCCACCACCGAGACCACCTGAATCTGATTCATATCCTCGAAGAATCGGAGCAGACCTGCCGCTACTATAGGTGAAGGTTCTGCTATTACTATCTTATTTATTTTCATAGCATCTACGTTCTAACGATTCCACGAAAGGCACAAGCACACGTTCTTCAACGAGAGTATGACAGTTTAAGTCGGACGACAAATCCATTATGTCGAGAGAAATCTCTATTCTTTCCTTAGGGAAGATATCTGCAGGAAGATATTTGATGAGAATATTCATCAAGTCGTCGAGTTTATCTTCTATATTGCTGTGATTCGACTCGAACTCATGTATTGAGAATTTCTTTTCCTGCGCATTATCGCATAACGAATTGATATAAGGGAACACCGTTTCTTCTTCATATCTGAAGTGATTTGCCACTTCTCTCTTATATTCTTTAAAGAAACGTTGCAATGTATTTCCAAAACGTTCTGGGCAGGCTTCGATGATTCTGTTAAGATGATGTTCTATGTGCGGTATTCTTTCTTCCACATAATATTTATGAGATACCGACAGATAAGACAATATAGTTTTCACATCCACAGAGTCGATGTCGTCGGATGTCGGGATAAAATCAGGGTTGGAATATAAGTTGCATATCAGCAAGAAGAATGTTGAATTGACATTAGCTTTTTCACATACTTCTTTAACATTATGATCGCCGAAGCCTAGTTCTATGCCGAATCGTGACAACGTGAGCATTAGTTTTGGATTAGAGATGACGAGTTCCGCCATTTTAGTTTTTTCAGATAAACGTTCGTAGGAAACCATATTTTAGATTTTAGATTTTATTTCTTATGGATAAAAAAAGGTTTTGAGCAATGACACCCAAAACCTTTTTGATTAATTTTTATTTAACGACATTCACTCGTTCAACAGCGACGCCGTTTTCTGTTATTATACGTACCATATACAAGCCTGATTCGTATTGAGCCATATCGATGACTTCGTTATCTGAATCGACTTCTGCATCATAAACAATCTGTCCTAATGTGTTGATGATGCTGATACGTTTCATATTTTCAGCTGTAATATTTAAGTTAGATTTTGTTGGGTTAGGATAAACCATCAAATCTTCGAGTTCGTTTTCCACTACAGATTCTTCTGGACATGCCAAGCATGACATTGCATAGTAAGAAACGTTTGGCAAACCGCCGTGAACAACTTTGAGGCAGTATTCAGCGTCAGCGTCAGCTGTTTCGTCGGTGAATGTGTTGCCTTCAACAGGTTCGCTTACCAAGAGTTCGCCGTCGCGATAAATCATTGTACCGATGATATCGTTTTCCATTCCTGGGTATTCGCCTTCATAGTTGAGGAAAGCACGGATGTTCCATGTGTAGTCCCATTCGATGTCAGCATACATATCCCACCATACTTCGCCGTCTTCTGAAATCCAGCGTCCGTTAGGATTGCCTGTGTTAGCGCCAGCTGGAGCGATATATTGACCGTTGAGGTTATGGAAGATAATCCAGATAGGTTCTGTACCAACAGGGATAGCTTCTGTCATTTCAAATTCAACATATTGTTTTGTACCATAGCAGTAGTATGGTTGAGTGTAAATCTTGTTGATAGGAGCTGTGTCGCCGCCTGTGTAGATATAGAATTCACCGTTATGATATGCGTAGTCGTATGTCATGACCTTGAGGATCTTCTTGCCGACGTATGGAGCCAAGTCTTCTGGAGTGAATTTGATACCCCAATAGAAAGTGCCGCCGCTGTAACGACCGACGCCGTCAACATTGTTGCCATCGTCATAGAATATTGAGTTGCCTGCTGATTCGTTTTCGTGGCTTACTTCTGGCATTGTCCATGTCAATACGTTTTTGCCGTCAACATTTTCAACTTTTATTTCTGAAGCATATTCGAAGTTGTCGCATTCTCTGAAAGTCCATGATGCCTTAACAGCAGCGCTTGAACCTGATGTGTAGTTAGCGATAACTGTTGTTGTATAAACTGTACCATCTTCGAAAGCGTAAGCTTCGATATCGTGTTGATAGTAAGGAGTTGTTACTTCGTCAACTGTTGCGCCGTTCAATTTAATTGTATATGACTCTAATGCTCTTGTGTCAGCAGCATCCCATTTAACCCAACCTGTTGGTGAAACATAAAGGTTTTGTACTGGTGCCAATACTTCTTGAAGTACGATGTCGAATTCTTCAGCATCCCAGATTTCAACGACTTTGCTTTGATATTCTGAAGTAAAGCCTGGAAGTTCTACTGTCAATTCGTATTTACCTTTACGGAAGTTGTTCCATTTGTGTGAACCTGAATCGTCGATTACAACGATATAGTCGGTTGTTTCAACCATATTGATGAAGCTTACTGTTGCACCTTCTGCAGAGTCGCCGCTGTTTGTTGAAACATTAACTTCAACAGATGTTGACATGCCTTTATCGATTGTGTTAGACCAAACGATAGCTGATTCGTTAGAGTTGTTAACGACTTTGAAGTTGTCGATACCTACGCAATATCCGTAGTTGTTTTCATTTACGAAAGCGATATAAGTTTCTTTCTGAGCATATTCTGACAAGTCAACATTAGCTTCTGTCCATGCAGGAACGTCAGCTCCATTTGTTGACCATACTTCTGTCCAAGGACCTGATTGAGAATTACCGACCATAACTTTTAATACGTTAACGTCGCCGTCCCATGCTGGAGTTACATATTGGAAATTCAATTTTACGCTTGAGCATAATGAAAGGTCGAATGCTGATGTCACCATATAATATGATGATGAAGATGCTGAACCTTGGCTGAATGCTGAGTAACTGCCGTCGTAAGCGTATGTGTTGTAAGAACTGCTCTTAACTGCCCAGTCAGAGATATAATATTCTGATTGTGGTTCTTGGTAGATTGTCCATCCTTGTGGCATAGAACCTGATTCAAAGTCTTCTTTATAGAGAATTTCTTCAACGCGGTTGCCTTCATAAACTGCAGAAACGCCCCATTTGTAAGTACCTGCTTCTAATGAGTTCCATTCGTTGTCGGTGTATGATGTTTCTTCGATATTCTTTACGAGAGGAGTAATGACGTCGCTATGGATGTTTGTTCTATAAACGTTGAAACTGCTGAAAGCACGTGATTCCATTTCCCATTCAACTTTAACAGAGTTTGTGAGTTCTGTTGCAACGACATTATCAACTGTCTGGTAGTTTTCTGACATATAGAAATCGAGTGTCATTGGTTCACCATAAACAAGTTCAATTTCTTGTGACATTGTTTGATAACCTGCAGATGTAGCTGTAACGATATAATCACCGACTAAGATTTCTGCTGAATATTCACCATTGCTGTTGACAGGAATTTTATAAGTATGTGAAACATTATATTCATCTTTACCACCGAAAGATACTTCACCTGCTGTGAGTGATGTGTTGCCGTCAATTTCAAGGAGTCGGCCTTGAACTGTTGTTGTACCTGTTACATAAACATTGATAAACTCTGTATGAGCTGATTCACCATATGGATATGCTGCAGTCACTGTGACATTATGTCCGCTGATGTTATATGGAAGTTCGTTTGTTGAATATGATAATGCAGCTATAACTTCGTCGTTAAGTCTTACGTTATCAGCATAAACATTATAACCGATATTCATTGTGTTAGATACAGCTGGCCATGAAATTGTAACGTTGTCGCCTTCGTAAAGCATAGTGTTAGAAGCCATAACGCCTGCTGGTGCTTCAAATGGAGTTGAGAACATCCATACATCACCTTCTGTCTCGCCTGAAGAGTTACGTGTGTTAACTTGCCAGAAGTATGTTGTGTTGTCAGCCAAACTGCCAGCATTATATTGAGTTTGGAGGTTGTTTGTCCAGTTAACAACAACATCTTGTGGAGGATTTTGTGTTCCGAACAAAACTTGATATTCAACTGTGTTAGCGCCGAAGTTCCATGACAATGTTGAGTTTGTCACATTTTGAGCGTTGTAAGCTGGTGTTGGATTTGTAGCTTGTGATGCCAATGGGCTAGCTTCTGTCTCAATATAAATCATGAGAGGAGTTGTTGGAGCTGATGCTACGAGGTAGTAAGTGCCAGCTGGAACAAGCATGTCTGAAATGATGCCGCTTTCTTGGAGAGGATAGTAGTTGTCGATGTGAGGACCGCCTACACCTTGGAAGCCTTCTTCATACAAAACTGCCTTAGCTCCTGTTGCTCCTGTTGGAGTAACGCTTAACAATTGGTCTGTGTCAAAAACGAGTTTATAAACCACGTCAGCGCCGTCTTCACCGCCGAAAGGCAAGACGTAATTGTCATAAACATTTGTCATTGTTGGCATAAGCAAGCTTGGATATGTTGAAACAACTTCAGCCATTTCCCAAACGTCGTTACCTGTTGGAGTGTAAGCTACTGCCGACATCTCAACGACTTCTGTTGCATTATCGTCACCGTATGTTATTGTGAGTTGTCCTGACTTGTTGCCTGTACCTGTACCAGCTGTGATTTCAAATGTCACTGGTGAACCATAGACAACATCAACTGGAGTGTCAACATCTGACAAATTGAAGAAAGAATCTGATGATGTGATAGAGTTGATTGTCATAGCTGCGATGTTTGAAGCTACACTGACTTCGTATGGAGCTTTCCATTTGCCTACAGGGCAATGTCCCAAATTGATTGGATTTGGAGTCACTGTTACTGAAGGTTCTACATCGTCTGAAATTTCATAATCGAAGATAACCTGGTTGTTATAGTAAGGGTTTGAACCTGTATAGTTACCATAAACACTGCTTAAGCTGCCAGGATTATATGAATATTGCAATGAAGCCTTATTAAGAGATCTTGGTGTTGAACCTGTTGAATAAGTATAGAATTTTGATTCATCTTCATAATTTTCAAACACTGCTGTATTGTCGATGACGCAGAGCAATGCATTGCCGCCTTCATAGCTGAAAGCATTTTGGAATTGGATTTTTACCCATTCGCCTGATTCGCCTGGATATGTCAACGGACCTGAATAGACGAGGTTAGCATCTGAAAGATTAACCCAGTCTTGAGTATGAGCGAAAGACTCTTTTTCAGTATTAACCATGTAAACAGCAATGCTACGAGTTGCACCTGAAGCATTAGCCATTTTGAATGATACAGCAGTGAAATTGCCTTCTGTTGCTAACAATTCTTCTGCTGTGAAGATTTGTTGTGTGACACTATATTTGAAGCCGTCTTCAATTGGAAGGACTCCACTATTAGTATCACCATCACCAATAGTGATTTCAATTTGTGCATTGACAGAATATGAAAGACCGCAAACACACAACATTAAAAAAAGAAAAAATCTTTTCATTTTAAGAATTAATTTTGTTTGTTAATAATTTAAAAATAATTGATTTTCAACCTAATTAAAGAATGGCTCTCACCACTCAAAACTGGTTGCAAAGTTAGTGATTTTTTTAAAATTATAAACGGATAATGGTACAAAATAATACAAGAAATTCAGAATCTCAGAAAAACTTCGGCTTTTGTCTTTCCTCATCAGACGCCACTGGGGTAACGTCTCTACATGCGCTCTTGTTACCTCGAAATCCACCTCTAATCCCCAAATCCTGAAATCCTCCATCCACGAAACCACACGAAACTACACGAAACTACACGAAATGTTTTTTCTGTGAAAACCACATCACCCCAACAACTTGTAGTCACGTAGTCTTGTTGACTTGTAGTCTTCTTTTCTTTGGGCGTTCCGTCTCCGCTGCGCTCCGCCGTCGGGCTTTCCGCTATATCTTTTTCCGCTGCGCTCCAAAAGGATGCCGCTCCAATCCCTAACGCAAGGAGGCGAACTTTAGAATTAAAAAAACGCATTGTACGGACGTGGCTTGCCGCGTCCCTACTCCTAACTCGCAAAGACGCAGAGCAACGCAGAGAATTACTTTGCGACACTTTGCGCCTTTGCGAGAATCTTTAGAATTTTAAAAAAACATCCTTGAGATAGCATCATCCCTGTAGAGACGTCACCCCGTGGCGTCTTTAAAAAAAAGAATTCCTGCAAAACAATGTCAAGCGACAGAACAAAAAAAGGGCTGCCTTGCGGCAACCCTTTTTTGAACTCTAGAATTTTAGAAATTTAGAATTCTAGAGTTTTAAAGTTCTAGAATTCTAGAATTCTTATTTTACAACAGTGATTTGTTTTACTGCTACGCCGTTTTCTGTTACGATGCGTACCATGTAA